>NZ_JAJBMO010000037.1 GCF_020537505.1 Blautia glucerasea | reverse complement strand
ATGCGGAAGATGGGACTTGAACCCACACAAGCGCAATGCTTACAAGATCCTTAGTCTTGCTCGTCTGCCAGTTCCGACACTTCCGCATACCGCATTTCACAGAGGTAAACCTCTTCGCGATAAAATATGAAATTGTGACTATTTAAATAGTCATGCGGAAGATGGGACTTGAACCCACACGAGCGCAATGCTCACAAGATCCTTAGTCTTGCTCGTCTGCCAGTTCCGACACTTCCGCATATCGCATTTCTCTCGGAGAAATGTTTCTTTCTCGCTGCGACGGATATTAGTATAACAAAGGGGTATATGATTGTCAACACATTTTTTGAAAAAAATTAAAAATTTTCAAGTTTTTTTTGAAAAAAAGAGGAATTTGAAATTTTGTGTAGAATATAATTAATAGGAGGAAGATTATCAGCGCACCTGTCAGTCTTTGGAGGATAGAAGATATATGAATATCAGAGAGAGCATGGAAGAAAGAGAACTGGAACTTTTAAGTCCCTATGCGGCATACAGCGGACGTTCCAGAGGAAGAGACCGGGAGGAAGAAGAATGTGATGTCCGCACCGTATATCAGAGAGACCGGGACAGAATCCTGCACAGCAAGGCATTTCGCAGGATGAAGGATAAGACACAGGTCTTCCTGGCACCAGAGGGAGACCACTACCGGAACCGGCTGACCCACACCCTGGAGGTTTCCCAGATCGCCAGGACTATTGCCAAGGCACTTCGGCTGAATGAAGATCTGGTGGAAGCCATTGCCCTTGGACATGATCTAGGGCATACGCCTTTTGGCCATTCCGGAGAAAACGCTCTTAATACGGTTCATCCAGAAGGCTTTGCCCACTATCGGCAGAGCGTCCGTGTGGTGGAAGTCCTGGAGAAAAATGGCGATGGCCTGAACCTTACCTGGGAGACAAGAGACGGAATCCTGAACCACCGCACCAGTGGTCATCCTTCCACTCTGGAAGGCCAGGTAGTCCGTTTTTCCGATAAGATCGCCTATGTGCATCACGATATGGATGATGCACAGCGGGCAGGGATCATTACAGAGAAGGATATTTCAGCAAGTCTCCGGGATTTTCTTGGACAGACCACAAGAGAGCGGTTGAACACATTTGTGCACGATATCATTGAGCACAGCATTGATCAGCCTGCTATCCAGATGTCCGCTCCTGTAGAACAGGCTCTTATGGATCTTCGGGCAGAGATGTTCCAGAAGGTATATCTGAACCCCATTGCGAAGAAGGAAGAATCCAAAGCGATCAAAATGCTGACAGAATTATATGTGTATTACATAGATCACCCCGAAGCAATGTCAAAGGAGTACATCGCTCTTATTGAGAAAAAGGGTGTTCCAAAGGACCGGGCGGTATGCGACTGGCTGTCAGGAATGACCGACCAGTACTCCATGAAGAAATTCAAGGAGATTTTTATACCAAGAGCCTGGGAGGTATATTAGTTACTATTCATTGCCAATATTCCGCGAGGTGTTTTGGGTGAACAAAGTTCACAGAAAACCCGAGAATCTCGGCGCGAAATCATGCGAATGCATGATTTCTGTGCATCGCGAAGCGGTTACTGTTCGCGGAGCGAGCAGTAACGTATATTAAAAAGCATAGACAAAATACTTATAATAAGTTATAATATTTGTTTACGGCTGAAACTGTACGGCACATTTGGGGACGTGCAGCACACTATGTGTAAGGAGGATAAGCATGCGTTATTCCGACGATATCATTGAAGAAGTGCGAATGAAAAATGATATTGTAGACGTGATATCCCAGTATGTAAGACTGACCAGAAGAGGAAGCTCCTATTTTGGTCTGTGTCCTTTTCATAATGAGAAGACCCCTTCCTTTTCCGTAACGCCGTCCAAGCAGATGTATTACTGCTTCGGCTGCGGAGCTGGAGGAAATGTATACAATTTTGTAATGCAATATGAGAATTATTCTTTTGGAGAAGCCCTCTCCCATCTGGCAGAGCGCGCCGGGGTGGAGCTTCCCAGGATCGAATACTCCAAAGAAGCAAGGGCGAAGGCCGAGAAGCGTGCCACCCTGCTTGAGATCAATAAAAAAGCAGCCCAGTATTTTTACTACCAGCTGCGCCGCGACAATGGAAAAATCGCCCATGAGTATCTCACTGGCAGAGGATTAAGCGAAGAGACCATCCAAAAATTTGGGCTGGGCTATTCGGACAAGTACAGCGATGACCTGTACAAATATCTGAAATCCCAGAATTACAGTGATGAGCTTCTTCGGGAATCCGGACTGTTCAATGTAGATGAGCGCCAGGGCATGTATGACAAGTTCTGGAACCGTGTTATTTTTCCTATTATGGATGTAAATAACAGGGTGATCGGGTTTGGAGGACGAGTTATGGGAGACGGTAAACCCAAGTATCTGAACTCGCCGGAGACTCAGATCTTTGATAAGAGCCGCAATCTTTACGGACTTAATATTGCCAGAACGACTAGAAAAAATTATCTGATCCTTTGCGAAGGCTATATGGATGTGATCTCTATGCACCAGGCTGGCTTTACCAATGCGGTGGCTTCCCTGGGAACGGCACTTACATCCGGACATGCCAGCCTGGTGAAGCGGTATACCAAGGAAGTGCTTCTTCTCTATGACAGTGATGAAGCTGGTGTGAAAGCCGCATTGAGAGCGATTCCCATTCTCAGGGAGGCTGGGGTAAATTCCAGAGTGGTAAACCTGCGGCCCCACAAGGATCCGGATGAGTTTATCAAGGCAGAGGGCGCCGAGGCCTTTGAGAAAAGGCTGGAAGCTGCCACCGACAGCTTCATGTTCCGTGTGAGCATCGCTTTCGGGGATTTCCCCATGGATGAGCCCCAGGGACAGAACCGGTTCTTTGAGCGGTGTGCCCAGTATCTGCTGGAGCTTTCCGACGAACTGGAGCGGAACCTTTACATTGAAGCCATTGTAAAGGAATACCGTAAGTACGGGATCAGTGTGGAAGACCTTCGGAAGAGAGTGAATACCCTGGCTATGAAGGGAACGCCTGCTGAGAAGCGGATCCAGCCGAAATCCGGCGGTTCTCCCATGAAAAAAAGGGAGAATGCTTCTGACAAATCCCAGAAGCTGATGCTTACCTGGCTTGTCACCTATCCGGGAATCTTCGACACAGTGGAGAAATATCTTTCCCCTTCTGATTTCGTAGTCCCCCTTTATAAAGAGGTGGCGGAAATGCTTTGGAAGCAGCACAAAGAGGGTGAGGTGAACCCGGCCAGGCTTATGAATGCTTTTACAGACAGCGAGGAACAGCGGGAAGTGGCATCCCTCTTTAATGCCACGATCCATCTTGAGACAAAGGAGGAACAGCAGCGGGCATTTTCCGATGCTTTGATCCGGATCAGGCAGGAAAGTCTGGAGGAAAAAAATAAAAACTGGGATCCGACCGATATGGAAGCGTTACAGGAGCTTGTAAAGGCCAAGAAGGATCTGGAAGAGCTTGGAAGAAAAAGGCAGCAATTGCATATTTCTTTTGAATAAGGATAAAATATTAACACTATATGGAGGTTAGAGTACCTATGGAAATGAATATGGGCAAATTCAGTGAGAAACTGGTGGGACTTCTGGAGCTTGCAAAAAAGAAGAAAAATGTACTGGAATATCAGGAAATCAGTGATTATTTCAAAGACCAGCCACTGGATGCGGAACAGATGGACAAGATCTTCGATTTCCTTGAGGCAAGTGGGATAGATGTGCTGCGTATCACAGAGAACAGTGCAGATGACCTTATGCTGGACGATGATATGGATATTGATGGTCTGGACGATGAGGAAGAAGTAGAGCTGGACAAGATCGATCTTTCCGTTCCGGAAGGTGTGAGCATTGAGGATCCGGTTCGTATGTATCTGAAAGAAATCGGTAAAGTTCCGCTTCTTTCAGCAGAAGAAGAAATCGAGCTTGCAAAGAAAATGGAACAGGGCGACGAAAATGCCAAGAAGCGTCTGGCAGAAGCCAACCTTCGTCTTGTTGTCAGCATTGCAAAGCGTTATGTAGGACGTGGAATGCTTTTTCTGGATCTGATTCAGGAAGGCAACCTTGGTCTTATCAAGGCTGTTGAAAAATTTGATTACCGAAAAGGTTACAAGTTCAGTACCTATGCTACCTGGTGGATCCGTCAGGCTATCACAAGAGCCATTGCAGACCAGGCGCGTACCATCCGTATTCCGGTGCATATGGTTGAGACGATCAACAAGCTGATCCGCGTTTCCAGACAGTTACTCCAGGAGCTTGGACGTGAACCTACTCCGGAGGAAATCGCGGAAGAGATGGACATGCCGGTTGACCGTGTGCGTGAGATCCTGAAGATTTCTCAGGAGCCGGTTTCTCTGGAGACCCCTATTGGTGAGGAGGAGGACAGCCATCTTGGAGATTTTATCCAGGATGATAATGTTCCAGTTCCGGCGGATGCAGCAGCATTTACTCTTTTGAAGGAACAGCTGGTAGAGGTTCTTGGAACTCTTACTGAGAGAGAACAGAAGGTCCTCCGCCTTCGTTTCGGACTTGATGATGGACGTGCAAGAACCCTTGAGGAAGTTGGCAAGGAGTTTAACGTTACCAGAGAGCGTATCCGCCAGATTGAGGCAAAGGCTCTTCGTAAGCTCCGTCATCCAAGCCGCAGCCGCAAGCTGAAGGATTACCTGGACTAAGGAGAGTACTATGCAGTTATCCTTACGACTGTCTGCAATCGCAGACCTGGTGACAGAAGGAAACCGGCTGGTAGATGTGGGATGCGATCATGGATATCTGCCGGTATACCTGATACAGCAGAAAAAAATTCCATCCGCCATTGCAATGGATGTGCGCAAAGGTCCCCTTTCCAGGGCACAGGAACATATCCAGCAGTATGGACTGGAGGAATACATACAGACCCGGCTCTCAGACGGACTTGAAGGCTTGAAAGCTGGAGAGGGAGACACCCTTGTGATCGCAGGTATGGGCGGTCCCCTTATGGAAAGGATTCTCACAGATGGCAGGTCTGTGAGAGATTCTTTTTCTGAGCTGATTTTACAGCCCCAGTCCGATATTCCCCATTTTCGCAGATTTATCCAGTCTGAAGGCTGGGAGATCACGGAAGAGAAAATGGTGGAAGAGGATGGGAAATTTTATCCCATGATGCGGGTGGTGTATGGAGCCTGTTTGAAAAATAACGTGGATTCTTTCACAAAAAATACGTCTGTGAAAGCCGCTTCTTCTGAGAATCTGCATGCTGATGAATGGGCAGAAACGCCGGAGAATCCAGCTGCTTACACCTTGGAGGAAGCCTTTGGCAAATATCTTCTTCAGGAAAAGAACCCAGTGCTTTTTCATTATCTTCAGCGGGAATCCCGGATCCGCTCCCAGATTCTGGAACAATTGGAAACGGCACCGAAGGCAGAGGCAGTTACTGCCCGCATTTTGGAAGTAAAGGAGGAGGCGCAGCTGATCGCTGCTGCGCTGGCAGAATATGAAGGTTAAAGAACTGACAGACTGGCTGGGAGGAAATTTTCCGGCAGCAGTTGCAGAGGACTGGGACAATGTGGGACTTCTTACAGGAGATGACGAGAGTGAGGTAAAACATGTCTTTCTTGCCCTTGATCTTACCGAAGCAGTGTTAGACGAGGCTATCCGGGCTGGCGCTGACATGATCGTTACCCATCATCCTATGATCTTTTCCGGTATTAAGAAGATCAATAATCACAGCTTTACAGGACGGAAGATTATCAGTCTGGTGCGCCATGGAATATCTTATTATGCAATGCACACCAACTATGATATTCTGGGAATGGCAGATTTAAGTGCCGGATATCTGGAACTGTCAGATACGAAGGTACTTTGTGCCACCGGGGAAAAAGACGGGGAGCCCATTGGCTTTGGACGTGTAGGAAATCTGCCTTGTGAGATGACTTTAAAGGAGTACGCCCTTCTTGTAAAGAAGAACCTGAAGCTTTCAGATGTGAAAGTGTACGGAAATCTGGAACAGACTGTGAAAACAGCTGCCGTATGTACCGGCTCTGGTAAAAGCATGATCCAGGATGTGCTTGCAGCCGGGGCAGATGTATATGTGACAGGTGATATTGACCATCATACCGGAATTGATACCGTAGCCCAGGGGCTTGCAATCATTGACGCAGGTCATTACGGTACGGAATATATTTTTATGGAAGATATGAAGGAAAGACTGGCAAAAGCGTTTCCGGAGCTTACAGTCAGCTGCGCAAAGGTGAGAAGCCCGTATACCATATTATAGGGTTGAGACCTGTTGTGGATGGTGGGATGACGTCCGTCTGGAGATAAAATGGGTTGTCAGAATAATATTGTCTGGTTTTGGAAAATGTGATTTATGTTTAGCCTGATTGATCTTTCGGATCAGAAAAGGAGATTTTATGGATCATGCAGTGAAACTTACAATCAATGGGGAAACCAGAGAGTTTCCCATGGGAATTACCTACAAAGAAGTTGTAAAAGAGTACGAAAAGACCAGCCCGGCCCCTGTTATTCTTGTAATTGCAGGAGGCAAGATCTGTGAGCTTCATAAAAAAGCAGAACGGGACGGCGAAGTCCGGCTGGTCACCACAAAAGACAGCATTGGAAATAAAACCTATAAGCGAACAGCATGTCTGGTGCTTTTAAAGGCAATTTACGATCTTGCAGGCAAAGAAAAAGTAGATAAAGTGGTGCTTCATTATTCTGTAGGAAGCGGTTTTTACTTTACCATGGCGGGAGAACAGAAGCTGGATCAGGCATTTCTTGACCAGGTAAAGAAGCGGATGACAGAGCTGGTGGAGCAGAAAATCCCGGTGAAGAAACGAAGCGTAGGAACAGATGAAGCAATTGCACTTTTTCATCATCACAGAATGTATGATAAAGAGAAGCTGTTCCGCTATCGCAGGGTTTCCAGGGTAAATATTTACAGCATAGAGAATTTCGAGGACTATTTTTACGGGGCAATGGCTTACGATACCGGCTATGTGCCATATTTTGACCTGAAGCTGTATGATGAAGGCTTTGTGCTGATTCTGCCGGAGGCTAAGGCTCCGGATGTGCTTCCGGAATTCCAGCCCCAGGAGAAGATTTTCCAGGTGCAGAAGGATTCTGAAGAGTGGGGCAGAAAGCTGGAAATCTCCACAGTAGGTGAGCTGAATGACCAGATCGTTTCCCAGGGGATACAGAAGATCCTTCTCATGCAGGAGGCCATCCAGGAGTCTGGAATTGCCAGAATTGCAGAGCAGATCGTGGAGTCCGGAAACAAGAAGTTCGTCATGATCGCCGGCCCGTCCTCCTCTGGTAAGACTACCTTTTCCCACAGGCTTTCCATTCAGCTGGCAGCACATGGAATGAAGCCACATCCCATTGCTGTTGACAATTATTTTGTAAACAGAGAGCATACCCCGCTGGATGAATTCGGGGAAAAGGATTACGAGTGTCTGGAAGCCATTGATGTGGAGCAGTTCAATAAAGATATGCTGGCACTTCTTAATGGAGAGAGAGTAGAACTTCCGGTGTTCAACTTCAAGACCGGGCAGAGAGAGTATAAAGGTGATTTTCTCCAGCTGGGAAAAGAAGACATCCTTGTTATTGAGGGAATCCACGGCCTGAATGACAAATTAAGCTATGCACTTCCAAAGGAGAGCAAGTTCAAAATCTATATCAGTGCCCTCACCCAGCTGAACATTGATGAACACAACCGGATTCCTACCACGGACGGCAGGCTGATCCGCAGGATCGTCCGGGACGCAAGAACCAGAGGAACCTCAGCCAGCGAGACCATTGCAAGATGGCCCTCTGTAAGACGCGGCGAGGAGAAAAATATTTTTCCATACCAGGAAGAAGCGGATGTTATGTTTAACTCGGCACTGATCTATGAACTGGCATGTCTGAAGGTATACGCAGAGCCTCTTCTCTTCGGAATTTCCAAGGAGGAGCCGGAATATCTGGAGGCAAACAGGCTGCTGAAATTTTTTGATTATTTTGTAGCTGTGCCAAGCGAGGAAGTGCCTAATAATTCCCTGTTAAGAGAATTTATAGGGGGAAGCTGTTTTAACACCTGATGATACAGATGTGCTTGTAAGAAATTGAGGGTTACTGTTCACTCCGTTCACAGAAACGCGCTCCGCGATGCACAGAAAAACGAACCTTCTTGTGACAAGCACAAGAAGTAACGTTTGCTGCGCAAACTTAATTCTCGGGTTTTCTGTGAACTACGTTCACAAAAAACACCTCGCGGAATGTCACCAGTGAACAGTAATAATTGAGGAGTATTTTATATGAAAAAAAGTCGCGAAGGCTTTACATTGGCTGAGCTTTTGATTGTGGTTGCAATTATTGCGGTACTGGTGGCTGTTGCAATACCTGTTTTCGGAAACCAGTTGGAAAAAAGCAGGGAAGCAGCAGACCTTGCAAATGTACGCGCTGCTTATGCAGAAGTGCTGACTGAGGCAAACATGGGAAACTACGATAAAGTGGTTACTGTCGATTTGAAACAGAAACAGAATGACTGGCAGTCGGCGGATATAATTACAATTGGAGGAATCAGCCATTCGGTAAAGGAAAGCGATACGGCGAATTGGATTGGAAAGCCAGGAGCAGGTGGACAATGTAAGATTTCGTTTACCCAGGAAAAGGGAACCAAATTTGTGTGGAGCGGGAATGGGACTTCTGCGCCAAATAGCTATGACATGAGTGAGAATTTCTTTAAAACTCTGGAAAACAGTGGCTGTCTGAGTGATGCGAAGATAAGTTCAAACAGTAATTTTGAAATTGATTCGAAAGCGAGTTTTTCAACTTTTGTCCCGAAAATTGAAAAAGTATTGGGCGAACAAAGTCTGCTGAAGAATGGTACATGGGCGTTTCTTGGAAATGGAAATTCAGACAAAGCATCTGAAAGATATTTGTTTTGGACTTCATTTGATACTAATCAGGTGGGAGCTGGTAAGACAATACCAATATTGATTCAAAGAGGAGATGGAAAATATTACGTCTCGAAATCTCAAACGGCCGAGAGAAAGAAAGGAGATGTAACATATGTGGCAATTTCCAATCACCTTTATAATAAATGGGGGTATGAAGGGGTTATTAAGGCCGGGGACGGTAAAGCGTATAGCTCTCTGTCAGAAGCCTATGCTGCATATGAGAAGGAACTTGAAAAGAAAGAGTATAAAGATTTACTCAAGTGATTATTTACAGGGTTACTGTTTACTCCGTTTACCGTAACCTTAACAGGTCCTACGACAGGGAGAAATGAGAAATAGTGCTTTACATCTTACCACAATAATGTTAAAATAGCACTTGCGCAAGCAGGCCAGGTGATCGCGGCTGGACAGACGAAAGGGTTCAGACGAGGAAAGTCCGGGCTTCACAGGGCAGGATGCCGGATAACGTCCGGTGGAGGCAACTCCCAGACCAGTGCAACAGAAATAAACCGCCATGGCTTGCCATGGTAAGGGTGGAAAGGCAGTGTAAGAGACTACCGCCGTCCTGGTAACAGGCCGGGCACATGTAAACTCCATTCGAAGCAAGACCGAGCAGAAAGCGATACGGCGGCCCGTCGTGCTTTCAGGTAGGTCGCTTGAGCCTTTCGGCAACGGAAGGCCTAGACAGATGATCACTCAACGACATAACCCGGCTTATCGGTCTGCTTGCGTATTTAAGAATCGGATTGTATGATACAATGTGATATTTAACCTGAGAAGGTTCAGCACTGCTGGATTTTCCCAGGTTTTTTATGTAATAGGAAATTGCTCCGTAATGTTCCTATTACATAAAAACGCTCCGATACCAGGGCCCAAAGGTCTTTTTCCACTCTCAAACACGCTCTAAGGCAAAAAAAGTGGAAGCTGTATTCAGCTTCCACAATAAAATATCAATATTGTTATAAAAACAATGATTTACAGAGAAAACTTATTTATTTCTGTGACCGGAGTATTTCTCCTCACAATATTTACATCTGTAAACCTCATTCTCCTCATCAGCCAGAACAAACACCTGATCCAGTCCCTGCTCGATAGAAGTGATACAGCGGGGATTCTTACATCTGATCACGTTTACAACCTGCTTCGGAAGACGAAGGTCTTTTTTCTCAACGATCTTCTCATCCTTAATAATATTTACGGTGATATTGTGATCAATGAAACCAAGGATATCCAGATCCAGATCTTCAATCGGGCACTCAACCTTGATGATGTCTTTTTTGCCCATCTTATTGCTCTTTGCGTTCTTGATGATCGCAACAGTACAATCAAGCTTGTCAAGCTTCAGGTCATGATAAATAGTCATAGCCTTGCCGGCTTTGATATGGTCTAATACGAAACCTTCACGAAGTGCTCCAACATTTAACATGGCAGTTCCACCTCCAATAATGTAAGAATCAGGGCCATACGGACATATACACCGTACTGGGCCTGTTTAAAGTATGCAGCTCTCGGATCGCTGTCCACTTCAACAGAAATTTCGTTAACACGAGGAAGCGGATGAAGAATGTACATGTCATCCTTTGCAAGGGAAAGCTTCTGCTTGTCCAGTATGTAGAAATCCTTCATACGAACATAATCTTCCTCATTGAAGAAACGCTCCTTCTGAACACGTGTCATGTAAAGAATGTCAAGCTCCGGAATTGCATCCTCCAGACGTTCTACTTCTAAGAACTCAATGTTGTTCTTCTTCAGCACATCCTCACGGATATAGCTTGGAATACGAAGCTCTTCCGGAGAAATCAGTACGAATTTTACATTGTTGTAGCGAACCAGTGCCTCAATCAGGGAATGAACGGTACGTCCGAATTTCAGATCTCCGCACAGACCGATTGTAATGTTATCAAGACGACCCTTTAAGGAGCGGATGGTGAGTAAGTCTGTAAGTGTCTGGGTAGGATGCTGATGACCGCCATCGCCGGCATTGATAACAGGAATATTAGAAACCATAGAAGCTACCAGCGGAGCACCTTCTTTCGGATGACGCATAGCACAGATGTCTGCATAGCAGGAAACAACACGAATGGTATCGGCAACGGTTTCCCCTTTCGCTGCGGAACTGGAATCTGCAGATGAGAAACCAAGAACCTTACCGCCAAGGTTCATCATAGCAGCTTCAAAACTGAGACGGGTACGGGTACTTGGCTCATAGAAAAGTGTGGCAAGCCGTTTGTCGTCACAGGTATGTGCGTATTTTTTGGGGTTTTTCTCAATATCGCTGGCAAGATCCAGAAGCTTCTCAAGCTCCGGAACACTAAGATCCAGCGGACTCATTAAGTGTCTCATGATATACCTCCATTATGAGTGTGTTTTTTTGGTTCAAAATCTCTTCGACCTATCATATACTACTTGGAATGATTTTTCAAGAAGATTTTGTAAGTATTTTTTCGAAAAACAATCCGGTGAGAAACCAGACCGGAAGATAGTCCAGACGGATGATCCCTTTATATTGATGGGGCGCTCCGGAATAGTCCCAGGGGCACATGTGAAAAGCCTGTAAAACAGAACCGCTGGTAAATTCCCCAAGGTAAAATCCGGCGGTGTAGAGGAAGCCACGCAGGAGTATGGGAAGGCTTTTCAGCCTTTTGTATGCAGGCAGGATCAAGGCTGCGCAGCCATAAATGGGGAACATAAGAAGGGAGGTGGTGCCCTTCATGGCTGCATCTCCCCGAAGCAGGGAATGGAGCCCCGTCCAAAGAATTTCCAGGCACCAGCCCGTAAAACCGCAGAAGAGAAATGGGTGTTTTTTCATATGTTCAGCCTCCTCGTATAAGAACTATATTTTATTCCGTTCATGCCAATTCGATAGTTAAAAATAACATTCCCATTCTTGCTTATTTTATTCTACAAGGGTATAATGGAGGAAATATGCAAGGCGTAGCATTGCGTATTTCCGATACGCAAACGTAGCAAAGCGGAGTTTGCGGTTCCCGCCAAAATATGCAAGGCGTAGCATTGCGTATTTCCGATACGCAAACGTAGCAAAGCGGAGTTTGCGGTTCCCGCCAAAATATGCAAGGCGTAGCATTGCGAATATTAATAAATGAGGAGTTTTTATTATGGACTATCAGGAGTGTCGGGCCTACATCGACGATTCAACGAAATATGGTTCCGTATTGGGACTGGATAATATGCGTGAAATGCTGGCGCGCCTTGGAAATCCACAGGATGCGCTTTCCTATGTGCATGTTGCCGGAACCAATGGAAAAGGCTCGGTAATTGCGTATTTATATAGGACCCTTACAAGAGCCGGCTATAAAGTTGGCAGATACATATCTCCAACTCTCTATTCCTACAGAGAACGTCTGGAGATCGCTGGGGAGAAGATTTCCCGGGAAAAATTTGCGAAGCATGTGACAACAATTTCCCAGGCAATTGCCAGGATGACAGAAGCCGGGCTGAATCATCCCACCCCTTTTGAAATCGAAACTGCTGCAGCATTTTTATATTTTAAAGAAGAAAACTGTGATCTGGTCCTTCTGGAGACTGGAATGGGCGGCAATCTGGATGCCACCAACATTGTAAAAACTACCAAACTGGCCATACTGGTTTCTATCAGTATGGATCATATGTCATTTCTTGGAAATACCCTTGGAGAAATTGCAGAGAAAAAAGCCGGGATCATTAAAAGCGGCTGCCATGTGGTGACGACGAAGCAGCAGCCAGACGCTGCCCAGGTGATCAAGGATACGTGCAGCCGGCTTGAGGTTCCCTGTGTGGTATCTGATCCAGATGAAGCAGTTCTGGAAGCAGAGAGTGTATTTGGACAGAGATTTTCCTATAAAGGGGAAGTATTTGAGATTTCCCTTGCAGGCGTTTACCAGAAGGAAAATGCAGTGCTGGCATTAAATGCACTGGAAGAACTGGATCAGCTTGGCTGGCATACCACCATGGAACAGCGAAAGGACGGGCTTCTGCACACAAGCTGGAAGGGAAGATTTACGGTAATCTGTAAAAAGCCCCTTTTTATTGTGGATGGGGCTCACAACGCAGGTGCCGCAGACAAGATGGCAGAATCCATCCGTCATTATTTTAAAGGGAAAAAACTGATCTATATTATGGGCGTATTTGCGGATAAAGAATATAACCTTGTCCTTGAGAAAACAGCGCATTTTGCAGAGAAAATTTATACCATAGAGACACCGGATAATCCACGGGCATTGCCGGCAGAAGAGCTGGCGAAGGCTGCGCGGGTGTATAATTCCAGTGCGGAGAGTACTAAGAGTATAAAGGAAGCGGTTGAGAAGGCTTTTCATTATGCTGACGACGATAAGGATAGTGTGATCCTGGCGTTTGGGTCTCTTTCATTTATTGGAGAGCTTACAAGGGCAGTAGAAGAAACGTGCAAAAAATGAGCTGCCGGACTTTGAACTGGGGAAATATTGTGCGAAGTGGAGCATGGAACAGTTGAAGCTACAGTGCATAGTCAGAGTACAGGGAGAATTATAAAATACAGGAATTTGAGAGGAAACAATATGACAGATTTGCAGGAATGCAGACGGAAAATAGACGAAATTGACAACCAGATGGTAGAGCTTTTCGAGAAACGAATGAAGGTCTGCGAGGAAGTTGCAGAGTATAAGATCCGCACTGGAAAGAAGGTGCTGGATCCGGAACGGGAATGTGCCAAGCTGGAAGAAATCCGGAAAAAAGCCCATGGAGAATTCAATGAGCTTGGTGCACAGGAGCTTTTTCAGCAGATCATGGCAATCAGCAGAAAACGCCAGTACCAGCTTCTTACCCAGTATGGTCCTAAAGAGGAAGAGGATTTCCAGATGGTAGACCAGCTTCCAAGAAATAATGTGACCGTTGTTTTCCAGGGGGTAGAAGGTGCTTACAGCTACGGTGCCATGCGTGCTTATTTCCAGGAGGATATTAAAAGCTATCATGTGAAGCTGTTTCGGGATGCCATGGAAGAAGTAGCAGCTGGAAGAGCCGATTATGCAGTTCTTCCTATTGAAAATTCCACAGCGGGAATTGTGGCGGACATTTATGACCTTCTTACCGAATATAATTTGTTTATTGTGGGAGAACAGGTGCTGAAGGTAGAGCATGTACTGCTTGGTATGCCTGAAGCAGAGCTTTCCGATCTATCCTGTGTCTATTCCCATCCACAGGGACTTGCCCAGTGCAAGGAATATCTGGAAACGCATAGAAACTGGAAGCAGGCAGCAGTAAGCAATACTGCAGCTGCAGCCAAGAAGGTCAGCGAGGAGCAGGATAAGACACACGCGGCGATTGCAAGCCGGGATGCAGGAGAACTTTATAATCTGAAGGTTCTGGCAGAGAATATCTGCAAAAATGACAGCAACGTGACCCGGTTTATTATTCTGGCGAAAAAGCCGGTTTATGAGAATAACAGCTCCAGGATCAGCGTGTGCTTTGAGGCGCGCCACGAGAGCGGAACACTTTACAACGTGCTCTCCCATATGATCTATAATGGCCTGAACATGACTAAGATCGAGTCACGCCCCATTGTTGGCAAGACCTGGGAATACCGTTTCTTCGTGGATTTCGAAGGAAATTTACGGGACAGCGCAGTGAAAAATGCCCTGCGTGGCATGGAAGCGGAGACCAGTTATTTGAAAATTCTGGGCAATTATTAATTGCAGAAGATAATTTTGGAGATACGGCTCCACTATAATTGTTAAAAATTAACCAAAGAATTTAAGAAAGTTTTATCTATTTTTAATATAAGAAAAGTAAAATGGAAAAACGGTTGCAAATACAGGAATTTACGAATCTGGACGCGTACCGGTAGGAAGACCGCAAATAGTAGTCTGGAAAATAGAAACATGTAAATGCACCATGGATTGAGAGGAAACAAAAATGGCAAGAACAGAAGAATGTATCCTTTACCGCGATTTTGAAAACGGTGGGGTACTGCATACAATGACATCACTGATGAACAGCTATGAAGCAGAAGAAGATCTGGGAAACCGTAAGGAAGAATTTTTCCACATGGTTGGCAGTCTGGTGGAAATGGCAGGCATGTACGGATTTTCCGGAAATCTGTGGCACACATATCTGACACAGCTTCTGGTCAATCACGAGAACGCATTCAGCACCGCTTCCGAGATCCGGGGAGCCGTGGAGGGTAGTATTAATCACCTGGCACTTCATGATTTCCAGATTTTCAAGGAGCTCTATGATTTTGATCTTGCTGTTTTTGACAAGGCTTTCGGAACAGGCTGTGCAGGTTTTCTTTGCAGCTATGTGAATACAGGATGTAACAGCAAGGTATATAACCAGCGTATCTGTGACAGAATCTGCGATATGAGCAAAACACTGGCAGAGGCTGCGACTGTGGAAGAATTTATGGCAGACATGGTACAGTTCTACAAGGATTTCGGTGTGGGTAAGCTGGGACTGAACAAGGCATTTCGTATTGAGCATGGCATGGACGGCAAGCCGGTGATCGCACCGATTACCAGAATTGCCCATGTAAATCTGGACGATCTGGTTGGATATGAGATCCCTAAGCAGAAGCTGATTGAGAATACAGAAGCCTTTGTAAGAGGAAGAAAGGCCAACAACTGTCTCCTTTTTGGTGATGCAGGAACTGGTAAATCCTCCAGTATCAAGGGAATCCTGAACCGCTACTATGATGAAGGGCTTCGTATTATCGAGGTGTACAAGCATCAGTTCCAGGATCTGAATGATGTGATCGCACAGATCAAGAACCGGAACTATAAATTTATTCTTTACATGGACGATCTTTCCTTTGAGGAATTTGAAATCGAATATAAGTATCTGAAAGCAGTGATCGAAGGCGGCCTTGAGAAAAAGCCGGACAACATTCTGATCTATGCAACCAGCAACCGGCGTCATCTTGTACGTGAGAAATCAGGGGATAAGCTGGAGGTGGCAGACGATGAAGATCTGCATTCCTCAGATACTGTACAGGAGAAGCTTTCCCTGGTTTACCGTTTTGGTGTGCGCATCTATTTCGGAGCACCGAACAAGAAAGAATTCCAGAATATTGTAACTACGCTGGCCCAGCGCTATGGCGTTACAATGCCAACAGAAGAACTCCTTATGAAGGCAAATGCCTGGGAGCTTTCCCACGGCGGCCTGACAGGAAGAACCGCACAGCAGTTTATTGACCATATTCTGGGTACAAGTGAAGAAAAATAATCCTTGGCAGGAGGGAGAAATGTATGGCAGTGACCACATTTGCGGCAATTGATATCAGTTCCTATGAGATCACCATGAAAATTTTCGAATTTTCCAAAAAGGGCAGCTTTCGGACGGTGGACGATATCCGGT
This sequence comes from Blautia glucerasea, assembly GCF_020537505.1. GTDB lineage: Bacteria > Bacillota > Clostridia > Lachnospirales > Lachnospiraceae > Blautia_A. The sequence goes on along the minus strand of NZ_JAJBMO010000037.1, from coordinate 7,922 downwards.
ATCGTCTGAATCTTGGAGTAGGGGTGTATTCCGGCGGGACCATGGAGGTAGACAAGGTAGATACCATCTGTGAGGTTCTGAATGATTTTAAGCGGATCATGGCAGAGTACGGGGTGAAGGAGTACCGCGCCTGCACCACCAGTGTGTTCCGCGAGATGAAGAATCCGATCATTATCATTGATCAGATTTACAGAAGAACCGGAGTTTATGTAGAAGTGTTAAGCAATGCAGAACAGCATTTCCTTGGCTATAAGTCCATCGCAGCCATTGAGAACGGCTTCAAGAAAATGATCCAGAAGGGAACAGCCATTCTGGACGTAGGAGGCGGAAACCTGCAGATCTCCCTGTTTGACAAGGATACGCTTGTTACTACCCAGAGCCTGAAAATGGGAAGCGTGCGTATCCGCCAGCGTTTGAAAGAGCTGGAGAAAACCAACACCAACTATGCACAGCTGGTAGAGGAATTTATCCGCAATGACCTGACAGGCTTTAAGCGCCTTTACCTGAAGGACCGGGACATTAAGAATGTGATTCTTATGGGAGATTTCCTTACAGAGACCATTTTCCGGGAAGAGAGACAGGATAATATTCTCACAAAAGCAGAGTTTGAGAAGCGCTATGAGAACACAGTCTATAAGACAGAGGAGTCTCTGGCAGAGGAGATGGACATTGATCCGGAGTATGCCACTCTCATTGTGCCGACTATGGTCATCTGTAAGGACTTTATGGATCTTTTCAATGCAGAGTCTTTGTGGATGCCGGGTGTATCTCTTCTTGACGGTATTGCCTATGACTTCGGGGAAAAGAAGAATTTTATCAAGAGTGCACACAATTTCGAAAATGATATTCTGGTGGCATCCAGGAACATTGCCAAACGTTATTCCACTGGAAAAGACCATATCAAGGGTACTACCGACCTGGCACTGGCCATTTTTGACAGCATGAAGAAGGTTCATGGAATGGGAGACAGGGAGCGTCTGCTTCTTCAGATTGCGGTTCAGCTTCATGACTGTGGAAAATACATCAGCATGGGTGATGTGGCAGAGTGTTCTTACCAGATCATTATGGCCACAGAGATCATCGGACTTTCCACAGAAGAGCGCCAGATCATTGCAAATGCAGTGCGCTATAACACCACAGAATTTGTTTATTACAGCGAGATTGCAGGGGAGATCGGAATGGACCGTTCCGTATATCTGCTGATCGCCAAGCTGACCGCGATCCTTCGTATTGCAAATGCCATGGACCGCAGCCATTATCAGAAGGTAAAGAATATGAAGGCTGTGCTTAAGGACAGAACCCTGCTTCTCACCGTAGATTCTGAGCAGGATATTTCCCTGGAGCTTGGGCTTCTTATGGATAAAGTTGAGTTTTTTGAAGAGGTATTTGGCATCCGTCTGGTATTCAGACGTAAGAGAAAAGTGTGAGGAGGGGCACAATGGATCTGAAAAATTTTGAAAAACCGGAGTATTTCGTGAACAGGGAGTTAAGCTGGCTGAAGTTTGACGACCGTGTTCTCTCAGAAGCAAGAGATAAAAGCCTGCCATTATTTGAAAGGCTGAAATTTACCAGCATTGTATCTTCCAACCTGGATGAGTTCTATATGGTCCGTGTGGCTTCTTTGAAGGATCAGGTGCACGCTGGCTATGAGAAAACAGATATTGCCGGAATGAGTCCTAAGGAGCAGCTAAAAGAGATCAGCGCCCAGACTCATGAGCTTGTCCGTTCCCAGTACAGCACCCTGAACCGCTCCCTTCTTCCGGCATTGGAGAAGGTTGGGCTGCATCTGGTGATGGAGCATGAGAAATTAAACCAGGAGCAGCAGGAGTATGTGGACCGTTATTTTGATGACAATGTTTATCCGGTCCTTACACCTATGGCCATGGATTCTTCCAGACCGTTCCCGCTGATCCGCAACAAGACCCTGAATATTGGTGCCCTGATTTCCAGGAAAGACAAGAAAAAGGGAAAAGAGGTGCTGGTATTTGCCACTGTGCAGGTGCCATCTGTACTGCCCCGTGTCATTGTGATCCCATCTGATAAAAAAGAGGATACCACAGTGATCCTTCTGGAGGAGATCATTGAGCGCAATATCGATAAGCTTTTCCTTGGCTATGACGTGGTTTGTGCACATCCATACCGTATTATGAGAAATGCGGACCTTTCCATTGATGAGGATGGCGCAGAGGATCTTCTGGTAGAGATCCAGAAGCAGCTGAAGAAGCGCCAGTGGGGCGAGGTGATCCGCCTGGAAGTGGAGGATAAGACAGATTCCAGACTCCTTGGCATTCTGAAAAAAGAATTTGACATTAAGGAAGAGGATATTTTCTATATTAACGGACCGCTGGATCTGACCATGCTGATGAAGGTTTACGGACAGGATGGCTTTGACCAGTACAAAGAGCCGAAATATACACCTGCTGTGGTACCTGCATTTGCAGATACCAGCAAGGATATTTTCCAGGTGATCCGTGAGGGAGATGTGTTCCTTCACCATCCATATATGAGCTTTGACCCGGTTGTGAACTTTGTCCGCCAGGCGGCTAAGGATCCGGATGTACTGGCAATCAAGCAGACGCTGTACCGTGTCAGCGGAAATTCCCCGATCATTGCAGCACTTGCCCAGGCAGCAGAGAATGGCAAACAGGTTTCCGTTCTGGTAGAGCTGAAGGCACGTTTTGATGAGGAACACAACATTGTGTGGGCGAAAATGCTGGAAAAAGCAGGCTGTCACGTTATTTACGGTCTGGTTGGACTGAAGACACATAGTAAGATCACTCTTGTGGTCCGCCGTGAGGATACGGGAATCCGCCGTTATGTTCATCTGGCAACCGGTAATTATAATGATTCTACTGCCAAGCTGTATACAGACTGCGGTATCTTTACCTGCGACGAGCGTTTCGGCGAGGATGCTACAGCGGTATTTAACATGTTATCTGGATATTCCGAGCCGAAGAGCTGGAACCGTCTGATCGTTGCCCCGATCTGGATGAAGGATCGTTTCCTGAAGCTGATCGAAAGAGAGGCGGAGCATGCCAAGAAGGGAATGCCGGCTATGATCGTGGCGAAGATGAACTCTCTTTGCGATCCGAAGATCATTGCAGCTCTTTATCATGCTTCCTCCTGTGGCGTGCAGATTTACCTGTTGATCCGCGGTATCTGCTGTCTGAGAGTGGGAATCCAGGGGGTGAGTGAGAATATCCATGTGCGTTCCATTGTAGGAAACTTCCTGGAGCACAGCCGTATTTTCTATTTCCACAATAACGGAAGCGATGAGATCTATATGGGCAGTGCAGACTGGATGCCCCGTAATCTGGACCGCCGTGTGGAGATCGTTTTCCCGGTTGAGGACGAGCAGATCAAGAACGAGATCAAGCATGTACTGGACCTGGAATTCCGCGACAATGTGAAAGCCCACCTTCTCCAGCCAGACGGAACCTACGAGAAGCAGGACAAGAGAGGCAAGCTTCTCATCAATTCCCAGATGGAATTCTGCAAGGAAGCCACTGAGAGGGCAGACGCATTAAAGAAAAAAGAAAAACACGAAAATTCCCGCGTATTTATTCCAGCAGAACCGGCGGAGGATACGGAAGAATAAGAGATTGGAACTGAATTAAGAAATAGTAGGAAAGCTGTTGTTTTACAGGCTGCGCCCGGTGCGAAGTGCTGGTAAAACGACAGCTTTTTTTGCAGGCACGCTCTAGAGCCTGTTTGGTCTAATGTGTGGAGTTTATTAGGCAAAGTGTACAAATTTAAGATTTCAAAATTGGATGAAAAGTGCACAGAATTTAATTGAAAATATAGATAAAATCCGTTAAAATTAGTTTATAATTGATTGCTGCACAGCAGTAGATCGAAAAAATAAACGGGAGGAATACACATGAAGAGAAAACGAATAGCACTGTTTATGGCGCTGGCTATGACCGTGACTTCTCTTCCGGCAAACAGCCTGATGGTCAGTGCTGCGGAAGAAACAGACGGATTTATAGCTGGAGATGAGATCAGTGCGGAAGTGGAAAGCAGCGAGGGCACAGCTGACGGATTTGCAGTAGAAGAGGCTGCATCGGACGCGGGCGGGGCTGGAGCGGATGCTTTTGAAAGCGCAGATGCGGAAGATGGATTTACATCTGACGAGGGTGCTGCCGGAGCAGAGTCAGATTTCCAGGCAACGGAAGAACCGCAGGAAACAGAGAATCTGGTTTCACCAGAGAGCATAGATGTTAATTATAATACAGACCACTGGCCGAATGTAAAACTTTATGACCGTGTAGAACTTACGTCAGAGGCTTATTCTACAGATGGCTCGGCATTGACTTATCAGTGGTATGAATGTGACTGGGACAAGAACTTCGAAGACAAAGTTCCGATAGAAGGTGCAACCGGTTCTGTACTTGTAATTGAAAGCGCTGTGCAGTCTAAGCTTTATTATTGTGTTACAACTGATGCAGATGGGCTCTCACAATATGAGTATTATGGCGTCAGGGTAAAAACGATTGCCCTGGAAAACAGTGAAGATGAGGACAATCGTTATGAAGATGTATCTGTCAAGGTACATGAACAAAAAGCCTTGAAATCTGCTGCATATTCACTGCTGGGAAAAGATCTTAAATATCAGTGGAGCAAATGGAATGCAGAAAAAGATGACTATGAAGTAATTGAGGGAGCGGACCAGGCTACCTATGTTATGGAGGATGTTGCAGCGAAGGGTATTTATTGCTGCCGGATTTCTGATGATAATTACGAATGTCATGAGTATTTTAATGTAAGTGTAGATTCCGGGCTTAGGTATGAAGATGAGGATAACTCTGGACTTTGGGAAGAGATAGAGGCTGGCGAAAGCAAAACCTTGAAAACAACCATCATTGCCGATGAAGGAGTGGCTCTTAGTTATCAATGGTATCAATGGAAATCAAATGGCGAGACTGAAGAATGGGTTGAAATTTCTGGGGCAACAGGAGCTGAATTTACAACAGGCGCATTAAATAGAAGTGTTCGCTATAAATGTATCGTAGCAGATCCATATGAAAATAATCTGGATGAATACTTCAATATAAATGTGAAGAGTCTGCAAATTGAAGGAGAGTCTGAGCAGGATGTAAAAGTTGATTTTGATGCTACTGTGGAATTAAAGGTTTCTGCTTCTTCCAAATTGACAGATAAACTGACTTATCAGTGGTTCCGTAGAAATGAGGAAGGCGATGGGGAAGAAATCGAAGGGAACAAAGATAAAGCCAGCCTGAAGGTTGAAAATATAACGAAAAATGCAGAATATTATTGCCGTGTTTCTGATGGAAACGAAGAGCAGTATGTTAATTTTAATCTCAAGATAGATTCTGGGTTAAAAATTGATTATAGTGCTACCCAGACAGAATTTGATGTAGATTATGACGGATCTGTTACAATGGAAGTCATAGCTAAAGCAAAGCCAGGAGTTGAACTGACATATCAATGGTATGTATGTGATGATGAAGAGGATGAACAAATAATTCCAGGTGTGAATCAGAACAATTATACAATTGAGAATATAAAAGAAAATCAATCATATGCTTGCCGGGTAACAGATGGCTATGGAAATCGTTTCATTATTAGCTTTGAAATTCATGTACGCCGTATTTTTGTAGGCGCTACAGGAAGAAGACTAACAATTGATCCAGGTGAGGCATTGGAACTGTCAGTTTCCGCTACATCTGTAACAGGTGAAGCACTTAGTTATCAGTGGTATAAAGCAAATGAAGAAGGATCCTACAAACCGCTGGAAGGTGAAAATGCTGAAAAACTGGCAACGGGTAGTTTGTGGGGCGATGCAAACTATTATTGTCGCATTAAAGACAGCAAAAGTACTGAAGAAGTATGGTTCCATGTGGAAATTGATTCCTGTATTGTATTTAAGGAGACAGAAACTTATAAAGAAGGCAAAGTTGGCAGCAAGGTAGTGCTTGATGCGGAAGCTGTTTCGGAAACCGGAGTAAATCTGACCTATCAGTGGTATGTGGAAACCTGGAAATATGATGAGTTTGAGAATGAGTATTTTGAACTTGAGCCTATTCAAGGTGCTGCTTCTCCAACTTGTGAAGTTGAGGTACAGAATTCTGAAAAAACCTATCGGTGTAAGGTAACCGGTTCCAATGGAGCGACAGCGGAACAGCGGTTCACAGTAAGAAGGTCTTCTAGCCTTTCTGGAGGACAAACGAAGACGATGACTGTGAAATTAGGAGAAAACGTTAATTTAACGACTGACATTACTGGCGCACAAGGCGAAGAACTTACATATCAATGGTTCCGCGTTGTTGATGAAGATGAAAATGAATATGTATCTGTAAATGGCGCAAATACTGCATCTTATAAGGTCGAAAATGTAACAAAAGAGACGAGTTATTATTGTGAAGTATCTAATGGAAAGGACTGGAGGCAACAATATTTTTATATTAATCCAGAGAGCGGTTTCGTTATAGATACAGATGAGATCCAGCCTATTGTCGTAAAAACTGGTACTGAGAATGTTCAGCTGAAAGTATCCGCAAAGTCTAATTACGACTTAAGCTATGAATGGTATTTTAGGAATAATAACGATGAGGATGTATGGACTAGGATTACGGACGCAAATGGAAGTATTTATACAGTGAAACGCGTAGAAAAGCAGTCTGTATCTTATAGGTGCAAAGTATCGGATGGATATAATTCTGCTTATGTATGGTTCGATGTATATGGACAACCGGATATTAGTTTTAGCAGCATTAAAAATGTATGGGTACCAAAAGGCACAGCTGCAACTCTGTCTGCAAATGCAGTAGCAGGGGCAAATTGTAAGAAGATGACTTATAAGTGGTATCAGTTTACACCAAATGGAGATTCAATGTGGACAGAATTGGCAAATGGTGACAAGTCTTCTTATACCACAGACGCTATTAATGAGCTTCGAAGATATTGCTGTGATGTTGCAGATGATTATGGAAGTGTCTCAACAATTGAAATTGTGGTAGGTCCACAGGAATTAAAAGAAAAGACTGCTGCAGAGCCAGAGACAGCTATTACACTTACAGCAGGAAAAAGAACGAGAGTTTCCACTCAATTAGCAGGTATGTACAAATATTATAAATTTGTACCAGATCGTTCCGGTATCTGGCAGTTCCAGGCTATGAGCAGCATGTCAACCTATGCAAGCCTGTATGATGCCCAGATGAATGAACTGACCAGCAGTAATGTAGATGGCTATTATTACAGATCCTTTAATGTGCAGTATAGTCTGGAAAAAGGAAAAACCTACTATCTGAAATGTGGCCGTAATGACTCTTACAGCACAAAGTCCTTCCTGATGGAAGCAAGTTTTGTAAAAGAAGATGTCCACAAACATGTATGGAATGCAGGTACCGTGAAGACCGCAGCTACCTGTGCAAAAGCAGGTACAAAGGTCTACACCTGTACTGGATGCGGACAGACCAAGGAAGAAACAATTCCAGCAACTGGAAAACACAACATGGTAACCAAGATTGACAAAGCAGCAACCTGCGGAGCAGCAGGAAGCCAGCATAAAGAATGCAGTGTTTGCGGTAAGAAAGACGCAGCGACTGCAATCCCGGCAACTGGAAAGCACAGCTTTGGCGAGTACACCGTAACCAAGGCTCCGACCGTTCTGGCAGCAGGTGTGAAGACCAGAACCTGTAAGGTTTGTGGTAAGACAGAGACAGCAGTGGTAGCGAAACTGAATGGAACCATAAAAGTGGTATCTGCGAAAGTGCCGCTTCAGCTGAAGAAGAAAGTGGCCCTTGGCAAACTGGTAACTGGATTGACAACAGGTGACTCTATCAATGCAGCAGCCTGCACCAGCAGCAAGCCATCTATCGCAGCAATCAGCGGCGGTAATGTAGTTGCTAAGAAAGCTGGTACTACCGTGATCACTGTGAAGCTTGCCAGCGGTGCATCCG
>NZ_JAJBMO010000036.1 GCF_020537505.1 Blautia glucerasea | reverse complement strand
GAATGGTGGCTCTCAAAGTCCGGACAGGTGGCTCAAAGAGCCCCGGAATAATCATGGTTTTCTATACTTCAAAATACTTGAAAGTATAGTGTTTATGCGGATAATCGAAAATTAGATATAAAATTCTTTAGAACTACTATATCATATTTTCACGTTAAACCAAATAAAAAAGAAGAGCAATAAGCCCTTCCATCTTCTTATTCACGTATTTATTCCACCAATGCTCTCACTGCATTGATAATTCTCTGTTGCTTTTCTTTCGGTAGTTTCTCTATCATTTCAGATAATTCATTCGTAACGCCGCTAACCGAATGTGTCACAACATCAATCAATAGTGTATCTGCTGAAACATCTAATGCATTTGCAATCGCAATAAAAGTATCAAGTTTTGTTACTTTCAGTCCTCTCTCTATAACACTTACATGAGTTGGACTCAAGTTTACCAGTCCTGCCAATTCTTCTTGTGTAAGATTCTTAGCTTCCCTTGCAGCTTTTATTCTCTGACCAACCGCCTTTAAATCCATTGTGACACCTCCTTTAGAACGATAATTCGGTCTAAAATTAGTATAACGATTGATCTTTAAAACATACAGAATCTACAGATTGTTAACTTGTTCTTTAGAACTATTTTAAATTAAAAAGGCCCAAAAGGGCACTTTCCCTTTTGAGCCTATACACTTTATCAGCTAACGTATTTTGCTTTCATTTTTTCTCATGGTCATGAGGCTTTTTTCTCTTAAATCGCATTCTATGAATCCTTCGATTGCTCTTTCTGTTCTTCAATAATTCGTTCGGTTGCTTTATGAATTCTATCCTTGGAATAGGGTGGTCTTAAATTCAATGATAACCGCCCTTTTTTAATCATATACGTTTCACTACCATCCTCCGAAGATCCTTTCAACCAGCAATCATCCGGATACTTCTCCGCAAAAGACCTCAACCGTTTCTGCAAGCTCTGATTGAAGGTATACACATCATAGAATCCATCATCTTCATTAGTCAGAATAATCGTTTCTTTTTCACACTTTAACCTTCGCATATTCTATCCCCGCTTTCTTTCCATTTCCTGATCCAGGTACTTTGGTATCGGCTTTCCGGACCGGCGAGCAATGGCAATCTGTTTTTGATGCAGTCGTTTGATTACGGACCTTCGTTTCTTAGGTTTATTATTTTGTTGATTTCGGGACGTCTGTTTGTTGTTGCGTGCATCAGAAATTTTTTCCAGGTTCTTCTTCTGATTATTCACCAGACCGTCCACCATATCATAGTTAGCTTCTGTACCAGATTCTCTGCTTCGTTCATAAGTGCCGTTCTGGTAGAATTTCTGGTAATGTTCCAGACGGATTTTACCATCTTGTTTTAGCTGTTCGACCGGATTTAGCGGTACCTGCTGTTGGATGTAATCATGAATCTTTTGTTTTGTCTTTTCATCGAATTTCTTACATTCTTCGACAACCATTTTTCCATAAGCATCCAGGATAACACCCTGGGCCTGATCTCGGTATACCTGATGTTCCATCAAATAAAACTGTTTTCCATCAATAATGACGGTGTCTGTTGCAATCCAGTTCCCCTTTTTCCCATCAATCTGATAATTCTCAGTTTCCATAGTGATCAGTGCACCGGATGTGTTGATACGAATAAATCCGGCCAGATACTGTGGATAGTTCTCATCTACATAGTAGCAGCTGATTTCTCCATTCTTGTTCAATACGAGCACGTCACTGACTTCGCATTGATTTTTCGTCCGTTTCCAGATGTCAGCGACTTTTTCATTTTCCTGCATTTCATGAATCGAGATTAATCGGTAATTTTCGACAGTAATCGACACATTCTGCTGTCTTGCCTCTTGATATGGCAGATGCCACAGTGCTTTTCCTGCTGTCTGCTGATCTACTCGGTAGACTGCAAATTGATTAAGCTTCATAGGCATCATCCTCCAAGTTATTCAGATAATAATTCAGATCCAGAGAATAGTAGTATTTGTCTTCGATCTGCTGTAATTTTCCAACTGTAGAATTGATGATCTCAATTATTTCATCATTCTCAGGATCACTTTCTTCCTGTTCCAAAACTTCCAAAGCTTCTTTCAGTGTTTGGATTGTTTCTTCCTTTGTGTGCTGCTGGAAGATAGCAGTAATAGTCAGTTCGTTTTCTTCCAGGTTTACATTTCTCATAGGCTCATTTCCCCCCTTTTCTTTTTCGGTATTGGTTTCATCTGTATATTCAGCTCCTTCTCGTTTTTTTCTTCGCTTATATTTTTTTCGTTATCCACTTTCTTATTGGATTCCAGAGGATTTTCCACATTTGGATGTCTTTCTTCCAAGTATTTTTCCACACGACTGATTGCATTTTGCACATAAGAATTTTCTCTAAATCCAGGAATCGAATTCAAAAATTCTTTCTGTATTTTTCCTTCAATCATCAGACTCTGCATTCCTTCATAATCACTTCCGTCTTTCAGATCAAAGCCAACACATTTCAGTCCATGCATACGTTCTGATGGGATTTTCTCATAAGCTTCCAAGGCTTCTGGTAATGTCAGGTCATAATGTACTTCACCCATTACAGGAAATTCAGCACATTCAGCCGCATAAAAGCTGATACATGTAAGATCATTTTCATAATCCACATTTTCTATTTCCGGGACAATATCGAGTATTTTTTCTCTTTGTGCTGCAAAGTCTGGAAGTTCTGCAAATCCAAATCGATCCACGTAATATGCCTGCATATCCCCACCACGGTTTGTAATGATAACATCACTGACCGACATAGAATGTGCTTTATAATCTGCCGGTGGATTATCGTTGAACATAGCGTACAAATCATCCAGCTTTTCATTTTCATGTAATCTGCCAGAATAGACACATTTATAATTTTCTGCATCGATTGTAATTCCATCTTCTTTGACCATTGCCATATTCATAAATAAATGTTGTTTTCCCGGTGTGTCTTCATCCACATGATAAATCGCATAGAGGTCACCATTACCTCTGAACATTTCTTCCTCTAGGGTATAATCATACTTAAATGGGTACATAGCCCGATCAACTCTCTCCGAAACATCCGTCCCTTCTGCAATCGTATCTTCCAGCCAGTCTTTGATATCTCCCCATGATTCAAACTGCAAATACCCGGCAATTTCATGTGTCCCATCCGGTGCCAGTACAATATGTCCCGGTTCGCTTTCCCGATAATCATAGCGGTATCCGGCTGCTTCCAGTGCATCTACCAGAATGCCGTATTTTTCATGTAATTCTGTTTTCTGTTTTTCTTCAAGAATGATTTCCAGTTCTTCTGTAAGCTGATCGATCATTTCACCGGCTGTCTTGCGGATCACATCCATAGATGCTTTCATTTCCTTCATTTCCCGGCTGCTGCTCCACCCTGCAATATAAGGAAAACTGTAATCCGATGTATCCAAACCAAAGGAAGAACACACACAGTAAGCAACAGATTCTGCTTCAACCTCTTTTGTCAGACGGTCTTTTTCTACACCCAGGCTTTCCATGATTTCCTTGTCATGCAGTTTAGCATGGACAGTTTCATGAATAGCAGTCTTTAAGGTCTGGCTTTCACTGAGTCCTTTTTTGATCACGATTTCCTTATCTGCATTGTGATAATATCCATTGGCATTGCCATCGATCTCATCGAATCGTATCGGCACTGGGGATATTTTCTGAATAGCCTGCATGAAAGAATCAAAATCCTGTACAGCTGCAGTCAGTAATTCCGGTGCCAGTGTCTGGATTGGTTCCCCGGATGTCTGAGCAATATCAAAGACGGTAACTGCTTTAAAATGCGGAACTGTAACTTCCACCTGTTCAGTCTTAGGTTTTCCATCGGTTCCCATGATCGGTCGCTGATTTTCATCCAGAACCTCTTTTTCCTTCATTTTCTTATATGGTGCCGGTGCAATGATTGTAATTCCTTTTTCGCCTTTCATGACCTGTCTACCCATGGACTGCCAGTTTTTGTAGCTGGTAACAAGTGTGGCATCCGGTCGCTGCATGGCGATCAGCATTGTATTATTAAAGGAATAATTGTGAAACTTTGCCATGGTTTTAAGAAATTCCTGATAGCGGTTACTTGTAAAAAGTTCTTCCACACCGGATTCCAGTGACTGCATAATGCTGTCCATATCTTTTCCATGAACCGGTAATGGAATTGTTGCTGTCTGCACTGTTGGAATATCTCTTACGTCACCCTTTTCTTTTGTATCTGTTACTTCTTCATAGGGTGCGGTGGCTTCAGTCACCATTCCTTTAGTCAGATCAATATCTTCAACACGAGTAGAAAAACGAACCCTGCTATCTGGAAATTCTCCTTTATCTCGAAAGGAATAGTAATTCCCATTCCGTCCTGTAATGATGTGATCAACCAAGGAAATCCCCATCAATTCCCCTAATTCCTGCATTCTTGCTGTAGTCTGGATATCCGATGTAGATGGTGTCAGATTTCCGGACGGATGATTATGAATGAGCATCATTGAATGAGCATTCGAAAGAATTGCACTCTTAAATATTTCTCTTGGATTAATTAATGCTTCATTCAGCGATCCTACAGATACGATATTCATATTGATCGGTGTTAAATCTGCCTGTAAATTAACAATACAAAAGAGTTCCCGATCCATCTGGGAAAGAAATTCATCCATAACACGAATTGCTACATCTGGATTATTCATAGGTTCATTACTATAAAGTGGTGGCTGTTCCACCATACGAATTGCTACCTGTTCTAATTTATCTGCCATCAGCAACACCTCCAATCGGCACATTTATAATAAATTCCTGATCATGTAACGTCTCAATTTGCTTCTTCAATTTTTTAAACGAAAATGTGTGTGATAATCTTTTTCGATACTGGCTGTATCTTAAGCTTGTATTTGTTTTAATGTTCTCTTTCGTCATAATCTTCTCCTTTTCAAAATGCCCCACGACATTTCCTTATGCCGCAGGGCGTTTGCTCATTTAACGGGTTTCATGCTTGATATTAGAGTTCCATATCGTGCTTCTTTGTTTTCGGTTTCTGATCCGGCTGTTCTTTTCCTGCTTTCTCTGTTTTTGCAGCCTGCGCTTCTTTTTCTTTCTGACGTTCTGTAAATCTGTCGGCTTTTTCAAAGACGTGATCCTTTGTGTCAAAGTGATATACATCATTGGTAAGGCGTTCTGCTGGTGCTACCTGAGTCGCATTGACTTCTTTTACCATATCTCTTAACATTTCTGCATCCACTTGCCCGTCATCTGGCAAGACCAGCATTTCATGGATGGATGATGGCAAAATGAAGAAATCATTTCCAAGAAGTTCCCCCATGCTATCCATGAATTCCGGATAAAAGATCACACCGGCTCCATCAATTCTGTCTGTATTCGTAACAACAAAGAATGTCGGCATCTCGCTTGATTCCTGCAATGTTTCCTGCAGCATTTCACGTTCATCCGGTGTCAGCATGAGAATATTTTTCTGGTACATTTCATCTATCAATGCACCTATACTTGATACCTCCGGAGCCATGACACGCGGTGAACTTTTCATCGCATCTTCATGAAGCTGTTCTGCAGAGATTCCATACTGTTCAAGCAGATCATTCTTGATAAACATGGAACTTAATCCATCCTGATCCTTGCCTACTGCCACATGATAGGTGATTGCGAGATCTTCCTTCAGATGGTGTGGCGCATTTTCGAGGACTTCCTTATTTGCTTCGGCTGATGATACACGGATAAACAGCTTGTCCTTCACATCTTCATAATTTAAAATGGATTTCAGATCAACCTGTATCGGTGCCTCAATGACTATATCTGCAATCTTTCTACATACAGTTTCCATTGTTACGCCAGGCTGTGCTTTATATGCTTCATACAGTTGGTTAAGATTAATTGTTGGAGTAAGCATCTCCCCTTCTTTTCTCACCATCAATCCCGTATAGGCACGGTTCAGTTTCTGACACTCCATCGTTGACACCTCGGCATTCTCATAATCCTTCGGTAAAAAGAGTCTGATATTGTCCTTTACTTCATTTACAAATTCATTAAAATTCATTCTTCGTTTCCTCCTCTAATCTGTTTTCTTATTTCTTTTTGCTTTTGTTTTTTGGTTTCTTTTTGGGAAAGGATAAAGAAAAATTCACCCTTCCGGTTTCATCTGCATCCATATGAAGATCTGCCTCAAAGTACATATTCTTCTTTCTGGAATACAGGTCTTTTACATGCACACATCCACTTTTCAGAAGTTCTGCAGCCATCTTTTTATCCATGGTTTTTTCCATGCTCTGCAGATAGCGGTTATCTTTCCAGAGAGCAAAGTGACAATCGTGGTTGCTACAATAGAAGTTGGTTTTGCTTTCATATACCAGGCTTCCACATACCGGACATGTTCCAATGCTTTCTCTGGTCTGAAATCTTCTTGTTTCTTCTTCGGAAATCGCATCGCATCCATTCAGCATCATGGTCAGCATGTTTTTGATCCCGGTCATAAACTGTTCCGGTGCAATCTCTCCATGCTCCATCAAGAGCAGCTGATTTTCCCATTCTGCAGTCATACTTGCAGATTTCAGAAAGTCTGGCAGGATCTCCACAAGGACTTTTCCATCATCTGTTGGAAGGATCTGTTTCCCTTTTCGGGTGGCATACTGGGAATAGATCAGTTTTTCGATGATACCAGCTCTTGTTGCCGGAGTTCCTAATCCTTTCTTTTCTGTGTCTTCATCGAATTCCTTATTTCCAGCAGTTTCCATTGCTGCAAGGAGAGTATCTTCACTGTATGGTTTTGGTGGCGATGTAAAATGTTCTGTCTTTTCTGCAGCTACAGCATAGAAAGTCTGTCCCTGGGTTACTTTCGGCATCCTCTCTTTCATTTCCTGATCCGGATCTACGATTGCCATGCGATCCTTATTCTTGAAGCAGTTTTCAAAGAGTTTCCATCCATCCTGCAACACAGTTCTTCCTTTTGCTTTGAAGATTTCTCCCTGGCATTCCACTTCAATCTCTGTTTCCTGGTAAATGTGATCCTTACTCATTGCCATGACCGTATGGACTGCAATCAGGAAAAGAATCTTTTCTTCCCAGGATTTCAATTCATCCAGATGGCAGGATGCAAGTTCCATCGTTGGAATGATTGCATGGTGATCTGTCACCTTGCTGTTATTCATGACTTTCTTCACATCTGGCTGCTCCGGCTGATCAAACGGACCTGTCAGTTGATATTTCTCATAAATCTGACGAACCACATTTCTTGCTGTCTGCTCCATATCTTCGGTCAGATACTGGCTGTCCGTTCTTGGATAAGTGATCAGTTTCTTTTCATACAGGCTCTGAGCGGTATCCAGTGTCTGTTTGGCTGTCATTCCGTAGATACGGTTTGCTTCTCTCTGCAGTGTGGTCAGATCATAAAGCTTTGGTGCTTTTACTTTCTTTTCCGTTTCTTTTACTGCTGTGACAATAGCTTCACTTCCCTGGCATCTACTTCTTAACTGTTCCGCCTCATCCGGATCAAAGATTTTTGGCTTTACAGCCGGAATTCCATCACAATCGAGTTCCACATTGAAATACTTTTCTTTCTGGAAATTGCTGATCTGTCCGGCACGTTCCACCAACATGGCAAGTGTCGGTGTCTGAACCCTTCCAACGGTCAGCTTTTTGAAGTACTTTGTGGTGTAAGCTCTGGTTGCATTCATTCCTACCAGCCAGTCAGCCTGAGAACGGCATACAGCAGCTTCGGCCAGATGTCGGTATTCCTCTGCGGATCTCAGATGCTGCATTCCATCAAGGATTGCTGAATCTTCCAGAGAACTAATCCATAATCGTTTCACCGGCTTTTTACTTCCGGATAAGTCATAGACATGTTTGAAGATTAATTCTCCTTCACGTCCGGCATCACAGGCATTTACGACGTATTCAATTTCCGGACTGTTGAGCAGTCTTTTTAAGATATAGAACTGATCTTTCTTATCTTCTGAGACTGTAACTTTCCAGTCTTTCGGGATGATCGGGAGATCTTCATATCTCCACTGGTTAAATTTCTCATCGTAAGCATCCGGTGAAACATATTCGGCCAGATGTCCGAAGCACCAGCTGACCATACAGTCGGTTCCTTGTAAATATCCGTCTTCTCGTTCCTGTGCTCCAATCACTTCTGCGATTGCTCTTGATACACTTGGTTTTTCTGCAATTACTAAATACATGATGTATTACCTCCTTCATATAACGAAACGGAGAGAGCATGTTTTACAGCCCCCTCCACTAAAAAAGTTTATTTATTTTTCATTTTCTTCAAAATCTTCGTCTTCAGACTCTTCCTCATCCGGAACTTCTTCCAGTCCACCTGTTTCCAAACCTTCCGGCTGATCATCCTCATCTTCCTCTTTTTTAGGTTTATAGATCTTGAAGTAGTAGTAAGCTGCCACACCGCCGAGAGCCAAAATCAGGATTGTTGCCATTGCACCCATATTGGTTTTTGCAGATGCTGTTTTCTCCGGATCAATGGTAGCTTCCTTGTCTACATCCTCATTATTTGTTTCATCCAGCACTACCTTTGATTTATCTGGCTGTGGTGTTACGACAGTAGCAGTGCTGTCTTTATCCAGAAATTCGGACAGATCATTCTCATCAATCTGGGATAACATATAGACATTCTGTGATGTGGCACTACGGTCGATCACGATATAGAAAGTGTTGTTATTCTTCGTTGTAACCGTAAGAAATTCCTTTGTGGAATCATCGGTAATGTCATCCTTGACTTCACCATTGCCAGGTGTCGTAAATGCAGTTCCCTTGTCTGTTCCATCTTCCGGCAGCACCTCGTTTGTGTTTGTCGCCTCGTCCTTTTTCTCTTCTTTGTCTGTTGACTGTTCCGTCTGAGTTGTCTCTACTTTGGATGCCTCTGCCGATTCATCCACATAGGCAAATGCTGTGGTTGATGCTGTAAAAAGCATCATGACTCCCAACAGCAGTCCTGCCATTTTCTTATTCATTTTCTTCCATTTCACCATTCTGATATTCCTCCTTATTTTCTTCTGTGAATACAAAGGAGCCTGAACCTTCATCGTCAGACTCCCTGCTTACCTGAAATTTAACTTTTCCACTCTGGATACCATCCAAAAGATCATATAACTGATCATTATCCATCTTCATACCACGGATGCACCTGATCATCTCATTGTCCTCTTCCTGCTTTAATGCAGCCTGGACACCTCTGAGATATTGCTGCAGATCCGCGATCTTTTTCTCTGTTTTGGCAATTTCATCCAGATATTTTTTAATCTTTTTATTCAAACTTTCACCTCCCTTCAATCACCCATTTATGGCAGTCTTCCAAAGCACATGAAGTGTTGCTGCCAGTAGGATGTGCTGATATTTGAGTAATGGATCGGATCCCCACAATGGATCATCATATTGTTACCGACATAGATACCCACATGGCTTGCACCGGATGTGTTATACGTTCCCTGGAAGAAGATCAGATCTCCTGGTTTTGCTTCTTGCGGTGATACATAAGTACATACGCCTCTTAATCCATCTGCGGTCAATCGTCCATAGTTCCAGCCATTACCACAGTGGTTAATGACATAAGATACGAATCCTGAGCAGTCAAATCCGGACGGAGAGTAACCACCCCATACATAAGGTACTCCCAGATATTTTTCCGCTTCTCGGATCATCCGGGCAAATTCTTCATCCTGCAGTGCTTCCGGTGGAATCTCATAGCTCATTCCATTACCGCCTGATCCACTGGTCACATTGTTTACATCCCACAGATAATTTCTGTTTCCATAGGTCGTATTTAACGCATTGTAAATAATCAGCTGTTCTGCATTCAGATTGGCTCTTGCCACAGCATCAAAACTTCCATTTGTCAGTGTCACATACAGAATCTTCTTGGTGCTTGTACTGGTAACGGTTACTTCCTGACTGCCATTGTCATCTGCGATATAAGCTTCCCAGGTCTGGTGTCCATGAGCAGAGGCTGCAGCATGGTTATCATAGTAAACGTCAAACTGGACACCATATCGTGCAAAGGCTCCGGTATCCTCAACTGTGTATTCCACACCATTCATTACTACCTTAGTGCCAATCGGCACAAATGGATTGGAAGCATCTACAGCAATGGTATGGTTTGCAGTTGGATATGCACCACTGGCAGTTGGACCTCCGGACCATACACCACAACAGATTCGACAGTTACAATATCCGCTGGTCACTACCTGTCCTAATGATTCTCCGACTCGAACATTTCTGGTTTCTGTCACCGTTTCTGTTCGACCTTCTGTATTCAGATGATATTGTGCTTCAAAAAGAGATTGCAGCTCGTTTTCAACATCTGAGTACGTCCAGTCCCCGTATTTTGCGGTAAGATACGAGATAAGATGGTATGGATTATGACCAATCTCAGCAATGTTGTACTGATACTCGTCATAATTTGGATGTCTTCTTTCCATCTCATTGATCTGCTGATTCAAGGCACTTTCCAAAGCGGCATATCTGTTTTCGGCAGCATAGATATCCTCGTCTGAACTTGGATACGTTGTAATACCGATCACAGATCCAGCACCCTCAATAGAGGCACTGCAGCTCCCCAGAGATACTGCTATGACAAGAAAAAGAAGCGCAAAAATACCGATGCCTGCGAACATGGCACGATTACGCTTTATAATCTCTTTCAAGGCAATCTTTGCTTTTACCGTCATGTTCTCGACACCGGTAATGGTTGTCGCTCCACCTAGACTGCCAGCGGATTTTCCGGCTCTGGCTGCCTGGTATGCATCCTTATATCGTTTTTTCTGAAAGAAGCGGTTATAGAAATGTCTCTTTTGCTCAGCGTTCTTTACCGATTCTGCATGTTTGACTCCTTCCATACTTTCTGCAGAACCAAATTTCAGTTTCTTTTCTACAGTAGCCTCACGATAACCTCTGCGATGGGTTTTCACATCCGTTCGTTTGCTGCGGATCTGAGCATGACGTAGGCCACGTAACGCAGCTTCTGTTTCACGCTCTGCAAGTCTGGCACTTTCCACACCTGCATTTTCATCTGTTTCTTCCTCTTCGGAAGTGACTGCTTTCATGCCAGATATAACAGCTTGTGTAGCAATGTATTTCCCGGCTGTCCCTCCCGGTTTCATGCCAGCACCTTTCACCATCTGATTTCCTTCATCATCAAAAGATAATCTTCCGGCTTTTGCCTGTTCTTTGGTCATCTGTTTTTGCAGCTGCTTCTTCCGAATGGATTTCTTTTGGCTGTTCAGATTATTATCATCATCCGGGATTTTTTCATGACGATGCAGTTTCTTTCGATATCCGGATACTTTTTCTTCCGGTGTGACTTCAACTGTATCCTCAACAGCTTCCTGCCGGACAGAAGATTTCCGGATCTTTTCCATCTGCAGTCGTTTACCTTTTCCCGATTTTGAATCTTCATTCTCAGCCTTTTTTCGTTCCCGTTCCGGAACAAATTCTTCCTTATTTTCTGGTCGTCCTCGACTCCTGTGACTGATATCTTTTACACTACCATCACGAAGATTTTCTTCTGTCAGACCATCCCTGGTCATCTTTGCGACCTTTTTATCTTTGCCTTTAAATTCTTTTCCAGCTATAGGTCATCACCTCCTGGCACAACTTTTCTTTCTGTACTCATTCAGTTCCTGGCGTCCTATAATCGGGATACCAGGATAACCATCTGCCTGTGTCCTGATTGCTGGAGAGCTCGCCTGGATATGAAATACCCAGTTCAATTCACTCGGATCTCTCGGCCAGAAACCATTGATCAGCATAGCCTCCTTGAACTGATTGTTGTGCAGATGGATCTGGGTACGTTTATACAGAACTTCTTTCAGATCATCACTGGTAAGATGCGGATAGATTTTCTGTGCCGGATAAAAATTCCAGAATACCCAGTCAAGGATAATGTTCTGTGTTTCCAGCGGAAGTTCATACAGATGATGATCATCATTGACTGTATGAACACGGTATCCAGGCTGTGCATTTTCCAGATTTTTCATCTGAATGTAAGGATTATCCTGGTTCCACTGCCTGATTCGGATCTTATCGATTTCCTTCATGCTTTTCCGCCTCCATTTCTTTCTCTCGTTTTTCAACTTCTTCCGGTTTTGTAGTCATCAAACTGTACAGCTTCAAGTTCTTATCGAACTTGTCCTTAAATGGAATAATTGTTGTTCCATAGAAAAGAAGTCCTTCTCCTTCCCCGGAATTCGTCACATAAGACAACTGATATGGGGAAATATTCAACTGTTTTGCAAGGATCTGTCTGTCACCTGCAGCCTGGTTCAGCATCAGGATAAAATCACTGTTCTCAAAGATATTTTCAATTTCCCTGCTGGCAAGAAGATCTTTGATATTCTGGGTGATACCACTTGGAATACCACCCCATTTTCTGAATCTCTTCCATATTTCTACGGAATAAGCTGCTGTCTGTTCTTCTTTGAGCAGAAGATGGAACTCATCGATATAGTACCTGGTGGATTTGATGCCGCGGTTGATCGTAACTCTGTTCCATACCTGATCCTGGACGATGAGCATTCCGATTTTCTTCAGCTGCTTTCCAAGTTCCTTGATGTCAAAGCAGACAATACGGTTATTCAGTTCCACATTGGTTCTATGGTTAAATACTTTCAGTGATCCATTTACATAGATTTCCAACGCTGTTGCAATTCTCTGTGCCTGCGGTTCTTTCTGCTTTCTGAGGCAGTCATACAGGTCACCAAGGACCGGCATATTTTCCGGTTTTGGATCTGCAAAGTACTTCTGATACACCAGTGGAAGACAGCGGTCGATCACTGATTTTTCCTCTGCTTCAATTCCATCCCTGCTTCCCATGATCAGCTCACATAAAGACAGGACAAAATCAGATTTTACACCAAGTGGATTGTCATCATCGGAATAATCCATATTGATATCCATCGGATTGATATAATCCTTACTGGTTGGTGAAATGTGTACGACCTGTCCGCCAAGTGCATGGACCAGTGGGTAATACTCACCCTCCGGATCTCCGATGATAATGTCATCCTTCGTAACAAAGAAAGCGTTGGTGATTTCTCTTTTTGCTGCAAAGGATTTACCGGATCCAGGCGTACCAAGGATCAGTCCATTCGGGTTTTTGAGCTTTTTACGATCCACCATGATCATGTTGTTACTGAGTGCATTCAATCCGTAATATAAGGATTCTCCTGTCATAAAAAGCTCCTGTGTCGTAAACGGAACAAAGATTGCTGTACTGGTAGTCGTAAGAGCCCGCCTGATTGGGATATGATTTACTCCCAACGGAACACTGCTCATCAATCCTTCTTCCTGCTGATAATCCAGACGTTTCAGCACACAGTTATATTTCTGTGCAATACCGGCCGTCTGGAAGATGGCATTATCCAGTGCCTGTTTTGTCTTTGCAGTATTTAAAAAGAGCGCTGTTACAAGGAACATACGCTCATTTCGTGACTGCAGGTCTTCTAACAGACGCTTAGCTTCTCCGCCATACGTGTTCAGATCCGATGGAATGATATCCATATCGTATCCGGCCCGGACTGCTTTTTTCTGTTCTTCGATTTTCATACGGTTGATATCCGTCACTTTGCTTTTTACCAGCTTGATTGCCTTCATCTGATCCACAGACTGGACATGCAGGTTGACGATCAGGTTCTTATCGATATCCAGAAATTCTGCCAGCATCTTATCCGTAAGCTCCGGTGCCAGGATCTGCAGATAAGAGACAGCCCCGATAGTATTTCCCATTTGGAACGTATTTCTGTCTCGGAATACAAAACTGGTCGGTGCCACATAATCCTTTGTATTGAGTCCTGTCCGGATCATGGAACCATAATCAAACTGGAAGTCTGTCATGATATCCGGATTGAAAGTCTCATACAGTATCTGCAGACGTTCCACGCCATTCAGCGGATATGCCGGAACTCCAAGGATCTTGAAGTTGTTCAGGATATCTGATTCAATACGTTCCAGCTTTGGCTTTGCTTCCCGGATATTGTCTGCTTCGATGGAAAAGGTGATATATTTTGATTTCACCAGTCCATTATTTCCTTTCGCCAGCTGCTGTTTCAGCATCTTGGCATATTCCATACGGACATCGTCAAAAGCATCCTCCTGAGGACGGATCCGGATGACCTGTTCAAATTCTTTCATGCTGCTTTTATGATTGATAAAGCTCAGCTGAAAATGAATACTGGCATCAAAGTAATTGAGAAAATCACACCAGTTTTCAAAGATCGCATTTTTATCTTCGTTCTGAGCCAGCTGGTAGTTGATATCATAGAAGCGAATACACTTAGAATACGTTTTTCCCTGTACCCTGCAGATTCCATCTTTTCCCATTTCCTTATAAGCGATCGACTGCTGGACGGACAGTTTTTTCTGCCTGCGTTTTTCCTCCTGCTTTTCTTTTTTCTTTTTCTCTTTTCTGTCTACTTTTTTGTATCCGGTATCTGCGACAGTTTTCTTATTTTTCTTTTTTCGCAACCGTTTTTCCTCCTTTCGGTTTTCCTGTATCCGGAGACTGTCTGATCTGTTCCGGATCTGTCTCATAATAGTTTTCAGTTTCATATTTTCTAACGGGTGAACGAAGAAACTTCACCCTGATCATATGCATCAGAACATCTTCCAGATGCATCCCGTCTTTTTCGTACATGGCAAATAAAAATGCCGGTAACATCAAAAGCACCATGACTGTTGCTGCATTACTGTTTCCCATCACATTACGCAAGAGGAAATAGCTTGGAATTCCCATTGCAGCACCTATCCCGATACAGATCAACTGTCTTTTGGTCAGGTTAAATGCTACTTTATTCTTTACCTTCGTTAAATCTTTCGGTACGCTGACATATGCCATGATTTTCACTCCTTCCTGTAATTTAGTGCGCGTTAAATATCGACTTACTTAAGGATGCCGTCTTAAAGAGGCTATAGCATAAGATTACTGTGTAAGCCATAACGCCAAATAATGAAGAACTCAGATTATCTGAATACTGGATACCTGCAACAAGCACTGCATAGATTGCAACGCATACCATCATCAGAAATGCCTGGAAAGCCAGGGCAAAGAGTCCTCTGAAATAATTTGTGCCGATCTGTCCCCATTCTCTGTTGCTCATAGTTGCGAATGGAATCGGCGCAACTGAGGTATATAGGTAAATCTCTATCATACGTCCATACATGATCACTGTGATCAGTACAGACAGGATCTTCATACAGAAGCCGGCGATAAGGGTTTCCAGCGCCAATACAACAAGTTCTCCGATTTCCATACTTTCCAGTGTTGTGGAAAGATCCGTCAATGCCGAAGAAATATCAATGGCGGTACTTCCTGTGATAACACCGGCCGCAGAATTAACTACGTGCTGACCCACATCGAATACCGCCATTGTGATCGTAAATGTGTTACTCACCAGATACACAGCGATCCACATTTTTACGAAGTACTTGAAAAACATCCAGGTATCAATATCATGCATGTTGTTACGCTCGGTCAGCATAGAAATCAATTCGTAGCAGAGTACGAGTGTAATAATAATACCTGCGATCGGCATGATCACGGAATCTGATAAGTTCCGGATCATACTGAATATGCTGCCGTTCCACCCTTGCGGGGTCTGTCCAACCTGGGTAGCGATCTCACCGGTCTTTTGATTGACATCAGTAAACATCGTGTCCAGGTTGGAAGTGATCATCCCGGTTAAGAGTTCCCTCATCCATTCCTCAATCGCATCAAAAATCTGACTGAACATGGATCTCTACTCCTTTCTCTTAACCAAATAATCCACTCAGAAGCGGGATCAGCTGTGTTCCGATCAGGATAACACCACCACCGCTCATCAGCTGTTTAATTCCCTGGGATTTTGCTTATGTGTGATAAAGAAGTAATAGAAGTATAAAAAATTTTGCCGTTCCTATCCGGCACTTGCGCAGGGTGTCGGATAGGTCGGGCTTTATTCTTCGGGCAAGTCAATCTTGCCTACAAAGCTGTAATAAATATCAATGCGCTGGCGGCGTACTTCGTTCTCGTCATACTCACATTCATAGACAACGATTTTCTCCACCATTTCACGTAAGAGGGTGTGGGTCAGTTCCTCAATAGAAAGGTACTTGCGGACAACGTTCATAAACTTTTCAGCGTTTACCGTGGCTTCCTGTGCCTTGTCCAGTTCGCCCTGCAATGCGGCGGCTTTCTCTTTCAGTTCCCGCTGCTCGGCTTCGTAGTCTACGGACATTTCCATGAAACGCTCGTCATTGATTTTCCCGTTTACATTGTCCTCATACAGACGCTTGATGTAGCGGGAAAGTTCTGCAATGCGGCTCTGCACCTGTTCAAGCTGCTTGGTAGCTGCCGCCTGTTTCCTCTTGCCGCCCATTTCATTCTGCTGGATAAGCAGCTTCACGAACCGGGCTTCGTGCTTCTGTGCATAGGCGGTCACTTTCCGCAGATTGTCCAGCACACCCGCCGTCAAAAGGTCGGTGCGGATGAAGTGCGCCGTACAGTCGGCGGTGCGCTTCTTATAGCTGCCGCAGATGTAGCAATCCTGCTTTCTCTTGTCGGTCTGATACCGCTGCTGGTACATCACATGACCGCAGTCGGCGCAGAACAGCAAGCCGGAGAACAAGCCCACATCATCGTAGCGGTTGGGGCGTTTGCGCTGCTTGCGTAACTCCTGCACCCGTTCCCATGTCTGCAAGTCGATGATTGGCTCATGGTGGTTCTCGAAAATCGCCTGTTTCTCAATGGGATTGTCTACGCTGTGCTTCATCTTGTAGGATGGTTTTTCCGTCTTGAAGTTCACAAGACAGCCTGTGTATTCCCGGTTTTCCAACAGATGAACAACGGTATTGGTCGCCCACTTACATTCATAGCCGGGGTGGTAGCGGCGTGTACTGCCTGTGCGCTGGTATTCCAGCGTCCCCGGCGTGGGGATTTGCTGCTCGGTCAGCATACGGGCTATCTTGGTCGGACCGTTCCCGGCAAGGCAAAGCTGGTAAATCTGCTTGACCACCGGGGCGGCTTCCTCGTCAATGATGAAATTCTCGTCATCGTCCATGAGGTAGCCGTACACGGGCTTGCTGGTAACAGGCTTTCCGCTTAGACCTTTTGCTTTCTTAACTGCCTTGATTTTTTTGCTCGTATCTCTCACCATCCATTCGTTGAAAAGATTACGCAGCGGGGTAAAATCGTTGTCGCCCATTGCGCTGTCCACTCCGTCATTGATAGCGATAAAGCGGACGCCTTTCTGTGGGAATAGCATTTCTGTATACATTCCCACTTGGAGATAATTTCGCCCTAAACGGGACATATCCTTGACAATGACTGTGCCAACTTTCCCGGCTTCAATGTCTGCAAGCATGGCTTGAAATCCGGGTCTTTGGAAGTTCGCACCACTATAACCGTCGTCCGTGTACCAGCAGAGATTGGTAAAGCCGTTCTGCTTGGCGTAGGTTTCCAAAATGCGCTTTTGGTTGGATATAGAGTTGCTTTCTCCTTGCAATTCATCTTCATGGGATAATCTCGGATAAAGGGCGGTAATAAGGTTTTGGGTTGTCTGTCTTAACATGGTTTCCTCCGTTTCTGACAGCCAGCCCCACTATTCCGTACTTCGATTGTACCATACAGCGGGGCAGCGTGTATAGCGGCAAAATGTGAAAAATGCTTCTTTACAGCCCGTCATATTGCCGATTTTTGCGTAGCGGTTTCCGCTTCCAGCACCTTAGCCATTTTGTCAGCGGCGGTTTCCTTTGCACCTTGCTTGAAAAAGCCGGACACCACAAGAACAGAGTTCCCTATGCGGATTTCCGTCACGCAGTCGGCGGGTGCGGTGCTTTTCATGCTGTGTCTGATATGCTCTTTTTTATCGGTCATAGGCGAACTCCTTTCAATCGTTCATCAGTTGCTTTAAGCGGTTTAGCTTGTTTTGTGCGCTTTCCCTGCGGAAGTTCTCGCCGGAGAAGCAGACCGGGGCGCACATTTCAAGCAGTCGGTCATAAATCCGGGCGTGGGGCGTGTCCTGCGGGTTCTGTAACTCGGTAAGCGTGAGGTTGGTCGTGACGATCAGCGGCTTGCCGCTTCGGTAACGACTGTCAATCACATTGTAGACTTGCTCCAATCCGTACTCTGTGCCACGCTCCATTCCAAAATCATCAAGGATAAGCAGCGGATAGCGGCAGAGGTTGGAAATATACTCGTTCTTGCCCTCGAAGGTGGCTGCAAGGTCATTGAGGATAAGGGCAAAATTTGTCATACGGACGGAGATTCCTTTCTCCATGAGGGCGTTTGCAATGCACCCAGCAAGGTAGCTTTTGCCTGTGCCGACGCTGCCCCAGAGCAGATAACCGATGTTCCCGGCTTTCATGTCCTCCCAATGTTCCACATAGAAATGGGCGGTTTTCATCTGCGGGTTTCTGCCGTTGTCATTGGCAAAAGTCCATTCCCGCATAGCCGGGTCGGTAAAGCCCCGGCGTTTCAGTTCTTCCACCTTGTCCCGGTGCTTTCTCTGCTGTTCGGCGGCTTCACACTCCATGCGCTGCGCCCGCTGGCAGTCACATTCTGCCGGGTGTCGGTCACGCCCGAACAGGGCAACCTTATCAGCCGGGAAATAGGCTTCTTTCGGTGTCCGGCACTTGCCGCAGTAGAGCAGACCGTCCTCACCTGTGTAGTCCTCCGGCTCGGCGGTGGCTGCTGGTATCTGTAAATTCATATCTTCAAAAGCTGGTTTCATAGACTTTCTCCCTCCTTGTAGCTGTAATCGGGTATGCCTCTTTTCGGGGCAGCTTTAGCGGTATCGTCAGCCGCCCATCTGCGGATAGTGGCTGCATGGTTCTTGTATTTCCTCCCAGTGGAAGCGATATAGCCGGATAGACGGTCAATATAATACTCCCACTTGTCGGGCAGTTCTGCTTGCAGTTCGGAAAGTTCCGTATCTGTCAAAATCACATTTTCATATCTGCCGTAAGCTGCGGGGGCGGCTTGTCCCGGTTCTGACTCTCTCTCTTTTTCTATCTCTATATCTATCTCTTTCTTTATCTCTATCTCTGGTGGACAAATGTCCGCTTTTGGTTCGGACACTTGTCCACTAAGTCGTTTTTGCTCTGAAATCTTCATTCTTGCCCTGCGCTTGCGCTCCCCCTCGGTAGAGGACTGACCGATGAAAAGCTCGATATTGCTCATATACAAAGCCCCGTTGTCCAGCGGTTCGACAAGCCCCAGCTTCATAAAGATTTGCAAAGCCCTTTCGACTGTGCCGACCTGCTGGCGGGTAATGGTGGCTATCATTTGGGCGGTGTAGGGGATATTCTCGTCAAGCTGCAAAGTGCCGCCGTATTTCAGCGATTTTAAGTACAGCTTCAAGAGGATATTGGAATACAGCATACCGTCCTGCATACTTTCCAGCAGCACGATAGCGTCATCGTCAAAATAGCTTTCTTTCAGTTTGAGGTAATAATATTTGCGGTTATCTGACATAATCTTGGTTCTCCTTATCTGCGGGGCGGGCTTTCCATCTCTTTGAGTAATACCGGGGGCAGAGTACCACGATAGCCCTAAAACTCTGCTTGCAGTCATGGGTACAGCCCCGGCAAAGGGCATTGAAAGTAATGCGGTTTCGCTCATTGAGGAAGAACGCCCATTCCAGCCGCCGCTTCTTGCTCATTCTCGGCATGAAAAAACGCTCCTTTCTTCGGTTTGGTCGGGTGTAACGGGACAGGGGCAAAATCTGTATGTTCCCGGTATCATTTTCGGGAAAAATCTGCCCTGTAAGCCCCGTTTGCAAGGGCGGGGGTATGCGCGGGTAGGGTAAGCTATACCCCCAGCCTTTTGTATGGTTTCGGTATCATTTCGGGGCGGTTTTTAACGCTCCTGTTCGTGCTTTTTCTGACGGCTCGGTGTGCCGTGTAGTATCTGCTCTGCGTTCCGTTTGGCGGTGGCAAGCTGCTCATACTCCGCTTTGGCGGTGCGGTAGGTGTTGTAAGCTGCGTTTTTCTCGGAAATGAGGGCTTCAATCTCCGTATTCAGTTTGGAAGTGGCTGGCAGCTTCTTTCCCGGTGCAAGTACCTTTAGCTGACGCAGGGCAGCTTCATAGATGATAAAATCCGCTTCATTTGCCCGGTAGTAGGCTTCCGCTTTCTTCCCGGACAGCTTTTTATGAGCGTCAATGGTGGGGCGGGTGCGGCGGTAATCGCTGACAACCTTTCGCAGATTTTTCTTATCGGAAATGCTCTGTTCAATGCCCCGCAGACTTTCCCTCGCTTCGGACAGGGCTTTCCGGCTGCTCTCCACGGCTGCGTCCAGCTTGTCAAGGTCAAGCAGTTCATTTTCCATGAGGAAGTTGTGGGTAGCCGCCATCTGTTTGAGATTGTGCAGGGAAGCCCAGCGGTCATAGCCTGCGCCCTTGCCCTCGGCTCGTTTCGCTTCCCGGTCAACCATGCGCTGTAAACCGTCCTGTTTCGGGGCGGTTTTGGTGGCTTTTTTCCGCTGTAAATGCTCCATAATGCTGCCGGGGTATTCGGGTATGGCTGCGGTCTGTTCGGCGGCTCTGTGGGCGTTCTGCTCCAAAAGGGCAAGGACGGCGGTACGGTCAAAATCGTCCCCCATCTTCCGGGCTGTGATAGGCTTGGTTCTGTCCGGGGTAAGGTAGGACAGCCGCCCCCGGCTTTCCTTAACGGTTACACCTTCCCGGAGAAGCAGGGCGGCAAACTCGTCAAAGCTGCCAGCCCGGTCAAGGGCTTTCCGTATGGTCTGCCGGAGCCGCTGCTTGTCCGTTTCAAACTTCGTCTGCCGGAGCGTGATACCGTCCGCTATCATCGAGGCATTGGCTTTATCAAGGGCAAGCTGTCCTTTCTTCTGCGCCCAGTATTCACGCTCGGTCACTCGGTTCTTGCTGCCATGCAAAAGGTCAATCTGATACAGATTTTCCCGGTGGCACATCTCCATGACTTCGGACTTGAAATATTCCATAGCTGCGTCTGTGCAGCGGTGCTTCATGCCGGATTTTGTGTCTGCTGGTCTGTCCATATAGGGCAGAAGCGGGACAGCTTCAATCCGCAAACTGTTTATGACGATATGCACATGAATGTTGCCGGAGTGGTTGTGTCCGTCCGGGTGGGTGCAGACAATGGCCTGGTGTCCGGGGAAATGCTCTCTGCAAAATTCCTCGCCCAGCGATTGCGCCTTATCAACGGTCAGACCGTTGTCCGTTCCGTCCCGTGGGTCAAAGCTGATGATATAGTGGTGAGACTTCACATCTTCCCGTTTTTGGTTCTTGCCATAGTGGAGATTGGAGCGCATACAGGCAACGGCAAAATCTTCCTCGCCGCAGTTCAGCGTGGCAAAACGGTAGTCCTCACGGGGGACAAGCCGCCCGTTTTCATCAAGGGTAGGCTTCATGGTAAACTCGTCATGCTCAAAGGTAAGGTACTGCTCGGCTGCCCCGTAGTCGGCATTTTTAGAGCTGATATGTTTGAATGTTGCCAACGGCTTCACCTACTTTCTGCAAGACTTCAAACTTCAAGGCTGCAAGGTCGGAAATGGCGACTCGGACTTCGCCGGACAGGGCGTTGTACGGCACACCGTATTCGTTCAGATACCGGGCAATCTGATTGAGGTTGCCGCCGATCCTGCCGTATTCGGCGGTCAGCTTCCCGACAGCGGCAAGCAATTCATCATTGACCGGGGAAACGGTAACAATGGGGCGTATGGTTGCCCGTGTAATGGCTTGCCGGATAAATTCGGACTGGCTCATACCATAAGGGGCAAGCCGGGCGGTAAAGTCGGCGTATTCTTCATCGGTCAGCCGGGTCTTGACTACCCTGCTGCGGTGGGGCGTGTTATATCGTTTCATAGGTGGTTGACCTCCTTTCTGTGCGTGGTGTCCTCTCACTAATAGGAGAAAAACGGGGTGTGTAGCGGAACTGTTTTTGAAATAATCCGAAAAGAATTTGCGGGAATTTTTCAAGCGGCTTTAGCCGCCATAGCAGGGTTTGGGGAAGGCACTCCCCAACAAGATTCCCGCAAGGACAAAATGAGCGATAAGCGAAATTTGGTACTGCGGTAGAATCTTGCTCTAAGACTGCCGCAGACTGCCCCTGTCCGGGCTTTTCCGTACATAGAGCGAATGGAACGGGGCTTTCAGCCCGTTGTGCGCGGCCTTTTTTCTTTCGCCAAAGATACATTTGAAAGGTCGCCAGCTACCCGCTGAACGGGGATTTTTCAAATTTTCTTTTGCCTTAGTAATCCGGGAAACAGGATTTTGGCAACCGGCGGGGCAGAGAATTTTTCCTTTCACTCCCCACACCACCGCGTTTTGAAATTTGCCAAACGAAACGGACAATTTTCTCTTTGCTTCTTACTACGGACAAAAATCAGAAATGCCAAACGCCGGGGCAAAAAAATATTCCTTTCACTTACTACTACAATCCGAACAGGGCAAAATGGCCGGGAACGGAGCCGGGCAACAAAAAAGCAGCAAATCTTTTTCAGACTTACTGCTTTCACTGGCCGCGCCGGTGGCGGCTGGTATTCAGTTTTGAAAACTCATTTCATATTGGTATGATAAACGGAGAGTTATTGCGTTATGTTTTCAAAAGGAAACGATTTCTCCTTGAATATATCCCACAAAATATGCAATCGCTATACTTATCGCAATGCAGCATATACATAGTATTTCAGCAATAACCTTTTTCCCGGTTATTTTGTTTACAGACTTGCCGTAGTCAATAGTAGCCCATACCATTGAAAGTAAAAATAGAATTGCAATCCAATGAGTATGAAACGACAGTCCCATGCTGACAAATACAAAGTTTGTGATGATGTAAAAGGTGCTTCTAACTACAACTTCCGTCACTGTTGAAAGCTGATTTTTCATAAAACCTCTTGCCTCCTTAATTTCCTGTTTACTATCGGTCAAAGCGAAACTTGAACAGCGCGGTAATTAGCTTCTGCTTTATATGTTCCTCAACCTCGGTGTTGACTTTCCCGTGTACTTTGGAACAGTAGCGGATATATCCGGCGTAGTGGGAAAGAACGGTGTCGATTGCGTCCGGGTCGCCCTCATGCGCCTTGACGATTGTTTCATAGGGGAGAAGTTTATTCATACCGGCTCACCTCCATTTCCTTCCGAAGCCGTTGCAAGGCAAGCTGGATATGCCGCCCCGCTGTGCTGCGTGTCCGGCCGATATGTACGCCGATCACTCTCTGCGGCTGGCGCAGGAAATAGTAACGGAAAATTTCTTCCTGTGCCTGCTCCGGCAAAAGGGCAAGGGCAGCGGCAAGTTCCGCATGGTACAGAACGGCGGTCTGGCCGCAGGCGGTAAAAAGATATTCTTCAAGCTGCTCCGGCTCGGAAAACTGGACAAACTTCTCATTCATCAGATAGTCAAGGGAAACTTCCCGTTCCCACCTCTGGCGCAGCTTCAAAATTATATCTATGGCGGCGTGACGAATGACAACCTTGCAAAAGGCGTTAAAAGTGTACTGGATATGCACTTTGTAGGCTTCATCTTCGGTCATGGAAATTCCCCCTCTCTCTGATAATAGTGCGGGGCGGCAGCACTCCTTGCTGTCGCCCCTTGATTGCCTACCAGCAAAGGCGGGCGGGGCTGTCAACGGCGGCGCTTGCGTCGTTCATCTTGACCGTTGACTGGCTCGGCTGACTTTGCTATTCCGTTATCTCTTTCAGTTATTGTCAAAGGAAATGTAGATAGTTAGACTATCGGGTATGTAGCTGATACTTAACCACTTTTCGTCATTTGATAAAAGTGTCCCGATAGAAACATAGTTTTCTCCTTCGATTTCCTCTGACACATTTTCAATTACGGAAAAGCCTTCTTGGTTCAAAAGCTCCATATACTCGTTATAGTCGTTTTCGCTAATGCCGGTAAGGTTGATATTGCAATTCTCATGTTCTGTATCAAGTGTAGCCCATGCAACCGTACCAGGCGCAACAGGAAGCCCCTCTGTGTACTCATTCGCAGGCCAAACACCCTCGTCCAATTTTGTAACACTATTAGATTGCGTATTGTTCTCATTGCTTGTCGGTGTAGATGATGTATTTTGATTAGAACACGCAGCCATAAAAATCATAACCATGATTGTGAATACAGAAATATACTTTTTCATTAGTTACCTCCTGTTTTTGTGTATGGTTCGGATAATTAACAAAACAGCAATAGCTGTTGCTGCAAACCCAATAGCCAAAAGGATATGCGAAATATCAAAGGCAAACGCGCCCTCAATCTGTATATTTGTTGTCGCGTCTGCTTGTCCGATTGCTCCTTCTGGTACTTTTCCTGATTGCGTAACAGCATATACCGAAAAGGCAGCAACCGCGATAACAAGCGCAGCAAG
Source organism: Blautia glucerasea (assembly GCF_020537505.1). GTDB lineage: Bacteria > Bacillota > Clostridia > Lachnospirales > Lachnospiraceae > Blautia_A. The sequence goes on along the minus strand of NZ_JAJBMO010000036.1, from coordinate 2,149 downwards.
AGTAGAAATGATACCGTTCCTTTTTTTCGATTTGGTGTTATCAATGCCAAACTGTTCTGCGGTGCTGTCTGCAAATTCTTTTGGCGTCCCCAAACGCTGGATAATCTGCTGCTCTGTTTCTCCATGCTCCATAGCAGACGCAAAAACTTCATTCAAGTCACGCACAACCTCTTTTTTCATTTTGCGTGGTAAAGATAGTTCCTTTTCAACCTGTTTGATATATTGTTCTTTCATTTGGACACCCTCGCTTGTTGATAACTTTCTATAAAGCCGTTTACGCAGTTTTCATAGCTTGACCAAAATAAGATTAGTTCATCAAGTACATTCCTGCCTTTATCCGTTAAAGAATAATACTTTTTTGAGCCGCCATTTGCCGCAGCCGGAGCCAATCGGCATTTGATTAGTTCTGCTTCCTGTAAACGATACAGAATGGGGTAAATGGTTCCCTCTTTCGCATATCCCAAAACAGACGCACTATTGTTCAATTCGGTTATAATTTCATATCCATAAGTTTCCTTGCGTCCGATTAGGCATAAGAGTATCATTTCCAGAGAGCCTTTTTTGAATTGCTGGACATATTTGTTATTCATATCGTCGCCTCTCTTTAGCTTTGCTATTTAGGCTTGCTAAATAGCAACTATATTATATCTCTTCCGAGGTATCAGAGTCAATAGGCTTAACGAAAAAGTTACAAGGTGTGTGCGTAAGGTAATAACGGAATAGTGGGCTGCTGTCTATCAAATTCTTGTGTGTTACTTTATGGCACATGAGCATTTGCACCCGGGTTGTCGTTTCCATAACCTTCCATCAGGTTGATTACGCCCCAGACACCAAGACCGGCACCGATTGCAACGACCAGTGTCTGAAGGATATTGATTGCACTGCTAAAAAAAGCCATAATCAAATGTATGAACAAACGCTTTTCTTATGGTCTGTAAGCGTTTGGCTCTACTCCTTTCCCTTTTATTCAGACCTTTTTGTACCCTTATCAGTAGTAGCAGGGTGCTCGAATTCTTTCTTTCATATCAGTCCTCACTTTCCTCAGCTTCAATCGCTGATACATCTTCTTGTGTTACAGTTACTTCATACATTTCAAATTCTGTATCTTTCGACATCACCAGTCGGTGTGCCAGATATTTTTCGACATCAAACGCATTATTCTTATTGAAATCGGCAAGCTCTTTGTACCGTTTGTGCTTTGTGATGTCATATTTGTTGCTTAAAAACGGCCGGACTCCACGAAGCTGTAAGATACATTTTTCTCCATCCATGACCGCCAGCTCATCTCTACTCATCAGTTCTTTTCCAGTCTTTTGATAGTTCAGTCCATAGGACCGGTTGCTGCCTCTGGTGTCTGATGTGTTATAAAGATCAATGGTTTCCTTTCCCAGGGTTTCTGATATTTCTTTCAGTGTGGAGCTTTCCTTTCCGCCCAGGAAAAGAACGGTGTCACAGTTACCTGTGATCGTCTCAGCAGCATCCTTATAGATAGTTTTCAACTGAGATTGTGACTGCAAGATGATAGAAGCGGAGATTTCCCTGCTTCGGATCGTAGCAATCAACTTATCGAATTTTGGAATCTGTCCGATATTGCTGAACTCATCAAGAAGCAGCCGTACATGATAAGGGAGCCTGCCTCCATGCTCATCATCCGCTTTATCACAAAGCAAGTTAAAGAGCTGGGTGTACATGATCGCTACCACAAAGTTGAATGTATCATCGGTATCGCTGATGATGACAAACATGGCTGTTCTCTGATCACCGATCATATCCAGTTCCATTTCGTCATACGACATGATTTCTCTTAGTTCCTGAATGTCAAATGGTGCAAGTCTGGCACCACAGGAAATCAAAATCGATTTTGCAGTTTTGCCGGCCGCAAGCTTGTACTTGCGATATTGCCTTACTGCAAAGTGTTCCGGATTTTCTGCTTCCAGTTCTTCAAACAATTCATCCACTGCATTTTTAAATTCTTCATCATCCTCCCTGGTCTCACTGGCATTGATAAATTCCAACAAAGTAGAAAAGTTCTGTTCTTCCTCTGGTGCCTCATACCAGATGTATCCGATCAGTGCAGAATACAATAGACGTTCGGCCTATAGTGATAGGTAATCCTTTGAAGTTATCGCCGGATTTTCCCCCACTCCAC
>NZ_JAJBMO010000035.1 GCF_020537505.1 Blautia glucerasea | reverse complement strand
AGAGAAAAACAGCATAAGGAGAGATTGGTATAGACGATATTATTTGGATTATTAACCGGCAGGGATAGTCACTTTCCCTTTTTATTCCTGCAGGTTTTACATAAGAAGATGGATTCCGGTCAGCAAAGGCAGCTCCCACAATGCCTTTTGGATATCTGCTTCTGCAAGTTGTAGTAAGTAATTGCTTCCCATCAAAATCATGGGGAAAGCGAACTGGTCTGAAAGACCGCCAGTTAGTGTGATGATGATAAGGAGATTTTGAAACTGATGACAGACAGAGATTATGCAATTAAATCAATGAAAGAGATTACCTTCCAGATGGCAAGCCATGCACAGGATTATCTGGAAGTAACGATTGAAAGACATTATACTGATATTAAAGAACTGATGACAAGCTATCAGAAATTGATTTTGGAAAATCAGATTGTGTTAGAAGAACTGGATATGGAGTGCCAGGAGAAAATCAATGAAGATATGGCATATGCGTTGAGTTATCTGAGCATTTATAACAATCAGCTGAATGTGCCAAAGATGCACCGGGAAATGAATAACCTGATGATCATTTATGGCTTGTCAGATATGATCTATCGTGGAATGACACTGGTTAAGTTCTATGCACCGAATGGTGTGATGCTCAGTGAGATCCTTCATTCCTGTTTTTGCAGTCATTATAATAAGACAGATGTGGAAGTGCAACAGGAGTTAGGAATAGGCAGGACTTCATTTTATAAAATGAAGAAGCAGGCACTTGGGTATTTAGGATTTTATTTTTATGAGATCGTGGTACCGCAGGCAAAGGATAAAAGATTTAAACCGTCACTGGGCGTAGAGGAAGAGTAGGTGAATAATATGAGATACGAAGATTCGATGAAAGGTGTAGCTGATCAGATAATCAAAGAACAGCAGCGAGCCAGTAAAATTAAAAACAATCCAGAAGAGTTCCATTGGCATGATGAATATGCAACGTTGAATTTCTTTCGGTTTATCTGCAAAAATATCGGTAACTTGGGAAATGGAGAAATTGAAAAAATGGTCACACGCTTGAAAAGCATAGATCAGAAAGCAGTGGAAAACCATGTGAATGGTGCTGTTTGGGCATTTGATTATGATAAGATGTTCTGTGTACTGATGGAAAATGAAATTTGCCGAAAAGTGTGTGAAAAGAATAAATATAATAGTTGGATGAAGCTGATTGGAAATTATTGTTTTCAAGTGGTGTAGGATAAAATAGTGGCTTGTGAAAAGCTGATTTTGATGTTAAGATGAAATTGGGATAGGAGACATTTAGGAACCTATCCTGACATAGCAAAGAATGGAGGCGAGAATGGACGTGGCGAAAGAAGAAATCGTGAAAACAGAAGAATTGGAAACACGTTACGAAAGATACAAGGGTATCTTAAAAGACCTTACCATCATGAGCGATGTGTTTATGCGGAATGTATTCAAGAAACGGGAATGTACAGAATATGTTCTGCAGGTAATTATGAATAAAAAGGATTTGAAAGTGATTGATCAAGTTCTGCAGAAAGACTATAAGAATTTGCAGGGGCGTTCAGCTATTCTGGACTGTGTTGCCAGAGATTCTGAAGGCCAGCAGATGGATGTAGAAATCCAACAGGACAACGAAGGGGCATCTCCAAAAAGAGCAAGGTATCATAGTGGTCTGATGGATATGAACACATTAAATCCAGGACAGGATTTTGATGACCTTCCGGAAAGCTACGTGATTTTTATCACTAGAGACGATGCACTTGGATACGGACTTCCGATTTATCATATAGACAGGAAAATCGAAGAAGTCAGTGAGAATTTCAAGGATGAAGCTCATATTATCTATGTAAATTCTAAGAAACAAGAGGATACAGAATTAGGCAGACTGATGCATGATCTTCATTGTAAGAATGCAGAAGATATGCACAGTAAGATACTTGCTGACAGAGTATACGAATTGAAGGAAACACAGAAAGGGGTTGAAGTCATGTGCCGTGAGATGGAACAGATTTATAGTGAAGGTATTGAAAGTGGTGAGCTGAAAAAAGCAAAAGCCTCAGCATTATCCATGGCTGCGGATGGAATGAAAGTTGATAAAATAGCCCACTATCTTAATGTGAGTGTTCAAATGGTGCAGAAATGGATTGATGAGAGCATGAGTGTTGCACATTAACAAATGATGAATTTTAATGGAGCTACCAGGGGATACTAATTCTTCTGGTGGCTTTTTTGTGTGTTGCATGTATAAAAAAATGAAAACTAGTTCTATAGAACTACAACTTGATTTGCGGATTCTGTATCTTTCAATTATCCATCAGTATACTAATTTTAGACCGAATTATCGTTCTGAAGGAGGTGCTACGATGGATTTGAAAGCGGTTGGTCAGCGAATCAAAGCAGCAAGAGAAGCAAAAAATCTTACACAGGAAGAACTGGCGGCGCTGGTAAATTTAAGTACAACACATGTCAGTGTGATAGAAAGAGGACTGAAAGTAACAAAGTTGGATACCTTTGTAGCAATTGCCAATGCACTTGATGTATCGGCTGATGCGCTACTGATAGATGTTGTGACACATTCTGTCACAGGTGTTACTAATGAATTATCTGATATGATAGGAAAATTGCCAAAGGACGAGCAGAAAAGAATTTTAAATGCGGTCAGAGCTTTGGTAGACTAATGGAATAGGCATTGAAATCGAAGGGCATTTAGCTCTTCTTTTTTTTATTCTTTTTTATGGATTCGTTTGTGAAAAAATCTTTTTTCATAGTGATAATCATGATATAGTAGTTCTAAAGAACTATAAATAATTCTTTAAAACCGGAGGGCGGGTAAATGAGAGAAAAAAATATTTATGAGAAAATTGCAGAAAAGTACAATACGACACCAGAAGAGGTGCGTCGGGAAATGCAGATAGCGATTGATGCTGGATTTGATGATCCAGATCCGGCTGTGCAGGAAGAATGGAAGAAAATGACACTTAAAGGAGACAGACCCACACCGGAAGAAGTAATCAATTACGCAGTAAAAAAACTAAAAGGAAAATAAAAATATGAAGAAAAAGATAATTGCATTGATTTCAGGAGCAGTGATCTTGGTAATTGCTGCAGGAAGTATTTATGGGAAATCTGAATCTGGTCATAAGGAAGGTGAACCGGATGTAGTTGGAACATTTTCCGTAAATCGGGATGAAAATTTAACCGTGGTCGCTAACCGGAAAAATATTGAGGATAGAGAAGCGTTTGTAAGAGAGCTTTTGCAGATGTACAAGGATGATTCTTTTTATTCGACAAAATTCTCCACAGACAGGGGATATGCGACGAGTCTTGATATGAACATCTATTTATGGAAAGAAGATATTGAAGATGGGGAATCGGTAATGACAGCCGAATACAGACCTGTAGAATACGGAAAAGACTACGATATAGTCAATAATCCTGATAAATTTCAACTATATATAGATGGAAAAGAAGTAGAAGAATAACACGGTGAACTTTTTATACTGAAATATGTACGATTCCAATAATGACATGAACTTATGGGAACATATTGCGGATACTTTGTGAACTTTATCCTGATACAATGATTATGCTGACGAAAGAAGGCATAGATAACTGAATATTAGATAAGAGACGAAAGCCTCAGTAGTTAAGAAAAAACTACTGGGGCTTTTTTTCGTGCCTGAATTTCGCAGCCAATAACTGCGGGCGTGTCCCGGCAGGACAAAGGTGGAGCAGGCATGATCCTAAACAGAGGTCCGCCTTCTGGATTTGAAACGAGCAACAAGATTTCAAATTCAGGAGGAACGGATATGTATATTGAACACCCATATTTTTATGAAGGAAAGTATTACGCAAATATTGACGGAGAAATGATCGAGATAACAAAAGAAGTTGCGTATGCGATGAACAATTTTTACAGAAGCAGCAAGGCAAAAAAAGTTGAGATTAAGAACGAACTGGGTGAGGTCGTGGATAAGATGCTGAGAGAAGTACCTTACAGCGGTCAGTCCATTGATGGAGAAGGCTTCATGATTGAGGATTTTCCAGATCTGAACTGTGATGTGGAGCACTGTGTACTGACAAAAATGGAACAGCAGGATATTCATAAAGTGATCAATCAGCTGAACTCAGAGGAACGCATGATTATTTATGGCATTTTCTTTGAAAATAAGACACAGACACAGATGGCGGAGATTATGGGGATTTCCAGACAGATGCTGTCATACAAGCTGAAATCCACTCTTAATAAGATGCGTGAAATGTATATGAATAAATTTTTTTAAAAAATTTTTCAAAATCTTTTGCATCTGCCAAAGTCATTTGACTTTAGTAATTAGAGGAAGTTAAAGGACTTCCTAAAATGAACCATGATAACTGAATATCCAATAATAACTGACGTGACATTTCATGCAGAGAGCACGAGGAAGATGCCGCTATAGGATTATAAGACAAAACCAAGATTTTTAGTTCAGTCCGTAATGCTGCGAAAAAGCACTGACCGAAGCCAGCTGGCAGGCTGGTGATGCGATGATATGTATGAGATGCGATACACTTGCAGATCCTGAGAAGTCTGTAACTGGTAAACCTATGAACTGCTGGAGCCTGGAAACGAGAGTTTCCGGGTTGTGGTCCGGAGTATGCATCCGGGCAGGTTATTATTCCCTTCCTGCATATGCGGGAGTAACGATTCGGGGTATCGAGGATAAATAGAATCGAGCGAGCACTGTTTAATAATCAAATTGGCTATAGAGGTTATGCGGCAGAGCTTTCCTTATGGGAAAGAAACTCTGCCGTATTCCTGTGGAGCCAATATAGCGCTATGAATGCTTTACAAATAAAAAAAGATTGGAGAGATGACAAGTGACGATTCGAAGAGGCGATATCTTATGGGCGGATCTCGGTATGTTCCCGACAACTTCGGTTCAGGGTGGAGTGAGACCGGTAATCGTAGTGAGTAATAATAAAGCCAATACATACAGTTCAGTCATAACGGTAGTTCCGCTGACATCAAGAATATATAAGAAACGGTATTTGCCAACACATGTATTTATCAGCAAATATGATATGACGGGAATCCGAAAAGGAAGTTTGGCACTGGCTGAACAGGTTATGAGCATTTCTACGAAATGTATTATTGAGAAATGCGGAAGAGTGAACAAGTGGAGCCTGGATCGGGTACTGAAAGCAGTACAGATTCAGATGGGAATGGAAGAGAAGACTACATAGCTGTTACGAATATTTATTTTCGATAATGGTAACTATAGGAAAAGGAGGCGATGTCCATGACAGCAGTTGAAAGATTAGAAGCGTTGAAAACGGTTGATATCAAAGAGATTGACCGAGATAGTTTGCCAAAGTACAAGGATTTGATTTCAGAGCTGGATAGCAGGAAAAATAATAAGATGGAGGTGCTGCTTAACCACTCTGATAATCCGTATGTATATGAAGATATGGGCTATGTCGTAAAAAGTGTTTTTAATGCAGCAGCTTCCCTTTCCTATATAGATTGTACAAAACAGCTTGTAGCAAAGAAAGCTGGATTGGCGTAAGGAAATAACTGGAACAACAAAATTTCATATTCACACAGAAGACGAAGTGTGCTATAATGCTAACAGGACTAAATTTGAATAGAGCACTTCTATTTAAGGGTTCTGTTTTGGCAGAATCTTTGGATAGGAGTGTTTTTTATGCAAAAAAATATCTGGATAGCAGCCAAGTACCTTCGTCTCAGTATTGAGGACGGAGATAAGGCTGAAAGTGAATCTATTGTAAATCAGTCAATTTTGATTGATAACTATATGAAATCGACGTCTGATATTACTATTGTTGAGACATTTAAAGATGATGGTTTTTCAGGTACAGATTTTAATCGACCTGGTTTTCAGGCAATGCTCAAAGCAATTGAAAATAAGGAAATCAACTGTATCATTGTAAAAGATTTATCCCGATTTGGTAGGGAGCATATAGATGTTGATCGGTATATTCAAAAAGTATTTCCACAACTGGGAGTACGATTTATAGCAATCAATGATAATTATGATTCTGAAACAGCAAACATTACCGATACACATCTTGTATTACCGGTAAAATCCTTTGTCAATGACACGTATTGCAGACAGAATTCTCAAAAAGTAAGAAGCCACTTGAGTGCAAAAAGAAATATTGGAGAATATGTGGGAAATTACGTGTCATATGGGTATAAAAAGTGTGATACTGATAAAAGTCAGATAGAAATTGATCCGGTTGCTGCAAAGCATGTAAGAGATATTTTTACCTGGAAGATGGAGGGCATGAGCAATCAGCTGATTGCAGATAAACTGAATGAACTGGGAGTTCTTGCACCGGCTGATTACAAACGTGCGACCGGAGTAAATTTCAAATCGTCATTTCAGACACATTTGACATCCAGGTGGTCAGCAGTAGCAATTATCCGTATCTTAAAAAATCCAATCTACTACGGAGTGCTTCAGCAGGGAAAGTCCCAAAGAATTAACTATAAAGTTAAAGTGCAGAGGGCATTGCCAAAAGAAGAATGGGTAATTTTTGAAAATCATCATGAAGGTATCGTTACAAAAGAAGAATATGAAACAGTTCAGATGTTACTTGCGAAGGATACAAGGATAGCTCCCGGAGAAAACAGACTTTATTTATTTGGTGGGTTATTATCCTGTGGAGACTGTGGAAGTAATCTGATTCGGCGAACCAATAGTTACAAGGGAGAAAAGACAGTTTTTTATATCTGTTCTTCTTACAATAAAAAGAAGGATCAATGCTCCAGGCATAGCATTAGAGAAGATGTGCTGATTCAACTGGTGATGGATTCTTTGAAAATGTACAGCAAGATGACGGATGCCATACGAAGTGCAGTAGAGTATTTAAAAGAGAACTCTTTGGATACACAGACGTTGATACAGCATGATGACCTGATACTTGAATTACGAAACAAAGTCAATAAATATTATAAGTTGTTACATTCATTATCAGGAAATCTTGCATCAGGAGTTATTTCCAAGGATGATTATACTTTACTTAGAGAGCGGTATCAGACAGAAATTAAAAGTCTGGAAAGCAATATTGAAAAGCAGGAAGAATATATGGAAGATCTGCTGGAAAATAAGCTGTTGTGCGAAGAATGGGTGAATACATTTCTTGAGAAACCATCTCTGGGAGATCTTGACAGAGATATGCTTCTTCAATATGTGGAAAAAATAAATGTATTTGAAGGGAAAAAAATAGAGATTGTTTACAGATTCCAGGATGAGCTGGTAACAGCTGCAAGACTGGCGGAACAGATTGGAAAAACAAAACAGGAGGTGGCTGTATAATGGCAAGAACAAGAAATCGCCAGATGAAACAGGCTGAAACATTCGTACAGGCATCACCACAGAAGGTTTGGAAAGCCGGTATTTATACCAGAATATCTGTAGATAACAACGGAGAAAAAAGAGAGTCGTTGGAAACACAGAAATTGATTGCTCTTTCATATGCAGAATCTCATCCGGATATTGAAGTTGTAAAGTTTTATAAGGATGACGGTATATCAGGTACGAAATTTGATCGCGATGATTTTGTGAGAATGCTAGGTGACATCAAAACAAAAGAAATAAATACGGTCATAGTAAAAGATTTATCACGATTTGGTCGAGATTTGGAAGAAGTATCGAAATATCTGGAAAAAATATTTCCGTTTATGCAAGTACGCTTTATATCAGTGAATGATAACTATGACAGTATCAGTCCTGAATGTGACAATCAGATGCTGGGAATCATGATATCGAATCTTGCAAATGATATGTATGCAAAAGATGCATCAGTAAAGATGGCAAGTGCTATGAAAATTAAGATGGAGTCAGGTGAATATTGTGGTGGAGATGCTCCTTATGGGTATAAGAGAGCTAGAGATGAAAAAGGAAAATCTACTACGGTTCCCGATCCTCTAACTGCACCGTATGTAGTAGAAATATTTGAAAAACTTGCTGCAGGGCAGTCATATTTGAAAATTTCGAGAGAGTTTAATACCATGCTGCTGGCTTCGCCAAGGGTATACGCAAGAACTGGGAAGTTATTCTTGGATAGAATTGACGAAACGGATATGCATTGGCAATCATCTGTAATTAAACAGATTGCGGAAAATAGGCACTATTTGGGAAATACTTATTCACATAAAACAAGAACCTCACTTCTTACAAAAGAAAAAAATGTAATGTTGGATAAAGAAGAATGGATTGAACATGTGAATACCCATAAGGCTATAGTGAGTGCTGAATTATTTGAAAAAGTACAAAATGTAATCAAATTAAAGCAGGAGAAAGCATTGCCCAAAAAAGATTTATCGAATATGCAGACTCATGGAAAACAGGATAATAAGTATGTTGGATTGATATACTGTGGTGACTGTGGCGCTAATATGGTTCGGAGATACTATTACAGCGAAAAGAATGGTGTTTTGTATTACAATTACTATTTCATTTGTGGTAATTACGCAAAAATTTCCAAGGAAAAATATAACTGTAATCGCTGGAAAGAAGAAGTAATTGATGAACTGGTGTATCGGGCACTTATCATGCAGCTAAAAACAGTATGTGAATTAAAAACGCAACTGAAACGCTTTAATGATGAATATTTTGAAACATTCCAAAAATATTTGAACAGGGAACAGAGTAAGATTGTTCAGCTCAATAAAAGGAACGAAGCAAGACGATTTGAATTATATGAGCAATATGTTTCGGGCGAGATTGATACGGATGCATATAATCGTATGACAGAAAGAATAACTATGGTCGAAAAAGACCTGGTTACAAGACAGAAAGAAATTGAGAAGAGTAGAAAAATTACAGAAAAATTGTGTAAAAAGAACTTCTCGTGGCTTGCTGAATTCAGTAAAGGAAAGAATTTGGAATTCCTTACAAAAGATGTTGTCCGTTCTTATATAAAGAAAATCTCTTTATATGAAGACAAACGTATAGAGATCGAATTTAAATTTCAAGATGAAATACAGGCGTTATCAGAAATTTTAGAGGAGGGGGTGATCAGATGTCAGATGGTAAGTGCATAGTAAAGTATTTAAGATTGTCGCTGGAAGATGAGGATATGCTGGATGAATCCAATAGTATTACCAATCAGAGAATTGTGATTGGCCAATACATAGCCAGTAAAAATGAGTTCAAAAATACGGAAGTGTTAGAATTCAAAGATGATGGCTATAGTGGAACGAATTTCGATCGCCCAGGATTTCAAAGTATGATGGAATTAGTAAGAGATGGAAAAGTCAGCACAATTATAGTGAAAGACCTTTCTCGATTCGGCAGGAATCATATAGAGGTTGACACATATCTGGAACAAATTTTTCCATTTATGAATGTGAGATTCATAGCGATCAATGATAATGTTGATAGTATGAAATATGAATCTGGTATGCCGGGAATTGATGTTGGTTTCAGAAATATTATTAACGAACATCATAGCATTGATACTTCCGTTAAAGTAAAAAGAACTTTGATACAGCGTCAGAAAGCTGGAAAATATATGGGAGCGAGAGCACCGTATGGATATTTGAAGCCTGATGAAGATGTGACCAGCCTCGTGATTAATCCGGAGACAGCGCCTGTTGTGAAGATGATATTTCAGAAATATCTTGATGGAATGAATATTACTCAGCTGGCACGTTACCTGAATGAGCAGAAAATTATGAGTCCAGGTCAATATAAAAGAGAAGTTCTGAAAACTGGTGTGAAGAAAACAACAGAAAAATATATCTGGTATCCGGTAACTGTAAGACTGATACTGATGACAGAAACGTATACGGGAACTACGATTGGCGGCAAGTGGAAAGTTGCTTCGGTAGGAAGTAATAAGCATTTGAAAACAAAAGAAGAAGACTGGATTGTGGTTGAGGGTACGCATGAAGCGATTGTTTCTAAAGAGGTGTTTGATGCTGTACAGGAAAAGTTGGAATTAAATTCCAGAAAGAGGAGCAAAACCCACAATAATAATTATCCGCTGAAAGGATTGGTAAAATGTGGGGGATGCGGTCAGAATCTACAGCATGTAACCAGATGCAATCCGCACTTTAAGTGCCCAAGGAAATTTAATGTGGCAAATCAAGATTGTGTAACAGACAATTTATATGATGACGAGTTCAATGAGATGATTTTCAGGGCAATAAAGCTGTTTGCAAAGATCAGTGATGATGCTGAACCGGTACTCGAATTACAGAAAGCAGAATTAAAATCAAAAGTGAATGGAGCTGCAAAAAAGATTCGGGATGCCAAAGACAGTATTAGCAGATACAAGCACCAGAAGACTGAACTATATATGCGATATGCAATGGAAGAAATCTCAGAAGAAGAGTTCACCAGAAAAAATGACAAGCTGGATAAACAAATTGAGAAAGAAACCTTAGCGATAGCGCAAATGGAGACAGAACAGAGTGAAGCGGCTGAACGTTTATTTGAACTTCCGCCCGATGGCAGACAGTGCCTGACAGACCTGATCGAAGGAAATAAGCAATTAACCAGAGAGATAGCAGTAACTTTTATTCGTGGTATCAAGGTATATAATGATAAGCGAATAGAAATTGAATGGAATTTTGCTGATGAGCTGGTGAAGTATGTAGAGCAGGTGCAGAAAATCTGCAGTTGAAGTGATGATGGACAAATTACAAAAATTTTGTGTCATTAGCTTGACACAAGGGGGACGGCATGCAGATAACACGGTGGATCTTCAGGAGTTTATGGTCATGCCTGTGGGAGCTTCCTGCTTCTCAGAGGGAATCCGTATGTGCGTGGAGATTTATCAGTCCTTGAAGATCCTTTTGAAGAAAAAAAATCTGTCTACCGCAGTTGGGGATGAGGGAGGTTTTGCCCCGGACCTGAAGGATGCAAGGGAAGTTCTGGAGTTGATCCTGGAAGCTGTGAAAAATGCAGGCTATGAGCCTGGAAAAGACATTGGCATTGCCATTGATGCTGCGGCAAGCGAGCTTTACGATGGGGAAAAAGATGGCTACTATTTTCCAGGGGAAAGCCGGATGACTGGAAAAGAAGTGATCAGGGATTTCAATGAAATGATCAGCTACTATGAAGATCTGCTGGATGCCTTTCCCATCGTTTCCATTGAGGACGGCCTTCAGGAGGATGACTGGGAAGGCTGGAAGGCGATGACAGAGCGTCTTGGAAGCAGGGTACAGCTGGTGGGAGATGACCTTTTTGTAACAAATATTAAACGTCTGTCCTGTGGAATCAGGCTGGGAACTGCAAATGCCATTCTGATCAAGGTAAACCAGATCGGAACCCTGACAGAGTCTCTGGAGGCAGTGGAGCTGGCTGCCAGAGCAGGATACCGTTCTGTCATTTCCCACCGTTCTGGCGAGACGGAGGATTCCTTTATTGCAGATCTGGCTGTGGCAACTGGGGCAGGTCAGATCAAGACCGGTGCGCCATGCCGTTCTGACCGAAATGCCAAGTATAATCAGCTGCTGCGGATCCATGAGCAGCTGGGAGGGCTGTCGGTATATGAAAATCCGTTTGTTAATGTTCACAGGTAATATTTTGCCAGGTGTTTTTTGAGGGTAAAGCTCACAGCCCCCAAAATAGCGGCGCAAAGTGTGTTGATGTGAATGGAATGAACGGTAACATCCGTTCCCTAATTAGGAAAATGGGAGAACCACACGGGAAAATGCCGTGATTTGCCTAAATTCAAGAGAAAAAAGAGTTGAAATCAAAAGCTGGCTATGGTACAATATCCTCTAGTTGATTAGGAGGTGTAACCACGTGCAGATTTTAAGAACGATTTTAACAATTCTTTTTGTTATAGATTGTATTGCCCTTACCGTAGTAGTCCTTATGCAGGAAGGTAAGTCACAGGGTCTTGGCGCTATCGCTGGAGCAGCTGACACATACTGGGGTAAGAACAAAGGACGTTCCATGGAGGGCGGTCTTGTTAAGGCAACTACAGTTATGGGAGTTTTGTTCTTTGTACTGGCAATTGTATTGAACCTGAATTTCTAAGTAAGAATGAACTGGGAAACACTCTTGTTGATCTGATCGCAAGGGTGTTTTTTATGTCATAGAAGATTTCAGCAGAAAGTTATGCTAAAAATATTTGGAGGAGCCAGGTAGAATCAGCAGGTTGATAAAAACTATTTTGCACGTGTGATAGTAGATAGAGTAGCCTGCGGGTGCAGGCATTAAGAAGGAGAAAAGTTGAATAAAGACAGAGAATTTGACAAACGAAAAAAATTTATGATGGAGCTTCTTGGTGATCCGGTGTACCAGCCTATGCGTTTCCGGGAGATTGCAGGTCTTCTGCGTCTTTCCAAGGACGAAAAGAAAGATCTGTACCGTGTTCTGGATGAGCTGGTAGCAGAGGGAAAGGCTGATCTGGATTCCAGGGGACGCTATTCCAAGGTAACTGGAAGAAAGCGCGGGAAAGAGAAGCTTCGCGGAAGAAGAGAAGAACGCGAGGAGAAGTTTTCCGGGAAAAATGGGGAAGAAGGTTCCGATAGACGTACCAGGAAAAAAGATGAGAAGCGTTCCGATAAGAAATACGAGAGTAAACGGGACGGAAAATACTCTGATCGAAAGTCAGAAGACCGTTACGGCAAAGGTAAGGAGAAATATAATGACCGGAAACACGGCAGACGCTACGAGGAAGAAGATGCAGAATTCCGCCTGGCACGTCTGGAAAACGAATACCCGGACAGCCCGTCTGTGGAGGGCACCTTTATCGGCCATCCCAAGGGCTTTGGCTTCGTAGAAATCGAAGGAGAAGAAAACGACGTATTTATTCCGGAAGATTGTACCGGAACGGCTATGCACCAGGATAAGGTTCGTGTTATAATCACAAAAGAGCCACAGGAAGGCAAACGCCGGGAAGGAATCGTGGTAAAGATCCTGGAAAGGGGCATGGCAGAGATCGTAGGAACTTACGAGAACAGCCGGGATTTCGGTTTCGTAGTAAGCGATAATCCCAAGTTTTCCAAGGATGTGTTTATTCCAAGAAAAGATTCCCAGGGAATCAAGGACGGGGATAAAGTGGTGGTGGAGATCACCAGCTACGGAAGCAAGAACCGCAATCCGGAAGGAAAGATTAAAGAGAATCTGGGAAGCTGCCGGGCTCCAGGAACAGACATTCTTGCCATTGTAAAAAGCTTCGGCATCCCAAGTGAATTTCCAGACAAAGTGCTTCGCCAGGCAGAGCGTGTGCCGGATCATGTGCTGGATGCAGACCGGGATGGCAGACTGGACCTTCGCCATCTTCAGACCGTCACCATTGACGGAGAGGATGCCAAGGACCTGGATGATGCAGTTACCCTGACTAAGGAGAACGGCATTTATCATCTTGGGGTACACATTGCAGATGTAAGCAATTACGTGCAGGGCGGCAGTGCCCTTGACCGGGAAGCCTTGAAGCGGGGAACCAGTGTGTATCTGGCAGACCGTGTGATTCCTATGCTTCCGGTACGGCTTTCAAATGGAATCTGCTCTTTGAACCAGGGACAGGACCGTCTTACCCTGAGCTGCCTTATGGACATTGATGAGAAGGGAAATATGGTTTCCCACAAGATCGCAGAGACCGTGATCTGTGTGGACGAACGAATGAATTATACAGATGTGAAGAACATTCTGGAGGATACCGACGAGGAGGCAAAGAAACGTTATGAAAAACTTGTGCCCATGTTTTTCCTGATGAAGGAGCTGTCTGAGATCCTTCGGGGAAACCGTCACCACAGAGGTTCCATTGATTTTGATTTCCCGGAGAGCAAGATCATCTTAAATGCTGCGGGAAGAGTCATTGATATCAAGCCATACGAGGCGAATGTGGCTACCAGGATCATTGAGGATTTTATGCTGATGGCAAATGAGACTGTGGCAGAAGAGTGCTGCAGAGACGATATGCCTTTTGTTTACCGTACCCATGAGACTCCGGATCCGGAGAAGGTAGAGAGTCTTCTCACCCTTCTTCACAATCAGGGCGTGCCGGTGCAGAAGCATGGCCAGGAGATTACCCCTAAGGAGATCCAGACCATTCTGGAGAGCATTGAGGGACTTCCAAATGAGCCGCAGATCAGCCGCCTTACCCTTCGGACCATGAAGCAGGCCAGGTATACCACAGAATGCAGCGGCCATTTTGGACTGGCAGCGAAATACTACTGTCACTTTACTTCTCCTATCCGCCGCTATCCGGATCTTCAGATCCACAGGATCATTAAGGATAAGCTCCGGGGACGTCTGGAAAGAGAGGGCAAGACAGAGCACTATAAAGAGATTCTGGAAGACGTGGCACGTCAGTCCAGCGTATGTGAGCGCCGGGCAGATGAGGCGGAGAGAGAATCGGATAAACTGAAAAAAGCAGAATACATGTCTTACCATATTGGGGAAGAATTTGAGGGCATTATTTCCGGTGTGACTGGCTGGGGCTTCTATGTGGAGCTTCCCAATACCGTAGAAGGACTGGTTCATGTCAATACACTTCGGGATGATTATTATACGTTTGACCAGGATGCTTACGAGCTGATCGGCGATGTGACTCACAAGGTTTTTGCACTGGGACAGAAGGTGCGGGTGAAAGTCGCAGACGCAGATACTATGCTGAAGACAGTGGATTTCGTTTTGTCTGAGGATCACGACTGGTAAAAGCGTTATTGTTCACGAGCTTCACCCAGACAGCTCGTGATGTGTTGCCAGTGCGTGGTAACGTAAATATAACTTTGGTTTATAACAAGTGCCGTCCCCAGGCGGCAATCCATACAGGGAGGAACTTATGGCAAAGAAACCAGGAATCAAACTGATTGCAAATAATAAAAAAGCGTTTCACGATTATTTTATTGAGGATACTTATGAAGCTGGAATTGCCTTGGCAGGAACGGAAGTGAAATCCCTGCGTATGGGGAAATGCAGCGTGAAGGAGTCCTTTGTGAGAATCCAGAATGGGGAAGTTTATATCTACGGAATGAACATCAGCCCATATGAGAAAGGGAATATTTTCAACAAAGATCCCCTTCGTATCCGGAAGCTGCTGCTTCACAGAAGCGAGATCAACAAGATGGAAGCAAAGCTGAAGGAAAAAGGCCTTACCCTTGTGCCGATTAAGGTTTATTTTAAGGACAGCCTTGTGAAAGTAGAGATTGGCATGGCAAGAGGTAAAAAACTGTACGATAAACGTCAGGATATTGCCAAGAAGGATCAGAGAAGAGAAGCAGAGCGCGATTTCAAAGTAAAGAATCTGTATTAAGTACTGAGAGCTGGGAGTTTATATTTTGAAAAATTCCCGGCTTTCATAAATTGCTGTTAAAAATTTATAGGGAATTGGTTGAAAAATGCTACGGTTCATTCCGTGACAGGCAGTGCGAAAACGATAAGAAGAGGTCAGCTATGGAAATAAAAGAGAAAACAGAAGAAACAGCAAAGAAAACCCGTATGATGAAAATCGTGGAGGATTCCAAAACCGAGCAGGTGCACCTGATCATGCACCAGCACCTAAACGCTGGAGGCAGACTTTTCGGCGGAATGTTAATGCAGTGGGTGGACGAGGTGTCTGGAGTGGTTGCCATGCGCCACTGTGGAACTTATCGTGTGACAACTGCTGCAGTAGACAATTTACAGTTTAAAGAGCCTGTTTATGAGGGCGAGATCCTTGTCATGATCGGCTATGTAACTTATGTGGGAAATACTTCCATGGAAGTGGAAATTGACTCCTACGTAGAGCGGGGGGATGGTATGCGCTATTTGGTGAACCGTGCCTTTTCCGTAATGGTAGCGGTGGATGAAAATGAACGCCCCACACAGATCCCGGGGCTTATTATCCGCACAGAAGCTGAAAAGGGCCGCCATGAAGCAGCTGTGCTCCGCAGGGATATGCGTAAGAAACGAAGAAATGCCGGTTTTTAAACATTGAGGCGTTATTGTTTGTAAGCAGATATTTATTTGAGTCAGAGGCAGAGAAAACTGTCCCTGACTCTTTTTGGGTTTACGGAAATAGCAACATTCTTGCACAAGTTTAGACAATTTTTTCCATAAGCAACCATTCAGAAGCACGGGAAAACATTCTATAATGAAGATAAAAAATGGGGAAAAAACTAGGAGGTTTTTTTATGCGATATGGATATTTTGACAATGAAAAAAATGTCCGTTGCAATGGATGATCCTGTTGAAATCTGGGATGTGAGGATCAAAAATGACAGTGACCGGACACGTAAGATCAGTGTTTTTTCTATCTGGAAATGACCTGACTGGTAAAGAAAAATCCGGCTGGTAACCGGAAAATACAGTGGAGTTATGATGGGGGTATATAAATGTATCATGTGGTGATTATAGACGATGAACCGATTATTGTGGAAGGGATTTCCAAGCTGGTTCCCTGGGAAAAGTCTAAAAATTGTATGAAATCATTCCGCCTTCGGTTGACAAGTCTGCCATACTCTGTAATAATAATGGAGAACAAAAAGTGGATGTTTAATTCTTTTTGTGGGAGGATTATAGATTATGAAGAAACGTTATGTGATTCTTGCAGCACTGCTGGTAACTGCCATGGCAGCCGCCGGATGTGGTAAGAAAAAGACTGATGATACAACTCAGGATGCGCAGGTAACTGTAGCTCCTGCCGAGAATACAGATACAGCCCAGGCTGATGATGGAACCCTTGTGGATATGCAGAAATCCGATGATGCAGATATTAAGAATGTGATCGGAGACGAGACTGCAACTGCTTCCAAGGTAATTATTGTAAATGGAACCGGCTCTGCCATCAAGGGCCTTTATGTACGTCCGACCAGCGATGACGATGATGACTGGGGAGACGAGCTGATCAATGGTTTATTTACATTGAATGATAATGATAAGGCACTTTATTACTATGATGCCAGTGTGAAGGATGCAGATGGAAATGCAGTTACCAGTTATGATATCCGGATCGTATATGAGGATGAAGATCTTACAGACTGTTATTTCCGTAAGCTGCCGCTGACTGTGATCACACAGATCACCCTTAAGATGGATGGAACAGGCGATGATGCCATTCCATATGCTACTTATCTGACTGGCAGCAGTAAGAAAGAGACATCTACACTGAGTGAGGTAAAGGCAAGACTTGGACTGGATGACAGTGAGGACGATTCCGGGGATCAGGAGGAAACAGATGTGACACCGACTCCGGAAGAAGATCCAGAGCCAACACAGGCTCCATCTAATAATGGAGATGATCCGGAACCAACACAGGCTCCGTCTAATAATGGAGGCAATACAGATCCATCTGATGCAAGCGCAGATGCTGCGAAGCAGTATATTGGACAGCCCCTCAGCAGTCTGATCGCAGCAATTGGCGATGCAAACGGAAGCGATTATGAGAATGAGCCGGAAACCGGAGAGACAGGATATCATTATTATGATACCTTTACTGTTTCTACTACAGTAGATGAAAGCGGCAATGAAGTGGTTGCAGGGGTATGGTAAATCGATAATAATGGATGCCAGAGGCAAAGACGCTGCTCTGGATATTATTAATATAAAATAAGGCAGGACAAAAGAATGGAAATGAAAAGAGTATTATTAAAATTAAGCGGAGAGGCTCTTGCAGGCCCGAAGAAAACAGGCTTTGATGAAGCCACTGTACTTGCAGTAGCGAAGCAGATCAAGGCAATTTCTGACGAAGGCGTACAGATCGGGATCGTCATCGGAGGAGGAAACTTCTGGAGAGGACGTACCAGCGAGACCATCGACCGCAATAAGGCAGATCAGATCGGTATGCTTGCCACTATTATGAACTGCATCTATGTATCTGACCTTTGCAGATATACAGGAATGCAGACAGAGATTTACACTCCATTTGCATGCGGTGCATTTACCAGGCTGTATTCCAAGGACAGCGTAGAGGAGAGCTTTGCACAGGGCAAACTGGTATTCTTCGCAGGCGGTACCGGACATCCATATTTTTCTACCGATACAGCTACTGTTCTCCGTGCAGTTGAGATTGAGGCAGATGCTATCCTTCTTGCAAAGGCTGTAGATGGTATTTATGACAGCGATCCGAAGACCAACCCGAACGCTGTGAAGTACGACGAGATTTCCATTCAGGAGGTTGTAGATAAGAAGCTTGCAGCTATGGATCTTACCGCTTCCATCATGTGCCTGGAGCAGAAGATGCCGATGCTGGTATTTGCTCTTGACGAGGAGAACAGCATTATCAATACCGTTCACGGAAAATTCTCCGGAACGAAAGTGACTGTATAAGAAAACGGATAATACTGCTTACCAGCAGAAAATCATAGAGAGGGAGATTAATTTTATGGATGAGAGAATTCAGAAGTATGAAGAGAAAATGAAAAAAACACTGGGAAGCTTAGAGGCAGAGCTGGCTACCATCCGCGCAGGACGTGCCAATCCCCATATCCTTGACAAGCTGACTGTAGATTATTATGGAAGCCCTACACCACTTCAGCAGGTGGCAAATATCACCGTTCCGGAAGCACGTATGATCCAGATCCAGCCATGGGAATCCAGCCTGATCAAAGGGATTGAGAAAGCAATCCTTACTTCTGATCTTGGTCTGAATCCGAACAATGATGGTAAAGTGATCCGCCTTGTTTTCCCGGAGCTTACTGAGGAGCGCCGTAAAGATCTGGTTAAGGATGTTAAGAAAAAAGGTGAGGCTGCCAAGGTTGCAGTCCGCAACATCCGCCGTGATGCCAATGATGCATACAAGAAACTGAAAAAAGAAGAGGATGTATCTGAGGACGAGATCAAAGAGCTGGAAGACAAGATCCAGAAGCTTACTGATAAATACATCAAAGATGTAGATGCAGCAGTAGATGCAAAGGGCAAGGAGATCATGACTGTATAATAGGGACAGTCTATTATAAAGAAATGCAGAGAGAGCTCTTAACAGGAGCTCTTTTCTGGCTTTTATAGAAATCGATAAAATAAGGAGAAAATTATGAATGTACCCAATCATATTGCCATAATTCTGGATGGAAACGGGCGCTGGGCAAAGGCAAAAGGAATGCCAAGAGGCTATGGACATATAAAGGGCTGCGCCAATCTGGAGCAGGTCTGCTACGACATCAAGGATCTGGGAGTGAAATATCTGACGGTCTACGCTTTTTCCACAGAGAATTGGAAGCGTTCCAGTGAGGAAGTTGCTGGTCTTATGAAGCTGTTCCGCAGCTATCTGAAGAAATGTATCAAGATTTCCAGAGATAATAAAATGAAGATCAAGATCATTGGTGATATTTCTGCTTTTGCACCGGATATCCAGGAGAGTATTCGGAAACTGGAGGAGTTTTCCAAGGATTATGATGAGCTGTATTTCCAGATTGCCATGAATTACGGAAGCCGTGATGAGATCACAAGAGGAATGAAAAAAATGGCACAGGATGTGGCAGATGGAAAGCTTTCCCCTGAGAATGTGACCGAAGCGCGGGTGGAGAGCTACCTGGATACGGCGGGAGTGCCAGATCCGGATCTTCTGATCCGTACCAGCGGAGAGCAGAGACTTTCCAATTTCCTTATGTGGCAGCTGGCTTACACAGAATTTTATTTTACAGATGTGGCATGGCCGGACTTCCATAAAGCTGAATTAATACAGGCTATTGAGAAATATAATCAAAGAGACAGAAGATATGGCGGTGTGAAGGAGGAGTAAGATGTTTAAGACACGTCTTTTAAGCGGTATTGTGCTGGTTGCAGTAGCGCTTCTGACAATCATCAGCGGAGGTTATGTGCTGTTTTTCACATTGCTTGGAATCTCCCTGATCGGAATGCAGGAACTGTACAAGGTGATGAAGGTAAGAGAGGATCAGTTTAATGCACTGGAAATCGCCGGGTATGTGGGAGCAGTGATCTATTATGTGCTGATGACACTGGATTTTGAAAAATACGGAATGATGGGCGTGATCATCTCATTTATGATCTTTATGTTCGTCTATGTATTTACGTACCCAAAGTTTAAAGCAGATCAGGTAATGCCTGCTTTTTTTGCAGTTGTGTATGTGGCTGTGATGCTGTCCTTCATTTATCTTACCAGAAACCTGCCGGATGGCAAGTTCCTGGTATGGCTGATCTTCCTGTGCTCATGGGGATGTGATACCTGTGCATATTGTGTGGGAATGCTGATCGGCAAACACAAAATGGCACCGATCTTAAGCCCGAAGAAATCCGTGGAAGGCGGAATCGGCGGAGTGGCAGGAGCTGCCCTTTTAGGAGCAATTTATGCTGCGGCGACTGGCGGCAAGGTGGCAGAATATGCGTTGATCTGTGCAGTTGGAGCACTGATCTCCATGGTAGGAGACCTGGCTGCTTCTGCCATTAAGAGAAACCAGGGAATCAAGGATTATGGAAAGCTGATCCCGGGACATGGGGGAATCCTGGACAGATTTGACAGTGTGATCTTTACCGCTCCGGCTATTTATTTCCTGGCGAAACTGGTGCTGGGAATTTGATGCAGAACCGGTAACAGAATATTTGCATGAACGAGTGGAAATGATAAGGCATGATTTGCCCGTGTGATGGAATGAAAGGAATTTTACATGAAGAAAATTGCAATTTTAGGTTCAACCGGCTCGATCGGTACACAAACACTGGATGTGGTAAGAGCCAACGGTGACATAGAGGTGCTGGGAATCAGTGCTGGAAGAAATGTAAAAATGCTGGAAGAGCAGGCGAGAGAGTTTCATCCTCAGCTGATCGCAGTCTGGGATGAGAATGCGGCTAAGGACCTGGCTGTTCGTCTGGCCGATCTGAATGTGAAGATCGTATCTGGTATGGATGGACTGCTGGAACTTGCGCGTCTGCCCCAGACGGACATTCTGGTGACTGCTGTGGTTGGAATGATTGGAATCCGTCCGACTATGGAGGGCATCAAGGCTGGCAAGGATATTGCACTTGCCAACAAAGAGACGCTGGTAACAGCTGGCCATCTGATCATTCCTATGGCAAAAGCGTATGGGGTGCAGATCCTTCCGGTAGACAGTGAGCACAGTGCTATTTTCCAGGCCCTTCACGGGGAAAAACGTGCTCAGGTAGAGAAGCTTCTTATCACGGCTTCCGGTGGTCCCTTCCGGGGAAGAAAGAGGGAGGAGTTGAAGTATGTGACTCTTGCAGATACCCTGAAGCATCCGAATTGGGTAATGGGACAGAAGATCACGGTGGATTCCGCTACACTGGTAAATAAAGGCCTTGAGGTTATGGAAGCCAGATGGCTGTTTGATGTGGATCTGGATCATATCCAGGTGGTTGTCCAGCCGAAGAGCATTATCCATTCCATGGTGGAGTTTAAGGATGGTGCTGTTATGGCACAGCTTGGGACTCCGGATATGCGGCTTCCCATCCAGTATGCACTTTATTATCCGGAGCGCAGATATCTGGATGGAGAAAGACTGGATTTCCACAAATTAAAAGAAATTACCTTCGAGGATCCGGATATGGAGACATTCCTGGGACTTCCAATGGCTATGGATGCTGCAAGAAAAGGCGGCAGTATGCCAACTGTGTTTAATGCAGCAAATGAACTGGCAGTGAAGAAGTTTTTACAGGAAAAGATCGGTTTCCTGGATATTTATGATATTATTGCACAGTCTATGGAGAGACATCATGTGATTGCAGATCCAGACTTGGAGGAGATACTGGCGGTAGAAGACGAGACTTATAAATGGATTGAAAGCAGGTGGTAGGTTGAAGATTATTTTGGCATTGTTGATTTTTAGTGCGATTATTCTTTTTCATGAGCTGGGACATTTTCTTCTGGCAAAGAAAAACAAGATCGTGGTAACGGAATTTTCCCTTGGAATGGGACCAAGGCTGCTTAGCACAGAGAAGAATGGAACCAAATATTCTCTGAAGCTTCTGCCTCTTGGAGGCTCCTGTGCAATGTTGGGAGAGGACATGGAGGATGAGGCGCAGGGGACTTTTAATGGAGCACCGGTATGGGGAAGGATTGCTACAGTTGCGGCAGGTCCCATTTTTAACTTTATTCTGGCTTTCGTGTTTGCAGTGATCATTGTGGCACTGGTTGGCTATGATCCGGCAAAGGTTATCCAGGTGGAAAGCAGCTCTGCCGTGTCAGAAGCAGGTCTTCAGGAAGGCGATATCATCAAGGAATACCAGGGCTATCACATTGACCTGGCAAGAGATCTTTATCTGTATATGTATCTGAACAGTCCCCAGGAGGATGAAACCATCCATTTGACGGTGGAGAGAGATGGAAAAGATGTGGAGCTTTCTTTTAAACCGGATGTGCAGGTGAGATATCTTCTTGGATTTAACAGAAAGAGTACCGATTCTCTGGAAGTGGAATCTCTTATCCCAGGAATGGGCTTGTCTGAGACTGGAGTGGAACCCGGGGATGTGATCACATCTATTAACGGTGCCAGACTGGAAAACGCAGATGATTATACCACATATCTTGCTGAGCATCCGCTTACAAGCGAGGCCGTGACCATTACCTATGAGCGGGATGGATTGGAATATACCGCAGAGGTAACGCCCTCAGAATCCCGCTCTGCAGTGCTTGGTTTTTCCTATAATCTGGGTTATACCAGGACACAGGGCTTTGAAGTGCTGAAATATGGAACACTGGAAGTAAAATATATGATCCGGTCTACGCTGCTTAGTCTGAAGGAGCTTCTTACAGGAGGACTTGGGGTGAAGGATTTAAGCGGTCCAGTTGGCGTGGTAGATGCAATTGGCAGTACCTATGAAGCTAGCAAGAGCGAGGGTATGCTGTCCATCTGGGTAAATATGCTGTATATGGTAGCGCTTTTGTCTGCAAACCTTGGTGTGATGAACCTGCTTCCTCTTCCGGCACTGGACGGCGGACGTCTGGTCTTCCTGGTGGTTGAGGCAGTTCGCAGGAAGCCTGTGAACCGGCAGGTGGAAGGCATGATCCACTTCACTGGATTGATGGTGCTGATGCTGTTGATGGTTGTGGTTATGTATAATGATGTTTTGAAGATTTTCTGATTTCTGTGCATCGCGAAGCGTGTTGCTGTGAACGGAGTAAACAGTAACTTTTCAGAACATTTCACAGATGAAAATGCAGAATAAAAGTAAAGGCTATGTGTGTCAGGGTGGTACGCATGGCCTTTTTCTATGGACAGGGCGCCAAAAAAATATGTGTGTATGGACCTTTGGCGATTATCGTGATAACAGGAAAATGGAGTTTGTGTTTTGTCACTGTTATTTATTAACAGACTTGGATGCGGTAATAAAAACTATGTAATGGAGTATGCAATAAAAGAAAAACTTGACATAAAAACAATTATACTTTATACTAAAATAGTTTTAAAATCAAACTAATTTGAAATGTGGAGGAGATTGTTTTGGATAGAGGATATAACAGCAGTTTGAAGAGCTTGAAAATTGGAGATAAGGTGGCTGAGCTTCCCATCATTCAGGGCGGAATGGGAGTCGGGGTAAGCAGAAGCTCTCTGGCAGGTGCAGTGGCGGCAGAAGGGGGAGTGGGAATCATTTCCACAGCCCAGATCGGGTTTGACGAGGAGGGCTTTGAGAAAGACCAGGCGGGGTGTAACCGGAGGGCGATTCGGAAGCACATCTGCAAGGCGCAGGAGATCGCTGGGGGAAATGGGCTGATCGGTGTGAACATTATGGTGGCATTGAAGCATTATAAAGAACATGTACAGGAGGCTGTGGCCTGTGGCGCAGATATGATTATCAGTGGCGCAGGGCTTCCTATGGAGCTTCCTGAGCTGGTACCGGAGTTTTGCAGAACCAGGATCGCGCCTATTGTTTCTTCTAAGAGGGCGCTTCATTTGATCCTGAAAATGTGGGCGCACCGGTATAACCGGACAGCAGATCTGATTGTAGTGGAAGGACCGGAGGCGGGCGGGCATCTGGGCTTTTCCAGGGAGCAGCTGGCTCACAGAGGGGAATTGGATTTTGACCAGGAAATCTGTGATATTATTACCTGTAAGAAAGAATATGAGGAGAAGTTTGGCCGGGAGATTCCGGTGATAATTGCAGGCGGGATTTTTGACCGGAAGGACATTGATCATGCTATGCTTCTTGGGGCAGACGGGGTACAGATTGCAAGCCGGTTTGTGGCAACCAGGGAGTGTGATGCAGATGAAAGTTATAAACAGGCCTATGTAAATGCCAAGGAAGAGGATGTGCAGATCATCCAGAGTCCGGTTGGAATGCCTGGAAGAGCCCTTCGTAATTCTTTTATAAAAGCTGTAGAGAAGGGAAGGATCCCAGTAAAAAAATGCTATAACTGCCTGGAAAAATGTAATCCTGGCCAGGTGCCTTACTGTATTACGAAGGCTCTGATCGATGCTGTGAAGGGGGATGTGGAGAATGGATTGATGTTCTGTGGGGCAAATGTGGGCAGGATTGACAAAATTACTACGGTGCATGAACTGATGAGAGAATTAGCAGAAGGCTGATGGCTGGTCAGCAGAGGATTATGATACATGGCGGGAGAAGGGCGATCCCGCCATATTGTGTTTACTGTAATTCCGCAATCCGGGTGACACCCACGTAAATTTCCTGTATTTTGTACCAGGTGGGATAGTCTACGATTCCGGTTTCGGGCAGACCGAAGATATTCTGGAATTTGCGGACAGAAGCCTGCGTCTGGGAGCCGTAGATTCCATCTGGATTCACTTTGGGGAGTGCCGGGTAAGCCTGGCTGATGGCGTTCAGCTGTTCCTGGAGCTGGAGCACCTTGCTTCCGGAAGTACCTATATCCAGATCATAGCCTGGCCAGGAGGATGGGATGCCAGAGACCTCTTCGGCTACGTTAATATACATGTCATTTCCATAGAAATAACGCAGGATTTCGATAGCAGAGTATCCCTGGTCTCCTAACCGCTTGCTTCCCCACTGTGTCATCCATCCCCGGTCGCGGCACTGTACCCGCTCTCCGTCACAGTATTGGGTAAGAATCGGCTGGCGGACATTAGGACGGGAGAGGTAGTTTTCAAAAAGTTCATCTACAATGCGGTCGATGGAGTCAAAAATGTTGCGGCCTCGGATCCATTTGTGGTCGTAGGCAGTGGATGAGGTGATGGTGTAGTCTTTTCCTTTGTTACGATACCACTCTGTGTACACCCGGTTAAGCGTGAAAGACATAATAGCCAGCACGTTGGCACGTATTGTATCATCTGGCCAGGTAGCATAAATTTCGCTGCTTGCTACGTTTTTGATGTAATCACGGTAACGGACATAATAGTTGGAGGCAGAGTTGTCTCCCACTGGTCCGTCGTGCACTACGATATATTCTGGAATAACGACTTTGCTTAGGACGATTTCTCCGGTTTCATTTACAGGCTTAATTTCTGATTCCTGTATTTTGGGCGGATATTCATAGAAGAGGGTGTGAGGTGGAATGACCACTCTATTGTCTGGAACAGAAGTCTGTCTGGAATTTAAAAGCACTGGCTGCCTGGCGAGAACAGCGGGCAATATTTCTGTACCTGCAATCTCTTTCTGGTGGAAATCCTCGGCTTCGATCTGCATGGAATATTCTGCATAAGGCTGCGCCTCCTCAGAAGCGTTCAGGCTGTATTCCAGAGGGGGTGTTTTCAGCTGGAGGATTGGCGTGTTTCCAGAAGAATCTGTCCGGACTTCCTCGATAATGCTGTTTGGATCGCCGGTATAAGAAATGCGGACAAGTGCATTTTCCACAGGCCGGTTGTCTGCTTCAGAACGAACTGTTATCTGTAGGGTTCCCTGGTCTACATTTTCCTGTTGTGCACGTAAGGTTTTACTGTAATACATGGACGACCTCATAAAATGCTCTTCTGGGTATTATATGCGGGAGAAAGAAGGAGTGTCAAAACAGAATAAGTGATGTTTGTAGGGACGAAAATATATTATAATGAAAAAGCAGATAAAAAATGCAGATATACCCAAGGATGGGAGCACGCCTAAGCGGAAAAAACTGCATGGGCTGTAAAAAGTACGAAAGAAGGAATAGAATGAAAAATTTAAGAAAACGAATTGCAGGCTATCTTTTAACATTTACTTTGATCCTGGCAGGAGCTGTCTTTTCAGGAAATGAAAAGGCTGTTTTTGCATCTGGCGGCAGCATGGAGGTACACTTTCTGGACGTGGGGCAGGGACTGTCCATTCTGGTGCAGTCGGAGGGGCAGACGCTTTTGTATGATGGAGGACCGAGAGGTGCTTCCAGTTATGTGGTTTCCTATTTGCAGGAGCAGAATGTATCGGAGATCGCTTATCTGATTTCTTCCCATTATGATGAGGATCATGTGAGCGGACTGATCGGCTGCCTTAGTGCTTTTCAGGTGGATAACGTAATCGGGGCAGATTACGTCCACGATTCTTCCCTGTATAATTCCTTTGTGGACGGGGTGGCAGCCCAGGGGCTTGAAGTGCAGCATCCGGCTGTTGGAACAGAATATGAATTTGGATCTGGTGAATTTACTGTTCTTTCCCCAAAGGAGATCAGCAGGGAAAGTAATGCCAATTCGGTGGCGATCAAGCTGACAAATGGAGACAATAGTTTTATTTTTACCGGAGATGCGGATTACAACAGTGAGAGCGATATGGTTGCATCTGGTCTGGATCTGGACTGCGATGTGTTAAGTGTGGGACACCACGGATCAGCCACAGCTACAAGCTGGGATTTCCTTCAGGCTGCTGTCCCGGAATTTGCAGTGATCAGTTGTGGAGCCGGGAATATGTATGGTCATCCGGATGCAGATACCATGGAAAAGCTGTCGGACATGGGAATTTCAGTATATCGGACCGATGAACAAGGCACTATCGTGGCGTCCTCAGATGGCAGTACTATTTCCTGGAATATGGAGCCCTGCAATGATTATACCTCCGGGGATGGGAAAACGGATGCACAAAGTGGAGAAGCAGCAGGATTTGCATCAGAAGGAAGCAGCGGGCAGGAAGCGGCTGTTGTTTCAGAAGAGGCAGAACAGACAGCTGCGGATGACAGTCAGGAGGAAATGGTGTGGATCTCTGCCACAGGAAGCAAATATCACAGCATTCCGGACTGCGGAAATATGAACCCGGACAAAGCATACCAGGAGCCTGTTTCCCAGGCGCAGGCCCAGGGATATGAGGCGTGCAAAAAATGCTTTTGATTTAACCAAAATTTTTCGATTATATTTCGGAAATTCCCTTTTTTATTTGGATAAATTCTGGTATACTAAAGTGTATGCTTAGTAGAACGTAAGTAACGTAAAATATGGTAGCGGTTCAGTAGGGATGCCCCGGTACAACAATTCTGTAAATGTTGGACTGTTACAAAATAAATGGTGGTGTAAAATTAGTGAGTGAACAGAAACGAGTAATTTTCACAAAGGAGGAATTGGCTGCAAAGGTAAAGGTTCCGGCTGTTGTGGAGCAGGATTTGAAGCGTATTATCAGTGACCGGCTGGAGCAGTGTGGATTGTACTACAGGGTTTTTTCCAGAATTAAGACAGCCTCCTCTATGGCTCATAAATTTGCCCTGAAGGATTACGGGGCAGAAAATAAGAAGCTGCAGGATCTGGTAGGTGTCCGCATCAACCTGTATTTTGATGATGACGTGGAAATCTGCCAGAACATTGTGGAAAATACTTTTGACGTGATTGGCTGGTCTACCTCAGAACGAAGTGAGGAAGAGTTTAAGCCTACCAAGCTGAACGGTGTGTGCCGGCTTCCAGAATATTTGAGAACGGAGATTTCCCCGGAGACCTGGGATATGTATATTGATGATACCTTCGAGATTCAGATTAAGACCATGTTTTTCGAAGGCTGGCATGAGATTGAGCACGATATGCGCTATAAAGGAGAAGAACTCTGGAAGAATTATAAGGGGTTTTCCAGATACTTTAACAGCATTCTGGCAACATTGGAGCTCTGTGATAAATCTATGGTTACCCTGTTTGAGGACCTGGGACATTCCCTTTATAAATCAGGCAGATGGAGTGATATGATCAAGAGTCATTTCCGCCTGAAGCTGGGAGAGGGACAGCTTTATCCGGAGGTGGCCCAGCTTCTGGATGAGGACTGTGACCTGCAGGTGGAGAATCTGGCGAAGCGTATTTATAAGACCAGCAAGCAGACTTTGGTGGACCAGCTGCTTCACCGCAGCCGTAAGGTGCCTATCAATGTAAATACGATCATTGCCCTGTTAAACGACAGCCAGTTCCATGACAGCCGCCTGACAGCGATTTTTAAGGAGCGTGATGTTTATAACGATGGGCGTGAAGAGAGCCTGGGAGAGTCCTGGCATTATGAGATGAAGCCTTTGATCCGTCACAATGTATTCCAGATGTGTACAGAGGTGGACGGGAGCAGGATGAGAGAGGGACAGCTGGCTTCTGCTACGGAGATTTTCCAGCAGGCAGCAGACTGTATATATGGCTGGATCGTGGGAAAATACGGCGGATTGTTTAAACAGATGCCACAGAAGACCAGCACCTATCATGCGGATATCCTGGCTTATCATGTGGCTGTGAATTATGATCCGGGCAACCGCCATCTGAATATGCATGTAAGACATATGGATATGGAAGTGGGCGGCCGGATCTGGTATTCCGAGGCAGGGCTTGAGGTATCCCGTCAGGAGAAGGTAATCCTGAAGGTTTGCAACGGATATGCACAGCCGGCCAGAGAGCATACTATCCAGGATCCGGGAGTAACCTTTTTCAGCTATCCGGGCTATTATAAGACAATTGTAGATAATATTGGAATTGTTAATGGAATTGAGTGTTCTAACCGAAGAAGGATCCTGCGGGAGGAGATGTTTGGAAATCTGATCACAGCGCTGAAGGATTCCGAGCGTTTATTCCCGGTGGTGGTGATCGTTTCCAGAGAGACTTCAGATGGAATGATGGATGAAGACTGGCTTGGCCAGTTCCGTGTGTCTGATTTTACAAGAACGGTATGGCGTTATTCCCATGTGTTTACTGCCCATGAGTCTACCGGAAAGAAATTCCTGAAGCTTGCAGGGATTGATCTGCGCCAGATTGACGATATTCCCAGACTTTATATTTTCTGGCCAGGAGGAGACGTAGATGATTACGGCCCGGAGGATGTGACGAACTGCAGTTTTGGACGCCACCTGGAAGCAAGAGGCGACGCCCGCACCTACGATATTGTCCGCGGCGGACAGGCATTTTATCATAAAATCGTTACGGATCTGCGCGAGTGGAATATTTCTGCAGATATGTGGGAAGGATTTAAGCTGGAGACAGTGACGGAATTGCCGAAGTAAAATGTACCATCAGTATGAATTAAAAATAATGAAAATTATGAAGAGCCTTTACAATCCTGTATTGCCCCTTAGGAGAGTAAAGGCTTTTTTTATTTTATAAATGTTGCGTTATATTGCTTATAATTTTGGGGGCAAGAATCTTGCTACTGGGGGGCAGAATGGGGGCAAACTCTTGACACCCTTTGATAGTTTATGAACATTTGAAGTCCAAAAAAGCCCGCAAAATCAATGTTTTGCAGGCTCTTGACACTTCTTGAAGCAATAAAAAATGCGGAAGATGGGACTTGAACCCACACAAGCGCAATGCTTACAAGATCCTTAGT
>NZ_JAJBMO010000034.1 GCF_020537505.1 Blautia glucerasea | reverse complement strand
GAAAGGTTGAAAAACCTTGAATTTTCAATAAAAAACACTTGATTATATGAGGAGGATTGCGTGAGCAGCTGGCTGCAATTTTATTTCAGAAAAATATGGATCAGCCTGTCATAAATTCCTCTGTAAGGCTGATAACGCATAGGCAGATCAATCCATGTTTTTTTATCTACAATGCTCTTATAATGAGAGAAAGTCTCGAATCCTTTCTTTCCGTGATAGCTTCCCATACCGCTTTCCCCGAAGCCGCCGAAAGGCATTTCGCTGGTGGCAAGGTGGATGATCACATCGTTGATACAGCCGCCGCCGAAGCCACATTCGGAGGTGACCTTCTCACAGATGGCTTTGTCCTGGGCGAAAATGTAAAGAGCCAGAGGATGAGCCATGGAGTTTACTTTGCGGATCACTTCGTCAATAGAATCAAAGGTAAGGATCGGCATCACCGGACCAAAGATTTCTTCCTGCATAACCGCATCTTCAAAGGTTACCTGGTCCATGACAGTGGGCTCAATCTGCAGGGCTTCCGGACGGACGCTGCCGCCGCAGATAACTTTTGCTGGATCGATCAGGTTCTGAATGCGGTTGAAATGCTTTTCATTGATGATTTTTCCATAATTTTTGTTATCCAGAGGGGATTTGCCAAACTGCTTACGGATCTGTTTCTGGATCTGCTTCAGAAGCTCATCTTTTACTTCCTTGTGACAGTAAATGTAGTCGGGAGCCACGCAGGTCTGTCCGCAGTTCAGATATTTGCCAAAAACAATACGTTTGGCGGCTAGCTTGATGTTTGCGGATTTGTCTACGATGCAGGGGCTTTTGCCTCCAAGCTCCAGGGTGACTGGAGTGAGGTGTTCGCTGGCGTGACGCATGACCTCTTTTCCTACAGCCTGGCTGCCGGTGAAAAAGATGTAATCGAAGTATTCCTGAAGAAGACAGGCGTTTTCCTCACGTCCTCCCATGACAACTGCCACATATTCTTCCGGGAAGCATTCGCGGACAATCTCGCAGATGATCCTGCTGGTGGCAGGAGAGTAGGCGCTGGGCTTTAAGACTGCAGTGTTTCCTGCAGCGATAGCGTCTATCAGTGGATCAAAGGTGAGCAGGAAGGGATAGTTCCACGGGCTCATGATCAGGGTGACGCCGTATGGGGACGGTTTCATGTAGCTTCTGGAATGGAACTGGGCAAGTGGAGTGTGCACTGTTTTTTCTTTGGAAAGAGAGCGGATGTGCTTCAGCATATAGGTGATCTCGCTGAGAACAAGACCGGATTCGCACATGTAGCTCTCGAAGCTGCTTTTTCCAAGGTCTGTCTTCAGGGCGGCATTGATCTGCTCCTGGTGGGACTGGATGGAGGCTTGCAGCTTCTTCAGGGCATTGATACGAAACTCAATGTCCAGGGTAGCGCCTGTGTAAAAATAGTTCCGCTGTCTGCGGATGATTTCCTGGATTGTGTCCTGAGTCATGGAAGTATCCTTTCTGAATTTGTATTCATCAATCTAAGAGTCAAATAGTTGACATAATGTAAGCGGCTGAGAAGTCTTGGAAAAAAAGTACCGATATTACTGAGCAGGGGTTTCTTCTGGCATCAGCATATAATAAAATTTCTCCAGCTCCTGCGCATCCATCAGCACTGGTACGGGATACAGGGGATTGGCTTCTTTGTCCGCATAATGGGACAGCTTCGGGATATCTTCTTCCTGGATTTCCGGGATGGTGTCCCCGATTCCGAAGCGGGCTTTCATATCCTTGATGGCCTGGATAAAGCTTAATGCAGCTTCCTCTTCAGGAGCTTCTTTGGTGGCAGTGCCTGCGGCAACAGCCAGGGCGGCCAGCTTCTTGTAGATGGTTTTTCCATAAGCTTCCAGAACATAAGGAAGAAGTACGGCATTGGCAAGTCCGTGTGGAACGTTGTACTGTCCCCCAAGGGAATGGGCAACTGCGTGCACATAGCCTACATAGGACTTGGTAAAAGCGCAGCCGGCAAAATAGGAGGCGCGGAGCATATTCCGGCGGGCTTCTTTATTGGTACCGTCGGTGTAGGCGGTGTCCAGATTTTCAAAAATCAGCTGTACTGCATCCAGGGCATTTTTCCTGGTTCCTGGTGTGGTGGAATTTCCAATATAAGCCTCTACTGCATGCGTGAGGGCATCCATACCTGTGGTAGCGGTAATAAATGGCGGAAGGCTTAAGGTAACCTTTGGGTCTAGCACAGCGTAGCGGGGAATCAATGGGAAATCGTTGATGGCGTATTTATGTCTGGTTTCGGCATCTACAATGACGGCAGCCAGTGTAGTCTCGCTTCCAGTTCCTGCTGTAGTTGGAATTGCAATGAGAAGGGGGAGCTTTTTATGAACCTTCAGGATTCCTTTCATCCTGGCAAGGGACTGGCGGGGCTTTGCAGCTCTGGCTCCCACTGCTTTGGCACAGTCCATACTGGAACCGCCGCCGAAGCCGATGATGGCTTTGCAGTTGTTTTCGTGATAAAGCTCCAGCGCCTCAGCCACATTTTCTGTGGTAGGATTTGCCACTGTTTTGTCATAAAGGATATAAGAAATGCTGCTGTTTATCAACGCCTTTTCCAGACGGCCGGTAAGGCCAAGCTTATGGATCCCGGCGTCTGTGATAATCAGTACGCTTTCACATTTTTTCTTCTTTAATACATCAGGGACTGCCTTCAGGCTGCCTATAATCTCCGGATTCCGGTAAGGCAGAAATGGAAGGGCGAATTTGAATACATTCTGAAAAATCCGGCAGTATAGTTTCTTTAAGGGATTCATGGTAGTTTCTCGCTTTCTGTTTACTGTTTGTATCTGTATCATGCTCCATAAAATGGAATTTTCAACAGCTCGTGTTGGAGGATCTACAGCTTATTGTACGATTGTGTAACTGTGAAGGTGCTGAGCAATTACACGATTTTTGTCACGTATGAATTATATCATGTTGCCAAATATTGTAAAGATAAAATAATTTTAAAATCAAAATAATAGAAAACGAGATTATGCGCAATATTTCAAGTGCTGTGTCTCGACTGATGCCTCCTATTGTGATATACTAAAAAGGTATTTTGTGCAGGAATCCGAGTGTGCCAAACTTTTTCAGAAAGAGCTTGGGAGACGGACACTGCACAGTCGAACGAGGAGGCGTTTACGTGAGTGAACAGTCAGAAAAAAGAAAGAAAAACATTTGTATGGGGCTGCTGGCGCATGTAGATGCGGGAAAAACTACATTGTCAGAAGCACTTTTATATTTAAGCGGTAAGATACGAAAATTAGGAAGAGTGGATCACAAAGATGCTTATCTGGATACCTCACCCCTTGAGCGGGAGCGTGGAATCACTATTTTCTCCAAGCAGGCGGTACTGGAATTTCCGGAGACCAGGGTTACTATTCTGGACACACCCGGACATGTGGATTTTTCGGCGGAGATGGAGCGTACACTGCAGGTATTGGACTATGCAGTTCTGCTGATCAACGGTGCAGACGGGGTGCAGGGACATACCGTGACCTTGTGGAAGCTGCTGGAGCGGTATGAGATTCCTACCTTTATTTTTGTAAACAAAATGGACCAGGATGGAACGGATCATGATGCACTTCTGGCAGAATTGAAGAAGCGGCTGCATGAGAATTGTATGGATTTTTCGGAAACTGGAGCAGCAGATGGTAATTCGCAATCAGAAGCATTGACTGGGGAAAAAGAGCTGCAGAATTCGACTACGGAGAAATTTTCAGATGAATTTCTGGAAAGCCTTGCCATGTGTGACGAGGAACTGCTGGAAAAATACCTGGAGACTGGGGAAGTGTCAGAGGAAGAGCTTGCAAGCCTGATCGCAGACCGGAAGGTTTTCCCCTGTTATTTTGGCTCTGCCCTGAAAATGAACGGTGTAGAGAATCTGATCCGTGGAATGGACCGGTACACCAGATGTCCGGAATATCCAGAGGCTTTTGGCGCAAAGGTTTATAAAATTGCCAGGGACGATCAGGGAAACCGCCTTTCCTATATGAAAATTACAGGTGGGGCACTGAAGGTAAAGGAGCTTCTTACCACCAGCAAGGGAAATATGGCAGCAGGGGATGAAGTTTGGGAGGAAAAGGCAGACCAGATCCGGATTTATTCCGGTGCCAGGTTTGAATTGGCGAAGGAAGCACCAGCTGGAACGGTTTGTGCAGTAACAGGTCTTTCCCACACTTTTCCAGGTCAGGGCCTTGGAGTGACAGAGAATTCCAACATGCCAGTGTTGGAACCGGTACTGAACTATCAGATTATCCTGCCAGAAGGCTGCGATGTGCACCAGATGTTAAAGAAGCTGAAGGAATTGGAAGAGGAAGATCCACAGCTTCACATTGTGTGGGATGAGCAGCTGGGAGAAATCCACGCCATGCTTATGGGGGATGTGCAGATTGAGATCCTGAAAAGGCTGATCTGGGAGCGGTTCCATGTGGCTGTGGATTTCGGAGCTGGAAATATTGTATATAAGGAAACAATTGCAGCACCAGTGGAAGGGGTGGGACATTTTGAACCCCTGCGCCATTATGCAGAAGTACATCTTCTTTTGGAGCCAGGAGAGCCGGGAAGTGGGCTGCAGTTTTTTACAGCCTGCAGTGAGGATGTGCTGGACCGGAACTGGCAGAGACTGATCCTTACCCATCTGGAGGAAAAAGAGCACCGGGGCGTGCTCACTGGGGCGCCCATTACGGATATGCAGATCACTCTTCTTACCGGGCGAGCACACCAGAAACATACAGAGGGCGGGGATTTCCGCCAGGCTACGTACAGAGCCATTCGCCAGGGACTTAAGAAAGCGCAGAATGTTCTGTTGGAACCTTATTATGAGTTCCGGCTGGAAGTGCCGGTTGATGTGGTTGGGCGTGCTATGACTGACATTCAGAAAATGCAGGGAACCCTTCTTCCTATGGAGACTGAGGAGAATACCGCTATTTTGAAGGGAAAAGCGCCTGTTTCGACTATGCGCGATTATCAGAAGGAAGTAATTTCTTATACAAGAGGAATGGGAAGGCTGTTCTGCAGTCTGAAAGGCTATGAGCCTTGCAAAAATCAGGATGAGATCGTGGGACAGATCGGCTACGATTCAGAGAGAGACCTGGATAATCCAACAGGATCTGTATTTTGCGCCCATGGAGCCGGATTTGTGGTGCCATGGTATGAAGTGGAAGAGTATATGCATCTGGATACCGGGATTATGGCGGAGCTTGAGGACGATCTCAGCGGAGAAGACTGGGAGGAGGTTGACTCAGGTGCTGGGAATCCTGGAAGTGGTTACCAGCCGCCAGAATCTGCCTACCGTGGAAGCTATGAGGATGACAAAGAACTTCAGGCTATTTTTGAGCGTACCTTTGGCCCGGTGAAACGGGAGCGCATGTCTTCCTATAAAAAAGTGGTAAGTGCCCCATCCTATTCGGGCAGCAGCTCTTCCAGAAAAAGAGACCAGGAAGAATATCTTCTTGTGGATGGTTACAATATTATTTTTGCCTGGCCAGAGCTGAAAGAACTGGCAGATGCGGATGTCCGGGCAGCACAGACCAAGCTGATGGATATTCTCAGCAATTATCAGGGCTGCAAGAAATGCACGTTGATTCTGGTATTTGATGCTTACAAGGTGGAGGGTCACCAGGAGGAAGTGCTTACCTATCATAACATTCATGTGGTCTATACCAAAGAAGCGGAAACTGCCGACCAGTACATTGAGAAAACCGTTCACAAGATTGGCAGACAGCACCAGGTGACCGTTGCCACCTCCGATGGTCTGGAGCAGATCATCATTATGGGACAGGGCGCCAGCCGTATTTCAGCAAGAGGCTTGAAGGAAGAAATCGAAGAGACCAGAAAGCAGCTAAGCCAGGAATGGCACCAGCACCGCCAGTCAAGCCATACCTATCTGTTTGACCATGCGGACGCGGAGATCGCAAAATTGATGGAAGAAGTCAGACTTGGAAAAAAGAAATTATAGGAATTGTGAAATATATCTAACAGCTATAAAGGAGATGTAAAAAAATGAGAGAGAAGCTCACTCAAAAAGATGTAGAAAAAATCGAGCAGGAAATTGAACACCGTAAGCTGGTTGTCCGCAAGGAGGCAATCGAGGCGGTGAAGGAAGCCAGGGCTCAGGGCGATTTAAGTGAGAATTTTGAATACTACGCAGCAAAGCGTCACAAGAACCAGAACGAAAGCCGTATCCGCTATCTGGAGAATATGTTAAAAACAGCTACCATCGTTTCTGACAAATCCAGCAGTGATGAAGTGGGAATGGATGATATTGTAGAGGTTTACTTTGAGGAAGATGATGAGATCGAGAAATACAAGCTTGTCACCTCTATCCGGGGAAACTCCATGGAAAACCGGATCAGCATTGATTCTCCGATCGGTATGGCGCTGAAAGGACATAAAGTTGGTGACCGGGTAGAAGTAAAAGTAAATGATAACTACAGTTACTTCCTGGAAATCCGTTCCATTGACAAAACGCATTCTGAGGAAGAAGAAATCAGAGGCTTCTAGAGAGTATCTGAAAAATTGTTCCGCAATCTGCACGCCCCACGTTGCGGTATATTTTGCAGAAAGCCTTTTTCAGACATGCTCTGGGAAAAGGATCCCTTGTGAAATGTAAAATTGCATTTTATATTTCATGAGGGTTTTTTTTCATAAAAATCCTGGAAAAACCAGTAAAATTAAACATCGAACAAAGATTTTACATTTCTAAATGCCTGACTTTACATTACTTTTGGAAAGAAAATCCCCCAATTGTAAAGAACTTTACATAGATTTAACATTAACCTCACCTGAAACTTTACATAGCCTACTTATATTGGATTCGTAAAGAAGAGAAACCAAGAACCCAATAAACATTTAAAAGGATAAAAAGGAGAGGAAACGTAATGGATTTTTTTAGCATTCTGACAATGGTCGGAGGACTGGCAAT
Organism: Blautia glucerasea; assembly: GCF_020537505.1. Lineage (GTDB taxonomy): Bacteria > Bacillota > Clostridia > Lachnospirales > Lachnospiraceae > Blautia_A. The sequence goes on along the minus strand of NZ_JAJBMO010000034.1, from coordinate 24,433 downwards.
GTTCCTGTATGGAATGCAGGTCATGGGCGACGGCCTGGAAAAGCTGTCTGGCGGCAAACTGGAAAAAATTCTGGAAAATCTTTCATCTAACCGTGTGAAAGCGGTTCTGGTTGGTGCAGCAGTAACCGCCATTATCCAGTCATCATCAGCCACCACGGTTATGGTAGTCGGCTTTGTAAACTCAGGAATTATGCACTTATCCCAGGCTGTTGGCTTTATTATGGGAGCAAACATCGGTACCACTGTTACCGCATGGATCCTCAGTCTGGCTGGAATTGAGAGCTCCAATTTCTTTGTGAGACTTTTGAACCCCAGCTCATTTTCCCCGATCCTGGCGCTGATCGGAGTTATCTTTATTGTATTTCTTCATGACGAAAAGAAGAAAGACATTGGAAATATTCTGGTTGGTTTCGCAGTTCTGATGTTTGGCATGAACACCATGAGCGGTGCAGTAAAGCCTCTGGCACAGGTACCGGAGTTCACAAACATCCTTCTGAAATTCTCTAACCCGGTATTAGGCGTGTTGGCTGGTGCGCTTCTGACTGCCATTATTCAGTCCTCATCCGCTTCCGTTGGTATTCTTCAGGCACTTTGTGTAACTGGTGCAGTCCGCTATGGAACCGCACTTCCGATTATCATGGGACAGAACATTGGAACCTGTATCACTGCAATGCTTTCCTCCATCGGAGCAACCAAGAACGCGAAACGTGCAGCGATTGTTCATCTGTACTTTAATATTGTCGGAACCGTCGCATTTATGGTTGTCTTCTATGTGCTGAATGGATTTTTACATTTCTCATTCATTGAAGAAGTAGCAGGACCTGCCGGAATCGCAGTGATCCACAGTGCATTTAACGTGATTGCAACGGTTGTACTTCTTCCGTTTGGAGACCTACTTGTAAAAATGGCATGTGCAACTGTCCGGGATACAAACGAGGAAAAAGTCATTTCTGCAGAGGATCAGGAGTTTATGATCCTGGAGTCCCGTTTCCTTAGCAACCCTGGTATTGCTATCGAGCAGAGCAAAACAGCTGCAAAGAAAATGGCTGAGCAGTCCAAAACAGCCCTGAACCTTTCTTTCGGCCTGCTGGATCATTTCCAGGAGGAAACAGCCTTCCGTGTAGAGAAAATCGAGGCAAAGGTTGACCGTTACGAGGACGAGCTTGGAACCTATCTGATCAAATTAAATCAGAAGGATCTTTCGCTGGAAGATAGCCACAGTTTGTCCATTATGCTTCACTGCATCGGCGATTTCGAGCGTATTTCCGACCATGCTCTCAGCATTATGAAGTCTGCCAGGGAAATCTCCGGGAAAAATGCCAGCTTTTCCCCCAAGGCGGTACAGGAGCTTCACGTTATGGAAAAAGCCGTATCCGATATTGTGGAAAAAGCCTATAATGTGTTTGCAAACCAGGATATGAAAATGGCTGAAGAAATTGAGCCACTGGAAGAAGTAATCGATGAGCTTAGCCGCGAACTGAAACGACGCCATGTAAATCGTCTTCGTGCCGGAGAATGTACCATTGAGATGGGCTTTGTCCTTTCTGATATTACAACCAGCCTGGAGCGAATCGCAGATCATTGTTCCAACATCGGCGTCTGTGTGACTCAGGTGCGTGAGGATCTTTATGATACCCACAGCCATCTTGATACTGTAAAAAATGCGCCGGGAGAGCATTTCCACCATGAACTGGAAGTTGCCCGCGTGAACTATATGCTCCCGTAACTGGAAGAACGAATGTTGCCAGTTGCTGCCCAAGGAAAGTCTTTCCAGGAAAGCAGCAGCTGGTAATGTCTTTACAAGGGTAATGAGCAAAACTTATAGGAGTGTTTTTCACGCTTTTTACGGTGGCTTTACATTCATACACTTGTATAAGAAGTAAAAAGCACGTATACTGAGAAATAATGGTTATGCTGCACAGGCAATGTGAAAGGTGAGATTAATACGACGTGGGAGGAGAAAACTGTAAAATGATTTTTTGTGTTGAAGATGATAACAACATTCGTGATCTTTTAGTATATACATTGGAGACAACCGGATTTCATGCAAGAGGGTTAGTGGACTCCCAGGAACTGTGGAAAGCTCTTGTTGAGGAAGAACCGGAGCTGATCCTTCTGGACATCATGCTTCCAGGGGAGGACGGTTATTCCATTTTGGATAAATTAAAGAAATCTTCCGGGACCAGAGACATTCCGATTATTATGGTAACGGCCAAGGAAGCGGAATTTGACAAGGTACGTGCCCTGGAGTCCGGAGCAGACGATTATATTACCAAGCCTTTTGGCATGATGGAATTTATTGCAAGAGTGAAAGCAGTGCTTCGCCGAAGCAGCCGTCATGGAGATGACAGAGAACTTAGCTGTGAGGAACTTCGTATTTTCCCAGGACGCCACCAGGTTTATTGCAGCGACCAGCCAGTGGAGCTTACCAGAAAGGAATTTGAGCTCCTTCTTTATCTGATGGAAAACAGAGGAATCGTTATGACAAGGGATCAGATCCTGTGCCATATCTGGGGCTATGATTTTGACGGTGAGACCAGAACTGTGGATGTGCATGTGCGAACCCTCCGCCAGAAGCTGGGGGATACCGGCAGACTGGTAGAAACGGTCCGGGGCGTGGGCTACCGAATGGCAGATAAGGGAGGTAGTCAGGGATGAAAAAGAAAATCCTAAGCCATACCAGTACGATGATCATTCTCACTGTTATCCTTACCTTTGTTGCAGCCAGCTTTGTGATGTATGATAAGTTTAACAGTGCCATGAAAAAAGGTGTCCGGGACGAAGCAGAATATGTAAAAGTGGGAATGGAGGAAGCTGGGGAGGAGTATCTAAATGAGAATGTTGGAAAAGCCACGGATACTCGTATCACCCTTACAGATTCGGAAGGAAATGTGCTTTATGACAGCGAGGCAGATGCCTCAAAACTTCCAAATCACAGTGATCGTCCAGAATTTATCCAGGCTATGGAAAATGGACAGGGAGAAGTGGTCCGTTATTCGGAAACCTTGTCACATCAGACATTCTATTATGCTGTGAAGCTGGAGAATGGAAAAATCCTTCGTCTGGCAAAAACCACAGACAGTGTGTTCCACACTCTGCTCAGCAGTTTTATCTGGCTGGGACTTTTGATGATATTAATCATTCTGGTGGAAATCGTGCTGGTACAAAAGCAGACACAGAGTCTGATCGAGCCGGTGAACAATCTGGATCTGGAACACCCGCTTTCTAACGTGTGTTATGAAGAACTGCGTCCGTTATTAATGCGTGTAGATCAGCAGAACAAGCAGATTGCCAACCAGCTTGAGGAACTGAAAAAGACAGAAGCTGTCCGAAGAGAGTTTTCCGCAAACGTTTCCCATGAGTTGAAGACACCACTGATGTCCATTTCCGGTTATGCGGAGCTGATGATGAATGGAATGGTGCGGCCGGAGAATATCGCAGATTTTTCTGGAAGGATCTATAAGGAAGCTAATCGTCTTGGAAATCTGGTGGCAGATATTATCCAGTTGTCCCGTCTGGATGAGCAGCAGGATGAAGTGGTTCCCATGGAGAGTGTGGAACTGGATGAGCTGGCAGAGGATGTGGTAAATAATCTTCAGAATCATGCGAAGAAAAAAAATATTTCCCTGGAATACCATGGCGTTCCGGTAACTATTCAGGGAGTACGCCACGTACTTTATGAAATGTTGTACAATATTGCGGACAATGCGGTTCATTACACCAATCCTGGCGGACATATCTATATTTATGTGGGAAAAAGAGGGGGCAAACCCTTCTATCGTGTGGAAGATGACGGAATCGGAATTCCGAAATCTGAACAGAAACGGATATTTGAACGGTTCTACCGGGTGGATAAGAGCCATTCCCGGCAGACCGGAGGAACCGGACTGGGGCTGTCTATTGTAAAGCATGGTGCAACCCTGCACCACGCCCAGATCAATGTGGACAGCGACCTTGGAAAAGGTACAAAAATGGAGCTACTATTTTAGGTAGCTCCTTTTTGCATACATATATGGGCAGCAAGTCAAGGGTTGTGCCTGCACAAGAATCTGATGACTGCTGCGAGAATGGGCAAAAACCACAGAGCGTGCTTTGCCCTGCTAATTACAGTTCGCTCAGTGCCTCTTCATCCGCTACAATAATTGCATTCGGGTGGAACTGAAGAATGGACGCCGGGCACTGTGGAGTAACCGGTCCTTTAATTGCAGCTGCAAGAGCCTTGGCTTTGTTCTTGCCATTTGCTACAAGAAGAACGGTCTTCGCGCTCATGATGTTGCCGGTTCCCATGGAATAAGCCTTGCGCGGTACATCTGCTTCGCTTGCGAAGAATCTCTTATTTGCCTGAATGGTGGCTTCTGTAAGCTCCACACAGTGTGTGCCAGCTTCGAAATGATCGTCCGGCTCATTGAATCCGATATGTCCGTTTGGTCCGATTCCAAGAAGCTGCAGATCTACTGTGCCGATATTCTTAAGTAGTGTATTATACGCTTCACAGCAGGCAGCTGCGTCCAGATTGGTTCCGTCTGGAACGTAAGTATTTTCAATCTTAATATTGACTCTGCTGAACAGATTTTTGTTCATAAAGTAACGGTAGCTCTGGTCATTGGAGCCGTCCAGTCCTACGTATTCGTCCAGATTCACGGACTTTACATGGGAAAAATCAAGGATTCCTTCTTCATACATGGCAGCCAGCTGGTCGTAGGTTCCCACTGGGGAAGAACCGGTAGCAAGACCAAGGATACAGTCCGGCCTGGATAAGATCACGCCGGCGATGATGGTAGCTGCGGTACGGCTCAGTTCATCGTAATTCTTTACTTTTATAACTTTCATTTTACCTCTCCTTCTCTGCCAACAGGGTGCAAAAAAATGACGGCATTATGAGAATGCTGTCACACAAAGCATCTGCCCCTGTTTTATTAGACAGTATCAGTATACAGCATATTTGTGCGAAACGCCATAAATATTTCTGCTTTTTTTTGCTTTTTTTGGTGAAAAATGATTGCAGTATTTTGTTACTGTTCACTGGTAATGTTCCGCGAGGTGTTTTTTGTGAACGGAGTGAACAGTAACCAGTATTTTCATTTTCTATCGTAATAAGCTGGATAAAAATTGACAAGAGGGATTTTGTCTGTTACCATCAAGTTATATGCAATTTTGTTTGTATATGGTTTGGTGGTAATCTTGTAATTTCATAAATATCCATTTTAAGGATAAAACGGGAGGTAGCAGTAATATGAAAAAGCCAGCATTAGTAGTAATGGCAGCCGGTATGGGAAGCAGATACGGCGGTCTGAAGCAAATCGACCCTGTTGACAAGGAGGGAGACATTATCATTGATTTTTCCATCTATGATGCGATCCAGGCTGGATTTGAGAAAATCGTATTTATTATAAAGAAAGAGAACGAAGCAGATTTCCGTGCGGCTATCGGAGACCGCATGGGTAAGCACGCAGAGGTTGTGTTTGTATTCCAGGATCTTCACAATCTGCCGGAAGGCTTTGAGGTGCCGCAAGGACGTGTAAAACCATGGGGAACCGGTCACGCGATCATGAGCTGTATGGATGTAATCGACGGACCATTTGCAGTCATCAATGCAGATGATTATTATGGACGCCACGCATTTCAGATGGCATACGACTTCCTTACACAGAACCAGGATAAAGACGGTGTTTACCAGTACATGATGGTTGGTTATAAGCTGGAGAACACCCTTACGGATAACGGTCATGTTGCCCGTGGCGTATGCGTGACTGATGAAGAGGGATACCTGAAAGATATTAACGAGCGTACCCACATTGAGAAAAAAGATGGCGGTGCAGCTTACACAGAGGATGATGGTGCTACCTGGAATGAGCTTCCAATGGACGCTACCGTCTCCATGAATATGTGGGGATTTTCTGCAAGCATCCTGAAAGAGCTGAAGGACAGATTTCCAGCATTCCTGAAAGAGAACGTTGAGAAAAATCCGCTGAAGTGCGAGTATTTCCTTCCATTTGTTGTAGATGAGCTTCTTTGTGAGAAGAAAGCTACTGTTAAGGTTCTGAAATCCATGGACAAATGGTACGGCGTTACCTATAAAGAGGATAAGCCGGTAGTGATGAATGCGGTTCAGAGGATGAAGGATGAAGGCATGTATCCGCAGAAGCTGTGGGAGGACTAATACGTGGAAAAAGCAAAAGATGCAAGCCGCCAGGAGCTGCTGGAAGTGATCAGCAATTTTGATTTTTGCGGGAAGCTTGAAGAAGTGGGGATATTTGGAAATGGTCATATTAATGAGACCTATCAGGCGGTATTTTTCACAGAGAATGGAAAGAAACGCTATATCCTCCAGAAAATGAACAAGCAGATTTTCCAGGATCCTGTTGGCCTTATGGAGAATATCAGTGGTGTTACTTCCTGGCTGAGGAAGAAAATCCTGGAGAACGGCGGGGACGCTGAGCGTGAAACCCTGAATATTGTAAATGACAGGGCTGGAGCTCCTTATTTCGTTGATAAAGAGGGCGAATACTGGAGAGCTTACCTGTTTATTGAAGATGCCACCTGTTTCGACCAGGTAGAAAGTGACGGGGATTTTTACCAGAGCGCCCTTGCATTTGGTAATTTTCAGCGTCTTCTTGCAGACTATCCTGCAGAGACTCTTCATGAGACGATTCCAAACTTTCACAATACAGTGAAGCGTTTTGCGGATTTCAAAAAGGCTGTGGAAGAGGATGCCTGCGGACGTGCTGCGGAGGTTCAGAAGGAAATCAGGTTTGTTCTGGAAAGAGAGCAGCTGGCTCATACACTGGTGGATCTGCAGGAGGCTGGCAGGCTGCCTCTTCGTGTTACCCATAACGACACCAAGCTGAACAACATCATGATTGATAATAAGACACGGAAAGGAATTTGTGTGATCGATCTGGATACGGTAATGCCGGGACTTTCCCTGAATGATTTCGGTGATTCCATCCGTTTCGGTGCAAGCACAGCAGCCGAGGATGAGAGGGACATTTCCAAGGTATCCTGCGATCTTCATCTGTTTGATGTGTATGTAAAAGGATTTCTGGAAGGCTGTGGCGGAGCCCTTACCGATCTGGAAGTGGAGTTGCTTCCAATGGGAGCCATCCTTATGACCTTTGAGTGTGGAATGCGTTTTCTGGCAGATCATCTGGAGGGCGATCATTATTTCCGCATCCATCGTGAAAACCACAATCTGGACCGTGCAAGAACCCAGTTTAAGCTGGTCTGGGACATGGAACAGAAATTATCTGATATGAAAGCTATTGTACAAAAATATAAATAGTGGTATGCTAAACCAGACAGATGGATTTACACCTGTCTGGGTACCATAAATACAGGTAAAGGCTGATGCTGCCGATATTTCACGGCAGTTATTCTATAGATGGAGTGGGATTACTGGTCAAGTCGTGAACAGTAATACAGCAGAAGGCCTTTGCACCAAACGAGGAGGAAAATATCATGGCAATTTTAGTAACAGGCGGTGCAGGATACATCGGGAGTCACACAGTTGTAGAGCTTCAGAATTCCGGTTATGACGTAGTAGTTCTGGATAATCTGTCTAATTCCAGCGAGAAGGCACTTGACAGAGTTTCCAAGATCACAGGCAAGCCAGTGAAATTCTATAAGGCAGACATCCTGGACAGAGAAGCCCTTGACCAGATTTTTGATAAAGAAGACATTGACTCCTGTATTCATTTCGCCGGACTGAAGGCTGTTGGAGAGTCCGTTGTGAAGCCATGGGAATATTATGAGAACAATATTGCAGGAACCCTGACTCTTGTAGATGTAATGAGAAAACATGGCGTTAAGAATATTATTTTCTCTTCCTCTGCAACTGTATATGGCGATCCGGCACAGATCCCGATCACAGAGGAATGCCCGAAAGGACAGTGCACGAACCCATATGGTTGGACAAAATCCATGCTGGAGCAGGTGCTTACAGACATCCAGAAAGCAGATCCAGAGTGGAACGTAATGCTTCTTCGCTACTTCAACCCGATCGGTGCCCACAAGAGCGGAACTATCGGTGAGAACCCAAATGGTATCCCGAATAACCTTATGCCATACATTACACAGGTTGCTGTCGGCAAGCTGAAAGAGCTTGGTGTATTTGGAAATGACTATGACACTCCGGATGGAACTGGTGTGAGAGATTATATCCACGTAGTTGACCTTGCAAAAGGCCATGTGAAGGCTCTTAAGAAGATCGGGGAAAACCCTGGTCTTGCAATCTATAACCTTGGCACTGGTAAGGGCTACAGCGTTCTTGATATTGTGAAGAACTTTGAAGCAGCTACAGGTGTAAAGATCCCATATGTGATCAAACCACGCCGTGCTGGTGATATTGCAACCTGCTACTGCGATGCGTCCAAAGCTGCTAAGGAGCTTGGCTGGACGGCAGAGAACGGTATCCGTGAGATGTGTGAGGATTCCTGGAGATGGCAGAGCAATAACCCGAATGGTTATGAAGATTAATTTTAAAGGATAAATACATATGATTCAGAATCTGATTTTTGATGTTGGAGATGTTCTGGTGGAGTACCGCTGGTTTGAAATGCTGACAAAGGATTACGGTCTTTCAGAAGCTGAGGCGAAGCGGATCGGCAGAGAAATGTTCGACAATGAAATATGGGTGCAGGGACTGGATGGTGGAAGATTAAGCCTTGAGGAAGCCATTCATCAGTATGAACTGAAGTATCCGGATGATGTGGATGTGATGGGCTGGTTCCTTGGAAATGGAGAGCAGATGGCTGTGAAACGTCCGGAAGTCTGGGATAAGGTTGCAGCACTGAAGGAAAAAGGCTATAAGATCTACCTGCTTTCCAATTACTCAGAAGAATTGTTCCACATGCATACTAAGGGAGCGAAATTCCTGGATGTGCTGGATGGCGGTGTGGTTTCCTATCAGGTGCACGCTTTGAAGCCAGACCGGGAGATTTATGAGATCCTTCTGGAAAAATATAACCTGAAAGCAGAAGCGTGTCTGTTTTTCGATGACCGCGCCGATAACGTGGAAGGTGCGAAGAAGGTAGGAATTCAGGCGATACAGGTGACATCAAGAGAGATGCTGAATGAAACATTAGATAAAATGCTTACAGAGTAAATGAGGTCGCCCCTCCGGGGGCGGCTTTTTCTAATCATTCATTGTAAAAAAGGAAAATAAAAAAATGCCCAGAGCCGGAATCGAACCAGCGACACGAGGATTTTCAGTCCTCTGCTCTACCAACTGAGCTATCTGGGCATTCATAAGTTCTTAGAACCTACAGTGCATATAATAGCACAGAAATCTACTTCACGCAAGAAAAATTTTCAAAAATCTGTAAATTCGAAAAATTCACTATGAAAGTCTCGTGCATCCTGAAGCACGTTGCTGAAAAGCGTAACGGGGAGATTGGACATTCCTTTCATTGTAAAATCCATGCCTTGCTTTTCATATATAGTAATGTTAGAATGGCAGTAGCCTGAAAGAAAAATCTATGGCAGAATATTGTCGGGAATTTCTTACAGGTAATCTGACGAAAGGCAGGTGAAGCTATGGAAAAAGTGATCATTATCGGTGCAGGACCGGCGGGAATTTCAGCAGCCTTGTATGCAGTCAGGGCGAACATGAATCCGCTGGTAATCAATAACGGTATTGGAGCTTTGGAAAAAGCTGAAAAAATAGAGAATTATTATGGTATGGAACACCCTGTTTCCGGGAAAGAATTATTTGAGACCGGAATTGCCCAGGCGAAGGCATTGGGCGTGCGGATCCTGGAAGCCCAGGTTCTGGGAATCGGTGGATTTGACACCTTCCAGGTGAAAACTACAGCTGGTGACTTTGACACCCTCAGCGTGATCCTTGCCACCGGCAGTAAGCGGAAAGCTCCTGCAATTCCGGGAATCCGGGAATTTGAGGGAAGAGGTGTCAGCTACTGCGCAGTATGCGATGCCTTTTTCTACAGAGGGAAGGACGTGGCTGTACTTGGAAACAGTGATTTTGCTCTTCACGAAGCAGAAGAACTGGCTCCTATGGCTGGTTCGGTTACAATCTATACAGATGGGAAGAAACCGGAATTTTCCAGGAAAGCTCCTTTTACTGTAAATACCATGAAAATTCAGTCCGTGGAGGGCGATGAGAAGGTGTCCGGACTGCGGCTGCTTTATGAGGGGGAGAAGGATGCAGGGCAGGACACTGATGGAGAAAATAAGCTTCCGTTTTTGCAGGAAGGAAAGAAATCAGAAGTGGAAGTGTCAGAGCTTCATAGTCAGGAGAGTCCGGCGGATGGTTACAAAGAAACATTTGCCTCTGCAGACGGTGTTTTCGTAGCACTTGGAACCGCAGGAAGCGCAGAGATGGCCAGACAGATGGGCGCAGCTCTCACCGAGAAGGGCAATATCAAGGTCAACGAAAAGATGGAAAGCACTATCCCCGGGCTTTTTGCAGCCGGTGACTGTACGGGCGGACTTTTGCAGGTAGCGAAGGCCGTTTACGATGGGGCACAGGCAGGGCTCAGCGCCAACCAGTATGTGCGAAATAAAGAAAAATCAGTAAAAAAATAAATTGAGATAGTTATTGCTAATGGTAATGTTATATGAGTTACTGGAACTGAAATGGTGAAAAACTACATTTAACTGACAGATTGTATAATTTACGTTTATAGTTTAACAGTAAATTAGAGAGAATAATAGAAAGGATGAATCAATTATGGCAAAAGTAATCACAACGCAGAATTTTGAAGAAGAAGTATTAAAATCTGAGAAACCATTTCTTCTGGATTTCTGGGCAACCTGGTGCGGTCCATGCATGCGTCAGGGCCCGATCGTAGAGGAGCTGGGCGAAGAAGGTTACGCAGTAGGAAAGCTTGATGTAGATCAGAATATGGAGCTTGCACAGCAGTTCCGTGTTATGAGCATTCCTACCCTGATCATTTTCAAAAACGGAGCAGAAGCACACCGTCTGGTTGGGCTTACTGACAAAGAAGAATTAAAGAAACTGCTGGATGAATGAGCAGATGAAGATATTACTTGCAGCATGCAATGCTAAATATATACACTCCAATCTGGCTATTTTTAATCTGAAAGCCTATGCAAAAGAATATGGTGATAACGTTGTACTTCGGGAGTACACCATTAACCAGCTGAAGGATGACATCTTAAAAGACATCTACAGATGCCATCCCGATGTTGTGTGTGTATCCTGTTATATCTGGAACATCACCTTTGTTCGGGAACTGATGCAGGATCTGCGGAAGATCCTGCCTGATGTTCCGTTCTGGGCTGGTGGCCCAGAGGTATCCTACGATGCAGAAGAGTTTTTGAAAAAGAATCCGGCATTTGATGGTGTCCTGGTAGGCGAAGGGGAGGAGACCTTTCTGGAACTGGTGAAATACTATGCAGAAGGAAGCATTTCGCTGGAAGAGACAACCGGACTTGTGTACAATAAACCGGACGGTACCATTCAGAATAATGGATGGCGTCAGCTTATGGATCTTAGTAAGGTGCCGTTTGCGTACAAAAATCTGAAAGATTTTGAAAACCGTATTATCTATTATGAGAGCAGCCGTGGCTGTCCTTTTTCCTGTAGCTATTGCCTGTCTTCTATAGACAAGAAACTGCGTTTCCGTGACCTGGAATTAGTAAAAAAAGAGCTGCAGTTTTTCCTGGATCACAAAGTACCACAGGTGAAATTTGTGGACAGAACCTTCAACTGCAAGCATGACCATGCCATGACTATCTGGCAGTACATAAAGGATCATGATAATGGGATTACCAATTTTCATTTTGAAATATCGGCAGATTTGTTAAAGGAAAATGAATTGGAGCTGATGCGCACTATGCGTCCGGGACTGATCCAGCTGGAGATTGGCGTGCAGTCCACAAATCCGGACACTATCCGTGCCATTCACCGTACCATGAATTTTGAAAAACTGGCAGAAATTGTAAATAAAATCCACAGCTTCAAAAATATTCACCAGCATCTTGATCTGATCGCAGGTCTTCCTTACGAGGATTATGACAGCTTTCACAGATCTTTTAACGATGTCTATGCCCTTCGTCCACAACAGCTCCAGCTTGGATTTCTGAAGGTTTTGAAGGGCTCTCACATGAAAGAGATGACGGAAGAGTACGGCATTGTGTATAAGGAACTGGAGCCTTATGAGGTGCTGGGAACCAAATGGTTGCCTTATGAGGATATTTTGCGCCTCAAAATGGTAGAAAGTATGGTGGAATTGTATTATAATAGTGGGCAGTTCCAGAATACCATTGCCTGTGTGGAGCCATTATTTGAGGACGCGTTCACCTTATATGAGAGGCTGGGACAGTTTTATGAGAAAAAGGGCTATTCGGAGATTTCCCATTCCAGAATGCGCAGATATGAGATCCTGCTGGAATTTGTGAAGGAAGAACTGGAAGAACAGGAATCTGAAAAGCTGGCAGAAAATCAGAAACTGAAAGCGGGAAATTCAGCAGAAACAGCTGAGGATGATAACAGAAATGTGGATACTGTAACCTGGGAGAAAGTGGCAGACAGTATGATCTACGACCTGTATCTCCGTGAGAATCTGAAGAGCCATCCCTCCTTTGAGATGGATCAGAAGCCTTACGAGAAAGCAGTCTGGGAGTACAGACGCCTGGAAAAAGTGCCGAAGACTGCTCATATTGAAGTGTTCCGCGATGGCAGAATACTGATGTTTGATTATGAAAACCGGGATCCGCTGCTTCATAATGCGGCGGTGAAGAAAATTCAGTTATAGTAAAGAAAGGAAGTATCCTATGGGAATGTTTGATCCAAAGAAAAGAAAACTTGTGACTGCCATCATTGCAGTTATCCTTGTTCTTGCAATGGTTGTGCCTACCGTTATTTCTCTTCTTCTGTAAGGAAACGATAAGATGAGACTTGGGCAAGCGGCTATGGAGGCTTTGCAGGCGGAAATCTGCGGGCTTCTTACGCCTGGAAATGAACTTGTGGTAGCTGGTGCTGTTGCCCTTGAGGGGACAGTGCAGATTGCAAAGATGAAGCATGATATTTTAAGAGAGCATTTTTCCGAAAGCTTTCTCCGAAACGCTGGTGAGCTGAGAGCTGTCTATGGGACAGTAGGAGAAAATGATGACAGCTGTGTGTTGCCTGAAAATAAGGAAGATTGTTGTGGAGAACAGCTGGCAGCAGGTGGAAAACGTAGTGCTCCGATTATTGAAAAGGTGGAAGGCTGCGCTGCATGGAAAGCGGCAGAGGCTGCTGGAGCGACAGCGCTCTATGTCATGGGGGAGGGCGGCTTTTTAAGTGCGCTGTGGAAAATGGCAGAAGCATCCCAGGTAGGGCTGGAAATGGACTTTACGAAAGTTCCTATCCGCCAGGAAACTATTGAGATTTGTGAAATTTTTGACATAAATCCATATAAGCTGAATGCCAGGGGCGCCATCCTGATCGGAATTCCGGCTGGAGAGGCATTGGTGCAGGAGCTTCACAGACAGGGAATGATGGCAGCTGTGATCGGTCAGACCAATGATGGAAACGACAGAATGCTCTATTATAACGGAAAGGGCAGATATCTGGAGCGCCCGGCAAAGGATGAAATATATAAGGTACTGTGTGAAAAATAAAAAGATATAGAAAAGATATGGCAGGAAACGTTATTGCCTATTCCTATTTGGAAGAGAGTAAGGTTATATTGGAGCGTGTTTATAAAAGCCTTCTACAAAGTGGAATGAATATTTTGCAGAAATGATTTTCAAACATTCTCTGAAATTCTGTAAATACAGGAGCAGAAAAAATGGGAACATTAAACATTGTACTTCATGAGCCGGAGATTCCGGCAAATACAGGAAATATTGGACGTACCTGTGTAGCAACAGGTACCAGACTCCATCTTATTGAGCCTCTTGGGTTCTCTTTAAGTGAGAAAGCCCTGAAGCGTGCAGGAATGGATTATTGGAAAGATCTGGATGTGACTACCTATCTGGATTATGAAGACTTTCTGGAGAGGAATCCGGGAGCAAAGATCTATTATGCAACGACGAAAGCACCTCAGACCTACGCAGATGTAAAGTATGAGGACAACTGTTTTATTATGTTTGGCAAGGAAAGTGCAGGAATTCCGGAAGAAATCCTTCGGGACAACCAGGAAACCTGCGTTCGGATTCCAATGGCCGGCGAGACCAGATCTTTGAATCTGAGCAATTCTGTGGCAATCATTCTCTATGAAGCCTTCCGCCAGCATGGCTTCGAGCATTTGAAGCTGGAAGGGCATTTGCGGAAATATGACTGGAAATAAAGGGAAGATGGATTTATAATTTTCGCAGTAATGTATTTCAAGATACATATAAAATGATAATAAAAGACCTACAGCATAGCAGAAGTGTTTTGCATATGTTGTAGGTCTTTTTCGTAAGTTTGGGGATGACGGCGCCGCAGGCAAAATTCCCAGAGGTTGTTCTATTAATGAAGCAGTTAACGACTACACAATTTATTTTACTTTCTTCAAAGTAAAGATAAATTCCGTTCCAACCCCTTCTGTACTGATCACATTAATATTCTGATTATGTGCCTTGATGATTTCTTTCACAATAGAGAGTCCAAGCCCTGTTCCCTTTCTGTCTTTTCCCCGGGAGGTATCTGTCTTATAGAATCTGTCCCATACCTTGGACAGGCTTTCTTTTGGGATTCCCACTCCATGATCCTTTACAGAAACGAAAACCTTGTCATTTTTTACAGAAGTTTCAATATTAATAGAAGAATTATCATTACTGAATTTAATGGCATTGTCCAATAAATTGTACAGTACCTGCTGGATCTGTTCCATATCTGCTTCCACAAAAAGTTCTTTTCCATAGAGCAGCAGTTCCAGATCAATATTCTTTTTTGAACAGGTTCCCTCGAAGGTATTGGCTGTATTTTTGATCACGTCGTTAATGTCAAATCTGCGGATATTCATCATTCGCTTCCGTTCATCCAGATCATTCAGCACCAGAAGGCTTCGTGTCAGTTTTTCCAGGCGGTCAGCCTCATGGGAAATGATATTTAAGTATTTATCCTGCAATTCCGGCGGGATCGTACCATCCAGGATCGCTTCCACATATCCCTTGATGGAAGTAAGAGGAGAACGGAAATCATGGGAAACGTTGGCAATAAAGGTCCGCTGGTATTCACCGTTCTGGTTGATCTTGTCTGCCATGTAGTTCAAGGTATTGGCAAGATAACCCATTTCATCCTCTGACTTCACCGGAATGCGGTAGCTTAAGTCACCGTTGGCATATTCGGAAGCTCCTTTGATAATCTGCTTTAAAGGAATATGGATCCATTTCTGATAGCAGAGAAGAAGCACGCCGCAAAGCGCATACACAGCCAGGAAAACCATCTGGAGGATCCCGAGAAGACCGCTTCGTTTCTGGTAAAGCTGCTGCATGTCATAATGATAAGTGACATATCCTTCTGTTACGTCGGAATTTTCCACAGGTACCATCACATTAAGATGTGGACTGGAAAAATATCCATAAAAATTATTGATGGTATACTGGGCATTAAGCCAGAAATCCAGGTCAGAATCCGGAATGATAATTGTATGGGGAGCAGAAGAAGCTTCCACAGCAGATTCCGTATAACTAAGGCTGTAATCCAGATCCGGAGACTGCACCAGCACCTGGAAATCCTGATCCAGGACCAGAATTCCGGCGCCCTCCCCGGTAGATAGAATATCTGCCAGTTTTTCCAGTCCAGAGATATCTCCGGCGGCAAGCTGCTGTACTGTTATCTCATCCGATGCGAAGCGCACTGCGCTGTCATGAAGCCTTGTACCTACCTCGCCTTCAAGGTAAATCTCCACAAAGTGGGAGCCTCCTGCTGTGGCGAAGAGGAAACTGAGGATTCCAATGAGAATATAGCAGCCGATTAGTTTGCTGTGGACGGTCTTTCTCATTCGCTTTTTACCTCAAATTTATAGCCGATTCCCCAGACTGTGGAGATAGACCAGCTTGGATGATCCTTGATCTTTTCGCGGAGACGTTTGATGTGAACATCTACTGTTCTGGTATCGCCAATATACTCATATCCCCAGATGTGATCCAGAAGCTGTTCTCTCGTAAATACCTGGTTTGGGGATGATGCAAGAAAGTAAAGAAGCTCCAGCTCCTTCGGCGGCATGTCCACCTGTTTTCCCATATAGGTAACAGAGTAATTGGTAAGATTGACTGTAAGGTCCGGGTAAGTGGCGCATTTCTCGTCGCTTACCACAGCGGTCTGCCTGGGCTGGAAACGGCGGAGCACAGCGCGGACCCGGGCAACCAGCTCCTTGGAATCAAATGGCTTGATAATATAATCGTCGGCGCCCAGCTCTAACCCCAGCACCTTGTCGAAGGTTTCGCCCTTGGCGGAGAGCATGATGATGGGGACATCTGAGGTATGGCGGATCTCGCGGCATACCTGATAACCGTCAATTCCTGGAAGCATCAGATCCAGAAGAATCAGGTTGGGGTGGAAGGCCTGAAATTCTTTCAAGGCCAGTTCGCCGTCATTTACGATTTTTGTTTCGAAACATTCTTTGGTAAGATACAGAGAAATCAGCTCTGCAATATTGTTGTCATCATCGACAATGAGGATTTTCTGTT
Source organism: Blautia glucerasea (assembly GCF_020537505.1). Lineage (GTDB taxonomy): Bacteria > Bacillota > Clostridia > Lachnospirales > Lachnospiraceae > Blautia_A. The sequence continues at coordinate 7,849 of NZ_JAJBMO010000034.1, read as the reverse complement.
TAGCAACCATAGTTCGTTTCTCCTTATAAAATTTATAGTAAAGTCCAGAAAAGTGCCTGCAAAAGCACATGCCCAAAAGGGAAAAGGAGGATTTTTATGTTACTTCTTAAATTCCACGATCGTAACACCTGCATCACCCTCGCCAAATTCTGCCAGATGGAAATCAGCCACATGCTTCTGGCGGCGGAGATAGTTATGCACGCCCTTTCGCAGTGCGCCGGTACCTTTACCATGTACAATACGCACACTCTTTAAATGAGCCAGATAAGCATCGTCCAGATATTTGTCCAGCTCGGCAACTGCCTCATCCACTGTTTTTCCAAGAAGATTGATCTCTGTGGAAACGCTGGTGGACTTGGACATACGGATCTTGCCTGCTCCTGTGCGGGAAAGTCCGGGGGTGTTGATAACCGGCTCGTCTACAAGCTCCAGGTCGGAAATGTGGACCTTGGAACGGATAATACCCATCTGTACGAACAGGAAGCCCTTGGAATCCGGATGACTGCTGACCGTTCCCTTGAGATTCATGCTGAGCACTTTTACGGTATCGCCAAGGGAAAGATCCTTTGGCTTCAGCTCTTTCTTTGGCTTTCTCACAGTGGTATTCATGGACATGCCCTTTTCGGCTTTGTTCATGCGGTTTCGAAGATTCTGGCGCTCTTTTTCAATGGCAGCAGTATCCACATGATCCTTCTGGAATTTGTGGAACATTTTCATGGTCTGGTCCGCATATTCCTTGGTATCTGCCAGGATCTTTCGCGCTTCTTCGTTGGCTTCGCGTAAGATCCGTTCTTTGCGCTCATCCAGCTTCTCCTGCTTGGACTCTAACTCCTGTTTCAGGGAGGCAATCTCTGTTTTATAACGCTCTACTTCCTGACGCTCATTTTCGATGATCACACGGCTGTTTTCCAGGGAGGTAAGGACATCCTCGAAGGACTCGTCCTTCTGGCTGATCTGTTCCCTGGCACGCTCAATGATAAAGTCCGGAAGGCCAAGCTTGGAAGAGATGGCGAATGCGTTACTCTTTCCGGGAACGCCGATCAGGAGGCGGTAAGTAGGACGTAGGGTTTCTACATTAAATTCGCAACAGGCATTTTCAACCCCGTCTGTAGAGAGGGCGTAAACCTTCAGCTCACTGTAATGGGTGGTTGCCATGGTGCGGATGCCCTGTTCATGCAGGAAAGACAAAATGGAGATGGCAAGGGCTGCACCCTCTGTAGGGTCAGTGCCAGCGCCAAGCTCGTCGAAAAGCACCAGAGAGTCCTGGTCGGCTTTTTTCAGGAAGGACACCACGTTTGTCATATGGGAAGAAAAAGTACTGAGAGACTGTTCAATGCTCTGTTCATCCCCGATATCGGCATAGACCTCATGGAAAACAGAGAGCTCAGAACGATCCAGGGCTGGAATGTGAAGTCCGGCCTGTCCCATCAGGGTGAGCAGCCCTACTGTTTTCAGAGAAACCGTTTTACCGCCGGTGTTTGGTCCGGTTACCACAAGCAGGTCGAAATCTTCCCCAAGACGGATGTCAATGGGAACGGCCTGTTTCTTCGGAATCAGGGGATGGCGTGCCTGTTTCAGGTGAATGCGTTTCTCTGTATTGAAAATAGGCTCTGTGGCATTCATATCCAGGGCAAGTCCGGCTCTTGCAAAAATGAAGTCCAGCTGGATCATAATGTCCAGGTCGGCTCGGATGGCATCTGTATTCTGGGCAGTCTGCTCGCTTAAAGTGGCGAGAACGGCTTCGATCTCTTTCTGCTCCTGGAGCTCCAGCTCACGGATGTCGTTGTTCAGCTTGACAATGGCCAGAGGCTCAATAAATAAGGTGGAGCCTGTGGAGGACTGGTCGTGGATCATGCCTGGAACCTGTCCTTTGTATTCGGCTTTCACCGGGATACAGTAGCGGCCGTTTCGCATGGTGATAACGGAATCCTGCAGGTAATTGCGGGCACTTCCGTTTACCAGGGAGGCCAACTGGGTGTGGATGCGGTCGTTGGCGACCTTCATGCTGCGGCGGACGTGCATCAGGCCGGCACTGGCATCGTCGCTGATCTCATCCTGGGAGAGGATGCAGCGGCGGATCTCGGAAGAGAGGGGGGTCAGCGGCTCCAGGCTCTCGAACATGCCATCCAGGGAGTCTTCCCTTGCATCTCCCCGTTCATTGCGGGAGTATGCTTTTACCCGGTTGGTATTTTCCAGAAGTCCGGCAATGGCAAGGAGCTCAGAGATCCCAAGGGAGCTTCCGATCTCCAGGCGTTTCAGGGAGCTGCGCACGTCTTTGACGCTTCCGAAGGAGATGTTTCCCTTCTGGAAAAGGCGGGTGAGGGCGTCCCTGGTCTGGAGCTGCATATGGCGGATTTCATAAACATCTTCAGATGGCAGAAGGTGTCTGCACAGGTCTTTTCCCATCAGGGAGGAGGCCTTCTCTGTCAGCTGGTCGATGATCTTGTAGTATTCAAGTGATTTTAAAGCTTTTTGATTCATGATTTCTCCTGTAAATTTAGTTGCTATTTTGTGTGCTAAGTTTCAGCCAGTACACAGCGTTCGGGCAATGGGTATTACTCCAGCGAACCATTTCAGGCGCGCCCTTAGCGTAGATGAAATCCAGCGCTTACGAAGACTTAGGAGTGACGGCTCTCCGGAACTCCTTAGTCGCAGTTAGCGATTAGTTCATCGTAGCGTTGCGCCGGTGAGTGAGTAATACCCATTGTCCGAATGCGTCCCTCCTGAAGAACTTTTAATCCACAAAATAGCAATTTAATAACAATGTTTACTGCACTTCTTATTGTACATGATTTACAGAGACTTGAAAAGGAAAAAGTGCCTGTAAATTCATAAAATGTTCATAAATATTTGGTATGCTATAAAAGATTTGGATTCGTTTGTTAATTAGAAAGGGAAGGAAATTATGCGTTTTTTAAACGAGTTACATGAGGGCGACCGGATCAGCGGTATTTATCTGTGCAAGCAGAAGCAGCCAGCTGTGACCAAGAATGGCAAGCCTTATGAGAATATTATCCTCCAGGACAAGACCGGAGTGATGGATGGCAAGATCTGGGATCCCAATTCTCTGGGAATCGACGATTTTGATGCCATGGATTACATTGAGGTCATGGGAGACGTGACAAGCTTTGCAGGAGCTATGCAGCTGAATATCAAACGCGTGCGCAAGGCAGGAGAGGGAGAGTATAACCCGGCAGATTATCTTCCGGTAAGTGAGAACAGCACAGATGACATGTACACCCAGCTTGTGGCCATGATCGGTACTGTGAAGAATACGTACCTGAATACACTTCTGAAGAAACTATTTATGGAAGATCAGGAATTCCTGAAATCCTTCGAGGAGCACTCCGCAGCTAAAACCGTACACCACGGCTTTATAGGCGGACTGATGGAGCATACCTTAAGCGTTGCCAAGCTTTGCGATTACATGGCATCTGCTTACCCGGTGATCAAGCGTGACATGCTGATCACAGCAGCCCTTCTTCATGATGTGGGCAAGACAAGAGAGCTTTCCTCATTTCCTCTGAACGATTACACTGACGAGGGACAGCTTCTGGGACACATTATCATCGGTGCCCAGATGATCCACGACCTGGCGAGAGAGATCCCGGATTTTCCTCTGGAGCTTGAGAACCAGCTGGTACACTGCATCCTGGCCCACCACGGCGAGCTGGAATACGGTTCTCCCAAGAAACCGGCTATGGTAGAGGCAGTAGCCCTGAATCTTGCAGATAATACAGATGCCCGTATGGAGACTCTCACTGAGATCTTCGCAGCAGATAAGAGCAAGAAGGAATGGCTTGGATACAACAGATTGTTTGAATCAAACTTAAGAAAGACAGGAGAATGGTAATCTTTATGGAATATCGTAAGAATGATATTGTTACGTTAAAGATTGAAGATTGCGGAATTGACGGTGAAGGTATCGGAAAGGCTGATGGCTTCACCGTTTTTGTCAAAGACGCAGTGATCGGAGACACAGTTCGCGCAAAGATCATGAAAGCGAAGAAAAATTACGGTTACGGAAGAATGGAGGAGATCCTTACCCCATCCCCTGACCGTGTAGAGCCAAAGTGCCAGTTCGCAAGACAGTGCGGCGGCTGTCAGCTGCAGGCCCTTTCCTATGAGAAGCAGCTGGAATTTAAGACAGCCAAGGTACGGGGGCATCTGGAACGGATAGGCGGATTCACAGACCTTCCTATGGAAGAAATCCTGGGAATGGAGCAGCCCTTCCATTATCGGAATAAGGCCCAGTTTCCAGTTGGTAGATCAAAAGATGGCAGGATCATCACAGGTTTTTATGCAGGACGCACCCACAGCATTATTGAGAACCGTGACTGTGCCCTTGGCGTAACCCAGAATAAAGAGGTGCTGGACTGCGTGATCGCCCACATGGAGAAATTCCATATCCAGCCCTATGATGAGACAACAGGCAAGGGTCTGGTGCGCCATGTGCTGATCCGTTATGGCTTTTTCACAGATGAGATGATGGTCTGTCTGATCATCAACGGGGAGAAGCTGCCCGGGGAAGAGGCACTTGTAAAATCCCTTCGGGAGATCCCCCAGACCACCAGCGTGATGGTAAATGTGAATAAGAAGCGAAATAATGTGATCCTTGGAGAAAAGGTTCGTCTTCTCTGGGGACAGCCTTATATCACAGATAAGATCGGGGAGATTTCCTATCAGATCTCGCCGTTGTCCTTTTTCCAGGTCAATCCTTACCAGACCGGACGCCTTTATGGAAAAGCACTGGAATATGCAGAGCTTTCCGGCAATGAAACGGTGTGGGATCTGTATTGTGGAATCGGAACCATTTCCCTGTTTCTGGCACAGCAGGCGAAGATGGTACGGGGTGTGGAGATCATCCCTGCTGCCATTGGGAATGCTAAGGAGAACGCACGGCTCAATGGATTTGAGAATACGGAGTTTTTCGTGGGAAAAGCAGAAGAAGTGCTTCCAGCGCAGTATGCCCGCACTGGCGAGCGCGCAGATGTGATCGTGGTAGATCCACCGCGGAAGGGCTGTGATGAGACGCTGCTTGCCACCATCATCGAAATGCAGCCGGACCGTGTTGTCTATGTAAGCTGCGATAGTGCAACTCTTGCAAGAGACCTGAAGTATCTTTGTGAGAGAGGCTATGAGCTGAAGAAGGTCTGTCCTGTGGACATGTTCCCGAATACCGTGTCGGTAGAGACGGTGGCACAGCTTGAAAAAAGGGAGGATGGAAGTCTTTGAAGAAATTGCTGAAAAGTAACATTGCAGTTTTGGGATATGCGCTTTTAACCTGTTTTTTCTTTACCTTTAACGTCAGCTCCGGGTCAATCATGCTATTTACAAGAAGCAATCTATCCCTTGCAAGAACCAGCATATTTTTATTGCTGTTTGTAAGTTACCATGTGATCATCCGGAGATTTCCCCAGGGTTACCCTGTAGGATTTCATATAATAGCAATTTTACTCAGCTGTTTTTGCTCCTTTGCGTCGGTTATGGGAATGTTTTATTCTACTGCACCACGAAGAGGGGCTGAAGTTAATTTTGTAAATGTGATCACGAAAAGCTATGGGGCACTTATAAAATTCACCATTGTTTTTCTGGGAGGCGTACTGTTTTTCTACCTGTTTACAGGAGCTGTTGGAATCCTGGGAAAATCTATGAAACAGCATTTTTTCCCCAAGAAGCTTTACGAAAAATATGGAAGCTTCGAAATCCCATACGTGAAGCGTTTTTTTTCTTTTCTTCTGGGGGAAAAAAGCTTTTTGAAAACTGCAGTTTTTATAGCGGTCTGCTGGCTTCCTCATTTCATTGCCCGTTATCCGGGAATTGTGACTGTGGACAGTGAGATCAGTCTTCTTCAGTATTATGGAGTGACAGAGTATACCACACAGCATCCGATCATCTATATGCAGCTTTTAGGGCGTTTCGCAGATCTGGGAAACTGGCTTGGAAGTGTGAGCCTGGGCTTATTTTTCCTGCTGTTGATACAGTGTGTGATCCTTTTGATGGCAATGACTTATATGGTGGATACCATGAAGAAATTTCATATGCCCGCCTGGCTTTTGAATACCACGCTTGTGATCATTGGTTTCGCCCCTTGCTTTACTGGCTATATTGCAGCCTTTGTAATTGATGTGTTCTATGATGCGTTTATTGTTCTTTTTATCATTGAACTTGTGTGGTACCTTTTTAAACCGGAGGTTTATTTTAGTTCCTGGAAACATCCTGCATGTACCATTGCTGCTGTGTTGGGAATGTTTTTTAGAAAGAATGGAATTTATGTGGTAGCTGTAGTTTTGCTTTTTGTGGCTGGAAGAGAGCTCTATATGATTCTTCATAAGAAACAAAGCATGCGGGCGGCGCTTATGTTCCTGGCATTTTTATTTCTTCCAATGTGTGTCGGAAAAATAAATGATGCAGCTCTTTATAAAAAATACGATGCAAAGAAAATTTCCACCCGTGCGATGCTGGCAATTCCGCTGCAGCAGATCGGAAGATATGTATTGAATAATAAGGATGACCTTACGGACGAAGAAATTGCTTCCATTCAGGCAGTTATGACCTATACACCGGAAGAATATGCAGAGAAATATCGTCCATATAATATGGATGGAATAAAGTGGGGATTTAATGATGATGCCACTTCTGAAGAGCTGAAAGCTTTTTTCCAGACCTGGTTCCAGCTTTTTATGAAGCATCCGGATACGTATATCGATGCTACTTTAAATCAAAATTATTGTCTGTTCAGTCCACTGAAGGATAATATAAAGTATTATGATAGTACCAGGGAATCGTTGCTGGAGATTGATAAAGTAGATTTTTCGGAGGTTTATAAGCAAAATAACGGAAATGGAATTTTGAAAAAGCTTACAAAGGAATATTACAAGAGATTTTGTGACATTCCCCTGTTTGGACTTTATGTAAATCAGGGAATTCTTGACTTCCTGCTTCTTTCCATATGTCTGTATTGTCTGTTTGATAAAAATGGAAAGCTTCTGGTAGTGTCGCTTCCGCTGCTTCTGACTCTGGCGGTCACCTTTGTTGGTCCGGCAGCTCACGGACATCCAAGATATACATTTCCTATTGCATATGCCATGCCGTTATTTTTCGGACTTTATCTCGGTGAATGGGGATGCGGGGCCAAAAAGAAAAAATTATAAAATTGAAAATTAATGAAAAGCCTAATCCCCCAGCTATGCTGGGGAGAATGGAGTAGGCGGAAGCGGTGAGGATAACAAAATAAAGCCTCCTGTGATATGATGAGAATGGTGTCGCAAGCCAAACTCAAAATCAAAGGAGGCGGTCCAAATGGACAATAAAAGTCTATCACATACTCGCTGGAAATGCCAGTATCATATCGTATTCATTCCTAAATATAGGAAGAAAGTATTGTATGGAAAGGTACGAGAAGATGTGAGAGAAATAATTGCGGGAGCCGTATGTATCGATCATGTGCATTTAAGCGTAGCAATTCCACCGAAATTTAGTGTATCAGACTTTATGGGATATCTGAAAGGGAAAAGCACATTGATGCTTTACGACAGACATCCAGAACTGCAAAGTAAATGGGATAAAGCCTTTTGGGCTAGAGGATATTATGTTGAAACAATCGGCAATATAACAGATGCAGCAGTTCAGAAATATATAAATGAGCAAGCAGAGGAATCGAGAAGAGAAGATTCCAGTAGTACCGCTTTATAGCGGGCCAGTAAAAGTGCTTGCGATACCGCCCTTTGGGGCGAGCAGTAACAATGGCCCTTTGGAGGGCCAAGGATAAACCACCAGTTGAACTGGTGGTTGCAGACTGTAGACAAAGCCCTGCTTTTGCAGGGTTTTGCTATTGTTGGAACCGCTT
>NZ_JAJBMO010000033.1 GCF_020537505.1 Blautia glucerasea | reverse complement strand
TATAGCACTCCATAAGAAGGTTGGAACCGGCAACACGGATCTTCAGGTTCTTCATGTCGTCCACAGTTTTTACTTCGCGGACACTGTTGGTCAGCTCACGGAAACCATTCTCTGCAATACCCAGGCAGTGCAGTCCGTACTCACCAAGGATCTCTTTTAATTTTTCACCAGCCTCGCCGTCAAATTTGGCATCTGCATCTTCCACAGAATCATAAATAAACGGCAGGGAAACTACGTTAAATCTTGGGTCAAATGCAGAATAGATCAGGTTGGAATGCATGGAAATCTGTACCGGGTCTCCATTCATCAGCGCCTGGATTCCCTCGGACTGGTTTCCGTTTGTCAGCTGGTCTGCTGCATAAACGTTTACTTTTACTTTTCCGCCTGTAGCTTTTTCCATCAGCTCACCAAACTTACGTCCACCGTCAGCCCAGGTAGAGGTCTCAGTTGTGGAGCATGCAAAATTCCAGGTGGTCTCTTCCCAGCCAAGATCACTGTAGTCTGCAATCTCGTTGAAGGAATGATCCTCATCTCCAGCGGCAGAAGCTGCGGATGAACCGCTGTCACCAGAAGCAGAATCACCGGAATAAGCGCCATTTTTGGCAAGGGCTCTTGGAAGAGCGGTTGAAGTTACCGGAATATAGGTAACCACAAGAAGAACTGCGATACAAGCTGCCAGCATTGGCATAACGGCTTTGGAAATTTCCTGAAGGGTAACTTCCATGCCTTTTTTGATCTTAATTCCGATTGCCACGAACAGGTTGACACCAACTGGCGGAGTTACCTGGCCAATTGCAAGGTTTACAGTTGCCATAACACCAAATGCAACCACGTCGTATCCAAGTGCTTTGCAGACCGGAAGCATAACCGGGATGAAAATGTACATGGCTGAGTTTGCATCGATGAAGCAGCCTGCGATCAGGAAAATAATGTTTACGATCAGAAGGAAGGTAAACTGGTTATGTGCAATGCTTCCAAGGAGCGCTGAAGCTGCGTCTGCAATACCAAACTTGGTACATACATAGGAAAACAGGGATGCACATGCTACGATCAGCATGATTCCGCCTGTTGTTTTTGCAGAATCCACACAAATGTCAAACAGGTCTTTTAATTTAACCTCACGGTAGATCACCATACCTACAAACAAACCGTATACAACAGATACAGCTGCTGCCTCAGTAGGGGTAAAGATACCGCCGTAAATACCGCCAAGGATGATGACCGGCATTAAAAATCCCCAGAAAGCATCTTTAAATGCATCCCAGCGCTCTTTTGCAATTGCCTTCTTCTGGGCTGGCTGAATGCCTCTTCTTCTGGCTTCTACCATAACCACGATCACAAGGGCAACGCCCATAAGGATTCCAGGTACGATTCCAGCCATGAACATATCTGCGATGGATACGCCTGTGATGGAAGCATATACAACGAATGCAATACTTGGCGGGATGACAATGGCAATGGAGCTTGATGTTGCCATCAGTGCCGTGGAAAACGGTGCGCTAAAGCCGCCTCGTTCTACCATTGCCGGTATCAGAACGGCTCCAAGGGCTGCTACGGTAGCCGGACCGGATCCGGAAATTGCACCGAAGAAGCAGGCTACAATAACGCACACGATGGCGATACCGCCTCTTCTGTGTCCCACACAGGTATCTACGAATTTAACAAGTCTTTTGGAAATCCCGGCTTTTGCCATGATATTTCCGGAAAGTACGAAAAACGGGATTGCCAGAAGGAGAAATTTACTGATTCCGGCATACATGTTGGTTGCAACAATGGTAAGGGAGGTTCCAGAGTACAGAATCGCACATACGGAGGACAGTCCCAGACAGATTGCAATGGGTACTCCCATGATCAGGAAAACAAAAAATGAAATAAAAAGAACTGCACTTATCATTTATTTATCCTCCTTTTTCAGATTGCCTGTACAATAGTCAAGACAGTATTCAATAAAATGTAAGATCATACATCCGGATCCGATTGGCACGAAGGACCAGAAAATCCACTCTGGCCAGTTCAGAACGAAGGTACGTTTTCCGTTTTCCAGCTGTGTGATTACTTTTTCCATACCGAACCAGAACAGGATGGCGGTAAAAATAATGCACAGGATGGTGGTAAGGATTACAGATGGTTTTTTCAGTTTCTCAGGGAGACGGTCTGTAACCAGTGACAGATTGACCAGCTCTCCTTGGCGGCACGCAAGTGCTGCAGCCATTAAAGTGATCAGTACAAAGACTGCGACCACAAGTTCCTCGGTAAAGGACCAGGAACGATGGATGACTTTACGGGAAAAAACATTTCCCACAGTCAGGACCAGTATCAGCAGGGTGGATACTACAAGAATCACATTTTCTACTGCTGCTACTGCATTCATGATTTTTTTGAAGACTTTCATGCTCTCTCCTCCTCTTGGGTTACTTGTCTGTTTTTCGTCTTTCGTATTTTAGCGTAAAAAAAATCCGTCCCCAAACTAGGGACGGACCATATTAGACCGCAACCACCCTGTTTCCCCTTTGAAACAAGTACGAAAAGACAACGTACCGACATACGCGATTCCGGTAACGGGGAACGGCCGTGGAAACCTACTTGATGCTGCTCTTCATTTCGTACCCTGAAACAGGTGTTACTTATAAAGCGTTCGGCTTCCCTTCTCGGGGATGATCTTCAAAACAGACCTGACGCTGCTTTCCACCAACACAGCTCTCTGTAGACAAGGTGCTTCTGCTTCTACTGCTTCCCTTCAAGGAATTTGATTCTTTTAAGTTTTAATTCTTTAACGAACTGAAGTTATTTTACTACCAAACTATTTTCATGTCAAGCATAATTATACATTTTTATTTTCCCGGAAGGACATCTGTTTTCTGCCAGCAAACACGCTTTAGCTACAACAACCGAATTCGGGCGAAATATACCACAAAGTGGGGCGTGCAGATTGCGGGAATGATTTTTCAAACACGCTCTAGCCCAGTACCTTCTTGGACTCCTCGTCTGCAAACTGCTGCCGCACCAGCTGGTAATAGTACCCTTTTTTCTCCAGCAGCTCTCTGTGTTTCCCCTGCTCTACGATTTTTCCATCCCGGACAACCAGAATCAGATCGGCATTTCGGATGGTAGACAAGCGGTGGGCAATCAGGAAGGAGGTTCGCCCTTTCAGGAGCTTGTCTGTGGCATGCTGGATCAACTGCTCGGTCCTGGTGTCGATGGAGGAGGTTGCTTCGTCCAGTACGAAGATGGCGGGATCTGCCAGTACGGCACGGGCAAAGGAAAGGAGCTGTTTTTCTCCGGTAGAGAGGCGGTCACCGCCTTCTCCTACGTCACTGTCATAACCTTTGTCCAGTTTCCCGGCTACCTCATCGGCATGGACAGCTTTCGCAGCAGCTTTCACTTCTTCGTCTGTAGCGTCCAGTCTTCCATAGCGGATGTTTTCCATCACAGTACCGGAAAACAGATGGGGATTCTGCAGCACATACCCGATGTTGCTGTGCAGCCACAGCTGGCTTCTCTCACGGTAATCTCTGCCATCAATAAGAATCCGTCCGCTGGTAGGCTCAAAAAAACGGCAGGCCAGATTCACCAGCGTACTTTTTCCTGCGCCAGTCTCTCCCACGATTGCTACATTGGTGCCTGCCGGAATCTTCAGGTTAAAATCGCTGAGCACTTCTTCTTTTCCATCAGGATACTGGAAGAAAACGTTTTCAAATTCGATGTCACCTTTGATCGGTTCCCAGTTTTCTTTGTGAGGATGGAAGAAATCCCCATATTTTTCCAGGACTTCCGGGGAATCCACCACCTGAGGCTTCTCCTCCAGAAGAGAAGTGACACGCTCAATATTTGCCTGGGCGGAAATGCACTCTGAAAGAATTCCGGCAAGTCTCTGAATTGGTTCAAAAATTCCAACTGCATATGCAGTAAATGCAGCAAGGGTTCCAATATCCATACTTCCATTCAGAACCATAATGCCGCCCCGCTCCAACACGATTGCAGTTGCAAGGGCGCCAAAAAATACAACCATTGGAACATACACAGCATTCAATCTGGCTGCCTTGATGGAGGCCCCACGCATCTCCTCTGTCACAGAAGAAAATTCGCGGAAGTTCTTCTCCTCCACCACCAGGGATTTCACCGTCTTTGCACCCATAATGCCTTCGTTGTAGCCACTTGTGATCTTGGAATTGATTTTTCGCACCTGGCGGTTCCAGGTCAGAATCTTGTTCTGGAAATACCAGGTAAGCACCGCAATGGCTGGAACGATCAGCATGATCACCAGCGCCAGCTTCCAGTTCAGAAACAGCATGGCTACAAAAACGCCTGCCACATAAAAGATAGCCCACAGCATATCGATCACGTCCCAGGCGATCAGCTCTGTGATCCTTGCCACATCATTCATCACCCTGGACAGGATATATCCAACTGGAGTTGCATTGTAGTAGGAAAAAGACAGCTTCTGAAGATGAACAAACAGGGCTCGTTTCATATCCCGGCCAGTTTCCACATCCAGCGTCATACAGCCTCTGGTAAAGCAGATAACCGACCACATCTGAAAAAGGATCACAGCAATGTAAACAGCAATAAACCCTCCCAGACCTGCCAGGGTATTCTTCCCAATAAAGGAATCAATGGCCTGGCGCTGAAACAGGGGCATAATAATATCTACCACGGAACAGAGAATGTTCATCACGATTACCATAAGCAGCACATTTTTACGGGGTGCCAAAAATGGAAACACCTTTTTCCAGATAGAAAGATCAATGGATTTCGTATATTCTTTTTCTTCTATTCGCATGCTGCACCTCCTTCCATAAGACGGATGTCACTGTTCATCTGAATCTCGTAAATGTCTTTATAGGGGCCTTCCTGACGAATCAGATCTTCGTGAGTGCCCATCTGCTGGATTTCCCCTTTGTCCATTACAATAATGCAATCTGCCTGCATAAGAGAGGTGATCCGATGGGAAATCATGATCACAGTTGCCTTCTCCATTTCTTTTTTCAGTTCTTTGCGGATCTTATTGTCTGTCTCTGTATCTACTGCGGAAAGGGAATCGTCAAATACCAGGATTGGCGCTTCTTTCATCAGCATTCTGGCAATGGCCACACGCTGCTTCTGTCCTCCGGACAATGTAACGCCACGCTCACCCACAATGGTATCGTAACCATCTGTAAAATGCTGGATTGCCTCATCCACACAGGCAATTCCTGCTGCATGGCGGATTTCCTCGTCCAACAGCTTCTCCTTTGTGATACCGATATTCTCACGGATGGTTCTGGAGAAAAGGAAAGGCTCCTGAAGGACCATGCCAATGTTCTGGCGCAGATACTGGCGGTCCATGTCACGGATGTCCACACCGCCGATGGTAATGCTGCCGCAGTTTTCCGGCAGATCGTATAAACGATTCAATAAATGGACCAGAGTTGATTTTCCGCTTCCGGTTGTGCCAAGAATTGCAAAGGTGCTTCCGGAGGGGATGGTGAAATTGATATTTTTCAGGACCGGATGATCTGGAGAATAACCGAAAGATACATTGTGAAAGCAGATGTCGCCATCCATGGCAGGCTTTCCTACTTTTGCATCTTTTTCTTCCTCCGCCTCCAGAATATAAGCCACACGTTCCATGGAAACCCCTGCCTTGCTCATATCCGAAATGATCCTGCCAAGGCTTCGCACCGGCCAGGTCAGAGACGCATTGTAGGAAATAAACGCCATAAACTCTCCCAAGGTGATCCGCCCATTTACTGCCAAAACCACGCCAGTCACCATAACCGTCAAAACCTGTAAATTGGTGATCAGATCTCCCGATGCCCAATAAACACTCATTAGTTTTCCAAGATGAACCCACAGATTAGAATAAGCATTATTCTTCTCATCAAACCGGTCGATCTCATATTTCTCTCTTCCAAATGCCCGCACCACACGGACTCCAGTCAGATTCTCCTGCACCGTACTGGAAAGAGCTCCCTCTGCCTCATCTGCATCCTGAAACCGTTTCCCGATCCTGGAATAAAAATAGCAGGAATAGCCAATGATCACCGGGAAAAAGGCTGCCGCAGCCAGAGTGATCTGCACATTCATAGAAAACATGATTCCCAGATACAGCACGATCAGGAAACAGATCCGAAACACCTCCGGAAGCTGTCTGCATACAAAGTTCCGGATCACTTCCACATCCGAAGTACACCTCTGGATGAGCTCCCCGGTCTGGTGCTTTACATGCCAGGAAAAGGGCAGATACTGGGTGTGATGATACAATGTATCCCGGATAGATTTCAAAAAATTTTCAGAGCCTTTTGCCAGGCACATTTTGCTTAAGTAGTTAAAAACTCCCGACAGAACTGCCGAAGCTGCCACCAGAAGGGCTGCCAGAAGCAAGGTCTGTCCCACGTTCAGCCCCTCTGGAATTCCATCCTGCACCAGAATGTGGTCTGCCGTATATTTCACAATCTGTGGGATCAACGCATTGCATGCCGTAAACAGCACCGAAAATAAAAGCGTCCCCACAAAGAACCGGATATTTCCTTTTAGAAAACGGAAAATGATCCGGAATTTCTCGGTTTTATTTTTTGTTTCCATACTCTTCTCCCTGTTTTATATCCAATTCTGCTTTTAAACGCAAAAAAGACACCCCTTAACCATTACCTGGCCAAGGGATGTCCCTTATCCGCAAAAATCAATACCGTCATACAAAATACGACAGATCAGTCTATAAAAGCAGGCAGCTGGATATTCCTTAATCTCAGGTTACTATATAAATTCTTATTCCTTCTTACTCCTGTGATCTTCATATTACTGCCTCCTTTCCTTTCTTTTCATCACATGTGTGCCTTTAACTATAAAGCAGGAAACCTATTCTGTCAAGCACTTCTTTACGCCAAAAGCCTTGCATATCTTCTCTGTTACATCCTCTTCCAGTGCAGCATTTCCCACATAGCCAGCAAATCCACTGAAAAATCCCCACGCTTCTGGGAGCAGATACAGCTGTTTCCTGACATATTCGTCCAGCACCACTGCCCTGGGAAGAAAACTCTTATATGCAGAGCTCTGCTCTCCAAGTACATAAAGTCCGTGCCCTTTCTCCAACTGTTCCAATCGCTTTTTCTGGTCTGCGGCTGGCAGAAGGTCTGCATTTACCAGAATACTTCCTGGTTCCGGCTTTCTCACCAGCATCATGGTAATGTGCCCGTTTTCTGCTTTTTTCTTGTCGCATACCAGGTATTCTTTCTCCTGATAGGATACCACTTCCACCTGATCCCCCTCTGGCTGCTCCGCCACAAGGACCGGAAGCCGCATCACCCGAAGACGGTTCTCCTGGCCATAGCTTCCCAGCTGCAGGCAGTCTGCCGGCGCATAGATCCGGTTAAATACGGTGAGGGCTTTGCGCCATCTTGCCGGATGTTTCTCATGGATATACGGCAGAAAATCAAGATCCACCAGCACTTTCATCTTCGTTCTGGCTTTCGCAGCCAGATAATAAGGCAGATATTTGGCACTTCCGGCAACGATCACCGCATCCCAGGAAACCGTTCCAAAGAGACGGTTCCACTCCCGCCTTGCCAGTTCATCTATATAGCTGCGGAGGATCGGATTCCCCAGATATGTCTCTGGATTCTTTTCCACAGTGAGATAATTGAGGTATTCAGCCTCACTGACTGTCATTTTCCCCACACCCATAAGACTGGCAGCCTTACCAGTCTGTGCGGAAAATGCTTTACACTTTGCCTCACTTCCAAGGTCTTCACTAAAAAAAGCCACATCATATTTTTTCGGATCGATCCTGTCCAGGATTCTGTCCACCACCAGCTTTACCTCTGGTTTTCCTGCCCCGCTTCCCAGAATGAGAAGCCTTTTCTTCTCCGGATTTCTAAGGGAAAAACACTCCAGCCCTTCTGGAATGGTTTTCTCCAGAAGAAACCTGGCAAGAACAGCAGCCTTATCCCTTGCGCTCTCTTCAAAAACCAGAACTTTTCCAGGGTAAACCCTTCCTGCCAGACACTTTTGGATCCAGGTCTCTTCCCCCTGCTGATGATCTGGTGCACAGATGAAATCCGTTTTCAACATATCCCGTACCGTCTCGGATACAAATTGCTTTGTGTCCAGACGCTTCTTTTCGTAAACCTTAGACATGGTGTTCAGATAAATCTGGCCTTCTCTTTTTACAAAGGAAGCCGGAAGCTCCACACTGCTGACAATGATTCCGGAGGAAGCCAGTACTCTCCAGTATCCAGTAGAATTTTCAGTCAATTTGCCAGCATTTCCAAAGGGCAGGCTTCCCTTCACGCAGCAGATGCAGATATATTTTTTCCCATATGTTTGCTTTACATATTCATACATTTCCCGGATCAGTTCCCCATCCGCAGACCCTTTTTCCCACAGAAAAAAAATCTGGTCTGGGTTCACCGGCAGCTTCGCAAGCGCCTCTGCATACTCACAGGTTCTACTGATCTCACGGCGGTAGCCATTTACCAATTTATGGGCCCGGCGTCTGGCGCTTTCATACTCTTCCATATTCTGTTCCAGGATTTTCTCTATCTCACTCATGTAAATCCCTCTTATCCTCTATCTGCTTTTCCAGTTTCTCATACTGCTTCCGGTTCCATTCTTTTACATCAAAGCTGTAGGAAATCTCACTTCTGAAATCCGCTCCTACAAGTTTCATCCCCATCGCCTTGGCAGACAGCGCCCCGGCATTTTCTTCTTCTCCTTCCGGGCATACAAAATACTGGCACATGTTCATAAGGGCAAAGGGTCTTGCCGCCCATCCAATGAGGAAAACTCTTCCCTCCAGATGCAGCCTGGAAATACTCTTCTTAAGATTCTCATATGCTTTTCCCTTTCCCATCACATACAGACAGGTATTCTTTTCCGTCAGGCTGGAAAAGGTATTCAAAATCCCTTCAGCAGCCTTAGAATACATACAGAAATAATTTGTTTTGTCCATATCCGGCGCAGGAATGGCGTCTATGGAGACCACAGATGAATTTCCGCCTGCCACCGTATCTGTAATATAATAGCTTTCCTCCTGGGAAACGATCACTAGCTGCTCTTTTAATTCCGCCTGGATACGGCTCTCATCCACAAAATGAGGCTTATATGTGAAAAATCTGATATTCTTCATTTCTCCTGCAATCATAGAAAACAGATTTTTCTTCCCTGTAAAATCAATGGCGCAGTCAAAAGCAGCCTCCCCAAACAGTCTTCTGGCCTCCCGCTTATAAAAAGCATGAGGAACCTCTGCCTTTTTTCCCTTCATCAGCCGGTTATGGCAGGCAAGCTCTTCCGGGCTTCCATTAAAGGGCTGTCCCCTGTAAAGCACCCGGATTCCAGATGGCAGGGAGCAGATCATTCCTTCCTCTCTCTCATCCCCGTCTCCGTCGATCAATAAGGTAATATCATATTTCTGAAAATCAAGGTATTCTGCCATTGCAAGAAAAGCCCTGGTAGTTCCATTGTCAGAGAAATCTCCTGCATACATAAGAACCTTAGGACGCCCTGTTTCTTCACAGCGGATACAGTCCTCCCCCTCTTTTCCATGAAACACAATGTCTGCAAGGCGGCGGCATACCGCTCCGTCATCCCTTGGGCACGCCCACTTTGCTTCCCGGTCATAGACCTCCCGGTAAGGCTCCATGGCCTTTTCCAGGTCTCTTAAATAGCCTCCAAGCTGCCCATAATCCTCTGCAATTGGTCCTGGAAGCTTGTCAATACCAAAATACAGACCTCTGTAATTCAGATAATTGGCAAGATCCGGGATAAAGAACAAAATAGGCTTTCCAGACACCAGATAGTCAAAATAGATGCTGGAATAGTCAGAGATCAGAACATCCGTAGCACGCAGCAATTCATTGGTATCCACCGTTGCCGGAATGTACTGGCCAGTCACGCCCTGGGTATTTTTTATGTGATAATAAACAATCTGGTGAGGCTTTACAAATACCTGGTACTCAGAAATATCTACATTCTCCTCAATGGTACGGATCATCTTCTCGTAGGCATCCAGACTGGTGTCCGGGCTGGAGTATTTGCTGCCCTTCCAGGTAGGGGCATACAGGATCAGCTTCCTGGAAGGATCTGCCTTGATCCCTGCCATCTGTAATTTCTGAAAAACAGCCTCCCTTTCCGTATGAAAATAGCTATCATTACGGGGCTGTCCGATTTCCAGAAGCTTTCCTGGAAAAAGTCCTCCCATTTTAAAGGCATTCTTGTAAATTTCCGTCATAAACGCGTCCGGGGAAATCAGGTAGTCTGCTGCCAGGAAATTCTTCACCGTATTTCCTGCGCTGATCTTTCCTGCCGGAATGTCAAATCCGATGGTTTTCAACGGAATCCCATGCCAGGTATCGATAAACACCTGTCCTTCCCTTTTGGTAAAATATCCGGGGAAGCTTACGTTATTCACCAGATATTTGGCAGTTGCCAGATATTCCCGGTATTCCAGGGACTGAAATTTGATAAACTTTACATTCTGCTTCTCTTTATAAAGCTCCATCCAGGGAGCATTATCCGAAAAGTCATCAATAGCCCAGACATGGAGATATTCCTGAAACTCCGGCTGGGCCAGCAGATACTTAAAAATGGCGTGAGGGCTGCAGGTCATGCCCCTGCCCCCAAACGCCTCATATAAAATACAGTTTTCCTTCAACGGACTGTTCTCATAAAAATCCGCATATTTTTCCCGAAGCTCTTCCGTCAGATTGTAACGGGCTTCTTCCTGGGCATCCCGTACAGCCTGGGAATAGGTGTCCCTCCGGATTACCTTCTTCGCCAGTTTTTTCAGGTCATTTACGGTGACTTTCATTGGTCCCAGCCCCCTTTTTTCTTATAATTCGTAATTGTTCAATATCTTCACAATTCCTCACTCCGCACCCCACTTTGCAGATTTTCTGTGGACTACGTTTACTAAAAACCTTTGCGGAACAGTGTCTGCTCACTTGTGCCTTATTGCCAATGTGTCATCTTTGCATATTTTTATGTGCAACTACACGCTCAAAAAGATCATCCCACGCTGCTACCGCCTTATCAATAGAGAAATCCTCCGACCTGGCAATAGCATTTGCAGACATCTGCGCCCGAAGCTCCTCGTCATGCGCGACCTTCAGCATGGCCTGTGCAAATTTGTGAGGATCAAATGCTTCCGGCAAAAATCCGGTCTTCCCATCCTCAATGATCAGATCCATAGCACCCATATGGTACGCAATTACCGGAAGACCAAATTCAAAAGCCTCCATAATTACCATGGGCCATCCCTCCCATCTGGAAGGAAGGAGGAAAACAGAAGAATTCAGGTAATAGTTCTCCGGCTCATTGGTATAGCCTACGAAATGGACACGATCCTCAAGGTGGCGGTTCTTCGCATCTGCCTTGATCTGCCCGAATAACTTTCCATCTCCAAGAATATCAAGCTCCCACTCAGAATCCTCTTTGCAAAACTCTTCAAAGGATTCCATCATAAGATCCAGTCCCTTGGCGTATACAAAGCGGGTTGCCATGAGAAAGCGCTTGGACTTCACATTGCACTTCTTCTCACTGACAAAACTTCTGGGATTGATCTTCACCTCTGTGTCAATGCCCAGCTTCTTTGTATAGTCTCTCTGGTCATATTTGCTGAGGACGATATAGCGGTCCAGATTTGGCAGGTATTCCTGAAGCAGACGCTCCTGCTGCCAGAATACTACCGGCTTCACATGAAGATAACCGTCGTAGCAGTTGTGCTGCCATCCGATGGTCGCCGCATTTAAACGGGGGGCGATCATGCCTAGCCGCAGGCTTAAGGAAGCGGTGGTAATGATCACATCATAATCCTTGGAATTTAAATACTCCACCCATTTATCCCTTGTTTTCTTCGGAAAAATAGACTCGGCAAGGAGATCATTAAAGCATTTTTTATTAAAGATCCCGAATTCATCATTTAGCTTTTTCACCAGATATCGTTTAACAAAGGCAAAGTTCCAGTGCCGGTTTACGAAATGGTTATTATCAATGAAATCCACATCGATTTCTTCACTTAAGTGATACATGGTGCGGTCTTCCAGGAAACGGTCCTCGTAGGTCATGATGGTCACATCATGCTCCTTCACCAGCTCATTTGCCAGAAGGGAAACCACACGCTTGGTTCCGCCAAGATCAAAGATTTTTGTCATCCAGATACATATTTTCATATCTTACATACCCCGCCTGGGGTTCCTCCTTCTTTTTGCCTTTTTCCGTTATAAGGCAGCAAAATACTTTTCCCGAAATCATATGAATATCACGGGTTAATGTCAAAGTAATCCAGCACACGCTTACAATAGCAGTCTGTCACATTGTGTGTCTTGGCACGAACCTGGGCACGTTTTTCCCCATATTCGTCCTTTCCATTCTTCACATCCAGAACAAACTGTTCAAACTGCTGCACATTGTAAATATGCTCTCCTGGCATATATTCCAGCGGATTCTCAAATACCCATCCTCTGGACTCAGTATAAGCTTCATAATCATCCAGGGTGAAGCCAAGAGGCTTGTCAAGCAGCAGATAGTCGATTGCCACAGAAGAATAGTCCGATACCAGGGCATCGGAGCAGTTGATAAACTCATAAAGCTGAAGGCCGTTGTCCTCCAGATCCTGATTCTCCAGATACACAATATTGGTCAGAACATTTTCCCCGAAATCGTATGGAATCTGCAGATAGTGCTTCTTAATGACTACCAGCATGTGATTGTCCCGGCAGAAATTGTTAAAGGCGAGCAGACTCTCTTTGGTATCCAGAATAGGAATGTTAAACTCGTTGTTCAGGGTTTCCTCATTTAAACGCTCACTGCTGGCATGACGGTAGGTGGGCATCCACAGGATCAGCTTCTCGCTGTCAGATTCCTTCAGCAGCTTTTCTCTATATGCCCTTGCGGCGTCGCTTCCTGCCAGCATCTGGTCATATCTTGGATAGCCAAAGGCCAGAAGCTTCTTGGAGCTGCATCCAAAGAATTCCATCTTGGTCTTAATAAACACATCTCCCGGCACTAGGCAGTAATCGAAAAAGACCTTCCGGTTGTTCTTATTTGCCTTGTAGCCGCAGCCGTGCCAGAGGTCAATAAAGGTCTGTCCCTTTCTTGCCATTCCGATCCAGTTAAAGGCCTGGGTGTAAAAAATATAGCGGGAGGTAAGGGCATAGTGGTAGGCCACCGCATGGCGTATGGTGCTGTGCTTCTTAAAGCCTTCCACAAATTTTACGTTTTCTGTCTCGTATTTCTTATATTTGGACGGATCGTGCACCAGCCACACAAGCTCGTATTTCCTGTTATAGCCGTTGGCTACCATATAGTCAAAAAGGGCACGTCCGTTGTCTGTAAAATCGTCATTTGTCTCAAAAAGGATGCGGTTCTCCACAATAGCCGGGGGAAACTTCTTCATCCTTCTAATCTTCCATTTATCATAAATCACATAGGTTCCAAAGGCTCTCAAGGTCAGGTAGCGGTCATACATGCTCTTGTCTTCCCCGATCTTTGAAAACATCTTAAATAATGTCTGTACTTTTCCCATAGTAACAAACCTTTCCTGGTAAACTGTATTCTTCGTGTTACTGCGCACACCGTGAACAATAATTGCTTCGCCGCACTTCGTGGCAATACCTTTTATATTGTATTTTGTCAAATAGTATCCTAATACTCTGTAAGTTTCTCCCTCAGCATTGTGGAGGAAGTATCCTTGGTATAAGGCAGATATACCAGCTTGGCACCCAGCTCTGCCATCTGCCTGCCAGTGCGCTCCCAGCGCTCGTTGCCCTTCCAGTCATCTCCAATATAGATCTCATCAAAGCGGATCTTATCCCAGATCACCTTCTTATCCAGTGTGTCGGTAATGATCACCTCGTCCACATACTTGATGGCGCGGACGATCTCCGCTCTCTCTTCCAGAGGGATAATAGGCTTTTTGTGCTTGTAGCTCTCCACCAGCTCATCTGTATTCACGCCTACGATCAGATAATCGCATCGTCTCTTGGCGTTTTTGATCAGGTTCAGATGACCGATATGGAACATATCGTAGGTTCCCTGTGTATATCCGATTAATTTTCCCATAAAATCTTCCTTTCAAATGCTGTAAAAGCCCTGGTGCAGCCAACACCCTCTCTCACAGCTTCAGCCACTGGACCAGCCTGCGGCAATAATTTTCCGCCGGATTATGCATCACCGGCATCAGTCTCTCACGCTCTTCCTTATAAAGATCCTCTCCTGCCGCAACATGCTCCAGAAATGCCTCAATGCCCTGGTAATCATATAATTTCTCACCTGGCATATACGCAAGGGGATCCTCAAATACAAATCCCCGCTTCTCCTTATACGCCATAAAATCTTCCAGCACATAGGCGATCGGTCTGTGAAGCAGCATAAAGTCAACTGCTGCCGAGGAATAATCCGAAATCAGCCCATCACAGACTCCCATCAGCTCCGCCAGCTGAACTCCAGCCTGTTCCAGCATGGCTTCTGTCACGTAACGAATGTTAACAAGCTCATTCTCATCCTCCGACCACTCCGTCTGAAGAGGATGCTTCTTAATGATCAGGAACATGTCAAGCTTCTTCAGATGCAGATCCAGTTTCTTCAGATCCTCCTTGCCGGAAAGCCCTGGCAGCTGGTAGGCCATCTGGATCTCACTTTCCCTGCATCCCTTCAGATTGCTTTTGCGGAAAGTAGGCATCCACATCACCACTTTGCTTTTAGCACGCTCCCAGCCAAAGATTTCTTTCAGCATCTCGCCCTTCTCCATAGACGGGTGGAGCATCCAGTCATATCTTGGATAACCGATCGGCCAGATTTTCTCCTTCTCACAGTTCCATGCTGCAGATTTTGTCTGGACAAAAACAGGGCCAGGAACCAGTCCATAGTCAAACTCAGACTTGGCTTTCTGTCCTGCCTCTGTTTTCATTCCCTGCTCCGGTCCCTTATAGCCGCAGCCATGCCACAGATTGATGATCTGTCTTCCCTCGCACCCGTAGTCCAAAAGATCCTGGGTATTATGGGAAAAGAAAAAATATCTGGCAGTTGCCGCATAGTAATAGGCCCTGCAGCTGTTCCAGCCATAGCGGTTCTCTGCTGTTACAAATTTCACATTCTTATAATTCAGATGCCGGAATTTTCCCGGATCTGATACCAGCCAGATGATCTCATATTTGTCATTATAACCCATTTTCAGAAGATAATCAAAGAATGCCCTTGGATTATCTGTAAAATCCAGATTCTCCCTGTTTTTGAATACCAGACGGTTCTTTTTTATCTTGCAAAAACGGGCGGTGCCCTTGCCGATCACTTTTTTCTCCACTTTTGTAAGAGCTCTGGCACCATAGTGGAGCACAAAACCGGAAATTCCCTGTTCTCTTAAAATTTTCTTTCCTGCTTCTCTGGACATTCCTATACCTCGTAGCCGGATTTTTCCGGAAGAATCCGGTCAAAGGCCAGAATCACCTTGTCACGGGCTTCCTCAAAATTCTTCAGTCTGTCATCATCATTGATGCAGATCATCTTTCTGGACTGTTTTTTCATAGTTTCATAAAGGACCTCATCGTCCCGTCCCATCACACAGAACTGTCCAAAATTTGGGGACTGGGGCTCATAACTTCCTTCCATGCACTGCCAGTGCTTGATCACATACTGGCTTACATCATAGATAGAGCGGAAACGGTTGTGACATACACGGTCCAGCCGCTCCCCTTCTGCGGCCCAAACCTTCTCATAGGAGCTTTTCAAAAAAGGACTTGGCATATGGGTGTACTTGAACCCGGAAAATTCCTGATAAGGAAGCATGAGAAAATTCCGGAGCAGCATCTTACCATATGCAGGGCTGAACCACTTTTTCCAGGTGCGGTGTATCACCTCTTTCTTCTGGAAATGCATGTTGATAAGTGCGGTGTTGTTCAGCAAAATATGGGCAAAAGGATCGTCAATATTGTCCTGGGCAATGGCAGTCTCAATACAGCAATCCCTTGGCAGTCCATTTTTGAAAAAATCCTCTGGGGTAACAGGACTGATCAAAAAGGTATCGTCGTTAAAATAAACAAATTGTTCGGAAAGGCCTTTGATCCTGTGTAGATTCAATTCAATGGGATGGCTGCTGAAAGTAGGGAGATATTCTGGATCCATAAACTCTTCATGGCGGATCACGGTAAGCTTAGGATTGCTCAGATTCAGCCACTTGGGAATGTGACCGCAGGTGACAAAATAGACATGGTTTACCCATGGGGCAAATTTCTCTACCCCTCGGAACCAGTATTGCAGGTTATCCCAGTCACGATAGCGGCTGGTGCTTCCTGTCTCTTTATCCGGGCTGTATTTTCTTCTCTCGCTGAGCCATGCCTCATCTGAGCCATCTACCCACGGAATTACAAAATCTATTTTGTTCTCCACGCTGTTCTCCTACTTTTCATACAATTCCAGCAGTCTTCCTGCCTCCTGATGGATGTCAAAATGTGCTGCAGTAAGCGCTTCTGTCGCCTTCACATTCTCTTCCCTTCCTTTTCCCGCACAGGAAATAACCGTCTTCGCCCACTTTGGTCCACTTTCTTCCAGGGAAAGACGAAGGATCTTTTCTTTTAATAAAACGGCTTCTTCCGTAATCGAATCTGAGATCACACAGGGAAGCCCATTCGCCTGGGCTTCTAACAGGGTAAAAGGAAGCCCTTCAAATAAAGAAGGGAACAAAAACACATCCATGGCACTTAAATACCGCTCCACATCCGGGCAGACTCCTGCGAAGATCACTTTCTGAAGGATGCCCAGCTGCTGAAGCTCCTCACGGATCTTTTCCTTTAATTCGCCGTCGCCGACCAGACATAATCTGGCTGTTGGCATGATTTTTTGAACTTCATTAAAAATTTGCACAATTGCCTGGTGGTTTTTCTGCACCTGGAAACGGCCAACATGGCCAACCAGGATTCCATCCCCTACTCCATGCTGTCTGCGCACTGCCTCTCTGTTTTCCAGGGAAAAGCTATATTTCCTGGTATCAATGGCATTGGATACCACCGTTACTTCTCCTCTTTCAAAGACCGAATCTCCAAACAGCCATCTGCCTGCCGTCTCAGAACAGGCCAGTTTCATATCTGCATACCGGTTCAGTCCCGGACGGTTCCATTTGTCCATCAGCTTTCTGACAAGGCCCGGAGCGGAAGCATTGTGGGAGTGGGCGATCACTTTCCCTACGCCAGCCTGTTTCGCCAGGCGAAGGGGCACAATATTGGCTGCGGAAAGCATATTTACATGGACAATGTCATACTTTTCCCTTTGCAAAAGCTCTCTGAACGCTTTTACATAGCCAAAGTAGTCTTTTTTCACATTAGGGACGTAGAACACTCTTCCCCCAAGCTTCAGGATTTCCTGTTCGTGTGCAATGGTTCCATACATGGACACAAAGTCAAAGGAAATCCCCTGTTTCGCCAGTTCCCGGAAATAATTCATCACAAAGGCTTCCATGCCGCCCGGATTATTTCCCAGTCCTACCTGCAATATTTTCACGCGGATCAGCCACCTATCATTTCACTGTATTGTTCAGAAATCGGATCAATATCACCATATGCGATCAACTTTCCTTTTTCCAGGATCATCGCCTTATTGCAAAGACGTTTTACCTGCTCCAGGGAATGGGATACAAAAAGCACCGTTACGCCGGAATCAAACATGCTGAGGATCTTATTCTCACTTTTTTTACGGAACTTGGCATCACCAACGGAAAGAACCTCATCCAGGATCAGGATTTTTGGTTCTACTACTGTAGCGATGGCAAAACCAAGTCTGGATTTCATACCAGAGGAATAGTTCTTTACCGGCACATCCATAAATTTCTGAAGCTCGGAGAATTCTACAATTTCATCATACTTGCTGTCAATGAATTTCTTGGTGTAACCAAGCATTGCACCATAGAGATAGATATTCTCTTTGCCTGTGTACTGGGGATCAAAACCTGCTCCAAGTTCCAGAAGCGGTACGATCTTGCCGTGTTTTTCCACATGTCCTTCTGTTGGCTTGAATACCCCGGAAATCACTTTCAGAAGGGTACTTTTTCCTGCGCCATTCAGTCCCAGGATTCCTACACGGTCTCCCTTTTCTACAGTAAAAGTCACGTTCTTCAATGCCCAGAACTCATTGTACTGGATCTCTCTTTTGATGGTTTTAAAAATATAGTCTTTTAAGCTGTCAACCTTCTCACGGCTGAGGCTGAATTTCATACTTACATTATCAACTTCAATTGCTGGCTTACCCATATTCTCTCCTTAAATATACAGAATGAAACTGTCCTGTTTTTTCTTAAAGCATACAAGTCCCAAAATGGTAATTCCCACACTGAATGCGGCTGCATAAATTACATATGGTGCATACATCGGCTCTCCAAAGATCGCAGAACGGAAAATCTGGATGGTACAGTACAGAGGGTTAAACTTCAGGATCCATGCCCATCCACTCTTTAACAGCTTGCTTGGGTAATAGAAAATTGCACAGGTGTACATGATCAGCATCAGCACAACTGTCCAAAGGTATTCAATGTCCCTGAAAAATACGCCGATAGTTGCAAGGAACATTCCGCATCCATAGGATAAGATCAGAATGATGATCAGCGCAACCGGTGCCTGAAGCAGATAAATCGTTGGCTTCACACCGAGAACAGCGCTTACAATACCAAGTACCAGAAGAGAGATCAGGAAAATAATATAGTTATAAATAACTCCTGAAAGGGGGTACAGGTATTTCGGCACATATACCTTTTTGATCATGGCCGAGTTGGAACGGATAGACTTCAATGCAGCTTTTGTGGCATTGGAGTAAAAGGTATACAGAAGACGTCCCGAAAGAATGTATACAGGGAATGTCTTATCTGTGTTTCCATACAGGGTTCCGAAGACAATGGTCAGGACCACCATGGAAAGCAGCGGCTCTAACATAGACCACAGAATACCAAGGTAGGAACGACGATATTTCAGCTTGATTCCTTTTTTTACCAGCTCGCTTAAAAGGAACTGGTACTGTCTGAGATTATCAATATATTTCTTCATATTCTCTCCATTGTATTTTGAAAAATTTAGCAAAAAAGAATTCTGTCCCGGATTTCAATTTCTGTTTTCTTTAGGAACTTTCATTCAAAAAAGCTAACCTGTATTGTAACATACAATTTTATCGGTTGCAATATTGCGATTTGCCGCGGTATTTTCCTGTTTTTACTGTTTTTTTATTCATATTTACAGAGAATTGCAGCACATCCAGATATTACGAAAGCCATTCCCAAATCCATCATTCCAGGTTCTTACTTGCTTCCACTGCCATCTGGTAGGCTTCTGCATAGGAGATTCCGGTTTTCCGGCAGATATTTGCCAGGCTTTCGTATTCCGGGTAGCACTTCTGGGCTCCCTCCGGGCCACAGATTTTCACTTCCACCTCACCGAAGGGGATCATTACCTTGATCCTCCTTCTTGGCAAAATGGTACGTTCCATTCTGGCTCTGCGGATACCAATACTGGTAGTCTCTGCAAAGATCAGCGCTTCCATTCCCGGAATGTCTTCTTCCTTACAGATCACGGTGAGCAGCCAGGCAGGGCGGTTTTTCTTCATATAGACCGGGGTGTAGTGGACATCCCGGGCGCCTGCTTCAAATAATTTCTCCATAACGAAGCCAAGGACTTCACCGCTGCAGTCGTCGATGTTGGTTTCCAGCTTGTAGATGTAGTCGGCAGAATCGGTGCTGTCCGTAACTCCGGTCTGAATTTTGTTCTCAGCCTCCTGATTAAAAATCTCGCCGGCTTCCAAGCTGGTGTACGCTTTCATTTCATTTGCATCATTTTTCTGATTGCCATTTTTGCTTTGTATCCCATCCTCTGGCTTTGATCTCTTTAAATTTTCTCCATGGATCAACATAGCTCTGAGAATTCCAGGGCACTCATAAGTTCTCTTACCTGCTCCGATACCAGTTTTCTCAATCACAAAATCCTCTGGCAGTTTATTAGAAGTCCGGACAGCTGCCACGATCGCAGCACCAGTAGGCGTCACCAGCTCGCCCTGTACCTGGGTAATCTTAAGATCCAGACCACACTGCTGTACAATATTTGTCACAGCCGGAACCGGAACTGGAAGGATGCCATGCTGGCAGCGGATGGTGCCAGTTCCCTCATATAATACAGGTACGATCACTTCAGTCACTCCAAGGTTATCCAGGCAGACTGCCACTGACAAAATATCTACAATAGAGTCTACCGCTCCAACTTCGTGGAAATGCACCTCTTCTACCGGAACATTGTGGGCTTTTGCCTCCGCCTTTGCCAAGATTTCGAAGATGGCAAGAGCTGTTTTTCTGGCGCCCTCGGTCATCTTCGCGCCAGCAATGATCTGACGGATTTCATTCATGCCGCGGTGCTGGTGGTGATGGTGGGTATGGTCTTCATGACTGTGGGCGTGTTCATGGCTATGAGCTTCTTCGTGACTGTGAGCATACTCATGGCTGTGAGCTTCTTCATAACTATGCGTATGCTCATGGCTATGAGCTTCTTCATGACTATGCGTATGCTCATGGCTGTGCTCTTCCTCGTGACTATGAACATGTTCTGCCACACTCTGAGTTTCTCCCCCATGTGCGGCAGCTGCGTGCTCATGTCCATGCAGATACTCCATATCATGATCATGTCCATCGATCTCTTTATCTAAAATCACATCGAAATCGCAGGCATCAATCCCGGATTTCTCCACTCTGCTTACTTTTATCCCGAAGCCCTGTACCGGAAGGCTTGCAAGCACTTCCTCAAGTACCTTCTGATCCGCTCCCAGATCCAGCAGGGCTGCCACGGTCATGTCCCCGCTGATTCCGGAGTAACACTCCAGATATAATGATTTTTCCATAGTTTCTCCCCGTTACAAAAATATCAAAGTAGTTTTAAGTACTGCCCTGCCAATTCCCCGCAGGTACAGCCTTCGCTGTCTCATCTGGGCTTTATTTTCCAAGAGCCAACCGGTTCATCTGTGTTGCCAGATATCCAGCTCCATATCCGTTGTCAATATTCACTGTGGCAATTCCATTGGCGCAGGAATTGATCATGGTCAGAAGTGCGGACAGGCCATGAAAATTAGCTCCATATCCCACAGACGTAGGTACTGCGATCACTGGTCTGCTCACAAGTCCGCCCATAACGCTGGCCAGGGCGCCCTCCATTCCAGCCACAGCCACCACACAGTTTGCATCCAGAATGGTCTCCAGCCTGGAAAACAATCTATGCATGCCGCTTACTCCCACATCATAGATCCGTTCCACATGAGTTCCAAAGTACTCTGCTGTCTGGGCTGCTTCCTCTGCCACCGGAATATCTGCGGTGCCAGCGGTACACACTGCAACCTTTCCCTCATGCACCTTATCTGGCTTCTCAATTTTCAGGATTCTGGAAATGGGATCGTACTGCACCTGGGGCAGTCTCTCTCTCACCAGCTCAAACTGCACCTGTGAAGCTCTGGTCCCCAGCACTTCCCCTTCTTCCTGATATAACCGTTCGAAAATTTTCAACAAATGAGCATCTGCCTTATTGCTGCAGTAAACAACCTCAGCGAAACCTGTACGGGCTTTTCTTCCAGTGTCCAGCTTCGCATAATCCATTTCTTTATAACCATCCTGGCGGATCAGATTCCCTGCTGCCTCCGGGGAAAGTGTCCCCTGCTGCACCTGGGCAAGAATTTCTTCTAGCGTCATTTATAATCTCACTCCGTTTTAAAAATCAATCCTGACGCAGCCGCAGCTTTCGGAGCTTCTTCCACTCAAGCGGTTACGGTCACGTTTCTTTCATGTGCTGTAAGAAACAGCACCACAATTATAACGTTTTCTCACTTTTTATTCAACAAAAAAATCCCGCCTCATTTTATTGAAGCAGGATTTCTTCCAAAGCCGTCTGTTATGCGCAAAAGCAGCGCATCCAGACCGTCTGATTATGTTTTATTTCGCTTTCGCTGCCTTTTTATCTCCAAGGAAGCCAATGGATGTAACACAGATCAGTTTATCGAAGATCATAAACATGGCCGGTAAGATGAACAATACAACCACCATACTGATGATGGCGCCACGTGCAAGCAATGTACAGATAGAACCGATCATCTCAACCTGTGAATAGCAGGAAACACCGAAGGTCGCTGCGAAGAAGCTGAGACCACTGCTGATAATGGACGGCATGCTGGTCTTATGGGCAATGCTGATGGCTTCCATCTTATTCTTGCCATGCTGTCTCTCCCTCTGATAACGGGTGGTCATCAGAATCGCATAGTCAACGGTAGCTCCAAGCTGGATTGCACCGATTACAATACTTGCAACGAACGGAAGGCTGATTCCCTGATAGAACGGGATGGCCATATTTACAAAAATCGCAAACTCAATAACCGCAACCAGAATGATCGGCAGGGAAATTGATTTGAAAATGATCATAATGATCAGGAAAATCGCGCCGATGGAAATAACATTTACACGAACCAGGTCGGCGTCTGTAGTATCCTGAAGGTCTTTCATAAGCGGTGCCTCACCGATTACCATTGCTGTATCATCATATTTTTTTACGATCTCATTGATGGATGCAAGCTGGGCATTTACCTCATCTGTAGCAGATGCATATTCGGAGCAGACAAATGCAAGCTCGTACTGGTCACCCTCGAAAATGCTCTTGATATCTTTCGGGATCATGGAATCCGGAACGGTAGGGCCGATCAGGGAATTCATTCCCAGGCTCCACTTCACACCATCAACCTCATCGATCTCATTTAACATCTGCTGCTTCTGTTTGGAATCCATACCCTTATCCAGCATGATCATATGGATGTTTCCAACAGCAAAGGTTTTATCCAGCTCTGCATTTGCAATGTTGCAGTCCAGAGTGGACGGAAGGGATTCTGCAATGTTGTAGTAAATCTTTGTGTGGTTGTTTCCGTAAATAGCCGGGAACAAAAGTACCAGGAAGATCACTGTCCATGCTTTGTAATGTTTGGTAATAAAAGCGGATGGCTTATCCATTCTGCTAAACAGGAGTTTATGCTGTGTTTTTTCAATCGGCTTGTCAAAGAACAATACCAGTGCCGGAAGAATGGTTACACAGCAGATAACACCAATGATAACACCCTTCGCCATAACAATACCAAGGTCACGTCCAAGAGCAAAGGTCATAACACAAAGTGCAACGAAACCGGCAACCGTGGTAACGGAGCTTCCTGCTACAGATTTAAAGGTATTGGCAATGGCATGCCCCATGGCACGGTCCTTCTCTCCAGGGAATCGTTTCTTATTCTCTTCATAGCTGTTCAGAAGGAAAATGGAGTAATCCATTGTAACACCAAGCTGAAGGACTGCGGTAAGGGCCTGTGTAATATAGGAAGTCTCGCCCAAAATAATATTGCTTCCCAAATTATAAAGAATGGCAAGTCCGATACTAAGCAGGAACAAAAACGGAACAACAAAGGATCCGCTTGTCAGTTCCAAAACGATCAGACTGAGCACTGCTGCGATCACAACGTAGATTGGCAGCTCCTGCATGGCAATGTTCTTGATATCCGTAACAACACCTGTCATACCGCTTAAGAAACACTGCTCATTGGCGATCTTACGAAGCTCTGTGATCGCCTCCATAGAAGTATCGGAAGAAGTGGTATTGTCAAACAGCACCAGCATCATGGTGGCATCCCCGTTGATAAATACCTTTCTGTATTTCTCAGGAACCATTTCCACAGGAAGGGTGATATCTGCCACATCATCATACCAGAGAACATCCTTTACATGCTCTACTTCGCTGAACTTCTCTTCCAGCTTCTGGACATCCTTCATATCCATGTTCTCCACGATTACCATGGAAAAGGCGCCCATACCGAACTCATCAACCAGAATATCCTGACCCTTTACTGTCTCAAGGGTATCCGGCAGGTAACTTAACAGATCATAATTTACTCTCGTCTCTGCAATTCCGATCGCAGACGGGATTACCAGCAAAAGTCCGATGAGAAGCACCAGGACCTTGTGCTTGGCTATCCATTTTCCTACTTTGACCATTGATGTCATCTCCTTAACTCATTTCTTTCGTACTATAGTATAAACCAAAATGACCAATAGTCAATATTTTTTTTGACAAAAATGAAAAATAGTCATTTTTCTCAAAATCCCATCAAAACGCCAACGATTTTTACCAAAAATGCCGCAAGCCAGGCGATCACACACTGCCCGATCACCACTCCTGCCGCCCATTTTCCACCAAGCTCCCGCTTCACAGAAGCGATTGCCGCCACACAAGGTGTATATAACAGGCAGAATGTCAAAAGACTTACTGTTGCCAGCGGAGAAAGGACTTCTACCAGTGCTTTCGTACTTCCGAACAGGATCGATAAAGTAGAAACTACGCTCTCCTTTGCCATAAATCCGGTTACCAGCGCTGTAGAAAATCTCCAGTCCCCAAATCCCAAAGGTCCAAACACAGGTGCCACGATCCCAGCCACTACCGCCAGAATGCTGTCCTTGGAATCCGTTACAATATTCAGGTGCAGATCAAAGGTCTGTAAAAACCAGATCACAATGGTTGCTATAAAAATAACGGTAAATGCCCTCTGCAGGAAATCCTTCGCCTTTTCCCAGAGAAGCTGTCCCACATTTTTCGCACCAGGCAGGCGGTAATTGGGAAGCTCCATAACGAAAGGTACTGCCTCCCCCTTGAACATGGTTCTTCCAAAAATCAGCGCCATCAGAATGCCCATAAGGATGCCGCCAAAATAAAGGGCTACCATCACCAGCGCCCCATATTTCGGGAAAAAGGCAGCTGTAAAAAAGGCATAAATCGGAAGCTTAGCCGAACAGCTCATAAACGGGGTGAGAAGAATGGTCATCTTACGGTCACGCTCTGAAGGCAGGGTTCTGCTTGCCATAACGCCAGGCACCGTACATCCGAAGCCAACCAGCATCGGCACAATGCTTCGTCCGGAAAGACCGATTTTACGAAGCAGCTTATCCATCACAAAAGCAACTCTTGCCATATATCCGCTGTCTTCCAGAAGGGACAGGAAGAAAAACAGGGTAACAATAATCGGCAGAAAACTGAGCACACTTCCAACGCCATTGAAAATACCGTCAATTACAAGAGAATGAAGCACATTATTTACATTCCATGCAGTCATTGCCTGATCCACCACTGCGGTCAGCCAGGCAATTCCCATATCCAGAAGATCGGAAAGCCCCTTTCCGATCACACCAAAGGTCAGCCAGAAAACCAGGGCCATAATACCTGCGAAGCATGGAATGGCTGTATATTTACCTGTAAGTATTTTATCCATCTTCTGACTACGCAGATGCTCCTTGCTCTCATGAGGCTTAATCACGGTCTCACCGCAGACCTTTTCAATAAAATCAAAGCGCATATGGGCAATCGCTGCGGACCGGTCAAGCCCACGCTCTGTCTCCATCTGCTTTACAATATGCTCCAGGGTTTCTTTTTCATTCTGATCCAGTCCAAGCTTTTCCAGGATCAGTTCATCCCCTTCCGCAAGCTTGCTGGCTGCAAAACGCACCGGAATATCTGCCTGCTGTGCATGATCTTCAATGAGATGCATAATTCCATGAAGGCATCTGTGAACGGCTCCGCCATCATCGTTTGCATCACAGAAATCCAGACGCTTTGGTTTTTCCTGATATTTTGCCACATGGATCGCATGGGCTACCAGTTCATCGATTCCCTCATTTTTCGCTGCTGAAATAGGTACTACGGGAATTCCAAGTGCCTCCTCCATCTGGTTCACACGTACAGAGCCGCCATTCTGCCTTACCTCGTCCATCATATTCAATGCCAGAACCATAGGAACATCCAGCTCCATCAGCTGCATGGTAAGATAAAGATTTCTCTCAATATTAGTCGCATCCACAATATTGATGATTCCTTTTGGATGCTGTTCCAGAATAAAGCTTCTGGTTACGATTTCCTCGCTGGTATAGGGGGACATGGAATAAATTCCAGGAAGGTCTGTCACCAGAGTATTCTTTTTCCCACGGATAATACCGTCCTTGCGGTCTACAGTAACTCCCGGAAAGTTGCCTACATGCTGACTGGAGCCAGTTAACTGATTAAACAGGGTTGTTTTACCGCAGTTCTGGTTTCCTGCCAGGGCAAAGGTAAGAAGCTCACTATCCGGAAGGGGATGTTCATCTGCTTTTTCATGATATTTACCGCCCTCTCCAAGTCCGGGATGTGGAATTGCTTTCGCTCTTTCACTGTGTGTTTTTTCTTTTGCATCTCTTATATTGTCAATTTCAATTTTCGCTGCATCTGCAAGACGCAGAGTCAGCTCGTAGCTGTGGATCCGTACCTCCACAGGATCACCCATCGGCGCATATTTTACCATGGTCACATCAGCCATGGGAATAATACCCATATCCAGAAAATGCTGCCGCAGGGCACCCTCTCCGCCAACAGCTGTAACTGTGGCGGTTTTCCCTATTGGAAGATCTTTTAAAGTCATGTATTTCAATCCTCTTTTCTCTTCGTTATTGATATTTTTTATCACTTATTTTGCAATAGTTAGTTTATGCTAATTTTATGATGATGTCAACATTATTGAGAAAATTTATTGACAAACCTCTTTTCATCTGCTAAAGTTACAAAATAAGGTTTCCCTGTGAGGGAGTAGCAAGCGTGCCCAGAAGTATTTAAGAACACTTTACTCTGCGCGTGGCAAGTCAACATACCGGCCTGTGGATTTTTGAGATTAATTTTTGGGGTCTGGCTTGCATTAAATTGCGAGACTCATGTATAACGAATGCTATACATGGAGTCTGTCCTTTTATAAGAATGTCTACGATCCATATATAGCCTGTGGTTATATAATGGGTCTTTTTTCATGTTTCGGAAGCCCAAATATCATGCGGAGGAATGAAAAAATGAATTACAGTTTTATCTTCTTTCTCAACAGTGCTCTTCTTGGCGTTGGACTTGCCATGGATGCTTTTTCCGTGTCCCTTGCCAACGGTCTTCATGAGCCTAAGATGCGAATGAAAAAGATGTGCGGAATTGCCGGTACATTTGCCGCCTTTCAGGCCATCATGCCAATGACCGGATGGCTGTGTGTCCACACTGTTGTGGAATATTTCAGAACATTTGAGAAGTTCATCCCCTGGATTGCACTGATTCTTCTTAGCTTTATCGGCGGTTCCATGCTGAAAAGCGGTATCTTCGGAACCGATGGGGATGAAGAGATCCCCGGCGTTGGACTTAAGGCACTTTTTATCCAGGGCATTGCCACTTCCATTGATGCGCTCTCCGTCGGCTTTACAATTGCAGAATATGACTGGCTTATGGCTCTTGTCTGTTCCGTCATCATCGCTGCTGTTACCTTCTTTATCTGCATGACAGGACTTTCACTTGGAAAACGATTCGGAACAAAGCTTTCCAATAAAGCAGATATTCTGGGCGGCGTAATTCTTATTGCAATTGGCCTGGAGATTTTCATCAGTAACATATTCTGACCTGTCATAATCCTTCTTATACTACAAAAGCTTTCATTATCTGACTTTATCCCCCATCAGATCAATGAAAGCTTTTTCATTATCTCATAATAATATATCCACAATAAATCAGATACGCCAGGGTCATAATAATGCCTTCTTTGCGGCTGATTTTTTTCTTAGTTCCGGCGAATATCCATACAAGAATGGTAAAAATTATCAGAATTACAATATCTACAAGATTCTCATGAAGCAAAGCTACTGGACTGAGTACTCCGGAAATCCCAAGAACCATAAGAATATTAAAAATATTGGAACCAACAGCATTTCCAACTGCCATGTCTACTTCATTTTTCCTTGCTGCAACAACAGAAGTCACCAGCTCAGGAAGGGACGTTCCCACAGATACAATGGTAAGGCCAACCAGCGTCTGGCTCATTCCAAGCTCGATTGCAATTCTGCTTGCAGAGTCAACGGTAAGATCTCCGCCTAATGCAATTGCTGCTGCGCCTATAATCAGGAAAAGGATGCTTTTTCCATATGATATCTCTGCCATACTGTCACATTCTTCAACGCCTTCTATTTCCACCTTTTCTCCGGCCGCACGTGCTTTCATGGCACTTCGTATCATCACAATAATATAACCTGTAAATAACACCAGAAAAACAATCCCATCAAAGCGTCCCAGAATCATTGGGCTTTTGTCCCCGATTCCAAGAATTCCAAGAACAAGGAGCAAAAAAGCACAGCCAAGAGACAGCGGTATATCGCGAACTATAGTTGATTTCTGCACTAATATAGGAGTTAATATCGAACAGACACCGATTACAAACATCAGATTGAAAATATTGGAGCCTACTACATTACTTACTGCAAGCTCGTTATTCTGTACCAGTGATGCGGTCACACTGACGGCTGTTTCCGGCAGGGAGGTTCCCATTGCAACTATAGTCAGACCAATAATAATAGGTGGAACCTTTAACTTTTTTGCGATGCTGGAACTCCCCTCTACAAAAAAATCAGCACCTTTGACCAGCAGTCCAAAACCAGCAGCCAACAGCAAAACTACTACCAGGACCGGCAACTCATTAATATAATTTTGCATAATAATCTCCTTTCTTTTTCTTCGTCAGTTCATAGTTTTGTTACACAAAAAAACTCACGTATGCTCTGTTACAAGCACACATGAGTCTCATTTTTTAAGATTTGCCAGGCTTTATGCCAGAAAGGCTAAAGACCGCGACTGTTGACAAACCACGTTTTCACGCAAACTACTCCCTCACGAAGTTTATATACGTGTTTAATATAGCAAATAGTGATTTACACGTCAACCCTCAATTTTACTCTTCAGAACATATCCAAGTAACGCATCTCCATAATTTCCGGTCATAACGCTTAGTCTTCTTCTATATGTTCACGTCCCTGGTCAATAATAGTCCGAACATGCTCATCTGCCAGAGAATAGAATATAGATTTTCCATCCCTGCGGCTTTTTACCAGCTTATTCTGTTTCAGAATACGAAGCTGGTGAGAAATAGCTGACTGGGTCATGTTCAGAGCCTTTGCAAGGTCACACACGCATACCTCTGCTTCAAAAAGTACAAACAGGATCCTGATTCTGGTAGAATCTCCGAATACCTTAAACAGCTCCGCAAGGTCGTACAGCTCATTTTCCTCCGGGAGGGTCTTGTTTACAATTTGCAGAAGATTTTCATGAACCTCACAACAATCACAGATTTCCACTTCTTTACCTATGTCTTTTTTCATTCTGAATACCTCGATATCATCATCAAAGATTTTTTACAAACAAAGTCCGGATCGCATTGAGCACTGCCAGTACCATAACTCCTACGTCTGCAAAAATGGCTATCCACATGTTTGCAATGCCAAGAGCACCAAGTATCAGACAGATCAGCTTCACACCGATTGCAAAATAAATATTTTCATATACAATTCGCATACACTTCTTTGCAATGCGAATGGCTTTTCCAATCTTCAATGGGTCGTCATCCATCAGGACAACATCAGCTGCCTCGATTGCAGCATCAGAACCAAGAGCACCCATTGCAATACCAATATCCGCTCTTGAAAGAACCGGTGCATCATTGATTCCGTCTCCAACGAAGGCAAGCTTCTCTTTTTCAGACTTGTTTGCCAGAAGCTCTTCAACCCTGGAAACCTTATCTGCTGGAAGAAGCTCACTGTGAACCTCTCCGATTCCAAGGTCAGCAGCTACAGACTCTGCTACTTTTTTTCCATCACCGGTGAGCATAACCGTTCTTGTAATGCCTGCTTTTTTCAGATTCTCAATAGCCTCTTTTGCGTGAGGCTTGATAATGTCAGAAATCAGGATGTGTCCTGCATATTTTCCATCCACAGCCATATGGACAACTGTTCCTACATGATGGCACTCTTTGTACGCAATCCCCAGACGGTTCATCAGCTTCGCGTTTCCAGCAGCTACAGACACACCGTCCACCTTTGCAATAACACCGTTTCCACTGATTTCCTCAATGTCTGTAACACGGCTGCGGTCGATTGGCCTGCCATATGCTTTCTGAAGACTCTTACTGATGGGATGTGAGGAAGAACACTCTGCATATGCTGCATATTCCAGAAGCTTTGCATCCTCCATCTCATTATGGTGGATTCCGCTGACCTCGAATACGCCCTTTGTCATAGTACCTGTTTTATCAAAAACAACGATCTTCGTCTGGGAAAGCGTCTCCAGATAGTTAGAGCCTTTTACCAGAACGCCCTGATTGCTTGCACCACCAATTCCGGCAAAGAAACTAAGTGGAATACTGATCACCAGTGCACACGGACAGCTGATGACAAGGAATGTCAGGGCACGGTAGATCCAGTCTCCCCATTCCGGAGAAAGTCCCATAAACAGCATTCTGCAAAAAGGAGGAATAATTGCAAGCGCCAGAGCACTATAGCAGACTGCCGGGGTATAATATTTCGCAAATTTTGAAATAAAGTTTTCAGATCTGGATTTCTTGGAGCTGGAGTTCTCAACAAGATCCAGGATCTTGGAAACAGTAGATTCACCGAATTCCTTTGTAGTGCGGATTTTCAATACACCTGTCATATTGATACAGCCGCTGATGACCTCATCTCCCACTTTCGCATCTCGTGGAAGACTTTCCCCTGTCAGTGCGCTTGTATTTAAAGTAGAATTACCCTCTTCAATCATTCCATCAATTGGAATCTTCTCTCCTGGCTGAACCACGATGATAGTTCCAATTTCCACCTCGTCCGGGTCTACCTTTTCCAGCTTGCCGTCCTGCTGGATATTTGCATAATCCGGACGGATATCCATCAGTTCGCTGATATTTCTTCTGCTCTTGCCAACGGCATAGCTCTGAAAAAGTTCTCCGATCTGGTAAAACAGCATAACCGCAGTACCTTCCTGATAATCACCGAGAGCAATGGCACCAATTGTGGCAACTGCCATCAAAAAGTTTTCATCAAATACCTGACGGTTCATAATTCCCTTAAACGCTTTTTTCAGAATATCATAACCGATCACCAGATACGGGATCATGTAAAGTGCCATTCGAAGATAGCCATCTACCGGAAGAAAACGCAGCAAAACCAAAAGGACAAAGGCAATAATAATTCTGATCAATACTTTTTTCTGCTTCTTGTTCATATTCTTTCACATGCCCTGAGAGCATGGCCTCCATTATGGTGCTGTCGCCGACAAGCAACACATTCACTTAATTTGTTTGAATAACCGGACAGAGTACATCCTGTCCGGTCATTGTCTTACAGTTTACCCGGTGCCCAGCAACTGCTTTTCCCCATTGTTTCTTATAAGAAGATCTCGCAGTCGTCTTCTACCTTCTTACAGTTCTTCAGGACTTCCTGCATAACCGCCTTCGGCTCCTGTCCATCTTCAAACTCAACGATCATTTTCAGAGTCATGAAGTTTACAGTTGCATCTTTGACACCTGCAGTGTTCTTTGCAGCATCTTCCATTTTGTTCGCACAGTTTGCACAGTCAACATCGATTTTGTAGGTTTTCTTCATGGTAATGGTCTCCTTTAAAAATGTTCTCTTTATCATATGAACAATTATTCATATATTTGAGTTTATTATAACATTTATCTTAAATCTGTCAATAGTTTTCCCTGAAATTCTTTATTTTTCCACTGTTCAATACGACTGTTTTCATGTATAATAAACCAGATTGATTTTATATATGTTATTGTATCGAATTAGAGGAGATTTAAATATGAAAAATTATCTGATTGTTTTTCTGATTTCCATGGTGCCACTGATTGAGCTGCGTGGTGCAATTCCCTATGCTGTAGGCTTTGGAATCCCGTTGGTTCAGGCATACATCATCGCCATTATCGGAAATATGATTCCGGTACCTTTTATCTACTTCTTCGCACGTAAGGTTCTGGAATGGGGAAAGGATAAACCGGTGATTGGACGCTTCTTCACTTTCTGTCTTGAGAAGGGCGAAAAGGGCGGAAAGGCTCTTCAGGCGAAAGCCGGCCGCGGTTTATTCGTGGCGCTTCTGCTCTTCGTAGGAATTCCTCTTCCCGGCACTGGTGCCTGGACCGGAACATTAGCTGCCAGTCTTCTTGACATGGATTTTAAGTCCAGTATCCTTGCCGTAATGCTTGGAGTTCTCCTTGCAGGCGTGATCATGGGTGCTGCAAGCGCAGGACTATTCGGGGCACTGTTTGCAGTGTTCAGCTGATCACAAACGCCCTGCAGCTGTATAGAAGTTTTTTATAAAAACAGGTATATAAAAAGCATATGAGGATTATCTGTTTATGGATAAACTCATATGCTTTTGCTATTTTGTGGGTTGAAAAGTTCGTCGAAGAGGGACGCATTCGGACAATGGG
>NZ_JAJBMO010000032.1 GCF_020537505.1 Blautia glucerasea | reverse complement strand
TGGAAGTGTGGTAACACATGGAGCTGACTGTTACTAATAGGGTGAGGGCTTGACCTAAGCGCAAAGTGCGCAGGTCGTTCCATTGAACGAGGTGAGATGGAACTTCTGATTTATTCGCAAGGTTAAAAAAGATTCCATTAGGATGTAGCATGTATGTAGTTTTGAAGGTACAAAACCTTTTAAAGAGATGTGACTAGTAATAGTCACTTTTCTTCATAAAATAGGGGATTGGTCAAATGGTATGATAGGGGTCTCCAAAACCTTTGGTGGGAGTTCGATTCTCTCATCCCCTGCTTTACGAATGCTGAAATGTCTTATAAATTAAGATATTTCAGCTTTTTTGTTTTAATTAAAAAGAAATCAAAAATACATTAAAATATTAAACTATGAGTTTAATGACAATAAAAATATTTTGTGATAAAGTATCATATAGAAAGATGAAAAGCGGTATCCAATGCCGGGAAAGGAAATGAGAACTATGTTTACAACACATATTGCTAGTTACCAGAAAGAAGAACGCAATTTAAAAGCTATGCTCGAACGAAAATATGAGCACAGTTTCTTTCGTGTCTTTTTTTATCAGATAGGCAATATGGGGGAAAGAATATGGTATAGGATAGAGCCAGATTAGAATTTGGTAATATGCGATATGAATCATTTCGAACCGCTTATCTTGTGTAAAGGCACATTAAGATAGGCGGTATTTTTTTGTCCTGCTCCATTAACTCAATTGGCAGAGTAACCGGCTTTTAACCGGTAGGTTGTGAGTTCGAATCTCATGTGGAGTATTTATCAAATGACCTTAGCAGGGAAAGGAGAATAATATGTTTGAAATTAAAGGAAAAGTAAATACAGCATTCTGTTATGCGAAAGTCATAGAGGACGAAGCCATCGAGCAGATCCGAAGAATGTGCGATTATGAATTTACCAAAGATTCCAGGATTGCGATTATGCCAGACGTTCATGCTGGTAAAGGCTGTACCATTGGGACGACAATGACAATTAAGAACCGTGCAGTTCCCAATATTGTTGGAGTTGACATT
This sequence comes from Blautia glucerasea, assembly GCF_020537505.1. Lineage (GTDB taxonomy): Bacteria > Bacillota > Clostridia > Lachnospirales > Lachnospiraceae > Blautia_A. Next base: position 33,677 of record NZ_JAJBMO010000032.1, on the reverse strand, counting down.
GGATGCGGCATGTACACCGTGAACTTGGGAAAAATGGCTATTGATTTTGAAAGACTGGACGAAGCAGCACACTTTATTCCGTCTGGAACGAATGTGTGGGACGGGAGGCAGGAGAGGTATGATCTGACCGGACTTCGATGTTACCGTTTTTTAAAGGATGCCAAACGCCTGGTAAGAAGTCTTGGAACGCTTGGGGGAGGCAATCACTTTATTGAAGTGGATGAAGCAAAGGATGGAGCGAAATATCTTGTGATCCATTCCGGAAGCCGAAATCTGGGGAAACAGGTAGCTGAATTATATCAGCAATTAGCTATCGAACTACATTCTGGTAAAGAGGAATATTTTAAGAAACGGGATGCCATTATAGCTGAATATAAGGCTGCTGGCCGAAGAAATGAAATCCAGAATGCATTAAAACAGCTTCGCTGGGAGAAAAAGGAGTCACAAGTTCCAGAAGATTTATGTTATTTATATGGAACTTATTTGGAAGATTATCTGCATGATGTAGTTATTTGTCAGGAGTTTGCCCGCAGAAATAGGGAGCTTATGGCTAAAATTATTATTGAAAGAACCGGACTGGAAGCAGGAGAGGCATTTCATACAATTCACAATTATATCGATACGAAAGAGATGATTTTAAGAAAAGGCGCAATTTCTGCTCACAATGGGGAGAAAGTTCTAATTCCAATAAATATGAGGGACGGAAGTGTTCTTGCTATTGGAAAAGGAAATCCTGAGTGGAATTATTCTGCACCCCATGGAGCAGGAAGAATTATGTCTCGTTCAAAGGCAAAGGAAACTTTAAATATGGAAGAGTATAAGAAGTCGATGTCTGGGATATATACAACTTCCGTAAATGAGGCAACATTAGATGAAGCGCCGATGGCATATAAATCCCTCGAGGATATTATCGACGTGATCCGAGAATCCGTGGATGTGATCGAGGTAATGAAACCAATCTATAATTTTAAGGCCAGTTAAGTCAGAACCTTCTGTTTTGGCTTAACTGCCAGAACAGGAGGAAAAGAAAATGGTAAATGTTCCGATCATTGATATGGCAGCAACAGGCAGGAAGATTGCTGCACTGCGTGATGCAGCTGGATTAACAGTAAGAGATTTACAGAACATTTTGGGTTTTGCAAATCCACAGGCAATTTACAAGTGGCAGCATGGAGCTGCATTGCCCACATTAGATAACCTGGTAATTTTAGCAAATGCATTTAATGTTGCAATGGACGACATTATTGTAGTTGAAGATAAGGCTGTTGTTCATGTTGGCACATGAAGGGAAGAAAGCTGGCTGATTAAACTCCAGGTTAAATGAAAAAGCCGGTTTTCTATGTTACACTTTTTACATAAGAAACAGGGAGGAAGGGTAAAGATGGAACAGAGAAAATATATGAATATTTCCAGGCTAAAGACCAAAGATCTGCCAGGTTTTCGCGCAGGTGATCATATTGTTGTACAGGAGAAAATCGATGGTGCCAATTTCTCTTTTCGCTATGACGTAGAGAATGACAGGATTTGTTCCTTTAGCCGCAGATTCGAGCTAAATGAGGAGAATAATCTTTCCGGTGCATGGGAATGGTCACAGAGACTAAATAAAGAGCAGGTTGCGAAGGTCCTGGGAGACAAATTAATCCTGTTTGCAGAGTGGCTGGTGCCGCATACGGTGAAATACCCAGAAGAAAAATATTACAATGCGTATTGTTTTGATGTAAGAGATGCAGAAACTGGTCTGTATCTTCCTCAGGAACAGGTGGCGGAGATTGTTCAGGAATTAGGATTGATTTATGTTCCGGTTTTTTATGATGGTCCTTTTACTTCATGGGAAGACATTGAAGCTTTAGTTGGAAAAACAGAGCTAGGTGGTGAATATGGAGAAGGAATTGTGATAAAAAACATGACACGTTTGAACGATTCAAACCAGCGTTTCCCATTTTACACGAAGATCGTAGGAGATGCTTTCGCTGAGAAAAAGACAGTACACAGAATGAACATTGAGCAGATCAATGTAAAAAATGAGAAACAGTTAATGGCAGATTCTGTTGTTACCATTGCCAGGGTGAGGAAAATAATCTTAAAGATGGTAGATGAAAGAGAATTGCCAGAGAACTGGAAAAAGTTAGATCAGAAGGTGATCATGAGAAAATTGAGCAATGCAGTCTATTACGATTGTGTCAAAGAAGAGCCAGAAACAGTGGAGCAGGTGGGTAAGGAGTTTGGAAAATTTGCCTCTATAGCGGCGAAAAACCGGCTGTTGGAATTAATGCAGGAAGATAGATAATTTTGTTGCTAGTAAGTTAACCCGCGCGTTCAATGACAAACCTATCTCTGCATGATAAAGTTTTTCTACAGATAACTGATAGAAAAGGTTGTGAAACAATGGAACAGAAGCAGTATTTAAGAATTTCCAGACTGAGAGATGATGACTTACCTGATTTTCATGTAGGTGATCGTATTGTAGTAGAAGAGAAGATTGACGGGGCAAATTTTTCTTTTCGCTATGATGCAGAGACAGATCAGATTTGTTCCTTCAGTCGAAGAGTTGAACTTCACGTGAAGAATACTCTTTTGGGAGCATGGGAATGGTCGCAGAAGCTGGATAAGAAAAAGGTAGCGAAGGTTTTAGGAAACAATCTGATTATGTTCGCGGAATGGCTTGCGCCTCATACCGTAAAGTATCCAGATGAAAAGTATTTTAATGCATACTGTTTTGACATTATGAATGCGGAAACAGAGCAGTTTCTTCCACAGGACCAGGTGAAAAATATAGTTCAGGAATTGGGACTGATCTATGTTCCAGTTTTTTATGATGGCCCGTTTACCTCTTGGGAAGCACTTGAAGCTTTAGTTGGACGAACTGAATTGGGTGGTGAATATGGCGAAGGAATTGTAATAAAAAATATGACCCGTCTGAATGATCCGGATGAGAATTTTCAATTCTATGTCAAAATCGTCGGAGAGGCCTTTAAAGAGAAAAAGGAAATCGGTGGCTGGGGCATGAAAATGCTGGATCACAGGAATGAAAAGAGCATAGCGCTGGAACTTACCGAATCCGTTGTCACAACTGCAAGAGTAAGAAAGCTGATCCTGAAAATGGTGGACGAGCAGGAACTGCCGATAAACTGGAAAGAGCTTGATCAAAGAACAATCATGAGAAAACTAAGCAATGCAGTATATTACGACTGTGTCAAAGAAGAACCAGAAACTGTAGAACAAGTTGGAAAAGATTTTGGAAAATATGCTGCCATTGCAGTGAAGAAAGAACTGAGCGAGCTTATAGGAACGATGTGAATGAAAAGCAGAGTTCATACTATTGGTTTTTATGACAGCCAATAATATGAACTCTGAAAATATTTGAAAAGAAAATGACTAAGTATAATAGCGGAAATAACTTCTTAAATACTTGTTAAAAGCGACTAATGTAATGCAATAATATACGGGTACTCAAGTTTTGCTATTAAAAAAGCAGTATCACCAGCGTTTTTATCGTTAGAATCATTTTTAACAGTTTTGGTATTGAATTTCTTTAAGTACTCAATTAAATTATTGCGGTCTTTTAATTTTGCGCAAGTATGAGAGCAGGAAGTTGGTTTACCAGTGTAACGCAAAAATGTGGTAACAAGTTCTTTGATATTTCCTTTTTTGTCAATAGAATGAAAAAAAGGATAGATTGATTGGACATCATCTGTAAATTGTGGATCTAAATAAAAAAATTCAGAAATTAACAGCGCATAAATTTTTTCTGACGTGGTAGCAATTGGTGGTATCATGCTAGTTGGTATTTTTTCTTTTCTAGTCTTTTTATTATGATCCAGAGAGTAATACGTGATAATGGAACTATTATTTTGCTCGTTGTGCAAGTTTTTGCAATAATCCGCCCAGCTATCATGTGGATCCTTGTTAAGTTTGTTACAAATAATTGAAGCAGTATTATTATCTTTTTTAAATTGGTTTTTAGAAGCTGTATAAGGCATTATCACATAGCAAGAGTTTTTTTCCATTTCTTGTAAGTTTTTTCGGGTACCTTCTAAGTTGAGTCTCTTTAATGCCCAAAAACATATATTAGAAGAATTGTTGATTGTAGCAATTTTATCTAAGTTTAAGGTATTATAATGATTATGATATAAATCATACAATTTTGTCTGTAAAATATCAGCTGGAGATTGAGTTATGTAATGACCAAATTTTGAAAAAATGCAATGATCAAAAGCACCTTTATCAATTAAGTCAATAAATTTATCTAACGTTAATTCTTTTATTTGAGCCATATTATCTGGGGCATTTGGGGATGTAGTGCTGCCATATGCTGCTAATTCATTTACAGGTAATTTTACTTGAAAAAGGGAGTTGCAAACGGAACGATAATTTTTAAGTGTACAGACTGCAACCAAATTATTTTTTTTGACAGTAGATAGACGGTTTTTCCATATTTTCTGTAATTCTATATGCGATAGAGTCGAAATAGCTGATATGGATACATTATAATAATTTTTAAAATCTTTTTCTAACTGATTTTTAGCTAGAAAAAGAAGAGGAGTTTTACCATTTTTTAAAATTTTTTCTTTAGAAATTTCTTCTTCTGGAATATTTTTTTCCTGGCAGTATTTTTGAAGTCCATGATAAAGTTCGTCAAGATTGTCGTATGAATTATTTAAGAATGAACGTTTGTCATTATCGTGTCCGACTTTATTATATAATTTGAATCCATATGTACGGAATAAATACATATAGAGAGTTTCGTGAAAAAGCCAGAGTTGTTCTTGAGAATATTCGTTCTTTTTATTTTTTGCATAAGTGTCTACCATATCCAGAAGAACAAAAATTTCAAAATTATGAGTCTGAGCATTAAGAAGATTTTCATTATCGCTATTTTCTAAGATTCCTATTATATGTTCTGGAATGCGGTGGTAAAAATCAATGGTTTCGCCAATGTATACTTGTTTTTCAAGTATATTCAGAATTGCATAGACACCTGCATGCCTTTGAGGCTTGTTAACTATAATTGTTTTTTCTTGTGGCAAATTATTCATAAGAGACCTCCTTGGTAATTTTGCAACTATAATAACACGAAAAAAGAAAAATATTAACACATATTTAATATAAAATGCTGTTTACATGATACTATTTTATATGTTTTGCTGAATATAACAAATGATTTAAAATAAGAATTGGAATTAAAGCTTGTTTCAACCATGAGTTTAATGACAATTTCCATCACATTTTTTATAATTATTTATATGAATTTCATACTATTAAAATGCCATATATGCAAAGGGTACCAGCGATGAACGAAAAGTACATTCTGAGCAAGGATGATAAGTATGCATGTCTCACGTTTACAAACAGAGTGACGAAAACAGAATTATTAGAAGAAGCCACCGTTTTTTCGGAACAGGAAGCGCGGAATATTCTGAGGCGGGCAAATAGGAAGTTGGAGGGATTTATTATGGTACAGGTGGAATTCCCTTCTGCTGAATTTTATGGGAATGAAAACGAGGATGTAGAGATGATGGTTGAAAGGAAAGTGTTTTCTATGGAAATGCGAAATAATGTGTATGAGAAAACCAAGGGGAGATGTGCGCTGTGTGGGAAATTTGTACGCTTTGACTTGTTTACAATAGATCATATTATTCCACTGGCGAAAGGTGGGACTAATGATATTGAGAATCTTCAGTGTACCTGTAAACATTGTAATGCCATGAAACAGGATTTTTCAGAAAAAGAATTTCTGGATAAGATGATTAAAATTTTAGCTTATCAATCAAAGAAAAAAGAAAATAAAACATACAGGAAAAAGATAAAGAAGTTGTATAAGTTATTATAAAGAGGGATAAGCAAGATATCTGAAAAGGGTAGGAAAAGGAGCAATAAAGCCATGACAGTTGAAGAAATCAGGGAAAAGTTAAAAACCCCAGAATATGATTTCCTAAGGAACAACCAACATCTTGGTTCGAACATCATACTTTTAGGTCTGGGCGGCAGTTATAGTTATGGGATGAATATTGAGGGAAAGTCGGATATTGATATTCGGGGTGTGGCGTTGAACAGTAAGGAAGAGATACTCCGGCTACAGAACTTCGGTCAGGTTGTGGAGGCGAATACAGATACTACAATTTACAGCTTTAATAAAATGATAGAGCTGCTCTGCAAGGCAAATCCAAATGTAATGGAACAGCTGGGATTGAAGCCGGAACATTATTTGTATATTCACCCTATTGGGCAGGAACTTTTGAATAATTCACAGCTGTTTTTATCGAAACGAGTTGTTCACTCCTTTGCAGCTTATGCGAAAGATCAATTGACAAAACTGGATCACCAATCTTCTCAATTAATGGATGAAGATTATATGGGAATGGGTAGACGAAATCGCTATGCAGCTGCTCACAATAAGTTGGGAAAGCATATGGCACACTTGATCCGTCTGTATTATATGTGTTTTGACATCCTGGAAAATCAGAAAATTGTCACCTACCGCGACCAGGAACATGATTTGCTGATGAATATTAGAAATGGAGAATACTTAGACAAGAACCAACAACCAATTTCTTCATTTTACGATCTGCTTTCAGAGTTGGAAAAAAGACTGGAGTACGATGAAAAAAATACCTCTCTTTCGGAAACTCCAAATTATCAAAAAATTAATGAATTCCGAATGTTTATAAATGAGAAAGTTGTAACTGGAAAAATTGAGAAAGAAAATGAGAAAGGATTTTGTTATGTTTGATAGAAGAGAAAAAAATATTGAAGTTTTTGAGAATTCTGTGAATATGATGAAGAATAATTTAAAGCTAAAGAAGGCAGTGGCGGATTCTGTTTGCATGCAAAAGGTGTATTTGGAAGCAGATGATATTGCAATTCCAGAGAATCGGAATTTAAACTGTAAAACTGTTATTTCCAAAGAGAGAAGCTTCGAAGCTGCTTCAAAATATGTAAGGGAAGGTAAAAAAGTCTGCGTACTTAATTTTGCATCTGCGACAAACCCTGGCGGCGGGGTGACACGGGGAAGTACAGCACAGGAGGAGTGTTTGTGTAGATGCAGTACGTTATATCCATGCCTGAATAGTGAGAAAATGAGAATGCTGTTTTATGAACCACATCGAAAAACAGAGAATCCTTTATATAATGCTGACTGTATATATACGCCAGATGTTACGGTTTTCAAAACAGATACATCAGTTCCGGAAAAAATGGATGAGAAGGATTGGTATCAGGTGGATATTCTGACCTGTGCAGCGCCGAATCTTAGAAGAAAACCAAGTAACAGCATGAATCCTCACGCGGGAAAGACTGCTGCGAAGATTCGTAATAGCGATTTATATGATCTTCTTGTAAAGCGAATTGAGCATATATTTCAAGTTGCGGCTGTTAATGGGGCGGAAATTCTTGTACTGGGGGCATTTGGATGTGGGGCATTTTGTAATCCACCAATGATTGTGGCAAGGGCTTTTCGAAATGTTCAGGAAAAGTATGCTGGATATTTTGACTCAATTGAATATGCAGTGTTTTGCAAAAAAAATGAAACAGAAAATTATGATGCGTTTTGCAGAGAATTTCCAAAGACAAAATTCAAGTCATAGAAAATATATATCATAAGGTCTATCGTGGGAATATGACGAAAGAGAATGGAGATGAGTAGTCATGGCTGTGTACATAACAGGAGACTGTCACCGTGAGTGGAGAAAGATAAGGTTATTTAGTGCGCTGCGAAATTTGACTGAGGAAGATTTTATTATTGTATGCGGTGACTTTGGAATTTGGGATGATTCAGATGGGTACGAGAGGAAAGAACTTAATAAGCTGTCTGAAATTAAGCCAACAGTGGTATTCGTATCAGGCAATCATGAAAATTTCGACCGGCTTTATAGTGACGAGTTTAACACAGTAGATTTTCATGGAGGAAAAGCGCAGAGAATACGGGACAATGTTTATCACTTGCTGAGAGGCTATGTATTTGAATTTTGTGGAAAGAGATTCTGGGCCTTTGGAGGAGCAAGCAGTCACGATGTGGAGGATGGGATTCTTGATCCGAACGATTATGAATCACCAGGTGAATTCAGGAAAGTTGTGAAAAAATGGCAAAAGGAAAATAAGATGTTTAGGATCAAAGGCGTGTCCTGGTGGGAGCGGGAGCTACCAACAGAGGAAGAGATGAACCGGGGAAAAGAAGTACTGGCTGCGAATAAGAATCAGGTTGATTTTATTATTTCGCATTGCTGTCCGCAGCAGGTAGCAGCTGTTTTTTCATGTGGTTTGTATAAAGTGGATCGGTTGACAAATTATTTCGATGAGATTATGGAAAATACAAAGTTTACCCGGTGGTATTTTGGCCATTATCATGATGACAGGGCGATTATGGGGAAATTTGTTATGCTATATGATTCATTTGAGAGGGTAGTGTAGTGAGGAATCACTGATAAAAAGGAGAATTGCAGGGGATGTGACCACCAGATGTATACAAGAATTATTTATGAAAAGCAGGATTTGAGAAAATTATCCTGGGAACGAATTTCTTCCGCAGGCTGGATTTGCGGATCTTTTTTGAAGGCTGTGGATTTTCAGAATAAGCCTTTTCGATATTATAAGTTGTCTTCTTACGATCCTGCAAAAGGGATTGTAGGACATGAGAGTGTGAATGAGTTAATTGCAGACAGGCTGTTGGATATACTTGGCATTCCCCATGTGCATTATCAGCTGGTAAATGCCAGCATCAAACTGGAAAATAAAATTCTTGATACCTGGCTTTGTGTTTCGGAAGATTTTCGGAAAAAGGAAGAGAGTAAGATTGCTTTTGATACTTTTTATGAGTTGGAAAAAAAGGGAGGAGAAACACCGCTTTCGTTTTGTATTCGAAATGGATGGGAAGATCAGGTTTACGAGATGCTGCTGGTGGATTTTTTGATTTTGAACAGAGACCGTCATGGGGCAAATCTGGAAGTGGTAAAAAACAATCAGACAAAGGAATTCTATCTGGCACCTCTGTTTGATCATGGATTATCTCTATTATTCAGTTGCCATAGTGATTTGGAAATGAGAAATTATAGTGTGCTTGAGGATAAACCTGTGCAGTGTTTTCTGGGAAGCTGTTCAACAGTAAAAAACCTGGATTTGATTCCAAAGGATAAGTACCCGAGGGTGAATCCACTTCAGAAGAAACATAAGGCAGACATATTTGTAGGCCTGGAGCAGGTTATGCCGCCCTGTTATATGGAAAAAGTGTGGGAAATGATATGGAAACGTTGGGAAATTTATGAAGGTTTTTATGATCAAAGAGAAAAGAAATGACAGTTCGGAAGACGCTTCGTTAGGCTGTCTTGTTTATTATGAAGAGAAAAAAGAGTTTCAGATCAGGATTTATGAGAAGACAGAGTATTGGATGTGTCCGGTTTTTCTATCTTCTTTTATAAAAAAAGGGGAGTATGTGTTGGATGCTCGTTGGAGCAGGGTATGGGTGCAGCAGAGAATCCTTTCCTGGGAACGTCAGAATCTGCAGGCGATTTTAACGGAAAATCAAATGGAAGAGTATGATGAATATGAACTTTTGCTGCGGACGCAGGGAAAATGTGGACAGGATGATTGTTATTTAGAACTGCAAAATTAGATTATATAAATGAATTTTTTGCAATTGGTGAATGAAAAAAATATATCAAAATGAAAAAAGTTTTTAGACGTATTGTGTTGACAAAAGAAGGCTTATGTGATATGTACACATACTCCCCGAAGGTTTTTGAGGGCTTCCAGAGAGAAAAAAACAGGTTCCTGAAGAAAAATTTTTAGAGGTAATATGTAGTGGAACATAACGTCGGTAAGCTATACTATACTCATCTCGAGAGAAATATAGAAGTACTTCTTCAAATAACTGAATCAAGATCAGATGAGGTGGTGCGAAGTAAAGTAAGGCGAAGTAAAGCGATGCAAAGTAAAGTGATGCAAGATAGGACAATGCGAAGTAATGCAGTGTGAAGCGGCTATAAGTAACGTAATGTAAAGCAAATGCAATGTAGAGCCTCGTAAAGCAGAGTGATGTCAGGTGATCGGTAACGGTTGTTATTGATTGATCAGATGGAGGCTGCAAAATGAGCAATGTGGTTGAAAAAGAGAAGAAAAACACATCTGGGTTTACCCCAGAGATTGTGAAGGAAAATATGTGCCATTTTATGGATAATGAAAATCTGAGCATAGCCAATATGCAGATGATTGCAGGAACGGCAACTGTGCAGGCGGTTTACTACTGGATGAAAGGGGAACGGGTTCCAAGTATTGATGCGTTTTATTCCATTTGTACTGCATTTTGCAGTAAAAAAGTACACATCGAGGACTTTCTGAGAGAAGATGGAATTCCTTTGAAGGTGGATAAGAAGAATGCCAAATGGACCAATCTTTATTGCGAAAACAGCAAGTAAAATAGTAAAAAGAGCGTTCCCTTTGAATGAAAAAGGGAACGCGCCAGTTCCAAATTTTTAACCTGTGTGTTAAATGACAGTTTGAAATCCACTTGTTATAATAAAATGGAATTAGAAAATTCCACAATGCAATGGTGATGCAAAGCAAATCAGGAAAAGCGAAATGAGGCTAAGTAAGACAAAGTTAAGTGAGGTAAATCTAAGTAAAGTAAAGCGACGCCAGGTAAAGAATGGCAATGCAGCTTATTGTAATGTGAAGAAAAAATTAAGGAGGAAGGCTAAGATGGAGAGATCGGATTTATCGAGGCGCATGAAGCAGTATGAAGCAGTTCCAAAGACTGTTTTGATGCGTAGAACACCGGTGATCCTTCGGATTGATGGGAGAGCCTTTCATACTCTGACCAGAGGATTTCATAAGCCCTTTGATAAGGTGTTGAATCTGTCGATGATAGATACTATGAGATTCCTGTGTGAGAATATTCAGGGCTGTGTACTGGGCTATACGCAATCTGATGAGATCACGCTGGTTCTTATCGATTACAAGAAACTTACATCAGATCCATGGTTTGGATATGAAGTACAGAAGCTATGCAGCATCGGAGCAAGTATGGCTACTGTTGGTTTTAACAATGCCTTTTCCAGGCGTGTGGAAGATTATGGACTGTACAACCGTGGAAGTGTATTCTATCACAGATATCTGAACGTTCTGGAAGCGGGAGCGATGTTTGACTGTCGTGCATTTAACGTTCCACGGGAAGAGGTGACCAATAATATTTACTGGCGGCAGTTGGATGCAAGCAGAAATTCAATTCAGATGCTGGGACAGGTCCACTTCACCCATAAGGAACTGCAGAATAAAAACTGCAGTGAGATCCAGGACATGTTGATGACACAGAAAGGAATTAATTGGAACGATCTTCCAGTATATCAGAAACGAGGCACCTGCTGCGTGAAATGTAAAGGGCTTGTGGAACTGGAAACAGATGACCCAATGGATGATGTGGAAAGAAACAGCTGGAAAGTAGATCTGAACATTCCCATTTTCAAAGGGGATGACAGGAACTATATAGAAAGTCTGCTGGAACCAGAAGAGAAATGAATGTAGGAGGAGATAACTATGGGACTGACAATCAAAAGAGTAACAGATGAGTTTTCATCACACATGACAGCAATTCAGAACCTGTACAATGAGGCAAAAAGAGATAACAGCATAAAGCGTGCAAGCTGTGAGGCTGAATTGGAGAGGACAAAGATAAAACTGAGAGAAACGGAGAAAAAACTGCAGGAAACCGAGAAGAAATATGATGATTTGCTGCAGGAAATAAGAAGTGTGTTTTCCCTTGTGAAAGAAAAAGAAAATTTAAGTAAAGATGTGGATACGACAGACGGATCTTCTGTTGGTAGTGAGGATCAAGACGATTTCCCGGCTTTTGATGATGAAGATGACGAAGACGAGGATGATGATTTCCCGGCTGACGATGATGACATTGACGAGGCAGAATGGGTGTAGGAAACCTGAAATTACATAACAAAATGACGAAAAGAGGGGCATCACCCCTCTTTTCTATACCTGGAAACCACCAGAATCAGACACACAAATACAACAGCGAACAGCATTTGAATCCCCATACTGACCTGGATCTTTCTGAGCAGCTCCGGTGTCAATGTATGATGCCGGCTTAGGATCTCGTTTACCTGTTCATACCAGTACACTGGCAGAAATTGTGAAAACTTCAGAACCGATTTATCCATCACATCCATAGGGACGAAAACGCCGCAGAGGAAGCACATGGAAAGAGAAACAAGGTTAGCTACGCCGCTTAAGATATTGCTGTTGGGAATAAACATTCCGATCAGATAGGAAAGAGACAGCGCAACAATCAGCATAAGCAGTGTATTTACCATGTAGTAGCCAAAAAGTGGAGAGCCCCAAAAGGTATTTCCATACATGATGGCCACGCCCAGAATCCCAAGAAACCACAGGAAAGCACCAATTACCCCCATGGCCAGCAATCCCTCAAGGGCTTGGCGCCTCACAGAAATGGCAGAAGCTTCCATTCTTTTCTGGATATCCCCTTTCTTGAAGGCCATAAGAATATATCCCATGGTATAGCAGAGTGCACCAAGAAAAAGATAAGGAATATAACGGAAATAATAGGTATAAGGTACCAGATCACTGCTGGCTGAGTCAGAAGAAAGTTTGGTAACCGGCTCATGCACCTCATTTTTTTCCCCTTGAATAGCCTCCTCCGGGGAAAAGCCAGCAGCCAGATAAGTACGGAGCGTACTGATATAACTGCTGATCTGCTGATCCACATAATAGGAACTGTAGGAGCCAGGAACCTTGGTAACTTTCAAAGGTGTATCACCTAAAATGCATGTCTCATAAAAATCAGCTGGAATCTGCACAATATATTCAACATTACGGTAAAAAAGATTTTCCTGAAGGACTTCCGGATCATTTTCCATTGGAATTACGTTATGGATGCTGCCAAGATAATCTGTAAATCCCTGTGCCAGAACGCCTTGATCTTCATCTGTCACTCCAATATCAATGCTGGCGTTTGCATAAAGGCTGTTTTCACTTTTTCCTGCGGCCATTTGCATGACCAGAGCTACGGAAAAGAAAATGCCAAGATATATAATGATCATTCCAACATTCTGGCGTAAAATTTTCATATAGCATTTAAATACTGTCATAACTTTCCCTCCGAATCAGTAAAAAGGAAGCTGCCACCAGAACCACACTCATCACGGCAAGGGTGATCAGATTGCGGTAGTAGCGTCCAAGATCATCATACACATTGATGCAGTAAAAAGCGTCTGAAATAAGGGCCGCCGGGTTGATTCGGTTGATAAAGGGAGCATTCTTTTCTACAATATCCTTCATAGTATTGTTCATAAGTCCGGACAGGAAACTGCAGATCATGGAGATACCAAGAATAATACCAATCTTTACCCCTTCTTTCATTTTCCCAAGACTTCCCACAAAAATTCCAATGGAAACGCCGATCAGAGATCCGAAAAAAGAAATCAGCAGCATTGGCCCGATTTTTCCCTGAAAATCCAGCTTCAAAATATAACGAAGATAGACCAGAAGTACGATTACATCGAAATAGCCAAGCAAAAAAGAAGCAATCTGTTCGGAAAGGATCAGCTTTAATTTATGGGTTGGTGTTACGCATCGCCTTGCAGCCAGTGCCGTAATATTAGCCTGAAGGGTGATAGCAGAGCCAAATCCGATAAAGCAGCCATAGAGACAGGTCATTGCAATCAGTGCATAGAAAAACTGTACAGTTCCGTTGATGGTATGACCGCCAAGGGAAACCTGGATAATGGGTTCCTGCTGGTTTAACATCTTTTGGATTCCCTTCCACAGACCAGATGGATGGGTGCGGACAATCTGCCGGATGGTGCTTTTCCCTGTTTCGTAGCTGGTCAAAACGGACTGGAGAATACTTTGTGGGATTCCATTTGCAGCCACTGTAAGAGAAGGTGCTTTCCCTACATAATAAATACCGGAAATTTCCTCATTTTCCAGCTTGGCAAGAGCTGCAGTTCCAGATAATTCCTGGGCAGCGATCAAATGGTTCCCATTATTTTCCATCTGATCCAGAAACATGAGGAATAAAGTATCCGGTTCCTCTTCTTTTACAATTCCAACCTGCACCGTTTCAAAATCCGCATCATCAATATTTCCGAAGGCAAAATAGAACATGGTTCCAAGAAGGAGTGGAAAAATAAGAGGCCAGAAGGTTGTGGCGAAATTTTTTACCTTCACCAGAAGGTTGTATTTGATCAAATGCAGCATAGTAGACCTCCTTAATCTCGTAGCTGTTTGCCGGTGATTTCCAGAAAGACGTCGTTTAAGGTAGGAAGCTCAGAGGAAACCTGACCAAAAGGAATATCCTGGCTCTGGAGATAATTCAGAAGCCGGATCAGATTATGGCGGGCACCAGTACAGCGGACTGTGAGGACCTGTTCTTCGTAATGCAGGTCAAATACATGGGGGAGTGTCCGGATGTCTGCAAGGTTCTCTGGGGAAAGGGGAACTGCCTCAATGGTGATGGTTTCGCCGGTTTTGATCATTTTTTTCAGCTCCTCCTTGGTTCCAGATGTAATCACATGACCGTGGTCCATAATGGCGATCCTGGTACAGATCTGTTCTACCTCTTCCATATAATGGGAAGTATAAATAATTGTGGAACCCTGTTCATTCAGCTTCTGGATCCCTTCCAGGATCTTATTGCGGCTCTGGGGATCAACGGCTACTGTTGGCTCATCCATAATGATCAGCCGTGGCTTATGGGCGATTCCGCAGGCAATGTTCAATCTGCGGAGAAGACCGCCGGAAAGCTTTTTCGGCCGCATTTTCCGGTAGTCGTTAAGGTCAGTGAAAGTGATTGCTTCCTCTACCAGCTCTTTTCGCTTCCTTTTATCTGAAACATAAAGACCGCAGAAATAGTCAATGTTTTCGTAAACCGTCAGTTCATCAAAAACAGCAACGTTTTGCAGTACGATTCCGATCTGCTGTTTCACCTGGTAATTGTCAGGACGCATCTCTTCTCCGAAAATACGAATGACGCCTTTGTCGTATTTCAGAAGGGAAAGCATACAATTGATAGCTGTGGTTTTTCCAGAGCCGTTTGGCCCCAGAAGCCCAAAAACTTCCCCTTCTGAAATATTCAGATTCAGGTGGTCCAGCGCCACCAGACTGCCATATCTTTTTACCAGATTTTCTATTTGTACAATATTGGTTGACATGATTTTCCTCCCTGAAAAGAATTTCTAATGGTGTATTCTGATTTTAGTATAAAGGAGAAAGGGAAAAATACCTAGTGTGAAATGTCATTCTTTTCCTGTGACAAATGTCATAAAGTGAGGAAAGTTTCTTTACAGCGTGCGGCTGGGTATACTATAATGAAAAAAGTGTTTCGGGAACTGCTGGATTTGGAAAAGAAAGATTGTCTGTAAACAGTAATTATTTCATAAAAAGGAAAGAAGGTGACAGTATGGGATATTTTTTTGATTGTGGACTTCTGGTATTCTATGGGTTTCTGTCACTTTTTTTTGTGCCACCGGGAGCTGGATTTCTGATCGCTTTTTTGTGTTGTATTTGTCTGATCTGCCTTGGATATGCGGTAAAGCGTAAATGGCTGAGGCTGGTTTGGGGCATTTTGTTCGGGCTTCTGGGGCTGGGATTTCCAGAGGTTTTTCTTTTTTATCCCTGCCTTTTTTACCTGTTTTTCCATGAAAAAATGCCAGGCGTGGCAGGGGCGGGAATGGTGCTTTTCCTGTGCCAGATGCCAGAAGCCTGGGAAAACAGGGAATTGTTTGCCGCAGCCGGTGTATTTGGGCTGCTTCTGGCGTTTCGGATGGAGAGAAATACCTGGAAGGGACAGAACCTGGAAGAAGAGCTTCGAAGAACCCAGGATGACTCCAAGGAGCGGAATCTTCTTCTTTCCCAGAAAAATAAGGCGCTGCAGGATAAACAGGATTATCAGATCTACAATGCTACCCTAAAAGAACGAAACCGTATTGCCAGGGAAATCCATGACAATGTGGGACATGTGCTTTCCAGATCCATTCTGATGGTGGGAGCGGCGAAGACCATTAACAAGGAGCCTGGAATGGACGCCATGCTGGAAAATCTGGAAGACTCCCTGAATCATGCCATGAACAGCATTCGAAGCAGTGTCCATGATCTTCACGATGAGGCTGTGAACCTGGAAGAAGTGGAAAAAGGGCTGGTAAGGGAGTTTACTTTTTGTCCGGTGGAAATGACCTTTGATATGACACGCCAGGTTCCAAGGGAAGTGAAATATTGTTTTATCAGTATTACAAAGGAAGCCTTTGCAAATATTATGAAGCACAGCAATGCCACCAAGGTGCGTCTGATCCTTCGGGAGCATCCAGCTCTTTATCAGCTGTGTGTGGAGGATAATGGAACCAGAGTTTCTTATGATCCGGGAAAATCCGGGATTGGAATTGTGAATATGAAAGAACGGGTGAATGCCCTTGGAGGAACCATGCAGATTTCTGTGGATAAGGGGTTCCGTATCTTTATTACGCTTCCCAAGTAACCGGTCTGCCGGAAATAAGAAAAAATTTATGGTTTACGAAACACCCATTTGGAATGGGAACCGTAAACAGCAGCCTAAAAAGAGCAGGAGCAGAAAATGAAAATTATTATTGTAGATGATGACTGCCTGGTAGCAGGCGCCTTGAAAACCATTTTGGAAGTGAATGAGGATGTGAAAGTCCTGGACACAGGCTCTGATGGAAAACAAGCCTGCCAGCTATACAAAAAATATAAGCCGGATGTGCTTCTGATGGATATCCGGATGAAGGAAATGGACGGCCTGGAGGCTTCAGAGCGTATTTTGAAAATGGATCCAAAGGCTAATATTTTACTTCTGACAACTTTTTCAGACGACGAATACATTGTAAAAGCCTTGCGCCTCGGGGCAAAGGGCTATCTTTTGAAGCAGGATTACGGCAGCATTCTGCCGGCATTGCGGGCGGTTTATTCTGGACAGACGGTCTTTGGAACAGAGATCGTTTCCAAAATCCCGGATCTGCTGCAGGGAGAAAAAAGGTTTGACTACAGCAGCTACGACATTAATGAGAGAGAATTGGAGATCATCGAGCTGATCTCCAATGGATATAGCAATAAGGAAATTGCGGCGGAGCTTTTTCTAAGCGAGGGAACGGTGCGAAACTATCTGAGCACTATTCTGGAAAAGCTGCAGCTTCGGGATCGTACCCAGGTGGCTGTATTTTATTACCAACATAAGTAAGTAGCATAGACAGCAGGGGGATTTTTGGATATAATCGAAACAATACCTTACTGTGCTAGAGCCTGTTTGAAAAATCATTCCTGCAATCTGCACGCCCCACTTTGGCAGTATATTTCACCCAAATTCGGTTGTCGTAGCCCGCTACGACGCCCTCATCCGGGCAAAATCTCCTACAAATTGTCACACGTCTTGCAGAAAGCCTATTTCAAATACGCTCTAAAAGAAAACAGCGGTATCCAGACGGTGCAGTAAAATGAGACACAGGAGAAATCAGAGATGAACATACAGAAAGTTGCAAACAGAACAGCAGAAATCCTGAATTTATACTATAACAATGAGATAGAACCATTCTTAAACTCCTGCCATGATGATGTATTGTGGATTGGACCGGCGGAAAAGCAGGTGATCAGAGGGCGGAAGAATCTTATGGATGCATTTCACGCAGAAGAGCATGAGTTGAAATTTTCCCTGAATAACCTGACACTGGTGCCACTTGCAACTACAAGCAGCACAGTGGCGGAGGTTATGACTTTTATGCTTGTAGATACTATCTGGCCGGACAACAGTGTGAGCCGGGTAAATCAGCGCATGCAGTTTACCTGGGTGGAGCAAAAGGGCGTGCCGAAGATCCGTTCGGTCCTTATTTCAAATGCCATTGAATACGATGAGCGAGATGGTATTTATCCGGTGCATTATGATGAGAATTACCGGAAATTTGTGCTCACGGGAGAGAACAGATCGGAGAGGATTTATGTGAAGGGTGTAGATAAGACTATCCTTTACCTGAACTGGTCCAGGGTGATTTATGCAGAGAGCCTTGGAAACCATTCCCTGATCCATACGCTGGATCAGGAATTTGAAACTACCGAAAGCCTGAAAACACTGGAAAAAAGATATGAAAGGATGTTTTTGAAGTGCCATGAAAGTTATATGATAAATCCGGCTCACGTTCATTCCATCCGCAGATTTAAGATGACAGTGACGGGAGGCAGGGAGCTTCCAATTCCGGAGAAAAAATATACGGCGCTGAAAAAGGCATTGCAGGAATTGATCGCAGCCCGTTAATCGTTTCTTTACGTGATGTTTCCAATAAATCGTTAAAAAAATGTTACAAAAATGCGAAAAATGTAAAAAACTCACACGCAGGAACAGCAGTATGCTATAATGGGAGCACCTAACCTGTTTTTGGATAACAGTAACTGCCAAGCAGACAAGGAGAACAAATTATGAACGATTATGTGATTATAACAGATACCTCTGCGGATATTCCAGCAGACATTTTAGATAAAGGACAGATTCGTCTGATTCCTATGGTATATCAGTTAAATGGAGAGGAGTGTCCCCACAGGGATCCGGGAAGCTGGGACAGCAAGGCTTTTTATGATAAGCTTCGCGCAGGCGGAACTGGAAGTACTTCCCAGATTTCTCCGGCTACGTATACCGATTACTTTGAGCCATTTTTGAAGGCAGGTAAGGATATTCTTTATATTTCCCTGTCCGGCGGACTGACTTCCACCTGGCAGAGCTCACACATTGCAGCTTCAGACCTGATGGAAGAGTACACGGAGCGTAAGATTTCCTGTGTAGATTCCCTTGCCGCTACAGGCGGACAGGGAATTCTGGTGATCCTGGCTGCCGAAAATCAGGAGAAGGGAATGTCCCTGGAAGAGAATACTGCATGGCTGGAAGAGAACCGTCTTCATATCTGCCATTGGTTTACGGTAGATGATCTTGATTTCCTGAAGCGTGGCGGCCGTATTTCTCCTACTATTGCCTGGATCGGCGGAAAGCTGAAGATCAAACCGATCCTTCGTATTGCAGAGAATGGTACCCTGGCAATCCCGGAGAAGGTACGTGGTTCCAAGGCTGCCATGAATACCATTGTTTCCAAATATATCAGCTCCGGGCTGAATGCCGAGCACCCCTATGTATTTATCTGTCATGGTGACGCTGCAGAACAGGCAGAAAAGGAGAAAGCAGCAATTTTGGAAGCAGTACCCCAGGCACAGGTGATCGTCATGCCTATGAGCCCGATTATTGGAATCCACACGGGTCCTGGTGTGCAGGCTGTGATCTATTTTGGAAACAACCGATAAAAGTACATATGCAATAGATATCTATTTTCTATAAAATATACGTGCTTTAAAACTCACTAAGAGTTCCAAAGGTATATCCCATCTCTTCCCATTTGGTCAGCAGTTCATCCAGAATCTGCCCATTGGTGGAAGAGGTGTTGTGAAGCAGGACAATGGCACCTGGGTGGATGCGGGAGAGTAATTTGTCGAAGGCTTCTTCACGGGTAGGCTGTTTATCCTGATACCAGTCCACGTAGGCAAGGCTCCAGAAGAAGGTTTTGTAGCCCAGTTCCTTTGCCATGGAAAGGTTGGTTGTACTGTAAATTCCCTGAGGCGGCCGGTAGAATTTCGTCATGGATTCTCCGGTCGTTTCCTTATACAGATTTTCCACTTCCCCCAGCTGTTTTTTGAAGTCCTCCATGGAGGAGATTCCAGACATGTCGGGGTGGGTGAGGGTATGATTTCCCACAATGTGTCCTTCTTTTACCATTTCTTTTATCAGATCCGGATTGTCTTTTATAAAATTTCCCACAACGAAAAAGGTTGCTTTTACATTATGCTTCTTTAATGCGTCAAGGAGCAGCGGAGTATTTCCATTTTCGTAACCGCAGTCAAATGTGAGATAAATTTTTTTCTCCTGGGTGTTCTTTGCAAAATAGGCATTGTAGGGGGCAAGCTCTTCTATGGAAGCGTTTCCAACCGGGCGTTTTCCCTCTTCCTGAAAACTAAGTCCCCAGCTGGAGCTGTTCGCTGCAGTTTCAAAGATATCAGGGGGAGAAAAATGGTGTACGATCACTCTGGCAGCAGAGCCGGCGAGAAAACAAAAGGCGAAGAGCAGAGGAACTCCGGCGTAGTGGAGAAAATCTTTGATTATGGGAAGCTTTTCTGAGAAAAAAGTAGAATTATGTGAGGAAAGCGGGTTCTTTAATCTGGAAAATGATAGTTTGGAAAATTTCATGAAGCGAAAACCTCAAAGATGGCTTTTTACAGATATATGAAGCGTGAAAATGATTATGCGTAAGAAATGCAGGAAAATGTAAGACATAAATTAAGCCACCAGCATCGACGTTTACTGGTGGCTTAAATCTGTTCCATATCCAATGGAAGATACCTCACTTTCTTAAAAATATGCGTTTAAAACAATTGGAATTAAAAGCTTACGTTCTTGGTGGACTGTACCTCGCTTTGCTTAAATTATAAAAATTAAGATGTTACTTTACGCTTCTGGTGGTCCGTACCTCTCTTTCTTAGATTATAAGTAAGTTGCTTATGTTTTCGGTGGTCTCACTCCTTTTTGTTTTTATTTTTAAGTCCCTTTTGTTTTATGAGCTTACTATAACAGATTACTTTGCGTTTGTCAATAAATAAATTGAAAAAATATTATTTTAAATAAAATAAAAAGTTTATATATATAAAAATAAAAGAAAATTCAGACAATATTTCGGAGAATAATGTGGTATGATGGGACTATAAAGAATATGGCTTTTCAACGTGATAAAGCATCGGTAAAGCTGTATTACAGAAGCTGAGGAGGAACCAAAAATGTTAAATGCAATTCTTGACGAATTAAAACTGAATGCCCTTGTGATCACAGATCCGTATAACATGCGTCATGTAAGCGGGTTTCGTGGAGGCGAAGGAGCTTTATATATTTCAGTAGCACAGAAGGTGCTGATCACAGATTCCCGCTATACCGAGCAGGCTGGGAAAGAGAGTGATTTTATAGTGATCGAAGAGTGCCGTGCACATAACCGCCAGACCATTCTGAAAGAGTGCATGGAGAAGGAGAATGTAAGCGGCGATTTCCATATGGGTTACGAAGACCAGTCTATGCTTTGCTGTGATTTTGACAAGCTGAAAGCAGAGCTGCCAGTTCAGACCTGGACACCTCTTGGCAGCAGGATCGACGATCTCCGTCAGATCAAGACAGAAGAAGAACTGGAATGCCTTGCAAAAGCTGAGGAGATTGGAGACAAAGCATTTGCAGGACTTCTGAAGATCGTAAAACCAGGCATGACAGAGCTTGAGACTGCAGCAGAACTGGAATATCTGATGAAAAAAGAGGGAGCAGAGGACTTAAGCTTTAACACCATTATCGCTTCCGGCCTGAATTCCTCCATGCCTCACGCAATCCCAGGGTATAAGAAACTGGAAGAGGGAGATTTCGTTACCTGTGATTTCGGCTGCAAATATAAAGGATACTGCTCTGACATGACACGTACCTTTGTCCTTGGAAAAGCAAGTGACAAGCAGAAAGAAATCTACAACATAGTATTAAAGGCCCAGCTCGCAGGTCTTGCAGCAGTAAAGGCTGGCGTCAGCGGAGCAAGCGTGGATAAAGTGGCAAGAGATATTATCACAGAGGCTGGATACGGCGAGTATTTCGGACACGGACTTGGTCACAGCGTAGGTCTTTTCGTCCATGAAAATCCGCGTCTGTCCCCGTCTGACGACACTATTCTGAAAGCAAATATGATCGAGACTGTAGAGCCTGGTATCTATGTACCTGGTTTTGGTGGTGTGCGTATTGAGGACATGGTAGTGGTAACAGAGGATGGCTGCCGCAACCTGGCACATTTTCCTAAGGAGCTGATCGAGGTTCCGGTGGAAAAATAGGGAGAGGATTGTTTAATGGGAAAGAAGGCTGTCTGTCAGAGCAGGCAGTGGAATCCCTTTTGCAATTGAACTGTTAATATTGTTATTGAAATGTAGAAAGGAATAAGAAAATGCTGAAACAATTATCAATTTTTGCAGAAAACATTAAGGGAAAAATGCAGCAGGTAACGGGAATCCTTCTGGAAGAGGATATCAACATTCTGGGTTCTGTTACCAATGACAGTGCAGAATATGGAATTGTACGTATGGTTGTTTCCAAACCGGAGCAGGCGCTGGAAGCCCTGACAAAAGCTGGCTTTATCTGCAAGCTCAGTGATGTACTTGGAATCGAGGTAAAGGATGAGGTTGGTAATCTGAACAACCTTCTTCTCAGTCTTCAGGAGAGCAACATCAACATTGACTATCTGTATCTGTCCTTTAACCGTGCTACCGGACTTCCAATCATGGTGCTCCATGTGCCGGATATCAGCGAGGTTGAAGCATGCCTGACCAACAAGGGATTTAATTCTATTTCCGAGGTTCACTAAATATAGGAATATGGATATAGCTGCTGACGAATAGCTATGATCTGTAAGCTTAGAGTGAGGATTATAGATAAATATGGGCCAGAAGGAATTCTATACAGAAACATTCCTTCTGGCTCATTTGCGTTGTTTCCAAATCCGTAGTGAGTCTTTGCATAGAACTCTGAATAACTGGAAAAACTACCGTTATCAATCTTTAGGAGGTTAAGAGATGTTACGGTATTTGCCTATTCGGAAGATTCACGCGAGACAAATTCTGGATTCCAGAGGCAATCCCACTGTGGAAGTAGAAGTGACAGTGGGAGAAGGCATTATTGGGATCAATGGATATACAGGCCGCGCAGCAGTTCCATCTGGCGCGTCTACAGGAAAATTCGAAGCACTGGAGTTAAGAGACGGTGACAAAGGGAACTACAAAGGCCTTAGTGTACAAAAAGCAGTGGATAATGTAAACACAAAAATTGCGGAGGCAATTCTGGGAGAAAATGCACTGGACCAGACCTATATTGATTCTCTTCTGATTCAGACAGATGGTACGGACAACAAAAGCAATCTTGGGGCGAATGCCACTCTTGGTGTTTCCATGGCGGTGGCAAGGGCAGCCGCTATGACACTTCGGATTCCGCTTTATCAGTATATGGGCGGCTGTCATGCGAACAGGATGCCGGTTCCTATGATGAATATTCTAAACGGGGGTGCTTGTGTTATTATAATGACACAAGGCAGAACCCCTTATAATACAAGGGCTCTAGCGATTTAGTCCTAAATAAATTTCGTAACCAATCAACGAATTTATGAAGGAAAGGCCTCTCTTTTATAAATAACACAGTGCAGAAGTAATAGAATTTCAGAACTCGGCTGAGATGTATTTACTATACCACGAAAGCGGTGATAATTGAATAAAAATATATTTTGGACTGAATTAGCTTGCATGAGATTTATTTCTCAGCTGTCTGATTCAGTCTTTTTATTTGACAAGAAAGAAGGGAAAGATTATGGCAAAAGTAATTTCTATTGTTAACCAAAAAGGAGGAACGGGAAAATCCGCATGTACAGCTAATTTAGCAGTAGGATTAGCACAAAATAATATGAAAGTGTTAATCGTTGATGCCGATCCACAGTCAGATGTATCCGCAGGATTTGGATATCGTGATTGTGATGACAGTAATGAAACTCTTACAGCTCTTATGGATGCAGTAATGAAAGATGAAGATATTCCATCAGACTGTTACATCAGGCATCAGGCAGAAGGAATAGACATTATCTGTTCTAACATTGGACTGGCAGGTACGGAAGTACAGTTGGTAAATGCAATGAGTAGGGAATATGTATTGAAACAAATTTTATATGGTATCAAGGATCAATATGATGCAATTATTATTGATTGTATGCCATCATTGGGAATGATCACAATCAATGCACTGGCTGCATCAGATGAAGTACTAATTCCGGTTGAAGCGTCTTACCTGCCAATCAAAGGATTGCAGCAGTTATTAAAAACAATTGGTAAGGTCCGCAAGCAGATCAATCCGAAGCTGCAAGTCGGTGGAATTCTGTTTACAATGGTCGATGCTCATACGAATGATGCCAGAAATAATATGAAACTTCTCAGAAATGTATATGGAAGTCAAATTCATATCTTCGATAATTATATTCCATTTTCTGTAAGAATGAAGGAAGCAGTCAGAGAAGGTCAGAGTATTTTCTCTTATGATCCGAAAGGCAAAGCTACAGAAGCTTATCGGAGAGTGACGGAGGAGGTGCTGAAAGATGTCATCTAAAAAAAGAGCAACTCCCGTTTCCTTACAGCCGCTTGATGCATTGTTTGGAACAAACGAAGAGACAACCAATGGAATTAGTGAGATAGCAATAGGAAGTCTTCATCCATTTACGAATCACCCGTTTCAAGTAAGAGATGATAAGAAAATGGAAGAATTAGCAGAAAGTATTACACAATATGGAGTGTTGGTTCCTGGTATTGTGCGGTTGAGAGAATCCGGTGGTTATGAACTTGTAGCTGGTCATCGGCGAAAACGAGCATGTGAACTTGCTGGACTAGAGAAAATGCCGGTTATCATCAAAGATCTTACGGATGATGAAGCAACGGTAATTATGGTAGATTCCAACATTCAACGAGAAGAGCTGCTGATCAGCGAAAAAGCATTTGCTTATAAAATGAAATATGAGGCGTTAAAGCGTCAGGGGAAACGGTCTGATTTAACTTCTTGCCAAGTTGGCAAGAAGTTGGCGGCAGAAGAAGTCAGTCAGAATACAGGAGATAGTTCCAGACAGATTCTTCGATATATTCATTTGACAGAGTTAATAGCAGAGCTATTAGAATTGGCAGACGAGAAGAAGCTTCCCTTTAACACAGCTGTTGAAGTTTCTTATTTGAGAACTGAAGAACAGCAGATATTACTTCAGTATATGAGTAATCACAATATGGTACCGTCCATGAAGCAGGCAAAGGAATTGAAACAAATTTCAAAAGAGCGGATGTTGACGTATCCAGAGATTGACCAGATTTGCATGAATGAAAGTACTGAAAAAGTTCAGGTGCAGATTCCGGCGAAGAAATTGAAACAATATTTTCCAGAGACATATACAAAGACTCAGATGGAAGAAATTATATTTATGCTGCTGGCATCGTGGGCAGAAAGAGAGGGGAAAGAATGAGCAATGAAGATATGGCAAGTAGAATACAAGTCTATCTGAAAAAGATAGAAAAGATACGTGTTAAACGGATGAAAAGAGAGAAGTTTAAACATTTGTTGAAAACATTAGGATTATCAGCAGGAAGGAAGTGAAAGTATGGCTTTAAAAATTGTACGAAGATATGATGCGAACGGAAGGGAGCTTACGGAGAAAGATCTGGAAACCTTTCGATTGGATTCTCCTGTGGTTAGAGAAATATTGGCAAACTTTAATCGGGAGGTGGCGGAAGGAATCAGACAGAGGGAGAAAAAGGGTGACGATTGAAGACGTAATTAAAAAATCAATTCTGCCGCTGGCATTTATGGTATTCTGGTTTTGGATGACAAAAACAATAATGAAAGTCAGTGGTCAGACAGATTGGTTCTGGTGGATATTTATTGCCGGATTACCATTTGGAATACATAAAATGCGGCTGATTCTAATCCCAAGAGGAATGGATACCACAGTAACACTTGGTATGGCTGCATTAAGTGTCATCATTGGAGCATTGATCGGAAGTATCATGATTCCAGTGTATGTGATCAGAGCGATATACGTTTTTATACGGTATATCATTGAAAGATAGAAAATTAGTTTGATAAGAGGCAGGCTTGCGAAAACAAAAATCGTAAGTCTGCCTCTTTTTTTGTGCCTAAAAACAGGCAATTCAGGGTAAATCCCTTTTGCAAATATAAATTTTGGAGGATTCCATTATGAGAGAGCGAATTGAAAGTAAGCATGTAACAAAAGAAATCAAAAACCAGATGCCAGTGATTCCGGTTGAGATTATCAAAGAAAGAGGTTGTACGTTCTGCCCATATTATCTGGGAAGCTATGAGAAACAACCACGATGCATGATGAAAAATTGTGCCTGGGATGATGAAAATGAGCGTTTCCATCCAGTTCTTCGTGGACTGATCCCATTTTACAAAGAGAAGATGGAAAAAGCAGAAGAGAAGTTCCTGGCAATGAAAAAGATTTACACAACGCTGTTAGGAATGTTTGCCGATGAAATGAAGCAGGAAGAGTTGGAAAAAGATGAATGTTACGGATGTGCCTATGGAAAATGTGGACCATGTATCGGTATTTGTTACAAATCAATGAAAGCATAGGAGGGTTAAGCCAATGAATACAACAGTTATTTCCGGTCGATTGGTAAGAAATCCCGGATACAACGAAGTGGAGAATGAAAAAGGACTTCATAAAATTGCCAAGTTTGTTCTGGCAGTCAGAAGAAATTATTCCGATGAAGTCAGTTTCATTCCGGTAAAAGCTTTTGCAAAGAAAGCAGAATTTGCCAGAGATTATCTGATGCAGGGCACGAAGGTCATGGTGGAAGGCGAGATTGTCACAGGTAATTATGAAGATAAGGATACCGGGAAAAAGATTTATACTACCGAAGTGTATGCAAACCGGATTGAATTCGCAGGTGCAAAAATGGTTGACAGACCACCGTTTCCAGAAGATGCGGAAGGGTTCTTAGAGATTCCAGAGGGCATGGAAGAAGAAATGCCGTTTAGATAGAGGAGGATAAAAGATGGTTTCAGTAGATCAGGCGTATATGGTAGGGCATATGAAAAATGCCGATGGAAGTATCAATTACAAAAATGTAGTGCTGTCAGCAGCATGTGAAGCAGCGGAACTGTTCCAATGCATGATGTCAGTAAATCAGAAACTGGAGGACTGGCAGAGATTTAACCACACCTTGGAGATGCATCTTAGAAGTGTGGAATGTGAGAAAATTCATGATATCTGTCAGGCAGTATATGGAATGAAACATCCGTCCAATGAACTGGAAGGATTGTATCTGGCAAGAGAGGATGAACAGATATGCCTTCTGTACTATCAGGTATTTGTAGGGATGTTGGAAATCAATATTAATTCAGCCGAAGTGCTGTACAAACAGAAGGAGGAAACAATCAATGAATAAGATGGAGTATATGCCGGTAGATTGTCTGCAGGTGCCGAAGGTGCTGTTCCAGATGGAAAAATACAAAAATCTGTCAAATACAGCAAAGATTTTATACAGCTTATTTCTGGATCGTTTGAAATTTGCGGTGCAGAATAGTTGGGTAGATGGTAAGGGGGATTTGTATGTAATCTATCCAAAAAGTGAAATGAAGAAAGACCTGAATACAACCAGATATGGGGTAGATCAGGCAGTACAGGAACTGGTGGAGATTGGAAATCTGGTGCGCATCATTCCGAACAATGGAAAGGCAAACCACTTTTATATCAACGATATTTATGAAAATGAGATGGAGGAAGAATCAATGATGACATTAGACTGCATTATGGCAAATATGCCGATGGAAGAAAGAGAAATCATTATGGACAAGATGGTGGCAGCATCCAGAGATATTCTGGAAACAATTGCAGATATGGGATATCTGGATGAATATGAGACACCACTGACTTCAATGGAAGAAAGAAATTATCGAGATGAGCTGGGACAGCTTGATGTTGATCAGATTTCCTGTGATGGCTATGAATTTGGCATGGATCTGGCGTTTGGAATTCTTGAAGAGAATGAGGAAAATGCTGATAGAGTACTGGATATTCAGCAATATGTGAACAGGCAGAATAAAAAGTGTTCAAAAAAGAAATTTATGAAAGTTCTGGAGACTCTGGTACACGCAATAGGAAATGATGAAGGATTTATTGCCGATATGTATGCGTGTGATAAAGAGGCTAGGAAAATCTATTTGGAAGAAGCGATGAATGCATTCAATTATGTGCTTGATGAATTATGTCATGGTACAGGCAGTGCTGCAAATTGTGATTTTGATGTAGAAGAGTAGGAAAATATTATGGCAGATTTTGAATATTTCAGAGCAGAAGAATCTGACCAGTTTTCTTTCTTTCGGATACCAAAAGCTCTGTTCACAGAAAAAGAGTTTGCAAGCCTGTCCACAGACGCAAAACTCCTTTACGGAATTCTGCTTGATCGAATCAGCCTATCCAAGAAAAATGGCTGGATTGACGGTGATGGTTATGTCTATATTATTTACACGATTGCAGAATTGCAGGAGCTGTTGCGAATGTCGCATACGACAGTGACAAAGCTTCTTTATGAGCTTGACAGTGTGCATGGGATTGGATTGATCGAACGGTATCGGCAGGGGAATAATCGTCCTTCTGTCATATATGTGAAAAATTTTGTGAAACGGAGCAGAGGAAAGCCCGTAAGATACTTTGCTTCTGGAACGCCAGAAACTGGAAATCCAGATTGCAAGGAATTGGAAATCCGGATTGCAAGAAACTGGAAGTCCGGAACGCAAAAAAATAGAAGTCCGGACTGCAAGAATCTGGATGGAAGTAATACTAAGATAAATAAGACTGAAAAGAATCATACTGATAAGAGTAAGGGCAATACTCCCGCTTTGGAAGAAAAATTCAGTCTAAATGGGAGATTTAAAAATGTTGTTCTGTCGGAAGCAGAACTGCAGGAGTTGATGACGCTATTTCCATGGGATTACCAGAAACGGATAGATCATCTTTCTGTTTATATGAAATCCAGTGGAAAAGAGTATCAGAATCATTTTGCAACAATCTGTCTTTGGTCAGAACGAGATGGAGCCAGGGCAGGAATGGATAAATATGAATTTCAGGAAGGAGAAAGCCTGTGATGGAAAATAAAGTAACAGCAGATTATCTGGATGAAGAGGGATGTCTTCATTGTGGTATCTGTGGAAAAAGAAAACAGATGAAAGTTAGTCTGATGGGATTTGAGCATGTAGTGTCCTGTTTGTGTGAATGCGAGGTAAAAGCCAGACAGGAACTTGATGAGAAGATGCAGCGGGAAGAAGCACAGCGGCAGCTTTATCAGAGAAAATCCATCGGACTTCGGGAAAGAAGATTTTGGGAATGGAAATTTGAAAATGACAATGGAAGCAATCAGAAGATACTAATTGCCAGGCAGTATGTAGAAAACTGGACAGATATGAAGAGAAAAAATGTAGGATTGCTTTTGATGGGACCAGTTGGAACTGGGAAAAGTTTCTTTGCAGGCTGTATTGCAAATGCACTTTTGGAACAGGGAGAACGTGTCATGATGACGAATTTTTCCAGGATTTTAAATGAAATGACCAGCTATCAGGCAGATAAGAACCAGATTATACAAAATCTTGTGGATTATCCGCTGCTGATTATTGATGATTTAGGAATAGAACGAAATTCTGAGTTTGCTTTGGAGCAGGTCTATAATGTGATAGACAGCCGCTATTGTAAAATGCTTCCGCTGATCGTAACAACGAATCTGGGACTGAATGAAATGAAATCCAAAGATTTGGATACTGCCCATCAGCGTATTTACAGTAGAATACTTGAAATGTGTGTTCCCATCTATTGTGGTGGAGAAGATAAGAGAAAAGAAGAAGGGACAGAAAAACTCGTACAGGTGCAGAACCTGATTACCGGTTAATCTGTCTTTTTTCATTAAAGGGGGTGATTGCCATGATTACAGATCTGGACAGCAGTTGAATCGCTGAAAGGAGGGAAAAGTCATGCAGGAAGAGGTAACTCAGAAAACGGTCACGTTCTGTATTCGAGCAACTAAGATTACAGCAGATCTGTTGAAAAAGGTTCTTGTTGCGTATCTGCGTCATCAGAAGCAGAAATCAGTAGAGAAGAAAGCACAGAAAAATCAGCCGAAACAGGGAAAGGTCACGGTAAAAGAGCTGGCAAAACAGAATGCCGGGATGGTCAATATCGAGATCACGGACAAAAATATCAAGTCCTTTGAACGGTATGCCAGAAAATACGGGATCAATTATGCTCTGAAAAAAGACAAGAGCAAAGATCCTCCGGTTTATCTGGTATTTTTCAAGGGACGTGATCAGGATGCCCTCAATGCTGCTTTCCGTGAGTTTTCCCAGAAACAGATTCAAAAAGCGAATAAGCCTTCCATTCATAAGCGTCTTGCAGCTTACCGGGCAATGATGCCAAAGAAGACGAAGGACAAAGTAAAGAACCGGCATCAGGAGCAGAGTCGATGAAAAAGAAAAGCGGCAAAAATCTGATGCAAAAATGGAAGAATAAGATCAGGGTCAGGCTGTCCGCCCTGGATAAAAAGAAACTGGTTCTTACCAATATCCCATATATCTTAACTGCTTTTTATACAAATCGGGCATCATTTCTTTATAGAAACAGTCCGGGAGAAGATATAGGGAATAAGCTATTATATGCGATGGAACATGCAGACAGGATTCTTACCGGATTGCAGCCAAGTTTTAACTGGTGTGATATGCTGACAGGAATTGTAGCAGCTGTTAGGTTTTAAGTGTGATGCTACACTTTCAATCGGAGTAGATTGGGATGCTTCGAAATATGTTCCGGTGTTGATTGAAGAATTGAATAAATTGGTTGATTATTACGTTGAAAATGATTCAATCCCGTTATGTACGATGAGTTGTTATTATCGCACTGATATGTTTGCGTTTAAAAATCAATGGGCTTCATTCTGTGCGGAACACTTAAAACCAGGCAATGAAGGTAGTGTTGATTTTGTTGGAATTAATATTTCGACGAATAAGAGCAATTATAGAGGAATATGTTTTAGCTGGAAACGCTCATTTATGGATGATTGGTTGCGATTTCTTTTCTCAAGATATGGGGAACATCAGAGGGAAATACAAAATATATATAAAAAACGTAAACGAAAATGTATTAAAAAAAATAGAGGAACTCTTAATGCTACAGGGATTGAATGCAAATTTTGTTGAGCGCTTGAGAGAGGTTGACAAATGTGTTGGTAGCCTTAAATCAATGTATCTTTATGGAATTGGCATTTGCTATGAACTAAAAAAAGGGTACTCCTTTAATTTATATTTAAAACCGAAAAGGTGTAAATAATACTATGATCTACGACTATATAATAATTGGAAGTGGGCCTGCAGGTTCAGTAGCTGCATATTGTTTGCAGAAGCAAGGAATGAAGTGTTTGATGTTGGAGGCTCAGAAAGAAAGAGGCGAAAAAACATGCGGTGGCTACTTAACTTGGTCAGCCATTAGTCTATTAAATCAGATTGGAATTAGCACAGATTATTTAATAGATAATGGTGCACAAAAGATAGAGCATCTTATTCAACTGTGGGATAAGAACTTTATAACGCATAGTCACCACTGTGGTGAATATGGGATTGGCTGTAAGCGATTACTACTTGATAATTGGCTTACAGAATGTGCAACAAATGAAGGCGTACAAGTTGAATATGGTGAAAGAGTACAATCTTTTTCGAATTTAGGAGATGTATTCAATGTAAACAACTATTGTGGAAAAAAACTTGTGTTTGCTACGGGAGCCCGTGGTTTTGTCTCTAAGGACAGTCGTATAGTTCTCTCAGAACAAAGCTTCGGCATATCAGCTCATATTCGGGGGACGGGAAAAATTAATAAAAAGACGATATATTTTTGGTATTTAGATAATTTGAAAAATGATTACTTTTGGGCAATACCTATTGGAGGCGATGTGTGGAATATTGGTATTTGGTTTCAACATTTACCTGAAAAAAAGCCACAAGAACTGTTTTATGAAAAAGCGAACCAATACCTTTTTCCTGAATTTTTTGGATATGAATATATCAATAAACCACATGGCGCATTTTGTGGAAATGTAAACATGACATCATTTTTACCAGAGAATTGTTATGGGGTTGGTGATTTTGCAGGATGTAATATTACTACTTCAGGGGAAGGCTTCATCTGCAAATTGCTGCCCAAGCCGGTGAGCAGTTTCTGCATCAACTTCTCCAGGTTTAAATGACTGGATCAGATGAAATGCCAGGTTATCACCTTTGTCCATTCCATTCTTTTTTGCCATTTTTCTAGTCATAGAAAATTCAAGATCTGCAGTTTCCGGGGAACAGCCAAAACTGGAAACTAACAGTTTTTCATCTGTCTTATCTGGATTTGTAATATAGTCCAGAGCTTTTTTGTCTGTTACTTTAATGGGGAAGATCTTAAGATACGCCATAATTCTTTCACCATCTCTTTCAATTCTTGCATTTCTTCCGGATACAGATCTCCGGTGCTGTTTACTTTTTTCGCAATCTGATTGATATTTACGCCAATCTTGTGCATTTCCTCATACTGTTTCTTTAGTGGAGTAGTGTCGGTGTTGACGATGTAACCGTCGATTGCCATTTTACGCAGATAAGCTCCCATGTTTTTGGTCTTTGATTCTATCATCTTCCTGCGGATAAGTTTCCTTTCTTCTTCGGTAACATAAAAATGGATTTCTTTGTTTCTCTTTCTCTCAGCCATTGGCAGTTTCTCCTTTCTGTGAGAGGCAGTAGTATCGTTGCTTTCAGTGCTTTTTCAATTTAGGGCAGGGTAACCTAAATTGGGATTTTCCGGAAGTGTATCCTCACTTCCTGTCCTTGCTGTTTTACCCCTCTATTAGTTAAAGTCAGGAGAACCGGGAAAATGCAAAAGAATTTGGCAGGTAGTATGGGATACGAAAATGTGGTATGATTATGGGCAGGATATCAGAAAAATCAGGAGTTGAATAGATTGTGAAGAAAGAAGAAATTTTTGAATATGTGCAGAAACAGTATGGCACAATGCCGGAATATTTATGGAGTAAACTATCGGACAGTGCAGTACTTCGACATAAAAATGGGAAATGGTATGCAGTGATCATGACGGTTGAAAAATCGAAACTGGGATTAGAGGGAAATGATTTGGTTGACATCATGGATGTAAAGTGCGATCCAGAAATGACCAGCATGATTATTCAGACTTATGGATTTTTACCAGGATACCATATGAATAAACAGCACTGGATCACGATTTTACTGGATGGTTCAGTCAGTGAAGCGAAGATATTGGACTTTTTGGATATGAGCTATGACCTGATTGACGGAGCAGACAGAAAGGAAGAAAAATGAGAACAGCGATAGTATACGCATCTGTGCATCATGGAAATACAGAAAAATTAGTAAAGAGGATCGCAGAAGAATGTCAGGTGGATTTGATTGATGCTGTGAAACAGCCAGATGCAGACCTGAGCAGTTATGATATGATTGGGTTTGCATCAGGAATCTATTTTTCAAAGTTTCATCAGTCGATATTGGAATTTGCAGAGAAGAATCTACCGGACGACAAAAAGATATTTCTGATCTGTACTTATGGTGGAAGTGCGAATTATAAATCCATAGAGCAGATTTTGGATAAAAAACATGCCAGTGTAGTTGGAAAATTTGGCTGTAAAGGGTATGACACATTCGGACCATTTAAACTGGTTGGAGGTATTGCTAAAGACCATCCGAATGAAGAAGATATGAAAAACGCAGCGGACTTCGTAAAAGGATTACACTGATTTTTGAGCAAAAGGAAAACCGGGGATTTTACTCCTCGGTTTTCTGGCAGTTGTGTTTCAGTCTTCAACTTGAAAAATATCTTCTACAGGCACTTTCAGGTAATGGGCCAGCCGGATTGCAATCTCAAGAGAGGGATTACGTTCTCCACGTTCGATGCGGCCTATAGTCTGGCTGCAGGAACCTATTGCTTCAGCCAAATCTGCTTGAATGAGATTCCGTTCTTCACGAATATCTTTTAGTG
>NZ_JAJBMO010000031.1 GCF_020537505.1 Blautia glucerasea | reverse complement strand
AACAGGTACAAAAAGGGAGATGCGAAAAAACTCAATCGAGTTTTTTCACATCCCCTTTTTCCCTATACCACGTTACGTTCCATCATTACGCCCAGTAAATTCTGCATCCAGTTTCATGGCTCATATGAACCGGATGGCCAGGTGTATGCTCTGGCATATAAAATACATCATGGTATTCGTTTCTGGCCAGAAGCTTTCCATCCTGCTCTATCCACAGTGCAACATTATAGACGTTTCCACTGTGAATCGTTCCGTCAAAATCCCAGAGCTTTGTGAGAGAATCCTCTGCTATGACAATGCTTTTCACATCCTCAGCTACTACTTTGCCTGTTTCGTCAGTAATGCTGTAGCCTACCTGGCAGGTTCCAAGCGGATAACTGTAATCGTTTACTGCATAAATTGCATCCAGCTTGTCTTTAAATTTTAAAAATATTCCAATTGGCATATTGCTTTCCAGCACAGCCTGCAGACCCTTTTTCGGAAGCCCCCAGTAATCATAAATTCCGTAAAATGTTTGCGGACACATATCATTAAATAAGAACTGTACATAGCCTGCGTTTGGTTTATACTTCTGCATACGGTAATGTTCAATAAAATATTTCAGTAAATAATATTGATACTGTCCGATTGAATCCAAATTTTCCAGTATTGGCTGTAAACGGCGGTAAACGGGTGGCATTTTTTTCAGGTTATCGATACATGGCGGTGCATCAAAGCCGAACTCTGTATTCATTTTTTCTGTTGTTCCATAGATATCACTGTAATGCCCCTCTGCACCGTCCAGTGAACCGGTATAGTTATGACTGTCTCCGCTGTCTGGATCATTTACGCAGAAGGAACCTTTAATGACCGGACGACTTGGATCATGCTCGCATACTGCTGCAAACAGCTTTGGACCTGGGCTTACCTTCATTGCATCACAGTCAGCCCGATCCATATCCGGAGTTGGATTTAATGTAAGATTACCTGGTTCATTCATGCAGATCCAGCAAAACAGAGAAGGATGTTTTTTTAGCATATCGACAGTTTCCAGGTAAATATGGATAAAACGGTCTGCAAATGCTTCGTCCACCGGATGCATCCAGTTATATTCAGAATCATGCATAATTCCAAGGCCAAGTTCATCA
Organism: Blautia glucerasea; assembly: GCF_020537505.1. Taxonomy (GTDB): domain Bacteria; phylum Bacillota; class Clostridia; order Lachnospirales; family Lachnospiraceae; genus Blautia_A. Next base: position 36,131 of record NZ_JAJBMO010000031.1, on the reverse strand, counting down.
CATAGCTCATAGAAAACTGGAAGGTCTACGTGTACGTGTACACGAAGCATATTAAAGCCGCTGTTTTTTATTTGCAGCAAGTCTCTGCGATAACGTTCTTCGTTCATTGCAGAAACATATGCATCTGGAAAATAGGCTGTTCCTCTCATGTAGAAATCTTTTCCATTTAAAATAAATTTTGTCATTTCCGGTGTGCGATGCATCTCAATTTTCCGGAAACCAGTTGTCTCTTCGTAAGATTCCATTACTGAGCCATCTTTTGCACAGAGAGCAACTTTTACCCGGTAGACAAAAGGCGTTCCTTTATCCCATGTATTCCAGAGACGGACATGAGAGAGTATTCCATCCAGGCTGGCAACGGTCGGTTCAGGGTCATTGCATGACTGTGTGCCGACCAGATCCTCATTCTTTAAAAAGACTACTGCTCCGGTAAAGCAGTCTGTAATACTCCACTTCAAAGACGCAGTTTCCAGATTCTTTATCTTAACTTTCAAATGCAGACTGGCATTCTCCAGCGTATCATCCAGCTGATAAGAAAATTCCGGGTTTTCTGCAAAGCCAGCTCCCTTTTGTATTTTCAGGCTGACGCTTCCATAAATGCCGACCGGATTTACATCTCTTTGAATGAACGTGTCAGAATGCTCATAAGTACCTTTTACCATATTTCGGTAGATTAAAAAGGTACGCCGTTCCTGTCGGTTTGCTGCAACCTCGTCATCCCATGGTGACCAGACTTTTACGATCAGTCGGTTCTTTCCGTTTCTCTGTACTGCCTCGTCTAGTGAAAAAGAAAATGGAGCTGAATATCCTTCATGACTACCAAGGTATACACCATTCAACCAAACTTTGCAGTAATAATCCACATTTGTAAAACAAAGTTCTATATGTTCTTCTGCTCCAAGTGCCAGTTCAAACTCTTTTTTATACCACCATGGGGCATCATTAAAATATCGCAGTTCTCTTCCCCAGTACGGATGCTCCGAAAAAAGGAGCTGTAGGTGCTTTAATTCTGGCAGTGGCTCCCATTCTGAAATTTGTGGCCCCTGCAGTGTCATAAAATCCTCACGTTCTGGCAGGCCAAGCTGCTCACACGTATCATGTACATCCTGTAAAATATTCCAGTTCTTTGATAAATCCAGTTTCATATATCCTCCTGTATTCAGCTCTTGACAGCACCTGCTGCCATGCCCTCCATTACCTGTTTATTTAAAAAGAAATATACTATAATTGTCGGAAGAATTGCAATTACGATTGCTGAAAAGGTAGCACCCCAGTCTCTGCGTCCCATTTCACCAACAAAAGCGTTTAGTCCGATTGGAAGAGTTTTCATCTCGTCTTTTGTCATAAACGTATTTGCATAAGTAAACTCATTCCAGATTGACACAAAGTTATAGATAACCACTGTGACAGTGGAATTTTTTGCCATTGGAAATACTATCTGCCTGAAAATCCTAAAATTACCTGCTCCGTCAATTGCTCCCGCCTCCAGCAGTTCATTCGGTATGTATTTCATGAATCCAACATACAGGAAAATACACATTGGCAGACTGAAGCCTATCTGTGGCAGAATAACGGCAGCATAGGTATTACGCAATCCCAACGTATTATAAGTCTGGAACATTGGGATCAGACATGAAAATGTGGGAATCATCATGCCAAGTAAAAAAAAGGTTAATACCTTTTCGCTCTGTTTGAAGCGAATTTTGCTGATCGCATAGGCCGCCGGTGCACTTAGTACTACGATACCAAACAGTGTACATATAGCTACAACCACACTGTTAAGAAAATAGCGCACGAGACTGGACTGCGTAAACGCTTTGATATAATTTCCAAGATAAAAGCTACCAGGAAGCGCATATGGCGCAGAACCGGCAATTTCCTCTGGTGTTTTTAAGCTCGCTATAAGAACCCAAAATACCGGGTAACTTTGCAGCACTACAAAAAAGATAATGAAGATTAGAAATATTATTTTTGTTTTCTTACCTGCCTGTAACGTTTCCATCTAATCCCCCCCATCAATCACTGAATTTTTTCTGAATCAGTTTAACGATTCCTACGGCTATTAATGATTCAATCAAAATAAATACCGCAAGCGTACTTCCATAGCCGAAGTTTGACATACTGAATGCCGTTTTATACATATAGGTTGCCACAAGTTCTGTTGCATTACCAGGACCACCTCCGGTCAGGATGTAAGATACATCAAATCCCTTCAGACAGCCGTTTACAAGAATGACCAGAACCACAAAAAACATATTTTTAATTGCCGGAAGTTTGACAAAGAAATATGCCTGTATCCAGTTGCATCCATCAATATACGCAGCCTCTATGGTGTCTTTGGAAACATTCATCAGTGCGGCATAAAAAATAACCATATATAATCCACAGAATTTGTATCCATCAATCAGAGTCACCCATGTTAGTGCATATTTAAAATCAGATAAAAAAGCTATTGGTTTGAGATGCATCAGCTTCATCAGTGCCGGTATTACACCGAGTGGCTGAACTGACAGCAGTTTTTCAAAGATCTTGCAGACCGCCATAGATGAAATAATACAGGGAATGAAGTACAATACCCGGAATAGATTGGACCCCTTTTTAATTCCGGAAAGAAGGGTAGCCATTAAAAGTCCCATAAACATCTGAAAGACTGTGCCGAGCAACAGGAAAAACATATTATTCAAAAAAGCAGTTCGCAAATTTTTATCTGACAGCATTCGGCTGTAATTTTTCAAGCCTGCAAATGTTTTTTCTCCGATTCCATTCCAGTCCATAAAGCTGTAGCCAATAGTTTGAAGCATTGGGAAAAGAACAATCGACACATAAACCACAAGTGCGGGCAATAAAAAAAGCCATGGTTCTATTTTTCTTTTTGGCTTCATATTTGTCTTCCTTTCTGATATCCAGGGCTTTTGATTTTCAAAAGCCCCGAATGCTGTTTCTCTGTCTTATTTCTGATTTTTTACATATTCATCCATATTTGCAGCCCACTCTTCAGGAGTTTCCTGACCAAGTGCAAGGATGACGGTCTCTTTTTCCAGCGGCTCTACAAGTGCAGAATCAATAACTACATCCCAGCATTTTGCATACTCCTTCACATTGGACACATCCTCAATGATCTGCTGATATACCTTTGGAAGACTCTGCATTGTTTCTTCATCTGGCATTACGGATGGAAGCTGATTGTAAGAAAGACTTGCATCTGCATAATGTTCAAGAAGGTATTTCATCCACGCTTTCATCTCGTCATCCACAGCATCGGTGCGAATCGCAGTTCCAATACCGGAGTTTGCAAAGAAGTCGGTTGCTGTTGTCACATCTGCATCTGAATATGTTGGCATAGTGAAGTATCCAATATTATCTTTAATGTTTTCGTCCTCACCAATCATATCTGCCTGATCAAGTGCCCATGTACCATTATACATAATTGCTGCCTGTCCGGAAGCAAAGAGATCAATCATTGTATCGTAATCTGCACTGCTCCAGCCTTCCTGGAAGTACTGTGCAATATCCTGAATAAACTGTGCTCCTTTCAGTCCTGCTTCTTCACCAAAAGATCCTTCTCCGGATACTGCATTTTCAATATATTCATTTCCTGTCAGTCGGAATGGAACCTGTGCAAAGTAGCGGAGGATTGGCCAGTCACCACCCATTGCAATCGGAATAATTTCCTGATCCTGTAACAGCTTGCAATCTGCAAGTAACTCATCAAATGTTTTGGGAGTTTCCGTAATTCCAGCCTGCTCAAACAGATCTTTGTTGTAGAAGAAATATTCGGTGTTGCACTGCAGCGTCATCAGATTCAGACTGCCATCTGAAAGTCTTGCGTATTCCTTCGAGATTGGGAAAATCTGGTCATACATTCCAAGCTCTTTGTACAAATCTTCAAAGGAATAGGCTTTTCCGTCTGCAACAATATCTGCGAACCAGGTATCCGGATCGGAGTCAAACCACTCAGGCAATTCATCGCTTGCTGCCAGAATTTTCAGTTTCTGCAGATATGCAGTACGATCTGAAATATTCTCAATTTCAAAATTAAAGTCCAGATCAGGATTCTCTTCCTGGTACTGCTTGGCAATATCCTGTATTGCCAAAATTGCTGATTCAGATGCACTTCTGGATGACAGCCAGTTAATATTCAGTTCACGTTCTGCTGCATTTACTGTTACTCCAAATATAGAAGATGCCATGGCAGCTGTTAATGCTGCGATAAGTATTCTTTTTTTCATTACGATTTCTCCCTTTTAATTTAATTTTTTGTTCCTGAATATACTTCAAACCGGTTTAATTTTTTTCTGGAACTCTTTGTTGTCTTAATTATAATAAAATACGAATCTCTCCGGAATGGAGAAAATTCGTATTATTGGTAAAATCTTAAGTTGTCTTTAGATAGTTGCTGCTCACATTCTGATACTGTTTCGGTGATACACCGAAATATTTTTTGAAGCACTTACTGAAGTAACTGACATCGAAAAATCCGACTCTTTGAGCTACTTCTGTCACATTGTAATTCGTTCTTTGGAAAAGCCTGCCGGCCATTTCCATTCGTGTCTGTAAAATATATGCTCCAATCGTTGTATCTGTCTGTTTCTTAAAAAGAAAGCACATATACTGAAGATTGACATCCAGTGCATCCGCAATCTGCTCAAGGCACAATTCATCATCCTGATAATGTGCCTTGATGTATTCCTTTGTTCTTCTCACAATGGCAGAATTGCTGCTATTCTTTGAAAGATGTACCTGCTGTAAAATCTGTTCTCCATAGCGAATGAGTTCCGTCTGAATTTCTGAGACAGAACTGATTTCTATATAATCACTGGAAAAAAGCTTGCTGTTTTTTTCAACCGTTTCTGTCACTCCGTATTCCATAGCGAAATCCAGCAACGCAGACGACACCTGGTTGATCTGCAGCAAAAACTGTTCCCGAGATGGCTGGAGCAATGCAAGAGAGTCTGCAAATGTCCGCAGCATTTCTTTTACTAGGCTCCTCTGATTTTGTCGCATAGCAGCAACCAGCCGTTGGATAAAATCATCATTTTGCAGCAGATAGCCGTTTTCCTGCTGCTCTTCAGTGGCATCCTCTACGTAAAAAACGCCGGAATATTCATAAAAACACCGTTTTCGTTCCAACGCAAACGCTTCAATATAGGAGTCATAAAGCTGATTGGCTTCTGTATAAAATCCTCCAATTACAGCAGTGGTTCCAAGATCGCCCTCCGGGTCACATACCTCAATCGTTTTTTTCAGCAGCGACCGAATCCACTCTGCATCATAAGGTGATTCACATATTCCTACAAGAAGGCAGAGCGATTTCTGGAAATTAATGTAACTGATGCAGCAGTTTTTTTCTCCAAGTAGTTCACAAAACACATTTTCTACCGTAAAGTAGTAAAGCTCATAATCTGTTTTTTCCAGTTGCCCGGTAAATGATTAACCCGGTAAAGTATGACGACATGGCGCTTGGCATCCAGTCGATAGCCCACCTCAGAAGCAAGCTTCTGCATTCCCTCCTGATCCTTATCTTTTCTTACAAACTGTGATGCTGCAAAATGTCTCATATAATTTTGATAGTTTCGTTTTTTTTTATCCAGCACCTCCAGATTTTGATCCTTTTTCACTTCCTGATCGATTCGTTCACTGGTTTGCCTGAGACTCTTATGCAGACTCTCGACTGTCACAGGCTTCAGCAGAAAATCCTGTACTCCCATCTGAATGGCTTTCTGCGCATACTCAAACTTGTCATAACCGGAAATGATAATAAAGCGGGTCTGAAGTGCTTGTTTCTGTATATATGAAATTACATCAAAGCCTGTCATCTGTGGCATACTGATGTCGATCAAAATAATTTCCGGATGATACTGTTCAATCAGCTCGATACCAAGCTTTCCGTTTCCGGCGTCACCTACCACAGTAAATTCATCCTTAAAGCTCCTGACATATTTTATTAACGCCTGTCTGAAAAAATACTCATCATCAATAATAACGATTTTCTTCATATTGCTTTCTCCCCGCTGTTTCTTGGTCTCTTTCCAGTATAGACGATGCTGTTTCGTCTAAATGTTCCAGTTTCGGAATCCGTAATATCACGATTGTCCCTTTCCCTGGTTCACTTTCCAAGCGGATGCCGTATTCGGTTCCATATAAAAGTCGCACACGCCTGTTGATGCTGAATAATCCGAAAGAACCCTTTTCCTCTCCACGGGCTTCGTCAAGATTCTTATTCAGCTGACAGAGTTTTTCCGGTTCAATTCCGTTTCCATCATCCTTTACGGTAATTACAACAGTATCCGCTGCATTTTTTATGCTCAGTGAGACGAAACACATACGACCATCTGATGCTGTTCCGTGAACAATCGCATTCTCCAGAATCGGTTGCAGAGTCAATTTTGGAATTACGTACTGTTCCGTTTCCTTTTCACATACGATTTCGTAATCAAAATACTCCATGTGGCGTAATTTTTCAATGTATAAATACTGTTTTACCATATCAATTTCTGTAGCAATGGTTATAATATTGGATCCCTTGCTTAACGAATTGCGATAGAATCTGGCAAGTGTAGAAATTGCTTCGCCTGCCTCATCATAAATACCAAGATCTATCATAGATTTGATCATTTCAAGCGTATTGTACAGAAAATGAGGTTTAATCTGCTCCTGTATCAACCGAAACTGATAGTCATTTTTTTCACGTTCTTCTTCATAAATGGTTTGTAAAAGCTGTTGTGTCTGTTCGGCAAATGTATTATACCCACGGTATAAAATCTGGATTTCTTCGGAAGTTCCAGGCACTTCTACCGGTGCATAGGCTTCTTTTACTACATTCTTCATGACCTCACTCAGATCCAGGATTGGCCCAGATATGGCTCTGGCATTCCACCAGGATAAAAGTGCAAAAAACAGAATCACCAGTAAATTACAGATAAAAAAGATCCTTGCAAACAAATGCTGTTCTTTCATCAGCTCATCCATTGGAATCACATGAATGAGCTTCCAGTCTGGCAGTGACATTTGTGTTGAGCAATAGACAACATTTTCCTTGGTTAAATAGTCCTGTGTTTCCAGATTCTCTACATCCCTCTTGGAAAAGGGAAAGGCTTCCCGTATGGTTTTTCCTGTGTAATTCAGGTCCGATGCAAGTAAAATAGTATTTTCCTGATCCGTTATGTAAAACGTAACCTCGCTGTTATTTGGCCTGTAGTTTACAAATGGCGAGGCTATAGTTGATGCTTCGATGAAAAACATAAGGTATCCATAAGTTTCTCTTGTATTTAAATCAACAATCGGCTTTGATATCAAAAAAACATATTTTCCGTTTTCCTTTAATGTTTCTCTTGCAGGCAAATAAAAATAAGGACCTGTTATCATCGCCTGTCTTGCATTTTGATGCTGTTTCATTATCTGTTCTTTATCAAACGAATCCAGTTCCGACAGATTATATCCGCCAGCCTGAAAAAAACTTCCGTCTTTCGCCATAATATCCCACATTGCAATATTAGGGCTCAGGGCAATAATGGCATTAATAATGGTATTGATTTTTTTGCGGACAGCATATTGTTCTGCTTCAGATCCCGGCAGTGTTGGATACGTTCGGGCGATACGGATAATTCCATCATTGATCGATGCTGATATGCTGAAATTGATGACGTGCTGTAGTGTACTTTCCAGATTATCTGTGATAGAAGCAAGCTCTCGCCTGGTACTGCTTACTGCAAGCTGCGAAAAATATTTTTGTGAAGAAAACTGAAACACCCCCATAATGAGCAACATAATTCCTAAAAAACATCCAACAAAAGAGAAAAAAATCCGGTTTCTCAATTTTGCAAACCATTTTTGTACTTTTGTCATAATTTCCTCCATTTTCATGATCTGTACTGCTTTTCTTAATTTTTATTATAACCAGTTTATATCTGTTTCTCAATCAATAATTTCCCACAAACTAGGGTGTGTTTGGAAAATGCTTTCTGCAAGATGTGCGTCACAGCTTGTGGAACCTTTGTCCCGCAAAGTGAGGAATGCAGATTCCAGAAAGGAGCAGATGTTTCATGGATGAAGTGTTAGATGAGCGCAAAAGAAAAATGTGAAGATAAAAAAGATGAAAGCGAAGAGTGTAAAGAAACAGATGGTATTCAATATAGCGATAATGATATAAATAATTTTATAAATAAAGCAAAGAAGATTATGCTGGAAAGATATTGTGAATTAGAAAATGGGTCATTAAGAAAGGATGATGAGGAAAGAGATAACATACGTCGTTATATATTACAAAAATATCCAACGGTTGTAGAGAAATATAAAAGTCATCATAATCGCTAGTTTCACGCTCTTGTTTCAATCTTCCCAGCTTTTTTCCGATTTCTCTTGGAAAAATATCTGTTGCAACATATGTCTTATTAAAATATGCAACAGCATCTTTATGTCTCTTAAAATCTACCTCTTCTAAAGCCAAAACCGCCTTCACCGCATAAAAAGCGGCATAATAGCTACGGTTTATTGAATCCTTATAATGTTGACTTTCCAGACATAACGCAGATACCCCCAACGTCTCGATTGCGCTTCTCATGCGATATATACACAAATCAACTTTCTTTTCACTCACTGACTACTACCCCCTCATCTCTCACATTTCGATAAAAAGGTAACGTATCTACCCAATATTCATACTGTTCTTCATTTTTGATAACCGGAGATATTTCAATTCCTGTGCTCATCTCGACATCAAAAGCCAGATCGTAAATATCATTTTTAATAGCTCTGATTTCCTCGTCAGACAATTTTACCAGTATCATAATATCTACGTCAGAATTATCTCGATAATCACCCCTGGCATATGAACCATATACAATAACTTTTGTCAGCTTTTCACCCAGCATACGCTTCACTTCCTGGGAAAATTTATATATAATACTACTTACATTTTCTGGCATACAATCACTTCCTTACTGATAAATGGTTCCCGTGTTCTCTTTTTCTCAGTATAGCATATTTTTCTATAATATTTCCACTTATTTTGCTTTTAATGCAATTACACTGAAACAGATAAAAACAGGTCAATCCATAGGTCAATTTTATCTGGACACCTCCGCCAGCCCTTATTTTATGGGCATTCCAGCCTAAAAGTATAGCGGACTCTGACTCCGTCATTTCAAGGTTCGAATCCTTGTAGCCCTGCTAAGTGGGGCACCTCGGATGAGGTGCTTTTTTTGTATTATGGAAGTCCCGGAAGCCGCGTAGTTACTGGCTTTCTGGGACTTTTAAATTTTTCTGAAGTTCTTTTTTGTGACTCTGACAGACGATTTTCCCTTATTTTCCTTATTGGTTTTTACTGCATTTTCGGCGGTTTTAAAATGTGATAGGTCAATCTTAGGTCAATTATAGGTCAATTTAAAATAACGATCTCGCCCAAAGGTGCCGAAAACAGGAAAAATGAAGAAAATCGGCTAAAAATCGACAAAATTCTACTTTTTCTACCTTTTGCACAAAAAATTATGTTTACTTTTGTGATATTTTCGCCTCATAATCAAGACAGTTTCCACGCTTCAAGTGCACAAATCCATTTTAGTACTCCCACCGCTTATTCTTCTGTCCGAAGGCGAACCTTAATTGACTTACTTGGTCAGTTATATTTCGGCGTTTGCCTCACAGCCCTCGGATAATGTTCAAATAATCCTGTCTCTGGTCTACGACAGCATATATAATAACTTCCTTTCTGGCTTCATTAACTTTATAAAATACAAAGTCTTTTTCAAAGAGCAAAACCTTGTACCCCTGGCGCTTTAATACCAGGTATCTTGGATTAATTCCAAGATCTGGATTTTCTCCAAGCTGTCGTATACGATCTTCTATCTCATCTAACTTTTTCAATGCCACGTCATTGCCGAAATTCTGCGCAATATATAATACAATCCTTCGCAGACCTGCATCCGCGGTATCAGTACGAACAATATTGTATTTCAAACTCAGCCCTCCTGCAGCATAGCACGTAAATCGTCAAAGGTTTCACTGATCGGCGCAACGCGACCATTCTTTACATCATCTTCTGCTTCAGCAAGAACTTCAAGCAATTCTATTCTTGATTTCATGTTCTTATACTCTTCATAGGACAAGGATACAGTATCCCCTCTTCCATTTACAGTTATAATAACTGCTTCTTTCCCCTCTCGGCACTGTTTTGATATTTCATTATAATGATTTCGTAAATCCGCTGATGGTCTGATAGCTTCCTGCATAGAAAACATAGTACACACCTCCTATTTTATATATGAAAATTATATCATCCATCGTCTATATTTTCAATTTCCTAATCAATTTCATTCTGTAAATTTTAAGTTTCTTCCCTTGTTCTATCGTTATTTAAAAAACCCCATATAGCGGCATTACTTACACTATATAGGGCTTGCTCCTATCTCGTTTCTCTCAAATATTTATCCATTATTGCTACTGTTTCAGGCTCATTATCAAATGCTTCAATATGCATAATCTGTACACATAAGCCTTCATCTATACTCACTACGGGGAGCGTCTTTCTCTGTATAAAATTTACCGGCACAATCTATAAGCCGCGATCCTAAAGGAAACCTGTCACGCTATATTACTGATATCTTCCGGATTTACATCATTGAAAAAATTTGCATAGTTGGTCACATTGTGTTTCCGCCAGTCCTGGACGGCGATCAGTTTTTCAGCCGTCACATCCAATCTGGCTTCTTCCTTTACTTCTTTTTCTGTACAGGCCGTAAACCTTTTCAAACGGGATATCCGTTTTGGCAGAGATCATTTCTGCCGCGATTTCTCTTAATTCCAGGTAACGTTCTTTATCAAATTTATCTTTTCCATACTGGAGCCCGCCTGCGCGGTGCTTTGAATACGGATTGCAAAATCAAGCCATTTATCGTTCATTTTTTTTTACGCCTCTCAATAGCTGTAATTCTTTACCTGGAACAGGTTACTTCCCCATCCTCTTTGCTATAGTCAAACTTCCCATCATTTTTCTCTTCCAAAGCTTTTATCATATGGAAGGTATATTCATTATACGGCGTAGGAATCCCCAGTTCCCGCCCCATGCGGACCAACGCGCCTGAGAACATATCAATCTCCGTATGGCGTCCCGCATCCAGATCCTGCAGTGTGGAATATCTGGCAGATGGAGGAACAGCACTTCCATGGCTGGATGAGGCGGCTGCCTTACTTATATCGATTCCTTTTGCAGCGGCAATGGCTTCCAGTTCTCTTCTAAGTCCGTCGCTGATTGCTTTCATATGAACGCTGTCCTGGTAACAGCCAACTCCCACCCCCAGAATTGCCTGAGGCAGATTATTGCATACATTCAGCCGAAATTTGCTCCACATTTCTTCCCTGATATATTCTGTAGAGCGATAATGCAGTCCGGTATCTGCAAAAAGAGCCTCAATGGCCTGTACACGTTCGCTGTCATAGGGTGCGCAAGGCTCTCCGAAAATAATGCCAATGGTGGTTTCCGGGTTAAAGCAATATCCATTTTTCTCTTTATGGGAAGCAACTTTTATTACCGAATAGAGCACATGGGAAGCTCCAACTTCAGCGGAAATCAGCTCCTCGCTGTCCACACCGTTCATAAGGCTCATAATCGTGGTATTCTCCCCTGTAACCTGGCGGATGCTGTCCATTGCGCCTGGCAATGCCCCGTATTTCAAGGACACGATCAGAAGATCTACCCCCTTTGCTTCCTTGGGTGTCCATACTTCCGGATGATAAACCTCCCCATTGATCGTGCAGCCTTTTTTCAATTTCTCCGCACGCTTACCTTCTGCAAGAACTCCCAGCCGGATATCCTTCCGCCTTGAAAGCCCCCATATCACATAAGACCCAACCGCACCTGCACCAAGAACTGCAACTGATTTTATCTTCATTTTCTTAATCTCCTTTTGCCATTTTTGTCAAAAAACAATCCCTCTAACCCGTTAATAAATCGATTTGCCCAAAAGCCCTTAAATAACGGCAGCTTTCTTTCACCTTCTTAACTACGCTAAAAGGAATGTGGAGCAAATACATCATCATCGGTCTGCGCCATGAATATCCCTATTCTCTGCTACTCATCCGCTATCTTGCTCAGCTTCCACAGCTTTCCTTCTTTATAATGCTTCCTGCAAAGCGCCACATAGCTCTCATTAGATCCCAGGAAGATCTGGGCGCCTTCGCGTACGATTTTGCCATCGGCGTACCTTGTGTTGCACTGGGCGCGGCGGCCGCACCAGCAGACGGTAGGGACTTCCTCGATAATGTCTGCGATTTCCATGAGGCGCCTGGAGCCTGGGAAAAGGTGGTTCAGGAAATCGGTGCGCAGGCCGTAGCAGATCACCGGAATATTGTAGAAATCCACCAGATCTGACAGCGTATCCACTTCCTCTGGAGAAAGAAACTGAGCTTCGTCCACCAGAACTGCATCCACTTTTTTCCCATGATATAAGTATTCTGCGCATTCCGGACTCCAAATGCTGGAAATCTCTTTTAAAAATTCATTTACATATCCAGCTGGAGCAGACAAGCCAATACGAGACTGGATCTCGTGCTCTCCGTCACGGTTATCTGTCCGAGGTTTCAGCAGCACCGCATACTGACCACGCTCTTCATAATTATAACGAACCATCAGAATATTGGCAGACTTGGAGCTGCCCATTGCACCATACCGGAAATATAACTTTGCCATATTATAACCTCTTCCTCTTTTTTCTGTAATGATTATACATGATTCGCAAAATCCAGGCAACGAGCAAAATATGCTCCGGACACTTTCCGGCTTTGTTTCTTCTGCGGAAACTGACAGCAACGTACAACGTAAAAGAGGGATAGGAAGGGCCAACTATACCTTTGTACATTTGGCAACAAAAAGGGGGATTCTTTTTTCTCAAATATATGATAGTATATTTCATATATGGTAATATCGCTAATAGGCAACATGTCCGTTTTGGGGAGGTTTATTCATATGAAGGTTGTCATCGCAATTGATTCTTTTAAGGGAAGCTTAAGCTCAATAGAGGCCGGAATGGCCATCAAGGAAGGAGTTCTTCGGGCAAAGCCGGATGCCAGAATCGTTGTAAAACCTCTCGCAGACGGCGGAGAGGGCACCACGGACGCCTTGATCGAAGGCATGAACGGAGAGCAGATCGATCTGACCGTCACAGGTCCCATGCACACTCCAGTCAATGCTTATTATGGATATTTGAAAGACAGCAATACCGCTGTTATGGAAATGGCTTCCGCGGCCGGGATCACACTGGTTCCGGATGATGCAAAGGATCCTCTTCTTGCTACCAGCTACGGTGTGGGCGAAATGATAAACCATGCCCTCCAGAAGGGTTGCCGCAATTTTATCATTGGAATCGGCGGAAGTGCCACCAATGACGGCGGCATCGGTATGTTAAAAGCTCTTGGCGTACGTTTTTTCGATGAAAATGGTGTGGATGCCGGCGAAGGCGGACAGGCACTGGCGAAGGTCTCCGGAATCGATATTTCCGGCCTGAATCCTCTTTTAAGAGAAGCTCATATTCAGGTAGCATGCGATGTGAATAACCCTCTTTGCGGTGAAAATGGCGCCACCTATGTTTACGGTCCGCAAAAAGGTGTAACAGAAAATCAGAAAAAACAATTAGATGAAGCTATGGCACATTTTGCCCAAATCACTTCCAAAGCTCTGGGAACAGATTACTGCAATACCCCTGGTGCCGGTGCTGCCGGAGGGCTTGGCTTCGCTTTTCTCTCCTACCTGGGTGCGACGCTGATACCTGGTATCGAACTTATTTTGAATGCTGTAGGACTGGAGCAGGAACTTTCTGATGCAGACGTGGTAGTCACCGGTGAAGGCCGCCTGGATTTTCAGACAGCCATGGGAAAAGCCCCTATAGGCGTGGCGAAGCTGGCAAAAAAGCACCATGCAAAGGTTATCGCATTTGCCGGAAGTGTCACAAAGGAAGCAGCAGCCTGCAATAAAGAGGGAATTGACGCTTTTTTCCCAATTTTACGAAATGTCTGCACACTTGCGGAAGCTATGGAGCCTGCCAATGCAAAGGCCAATATGACTGCTGCTGCCGAGCAGGTGTTCCGGCTGCTTTAAGGCAATATAATGGTTTAATTCTGGCTGTAAACCGAATTAAACCATTATATCGCCTTTCTCCATTTATTCTATTAAAACTTTTTATAAAGGCAATTTCCGCCAGTTTAAACGTACCACAGGAATATACCTGACTTGTCCCTGTCAGCGTCCAGGCGTTATTCTCCAGAAGGATTTTCTCTGCCTTGGAACCAGCACGCACCGCAATTCCTCCACGACTTCTCAGGTCCTTCACAGTTTTGTCCGGACAAGCTGCATCTACCAGAACCTTCAGCTCACTTTCCAGGTAAGATTCCGTCCAGTAATACGCATCCTGCCCTCTCCCGCCCCCAAAAGGCGCAAAAATATAATTTTATTATACGCTTTTAGTCTTTTTTGTCAAAAAATTTATTTCCAGCAGATTGATATTTTCAATGTATTGTGTAAAATAAAATCATCAGGTTTTATCTAAGGAGGGAGTTCTATGAATCAGAAAAGAACCAGACACATTATTCTGGGGACAGTTATTTTTTTCCTTTTAATGTTCTTACTGTCTCCGGGACGCAGCACTACTGTACAGGCTGCAGCAAATGATAACGAAACTGTACAGATCAAACTTGCAGAGGGCGTTTACCGCTACGATTACGCCTATCAGATGCTTGAAATTGTTAACCAGGAACGCGCCAAATATAACCAGGCGCCTTTAGTCATGGACCAGAAGCTCCTTGAGCATGCCATGCAGCGATCAGCTGAGATCAGTGTCCGTTTCAGTCATTCCAGGCCAAATGGATACGGATACGGTTATCAGTCCGGGTGTAGTATATTAAGTGAAAACCTGGCAATTACACCGAATAATGATAATCCGCCAGTACAGGCAATGGATAACCTTATGAGCGATGGGCCTCATTCCGCCGCAATTATTTCTTATCAGCATGTTTCCGTTGGAATCGGATGTTTCTACCAAAGCGGACGTTACTATTGGGCACAGGAGTTTTCCACAGAAAGTGCAGAAGCATATTCACAGCCGGCAAACCGCACAGTTACCCCTGTAGTAAATACCCAGCCTAGATTTTTAAATGCACACTTTTTAGAAGCAACTCCACTTACTTTTACAGAGGGCTCCAAAACCATAAATTTATATCTTTCCTGCCTTGACTCTTTCTATGTCAAACTGGATCCATCTAACTTTTTATGGCAGTCTGAGGATTCTTCTGTAGCCACAATTAGTCAGACTGGTGTTATACAATTAAAAAAAGCGGGAGACATCAGCGTTACAGCGACTTTAAAGGTCTGCCCATCCATCAGCGTAACTATCCCACTTAATGCCTACTACGATCTGGAAAATTCCAGCGAGGTCATTGTCCACTATACAAATTCTTATAATTACACTGGAAAAGAAATTAACGTTTTTCCGTCCATTTCTTTCCATGGACGCACTTTGACAGAAGGTGTAGATTACTCACTTTCTATCGACAACAATATTAATGCAGGAACAGCCCACATGACAATGAAAGGACTGGGACTCTATCGCGGAACCCTGTATTATAACTATTACATTGATCCAATTCCCCTTTCGGATCTGACACTTTCTCTGCCCCAGTCAACCTTCTACTACGACGGAGAACCGATTACACCGAAACCAACCATAACCTGGAATGGAACAGAACTGGTTGAGGGAAAAGATTATACCCTCTCCTGGATTGACAACAATCAGCAGGGAAATGCTTACGTTCTTGTTCAATTATGCGGCAACTTCACAGGCGAGAAATATATGACCTTCTATATAGATAATATTTCCATCCACGATGCCGTTATCGGAGACATTCCTCCATTTACCTACACAGGTCAGCCATGCACCCCAGAACCAACTGTTACCTACAATGGACAGGTTCTTCAGAAGGACGTAGATTATATACTTACTTATACTAATAATATTAATATAAATTCTATGTACAACAGACCATGTGTTCATGTAAATGGCATTGGAAAATACAAAAATGGACCAGCAAAAGAATTTACCATTAATCCAATCACCGTTTCCGGCGAAACCTTCCAGCTTCCAAGTGCGAAATATGGTGATGGGAGCAGTACTGATTTTCTGAAAAATAATTTGATCATCATGTATAATGGCTCTCGTCTTCCTTCAGATAGCTTTACTGTAACTTCCGCTTTAATGTCCGCAGATAAAGAGATTCTCTTATTCTCTATCTCTTATTCTGGAAATTATACCGGAACCTCACATAATTTTACCTCTGTAAAAAGATGTAATATATCCGCTATTTCCGATCAGACTTATAGCGGTAAACCTGTCACTCCTGAAATAACTATAAGAAATGGTTCTTATGTTCTGAAGGAAGGTACTGATTATACCCTCTCCTGGGAAAATAACACAGAACCAGGAACTGCTTCCGTAACCATCACTGGTATGCAGGATTATTTCGGAAGTATTGCTTTAAATTTCCAGATTGTGAAACCGGCGCCACCAGATACACCAAGTCCGGAACCGACCAAGCCTGCCGATACTCCGACTCCGAAACCGACCAAACCTGCCGATACTCCGACTCCGGAACCGACTAAGCCTGCCGATACTCCGACTCCGAAACCGACCAAGCCTGCCGATACTCCGACTCCAGAACCGACCAAACCTGCCGATACTCCAAGCCCGAGTCCAGTTCCGACGAAACCTGCCGATACTCCGAGCCCGAGTCCAGTTCCTACGAAACCTGCTGCCACTCCAAGCCCGAGTCCAGTTCCGACGAAACCTGCCGATACTCCGAGCCCGAGTCCAGTTCCTACGAAACCTGCTGCCACTCCAAGCCCGAGTCCAGTTCCGACGAAACCTGCCGATACTCCGAGCCCGAGTCCAGTTCCTACTAAGCCTGCTGCCACTCCAAGCCCAAGTCCAGCTCCGGCGAAACCTGCTGCCACTCCAAGCCCAAGTCCAGCTCCGACGAAACCTGCTGCCACTCCGAGCCCAAGTCCAGTTCCAACCAAGCCTGCTACCACTCCGGCGCTTCAGACTACTTCCACCTGGAACAAAGTCACTCTCCGCTGGACAGCTGTAGACAATGCCAAGAATTACATCGTCTACAAAAAAACCGGTTCCGGCGCCTACAAAAAGCTGAAAACTGTAAAATCCAACGTTCTGTCCTACCAGGACAAGAAAATAAACGTAGGAACCACTTACCAGTACAGAGTTCGTGCCGTATTAAAATCTGGTGCAAACAGCCCATACAGCGCCACCATAAAAGTACGCCCAACCTTATCCCGCCCGAACCTTGTACTAAAAACCCAAAAAAGAAAACAAACCCTTTCCTGGAAAAAAGTTTCCGGTGCCAACGGCTACATCCTATATCAGCAAACTGGAAAAGGCAAATTCAAAAAAATAAAAACCCTTTCCGCCAAAACCACCCGCTATACCGTCCGCACTAAGAAGGGCGTCACCTATAGCTACAAAGTAGTTCCATACCGCACTGTAAGTAAAAAAGCAAAAATGGGAACTGCTAGTTTGATTAAGAAGGGAAAAGCGAAGTAATAGATTACTGTGATTAATTAACTTTAGAGAGCTTTCCAGAAGAGATTTTGGGCAATACATGCCAAAATCTCTTCTGGAAAAACTTTAGACATTTTATTCTCCCAGTGTCAACATGGTATCAATACAGGCCTTCCCCTTCATTCTCACATTCTCATCCAGCTGGATCTCTTCTCCCCCCT
The DNA here is from genome assembly GCF_020537505.1 of Blautia glucerasea. Classification (GTDB taxonomy): domain Bacteria; phylum Bacillota; class Clostridia; order Lachnospirales; family Lachnospiraceae; genus Blautia_A. The sequence goes on along the minus strand of NZ_JAJBMO010000031.1, from coordinate 18,355 downwards.
GGCCGCGAACGCAATTATAAACATCCATCAAGGTAGTCAGCTTCATATTGTGACATACACAGTCCTTAGACAACGGATAGAATTTCTTATCCGGACACTCGAACTGGAGATGCTGGACGATGCTGTTTTCCGTTCCGATAATGAATTCTTTGGCATTACTTTCCTTGGCGTATTTCATAATTCCAGTTGTACTTCCAATGTAATCCGCCATTGCAGAAACCTCTGGCAGACACTCCGGATGAACCAGGAATTTCGCTTCTGGATGAGCTGCCCTGGCTTTTTTCACATCTCTTACAGACATTCTCAGGTGGGTAGGACATCCACCGTGAACAAATTTGAAGGTCTTCTCAGGCACCTGCTTCTCCACCCATGCGCCAAGGTTGCAGTCTGGAATAAACAGGATCTTGTCATTGTCGATATTCTTCACGATCTTTACAGCAGAGGAAGAAGTTACACACACATCACAGATTGTTTTCAATTCAGAAGTGGTGTTGATATAAGCCACAACAGTATAGTCCGGATTGGACTCCTTCAGTGCGGAAAGCATCTCCACATCCAGCTGCTCTGCCATTGGACATCCGGCGCCGCTGTTAGAAAGGTAAACCTTTTTCTCCGGGGAAAGGATCTTCACTGTCTCCGCCATAAATCTTACGCCGCACATCAGCACGTTCTTCTGCGGAGCTTTGGCGGCCTGCTGGCTCAGTCCGTAAGAATCGCCTGTGTAATCTGCCACCTCCAGAATCTCCTGGCTCTGGTATGCATGAGCCAGAATGCAGATATCCTTTTCTTTCTTTAAACGCAGAATTTCATCCTGCAGTTCTCTTGTAGTCATCATAATCTTTTTTCACTCCTGTTTTTTCACTTATCAATAGCGTCCCACTTTTCGGACATTTTCTTAGGATTATATTACCTGTTGCCTTCACTGTCAACAAAAAAGTTTACAGCTATCTTGTCAATTGTAAAGTTTAGTGCTATACTACAGGACATGTCGTTCGGTCACACAGCAGTCCGAATAACCAAAAGCAACTATTCATCAAGGGATTCTGCAAAATATTACATTCTATGTACCACCGAAAAGGTTACTGTTCACGAAACTATTCAGAAGGCAGTATTCCGCGGGGCATTTTTTGTGAACATAATTCACAGTTACTAATTTTTGCAATTATCTCCCATGAATGCAAATTTACCTCACAAAGAAGGACCAACAATTATGAAAACAGATATCCTCATCGCAGGAAGCGGCTGCTCCGGCCTTTACTGTGCCCTCCAGCTTCCCCGTGATAAAAAAATTACCATTATAACCAAGTCCGATCTTACCAGCAACGATTCCTTCCTTGCCCAGGGCGGCATGTGCATGCTGAAAGAGCAGTCCGACTATGACAGCTTTTTCGAAGACACCATGAAGGCCGGTCACTACGAAAATGACAAAAAATCCGTAGAGATCATGATCAAAACCTCCCCAGAGGTTGTCAAGGATCTGGTCTCTTACGGTGCCCAGTTTGAGCGAAACGAAGACGGCAGCCTTGCCTACACCAAGGAAGGCGCCCATTCCACAAACCGCATTATTTTCCACGAGGACGTAACTGGAAAAGAGATCACCAGCACCCTGCTCCGCGAAGTCCAGAAGCTTTCCAATGTAGAACTTCTGGAATACACCACCATGGTTGATATTCTGGAAAAAGACAACCACTGCTATGGCGCTGTGATCCGTCGTCCAGACGGTTCCCTTGACACCGTTACTGCCACCTATACCGTTCTGGCAAGCGGCGGCGTAGGCGGACTTTACAGACATTCTACCAACTTCCGGCACCTCACTGGAGACGCTCTTGCCATTGCCAGCAAGCATAATATCGAGCTGCAGAACCCGGACTACGTGCAGATCCACCCTACCACCTTCTACACCAAACACCCAGAGGACCGCAGCTTCCTGATTTCTGAATCTGTCCGTGGCGAGGGAGCCAGGCTCTATGATAAGAACATGAACCGTTTCGTAAACGAGCTGCTGCCCCGTGATCTTCTTTCCGAAAAGATCCACGAACAGATGGCAAAAGACGGCACAGACTTTGTCTGGGAAGACCTGCGCACCATCCCGGCAGAAACTCTCCGCCACCATTTTCCAAACATTGTTGCACACTGCAAGGAAATGGGCTATGATGTTTTCAAAGAGTGCATTCCGGTGGTTCCGGCACAGCATTATTTCATGGGCGGCGTAAAGGTTGACCATAAAAGCCGTTCTTCCATGGAAAATCTCTATGTAGTAGGCGAAGCCGCCTGCAACGGTGTCCACGGCAAAAACCGCCTGGCAAGCAACTCCCTGCTGGAAAGCCTTGTTTTCGCAAGACGGGCTGCACAGGATATGGCAGAGCATGATCTTAAGGATGTTGCAGAAAATACAGCAAATAACTGTAATACATCTGCAGGTAATTGCAATTTCGTTGACGATGCTGCAAATACGAATGCTTCATCCCAGAATGCCAGCGAAGTTGCAGACTACCTCGCCGCCCACGTAGACTTCACCCCATACCAGAACATCCAGTCCCTGGACGAAACTTATCACCACCTTGCCACACAGGCCATCACCCTTGGCCAGAATCCAGAAGGCAGAAAGGAATTTTTATATGTATGATCAGGTAACTCTCGGATTAAATGTTGATCCGTTCATTTTAAGCGCATTAAAAGAAGATATTACAAGCGAAGACGTGTCCACCAACAGTGTAATGCCAAATCCCACCCCAGGTGTTGTAGATCTTATCTGCAAACAGGATGGAATCATCTGCGGACTCCAGGTTTTTGAACGTGTTTTCACACTTCTGGATTCATCCACAAGAGCTGAATTCTATGTAAAAGACGGCGACCACGTAGAAAATAAACAGCTTGTTGGAAAAATTTACGGAGACATCCGCGTGCTCCTTTGTGGGGAAAGAACTGCCCTCAATTACCTCCAGAGAATGAGCGGTATTGCTACCTACACCAGCCAGGTTGCAGCCCTTCTTGAAGGCACCGGGATCAAGCTTCTGGACACCAGAAAAACCACCCCGAATAACCGTATTTTCGAGAAATATTCCGTTCGCATAGGCGGCGGCAACAATCACCGCTACAACCTTTCCGACGGTGTTCTTCTGAAAGATAACCATATCGGTGCCGCAGGCGGCGTAAAACAGGCCATCTCCATGGCAAAAGCCTATGCTCCTTTTGTCCGTAAAATCGAAGTGGAAGTCGAGAATCTTGACATGGTAAAAGAGGCTGTGGAAGCTGGTGCAGACATTATCATGCTGGATAACATGACCACCGAACAGCTGAAAGAGTCCATCGACTACATCGCAGGCCGCGCCGAAATCGAGGTTTCCGGAAATGTGACAAAAGAAAACATTGCCAGACTCACCGGTTTGGGTGTAAATTATGTATCAAGCGGAGCACTTACCCATTCTGCTCCTATTTTGGATTTATCTATGAAGAATCTTCATCCGGTGGAGTGACTTTCCACCGAGAAACCAGCAGACAGGAGATGAAAGAATGAAAGGTGAAGAAAGAAGAAAACAGCTTTTGAATATCCTATCCTCCAGCAATAGTCCCGTTTCCGGCGGTACTTTATCTAGGGAATTAGACGTCAGCCGCCAGATTATTGTCCAGGATATTTCTCTCCTGCGTGCCAACGGAGCCACTATTTTTTCCACCAACAAAGGCTATCTGCTCCAGGAGGACAAGAAATATTCCAGAGTTTTCAAGGTCTACCACACAGATGACCAGGTAGAAGAAGAGCTGAGCACCATCGTAGATGCCGGCGGACAGGTCCGCGACGTATTCGTCTACCACAAGGTTTACGGTGTCCTGAAAGCTGACATGGGAATCAAATCCCGCAGGGACATCCGCGCCTACATGGAAGAGATCAGCACCGGAAAATCCAGCCTGCTGAAGAACGTAACCTCTGGCTACCACTACCACACCATCGACGCCGAAAGTGAAGAAATCCTGGACGCCATCCAGGAAGAACTCCACCAGAAAGGCTTACTGGCGAAATTACAGGACTACGAACCCGTGGATTTCTGGGGCGGACAGGAATAAAAAGCTTCTCTTGAATAAGACACTTATTATAAGCGTTTATTTATCCTCATGCGTAGGATTAAATAAACGCTTTTTTTCACTGTTTTCTCTTTATCTGCTATGTACAGTTTCAAAAAATAAATTTTTTCAATATTATATTTATTGACTTTATGGACTTAGACTATGAAAAAATCAAAGAATATCATGCATTGCACACCTATATAGAAGAACATTACCAAGCCGGAAAAACAAACTACCTTTTGTGGATGAAATCCACGTATTTCCTTTTAGTTTTGGGGAGTATTGTGAATACTATAAAGAAATTTCTGATAAAGACCAGCTTTTTGATGATTACTCTATGAACAGCGGCCTGGCTGGATCTTATGCATATAGAACTGAGTAAGTGATAACATTTCCGGACAAGAAACCTTTGAACGAGAAGTTTCTCCTTTACTTCAGATTCGGGATGCATATTCAATTCTGAAAAAGAGAAAATATGAAAAAGTATGCCAACTAAATGCTAAATCTTACACTCTTTTCGCGCATAATTCCCCCATATTTTCACATACTATCCATACACTACAAAATATGGAAACCAACGAAAAGTACAGGAGGAACAGATAAATGAAAGCGACAGGAATCGTAAGAAGAATAGACGATCTGGGCCGGGTGGTCATTCCAAAGGAAATCCGCCGGACCCTGCGAATCAAAGAAGGCACCCCACTTGAAATCTTCACCGACCGTGAAGGCGAGATCATCCTGAAAAAATACTCCCCAATCGGAGAGCTCAGCCTTTTTGCAAAAGAATACGCCGAATCCCTCTCCCAGTCCACCGGCATGCTTTCCTGTATCACCGACCATGACCAGGTCGTAGCTGCTGCCGGTCCAGGAAGCGGGGAATTCATTGGAAAAATGATCAGCAGCCAGCTGGAAGGCGTCATCAATGACCGGGAATCAAAATGTCTTAGTGCCAAAGACCGGGGCAAAGTCCCTGTTGTAGACGAACAGCCCGCCCCTGCCGCATCCCAGGTCATCCAGCCTATTATCGCCGCAGGTGACGCCATTGGCAGCGTCATCCTCATGGGAAAAAATGACAGGGACATTCTCGGCGCCAGTGAAAAGCTTCTGGCCCAGACTGCCGCCGGATTCCTTGGCAGGCAGATGGAGCAGTAAATCCCCCAAAACACGTTCTGCCTGTTTTGCCTGTTATTCGAACAATTGCCAATCACTTATGCAAGCGGGAACTTTGGCTCGTTGCTTATGTAAATAAAAAACTGCTGTAATCATTTAGGGAATCCTCTTTAATATTCCATAAATGGTACAGCAGTTTTCATATTTCATTCTTTATACACTGCAACAATCCTGCTCTATTTTTTTCAGATGCCTATCTTCCCTACTTCCCCTGCTCCCGCATCTTCTGCCTCTGCTTGGTAATATCAAAATACTCTGCCGACACAATACCATGCTTCACCAGTGCATCAAAAACCTCCTTCTGCTCTGGCGTCATCGCCATGCCCACCGTAGAATTATAATCCGTAAGCACACATCCCGTCTTCTCGATCATCCAGAACAGCGCCGAATCATTCTCCGGGATCATTTTCCAAATCTCTTTCTCCGGATACGGCAAAAGCTCCATCATGGTCTGAAGATGCCCTTTCTCCTCAATCAGTATATAATCCCCATCCGGCATAATGACTCCATCTGAAAAATTCAGAATCTGATCAGCTTTCTGCAAAAGCTCCTCTGTAATCTTCACCACAAGCTACCCCCTGTAAAGTATTTCTTAATACATTCTCATTTATTGTACGCGATTTTTACAACAGCACACTTCACAATGAACCAAATTCCGCATTCATACTACTTACTAATTTTCGTTCAAGTGTAATGAAAGCAACTCAATCGCCGCACACACATTTTCGTTTATTATAACATGTAGCGTATCTAAGCGCCACCAATTTAATTTTTATCCAATTTCAGCAAATAATGAATAATGTCCCGTATTCTGGACACCCTATAAATACAGACAATACAACAGCTGTGAACAGAATGTATGTAGAGGTGAAAAGAATATGAGGAAAAACAGAACAGTAAAATTTATTTTCAACGGCGCGCTCCTTGCAGTTATGGCAGTTCTTGGAGTCACCGCCTACCAGGTTGCCAACAAATCAGAACATATTCAGGAGGTGCTTCCATTGGAAAGTACCAAGGAAAATGACATCGCAGATGCTGGCGACTCTCTTTCCCAGGGTACTGACACACTCACAGAAACTGGAACCAATCTGGTAGAAGCAGATATGAATGAAGCCTCCGATACCGGACTTCTGGACAGTGAATCCCTGATCAGTGATGCAGCCTTAAACTCCTCTGATATCGGAGAAAGCACCAGCGTAAACGCCCAGGTTTCCCTGCACAAGGGACCGGAAGTCAACTTTTCCGAGGATACATTAATGGAGTGGCCGGTAAATGGACATGTTCTCATTGATTACAGCATGGACCAGAGCGTTTACTTTCCAACCCTGGACCAGTATAAACTGAGCCCGGCAATTTCTGTACAGGCCGTGGAAGGTGCCCCTGTAGTTTCCGCGGTAAACGGAACCGTATATTCTATCGAAAATGACGCTGAAACCGGCACTACTGTCACCATGGAGCTGGGAAACGGCTACCAGGCAATCTACGGCCAGCTCACTGATCTGGACGTTGCCAAAGGCGACACCATCACCAAAGGCTCCATCATTGGCTACGTTGCCGCACCAACCAAATACTACAGTGAAGAAGGCAGCAACCTGTATTTCGCCATGAAAAAAGACGGCGAGCCGATCGATCCGATCACCTATCTGCCGTAAAAAAACTTCACGCTTTTTGTGCATTGCAGGCTTTTTCTTCACCCAATATTAGCATTCACAAAAGTAAAAAAACAACGTATAATATAGCAGGTGGGAAAATCCGCAGTCGGTGCCTATGTCCTACCTGCTTTTTTCCAGTCCGACAGGCTCTAAGGAACCAGAAACTGTCATGATAATCCTCCTGACACATAAGCCTTCCTCGGACTGCAAATAATATACCAGCTTACCGATTGCTTTTTATAAAAATAAGGAGCATTGTCTGCCAGTTAACAGCATGACGATACTCCTTTACATAGACCTTTATTTGGTTCCTAAAGCAATAAAAACAAATGAATGCTGCTTACCTTGAGATCATGTAATTGTTTTAGCATTTAATGTTTTTCCATTTAAAATTTATTTCACTTTCAGAAAAAAGGAGTCCCATGAACTACACCTACATCGTCCAGTGCGCCGACGGCACCCTTTATACCGGATGGACAAACTGTCTGGAAAAGCGCCTGAAAGCCCACAACAGTGGCAAAACCGGTGCCAAATACACCAAAACCAAACGCCCAGTCACCCTGGTCTACTACGAAGGCTACGCCACCAAAGAAGAAGCCATGAGCCGGGAATACGCCATCAAACAGCTAACCAGAGCTAAAAAACTGGCTTTGATGGACTTTTGAAAAGAAGCCATAGCTTCGCGCTACGGCATCCTCGCCACAAAGCAATACATCACAATAAAGTGGCACAAGCTTCCCAACATAATAAATACATGGAAAATCTCATGTGACCCAAAGTTCTTATGCTTTGCATTGAAAATTGGAAGCTTCAGCGCATAAATCACGCCCCCAATGGTATAAATAATCCCCCCTGCCAGCAGCCATCCAAATCCAGCCTTCGGCAGCGCATGGATAATAGGAACAAATGCCAGCACACACAGCCAGCCCATTCCAATATACAACACCGACGAAATCCATTTCGGGCAGGTCACCCAGAATGCCTTAAACACGATTCCCAAAATGGCCGTCGCCCACACAAGTGCACAAAGAACATAGCCGATCTTATTGTGAAGCACGATCAGGCACACTGGTGTATAGCTTCCAGCGATCATAACAAAGATCATCATATGATCCAGCTTCTTCAGCCTGCGGTTCACCTTCGCCGTAGAATCAACCGAATGATAAAGGGTACTTGCCGCATAAAGCAGCATCATGGTAAGAATAAAAACGCTCAGCGCCAAAATATGAATATGATCGTTCCACACCGATGACCGGATCAACAAAGGCGCCGCGCCAACTGCTGCCAAAAGAAACGCAATCCCATGTGTAATCGCACTTCCCGGATCTTTTAATTTAAACTTCATGATCGCACCTCCTGCAAAATCTTCGAAAACATTTCCTAAACGCCATTTTCCTGCCGAAAGCATTTATGATTTCTCTGCTTTCTCCAAATACTTCTTCGCATTTATTTCGTTTTATATACTTGATTATATAGTTTTTATTACTATGTAATCAAGTATGTGATAACTATAACACTTTTTTCAAAATTTGCAAGGGGTTTTATAAAAGTTTTATAATAAAAGTAATTTATATTTACTGTCATTCACAAAACCTAGAATTCCATTAGCACCCAAACACAAACTGCATTACTATAAACATAATAAACAGCAACTTTTCTATTTTTTCCGATCTCAATGATACATCAAGGCATTTTTCCTCATTTCAGACTCTCCACCTCCGTGACCTCCATCTCTGGAAAATAAGCCTCCAGAATTTCTTCCCATCTGCACCCTTCCTTCGCCATCTCATTTCCCCCATACTGGGAAAAGCCCAGCCCATGCCCTTTCCCTTTGCACAAAAACCGCACCATTTTTCCCATTTTCTGTACGGAAAAATCCGCCGAAGCCAGATGCATCCCCTGGCGGAAGGTTTCCCCCTCAATCCAGCTTTCATCTGCTGTCAGCGCTGTGATATAACCTGCACTGTCCCTTTTTTTGATCACCAGCTTCGCCGGGAACTGGCTGGCAGCCACATATGTACTGTTTACATAATCAGGTGACTCCTTGTCCTGACTGCTGTCCACAGATTTCAGATAAGCGTATTCCCCACTGTGAAAAACCTCTTCCCCGTCCCTGGTTTTGCCGTTGCTAACCTCGTGATACGGAACCAGCTTCAGCTCTCCATTATAAGTAAGCACCTGCCCCGCCGTTGCCTCTGCTGCGACACTATATTGCTGTAATTTATCCGCCATACCAAGCAGCTTCCCAAAACCGATTTTCCCACAAATCTCCCCTTCATTTTCTCCAGCCTCCAGCCTCCTGTACACCTCCGACCTGGCAATCACCGCCTGCGCCTTTACCGCCTCGTCCTCATAATCCCCTTTCAGCTGTGCCACAAGCACCAGCGGAACCAGTTCCTCCACCTCAGGCGAATGCAGCAAAAGTGCTTTATCCGCACCATTCAGAACAATTGTACACACATAAGGCAATAATAAAATAAACGGAATAAAAAAGCCCGAAGTCCCAAATCTCCGAAACCATTTTCTCATACAGCACTCCCGCCATTGCCGCTTATCTCCCACATCCATTCTAATAAACGACACGTCCCAGCAACCTTTTCTCCCTATTATATGTCCAATTGCAAAAACTTATTAACCGTAGTATACTGTAGCCATTATTTCGCAAGCCTTTATCATCTAAAAGGAGGTTTCCTATGGCTGCATTATTCCTCGCGCCCCTGTACATCCTGATCAACTTTTACGTAGTCCAATGGATGATTCATTGGATGGGCACCTGCCACAGACTTTTTCAGACAATGGCATTCCGCATCACCTTTGTAGGAGTTTACATAATATTATCAACTGCCCTGCTCACTGGCTTTCTGATCAAAAAGCCCGCCGCACTACACCGCGTTTTGAAGCATATCGGCAACTATTTTCTCGGCACCTTTCTTTATATTCTTATGGTAATTGCCGTTGTTGACCTTGGCCGACTGATTTTGAAATACATATTCCACGCCCCATTTATCGGACAGCGCAGCACCTTCGTGATCACCGGCCTGATCTGTACCATACTGATCATCAGCCTCAGTGTCTACGGAATCCTTCACGTCTCTCATGTGAAGGCCACACCCTATGAGGTAACTGTTGCAAAAGCAGTGGACAGCATGGATTCCCTAAAGGTTGTTCTCCTGGCTGACACCCATTTTGGCTACAGCATGGGAACCGCCCAGGCCAGACGGATTGTGAAAAAGATCAACGCCGAAAATGCAGATGTAGTCTGTATCGCCGGAGATATTTTCGATAACGAATACGACGCCATTTCCAGACCAGATGAGTTAAAGAAAATCCTGAAGGGTATAAAATCCAAATACGGTGTTTACGCCTGCTGGGGCAACCATGACCTCAACGAGCCGATTCTTGCAGGCTTTACCTTTAATGGAAAAGAAGAGGATTGCAACGATCCCAGAATGGAAGAATTTCTTACAGACGCAGGCATCCACCTGCTAGACGATGAATCCGTTCTGATCGATAACAAATTTTATATTGTCGGCCGCCGGGACGCCTCCCGCTGTGAAAAGGTAGAAGGCTCCCGACAAACTCCAGCCCAGCTCACAAATTCTCTGGACCAGAGCAAGCCAATTATTTTTATTGATCACCAGCCAAAAGAGCTGGAAGAAACCGCTGCTGCCGGCGTTGATCTTGATCTTTGCGGTCACACCCATGACGGCCAGATTTTCCCCGGAAATCTCATCATCCATTTATTCTGGGAAAATTCCTGTGGCTACCTTCAAAAAGGTAATCTGCACAATATCGTCACATCCGGAGCCGGAATCTGGGGCCCAAGCATGAGAGTAGGCACCGACAGCGAAATCTGTCCGATTACGATTAACTTTGGAAAATAATTTTCAACGCACAACAAAAGCTACATTTCACAGCTTCCCACCCCGGACTGCCTCTGCACATGCTTCGCCCAATGCAAGGCAGTCCTTTCTCATGTGAAACATCCCGTATCCGGTTTCCTCTTTTTCCGCGCATCCCCGCTCCATCCACAAGAGCCTGTCCATCACCCTGCACATGCATTTTTTTCATCACATTTCTCTGTAAAAATCTTCCTGGCATAATTTTTCCAGCCACTTCGCCAATTCTATATCCGCTTACTATCCAGCCGGTCAGGGCCGCCAGCCACCCTCTTATAGTCCCAGCCTGTCCACATTCCAGTCCCTTTACTCTCTGCAAAGCCTTCCCATTTTCTCCCAGCACTCCTGTGAAAAAACAGGTCAGCAAAGTCACCATCATATTGAAACGTTCTTTCAAACTGAAGTTACTTTTTCTGCTGAAATATTTTTTCAATTCTTTCATAAAGGTCCTCCTTTTTGGCATGCCTGTCCATACTCAAAAATGCCTGTTACTGCCGCTGTCTCATCATGTATTTCTATCGGTCCCGTTTTGGTGTCACTGTTCGTAAGTAACCTTTTGGAACCTTTTTCTGCCTCTTGCAGCTTACACGGACAAGCCACAGCAAACAGCAGTCATCAGACTGCGCACTTTCCATGCTTGTGCAGGCCTAGTTATATTTATGCCTGTCAATCTCTCTGGTAGAACTATTTTTTTAACTTTTTCACAGCAACATTATTACTCATTTCATGACCAGCAACGTTACTATTCACAAATAATGCTTTGCGTTTTTTCGTTTAAGGCTCCTGAAAAGCCAGAAAATTGTGTTTTTTTCCATATTTCTCCCTTATTGACACACTCTTTTCCCACTGCTACAATAACCCTAACATCAACTTTTACCGCTTCCACAAAGAAAGGAGCACCCCTATGGCAAAAGAACAGATTGCAGTTGCAGAACTGATCACAAGCATTATTCTTGGAAAAACCGACGGCGCCAGCCGCGTGGATTTTTTCCCACAGAAACCTAAATTCCCCTTTGACAAGCCTTACGAGCAGCCATTTCCCCGCGTCACGCCAGAAAGCCAGGGTATCTCCTCTGACATGCTGGCAGACCTGCTCCGGGATCTGGATACCTCCAACTATACAGACATGCATCATTTCATGGTCCTTAGAAACGGCAAAGTCATCTGCGAAGCCAATTTTGCCCCATACCGCAGCCGCATCTGGCACGTAACCCATTCCATGTGCAAAAGCATTACCGGTATGGCTATCGGTCTTCTTGTAGAAGAAGGCAAGCTCTCCCTGGACGAAAATATTTACGATATTTTCCAGAAGAATCTAAATACCTTCAATAAAATTTTCCGCCCCAAAGTCACTGTAGAAAACCTTCTCACAATGACCAGCGGCGTCACCTTCAACGAGTCCGGAATCGTCTCCGGCAACGACTGGCTTACCAGCTACATGAATTCTTCCATCACCGGCAATCCCGGGGAAAATTTCCTGTACAACAGCCTGAATACCTACGTTTTGTCCGCTATCGTGACAGAACGCACTGGCCAGACTCTCACCGAATACCTGGAACCAAGACTTTTCGAGCCCCTTGGAATCACCCGCTATTTCTGGGAAACATGTCCCAAAGGCATTACCAAAGGCGGCTGGGGACTTTTCCTCTGCACCGAGGACATGGCAAAACTTGGCCAGCTTTATCTTCAGAAGGGCAAATGGAACGGCGAACAGATCATCCCTGAATTCTGGGTGGAAGTTTCCACTGCCAGGCACAAGGAAAGCATTGAAGGAACTTTCGGCTATGGCTACCAGCTGTGGATGGAAGCGCGCCCGGGCAGCTTTGAATTTAACGGAATGCTCGGCCAGAACGTGATCGTTTACCCGGATATGAATATGGTCGTAGTTACCAACGCCGGCAATAACGAGCTTTTCCAGGACTGCGTCATGCTGAATATAATCCGCAAGCATTTTCCACTAGATTTCCATCCTGCAGATATTCTGCCTGAAAATCCATGCGCACAGGCACTCCTGAACCGCTTCACTGCCCAACTGGAAAAAGGCACCCGCGCACCCCAGACTCTCCCTACTCTTAGAAAAGGTGGCTGGAAAAAGACTCCGTCCGGACTTCGCCGCAGCTCCAACGCCCGCCCCAACACCTGGAATTATGTGAAAGGACTTCCTGCACCAGATCCCAACCAGTTCACCAGACAGCTTAATGGCAAAGTTTTCGAACTTTCTCCACAGAGCATTGGTCTTTTTCCATTGTTTATCCAGGTTTTCCACAATAATATGACGGAAGGTATGCAAAAACTTTCCTTCACCTATGAAAAGGGGGATTTCTTTGTAAATTTCCTGGAGGCCGGAGAATGGCACAATATTCCAGTAGGTCTTGGCAAATTTAAAGAATCCTGGCTTACCCTCCACGAAGAAAGCTACCTGATCGCAGCCTCTGGAGAATTTACTACAGATGAAAACGGCACCGCTGTCCTGAAGCTTGACTTTACTTTCCTTGAAGAATGCGTGCGAAGAAAAATCAACATCTTCTTTCTTCCCGAAGATGAAATCCTCATCCGCTGGTACGAAACACCGGGAAAGGGCATGATCATGGAAGGACTGGAATCCATCACAGAAGAAATCTCCAATAACTTCCTCTACGGTGCCTTCAAAGGCGCTGGCGGCCTGGATCTGCTTCATAAAGTAATGGAGCAGACCATTGAACCTGTTTCCCATGGCTATCTGGTAATGCCAGCTGAAGAAGTTACAGAAGAAACCGGACAAATAACTGTGGATACAGCAGCCACCCCTGTCCCCGAGCAAATCACTGAGGATACGCGGAAGGCAACAAAGTAAGTTTTATTTCAGTTTCAAGCAGCATATACACATTCCACTGTTTGTGTATGGTACGCCTGATAGAATTTTAAATTTTACAAAAAACGCAAAAAAGTCTCACCTGAATAACTAAGATACGATCCCAATTATTCAAGTGAGACTTTCCTATTTATACATATAGCAAGTCAAGTTTTCCCGCAAGCACATATTTTAACAATTGTTTCAATATTGAGCAGAACTCGCACAGCATGACTTATCTCATTTGCACAAGCAACCCACCAGTCCACACTTAGCGCCAGACTTATTCTCAATTTTCATGCCACAAAGTCCCGTCTGGCCCTGTGAATGTTCCATCCCCATTATCTGTATAAATTCCAGAAGCATTGTTCATCCATTCCCCGCTTCCGGTTTCATACAATGTCTGGGAATTATACCCGAAATCATCTGTTACATTCACAGAAGAAATTGCCTCTTCAGAAGGTGTCGCAGGGGCATCTTCTGTCGCTGATTCTCCACTTGACGCCAATGTCCAGCTGCCGCCGCCATTTTCATAATAAAGACGGCCGCTTCCATCATACCAGTTTCCATCTGTGGCACGATATATGTAATTCGCCCAGGAGCCATCTGTTGCCCATACTGTCTTCTGATCATCTGTCAAAGTAATTCCTCTGGTCTGGGCTGATTCTGTATCCGAGGAACCACCGCCATTGCTGTCCGTGTTTCCATCTGCTGCATCCGTATTTTCGTTTTCTCCATTTAAATCAGAATTTCCACTTCCTGCTGTGTCTAAAGACGAACTGTTTTCGTTAGTTTCGGTACTTCCATTCTGGTTTTCTTCCAGCTCAATACTTAATTCTGTAGCTTCATTTTCATTATTCTGTCCATGACCGGCAGCTTCACTGGCATTCTCTAATCTGGCCAGCTCATTTTCATCGAAATCACTTCCTGCGATCATATCTACAGAATTTTCTCCATTCCGATCCGGCTGAAACTCTACCAATCCCCCAGCCTGTACCGCCTCAAAAGAGACTCCCACAACAGCCTGCGTTCCTACCAGGATCACTCCCAGCATTACCGCTGGAAAAACCTTTTCCTTCAGCTTCCGAAGGTTCTTCATATATAAGATCCGATCCTTAAACACTCTTTTTCCATCACTGAAACCGACGGACATATACGGAATATGGTTCTGGCTTGCCGCAATCTTTAACAGCAGTTCACCATACTTCATCCTGTCCTTCATGGTATAATGTGCCGCCATTTTTCCATCACAGAGATTCTCAATATCCTTCTCAGCCTCCCGCTCCATCCAGTAAAGCGCTGGATTAAACCAGTGGATCGTAGTAACCACAAGCATCAACATTTTGTACCACAGATCATGTCTCATATAATGTGACAGCTCATGGGAAAAAATAAATTCCAGGTCTTCCAGTGAAAATGCTTTCTCAGGCACATAAAGTCCAGGATTCCAAAGACCTGCCAGCATAGGAGAAGTCAGCCCTTCCCACACCAGCAGCCTGGGTGGATTCTTAATGTGCTTTTTCCGGCAGATTCTGAAATATAGTTCCTGCATCTCCTCATTATCCGCAGGGTAACTCCACCGCTCCATTTTGTGCAGGGAAAAATAATACCGCATTCCCCGCATAAGTCCGAAAAATCCAATTCCACACAGCCAGATAATTCCCATTACGTTCAGAATATGATTCAACGGTAATGCACCGTAGTCAAGCTGGATCACAGACGAACTTACTATATTGGAATCAGAGAATTTACTTTCAGTCTGCACCTGACTATGTCCCGGATTGCTTTCATATTGTAAGCTGTCATTTTGACTCGCCTTATTTTGCAGACCGGCGCTAGTACTATTATTAGCTGCAGCTTCGTTTATTTTCTCAGCTGGGTCTACAGCTTTCTCAACTCCAAGCTCTTTCGTATTACCTGTCAAACTGCTTTCTTCTGCCGTCTTTCCAACCTGTATTTTCACCAGGCTTTTTCCTGAAAAGTCAATTGGAATCAGCAGAAAAAGCATAATAATGAGCCACATACAATATTTCCATTTAGATGAATATCTATCTTTCGTAAAATGTCCTATCCCAATGGCCACACTGATCATCACAGCTGCCGCAACATTCATCTTCAGAATCTGAAACATTAATGCTGTCATAATTTCTCGTCTTTATCCTCCAACTCCTGTAAAAAGTCATGAAGTTCCTTAATGTCATCCTGATTCATTTTCTTTCCCTGATACAAAGAAGCCACAAATTTCTTCAAGGAATTGCCATACAGCTTCTCCAACACACTCTTGCTCTCACTTTGCTGATATTCCTCCTGAGAAATCAGCGGCGTATAAAGGTTCATCTTCCCCTGCTTGGTCACCTTAACGAAATTCTTTTTCTCCAATCTGGTAAGAAGAGAAAGAATGGTAGTGGGTGCCAAAGCTTTCTTCTCATTTACTACACGCTCAATCTCAATTCTGGTCATAGGCGGCTCATACTTCCACAAAACCAGCATAATATCCAGTTCCGAATCTGGAAGCCGGTTAATCGTTTTTTTCATATTCTAATTCCCCCATATCTTTATTTATCACTTTTACACATATTACCAATGTACAATATCTAATTTCCTGTTTCTGTTCACTCCATTCACAGTAACACAATTCGCGAAATATTACCTGTGAACAGTAACTGATTTTATTCTACACTTGTAGTAATATTTTGTCAACACTTGCAAATTCTCCCATATAAAGCTATACTAAAACCAACAAACTGCTATTCATAAATATGTGCAGCCCATACTCCTAGAGCCTGTTTGAAAAATTATTCCTGCAATCTGCACGACACAATTTGCAGAAAGCTTTTTTCAAACACGCTCTAGTACATCATAAATTAAGTTTCTTCTACATTGACACAGGATGTGGCAGTTACTTAGTTTATGATGTACTAATACTGATAAACACAGCTGCGCCTTCAGGAGGTACCTTATGATTTCCCAGGAAAAACGCCTGATCATCACATTTCACTGCACCACTGATGCCATTGCCATGGAAAAGTCCTGTAAGGCGGTCGGTGCTCCCGGCAGACTGATTCCAGTTCCAAGAAGCATCTCTGCCAGCTGCGGGCTTTCCTGGTGCTCAGATCCTGACAACCGCCCAGTTCTCGAGGAACTGCTCCACGAACAAGACCTGGAGCCTGAAGGAATTTATGAATGTATAATTTAAACTAGAGCATGTTTGAAAAAGGCTTTCTGCAAAATAAGGCGTGCAGATTGCAGGAATGATTTTTCAAACAGGCTCTAAGTAATAGGAGGAATTTTTAATGGAAACAAAAACAGTAGACGCAAGAGGAATGGCTTGCCCACTCCCAGTCGTAAATGCCAAGAAAGCATCTGAAGAAATGACACAAGGCGGCACTCTTACCGTCCTGGTTGACAACGAAATTGCAGTTCAGAACCTGACCAAGTTTGGCAACAGCAAAAGTTTCACAGTCTCCTCTGAGAAAAAAGCCGAGAAAGACTTCGCCGTAACCTTCCAGATTCCAGCCAATGGTACACAGCCTTCACAGGCAGCATCATCCAATACCCCAGCCTGCGCTCCGGATTCCAAGAGACACGGTCTTGTCGCAGTCCTCTCTGCCAACACAATGGGAAATGGGGAAGAACAGCTTGGAAAAATCCTTATGAAATCCTTCATCTTTGCCCTTACCAAGCAGGATCAGCTTCCAGAAACCATTCTCTGCTATAACTCTGGTGCTTACCTTACCTGCGAAGGCTCCGACTCCCTGGAAGACCTGAAATCCCTGGAAGCCGAAGGCGTAAAAATCCTCACCTGCGGTACCTGCCTTGATTTCTATGGCCTGAAGGAAAAACTTGCAGTCGGCGGAGTTACCAATATGTACGAGATCGTAGAAATTATGGAGAACGCTGAAACTATCGTTCGTCCGTAATTCTCCTACAATATTCTAACGAGACCAAACACTCTCTGCGAGTTTTTCTCATTATCGCGGCAGTCGCCAAAGTTTTGTACATGCACGAGTTTTGGCTCATCACCCACGTAAATAAAAATCCAAGTTTTTAAGTACTTATTTTCCTACTTAAAAACTTGGAATATAATCTGCTTTCCAATCGAAAAAAAAAACCGAAAACCCTTTTTCAAGGACTTTCGGCATTTCTTGAAGTGAAGCATCGGGGATTCGAACCCCGGACAACTTGATTAAAAGTCAAGTGCTCTACCAACTGAGCTAATGCTCCATATTAAATTATTATAAATGCCCAGGCTTTTTTTTAACAGCCAATTGACATTTTAAATGCCCAGGCTTTTTCTAAACAGCCAGTTGACATTTTAAATGCCCAGAGCCGGAATCGAACCAGCGACACGAGGATTTTCAGTCCTCTGCTCTACCAACTGAGCTATCTGGGCATAAGTAGCGGGAATAGGATTTGAACCTATGACCTTCGGGTTATGAGCCCGACGAGCTTCCAGACTGCTCCATCCCGCGATATATTCTTTTGAAACCAAAGCCGATGATCGGACTCGAACCGATAACCTGCTGATTACAAATCAGCTGCTCTGCCAATTGAGCCACATCGGCACGTAACCACTGGCTACAACAGATGAATTATATTCATCAAATGGATGGAGAAGGATTCGAACCTTCGAAGGCATCGCCAGCAGATTTACAGTCTGTCCCCTTTGGCCACTCGGGAATCCATCCATATGGGACCTATAGGGCTCGAACCTATGACCCTCTGCTTGTAAGGCAGATGCT
>NZ_JAJBMO010000030.1 GCF_020537505.1 Blautia glucerasea | reverse complement strand
CAGTAGTCTTATTGTACTCTGAGGTATTTTCAAATTTCAACGTCTACGCTTTTTATTATACAGGAAGCTCCTGTTATGTCATTGAAATCAAATACGTCCTGCATATTATTATATATTTCGACATTCATTATGTCTAATACTTATATTACATGCATTACTATGCTTTATAGGCATTTATCTCCTCGATAAACTTACTGATCACAGGAGAATAGGGAATGTTTCTTCGCCATGCGATTACGGTACTGGTGTCGATTTTTGGGAAAAGCCTCCGCTGGATCAAAATGTCATTCTTCCAATATCTGGCAGCGCCTTCTATGGAAATGGGATAGCCAAGTCCATGCAGCGCCATAACCGCCGCATTGGTTCCAAGATTACTGGTAAACGCAATGTTCAGCTTTCCAAAATCTTTTCCAAACCAGTTGGCAATTTCGCTTTGGACGGTCACCCGCTCTGGCAGGATCAGGGGAAGATTTATTAAATCTTCTTTCGTGATCACTTCTTTTTCTGCCAGAGGATCGTCCGCTTTCAGAGTCACCACCCAGTGGTCACATCCAGGGATGCGGATATAATCCAGTCCTTCTGTGCTCATTGGCTCTAAGAAAAGCCCAATGTCTACCAGCCCTTTTCCCATCATATCGGAAATGGTATCTGCGGTTCCGGTGTGAATAGCGAACTGGACAAGAGGATACTTTTCCCTATAGCTTTTACAGATCTCCGCCAGTATTTCCACAGCCATAAATTCCCCGCAGCCTATAGTGATCTTTCCCTCCATAGCCTCGTTGCTGCCCTTGAATTCGTTTATGATCTTGTCTTCCATATCCACGATCTCAAGAGCACGTCTTTTTAGCAGAAGACCTTCATTGGTAAGGGTAATGCAATGTCCTCCTCTGTTGAACAATTTTGTCCCAAGATCCTCTTCCAGAGCCGCAAGCTGCCTGGAAAGGGTAGGCTGGGTGATATTCAGCTGTTCGGCGGCTTTGGTGAAGCTCTGTTCCTTGGCCACTGTCAGAAAATAGCGTAAGACTCTTAAATCCATAGAACCGTTCTCTCCTAAAAGTTTTTATATTGCATTTATGGGAAATGTGGATGAAAAAGGCTTTCTACAATTTTGCAGAAAGCCCCTTCTGTAGTTAAAAAAAACTGCATTTGTATCTGTTTTATCATAGCGTATCATGTATTTCCGGGAAAATCCGCAGGCTTCGTTCCAGGGTTCCAGTCACCATAGCGATCACAGTCCCATAATTGGTAAATGGTATTCCCTGATCTACCGTACAGCGCATGCGATACTGAACTTCTCTCTCTGTAAGCATACATCCTCCACAGTGCACAACCAGCGCATACGGACTTACATCCTCCGGAAAATCCCGTCCGGAACAGAATTCAAATTCCAGCTTTTTCCCACTGTACGCTCTCAGCCAGTTGGGAAGCTTCACCGTTCCGATATCGTTGCACTGGCGATGATGGGTACAGCCCTCTGCAATGAGAACCTTATCACCATCCTTCAGATTTTCCAATGCAGAAATCCCATTTACCGCAGTTTTCAGAAATCCCTTGTAATTCGCCATAAGTATGGAAAAAGAAGTCAGTGGGATAGAATCTGGTGTCACCTTTCCTACCAGCGCAAAAGCCTGGCTGTCGGTAATCACCATGGCGGCTTTGCCTCCCAGCTGTTCTAAAGTGGCAGCAAGTTCATGCTCTCGGATCACTACAGCAATGGCTCCAGCTTCCAGCACATCACGGATTGCCTGCTGCTGGGGCAGGATCAAGCGTCCCTTAGGTGCCGACTCATCAATGGGACAGACCAGGATCACCATGTCCAAAGGCTTTAGCAGCTGTCCCACAAGTTTACGTGTCATAGTATCTGTTTTTACCAGGGCCCCAAGACGCTCCTTTAATTCGTAAATATTGGTTCCTTCTGTGGCACTAACCCAGATTTCATTTTCTCCAGCTGTTGGCACATTCTGTATAAGATCCGCTTTATTATACACAACCAGATAAGGAATTTCTTTCTTCTGGAATAATTCCACCAATTCCTGGTCTGCCGTCTGCATTCCCACAATACCATCTACTACCAGAACTGCCAGATCCGTCTTATTTAGAATTTTCTTCGTCCGCAGCACCCGCAGCTCCCCAAGCTGTCCCACATCATCAATACCTGGGGTATCAATAATAACCACCGGTCCCAGTGGCAGAAGCTCCATCGCCTTTGTCACCGGATCCGTGGTAGTTCCTTTTATGTCCGACACAATGGAAAGCTCCTGCCCGGTAACTGCATTCACCACACTGGATTTCCCTGCATTCCGGCACCCGAAGAAACTGATATGGAGCCGATTTGCAGAAGGTGTTTGATTTAAACTACTCATAAAATAATCCTTCCTGCTGTTTTACTACAACTTTTCAACAACCAGCGATTTTGCAATGTATATTCATGTAGCCGTGCATTTCAGGAGCGGTTTCAGTGGAGCTGAGATCCGATGGTTACGGAGATTTAGCCGAGAGGGCTTTCCCGAGTGGCTTAGTCGTAGTTACCAGCTAGCCCAGTGGAATGCCTGGACGCACGGCGGTGAATATACATTGTGAAAGCGTGTACGGGAAACAAATTAGAATCTAAAATCCCTCTCTTCCTGCACGATCTTCTCCAATCTTTCTATCACAATGCCCTTACTTTTTCATTGGGAATGTCATCTAATTGCTCGTGGATCATTTTCTTTCCCAACACTTTTGTTTTTCTAAACAAATAAACCGCAGGATTCTGATATGAAAATATTTACATGGAAATGAGTCCAAATGCATTTGCCACAGAACTAAGCAGGATGATGACTGCAAAAATCGGGCAAAGATACTTGATCATAAAGTTGAACACTTTTTTTCTGCGGAAAGTGCCGCCTTCTGCAACCACTTCCTCTTCGATCTTCTCCACTCCCACTTTTCTGGAAATCAGGATACAAGTTGCAAAGGCTGCAATCGGCATCATCACCGAGTTCGTAAGGAAATCAAAGAAATCCAGGAACTGCATTCCAATAATTTTTACAAAGCCCAGCGGTCCATAACCAAGAGAAGAAAGAGTCCCAAGGAGGATCATGATCACTCCTACAATAACCGTTGCTTTCTTTCTATGCCATCTCAGCTCATCCTGGAAAGTAGATACAGCGCTCTCCGTCAAAGCAATGGAGCTGGTAAGTGCTGCACAAAGTACCAGTACGAAGAACAGGATTCCGATTGGAGTTCCCAGTCCCATGCTTGCAAAAACTTTCGGGATCGTAATAAACATAAGCGCCGGACCAGCCTGTAAGGTATCCGGATCTCCGCCTGAGAATGCAAACACAGCCGGAATGATCATCAGACCTGCCATGATCGCAATGGAGGTATCAAAAACTTCTACATTCTTGGTAGAGCCTTCGATAGATACCTCCTTTTTCATGTAGGAACCAAAGGTCACCAGAATACCCATTGCAATAGACAGGGAATAGAACATCTGTCCCATAGCTGCCACAACTGTCATCCAGGAGAAATTCTGGGGATTCGGCACCAGGAAATACTTTACACCGGCAAGGGCACCTGGTCTTGTTACAGAATAAACGGTGATAAGCACAGACAAAAATACCAGGATTGGCATCATAAATTTGGAAACACGTTCTACTCCATTTCGAACGCCCACATAAATAATTGCAATTGTTAAAAGTGCGAAAACAAGGAAACAGACTTCTGTAGAAGTACCGTTTGAAATAAATTCAGAGAAATATCCATCCTCTGCCAGCTTCTGGCTGTTACCTTTCACATATTCGATCAGGTATTTGATCACCCATCCGCCAATAACAGAATAATAGGGCACGATCAGCACTGGAATAATGGCGTTGATCCAGCCGCCAAAAGACAGCCACTTGGACTTTCCAAATTTACCAAAGGCGCCAAAAGGGACTTTTTCTTGTCATTCGGCCGAGAGCTGTCTCTGCTACAATCATAGAGTAACCGAAGGTAAGTGCCAGAATAATGTAAATTAGTAAAAAGATTCCGCCGCCGTATTTTGCTGCCAGATAGGGAAACCGCCATATATTTCCCAATCCTACGGAAGCTCCGGCTGCGGACAGTACAAATCCAAGTTTCCCGGAAAATGTACTTCGCTCGTGATGATGTTTTTCCATAAGTTATCCCTTCCACATACTTTAAATTTGTTTTGCTTCTTGTAAAGTTCAACTCTTATGATGATAACACGGTTTTCTTACAAAGGCAAATATTATATAAAAAAAGAGCGAAAAAAGAACAGAAATTATTGCTTTTAACCAAATATCATTCTATAATGAAAATTATCAATTACCATATATATGTTATGGAGGGTGCGGATTATGAACGAAGAATTATTTAACGAAGCAACGAAATCAAATGTTCTCACGAAGAAACTGATCGACCAGCTTCTGGAGAGCATGACCTACAGCAGCATCTCTTTTATCAACTGGACCATTGAGACCTTGTCACTGATTAAGGCCCGTCTGCAGCGCGGGGATCGGATTACAGACGAAGTCAGCGGAGAAGTTTACACCTTGTATTCTTTCCAGCAGTTTGTGGAGAAGAATTTCTCTTCTTACATAGCAAGCCAGGTGTTTAAAGAGACTTCTAAGCCTGAGAAAATTTACTTCTCACTGAAACCATGTGAAGAAGGCTACTCTCTGGTGGCAGCTGACTCAGACAGCAATAAGACATATGCCTGGATTTCCAGCCTGAGCAAACGATTCTCACTGGTAGAAATGATCGCTACCGGAATTGTATATGTGAAAGATACTCGTACCAATACCTATCAGCCATTTATTTCCGGAAAGGGGAAATATTGTAAGTATGATAAGGAAAAGGGAATTTTGGTAGAAATCTAAATAACCCAAAGTGCGTAAATGAGATAAGACCTGTTCTGCAAATTCTACCCGTTACCGCGGCAAGTGCCAAGGCTTCGTGCAGGCACGAGCTTTGGCTCACCTATCGTATAAAGCAAAGCGGACACAGATCACAATGCCATTACTGGACGTTTAGTAATGGCATTGCAGTCGGTGTCCACTTTTCATCAGATCCTATTGTTCAAAAATATCTTCCCGGGTAATATTTTTCGCCCACTCTCCCTTTCGGTAATGATGGAAAACCCAGGGCCATTTCACGAATTCGTCTGTACAGAGCAGAAAGTAAACCCACAACACCGGAAGCTTCAGTACAAAGGCAGCGAAGAAACCTAGCGGCACCGCATATACCCACATATCTACTGTGTCACAGATTAAGCCAAATTTCGTATCGCCCCCTGCCCGAAAGACACCTGCAATCAGTGCGGTATTTACTGCGGATCCCATAATATAGTAGGTGTTGATGAGAAGCATGTATTTCAGATAATGCATAGCGGTATCATTCAGGGAAGCAAATTTTATCACAAAAGGAGTGATGGCAAGGACGATCAGCCCTCCAAGTGCACCGGTGATCACAGTCAGCTTCAGCATTCTGGAAGCGTATCGCCTGGATTTTTCCAGATCTCCTTTTCCCATGATCTGTCCAAGAAGAATGGTTCCCGCACTTGCAATGGCAAAACAGAATACAGAGCCAATGTTCCGCACCACAGTAACCAGGGAATTAGCGGCCACTGCGTCAGTGCCAAGGTGTCCCAGGATTACAGAATACATGGAAAAAGCAACGCTCCAGGACAGGTCATTTCCAAGTGCCGGAAGTGACAAACGGATAAAGTCCTGAAACAATACTTTACTGCGAAGGAACATATACGCCAGATTCAGCTTCACATTTTTACTAAAGGAAGATACAACTACACAGCCAATCAGCTGGATCAGTCTTGATGCAGCGGTGGCAATTGCAACGCCGGTTGCACCAAGCTTCGGAGCACCGAACAGACCGAAGATAAAAACTGCATTTAGGAATATATTCAGAACAAATGCCAGCATATTCAGCGCCATACTGATAGTTACTCTTCCGATACTTCGAAGAACCGCCAGATAGATCTCCGAGATTCCCCAGCAGATATAGGTAACGCCCATAATGCGGATATAGGAGGAACCAATGGTGATCAGCTCAGGATCATTGGTAAATAGCCTCAGCATCATCTGAGGCGCAGTAAAAGCAACCAGGGCAACCAACAGGGAAATCAACACAGAGAAACGAAGTGCGATTCCCTCCACTACATGAATCGCCTGAAAATCCTTTTTACCGGCATATTGGGAGCACAAAAGAGAGGCTCCGGTACCGATGCCATAATACACCATAAATAAAATATTGGAATAATTGGCGGCCAGGGATACCGCCGAAATAGCGGACTGCCCCACGTAATTCAACATGATCACATCCGCTGAATTCACAGCCGCACTGAGCAGATTCTGAATAATAATTGGAACCGCCAGCCGGAAAATCTGCGGATAAAAATCATCTTTTCCAATTGAAAGTATTCTTTTCATTTTTCCTCCTTAGTGAATACCTATATTTAAATAAACTATTTGGTATTATACTGTTTTTCTGTCCCAAAAGCTATCTCTATTTTGACAGAAAATAACAATATTTTGACATTGAAAAGGCACTGTCTGAGACAAACATGCCAGACAGTGCCTGTAAAATCTTTCTATTAAATAACTTTTAATAAAGGATCTCCTTCTCTTACATACAATGGCAGACTGAAGTAATCAAAGGTTCCGGTATGCCACTGGTTTCCCTGTGCAGGTTCTTTGGTAAGAAGATGTACCCAGTTTCCTTCTGGCAGATAAAAATCCTGTTTTCCATCTGAGGAAAATACAGGTGCAACCAGAATGCGGTCTCCCAACATATATTGCTGATCCAGATATGCGCAGTTTCTGTCTTTGGGGTATTGCATGTGCATTGGACGCATTACGGGAAGCCCCTTTTCATGGGCAGTCTGTGCAAGACTGTAAATATAAGGCATAAGCTTCCATTTCAGCTCGGTAAAGTATTTCAGAACCTCACAGGCCTCTTCATCATAATTCCATGGAACACGATAAGAACTGGATCCGTGTAAACGACTGTGGGAAGATAAAAGTCCGAAAGCCACCCACCTTTTGTACAGATCAGCCGATCCATCATCCTCGAAGCCGCCAATATCGTGGCTCCAGAAGCCAAAGCCGCTGTCCATAAGGGAAAGCCCGCCCCTTAAGGTTTCGGCCATGGAAATATACTGGCTGGTGGAATCTCCGCCCCAGTGTACTGGAAATTTTTGTCCGCCTGGTGCTGCACTTCGTGCAAAAAGAACAGCTTCGCTTTCTCCTTTTTCTTTTTTCAGAAGCTCAAATACGCACTGGTTATAAAGATACGTGTAATAATTATGCATTTTTTCCGGATCAGAGCCGTCGAACCATTTTACATTGGTAGGAACTCGTTCTCCGAAATCTGTTTTGAAACAATCCACTCCCACATCCAGAAGTGCTTTCAGCTTATTCTGGTACCAGCTACATGCAGCTGGATTGGTAAAGTCTACCAGTCCCATACCAGCCTGCCACATATCCCACTGCCAAACTCTTCTATTGTCTTTCATCAGAAGATAGCCCTTTTCCATGGCTTCTCCAAACAGAGGTGACTTCTGTGCAATATAGGGATTGATCCAAACACAGATTTTTAAGCCTCGCTTATGAAAACGTTCCAGCATACCTGCCGGATCTGGGAACATATCTTTATCCCAGGTGAAGTTGCACCATTCGAAGCCTTTCATCCAGAAACAGTCAAAATGGAAAACAGAAAGAGGAATATGGCGCTGTTCAAATCCATCAATAAAGCTATTTACAGTAGCCTCATCGTAGTTGGTGGTAAAGGATGTGGTAAGCCATAAGCCAAAGGACCACTTAGGAGGCAATGCCGGTCTTCCGGTAAGGGCGGTGTATTTTTCTATAATTTCCAAAGGGGTAGGACCATAAATAACAAAGTATTCCAGTTCCTCATCTTCTACGGAAAACTGTACGGTTTCTACCTTCTCACTACCTATTTCGAAGCTGACACGTCCCGGATGATTGACAAAGACGCCATAGCCTTTGGTCGTATAATAGAACGGAATATTCTTATAGGAAATTTCACTGGCTGTACCGCCGTCCTCATTCCAGATATCCACGGTCTGGCCATTTTTTACCATAGGGGTAAACCGTTCCCCAAGACCATAAACCAGCTCGCCAACACTTAAATTAAGTCCAGAGACCAGATAGTTCATGCCTTGTTTGTGGTGCATCATTCCCGTAGTTTTGCTCTTGATACAGGTAAGCTCCCTTCCATTTCCATAAAACTTTATTTCAGGGGAACCAGTTTCAAATTCCAGGGAAAGATTTCCTGACTTTAACGTCCATTTTTCTTTTCCGGAAGCTTTTTCACATTTACGTTCCGGACTTTTATCTAAATCACCATACAATTCAAATGATGGACTTTTTACGTAATTTCCAGCGTGATTTACCATGTGGATTCCCAAAATGTCCTTCGCTGGTGCGGTGAAGGTATAGGTCATCATTCCAATGTTTAAGGTATCCCCACGTTCCAGGATCTGTTTATAGGGGGCAAAAGCCAGGAGTTCATTTTCCCGCTCTTCTACCTCATAAATGTCTCTTACATAATCAGCCTGAAATTCATCTCTCACAAGCCAGAAGCCATTGGTAAACTTCATTTTCCATTCCTCCTTTGAAAATCAGTCAGCCTTTTACGGCTCCAGCTACAACACCCTTGATAATAGATTTCTGGAAAATCAGATACAGGATCAGCGCCGGGATAATGATCAGGATCGCAGCAGACATAATGTTCTGCCATTCCATTTTGTACTGTCCCATAAAGCTGTAGGCTGCAAGCTGCAGGGTTTTGCTGCTCTTTCTTCCGCCCAGCATAAGAAGGGGAAGAAGAAAGTCATTCCAGATCCACATTACATTGATGATCGTAACTGTCGCGGTACAGGATTTCAGCATTGGAAAAATAATACGGGTAAAAAGCTGAAACTGGTTGCAGCCGTCAATAAGTGCGCTCTCTTCCAGTTCCAGGGGAATGCCCTTGGCAAAGCCCTGATACAGGAAAATACTCATTGGAGCACCAAGCCCCCAGTAAATAATGGCAAGTCCCCATATTTTCCCATTGATATGTAAAGTGGTGGCTACATTTACCAGAGTAAGCATAAAGGACTGGAACGGGATCATCATAGGCGCAATGCAGAACAGGAAACAGAAACGGCTGTAGCGTGTTTTCACACGTGCCATTTTATAGCCTCCCATGGAAGCAATCACGATAATGCCGAGAGTTCCTATTACTGTGGCAATGAGTGTATTCAAAAAAGTAGCTGGATATTTCATATCATGAAATACATTTTTTATATTGTCACAAGTAAAAGCAGATGGAAGGCTCATAACATCTGTCATGATTTCCTGATAGCTTTTAAAGGCATTGATTCCCACCAGGAAAAGAGGGGAAAGATATAAAAGCAGAAAAAGGATCAGGAATAATTGTATTACACCGTGAAGTGCTTTGCTTTTTTTACTCATGCCTCTACCTCCTTGCCTTTAAAGAAATTAACCTGAATTACGGAGATCACCAGAACGATGATAAAAAGAATTACACTTTTGGCGCTTCCATATCCATAGCGGCTGTTGTTAAATGCAGTGTTGTAAATATCAAGTGCAATTGATGTAGTGGATGTTCCCGGACCGCCGCCTGTCAAGCTGAAGATCAATTCAAACATTTTTAAGGAATTGGCAACAGAATGGAACATGCAGAAGGAAATGGACGGCATGATCAGCGGGATAGTAATTGAGAAAAATCTGCGGACTGCTCCTGCCCCATCCAGGTCTGCGGATTCGTTTAGTTCCGTTGGTACTCCCTGCATACCTGCAACGTAGATCAGAATATAAAAGCCAAGGCTCTGCCAAACAGAAACAATGATGGTGGAGAACACAGCCAGTTGGGAGTCTCCCAGCCAGCTAAGACCGAAAATTCCCCATCCGGTTATGGACATAAGTGCTTCAAATACTCTGGTACAGATAAATTTCCAGATAAATCCAATGATAACAAGGCTTATGATATTGGGAATATAAAAAGCGGCTCTGAAAAATCCTCTGCCTTTGATCTTGGATTCCAGAAGTGCGGCAAAAAAAATGGCAAGTACATTTACGATCAGTACTGTTCCAATGGCATAGATAAAGGTATATTTCAGCGCACTGACAAAGGCGGGATCATTGATAAAAAGCCGGATATAATTTTCGAGTCCGATAAATTCCGATGTTTTTCCAATACCGTTCCATTTACGGAAGGAATAATAAATACACATAACGAAAGGAATTCCTACAAACAGCGTGATGAAGAAAACTGCCGGGGCTACATATCCTGCGAATTCCAATGCTGTTTTTCTGGCCTTTTGTTTCTGGCTGTTTGCCTGCATAAAGAAACCTCCTGTCCTTTTCGGAAAAACAGGGCTGCCGAAATTGTCAGCCGCCCTGTTTTCGTTTTTATTTACGCGATCATTTTATAATAAATTACATTGCATCGTAAGCATCAACAAATAACTGGGTAAGAACCTCTTTTGTCTCGTCGCGGTCTGCATTTCCTGCAACATAGTTCTGGAATGCGGTACCAAATGGCTCTTCTACACCTTCTGGTCCTTTAAAGATCCACCATGGACATGTTACGGAATTATCCTGTGCGGCTGCAGTTTCTGCTGCAAGCTGTGTATCAGGTGCATCTGCGCCGGTAAGTGGGGAGATATCGCCGATAACTGATGGAACCCAGCTTCTTCCGTAATCAGAAGTACACATGTAGTTCAGGAAATCAAGAACCGTATCAAGATTTTCGGAATCTTTTGCTACACGGAAGGTAAGGTTGGACTCAACTGCGAGAACTGCTTTTTCGTCCATGCGAGGCATATAAACATAACCCATATCAATATCAGGGGCAATGGCGCGGATACTTGCCTCGTCCCAGGAGCCATTGTGGATCATGGCAACTTTTCCTGTTGCAAAATCGGAGCACTGAAGGTCGTTGGTGGACTCCATTGGCTTGTCACCACTGTACTCCTTGATCAGATCCAGAAGATCAAGTGCAAAATCAACCTGCGGAAGCTCGCCAAATTTCAGATCTCCGCTTTTCACATCTTCAAAGAGCTTGTCATAATCGCCGTCATAGGCATCACTCATAGACGGATAAACGGTCTGTGGAAGGATCCACCACTCACCAAATCCGGAGCTAAATGGCTGAATACCTGCATCTGTCAATTTTTCACAAACGGTGCGAAGCTCGTCTAAGGTAGTTGGAAGTTCTGTGATTCCAGCCTGCTCAAATAATGCTTTGTTATAGATAAAGCCATGGGACTGAACCAGGAATGGCATTCCTGTAATATGGCCATCTTCTGTTACAGATGTAAGGGTTGTCTCGGAAAAGTTTTTCATAAACTCTTCGTCATCCAGGTTATAAATATAATCTGCATATAAAGTATTGTCGCTGTATGCACTGGAAAGGAACAGGTCCGGAACCTCACCGGAATTTAATCTGGAACGAAGTACGGTCTGGTAATCATTCTGAAGGACTTCCAGCTCAATGGATACATTTGGATGTTCTTCTGTATAATGATCGATCAGATCATGGTAAGCGTCTGTATATTCCGGACCATTAAACATGAAATAAAGCTCTACCGGATCATCGTCTGCCATTACGGTTACAGAACCCATTGTAAGAGAACTGACTGTCATTAAACCGGCCATTAATAAAGCGATTTGTTTCTTATGCATATGCATATCCTCCTTCTTTTTGCTGCTGCCCGTTTCGCCCGCGGCAGCCTGCTTTGTTTTTGGTAATCTAATCATACACTATGCAATATTACAAATAAATAGAAAAAATAAAACTGTTTATGGTAAAAGTTTGATATCTATAATCTGTTCTATTGTGAATAAATACAACAAGTTGTATAATATTGCTATAATAAAAAGGAGCTTTATGTATGAAAAAGAAAATAGAAAATTTATCCATGCAGACGCAGCTGACAGTTGTGATCCTGTCTGTGATCGTTCTTGCATTTGGAATTATTTTATATAGTGGTTATACTGGTCAGGCAAGGTCTTTCGCAGAGGAATATACTTCTTCCACACAGACTATTCTGGAGATGGATGTGGCAAATCTGGATCAGTATATTCAGGGCCTGCGGACCTTTTGCGTACAGCCCTGCCTGAATGTATCTGTCTATAATTCCCTGCTGAAGAGAAAACCTTTTTCCTCTTCTGAGATCAGTGACATAAAACAGGAAATCCAGTCTTCCTATCACAGCAGAACAGATATCCGTTCTTATTCCATTACAGCAATGAATCAGGATTTATGTTTTGAGCGGAATGCAGGGGTTGGGGGACAGCATATTTT
Organism: Blautia glucerasea; assembly: GCF_020537505.1. GTDB lineage: Bacteria > Bacillota > Clostridia > Lachnospirales > Lachnospiraceae > Blautia_A. Next base: position 33,410 of record NZ_JAJBMO010000030.1, on the reverse strand, counting down.
ATCGACACCTGTAAAAGATACCGAAATATCCAGACCTTATATTGTCTGTGGAAGCAATGACAAATATGAATATCTGGCGCCCCCGGATTCAGAAGATGTATTTTTCCGGTATTATCACTACCTGATCCGCCTGAGAAACCGGGAACCAGTCAGTTTGTCTTATGTGGATGTAGATACTACACAGCTGCGGCTGCTTATGAAAAACCATCAGGATTATGGGCAGATCTTATGCCTGTATAATTCAGATGGTGAACTTTTATATTCCAGTTCTGAGGATATTCGAAATCAGGAAGAAAAAGAAAAGAAGCAGCTTTTTGGGCTTCATTCAGATGTTGAAAATGTAAATATCGGTGGAATTTCTTATCTTGCACTTCGCAGGACCAGTGAAGAGACGGGCATTGTCCTGCTTTCCCTGCTTCCTAAAAGCGCCTGGGATGACCGGGCAAGGGACTTTTTGCTTCCTCTGGTAATGCAGATTGCAGTGATCACTATCTGTCTGATCATTATTGTTACACTCATGATCCAGATGATCACAATTCCCTTGAAGAGGCTGTCTTACCAGATGGGAAAAATGGGTGAAGGAGACTTTTCTCCCACAGCTTTTGGCGGAGGCTGTAAGGAAACCTGTGCATTAACAGAAAGCTATAACGACATGGCGGCCCACATTAATGAATTGATCGAGACCAACTATATTTCCAGCATCAATGAGAAAAATTCCAGGCTCCAGGCGTTGGAGGCCCAGCTGAATCCACATTTTCTCTATAACACTCTTCAGGCGATTGCTACAGAAGCATTGCTTGCAGATTGCCAGGAAATTTATGATATGATTGTGTCTTTGTCTGCAAATCTTCGTTATACCATTAAAGGCGGAGAGCTCGTCCACTTGCAGGAGGAACTTGATTATGTAGACCGGTATATTCTTTTGCAGAAAACAAGACTAGGCGGGCGTCTGGAAGTGACGAAGAAAATTAATCCAAAGGTAAATCTGGCAGTGATTCCAAAAATCAGTATTCAAATGCTGGTGGAAAATGCCATTATACACGGAATGCCGGAGGACGGAGCTGTTCTTCATATTATTATCCGGGTGTGTATGGAAAATAACCGGCTGCTCATCAGTGTATATGACGATGGAAAGGGAATTCTCCCAGAAAAAGTGAAAGAACTGAATGATGTTTTTTCCGGAAAATCAGCAGATACTGGCAATTCCATCGGACTTCCCAATCTTGCAAGCCGTCTGAAAATACTCTATCAGGGAGAGGCTGGTCTGTTTCTGGAATCACAGGGTGATCAGTTTACAGAAGTAAAAATGGAACTTCCAATCAGAAAGAAGGGAAATGAAAATGTATAAAGTACTGATTATTGACGATGAGGCACCTGCTAGAATTGCAATAAGCAGGCTTGGGCACTGGGCAGATTATCATATTACAGAACTTTATCAGGAAACCAACGGTGCTGCAGCTTTAAAAACCATGCGGGAAATAAAGCCCCAGATTGTTTTTGCAGATATGCAGATGCCGGTTATGAATGGCATGGAATTCCTGGAAAAGGCTTCACGTGAATTTAGGGATACCTGTTTTATTGTAATCAGTGGGTATGATTATTTTGATTACGCAAAGGCAGCTTTGAAATGTGGTGCCATTGATTATCTGTTAAAACCAATTGCACGGGAAGAATTGAATGCTGCCATTGATAAAGCAGTCCAGACATTGGGAAATACTGGTACCTGTTTAGAAAAAGAAGTGTCAAAGCTTTCCCCTGATGAAGTTGTCGCCAGGATCCGGCAGGACATTGACCAGAACTATCCACAGCCCCTTAAGATTAGCAGTTATGCGAAGAAGTACTTCTTTACCCAGGAGTATCTGACACGCCTTTTTCGCCAGCATTATGAGATGACCATTCAGGAATACCTTCTTATGGTCAGAATGACCCGGGCAAAAGAACTTCTGGAGGATCCTTCTATTAAGATCCAGGAAGTTGCTGCCCGGGTTGGATATTCCGATAATAATTATTTCAGTAAGGCATTTCGGAATTTTTTTGGCATTACGCCCACAGATTGCAGAAATAAGTGTTTCGTGAGCAGAAATACTAAATAGACCGAAAGCCTTTTCCAATGATCTCACTGCTGTTTACAATGGTAATGAAAGCGTGGGGATCGATCTGTCTTAAATGAATGCGAAGGCGGTTGGTCTCGCTTCTGGTGAGAACAGTCATCAGTACCTTCTGCTCCTGTTTGGTATAAACACCGAAGGCATTTTGCTCAGTTGCAGAACGGTGAAGATCGTTGATAATAAAGTCTTCCACCTGATCCGGGTACTTGCTGATAATGGTACAGACCTTTCGCAGGTTCAGGCTCTCAATGGCGCTGTCTACGACGGTACATTTCAAGATCATTCCCAGGATACAGTAAAGTCCGGTCTGTGCACCGTAAAGGTAAGCGGCGATCAGTACGATTCCAAGATCGCTGACCAGAAGGGCGCGTCCGATCTCCAGACTGGTATACTTGTGCAGGATCATGGCTACAATATCGGTACCACCAGTGGAAGCACCTACGTTAAATACCATGGCCGCTCCTACTGCTGGCAGGATAACCGCGAAGCACAGCTCCAGGAATACATCATGTGTCAGCGGGAAACTAAGCGGATAGATCACTTCACAGGCACTTACATAAAAAGACAGGGCAAAGGAGGAATAAATAGTCCATCCCATAGAACGGATTCCCAGAAAGAAAAATCCGAGTATAACTAGCGCTGCGTTGACGATCCACATGAATGCGCCTACATTCCACTTCGGAAACAGGGTAGACAGGATAATGGACAAACCGGATGTACCGCCAAATGCGAAGTGGTTTGGCGTTTTGAAAATGGAAATTCCAACTGCTGTAAAAATTAATCCCAGATTCAGAATTAAAAAGAAAATCAGGTTATCTTTTGTAAAAATCTTCTTTTTCATAAGTTATTTTATCTCCTCCCTTCAGTAAAATTAGTATAGCGTAAAACATGTGTTCCGTATAGAGTGTTTTTTTCTGTTTTTTATATAATGAGCTTAAAATCCCTCACTGCTTTTGATATAGAGTTTTTTCTTTATACAAACTGCACTTTTCTGCTTTTCTTTGCTGCCTCGATAAGCTCTCCCAGACGCTTATTGCAGCTTCCAACAGGTACGCTTGTACAGATAACCCTGTCACAGCTTTCCATGGCTTTTAAAGCCTTCTGGAAGGTTTCCTCGCTGATTTCCATAAAGGGCTTCTCTGTGATCACCTGATTGGCCAGCAGTCTTGCCAGGCGGTAATCCACATCATTGGTGTATAGAACGCCTGCAATAAAAGGAGTATGCTCCTTCTGAAGCTGCCGGAATATGGGAATACCAGTGCCGTTTCCACAGATCACAAAAGTTTTTGCTTCTCCCTCCGGCTTTGGAAGCTCGATGCTTCCAAACAGCGGATCAAAAAAGCCGTTGTTGATCTCATAAAGATCCCGGATCATATTTTCCTCAAAAATTTCCTCAGGTTTTCCAAAATGGGAAATGGTATCTCCCTTTACACAGATGATCTTATCAGCAATCTTCTGTGCAAGGTCAATTTCATGAAGAGACATGATAACAGTTATCTGCTTTTTCTTCGCCATATCCCGAAGAATAGATAAAAGATCCAGCTTATGTTTAATATCCAGGAAAGAAGTAGGCTCATCCAGGATAATAATATCTGGTTCCTGACAGATAGCGCGTGCAAGAAGCACTCTCTGGCGCTGTCCGTCACTGATATTGTTAAAGTCACGGCTGCCAAGAGATTCTGCATGTACCGCCTTCATAGCTTCTTCTACCTTTTCTTCATCTTCCCTTGTAAGAATGCCAAGCCTTCCTGTATAAGGATAACGGCCGGTTGCCACAATGTCATGGCAGGTCATCAGCTCCGGCTTCATTCTCTCAGTAAGAACTACCGCCATACGGGTAGAAAGATCCCGGAAGGAAAAGGACATCAGATTCTGGTTATCAAAATAGACCTTTCCGCCAATGATCTGCAGCTGTCTTGTAATACTTTTTAAAATCGTGGATTTCCCCGAACCGTTGGGACCAATGAGAGTTACGATCTCTCCCTTTTTTATTCCAATACAAATATCGTGGATCAGTGCCTTTCGATTGTAGCCAACAGAAAGGTTGTCCATATGAAAATAATAATTGTCCATTTTAGTTTCCTCTCTTCTTTCGCAACATCATGAAAATAACAACTGGTGCTCCAAAGATGGAGGTAACGGTGCTGATGTTCAGCTCCAGAGGCGCGAACGCCATTCTGGCGATCAGGTCACACATCATACAGAAAACAGCACCTCCCAGGAAGGTTCCCGGAATGATGATCAACGGTCTGGATGTACCAAAGCTTCTTTTCATCAGGAATGGAACTGCAATTCCAACAAAGGAAATAGGTCCTGCAAAAGCAGTTACTGTTGCAGACAAAATGCTGGAAAGCAGGATTAATGCAACACGGAAAAATTTAATATTCACACCCATACTCTGCGCATAAGCTTCTCCCAGCTGATAAGCCCCGATGGGCTTTGACAGCAGGAACGTAAGGAGCAGGGTGACACCCACAACTGCACAGGAAATGTAAACATTGCTCCAGCTCATACCAGAGAAGCTTCCCTGTGACCATCCATGAAGATTTACAATATTTGAGTCATCTGCAAAGGTTACCACGAAGTCTGTAACGGCGGAACAGATATAACCGATCATGATTCCCGCAACCAGAAGAGTAGCCATGTGCTTGATCCTTTTGGAAATCAAAAGAATAAAGCCAATGGAAATCAAGGAACCGATAAAGGCAGCGATGATCAAAGTATAAGAGGTTACATTCTGGGCGATTTCAAGATAGTAGATCATAGTAAGTGCGACTACCATTTTGGCGCCCGAAGAAATTCCCAGAACAAAAGGTCCTGCAATGGGATTTTCAAAAAAGGTCTGAAGAAGAAAACCAGATAAAGATAATGCACCTCCAAGGATGGCTGCCATCAGGATCCTGGGAAGACGGATCTTCCAGATGATGCTGTATTCCTTGGTGTCAGTGGCTTTTTTCAAAAGGATATTTACGATCTCAGACAGGGAAATGTGAACATTTCCTGTATTGATATTCAAAACTGTGATCAGGCCAAACGCCAGGATCAACAGAACAAAAACCAATGTATAGCGAGATCTTCTCTTAAAGTTCTCCATGTGGAAACTGGTTCCATCGGATTGTCTGTTCATTCTAATTATACTCCATTTATGTTTTGTCTAAGGAAAGCGGACTACTTATCAGAAGTCCGCTTTCAAAGTCTGGTATCTTTTATGTAAATCGCTTATCCGGCAACACAATCAGCTCAGCTTGTGAAGGAAGGTCATATCCTCCTCGTTTCCATCTGTGAACATCAGGTTGAGGTCATTGATCAGTTCTCCGATAGTGTCTGTATGCTGATACATGGAATCATCTGTTACCCAGACATTTCCCTCTTTTACAGCTTTAAAATCAGCCATCAGACTGTCTTTTGCAAGGAGATCATCAATGTTCTTTACAGAGGAATCAATACTGGAATTGTAGATCAGGTAATCTGCGTCTACAGCTGTATTGTAGAACTCCTCCATTGTAATCGATACAGAAGTTTTTCCACTGTCATCCTGAAGATCTGCAAAAACATTTCTTCCGCCCGCAACCTCGATCATGCTGGAGATATAATCCTTCGGGCTGCGGACCACTGGAGAACCGCTGGTATTGATATAGAAGAATGCCACTGTTTTCTCCGTATTGGTGAAATCCTTTAATTTCTCAATGATCTGGGCCTGCTGATCAAAGAAGGTATTTGCTTCCTCTTCCTTATTCATCATCGCACCATAAAGCTTGATCCACTCTGTACGTCCAAGAGGCTGGCTCTCATAACTGGAACGGTCGACGAAAACCGGGATTCCCAGAGTTTCAATCATCTCCTGTACCTTGGGAGCATGCAGAATCATGGTTGATTCAATGGCAAGATCACAATCATCACCTACCAGAAGCTCATAATCCGGTTCATCATATTTTCCGGCAAAGGTCATATCCCCATTGTCGATGGCATCTGCTGCAGCCTGAATATACCAGCCAGAGGCATCCAGACCGGAGAATTTGATGGCGTCAACACTTCCAATTACATCAAACAGGGCCATAGGGGAAGTTGCTGCCATGTAAATCGTATCAAGAGGCTGCTGAAGCACACGGATATCCGCATCCAGTCCCTCTGGCGCTTCTTTTCCTTCCGGAACCACCAGATATCTGGCATCATCATGGACATCCAGAAGCTTGTAGCCATCCTTATAATAATAAACATCAAAGCATTCTGCAAAGGAAAGTTCCATTGTAGATTCGTAGGTAAGACCTGCAATCTCTGGGGCAGCGCTTTCTGTTTCAGAATCAGAAGAAGCCTCAGCAGAAGCCTCTGTGGTTTCTGCATTCTCCTCATCTGCCCATACTGGTGTAATGGCGGTGAGCGTCATTACTGCTGCTGCAAAAATGCTTAAGATCCTATATTTCAGCTTTCGGTTATACATTTCGTTCTCTCCTGTAGTTAAGCCTCATCACTTGTTACAAAAACAGCTTCGTATGCTTTTTCCCATTCTGCCTTTGCTTCCTCATCCTTTTCGTCAGAAGAACGGTCTACGATAAATGGAATCTTCAAGGTGGAATATTTCTCTGCCGCATCCTTCAGCAGTTCCATCTTATCATTTACCTCAGATTCTTCAGCCGGAAGAATATCAGAGGAAAGAATCGCAAGTCCGCACTGGCTCTTTACAAGTGTCTTATAATCTGTATCATCTGATTTTCCCGCAAATACAACAGAGCCATTTTCCAGTGCTGCTGTAAGGCTGTCTACTGTACAGTCCTCTTTCTCCATTCCAAGGCTGGTAACCTTGTCTGTAAGATTCAGTTTATCCAGAATATTAAGGGCATCTGTGGAAGCTACATAAGCAGATTCAACTGGCTGCTGGATCAGAATCACGTCTTTATCAAGACCAGCCGGAATAACAGCACCATCTGGTACGATCAGGTATTTTACAACGTTTCCAGTATAAAGCTGATCTGTGCTGGCAGTCTCATTGGAATCCTGTGCCTTTGTTGTTTCATCAGCTGTTTCTGCTTTTCTTGCTGTATCTGTGGTCATATCTACTTCCAGAAGGGTAATGCCCTTTGCATAGTGATACAGTTTGAAGTATTTTGCATGCTCCAGTTTAGTTTCTTCTTTATACTCGAGTCCTGTGATCTCTGGCGCCTCTTCGTCTAACTTCTTGTTTCCTGTGGAAAGCATGCTGTTATCAGAAGCCGGATTCTCTTTATCGGTCTTCTTCGGATCGTTGGCACCCTTTAAGGCAATGTAAATGGTATATGTAATCTCATGAGCCTGGGACATTCTGGTGGTCATACCGATAATGGTATTATTCTGGTTTAATGCCACCGGAATGGTGAAGGTGGATGTTCCGCCGCCGCATGCTCCGTAGTATTTATTTCCGTTTGCTTTTACATATCCATAGTATTCACTGCTGAATACGATCGTCGCATAAGCCTGTCCGCCGGTTACGGTGATCTTGCTGCAGGAAATGCTTACCTTTCCAGTTCCGCCGGACCAGGAGAAGCTGTCCGGAGTATAGGTTCCGTCTGCCAGAGTAGTGGAACTGTTTACCGCTGCTGTTCCGCCGCTTAAGTCAGATTCATATTTAGACTCTTTTTCCGGTTTTTTATCTGGTTTCGGAGACGGTGTTGGGGTTGGGGTACTGCTCGGGGTTGGGGCTGCTGTAGGTGTTGGGGTAACTGTAGCCGGAGTATCCGTGTTATCATCTGGTGTTTCCGGGTCATCCTGCACATCACCGATTTTGTTCAAGGTTTCTGACTGGAAGGTAAGGATCCTGTCATACCAGATCTGTTTTTTATGGGAAAAAGCAGCGACTGCAATTCCATCATCAAGAGACTCTACCGGAATCTCATAGGTATACTTACCGTCAGCATTTACCACATATGGAACCCATTTCGAGGAATCTGCTGCGGCAGCTTCTTCCTTTGTTCCAAGAAAGAGATAATCGTATCCTGTACCGCTTAAAGTAAGGACAGCAGTCATTTTGCCATTCTTGGAAGTAAGCACACAGTTTACTACACGGAACATGGTTGCGCTGGAATTTACAGTTACGTTATAAATTCCGCTGTCGCATACGTTACCGGCTGGTTTAACAGCAGGGGTTGGGGTAGCGGTTGGTGCCGGAGCTGGGGTCTCGCTTGGAACTGGTGTAACCGTTGGTGTGGGTGCCTTATTGCCTGGAATTGTAATGGTAAATTCTCCGCCTTTGGAATACTGATACCATACGCCGCCCTCTTTTTTACGGATGGCTACCTGATATTTCTGGTCTTCTTCTGTGGAAGGAACTGCAAATTCAAAGGTATAGCCCTCTCCTGTAGGAGTTCCTACACATACATTTTCTGGATCGCTTTTTGCATCTTCCACGCTTCCGAGATAGATGGCATCGTATTTGTCTGTAGCGGTTACGATAGTAACAATTGTTTTGTCTCCCTCGTGTCTTGCAGAAGAGCTTGCAATCTTAAACATACCAAGGGCGCCGGAATCATCTGGCTTATCAATTGTGATGTCCGATCCGTCTGGTTTTACATCTGCTTTTGTTGTGTCATCTGTCTTTCCGGTTTCTTCTTTGGAATCGGATTTTTCGGAAGTTTTGGTATCCTTTGCCTCTTCCTTTTTCTCTTCTGCCGGAGTTACAGTTGCTTCCGGTGTCTGCTCTGGTTCCTGATCCGCTTCTGCTGCAGGAGTCTGCTCCGGAGCTGGTGTTTCGGAAGGGATTTCCTTTGCCGGCTCTTCCGTAGCCGGTGATTCCTCTGAAGAGGCTGTATTAGAAGTATCTTCAGAAGCAGTTTTCTGATCATCCATGTCCGCAGCTTTTTCCTCTGCAGCTGGTGTAGGGGTAGCTGTAACCAGCACATTTACATCCTCCCCCTCTGCCTGTGTGAGCACAGCCGGAGTGATCGTCATTGCTACAGAAAGAAACAGTGCCAGAAAGCGTTTTGAATTTCTTTTCATTTTTCTCCCTCGATTCTTTATAGTTCATTTATATGGTTCTGAATAAATCCAGGCAGTTTCTTGTAAAGAAGCTCATCTGTATACATCAGAAAATTCCAACGGAATATTTTATTACACAAAAATACCTGCTCCAAACAAAGAAGCAGGCACTAAAATTTAAATATTCTGCAGTCAGATATATCATGAGAATGAAGTGCTTTCTTCGGAAGCTTTCATTAACGGATTCAGCAGGTTTCCTGGCTTACAGATCATTACGGAATCTAACCTTCTCAGTAAAATACAAATGGCACGAACAGATTCCATTCCCTGTTTACAGTGACCGGATCGCTCAGGACTTTCACCTGATTCCCTCTTAGCCTGCAGTCTATTCCTGCAAAGGCACTGAAAACGGATTTATTCAATTCATTTCATTATAGCAGACTGCTTTGTCGAAATCAATAGATTGACCTGGCAAATTATTGTTTATATTGGCTGTAGCCAACTTCTTCCTTGCGAAGAAGGGTACCTTCCTCATCATAGACGCTGCGATAGGTCCGGCAAGTATTGGCATCTGAATGTTCGGTAGTGATCTCCACCTGGTTGTTATCTGTTTTCGTACCGTAGATGGATACTGTCACTGCTTCTTCTTTCTCATCGTAGGAAGCGGTGATCTTAACCGGATATGCACTGTTATTCTGGAAACGGAAATCCTGTCCGCCCCATACTACTGCTGCATCCAGTCCGTCCTCCACGTAATCGATCCGCGCCGCGTGATTATGGCGCTCCACAATAGCCAGATCTGACTGGAGACATGCCATATATAAAGTGGTAGAAATCTGGCAGATTCCGCCTCCGATATCCTGGGCATGCTCACCGCCAACGATCACAGTGGCTTCCCGGTATCCTCTTTCCTCTGTTCGTGGTCCAAGGGTATCGTTATAGGAAAAAATCTGTCCGGGCTGAAGCTCTACCCCGTCACATGCTTCCACAGCCAGTTTCAGGTTGGCTACACGGTTATCTGTTCCTCCGCCGTATGTGGTATAAGTACCAAGCAGGTTCAGGTAAGGAAGGGCTTCAATTTCTTCTGTGGACACATCTGGTAAAGTGATTTCCAGCGGAATTGTGACAGTTTCTCCTTCTTTTGCTTTTTTCAGTTTCTTTTCAGCAGATTTTACATTGAAGGAAATGCCCGTAACAGCTGGAATGATCTCATTATTTTCCCCTAAAGAAGCATCCTGCGCCTCTGTATGTACCTCTTCATAATAAACTTCCATATCCAGTTCGTCCGGCGGAGTTTCCTTCGTCGGGCACTCAATAACTGCCTCATAATCCTCAATGGAAATCGCCCTCAGAATTTCCTCCTTCAAGGCATCCATATCAGGTCCGATCCCGGTTTTGCCTTTGGTGATCACTAAATCTGTGTCTGTGAGTTCACAGGAAGTTTGTACGGTGGTGGAGCCATTTAAGATCCCGGCCTCATCCAGAACAGTATCCAGTTCGTCCTTGTTTCTGGCTTCCGGCATAAGAGTGACCTCTTCCTTTGTCTTATTGTTCATAAGCTCAATGCGGTCTGTCCCGTGGGTATACCAGGCACCATGTCCCAAAGAGTAGGCACTTTCTACGATGGACTTCACGTCCAAACCAAGTACCGGATAAACAGATACCTGGAATTTCTTCCCGTTTAAAGTGACAGTCATCTGGGTATCCTGATACTTTTCCTTAAAGTCCCTAGAAATGGCGTCAATTGCCTCTTCCTTTGTCATTCCCTGAATGGCAATGCCATTGACTTTCAATTTCTTCCAGATCACATTATCCGTAAGGAAATGACACCACAGACCATAAGCGCCCACAAGAATCAAAAGCAGGATCAAAACCTTGATCATGCCATTTTTCATTTGTTTTTTCATATAATAATTTTACCTTTGACTGTTTTTTAGAGCAGTGGGGTAAAAAAGCATGTACGGTTTCCAGTGTGACATGCAGCTCCTACCTGCTCTACTTTTGCCAAAATTGTATCATTATCACAGTCAATCGTCAATGATTTTACATATTGAACATGGCCGGAGGTCAGTCCCTTGGTCCAGAGCTCGTTGCGGCTGCGGCTCCAGTAGGTCATTTTCCCAAGCCTTAAGGTGGTAAGGTAGGCCTCCTCATTCATATAAGCCAGCATCAGGACCTCATTTGTCTGGTAATCCTGTACAATGACAGGAACCATGCCGTCACTGTTTAATTTGAAATCGGACCATGACATTTTACTTTTTAATTCTTTCGAATCCATAGTTGGTAAACTCCTTTTCGTATTTTAAATACAAATAATTATGCCACTTGCCTCCATTCAGAAAACAAGTGGCAGTATACGGTATTTATTCTTTTATAAGTTACAGTTTTCCCTTTTGGGGTGGAGTATAACCCTATAGGCTGCCCTTTGTAGAAAGTACGTCTGAAATCCGCGGATCATAAGCCACCGCCATATCCAGTGCTTTGGCAAAGCTTTTGAACATTGCTTCTGCCATGTGGTGGTTATTTCCCTGGGTGAGCACCTTGATATGCAGGTTCATGGCTGCTGTATAGGAAATGGCATAGAAAAATTCTTTCACCATTTCTGTAGACATATCCCCTATTTTTTCACTGGTAAATTCCCCGTCAAAGGAAAGGTAGGGACGTCCTCCAAGATCAACAGCGCAGAGCACCAGACATTCGTCCATGGGAAGGATGCAGCTTCCATAACGGCGGATTCCCTTTTTATCTCCTACCGCTTCTTTGATCGCTGTGCCCAGGACAATTCCTGTGTCCTCAATAGTATGATGATCGTCTACCTGAAGATCTCCCTTTACCTTTACATCCAGATCAAAAAGCCCGTGGCGGGTAAATCCATCTAACATGTGATCAAAAAAGCCCACACCTGTATCCAGGCTGCTTTTTCCAGTTCCGTCCAGCTTCAGCTTTATGGCAATCTTAGTTTCTTTTGTATTACGTTCAACAGTAGCTTCTCTTGTCATGACCGCTCCTTTTTATCCTCGTCCTCAAAACGGACTGCAATGGAATTGGCGTGTGCCGTAAGCTGTTCAGATGTTGCAAACTGGATAATATCCTTGTGGATATCCCGAAGGGCAGATTTGGAATAATACACGATGCTGGATTTCTTGATAAAGTCGTCAACGGAAAGTGCAGAGAAAAATTTAGCAGTTCCGTTGGTTGGAAGAACATGGTTCGGTCCTGCAAAATAGTCTCCAAGAGGCTCGGAGCTGTATTCGCCAATAAAGATCGCACCTGCGTTTCGAACCTTCATCATAACTTCAAATGCATTCTTAGTTACAATTTCCATATGCTCAGAAGCAATCTCGTTAGCCGCTTCAATGGCTTCGTCCATGTCTTCTGCAATGAGAATATATCCAAAATTCTCCAGGGATTTCTCAATGATCTCTTTTCTGGAAAGAACTTTCAGGTAGCCTTCAATCTCTTTTTCCACATTCTGTGCCAGTTCTGTGCTGGTGGTGATTAGGATCGCGGAAGCCATCTCATCATGCTCCGCCTGGGAAAGCAGGTCCGCTGCTACATAATGTGCATTGGCGGTTTCATCTGCCAGAACCAGGATCTCACTTGGTCCGGCAATGGAATCAATGCTTACATGTCCGTATACGGCCTTCTTTGCCAAAGCTACAAAAATGTTTCCAGGGCCGACGATCTTGTCAACCTTGGGAATGCTTGCCGTACCATAGGCAAGGGCACCGATGGCCTGGGCACCGCCCACTTTATAGATTTCGTCAGCACCTGCCTCCTTTGCCGCTACCAGGGTGGAAGGATTTACCATTCCGTCTTTTCCAGGAGGTGTGGTCATCACGATATGGGGTACGCCAGCAACCTTCGCCGGCACAATATTCATCAGTACAGAAGATGGATAAACTGCCTTTCCGCCAGGAACATAAACGCCTACACGGTTTAACGGGGTTACTTTCTGGCCAAGCATGGTACCGTTCTCTGTGCTGGTAAACCAGCTGTTCTGGCGCTGTTTTTCGTGATAGCTGCGGATGTTTACAAGAGCCTTACGGATAACTTCAAGCAAAGAAGCGTCAACTGCTTTATAGGCTTCTTCGATCTCTTCTTCGGTTACGCGGATGGTTTTCGGGGTAACTTCTACTTTATCAAATTCCTTGGTGTAGGAAAAAAGAGCTTCATCCCCTTTTTCCTTCACATTTGCAAGAATATCTGCTACTGCGGCTTCGAATTTGCCGTAATTATTGGGGCTTCTTTTTAAAAGATTTTCCAGAATATCCTTGGTAGATTCCTTTGTTAATCTTACTGTACGCATTGTAATCGGTCCTTCCAACTTAAATTTAAACAGTCTTCAAAATTATTTCGACTTTATTTTCTATGGCGTAATATCAGATACTTCTTTTAGATTACTTTACGCAAATCCTCAATCAGTTTGCTGATCCGCTCATTCTCCATCTTCATGCTTACCTGGTTTACCACCATTCTGGCAGAAAGTGGGCAAACCTCTTCCAATACCTTCAGACCGTTTTCCCGAAGGGTACTTCCGGTCTCCACAATATCTACGATCACCTCAGAGAGCCCCACAATGGGAGCCAGCTCAATGGAGCCGTTCAGCTTGATGATCTCAACGGTCTGGTGCTTCTTATTATAGAAATAATCTTTGGCAATGTTGGGATATTTGGTTGCCACACGGATCAGCTGGTTGGAACTTAAAAGCGGCCGCGCACTCTCTGGTCCGCATACACACATACGGCAGGCTCCAAAGCCAAGATCCATTACCTCATAGAGCTTACGGCCTTCTTCAAGAATCGTATCCTTTCCCACAATTCCAATATCGGCAGCACCATATTCTACGTAAGTAGGCACATCTGGTCCTTTGGCAAGGAAAAAGCGGAGCTTTAATTCTTCATTTACAAAGATCAGTTTACGGGAATCCTTATCTTTCATCTCTTCGCAGGTAATCCCGGCTTTTTCCAACATGGAAAGGGTCTTGTCTGCAAGTCTTCCCTTGGTAAGAGCAAAAGTCAGATATCTCATAATTCCACCTCACAAACCTTCGTTACTTTCTCCGGACGAAGAGCCACATTCTTACCCTGGGCGCGAAGCTCCTTTGCCTTCTGGATTGCCTGAATGCGGTTTTTCTTACGGTAAGTGATCACCGTAACACCCTCTTCTTCCTCCATTTCAATTTTCTGTCTGGACAGTGCCATAAGAAGGTTGTCCACTACAATTGCAAATCCGATGGAAGCAGCCGGTTTTCCGAAATGCTTCATCAGCTGGTTATAACGTCCTCCCTTGATCAGCGCCTCACCAGTACCATACGTATAGGCCTGGAAAATAATTCCAGTGTAGTAATGGTATTTACTTAACATGGCAAAATCAAATGTAACATATTTCTCATAACCATAAACCTTTAGAAGCTCATAAATCTCCTCCAGACGGGCAACTGCTTTTAATGCCTGGGGATTGTCGGTAAGGACTTTTGCCTTCTCCAGAATTTCTGCGGAACCGAACATCTGGGGAAGCTGGGAAAGGGCTTTCGCAAGGGATTTATCCATATGCTTGCTCTTTACAAGCTCCTCTACGCCGAAGTAATTCTTCTGGGAGATCAGCTCCCGAAGCTCTTCTTCCTCTTCCTGGCTCATGCCGGTCTGTGCCAAAATGGCCTTGTAATAGTCCACCTGTCCTACGCTTACCTGGAACTCGGTAAGTCCGGCAGCAAGAAGACACTCTACAGTCATGGCGAGAATCTCTGCATCTGCTTCCGCTGAATCGTCTCCCATACGCTCTACGCCCATCTGGGTGGTTTCTTTTAGTCTGCCACGGAAACTGGAATTATTGATAAAGGTATTGCCTGTGTAACACAGGCTGACCACTTCTTTTTCCGGATTAAAATAGGTAGCACATGCTCTGGAAACGGATGGCGTAAAGTCCGGACGGAGCACCAGTGTATTGCCCTCTCTGTCGAAAAACTTATAAAGCTCCCTGGAGGGAATGGTTCCCACTTCTTTGCTGAATACTTCGAAATATTCAAATGTGGGAGTCTCTATATCTTCAAAGCCATACTGGTGGAATACATGATGGAGCTTCTCCTGAAGCTTTTGTTTCCTGCTGCATTCCTGACTGTAAATATCCCGTACACCTTCCGGCGTATGAAAAATCCTCTGCATATAATGTTTCCTCCATGATGTTTCTTGTTTATTTCGCAGTCTGCCCTCCTCTTCTGATCTCTCAGAGGAGGGGTTGTTAATTGCATAACACTTTATCACACTACCACGATAATATAAAACCAATGTCGATTATAATGGAATCTGATTCCATTGTCAAGACGAACCTTCTTGTGACAGGTACAGCGTGCAAACTTGGGTTACTGTTCACTCTGTGACCAGTAACCGCTTTGTGATGCACAGAAATCATGTATTCCCATGATTTCGCGATTCCAGATCCAGCTTCAATCCCTCTAAATAAGGAATCAGAAAGCCGCCTTTTTTCGGCAGATAGTATTTCTCGTCCAGTTCCTCCCTGCGGAAGCTTTTCCGTCCTCCCTCTTCCATCCGCTTCCAGAACACCAACAGATCACGGAAGGGCAAATAATAGAACAGGTTCAGATGACTGAAAAATATAAGAAAAAATGCCACGCCGTTCTGTTTTTCAAAGTCCTCCATAAACTTCACCTGATGGGGGTGAATGTTCGCCAGAGGAAACGTCTGGGCGCTGCATTCCTTTGCGTCAAAGCAGACAGGGATACCCTGTACTGCACCTATGTAGTCAACGGTACTTCGCTGGTCAAAGTAGGCCAGGGTAATGTGGCGGTTCTCCTTATCCATGCGTACCGGAGTGATGGGAGTTGGGATCTTCTGCACCAGTGCAAGTCCCTTTTCCCTGTATTGTTCATTTGTACGGTTTACAAGGTCCTCCAGGGTAGAACCCCGGAGGCCTCTGCTGTTCCATGTTGCCATGTTTACGGCTCCTCATAGCCAAGAAGCTTAATGGAAGGATAATATCTTACCATTGCCTTTCCCACAATCTGGTCAAAGCGGACGAAGGTATTCTGCCAGTAACGGGAATCCTTGGAATTGTTTCGGTTATCTCCTAACATGAAATAGCAGTTGTCCGGAACCGTATATGGTCCGAAGCTTCCTTTCATCTTCTCTGGAATAAAGGAGTCATCAAGTGCTGTCTCAGACCCATCAATGTATACCTTTCCATCCTTGATCTCAACAGTCTCTCCTGGAAGTCCGATCACACGTTTGATGAAAAGCTGGCTTTCGTCATCCGGATATTTGAAGATCACAATGTCAAAACGCTCAGGATCTTTGACCTTCTTGGAAATCTCATGTCCGAACAGATCCAGGTTAATTCCATACGCCAGGCGGAATCCAAAGATACGGTCTCCGGTCATAATGGTTTTCTCCATGGAGGGAGACGGAATTTTTGCGTTGATCAATACTACGTTGTTGATAACCAGGACTACTGCCACTACAATGATGATCATTTTTATGTAGTCCCATACTTCATGCCAGATTTTCATATTATTTATTCTCCTCTACGTGTTCCTCTTTCAGGATATTTTGAAACAGCTGGGGCAATGGCGCTATGTACTGCCTGCCAGACAAATAGGAAAGCCTTCCTTCTATCCTGGGAATCTCCAGTCTGTATGCGTGGAGCAGCTGGGATTTCAGGCCATATTTTCTACGATATTCTTCATTTAGGGAAGGCCGCCCGTACTTGTAATCTCCAATCAGGGGATGTCCAGTACTGGCAAGATGTGCCCTGATCTGATGGGTACGCCCTGTGATCAGTTCTACCTCAAGCAGTGTAACCTTACCGTTATCTCCAAGAGGATGGTATCTGGTCTCAATGGGAAGTGCCTCTGGTGTTTCATTTTCCTGTATTGTTACTTTATTACATTTTTCGTCTTTATGCAAATATCCTTTGATATATTTTTCATTTTTTAGGACACCTTTTACCAGACATCGATAGAATTTATGAAGGTTTCTGTCATGGAAAAGGGTGGAAAGCTCCTGAAGCCCTGCCAGGGATTTTCCTGCGGCCACAAGACCGCTGGTATTTCGGTCCAGGCGGTTGCACACAGATGGGCGGAAGGTGTGCAGGGAGCTTTCCGTAACGGCTCCTGACTCCAAAAGATAGCCGGTCAGATATTCTACCAGAGAAGGTTCCTTATCATCCGCAGGCTGGGAAAGCATTCCAACAGGCTTATTGATCAGAAGAATATTGTCATCCTCATACACAATGTGAAGCTTCTGGTGGGCTCTTGCTACGGTTTCCTGCGCCCCGGCGAATTTCTCAAAGGTTTCGTCGGAAAGAAAAAGCTTTACATGGTCACCGGAGGTGAGCTTCTCATTCCCGGTGGCTTTTGCTCCATTTAAGGTGATATTCTTTTTGCGGAGCATTTTGTAAAAAAAACTTTTGGGTGCTTCCCGAAGGAGCTTTCCAAGATATTTGTCAAAGCGCTGCCCCGCTTCGTTTTCATTTATAATAAATTCTTTCATATGGATATCCTGTCAAATGTGGAATTAAATTCATTATACTATACTGGAAATATATTCTGTATTTCTCAAATACTGATGTTTCATAAATTAAGCTTCTGCATTTATGGGGAAGCTGCTTAGTTTACACTATTTTAGCATCAGATACACAAATTCAATATCACATGCTTCACCATGTCATCCCTGGTAAAATCAGGATATCTTTCGTCCGGAGTAAAGCGAAGTCCCTCTTCTAAGGATTCCCTGTGCTCGTTCATGGAGTCCAGCCGCTCCAGGAAAGGGCGAAGCTCACTTAAGATCTTTACATCTACCTTATAACCATTTTTACGGATCAGCTTCTGGGCTTCTGCCGCCATAAAATTCGTATCAGCTTTCGGATCACTGGTGTAACCCACAACTGTATTTCCGCATACGGCAATGGCATCTATGGCGCACTTCTTTTCATAAAAAGTCATGTACATCTCATATGCCATTACAAGCTCTCCCTGATGAGCGTTGATCTTCTTGTACAGAGCCGGATCTACGGGCCTGGCCAGATAAACCATGATCACATCTACCACTGCCTTACAGCCTGGAAGGGAGCCAACCAGTGCAATGATGGTCCAGATGGAATTTCTGGTGCCAAGATAGATCCACATACTGATGAAAATAAAAACGGGGACGCCAAGCATGATCGCGGCAATGATGATCCTCCGTTTCCGCTCACGCTTCAGGTATCCGAATTCTCCTTTGTTCGTCTGCGTTAATTTCATGAAAACACTCCTATTTCTGTTTTTTTCTTGTGTGATTGTTGCGGATGGTTTTTCTGGGGGCAGGGACACGATTCCCTGTACTATGTCTTGAAGTTTTACTGCGTCCGGAATTTTCAGGATATCTGTCTCCGCCATGACCTTCCCGGATCGGTCTAATCAGGCATTTTTCCCCATATCCAACCAGATCCATGCGTCCTGCAATTTTCAAGCCCTCCAACACCAGCTCTCTGTTGGCTGGATTTTTATACTGCATCAGGGCGCGCTGAATAGATTTCTCATGGGCGTTCTTAGGCACATAGACCTTCTCGCCCGTAAGCGGATGGATACCCGTATAATACATACAAGTGGATAAGGTAGATGGTGTGGGATAAAAATCCTGCACCTGTTCCGGAGTAAAGCCAAGCTCACGGACATACTCCGCCAGCTTTACCGCTTCCTTCATAGTACATCCCGGGTGGGAGGACATGAAATAGGGAACTGCAAACTGCTGCAATCCGGCTTTCTGATTCGCTTTATCAAATTCCTCTAAAAACTTCTGGTATACTTCATGAGACGGCTTTCCCATATATTTCAGCACCTGGTTTGAAACATGCTCCGGTGCCACACGAAGCTGTCCGCTTACGTGATATTTGGCAAGCTCATTGAGAAAGGTCTTGTCTGGATCTGCCAGCACATAATCAAACCGGACCCCGGACCGGACAAATACCTTTTTTACCTTTGGAAGATTACGCAGCTTTCGAAGAAGGGACACGTAATCTTTGTGGTCGGCAGTCAGATTCTTACAGGGCTCCGGAAACAGGCAATGCCGGTTCTTACAAACGCCCCTGGTCAGCTGCTTCTGGCAGGAGGGCTGGCGGAAATCTGCGGTAGGTCCGCCTACATCATGGATATAGCCCTTGAAATCCTTCTCTTCTGTCATGTGAACAGCTTCTTTTAGAATGGATTCGTGGCTTCTGGTCTGCAGGATTCTTCCCTGATGGAAGGTTAGGGCACAAAAGCTGCAGCTTCCGAAGCAGCCCCGGTTGCTGGTAAGACTGAACCTGATCTCCTCCAGTGCCGGGATCCCGCCGTCTTTTTCATACATGGGATGATAGCTTCCTACATAAGGAAGATCATATACATCATCCATTTCATTCTGGGTAAGGGGAAGGGCTGGCGGATTCTGGATCACATATCCCTTATTTCCATAAGACTCTGCCATGGTTCCTGCTGTAAACGGATCCGTATTCTGATACTGGATGGCAAAGCTTTTGGCATAAGACATCTTGTCCTCTTTTACTGCCTCGTAAGAGGGAAGCACAATG
Organism: Blautia glucerasea; assembly: GCF_020537505.1. Lineage (GTDB taxonomy): Bacteria > Bacillota > Clostridia > Lachnospirales > Lachnospiraceae > Blautia_A. The sequence continues at coordinate 13,797 of NZ_JAJBMO010000030.1, read as the reverse complement.
GGGGCATAGGCGCGGGACAGATCTTTACACTTGTAAACCGTACCTGCCACATAAGTGATCTCCGCCACAGGAATGCCGCTGTCAAGAGCCTCTGCAATTTCAATTATGGAATGCTCTCCCATCCCGTAGGAGATCAGATCGGCACCGGAATCTATAAGAATGCTGTGCTTTACCTTATTTTCCCAGTAATCGTAGTGTGCCATCCGCCTGAGACTTGCCTCGATTCCCCCAAGAATAATAGGAGTTTTCTTAAAAGTCTGACGAATGAGATTACTGTATACGATTACGGCCCGGTCCGGGCGCAGACCCATTTTACCGCCAGGAGAATAGGAATCCTTCTGGCGGTGCTTCTTCGCAACGGTATAATGATTTACCATGGAGTCCATATTGCCTGCGCTTACAAGGAATCCAAGACGAGGCTCCCCAAGTACGGCTATGCTCTCTTTGCGTCTCCAGTCCGGCTGGGGGATGATTCCCACCTTGTAGCCCCGGCTCTCCAGAAGACGGCTGATGATGGCTGTTCCAAACGAGGAATGATCCACGTAAGCGTCTCCTGTCACGTAGACAAAATCCAACTGCTCCCAGCCTCTGGCCTCCATATCTTTTTTTGTAACTGGTAAAAATTGTGACATCTATATTTTTCTCCTATGTACTGCCCTGCTTCTATCCGCCTGTGGATGCTAAAACGCGAATGGACTGGACAGTCATGTATTATCGGGGTTTCTGTGAACTTTTTCACAAAAAACACTTCGTGGAATATTACCAGCGAACAGTAACATTTTTCGGACAGCTTTACGAAATACAGCTCTTACCCGGCTGGTGTCCGACCTCATGGTAGACAGCCTGGGCACGGTAGCCTTCCGCAATAATATCCAGCTGTCTGTGAAAACGCTCCAACTGTTTCAGATCCTTGGTATGGAAAACCCTGAGAAATTCCGTCTGGATCTTAATCACCTCCCGCTCGCTGGATACACGGTAAAGGTTCTCTATATTATTGAGAATATCTTTCACAAGATTCGACTGCATCTGTGAAGAATTCTGAGCATCCATAATCTCATTTCGAACAGAGGACATCTCCTGATCCAACAGAATAATGGCATTTGCCGCATTGGTCAGACGATCTGCCACATGAGGCGGCATGTCTCCTTTATACTTGTACTGAAGAGAATGCTCAATGGTAGCCCAGAAGTCCATTGCCATGGTACGGATCTGAATCTCCGCCTGCAGCTTTCGGGGACCATTTAAGGTTTCCACCGTATAATAAATGATCAGATGAAGACTTCTGTAACCGCTCTGCTTCACATGCTTCAGATAATTCTTCTCGCTTTTGATGGTCATATCAGACCGATTCTGGATCAGAGACGCTACTGTCTCAATATCTTCCTCAAACTGACAGATAATGCGGATTCCAGCAATGTCTTCTACTTCCTCCTCCATGCGCTCCATGGGAATATGCTTGCGCTGCATTTTCTCCAGGATGCTGGATACGCTCTTCACACGTCCGCTTACCTGTTCAATGGGGGAATACAGATCATTTTCTCTGTGTTCACTGATAATGTGCTCAAATTTGACGATCAGTTCCCTGACCGCCAGCTCGTAGGGGCATAAAATGCTTCTCCATAACTGTATTTCCATATAATTCGCTCCTTACCGGATATGGGCAAAATAACAGAGCCTATAAAATCTGTTCTGCTGCTAAATATTGTTGAGCTGCCCATATGTCTAATTATTATAGCATATATTTCGAAAAAATTGTTATCAATATGTATACTTTTTTACTTTTTTCTCCATGGCACGTAAAACATAGTAAGGGTTCACACTCAGCTCCTCTTTTCCCTTTGGATTTACATAGATTCCAAGATGAAGATGGACTGGAAATTTTCCAGAAGTGCCTTCCTCTCCATATCCGGTATTCCCCATAAATCCAAGGATCTGTCCGGCCTCCACCGTTTCTCCTATCTGGAAATTTTTTTCATAGGATTCCAGATGTGCATAATAAAAATACCCACCATGGGAAGAACGGATCCCGATCCGATATCCCCCAAGAGGAAGCCATCCGATTTTTTCTATGCTGCCAGAAGTCATAGATATCACAGGATAAAATCCGGACTGAGAAATTGTGCCAAAGAGATCACAGCCTTCGTGCTTCCGGCTTCCACCATAGCTTCGGTCAGCCCCAAAGGTGTTTTCATAAAAAATCTCTTCTTCTATTTCTCCATCTGCCCTGACAGGAATGGGAAACGTTTCCAAATCTTTCCAGACAGCCAGGTAACAGCTTCTCAGATCATAATAGTCTTCGGGCTTGAAGCGCAGGTAAGCTTCATTGTTCCGGGAAAGACGTCTTGGAAAAAATTTTCCATTTAACATAGTTGCAGTAAGAAGATCAGCAAATTCCCTGTCCGGATATTCTTTTTCGTCAAGCTGCGCATAAAGCTCAGGTCTCAGGGCCTGTTCCCGGAAGGCTTCTGTAAAACAGGTATCCGAATTTAACAGGGAAGTCTGGCTTCTTTGCTGAATAAAATTCTGAAGCAAGGTAAGTGACAGCAGGAGAAAAAGAAGAAGGAGCAGATATTTTCCGGTCTTTCTTTTCATGGCATTTCCTCTCTTAAACATATGGGAAACTATAGGGTGAATTTTTTACCCTCAGATAATATATGGGAAAATAAAAAAAATAGAACAAAAAAATCAGCTGCACTGAAAATATGTAGTACAGCTGGTTTGTATGAGGATAATTCCATAGATTAGAGCGTGTTTGCAGACAATAAAAACATCAGTCCTTCAAGGCTTCCAGAACCTTCACCAGGTACTCCCAGACACGTTTTACAGATGGCATGTCCAGGCGTTCTTCGTAGGTGTGAATATCCAGGATGTTCGGACCAAGGGAAGTACAATCCAACCCTTCCATTCTCTCATAGAAAAGGCCACATTCCAGTCCGGCGTGGATGGCAACTACCTGCAGATCCTGGTGATACATCTCCTTGTAAACTTCAACCATTTTATCACGAAGTCCGGAATCCTTGCGGTATTCCCAGGCTGGATAATTTCCCTCCGTATCATACTCGCCGCCAAGAAATTCGCTGAGATACTGAATTTTGTGGGAAAGGGCCTCTTTTGCAGAACCAACGGAACTTCGGATACTTGTCTGCACAAATAATTCGTCCCGGTACAGCTTCATAATTCCAGGGTTGCAGGAGGTTTCTACCAGCCCCTCAATGGTACCGCTCATTTTCTTCACTCCAAAAGGAAGGTTCATAAGGAAGAAAATCACCTTTTCCTGGCTGGTTGGGTGAAGAACCTCTGCATCTTCATTGCCCTCTTTTGTTACCTGAATGGTAATGTTCTCATCAGAGCCTGCATATTCTTCCCGAAAAGCAGCCTGCATTTTCTCTGCCTGGGAAGTGACCAGGGAAACCTCTTCTGGCAGGACCAGAAGTGCTGCGGTACATTCTCTTGGAATGGCATTATCCTTCAGACCGCCTTCCAGGTCCTTCAGGGCATAGCCGCAGATTCTGCCAAGCTCATAAAGAAACTGTCCAATAAGAATATTGGCGCTTGCCCGGCTTTTGTGGATTTCTGCACCGGAATGCCCACCGGTAAGACCAGTAATTTTTACAGATACTTTTTCGCCAGAGGCTTTTACCCTCTGTACCGGAAGATAAGAATTGCCGCTTACGCCGCCTGCACAGCTCACCCAGAGGCGGCCCTCTTCTTCAGAATCCAGATTGATCATCCTTCTGCCCTTTAATACGCTGCAGTCGAATCCATCTGCGCCAAGAAGTCCGATCTCCTCGTCAACTGTAAAAACAACTTCCAGTGCCGGATGGCTTAAATCAGTACTGTCAAGGATTGCCAGCCCGTAAGCAACTGCGATTCCGTCATCTCCTCCAAGGGTGGTTCCCTCAGCAGATAAATAATCCCCATCCACTTCTAACTTCAAGCCCTCTGCCGTAAAATCATGCTCCACATCCAGGCGCTTTTCACAAACCATATCCATATGTCCCTGAAGGATTAGGGTCGGGGCATTCTCATAACCAGGGGTGGCTGGCTTATAGATTACAACGTTGTTCATCTCGTCCTGTACATATCTGAACTGATGGGCTTTGGCGAAATTCACCAGATAATCGCTGATCTGCTTTGTGTTTCCAGAACCGTGTGGAATACTGCAGATCTCTTCAAAATAATGAAAAACATTCTTCGGTTCATAATTTTCTAAAATAGCCATGTGAAATTACCTCCGGGTTTTGTATTCTTTTATGTGTTTTACGGTATTTAAATGAAAAGTTATAATATAAATTTTATATACGGCTTTTCGCTTTCAAAATATTTATCTTCAAAATAATGCAGCTTTTATAAAGTGTGAGGTTAACATGAAGAAAAAAATCTCCCTGCTTCTCATTTTTCTACTGTTGCTTTTCTTTCTATGCTTTCCAGCGGAAGCACTTGTTGCTTCCAGAGATGGACTGAAGCTGTGGCTGGAGACCTTGCTTCCCACTCTTCTGCCTTTTATGATCCTTACTGGGATTTTGGTCCATACAGATGGAATCGCAAAAATTTTACATCCAATTGCGCCTTTTTTCAAGACGGTTTTCGGACTTTCTCCAGGGGGAACATATGTCTTTCTTCTTGGACTGCTTACCGGTTATCCTATGGGTGCAAAATTAGCGGCAGACCTGTATTATGCCGGGAAAATCAGCCGTCAGGAAACCGAGTATCTTTTAACCTTTTGCAACAACCCAAGCCCTGCATTTCTGATCACCTATGTAGGGCAGATCTGCCTGGAAGGACAGATAAAGACCAGCGTGCTTGTGGGGATTTTGTTGCTGGCAGATATGATCTGTATGTGTTTTTTTCGTTTTGTGTTATATGAAAAACATTCTGCCCCATCCTTTTATCCCGAATGCAAAAGCCCCATAGCTCAAACTACAGCCGGGCTTCTTGATTCTGTGATTATGAACAGCTTTGAGACAATGACAAAATTAGGAGGCTATATTCTGCTGTTCTCCATCCTTTCAGCAGCTATCGGACATTTCTGGTTTCTGCCGGAAACGGGAAAATATCTTTTCCTTGGAACACTGGAAATAACCACCGGACTTCACGGTCTTTTGCTATCTGGTTTTCCCTATCCATTGCGTATGCTCCTGGCCCTTTGTATGAGTGCATTCGGTGGGATCTGTATAATGGCACAAACAAAAAGCGTACTTGGAAAGGAGATCTCCCTTCACCTGTACGCTTCTGCAAAATGTATGAACACAGCAATCACAGCTGTGCTTACACTTATATTCTTATGTCTGCTATAAATGCAACAGAATTAGTTGTCTCCAAGCTCGTCCAGAAGCGCCTCATCTTCCTTGGAAGCCTCTGTGTCTGCCGGCTGATAGGAACCAGACATAGCTGCAGCCTGAGCAGTCTGCGGTGCAAGTTCCTGACGATTGTGGTTTACAACATCCATGCAAGTTTGAAGAGCATCAATAAATCCCTTATACTTGCCGCCTGCATCCTCAAGAGTCTGGGTAAGTACGGAACCGATATTCGCCATCATGTCGTCTGTATAGGTGATGGCGCTAAGACGAATGCTGTTGGCATCCTGTGTAGCGGAATCCAGGATCTCCTGTGCCTGACGGTTCGCTGCATTGATGGTCTCGTTTGCCTGTGCATACGCCTTCTGCATGATCTCATGCTGGGTAACAAGCTCCTGAGCTTTGTTCTGTGCATCTGCGATCAGGGCATCAGCCTTGGTCTGTGCATCCTCGAGGATAGCATCCTTATTGCTGATGATCTTCTGATAACGCTTGATCTCGTCTGGTGTCTTAAGACGAAGCTCACGAAGTAGCTCCTCGATTTCTTCCTTATTTACTACAATCTTAGTTGTAGAAAGTGGCTGATATTTACAGCTGTCTACATACTCTTCGATTTCTTCAATGATCTGTTCAATTCTGCTGCTCATAGTAAACTCTCCTTATTCTATTTCTTCAAATCGTGCATCTTTTTCTTAACAGCTTCGGTAATTTCCGGCGGAGCAAATTTACCCAGATCGCCATCATAGCCTGCTACCTCTTTCATAATGGTAGAACTAAGGTATGCGTATTCCAGGCTTGTCGTCAGAAACACGGTGTCAATATCCGGAGCAAGTACCCGATTGGTCTGTGCCATCTGAAGTTCAAACTCAAAATCTGTTACTGCCCGGAGCCCACGCACGATTACCTGTGCATGATTTTCTCTGGCAAAATTTACAGAAAGACCTTCAAATGCCTTGATTTCTACATTCTCCATGTCTTTCGTTGCCTTTTCTAGTATATTAACACGTTCTTCCACAGAAAACAACGGACTTTTTGCAGAATTATGCAAAACGCCCACGATTACTTTGTCGAAAGAGACGCTTGCCCGCTTGATTATGTCCAGATGTCCGTATGTGGCCGGATCAAAACTTCCTGGATAAACAGCTATTACCATGTGTTTTTCTCACTTTCCCCGACATAAAAAGATATGCTTATTGGTTTTGTATTCTTTGGAACGCAACTGTCTGTAACCAAGGTCTTCCACATAGCTAAAATCTGTGGCCAGATCTGCTTCTATGATGATCAGTGTGTTCTCATCCAGAATACAGCTGTCCTGGAGATATTCCAGAACCTGGCGCTCCAGCTCATGGTTATATGGAGGATCCATAAATATGCAGTCGAAAACGCCCTTTCCTTCTAAGGAACGAAGGGCCTGCAGCACGTCCATGTTCAGCAGTTTACCACTATCTGCAAGTTTTGTAAATGTAAGATTTTCTCTTATGCAGGTACATGCCTTGGGATTTTTCTCAACAAAAACAGCCTGAGCAGCTCCACGGCTTAATGCTTCGATGCCGATCGCGCCGCTTCCGCTGAACAGATCAAGAAATCGACAGTCCAGAAGTTCAGGCTGAAGAATATTAAAAAGAGTTTCTTTGATGCGGTCTGTGGTGGGGCGTGTCTCCATGCCCGGTACAGTTTTCAGGTTTAGTCGTCTTGCTTTTCCTGCGATGACTCTCATTTCAGATTCAGTCTCCAATCCAGATCGCCACGGGCCAGTCCCAGGATAAGAAGTTCTGCAGTAGCGATGTTGGTCGCTACTGGAATATTATACTGGTCACAGCGCTTTACAATGGCTGTGATATCTGGCTCCTTCGGATCTATCATAACAGGATTATAGAAAAGTATTACCATATCCAGATCCTGCCGCTCTACCATTTCCATGAACTGCTTATCGCCTCCGATACTGCCTGGTAAAAACTTGTGGACATGAAGGCCGGTAGCTTCCTCAATTCGTCTTCCTGTAGTGCCGGTGGCATATACCTCATGCTTGGCCAGGATGTTCTTATAAGCGATACAGAAATCTTCAATGAGAACTTTTTTGCTATTATGTGCAATGATACCTAAATTCATAGTTTACCTCTCCCATTTCTTTCTGTTTATTGAGATAATTATAGCAAATTGACAAAAGAAGTGCAAGAAAAACGTTTGAATGTATACAAAGTTCATTATTTGTTAAGAATTTGTTTTTAAATGACGTATTGATTTTCCTGGTTTTTGTTATATTTTATTGTGCAAATCAGCTCCGTATTCTACCGCTACGTCTCATTTTTTAGCCTTATTACATGAAAATTCTTCTGTATAAGTATATGAATACGCACGATTTTCATAATTTTCGCACATTTAAAGATAAAAATTTCACAACTTCTTTTTATATGTAAAAAATAGTTATTTTTTGTATATTTTATATGAGAAGCGTATTGTTTTCAATAGTTTTCAATAATCTTCACAGCTGATTTTTGTTTGTTTACACTACTTTTACACCATTTTATTTTCCTCCAAATCATCCCAAGGTTTCAGACCCATTTCCTCCAAGGTGATACCATACGGTGCACCTCCGGAGGTATAACCGGCAATAAAGAAAAATCGGTCATCTTGCAAGATCTCTTCTTTAGCCAGATTATCTCTTGTTTCTTTTTTCAGTTTTGTTCTCATCTGTTGTTTCTTTTGTTTCGCAACAGCTGCTTTTTCTTCCGGTGTTTTCTTATGTTTTTTTGTCATAAGTATTTCTAGTGTAATTCCATTCTGAATGCCTTCTTTCATCAGCATAATCATTGTATCAGGATAAAGTTCACAAAGTATCCGCAATACGTTCCCATAAGTTCATGTCATTATTGAAATCGTACATATTTCAGTATAAAAAGTTCACTATTCAAATTCTGATTATTATTTCTCCATATACTCTTCTGCCATATGTACTGCCATAGCACCATCTGCCACTGCTGTTACTATCTGACGAAGTAACTTTGTTCTGACATCTCCTACAGCATAAACACCCGGAATACTCGTTTCAGTGTTTTCACCTGCCACAATATATCCTTTATTATCCAGTTCTATCTGATTATCTAAAAAATCTGTTGTCGGTTTTCTTCCTATACTCACAAACAGGCCGTCACATTCTATAATGTTTTCTTCTCCTGTAACTGTATCTTTCAACCGCACACCAGTCAATCGTTCTCCATAAATCAGTTCATTTACTGTATTATTCCATCGAAACTCTATATTTTCAGTTTTCATCAGCTGGTCATGGTAGATTTTCGTTGCACGTAATGTATCTCTACGATGAACAATGATGACTTTCTTAGCAATTCGACTTAAAAGAGCAGCATCTGATACAGCAGAATTTCCACCACCAACAACCACCACGATCTTATCTTTATAAAACATACCATCACAGGAGGCACAATAAGCAACCCCATGACCTATCAATTCTTTTTCTCTAGCGAGACCAAGTTCTCTTGGATTTGCTCCAGTAGCAATCACTACTGTTTTCCCAATATAAATTCCCGAACTAGTTTCTACTCTCTTAAGCTTTCCTGTTAAATCCATATTAAAAACTTCAGCATATTCACTTTTAGCGCCAAATTTTTCCGCCTGTTTTTGCATTTTCTCTGCCAATGAAAATCCGTCAATTCCATTTTCAAAACCAGGATAGTTATCAATCTGCCAGGTCAATGACATCTGACCACCTGCAGATAATTTTTCTAAAACAATTGTATCAAATCCTGCTCTGGCTGCGTATAATGCTGAAGTATACCCTCCAGGTCCTCCCCCCACGATAATCATATCGTAAACATGATTTTCATTCATACAGCAGTCCTCCTTTTATTTTTCCAATGCTTCATTAATAAAATTCTCTATCATTATTTTTGATTCAGGTGCAACAATAGAATCTATTGCCTTTCCATCTCGATATAAAACCAGCGTAGGAATTATCTCAATCTTTTCAGCTTCTGCAATCTGTGGTTCTTCATCAATATTTACTTTTCCAGCAATAAGAATATCGCTGTATTCTTCACTTATTTTTTCATAAGCCGCTCCAATTCTACGGCAATAACCACACCAAGGTGCCCAGAAATCAACCAAAATCGGTTTTTCCTTATGAATTAATTGTCCAAACTTTTCTTTATTTATATTTATTGATGTCATATTTTTCAACTCCTTCTCCTGTTTGAACTTAATATACCTCATAAAAAGTCTTATTTCAGTGATGATATCACAGAAAAGATAATTTACTTTATTACACTTCTTTTTATTTCTATTTATGGCATATGCCAGTTATATAATTGACGCATCTAAAAAAAGCAAGTATACTATGTTCGTAAAGGAGATAACGGTTATGAACTTCGAAAATTGTTTTCCACTATGGAATGACTTAAATACAACACAGAAAAAAATAATTTCAGACAATTTAATCACACAGTATGTAAAAAAAGGGACAATCATTCACAATGGAAACCTGGATTGCACTGGATTATTACTGGTTAAATCCGGGCAGCTTCGAACCTACATACTTTCAGATGAAGGACGAGAGATTACACTTTACCGTCTGTTCGATATGGATATGTGTCTTTTATCCGCCTCATGTATCATACGCTCCATTCAATTTGAAGTAACCATTGAAGCAGAAAAAGATACTGATCTTTGGATCATCCCTGCTGAAATCTATAAGGGCATTATGAAGGAATCTGCTCCCGTCGCAAACTATACCAATGAGTTAATAGCCACCCGCTTTTCTGATGTCATGTGGCTGATTGAACAAATCATGTGGAAGAGTTTGGATAAGCGTGTTGCTTCATTTCTTTTAGAAGAGACCTCTATCGAAGGAACAAACGAGCTGAAAATCACTCATGAGACGATTGCTAATCATCTTGGTTCCCACAGGGAAGTTATCACTCGAATGCTTCGATACTTTCAAGGCGAGGGTCTCGTCAAACTCTCCCGCGGCAAAATCACAATCCTTGATCCAAAAAGACTGGAAACACTCCAAAGGTCATAAAATTGTTTTTCTGTAACATATAAAGAAGAATCCTCCATTTATCAGAATTATGAAAGTCATTCTAATAAATGGGGGATCTTTTTATATTACGAGAAAATCATAAAAATATTATGATTATTTTTAATAATCCATACCACATGCATATGCCTTTTCAATCAGCGCACGGTCATTGACAACTGTATCATAGAAGCGGAATCCGCCGGAGAAGTTGTATGTTTCATATCCATTTCCTTCCAGAATACGACTGGCAATATAACTTCGCAGCCCACTCTGGCATATCAGGTAAACAGGCTTTCCCTTCTCAATTTCATTGATACGTTCCCTTAGTTCATCTACAGGAATGTTTTTGAATCCATCCATATGCCCCCTGTTAAATTCACCTACAGTTCTCACATCCAGCAACACAACACTTTTATCTCTAGAAATCTTATCCATATCTTCCAGATGCCATTGTTTTAAGGTACCTTTTGCTACATTGTCTATCATGAATCCTGCCATATTTACAGGATCCTTGGCAGAGGAATAAGGCGGTGCATATGCGAGATCCAAATCCTTCAGCTGGGTTGCCTTCAGCCCTGCATGGATTGCTGTTGCCAGCACATCAATACGTTTATCAACTCCTTCATATCCAATAATCTGAGCACCAAGCAAACGATAGGTCTCTTTTTCAAAAACCACCTTCATGGTCATCACTTTTCCACCAGGATAGTAACCGGCATGACTCATAGGAGAAAGAATTACTGTATCTACCTCTAATCCTGACTTTTTGGCATTGGTTTCATTGATACCTGTAGTGGCTGCAGTCATATCAAACACTTTTATAACGGAGCTTCCCTGACTGCCCAGGTAACGACTATCACCGCCACAAATATTATCAGCGATGATTCTGCCCTGTTTATTGGCTGGTCCTGCCAAAGAAATCAGCGCATCATTACCCGTAACATAATGTTTTACCTGAACTGCATCACCTGCAGCATAAATATCCGGTACAGAGGTTTCCATTCTGTCATTCACTATAATACTTTCCTTGATGCCAAGTTCCAGACCGGCTTCTTTTGCTAATACTGTGTCTGGTGTGACTCCGATTGCCAGAACTACCATATCAGCCTGAAGGGATGGATTATCTTTCAACAGGACCTCCACTCCGTTGTCTTTTTCTTTAAATCCTTCTACTGTATAGCCCAGTACCAGTTTTATCCCATGCTTTCTCATTTCATTATGGATCATGGATGCCATATCCGGGTCAAAAGGGTTCATCAGCTGCTTAGGCCGCTGGACAATCGTAACATCCATGCCAAGCTCCCTCAAATTTTCTGCCAGTTCCAGACCAATAAAACCGCCACCTGCCAATACAGCCGATTTTGGATGATTCTTATTTATATATTCCTTTATCCGAAAAGTGTCTTCTACAGTACGAAGTGTAAAAAGTTTATCAATACCTACTCCGGGAAGTCTCGGCTGTGTTGGCTTTGCACCTGGAGAGAGGATCAGCTTATCATATTTTTCTTCAAATATCTCACCATTCTCTAAATTTTTCACTGAAACCGTTTTACGTTCCGGATGTATGGAGATAACTTCATGATGAATTTTCATGTTAATACGGAAGCGTTTAAAAAAACTCTCTGGTGTCTGTAGTGTAAGTTCTTCCGGGTCTGTGATCACGTCTCCAATATAATATGGAAGTCCACAATTTGCATAGGATATGTATCCGGATCTTTCAAACACAGTAATTTCAGCATGTTCATTCAGTCTGCGTATTCTTGCTGCGGCTGTAGCTCCTCCGGCTACACCTCCTACAATTATTACCTTCATCTTATTTTTCCACCTTTCCTGAGTAAGCTGCAATGCCACCGATATTATTTACTTTAGAATATCCCATTCGTTGCAGTATCCCAGTTGCCTGGCGGCTTCGTGAACCGGAATAACAGTATACAAACAGTGGGATATCCTTATTCTTCGCTACAGAAGCAATATTGTCAAGTTGCTGCAACGGCACATTTTTACTTTCTGGTATATGTCCTTCCTGATATTCCTGCGGTGTACGTACATCCAGCAGAACTGCATCATCAGTCCTTTTATATTCTTCTATGCCTTGATTAATATTCGACTGTTTAAAGAGATCAAAAAATCCCATTAGCACACCTCCCTAAAGCATTTCTAAAATCGCATTCTTAGGTCTCGCCCCTGAAACCTGCTGTACAATCTTCCCATTCTTCATAACCACTAAAGTCGGAATGCTCATAATACTGAACTTATTTGCCAGTTCAGGCTCTTCATCTACATTAATCTTTCCAACTTTAATATCTCTACGCTCACTTGCAATCTCCTCTACAATAGGTACTACCATGCGACAAGGTGCACACCAAGATGCCCAAAAATCTAAAAGAACGGTTTTATCGGAATTCAGTACTTCGTTCTGAAAATTATTTTTATTGATATTAATAGCAGACATTTTACAGTCCTCCTTATCTTTTTCTTTTTGTAGATTTATTATAGTCTTAATTTCATTTATTTTCCGTGATTACATCACCATACCTCATTAACTTAACTTCTTGCCATACCATCTACACTTAATATAACACCTGTAATGTAACTCGCCTCATCTGAAGCAAGAAACACAAACGCATTGGCAATATCTTCTGGCTGTCCAAGACGACGCAATGGAATTCTTTCAATCATAGGTTCGATAACTTCCTTTGGCACGGCCTTCATCATATCAGTTTCTGTAATCCCAGGTGCAACAGCATTAACACGAATACCTTTAGGTCCTAGTTCTCTTGCTAATGATACAGTCAATCCGTTTACTGCAAACTTCGATGCCGGATAAGCAAACCCACTTGGCTGTCCCGAAATACTCACCATGGAAGAAGTTGAGAGAATGACCCCCTTGCCTCTTGCCACCATACATTCTGCTGCTACACGAGTAGTATTAAATACTCCTTTTACATTTAGATCCATGACTTTATCAAAAGTCTCCTCTGTATAATCCATAAATGAGGTGTTTTCTGAAATCCCTGCATTATTTACCAGTATGTCGACACATCCATATTTTTCAGTTGCCTCTTTAAAAGCCTTTCTGACAGACTCCATGCTTGCCAGATTTGGACTAATTCCAGCAACTATTGCATTGGGATATTTTTCTTTTAATTTATCTACAGCAACATCTGCCGATTCCTGTGAACTTGCTGCCAACACAACTGAAGCACCTTCCTTCAAGAATTTATCAGCTGTGGCAAATCCTATACCACGGCTTCCACCCGTAATGATTGCAACTTTATCTTTTAATCTCATTTAGACTACCTCCTTACTTTGTTTGTAGTTACATTATAAGCAAAAGGTAAATCATTTTCTGTGATATCATCACAAACTATCGCAATAAAAAACCCTGTTGCTCACACGCACCAGGGTTTCAGACTGTAGACAAAGCCCTGCTTTTGCAGGGTTTTGCTATTGTTGGAACCGCTT
>NZ_JAJBMO010000003.1 GCF_020537505.1 Blautia glucerasea | reverse complement strand
CACTAAAAGATATTCGTGAAGAACGGAATCTCATTCAAGCAGATTTGGCTGAAGCCATAGGTTCCTGCAGCCAGACTATCTTCTGTAATGAAGGATATGCATCAAGCATAGACTGTCTTGCTTCTACTCTGTCATCCTCAATCAGTTCACCAGCAACACGAAGCCACTCACCATTCTTAAAAGCACAGATTTCAGCCTTTGAATTTGCGTGTAGCTGCTTTGATACCTCTTTGACTTTACCTGTCTGTATGTAAAGTTTTCCTTCAAAAATATGTGCTGTTCCAAAAGGTCTTACTCTTGGCTGATCGCCTTCTACTGTTGCTAAATAATATGTTCCTGCTTCTTTTAAAAATTTACAAACTCGTTCCATTGCTTAATCCTCCATTTTCCGAATAATTATTATCAAAAATTATGATTTTTCTCTGATCCATTACCTTGTCTTACGCATTAGCCAATCAGTCATCTGTAAAAACCTAACAGTTATTGTACTCGGATACCTATATAGAACATATTATACCATTAACATGAAAAATCGAGCAGAAAGATTATTGTTAATCACTTTCTACCCGATTCTTGAAGCTATACAACGCACTCATGATATATTATTTTTTTGAGAAAGGGTGAACAGCTAAACGATCAGGCTATTCACCCTTGTTTTATCTTTGATGTTACAGTTCCGTATATTTTGCAGCACTACCTTTTGCTTTTTCTACCGGATATTTTGCCTCATTCTGATCCATCTTCATATTTACGATCTCATCTGCATCCAGTCCCAACTTATCCAACAGATTTTGAGAATATACAAGTACATCTGCCAATTCTTCCTTCACATGTTGAAGATTGAAATTATCATCACACCACTGAAAGCACTCAAGAAGCTCTGCTGCTTCAATAACAATTGATTTTGCAAGATTTGCCGGTCCATGAAACTGATCCCAGTCTCTATCTTCTGAAAATTTTCTAATTCTATCTATTGTTTCTTTATTCAATTCCTCATACCTCTCTATTCTACGGCAGCTAATAATGCTTTTCGCAATTCTTCATCACAAGCATAAATAAACAATCCATTGACTCCTCTTGTCATAAGGACTCTTACTTCATGCCGGAGCAACTCTTCACCAAATTTCTTCTTTGTCCCATCTGACAAAGTACGTTTTCTGACAGCTTTTGTATTACAACTCGAATCTGGATCAAAGACAATTCTTCCATCCTTATATTTTACAGATGGACCTAGAATTACACCTGCATAATTCAGATCAAAACCTTGAATTGTAAATGTAGATCCTACCTCTTCGATTGTCTGTTTTTGCTCTGCCCACGCTAGTTTCTTATTATAACGTTTTTGTTTTGGAGACAATTCAGATTCCAGTTCTCTATTCCATGGCTTATGCCATCCATTGATAAGAACTTCCCAGTATTTACTCAGACGTTCAGTTGGATCGGTTTTGGCATTATATTCCCAGTCATATGTTGCAATCAAACGAGATAACGACGATTCCTCTTTGTCTGCTAATTTACATATTTCTTCATCCAGTTTTTCTGGCGAAGAAAAGATTCGAATACTATAGTCAATAGTAGGTTTCGGCAAGGGAAGTATCTCTTTTCTCTTTGTAAATCCATCTATCCAGTTTAACATTTCTTTCCCTGCATGCATTCTTAACTGGTTTTTAAGCACAATATAATTCTTATTCTTCTTGGCTTCTTCTCTGTATTTGTCAAGTATTTGTGACTCCCAAAATTGCTCCGTTGTTAGAATCTGATTCTCATCAAACATAACAACTGTTACCCTGGCGCGTTCAATTATATCCTGCAACTGATTATCACCACGATATGACTGTTTACCCTGTGTCCAAAGCAAATGAGCCTCATCAACAAAAGCTATATCTACTGGATTATTCGGAGAATGTGTATTTATAAATCGTGTTGGTTTAGAAACCACTTCTCCATATTTATCTGTTAAACCTAATTTTTCAGCGATCTGCTCATATACCGTAATTTGTTCATCATGATTAATGATCAGATTACATCTCAGATCATCCAAACCATTTTCCTCTGCCAGACAACATATTTCATAAAATGTGCTGCTGTTTAATACTGTTTTTCCAGTTCCTGCTTCGCCTTCTACAAAGATTAATTGACCTGCAGCACCTATGGATAAAGCCATTTTCACACGTTCAATTATTTTATCTCTTGCCTGTAACTGTTCCTTTGTTAACTTATGTAATGGCGACGCTTTAAAGATTGCAGAATCATGTATCATGCTTTCAGTTGGAAAAAGATCTTTATTATCTTTCCGAAGGCCTCTCCAGATTTTTGAAAAAATCCTGTCCAATTCCTCCATAGGATAATAATGATTCTGTGGATTTCCTCGAAGATTATGAACTTTTCTTACCTTAGGTACACTGAGCATATAATGCATCAAACGATTTTCAACATCTAATGTCATAGACTTGTTAAAATGTTCATGACCGATAATATACAAGGCCGCAGATTTTCCTGTTATTCTGTTTTGCCAGGAATTTGCATTATAAAGTCCGGTCTCATAATGCTGTCTTGTACGTTGAATCACATTATTTGATTCTCCTATGTACACCTCATACTCATCAGATTCTTTCCAATTATGGATATATACAGTTGGATACGATGTTATTATTTCCTGTACGTTTTCATCCGAATAAGAGCATAAATCCTCTTCAAATATTGTTAATGACTCAGGTGTATCATCTATTTTACGAATGATTGGTTTTGCAACCTCCATTTTACTGCTCCTCTTCTTTACGTGTTTATAAGTCTTTTACAAATTCCACTGCATATTGGATATCTTTATCATCTGGATGTCCTTTTGCAATACCTCCGACCAGTTTGAACGGACCAAATGTATCGTATCCTTTGCATCCAAATTTACCCTCTACGCTGGCATGTTTTTTGTTCAAAATCTGCTCTATGGATTTATAATTCGCACTTCCACCATAAGTACAGATCAGGAAGACCTTTTTGTCATCTGGTAAATTCTTTTCAGCAAATTTCAACATCGACTGATGAAACTTTGAAAAATAGATTCCTGATGCAAACCCGATCATATCATAACTGCTCAGATCTGCATCTGACTGTTTTACTGCATCAATCAAATCTACCTGACACTCTTCTGCTATGCTTTTTACTATTTTTTCTGTATTTCCATGATGCACCGATGCATATACGATTGCTTTTCTCATATTTACCCTTTCTGTCAGTTCAACAATAAAATTATACCATCATTTGTTAGTTTGTAAATCTGTGTCATTACAAGCAATCAACTCAAAATGATTTCGATTTGTTTTTATAAAGCCTTCTTTTTGTACCCTCCAAATTTAATTTTAATTCTAAAAGCTTAAAACTATCGTTCTCTAATCTTCCTGACATTACGATTCATGAGGTGTCTTCCAATATGTCTATAAGCAAATGCTTTAAAGGCTGAAATTTCTTGATGATGTTCCTTCAACAGTTCATCTGGACAATCATAAACACCAAAATCCTGATTGATTCCCTCGCTCTGAATATAAGTATTGTTCCTATCAAATTCAATAATGAGATTTCTGAAATCCTTGACTGCTACTCCATAACCACAAAATGCACCTTTACATTCCGGATTTCGTTCTTGTAACTTCTTTATATAAGATTTATCCAAAATGAAGGCTTCCAATTCATACCACTGATTTTCAAAATTAATTTCTACCCAGCTATGGAAAATATTTTTTGGAGCATTACGGTAAACAAACCCGGTCATAGCTCCTTTCTGCAGGCTTTTATCAATGGTAAAACCATGTACTCTGCATGGAATATTGCAGGCACGTAAAAGTGCCATAAATAAAGTTCCTTTTGTATTACATTGTCCATAACCATCTGCAAGTACTTTTGAAGCTGAAATTCCGTCATCAATATTATATCCAAATAAAACATCATCTCTTACATAGTTGTAGATTGCCTTAATCCTTTCAAATTCACCCATTTCCTTCCATTTCATATTTTGAATAAGTTTTTGAATTGCCGGATTAGAAAAATCAACCATTCGTGTTTCCCTAAGATACTTATCCTTCATTTCCTATCGCCTTTCCCATAGGATTTCTCACAACACAATGCATTCGCATACCTTTACGAATTTCAAATTTTTCTACTTTTAATCCTGCTTTTTTGCAACATTTCATAACCATAGCTCTTGTTGGAACCCGGACATCTCCATGTCCGCATATATTTGCCAACGGCATTTCCAATGTATTCATTAGCCATACCAATACTTTATTGTCACTGGTCACATCTCTCAGTATCAATCTTCCATTTGGGCGAAGACATCTTTTCACACTGTCAAAAAATGCCTGTGGATCCGGATAATGATGGAAGCTCATAGAACAAATAATTGCATCAAATGAATCCTTTTCAAAAGGAAAGTTCTCACAGTCTCCCACAACAAATGTTGTATTTGGAATATTTTTCTTTTTTGCCTGTTCAATCATTGCCGGAGTCAGATCCAGTCCTGTATAATGCCGGTCTGGATGTCTTTCTGCTAATAAAGAAATCATTGGTGCAGGTCCGCAGCCTGCATCCAATAAATCTCTAAATGGCTCCTTCTCTAATTCTTCCAGAATATCCGGATAATCCTTCTTGCACATTTCGTAAATGCCCGCATGGTTACTTTCATATCTTCCTGCTGCTTTTGTAAATTCTTTAATTGACATTTTTTTATATTCTTCATTTTTCATGCTTTTTTCTCCAATCACTGTACCTTTTTTGCCTTGCATCCGCAATCGGTACCACCATAGCAAGATGACAAAGCTGCCATAGATGCATATCCGTTACTTTCTGTTATGGTATATGGGCATGCCTCAATATCTCTGAAAACTGCTTAGTTCTTTCGGATTTATTTCCTGATATTTCTGCAAATGTTGTCGGCTGAATCAACCTTGGAGTAAGTGCTGCATACAGCTGGTTTTCCCGGACAGTAAGCAAGACAAAATCATAAATATCATCGTTTGGTAGTTCTCCAAGAATCCTAATCTCTGCCTTTATTACTTCCTGATTTTTCTTATATTGCAATCCATTATTTCTTAAAGCCTCAAGTCTTTTACCTCTGGCATAAATACTTGTATCATAACCGGCTTCTGCAAATAAAGCCGCATACAAGGATCCAATCACACCAGCACCATAAATCAATATTCTCATAAGAATCATTCCTCTCCTCTTACCCCAGTGCCACATCCAAGATCATCATCAAACTAAATTCAAGTTCAAAGAAAAGTGTACCGATATTCGAGTGCTGTCCCTGAGATATTTATTAGCATTATGTATTCCTTTCTGTATAGTCAAAAGTACTTTCACGTCGTTTTACTGTTAGATTTAACTAACTACCATGTATAAAAGAAACCGTGCAAAAAGCAAACTGTAATTTCACACGGTTTTCCTTATGTTTAAGTATATCACTTACGAAATCATATAACAATATAATTCTTTTAACAATTTACAAAAAGCCGGAGGTCACAATAATCTTCATGACCTCCGACTCGTTATACTTATTCTACACTGTCCTTACACCCAAATCAGCCCCTCTTTCCGGCTTATCTCTTCCCTGCTTTTCCTGGATGATTCTCTTATTGATTTCTAAACGTTCATGAATCGACGGTTTCTTTTCTTTTCCTGGCATTGCCTTTTTCTGTATTACTGCCTTTCTTTCAGCTTTTCCTTCATCCTTAACTGCTGTATTTGCTTTAACGCCAGCTCTTGGCACAGCTTCTCTGCTCTCATTTTTCTCTGCCACCTGCTGTTCTCGTCTCTCCTTCACCCTTTTTCTTCCAGACTGTAAAAACTCTGCAAATACGGCAGTACATGATTCTGCATATCATTCATATTTCCAATCGGTTCCCAGTCAATGCCTGTAAGGTCAAAATCACCGGTCAGAAGAAAATATCAGATATCCTTTTCACAATTTCACCAATCACATTGATTACGGTCTTTGTTACAAGCACGAATCAAGTCAGGTACAATACCGAAACGTCTTATCTGTTAAAATCCTTGCAAAGATTAGTCCAAGCGGAAGCGCTGCAATGATCAGAAGCGCAGCTGCAAACCAGGATGCAGAAACGGATAAGGACATGATTCCAAGGTTATAAAATCCACGGTATAAATAAAGCCCCGGTACCATGATCACAATGGAAGGCACTGTCACGGAAATCCTTGGATAACCCACCTTATTTTTCAAAAGGGAGGCAAGAAGTCCGGCTGTAAGTGCCCCTATAAATGCAGCTACTGCCGGAGGTAAAGCTACGAGATCCACCAGTTCAAGACGGAGGGTATTTGCAATTGCACCAAGTACTGCCGTAGAACAGGCAATCCTGACTGGGCTGTTAAACATGATGGAAAAACCGAACACGCCGAAAAAGCTTGCAGCAAGCCGTGTGAGGATCCACATTGCAGCAGGCATACGGATCTTTATGAAATCCACTGGCTGCAGGTGAAGGAGCATAGCCATGATCCAGGCAGACATGGTGGCTACCAGAACAATGATCAGTGCATAAGTGAGCCTTTCCATGCCAGAACGCATATCCAGCTTTGCCAGGTCAATTCCGCTGGTAATAAAGGGAAAACCAGGGATGATAAAAAGCATGGCACAGATATATCCTGCTTCATGCTGAATGGAAATCCCAAACAGGATTTCCCCTAATTTCAAAAGTCCTGCATATACAAAGCATGCCAGAGAAACCGAGGAAACAATTCCAAGAAACAGGGTAAAATGATGCTTTGTTAATTTACAGCGAAAGAAATTTCCAAGTCCTGCGCCAACAAAAGCACAGAACATTTCTACCAGTCCTCCGCCCAGAAGAAAGGTAAATCCACAGCATGCAATGGCGGCAGCCAGCCCCAGGGCT
The DNA here is from genome assembly GCF_020537505.1 of Blautia glucerasea. GTDB lineage: Bacteria > Bacillota > Clostridia > Lachnospirales > Lachnospiraceae > Blautia_A. The sequence continues at coordinate 247,610 of NZ_JAJBMO010000003.1, read as the reverse complement.
ACCGGGGAATAAAGGCCATGAATTCTTTCAATCTCATCCAGATAGCTATGAAGCTCTTCCCCGGACATATTTTTCCCCTCTGTTTCAAAATTGCGGATAAAATGCTCCAGCCGGTTCAGCTTTGACGTATTCACCCCTGTATTGGTAAGACATAACGACTGGGTAAATCCGTTTTCCCCATCAAAACAGGTGTACTCAATGGACATCAGCCCGATATCTGTGGTGCAGGTAATCCCCATCGCTTCCGCCAGGGCATTCATAGAGCTTCGGACTCTCCATGCTCCAGTTCCACAGGATAAAAACATAATCCCTACACGTCCTATAATGGAAGCCTTTTCCGTGATGCTCGCATTTATAACGGGAGTATTTTTGCCATTTTCATCAGTGTATTCATGCCACTCCACGTCCATGTGATTTTTTCTGACCCTCTCCAACTGCATAAAGCCACTTCCTTCAAAAAAGTCTCATTATAATTTCAGGCTATCATTTCCAGCCTGTTCCATCATCCGTTCCCTGCAGGCAAGGACGATTCCATCAATTTCCTCCATGCGCTGAAGCATTTTCTTCTCAAACTCATGGATAGGAAGGAGAACGCCAAGCTCATCAAAGGGTTTATCGGGACTTTCTTTTTTTATACCGGTCTCCTGTCCATAGAATACGACGGCATGCGGTGCTGCCTGCTGGATTTCCTGGAAAGTCTTCCATACAACGGCATAAGTCTGGGCTTCTGTAAGACCCAGCTTACAGGTATCCGGGAGTGCATAAAGGATCAAGATTCCACGCTGGCGTTCTTCTTTTTCTTCTTTAATTTCCAGTCCGTCCGTGTAAGAATGTACAATGTCATATCCATCTGCAAGGTAAAGCCCGGACCTGGGTACACACTCATGCCTGTCAAATGTCTCTTTAAATTTTCCGTATTCATGAGCGGAAACCATCTTCCCTGCTTCTGGAAGAAGCTCTCCTTTCACATTAGTAAGAAGAACCGGGTTCTCTCCTGCTTTTCCATGGAATTTTCTTGGAATCAGGTAGGCTTCGCGGAGCAGATCAAACATACTTTTTCCACACAATTCCAGAAGAAGAGCACTTACATCCCCATTCTGGTAAGCGTGAAAGAGTACCTGCAAAAAGTGGTCCGGATCCTCATCCACCAGCATATGATTACTTCCTATTAGGAACACTGTAAATACAAGGCTTTTCGGAGCCTACAAACCAGAAAAAATAATATTTGATCTATCACATTACGCAAAAAGCCGTCCGGCATGAAAAACGGGCGGCTTTTTTGCGTGGATAGACGGAAAGGAGGCACAAAAATAACTACAAAATTTTAGCATTCAAATTTGTGCAACTTTAACGAAAAGGAGGATCGTAAATGGCCGATGAAAAATTGAATACTGGCCCTGCGGAGAATATTTCCCCGGAGGCCGCCGAGCCTATCGCCACACCCGAACAGACCGCAGCGTCTGAGCCCCAGCAGGAACAGACCGGGCCTGCCATACCTGAGTCCGGCGATGTGGTTGTGTCCTTTGACAAAATCAATGAACTTATGGCGGAAAAGAGGCAGAACGCCCGCGCCGAAGTCGAAAAGGCGGAAACCCCCGAAACGCCAGAGGCGGCAGCCCCCGGAGAAATACCGCAGCCCGCCAATACGGAGGAACCGAAAAAGACGCGCCGTGGCCGTCCGCCGAAAGCAGAAAAGGCCGCGACTGAAAATCAAAAATCGGAGAAATCGGCTGGGGCCCGCAAGGGCCGCCCACCCAAGGCGGATAAGACGGCCCCTGACAAGCCCAAGCCGTCCAAACGAGACAAAGTGTCCCGAAGTGACGGAAAGGCTCCGGATGCCAAGGAGCCCATTAAGCCCGCACAGGATACGGCACCGAAGGAAACTGCTGCTGCGGAACAGACGGCTCTCGAGCCGACCACACCGCCCCGCCCGGTTGAGGAAGGCAAGCTGGTTTATCTGAAACTTTCCGAGGTTCATCCGTTTCACACATTCCGTCCGCACCCCTTTAAGGTACGGGACGATGCGAAGATGCAGGAAATCGTTGCTTCTATCCGCGTAAACGGTGTAATGGTTCCCGGTCTTGCCCGCCCGGAGAAAGACGGAAACGGCTATGAAATTGTAGCGGGCCATCGCCGTACCCACGGCAGTGAACTGGCGGGGCTGGAGGAAATGCCCTTTATTGTCCGTGAAATGACCGACCACGAAGCGGTGCAGGCCATGAAGGACAGCAACAAGCAGCGTGACGGGATGCTCCCCAGTGAATTGGCCGCGCTGCTGGAACTTGAGGTTGAGGACATTAAGCATCAGGGCGGGCGGCTGAAAGGCGTTGCGGAAGGCGATGTTGGAAAACGCTCGGTTGAGATTGTGGGCGAGGCGCATGAGATGAACTATAAAAAGGTCATGCGCTACTTGCGGCTCAACTCTCTTGTGCCGGAGCTTCTGGATAAGGTAGACGATAAAAAGATGGGCTTTATGCCTGCCGTGGAACTGTCCTACATCAAACCGAAAAATCAGAGGCTTATTGCTGTTTCCATTGACGGGGAGCAGGCTTCGCCCTCGCTGGCCCAAACTAAACGGCTCCGGGAGCTGGATAAGGAAGGCAAGCTCAACGGCGATGTCATTGACGGCATCTTATCAGAACAGAAAAAGGAGGATCGAGGCGTGATTATTTCTACTGCGGAACTGGAAAAGTATTTTGGCAAGGAGGTCACTCCCGCCAAAATGAAAGAACAGATTATGTCCCTGCTGGATGACTGGAAAGAAAAACAGCCGCCGGAGCTGGCAAAAGCCCCGAAAAAGCAGGAACTTGACAAGTAACAACTTCGAGACACTTTGTCCCGAGGGCCCCGCCCTCGCGCAGAAGCTCTGGTGGTATATATCCCCCGTCGCCGCCTGTTTTTTAGTACAGCCGGGAGTGGGCCGTCAAGGGTGCAGCGCACCGCCGTTTTCGGCGGCTCGCCCTTGACGGTCTGCCCCGGCTGTGCTATTTCCCCGGCAAGCGGCGGGGGTATATCCTTCAGAGCCGCCCCCTTTCCCAAGACTGGGAAAGGGCGTGGGGTTTGGGTTGAACTTTCTTATTAAAATATCGGAGGTATGAACGATGAAACGACCCCTTGCTTATATCACCGCTGCATGGCTCGGCGGCGATAGCGAAAACGCAGAACTGGCGGCGCAGTATTGCCGCACCGTGTATGAGGCAGGCTTTTCTCCTATTTGTCCGCCTTTGTACTTGCCCCTGTTTCTCAACGATGCTGTTCCCGAGGAGCATAAAAGCGGCATCGACATGAGCCGTGACCTGCTCCGCCGTTCTCATGTGCTGGTTGTCTGCGGGCACAGTATGACCGAATCCATGAAAAATGATATTGCCGTGGCCCAGCGGCTGGGAATTACGGCAACAACCCTTGAGGGTATCCTGACCGTCAAGGGGCAGGGCCGTCGCTGATGGCGACCCTGTTTGAAGCCTACGTTACCAACGCCGGAAAGTACAGCGAGGGCCAGCTTGTGGGTGAAACACTGAAATTTCCCACAACCGCCCAGGAGGTGGAGGCTCTCTTGAAACGGATCGGCGTGGATGGCGTCCGCTATCAGGAAATTTTTATTACCTCTTTCGATGGGGATGTGCTGGGGCTCTATGACCATTTGAGCGAGTATGAAAATCTGGACGAGCTTAATCATCTGGCCTGCCTGCTTTCCGAGCTTACCTCATCGGAGCTGGAAACACTGGAGGCCGTCCTCGACAGTGGCGATCACTGTTCTTCGGTGCGGGACATCATCAATCTGACACAAAATCTGGACTGTTACGGCTTTTACCCCGGCGTATCCGATGAGGAAACGCTGGGGCGTATTTATGTGGACGATCTGGAAATGTTGGATGTGCCGGATCAGGTAAAACCGTATTTCGATTATGAGGCGTATGGCCGGGATGCCTGCATCCACGAAAACGGCCATTTTGCCCCGGGCGGCTATGTTGTCAAAGAAAGCGATCATTTCGTGGAAGTGTATCACGGCTTGCAGGATATTCCCAAGGAGCATAAGGTGTTCTCTTTCCCGAAGCTCTCTATCCGGGAGCAAATGGCGGCCTATCAGGAAATCATAGACGGTTCTTCGCTGGAGGGCTACCGTCAAATGCAGAAAAAAGACCGTGGGGATCGGTGACGGTACTTCGAGACAAATTGTCCCAAGGAAGGAGGCGGTGTAACTGATTGATGAAGATATTTCCCGGCGCACGATAGCCATATCTGTAAAAACAACCAAGCTGACAGCGCGGGGACTGGCGTATGTGCTGGGTATGGTGGGGCGGAAGATCCGCAAGGCATACCGTGGGCGGCAAACACCACACGGCAAGCAAAGTGTGCGAAAGCTCATGGCCCACGGCACAGCCACCAACAGCATTGAGCTATCCGGGGATGCCAAGTCCTTTGACCGCGTGGCCCGGAAATGGAATGTGGACTATGCGTTTTATAAAACCGGGCCGGACAAATACCTGCTGTTTTTCAAGGCTGGACAGGCAGACGCAATGACCGCCTGCTTTTCTGAGTATTCCCGGAAGGTGTTAAGCAAAGCAAAATCGAACCGTGTTCCCATCCGGGAACAACTGCAACAGGCGGCGGATCAGCTTTCCAAAGAAAAGCCGAAACAGAAAGAACGTGCAAAGGAGGTGGCCCATGAGGACAGATAAGATTAGAAAATATCTCATTCCAAACATTCCCTATCTGTTCATCCTGTGGGCGTTCCTCAAGCTGGGAACGGCCTACCGGCTGGCAGCGGGTAACGATTTTGCACATAAGCTCATCGGGCTGGGCCAGACGATTGGCCCGGCCTTTGCTGACTTTGCGCCCGGTTTAGTCCCGCTGGATTGGCTTGTCGGTATTGTAGGCGCAGTTGGTTTTCGGCTGCTGATCTATTTCAAAAGCAAGAACGCTAAGAAGTTTCGGCGGGATGCAGAATATGGCAGCGCCCGGTGGGGAACGGAAAAAGACATCAAACCATTTGTCGATTCGAAGTTTGAAAACAACGTGATTTTGACCGGGACGGAGTTCCTCACGATGAACACCCGCCCGAAAATCCCCGCAAATGCCCGAAACCTGAATTGCTGCATTATCGGCTCGTCCGGCTCCGGCAAAACCCGCTTCTGGCTCACGCCCCAGCTTTTACAGGCTCATTCCTCTTATGTGGTGGTCGATCCCAAAGGCGGTGTGCTGGGACAGGTTGGGGCTTTCCTGCAAAAACGCGGGTACAAAATCAAGGTATTCAACAGCATAGATTTTTCAAAATCCATGCACTATAACCCGCTGGCGTATATCCGCAACGAGGCCGATATTCTGAAATTCGTGGATGCCCTGATTTCCAACACCAAGGGCGAAGGCAAGGAAGGCGATCCATTCTGGACAAAATCGGAAACGCTTTTGTACTGCGCCCTAATTGCCTACATCATTTTCGAGGGGCCTGCCGAGGATCGGAACATGAATACCCTTGTGGATATGATTTCCGGCATGGAGGTCAAGGAGGATGACGAGGATTTTATGAACGCGGTGGACTATATGTTTGCCGGGCTCGAAAAGCGCAAGCCGGATTGTTTCGCGGTCAAACAGTATAAAAAGTACAAATTGGCCAGCGGCAAGACGGCAAAAAGCATTTTGATTTCCTGCGGTGCGCGGCTGGCTCCCTTTGACATCCCGCAGCTTCGTGAGGTCATGGCCTATGACGAATTGGAGCTTGACCGCATCGGAGATCGGAAAACGGCGGTATTCTTCATCATTTCCGATACCACGCAGACCTACAACTTTTTAGTGGCGCTGGCATTTTCGCAGATGTTCAACCTCCTGTGTGAACGGGCGGACAATGTTCACAGTGGCCGCCTGCCGCACCATGTACGGGTGCTGTGGGACGAAGCAGCCAACACGGGACAGGTGCCCCAGCTCGAAAAGCTAGTCGCGGTTATCCGCTCCCGCGAGGTGAGTCTGTGCCTGTTGTATCAGCAGTTGGCACAGTGCAAGGCCATTTACGATAAACACGCCGAGACAATCCTCGGCAACATGGATAGCGTGGTGTTCCTCGGTGGCCGCGAAGCCAGCACCATCAAGGAAATATCCGAGAACTGGCTGGGAAAAGCCACAATCAGTATGCAGACCGACAGCCGCTCCCGTGGCCAGTCGGAAAGCTACAGTCAAAATACCCAGCGGCTGGGCCGGGAACTGATGACCCCAGCCGAGCTTGCAACCATGCCGGGAGACAAATGTATTTTGCAGCTTCGGGGCCTACCCCCGTTCTTCTCTCCCAAGTATGATCTGAAACGGCATCCGAACTACCGCTATACGGCGGAGGCCGATAAACAGAAAAACGCTTTTGACCTCGACAGGCTCATTAACCGCCGCAGGCGGCCCGGGCTGAACGAGGCGTGTACGATGTATGAGGTGGCTGTGCCGGACGATGCACTCACGGAAGAGGACGAGGACATCCTCAACTATGATGACATCGACGATCCAGACGCCTTTGCATAAACGCTTCGAGACAAAGTGTCCCGAAGTTTGTAACCTGCCGCCTGCATGGGCGGCTTTTTTGTTACCGGGGAAAACCCGGAGAAATGGAGGCTTATATGGCATTTTTCTCATCTGCAATCGACACTTTACAGACCCTCGTTATTGCTCTCGGCGCTGGCCTTGGCGTGTGGGGCGTGGTCAATCTGCTGGAGGGCTACGGCTCGGATAACCCGGGCTCCAAGTCCCAGGGCATGAAGCAGCTCATGGCGGGCGGCGGCATCATCGTCATTGGCACCACACTGATCCCTCTGTTGTCTGGCCTGTTTTAAGGTAGGCGCTTATGGATTTTCTCACCGACTGGCTCACAAACTGGCTCAAAGAGCTTCTGATTGGCGGGATTATGGGAAACCTCGAAGGGCTTTTTGATACCGTCAATACCCAAGTCGGAGAGATTGCGGCACAGGTAGGGACTACCCCGGCGGCGTGGCACGCCGGGGTTTTCTCCCTGATCCGACAGCTTTCCGAAACGGTGATCCTGCCGATTGCCGGAATGGTGCTGACCTTTGTTGCCACTTATGAGCTCATACAGATGCTTTTGGAAAAAAACAATATGCACGAGGTTGACGTTGCGAACCTCTATAAATGGATGTTCAAAACAGCCTGTGCAATCTTAATCCTGTCAAATACATTCAATATCGTCATGGCTGTGTTCGATGTGTCGCAGAGCGTTATCGCGCAGGCAGGCGGGCTGATTCAAGGCTCTACCGATGTTTCGGCGGATATGCTTGCCGAACTGGAAACCTCGCTGGAGGCGATGGACTTGGGGCCGCTTTTGGGGCTTTGGCTGCAGTCTGCGCTCATTGGATTTACGATGAAGGCGATGGGGATTATCATTTTCGTTTTGGTGTATGGCAGGATGCTGGAAATCTATCTGCTGACCAGTCTGGCCCCCATCCCCGTTGCTACGCTTTCCAACCGGGAGCTTGGCAGCACCGGGCAAAACTACATCAAGTCCCTGTTTGCCGTGGGCTTTCAAGGGCTGCTGATTCTTGTATGTGTTGCAATTTACGCGGTGCTCATTCAAGGCATCGCAACAAGCGGCGATCCCATCGGGGCGATTTGGGGAACTGTGGGCTACACGGTTTTGCTTTGCTTCATGCTCTTTAAGACCGGGAGCATTGCCCAGCGTATCTTTGGCGCTCATTAACAGGAGGTGGTGCTTATGCCGAGAAGATACGGGGCAGACGGAACGCGCTTATGGAATGGAAAAACGCCGGAGGAGTTTACTGAGGCAGACGCTTACCGCTTTATGGCGGAAACAGAGGCCGTCCTGCAAAGAAAAGAGCTGATGGACGACCCCGCCCAGCCTGCTCCGGCAAGCGGAAAGGAGGAATTTTATCTGAGTAAGAAAGATGATGTATTGCTGACCCCGGAGCAGATTGCTGCGGAGGAGCGGCGCTGGCTATTTGATGCTCCCATCGCGGAGCTTGCGGAAGTCAAGGGCGTTAGTATTGACGAGGCGGTAAAAATGCGGACGGATGCCGTCTTGCAAGAGGCGGTTGTTCCGATCACAGTATCTGTCCGCCCGATTGAGCCGCAGGGTAAACTGATCGGCTTCGCCAGCGTCAATTTTGGCGGTGTGGTCATCGACGATTTTAAGGTTGTGGACGGGAAAAACGGAATTTTTCTCGGAGCTCCCTCTAAACCCGATCCTGCCAGCCGGACGGGATACCGGGCTACGGTTCGGATTCCTGACCACGCCACACAGGAGCGGATTAACGCGGCTGGTGTGAAGGCGTATCATGCGGCGGTGGAACAGCTTGTTGCACGGGCCCAGGCGGTACGGCCTGCCCCGATCAAGGAGCAGATGGCCGAGGCCGCGAAACAAGCTGGAAAAGAAAATGCCGCCCGGCCTGCACCTGCCAAAGCAAAGGAGGCCCGCAATGACCGATAGCCGCACTTTGGGACAACGTGTCCCGAAGGAGGGCTTGTTTCTCATGGACGGCATCGAGGGCTTGCGTTCTTTGCCAAAACATAGCGTGGATATGCTGCTGACTGATCCGCCTTACGGCACAACCCGGAATTATTGGGATGTGCCCCTGCCGCTCCCGGAGCTGTGGGAGGCGGTGAAATGGGCAGTCAAACCGAATGGCGCAGTGCTGTTTTTCGCACAGTGCCCCTTTGACAAGGTGCTGGGCGCATCCAACCTCGCCATGCTCCGCTATGAGTGGATTTGGTACAAGGAGCGCGGAACGGGCTTTCTCAATGCAAACCGGGCTCCACTGAAAAAGTCCGAGAATATCTTGGTGTTTTACCAGAAGTCCCCGGTCTACAATCCGCAGTTTACTTATGGCAAGCCTTATGCCCGCGTTCATTCCCGAAGCGGTACAAGCTCCAACTATGGGAAATTTGAACGGCAGGGATCGGAGTCCAACGATGGCCGCCGCTATCCCGGAAATGTACTATTTGTGCCTACGGTGTCCGGCGGCATCCACCCCACACAGAAGCCCGTGGAACTCTGCGAGTATCTGATCCGCACCTATACCCGCCCTGGCGAGCTGGTTGCGGACATTTGCGCGGGCTCCGGCACAACCGCGATTGCAGCTATCAACACAGAACGCCGCTTTGTATGCTTTGAAACGGCCCCGTCCTTTTATGCCGCCGCCAGTGAGCGCATCCGTGCGGCGCAGGCAGTAAAAAGCTCCGGCGAGAAAGGAGTGTAATTATCCAGCAGTATTCTATCATTTACGCTGACCCGCCGTGGCGCTACTCGGCTAAGAAAGTACAGGGCGCGGCGGAAAATCATTATCCCACTATGAGCATTGAGGATTTATGTGCGTTGCCTGTGGCTGATCTTGCAGCCCCGGACAGCGCACTCTTTTTATGGGCCACTTTCCCGCAGCTCCCGGAGGCGCTCCGGCTGATCGAGGCTTGGGGCTTCACCTACAAAAGCGTTGCTTTCGTCTGGCTGAAAAAGAACAAGAAAGCGGATAGCTGGTTTTACGGCCTTGGCTTCTGGACAAGGGGCAATGCAGAAATCTGCCTGCTGGCAACCAAGGGACATCCAAAGCGGCAGGCTGCCAACATTCATCAATTCATCATTTCCCCGATTGAAGCCCATAGCAAAAAGCCGGACGAGGCCCGCGCCAAAATCATTTCCCTGATGGGCGATCTGCCCCGCGTGGAGCTCTTTGCCAGGCAGACCCCGCCCGGCTGGGCTGTATGGGGAAATGAAGTAACACCAACCATCCCGGACTTTGGGACACATTGTCCCGAAGTGCAGAAAGGAGTGTGATCTATGCCCTATGTAAACGTACCAAACGATTTATCCAAAATCAAAACAAAGATGGCTTTCAACCTTACCAAACGCCAGCTTGTCTGCTTCGGCAGCGCGGGCGCGGTGGGGATTCCGGCCTATCTGCTGACCCGTGGCACCCTCGGCAATACCGGGGCGATGTTTCTCATGCTGGGAATTATGCTCCCGGCGTTCCTGCTGGCCATGTATGAAAAGGACGGCTTACCCTTTGAAAAGGTGGTGCGGAATATCATCCGGGCCAAGTTTCTAAGGCCGGGGATCAGGGCCTACCGAACCGAAAACATTTATGCGCCCTTTGTCGGGCCGGGCGCTGGAAAGGAGGATGTGATTGAAAAACACAAAGAAGAAAAACGGAGCCGCCACTAAGGGTAAAGGCCGGGCGGCCCTGTCTGCCCAGCAGACAATCCCGTATCTGTCCATGCACCCGGACGGTGTGTGCAAGCTCCCGGGCGGGCTCTATACAAAAACCGTGGAATATGAGGACATCAATTACTCCGTGGCATCCACCGAGGATCAGACTGCCATATTCAGCGGATGGAGCTCATTCCTCAACTACTTTGACAGTTCGCTGCCGTTCCAGCTTTCCTTTATCAACCGTCGTTCCCATTCCCGCAGCCGCTATCAAGTCAATATCCCGAAAGCGGATGACAACTATAACAGCGTCCGGGATGAGTTTACCGGGATGCTGAAAAATCAGATTGCCAAAAGCAATAACGGCATTGAACGCTCAAAATACATCACCTTTGGCATACCCGCCGAGGGGATTGCGGAGGCACGGCCCCGTCTGGAGCGTGTGGAGGCCGATGTCATGGGAAACTTTAAGCGGCTGGGCGTTCCCTCGGAGCCGATGGACGGACGGGCCCGCCTTGCGCTGCTTCATAGCCAGATGCACCCGGGGAGCCGTGAGGCGTTCCGCTTTTCGTGGAAAGACATCCCGCAGACCGGGCTCGGCACAAAAGACTTTATTGCCCCGGACAGTCTCGACTTCCGCCAGTCCCGCACATTCCGCATCGGCCAGTATTGGGGCGCGGTGTCCTACTTACAGATTATGGCATCGGAGCTTTCGGATAAGTTGTTGGCGGAAATCTTGGAGCTGGATGCGGAAATGACCGTGACCATGCACATTCAGACCGTGGATCAGCTCAAGGCAATTAAGACCATCAAGGGGAAAATCTCGGACATCGGAAAAATGAAAGTGGAGGAACAGAGAAAGGCTGTGCGCTCCGGCTATGACCCGGATATTCTTCCCCCTGACCTGATTACATTCAGCAAGGACGCGGCGGAGCTTCTGGCTGATTTGCAATCCCGCAATGAGCGAATGTTTCTGCTGACCTTTACGGTGGTAAACCTTGCCCCTACTCGCCAGCGGCTGGAAAACGATGTGTTTACCGTGGGCGGCATCGCGCAGAAATACAACTGCGCTCTGCGCCGTCTGGACTGGCAACAGGAACAGGGCTTTGTTTCTTCGCTGGCCCTTGGCTACAACGAGGTAGAAATCCAGCGCGGTATGACAACCAGCTCCACAGCCATTTTTATCCCCTTTATGACAAGGGAGCTCCGCATGGCTGGACAGGCCCTCTACTATGGCATGAACGCACTTTCTCACAATGTCATCATGGCTGACCGCAAAAAGCTGAAATCGGCAAACGGGATGTATTTGGGCTCTACGGGCTCCGGCAAGAGCTTTGCCGCAAAGCGCGAGCTCTTGAATGTGTTTCTCACCATCCCGCAGGATCGGATCATCGTGGTTGACCCGATGGGCGAATATGCGCCGCTGGTGCGAAGGCTGGGCGGCCAGGTGATCGAGATTGCCCCGGACAGCCCGCACCATCTCAATCCGATGGATGTGGAGCTCAATATGGCTGCCGGAGAAAGCCCGCTTTCCATGAAGGCGGATTTTCTTTTGTCCCTGTGCGAGCTGGTGGTTGGCGGCAAGGAAGGTTTGCAGCCCATTGAAAAGACGGTCATTGACCGCTGTGTGCGTTTGGTGTACCGGGAACAGGCGCTCGGACTGGAAACCGCAAAAACGCCGCTGTTGCAGGATTTGTACGAAGAGCTCTTACGCCAGCCGGAGCCCGAAGCCCGGCGCGTGGCAACTGCCTTAGAGCTTTATTGCACAGGCTCCCTCAATCTCTTTAACCATCCTACCAACGTCAAGACGGACAGCCGTGTGGTGTGCATCGTTCTGAAAAACATGGGCGAAAACCTTAGAAAGATTGCAATGCACATCACAAATGAGTTTGTTTCGCAGGCGGTGGATCAGAACTTCCACGAGGGTGCGGCGACTTGGTGCTACTTTGACGAGTTTCATATCCTGCTCCGCGATCCGCTGACAGCCAGCTACTTTGTGGCAGTCTGGAAAATGCTGCGTAAAAAAGGATGTGTGCCGTCTGCTTTGACGCAGAACGTCAAAGACCTTTTGGCCAGCCGGGAAATCGAGAACATTCTGGACAACACGGATTTTATGATTCTGCTTTCGCAGGCGCAGAGTGACCGTACCATTCTGGCAAAACAGCTCGGTATTTCCGAGCATCAGCTTTCCTATATCACACACAGCAATTCCGGCGAGGGGCTGTTGTTCTATGGAAATGTAACCATTCCGTTTGTGGATCGGTTCCCTCGCGGAGAAATCTATGACCTGCTGACTACACGCCCGGAGGATATGAAGAATGAAACGAAAAACGAATAAGACCAAGGAGGAGGCTTGGTCGCAGACCGCCCACGCCCCTGACGGGGAACAGCCCGGGCCGGAGGCTTCCGACACTTCGGGACAAAGTGTCCCGAAGTCCAAGTTCCGCAAAAAGAGCCAGCAGGAACAGGCTGCGGCGGCAAAGCTCCGCATGGAGTCCCAAGGCGAAAAACTGGAACAGGCCCGGGAGAAGCTGGAAAAGCAAAAGCCGCCGAAAAAGCCCGGCCCGGTAAAACGCATAGGCCGTGTTGCCAGTGGTTCCGTTCACAGCTTCGTGCATGGCAAGATTTTTGAAGTGGAACAGGAAAATGTCGGCACGGAAGGCGCACACCGTTCTGAGCTTGTGGGAGAAACCGCGCTACGGCATGGCTCTCGCTTTGTGCGCCGTAAAGTCCGGGAACATCCGGCAAAAGTGGTACGCAAGGCCGAGGCCCGCTATACCAAGTACACGGCGGACTACCATTTTCACACCACCGCACAGGAGCACCCGGAGCTGACGAAAAATGCCCTTACCCGCTACTGGCAGAAGCAACGGCTCCGCAGGCAATACCGCAAGCAGGCAAAGGAGGCTGCAAAGCAGAGCGCGGCTGCGGCTGGGAAAACTGCCACAGCCACAGAACGCCTGACTGCCCGGGCAGTGGAATTTGTCAAAAGTCATCCCGCAGGTGCCGTGATTGCGGTGCTCTGTGTGTTACTCCTGTTTGCTATGCAGTCCTGTTCCTCTACCATGCTTATGCTGGGGAACGCCGGGGCCGGTGCATTAGGAGCCAGCACCTATCCTTGCGAGGATCGTGATATGCTGGCCGCCGAAGCCGCCTATTGTGTGCTGGAAGATGATTTGCAGCATTATCTGGACACCTATGAAAGCACCCATGACTATGACGAATACCACTTCGATCTGGATGAAATTGAACATGACCCCTATGTGCTGCTTTCTCTTTTGTGTGCGCTCCATGAGGGACAATGGACAATAGGCGAGGTACAGGGAACGCTGCAAATGCTCTTTGACCGCCAGTACATTCTCACGGAGGATGTGGTGGTGGAAACCCGGTATCGCACAGAAACCGACACATGGACGGACGAGGACGGCAACTCCCATACGGACACCTATCAGGTGCCTTACGATTATTACATCTGTACGGTCACGCTGGAAAACTTTGATTTGTCCCATGTACCTGTGTACGTTATGGGCGAGGATCAGCTTTCCCGATATGCCATCTATATGGCAACGCTGGGGAACCGCCCTGATCTGTTCCCGGATTCTCCTTATGTGAACAAGTACATTACCGGGAAACCCGGTGATTACGAAGTGCCCGGAGAATATCTGGACGATGAAACCTTTGCCGCGATGCTTGCCGAAGCGCAGAAATACATCGGCTATCCCTATGTGTGGGGCGGCAGTTCTCCCGCCACTTCCTTTGATTGCTCGGGGTACGTTTCGTGGGTTATCAATCACTCCGGCTGGAATGTGGGCAGGCTGGGAGCCCAGGGGCTCTATAACATCTGTACGCCGACCAGCTCTCCCAAACCCGGTGATCTGGTGTTCTTCAAAGGCACCTATGACACGCCGGGCGTGAGCCATTGCGGGATTTATGTCGGTGATGGAAAAATGCTGCATTGCGGAGATCCCATCGGCTACGCAAATTTGAATACAAGCTACTGGCAATCTCATTTTTACGCCTATGGGCGTTTACCGTGACAGGAGGTTTTGAAATGGCAACTACCAAAAGCATGAAAATTCAGGCCGAGATTGATAAGGTCAAGGCCAAAATCAGTGAACAGCAGGCCCGGCTCAAGGAGCTGGAGCAGAAAAAGCTGGAGGCGGAAAACAGCGAGATCGTGGACATTGTGCGCGGTATGAGCATTTCCCTTACGGAGCTCCCGCTGCTGTTTGAAAAGCTGAAGGACGGAGGTACTTTGGGACAAAGTGTCCCGAAGTCCGAAGAAGAAAAGGAGGAAAACTGAATATGAAACACTTTCGTATGTTGGCGGCGGGGCTTTGCTCCGCCGTTCTTTTATGCGGCTCTGCGATTCCAGCCTACGCCTATTCGGACAGTGGGAATGAGGAACCGCCTGTTGTGGAAGAAACTCCGGCCCCGGAGCCAGCGCCTACCATTACCCCGGGCGAGGGCTTTTCGGAGGATGGAAACCTTGTGACCCGCGATCTGCTCTACGATGCCGCAACCAACAAACAGTTCATCACGGTGGAAACCAGCGGCGGCAACACCTTTTACATTGTCATTGATTATGACAAGCCTGTGGACGAGGACGGCGAACAGTATCACACCTACTTTTTGAACATGGTGGATGAAGCCGATCTGCTGGCTGCACTGGAGGCCGCTGGCGGAGAACTTCCGGCCTGCTCCTGCACAGAAAAATGTGCGCCCGGAGCCATCCATACGGATTGCGAGGTCTGCGCGGTCAACATGACCGAGTGTGCTGGCACGGCTCCTGAACCCGCCCCGGTAACAGAACCTGCGGAGGAGCCGGAACCCGAGCCCCAGCAGAAAAGCAATACCGGGACGCTTCTGCTGATTTTGGCTGTGGCTGTTCTGGGCAGCGGTGCAGGCTGGTACTTCAAAATTTACCGTCCGAAGCATGAAAAAGCTGCTGTACCCGAAGAGGATTACAGCGAGGAACTGGCTGATTATGACGATCCCGAGGACGATGGGCCGCCTTGGGACGAGGACGATACCGAAAGTGAGGATAATGAATGAGATTTACCAACAACCCCTATGAGGGATTTATGAAAGAAAAAAGCTACTTTAAGGGTGTGCTGCCCAGCCTGCCGCCGAAGGGCTCCCGTTGTGACGGCTGCCCTTACTGGCGCGGGATCGGCTGCGTGTTCTGCTACCGGGAGCAGCTCAAACCACCGGGCAACGGGAGGTGATGCTGTGGGCCGAGAACTGACCCGGACAGAAAAAACGGCAATTCGCAGGCTGGTATCAAAATGGTGTGCCAACTATGACCGGGACTGCGGCTGCCTGCCGCTGGATTGCGAGTGCTATATGTTTGGGAAATGCTGGACGGGGGCTTATTGCCGCTACTTCCGCGAGGCAGTTCTGCCCCTTGATCCGGCGCTGGAGGCTGCGCTGCTGGCAGAAGGGCCAAGGCCGAATTTCAAGGCTTGCCCGGTATGCGGCAGAGCCGTGGCTCCTGATGGACGGCAAACCTATTGTTCGGCGGCCTGTGCAAAGGCGGCACACCGCAGACAGCAGCGGGAATATATGCGAAAAAAGCGGGGCTGATGTGTTGACAATTAGGACACCCCAAACCCGCCTGTGACAAGGCTTTTTAAGGCCCTTTTCTGCGGGAGGCGTATGTTTCTACGTCCGCCCCTGTTTCCGTGAGATGCTGTCAACATTTTAGCTGCCGGGGCTTTGGGACAATTTGTCCCAAAGTTCCGGCTTTTGTGGAAGGAGATACTATGCCGAAATATTATCCGATCAACGAAGAAGCCGCAAAGCGGGCAAAAGATATGAACAGCTTTTCCGACTATCAGCCGGGCTCCGCTACGGCGGGCTACCGGGCAATGGTCGATGAAGCGTATGCAGCGGCGGAACGCCAGAAAGCGCGTGTCGATCCCATGTACCATGATAAGATTGACACACTGGTGGATCGCTATGCCCGGAAACTTGCTGAAAATCTGAATGAACGCAATGTGATTGATGCCCGGGTGCCCTCTATTCTGATCTCTGGGGGCGGCAATTTTCCTGTGGCAAAAAAGCACAAGCAGAACGACGCCCGGGATCGCAACTATGGAGAGTATGCGGAGATTTCAAAGCTGCTTGATAAAATCCGCTCTGTTGGAATGGGTGGGATCAGCGCAGACGATGATCTGGCTGTGGAAAAACTGACAAAAAAGCTGGAGGGGCTGGAGTCCCTGCAGGCCACCATGAAGGCGGTCAATGCGTATTTTCGGAAACACAAAACGCTGGACGGCTGCCCGGAGCTTACGCCGGAGCAGGCAGAAAAGCTCGAAGCAGATATGGCGCAGTCATGGCACTTGGACAAAAGCAAGCCGTACCCCGCCTATCTGCTTTCCAACAACCACGCCAACATCCGCCGTGTGCGCCAACGCATTGAGGAACTGAGCAGCCGCTCCGAGTTTGCTGGCTGGACATTCCCCGGAGGCGAGGCCAAAATCAACGAGGCTGAAAACCGTTTGCAGCTTATTTTCGAGGAAAAGCCCGATGCCGATCAGCGGCAGGAACTGAAAAGCAACGGCTTTAAGTGGGCTCCCAGCCAAGGGGCATGGCAGCGGCAGCTTAACCAGAACGCCATCCGTGCTGCGGCCCGGATAGACTTTCTGCGGCCCGAGGACGGTACAAGCCCCTATCAGCTCCAGCCGTTTGTGAAAAGAGAAAACAAAGAAATGTCTCGATGATGGGAGGTGTACTATGGACAAAAATCAAGGCTATGCTATTTTGAAGGCGGTCATGCTGGAAAATGGGCGGGGATTTGCATTGGGCGAACATCCCACCGCGCCATCCCGCTATGTCACATGGGCCTGCTATGATGACAAGGACGGCCAGCGGCAGTACGAATGGGGTCACTATGGAAATGACCGTACCGCGATGGAACAGGATTTTGCAGACCGGGTGCAGGACTATCAGCGTATTTATAACGTGGGGATCAGGCAGACCGAGGCTCCCGGCCTTTACAAGTATTATTCGACCCAGCGGCCTGTGGACATCGGGACATTCCCGAAGCCGCCTTATAACAAGCCGGATGAAATTTTCAATTACGATCAGCGCATCCCGGTGGAAAATGGCTCGTTCTTGGCTTGGGGCTATCTTACCTATACCCGCCCGCTAACGGAAAAACAGGCATCCGACTATGAGCTGCGTCCTGCGCCTGATAATCCCGACAGGCCCCGTCCGATTGCCGAGCAGATGAAAAATGCGGCAAAGTTGGCGGAGGCAGATCGCGGCTCGGAGGCTCCGGCTCCCCAACGGAGGCAGCCTGACCGTGGCGATAGATAAGGAGGTGCGTATATGGAAAAGAAACGTGAACAGGAATTGTCTGTACTGGAGGTGCTGCGCCTGCACCGTGAATTTCATTTGCCGCACCCTGTTCCGGCAGACGAACAGGAAAAGCCGCTGGATAAGGTAAAGGAGCCGCCCCGCGCCTGCCGCAGCCGGGAGCGTGAGGAGCGATGACAAAAAAGCGCCGCCGTCCGATCCATCTTCATGTGATGGTGTCGGAGGCGGAGCAGGCCCTGATTCAAGAACGTATGGCGGAGGCTGGCATCCGTAATATGGGAGCCTATATGCGGAAAATGGCCCTGAGTGGGTATGTGCTTCATGTTGACCTTTCGCCTGTTCGTGAGCTGGTTTCGCTCCAGCGGCGCTGCTCCAACAATCTGAACCAAGTGGCAATTCAAGCCAACACCTACGGCGCGATTTATCCCGAAGAACTCGCGGCCTTGCAGCGGGACTATGCCGCTTTGTGGGGGCCGCTGTCTGATCTCTTGAAACAGCTCTCCGCGCTGGTAGAGCTCTGACCCATCCGGGGAGTGGTTGATACCGCTCCCCGGCTTTTTCTACTTCGGGACAAAGTGTCCCAAAGTAAAAATACTGTTTGCCGGAAGGAGGGATTTTTACGGCGACCACCTACATCCGCCCTTATAAAACAGCGGCGGGAAAAAGTGCAATTCAAACGATGGAGGATCGTTTCACCTATGGTCTGAACCCGGAAAAGCTGGGAGCCGTATCTTCCTATCTCTGCGATCTGAACACGGCTCCCGCCGAGTTTCTTCTGGTAAAAAGTCAATACCTTGCAGAGACAGGCCGGGCCGTATCTCGCGGGGCACTGTTCTTTCAGATCCGGCAGGCGTTTCTGCCCGGGGAGGTTACGGCGGAAGAAGCAAACCGTATCGGTTATGAAACTGCGATGCGCTGGACAAAGGGAAAGCATCAATTCTTTGTCTGTACGCATACCGACAAGGCCCATATCCACAATCACATTTATTTTAATGCAACGGCCTTTGACCGCTCCCGGAAATTTCATAATTTTATTGGTTCGTCCTTTGCCCTGCGGCGGCTCTCTGACCGCGTGTGCATCGAACATGAATTGTCTGTCATTCAAAATCCGCGCCAGCACAGCAAGGGCCGCTTTCTTCACTATGGCCAGTGGATCGGGAAAAAGCCGCCCTCTGCCAAGCAGCGGGTGCGGCTGGCTGTTCTCGCCGCTTTGGAGAAAAAGCCCACGGACTTTGCCGACTTTCTTCGTCTCATGGAGGAGTCCGGCTTTGCCGTAAAACAGGGGCGCGGCGGTGTCATCTCATTCCTTGCGCCCGGACAGGAAAAACCGACCCGGCTCCGGGCTTCTACACTGGGAGCCGGATTTGACCCGGAGGACATCAAGGCGGTAATTGCCGGGGAACGTCCACTCCCTGAACTACCAGAGGAGCCCACGGTTCCGCCACGGCGAGTTAATCTCATCATCGACATTCAAGAGCGTATGGCCCAAGGCAAGGGCCCGGCCTATGAACGATGGGCCAAGGTCTACAACCTAAAACAAATGGCCGCCGCGCTCCAGTATTTGCAGGAGCATCATCTGACAGACTATGCGGCACTGACGGCCCGCACCGAGGCTGCTGTGGATCACTTTCACAAGCTGTCTGACGAGCTCCGCACAACGGAGGAGGCCCTTTCCAAAACCTCGGAGCTGATGGCTGCCACGGTGGACTATGCCAAGACCCGCCCGGTGTTCGATGGGTACAAGGCTGCGCGGTACAGCAAAAAGTATCTGGCCCAGCATGAAGTGGAGCTTGCCACTTACCGGGCGGCAAAGGATACCATGAACACCATACTGAACGGCGCAAAGCTCCCTAAGATTGAAGCACTAAAAAAATCCCGCCGTGAGCTGGCGGGACAAAAGAAAGAGCTTTATGCAGAATACCGGGATGCCCAGCGGCAAATGCGGGAGGCCGTGGCAATAAAAGCGAACATTGATCATCTGCTCGGCATAACAGACGAGCGTGAAAATAAGGCCCAGGAACGATAGTGACGGGCCGCAGACTACGGTGCAACGCACCGGGACTTTGGGACAATTTGTCCCGAAGTACAGCGGGTTTGGGGAGCTCCCCAACAAGCATTTTTGCGGGCCCTGCGCCCTGCAAAAATTTCGGAGTGTGGCCACACCCGAATTGCTTGCCATTTAGCGGCACCCCCGAAAAGCCCCCTAAAAACGAGAAAAACGAAGGCCCTTTTTACTTGACCTCCGTTTCTCTGGCTTTTTGTAGTCCCTCTGCTGTGGCCTCCATGACCGTCAATTCCTTTTCGTCCATTGTATTGAGCAGCCTGTCAATATGCTGGCGGCAGTCGCTTTCGCCGTTCTGCCTGTCAGGATAAAAGAACTGGTCTACGGAAATATCCAACAGGGTGACGATTTGGTAAAAGGTGTTCAGGCTTGGATGCTGGCCCCGGTTCTCAAAATACATGATGGAACGAGGGGTACGGTCTACGAGCTGTGCAAGGTATTCCTGTGTCCAGCCTTTCGCCTCTCTCTTGCGCTTGATCTCCCGGCCTAATGCGTGGAAGTCAAGCCGTCTGGTGTCTTGGTACATTCTCATATCACCCCTATATTATTTTACATTTCGGGTTTGACTATGAGAACGAAACACAATTTTATGTTTTAGTAGTATTTTATTGCCCGTCGGCAAGGTTGCCGATGTTACACGGACAAGGTATAATAACAGAAAGAAAATTTGAAAACTACACTTTAATCACAAAAATCTATGATACGCTATCTTTGGAGGTGTTATTATGCAAAGGATTTTAGTCGTTGAGGACGATTTTGATATTCAAGAACTTTTACAGAATTTTTTACAAGAAGCAGGATATGAAGTAGCTGTTGCAAATGATGGTGTCGAGGCACTATCTTTATTTGCGGGAGAACGATATGACTTGATTGTGTTGGACATTATGCTCCCCAAAATTGACGGTTACGGTGTCTGTGAATTGATACGCAAACAATCTGATGTTCCTATCATCATGCTAACCGCATTAAGCGGAGAAGAAGATCAGATTAAAGGATTGGATTTGCAGGTGGATGACTACATTACAAAACCGTTTTCTATGCCTGTCCTGCTCCGCAAAATTGCGGCTGTACTTCGGCGCAGTAACCGGGGAACAGATGAAAAGTATCAAATCATTACTTATGGCAATTTGCGTTTGAACTGTGACGGCTACACCGCCACAGTGGACGGAGCTAATTTTGAACTGACACAAAAGGAATTTGAAATACTGCGGGAACTGCTGACCCATCAGGGCCGGATATTGACCCGGCAGAACTTGTTGGATAAGCTGTGGCGATATGATTTTTATGGGGACGAGCGTGTTGTTGATACCCATATCAAAAATCTACGAAAAAAATTGGGAATAGATTTCATTCAAACAATCAGAGGGGTGGGATATAAAGTTGATAAAGAGAATTAAAGGCAGTCTGTTTGCTAAAGTCTTTATTCTGACTGTGGCAGTTTTGCTCTGCGTGAGCTTTCTTGTCTATGGCGTTTTGGCTTGGTATATGCCTCAAACCTATTCTAACAATCTCAATGCGGCATTAGATGAACAGACCAGCGACTTTATTTATGAATTAGAACATATCCGTATGCAGGATAGCGGCGGACTTTTTGATCAGTTTCTTCAAAACACAACAATTAGCATGGTGGAGCTTTATACTGCTGATGGTGTTCTGGTGGAAACACCGTCTAACCAAAATAGCTTTAACGATGGGATCACCGGGGAGGCTCTTGGTGGAGCATCTTATGAAAGTGCGCCGATTATATCCAACAGCTATTACTTCTCATTTGCAGATGATAATAGCCAATATATTTTAACAGTTTACGGAGAAGCCTCTCAAATCGCAGAACTGCGGCAATCATTTGTAAGCATATTACCGATTTTGTTTTGCGTTATTCTCCTTGTATCGTTGGCAACTGCTTGGGTGTATTCTCGTATCATTACAAACCCGGTATTAAAAATCAGTCGGATTTCTAAAGAAATGTCTGATATGAAGCTGGAATGGCAACTTGAGGAACGCCGTTCTGACGAGCTGGGTGTACTGGAGAATAGCTTGAATACGCTGTCCCGGAAACTGTCTGCTACCTTGGAGGAGTTGCAAAGTGCAAATCTCCAGCTCCAAAAGGATATTGAACATCAAAAGGTGCTGGAACGGGCACAACAGGATTTCTTTTCTTCTGCTTCCCATGAACTGAAAACCCCTATCACCATTATCAAGGGTCAATTAGAGGGGATGCTATTGGGTATAGGGGCATATAAAGACCACGAAAAGTATCTTGCCCGATCCTTGGAAGTTGCGGCTACGCTTGAAACGATGGTGCAGGAAATATTAACGATTTCAAGGCTGGAAACCAATGTTGATTTCAAAATGGAGCATTTTGATTGCGCTCCCATGATACATGGCTATTTGAGGGAGATTGATGATTTAGTGGCAACAAAAGAACTGCAAATACATCTTGCTATACAGTCTCCCGCTTTTATAAACGGGAACAAATTGCTGATTGAAAAGGTGTTCTCCAATTTGATTTCAAATGCTGTAAAGTATTCGCCGCATGGAGCAAGCGTTGATATTATTTTGCAAAATACCAACGGACGCTTTTTGTTCTCCGTAGAGAACACAGGTACACATATACCAGAAGATGATATTCCCAAATTGTTTGACGCTTTTTATCGTATGGAGCAATCCCGCAGTAGAAGAACAGGCGGTAGCGGCTTAGGGCTTTATATGGTTCAAAGAATTTTACAACAACATAACAGCTATTGTGAGGCTTGCAACACAGAAAACGGTGTTAAATTCTTCTTCACGATTTAGCGGACAATCAACGGCAGGTGAACAACCTGCCGCTTTTTTTAACTACACATAAATCACAAACTAATCCCAAAGGTATCCCAAAATGCTTTGCTATACTTGGGGTACATTCAAAGAAAGGATTGGTAAACACTATGAGAAGAATGGCATTATGCGCTGCGTCTATGCTCTTATTAGGCTGTTTGGCTGGATGCAGCACGACACCACAGAACAGCCAGGAACAAGGTAATCCCGTTATCAAGGAAGAAATCAGTCAACCTCTTGGCAGCTCTGAGGCGCTTGGAAACAGCGAGGATAGCTCGGCACTTTCCGCCGCAGACAAAGAAAAAATGTTTGCACCTTATGAACAATATGGGATGACCTATGATGCGGTCAAAGATGAACTTACCTACAACGGGAATTTGGTTCGATGGTTTGAGGACTATTATCCCATCGGTAACAATGAAACCGCCGGTATTGATTTTCTAAATGAAAACGGCACAGTAGATGTGTATGCTGTACGGGATTTAGAGAGCTTTTCAAAAGCGGCTGACGGCTCCGTTGATCCGGCGGGTAAGCTGATTGGCTTAAAAGAGTTTACCCAGCAGGAATTTGACGCACGGGATATTGAGGCGTTGAAAAACAGCACATCCGTTGCTATGGCAGGAACGCCGCTTGAAGATAGCGAAACTGCAAAGCTCGTTGCAGAGTATGAGGCATTTGGAGTAACCTATGATGCCGAAAAAGATCAGTGGTATTTCAATGGTGAGGAAGTCCGCTATTTCCGGGATGTTCTCACTTCTAATGGTGAAAGTCTCACCAGCGGAAAATTCCGAGGCGAAATGAGAACGCTTGGAAGTGGTGTTGGTACAATAGACATTTATACCGTTCGTGATTACGGCCACTTGAACAGCGAACATCACGGAACATTAACTGGCATCGAGAAATACAGTCAAGAGGAGTTTGACGAGCATACACAGGCCGGAATATCTGGAAACCAATCCATAGGTAATGCAAGCCATAACTAAACAAAGCATTTAACTGCCGCACGACGGCAAAAGAAAAAAAGCCGTCGTACAGCAGCCTATCAATACGCCTATTTGAAACGGCGGCTCAATTTTCAGAGCCGCCGTTTCTCTTTGGATATTCAGTAACCCCACGGCGGCCCATAGGAGGGTGTCGCCGTGTCCATCTTACTTTCTCACAATTCCCATGACCTTCACCAGCTAAAAAAAGCGTAGCTCCCCCTCCGGGACAGTCTGACTATGAAGGTACAATATATCAGTACAATTATGATAATGTAATTTCATGCGTCTGCATAGCGTCTTGCTGTGCGGGCGCTTTTTTGTACTTCGAGACAAATTGTCCCGAGGTGCGGGGCGGCTCCCCGGGATGCCGCTCCCCACCGAGCCCCGTTTCGGTCACTCATCCACCCAACACCGAAACGGAGGTTTATTTATGACTACAATCAATCTGAAGGATTTTTATTATTGGTACACACAGGATCAGTTTATTGAGGTTTCTGACGAGGTAGCCGAAGTGTTTGTGTCCGATGCCCGGCACGAAATGGCCTACCAGCGGCGGCTCTCCCGGCATAAGGCGCAGTATTCTCTGGACTGCGATGACGGGATCGAATATTCCGCCTGCCTGCATGAGCCAACGCCCCAGGAGCTTCTGGAGCGCATGGAGCTGTTCATCCGTCTGTGGAATGCACTCAACTCTTTGCCGGAGATCCAGGGCCGCAGGATTGATGCCCACATCATTCTTGGAAAGAGCATCAAGGAAATTGCCGAGGCCGAGGGCGTACATGAGGAGTCTGTTCGCCAGTCGATCAAGCGTGGCCTTGAGCGTATGAAAAAAACTTTTTGATTTTTTCATTTTCCCCACTTGGAAATGATGAAAAAATGTCTCGGTTTATGAAAGAAGATATTCTTCTTTTCGCAGATAAACAGCGGCGGCCCCGGGCATAGTCCGGGGAGCCGGGTGGCGGGTGCGCTGTGACTTTTTCTTCGGAAGAACGAGCGAACAACACCAACGCCGCAACTGGGCCGGGCCGCCCCACGGCCACGATCCGGCATAGGACAGGCTGGCCGCTTGTCCCTCCGGGCTGTCCCCTTATCTGCGAGGGAACGCCGCTTTGAGCATGGTTGTCTTTGGACAGGGCAAGAAAATGGGAGCGGCGTTCTCTATTTTATACTTACATGGAGTGAGGCAAGAGGGCAGCATCGTTTGGGTGCTGCCCTCTTGCGTTTCCCCATGATATGCGGGAGGCGTATCCTATTTTTGATAAGGAGGTTTTACCGTGAGATTAACGGCAAAGGAACTGGAACAAATGAAAAGCGTTGACATCGGCGCAGTGGCTCCCGAGTCCCTGCCGGATGTGAGCGGTATGATCTTTGACACCTCTCTCCCCCGGGAGGAGCGGATCGCTCTGTTTTTGCAGGCGGTAGAAAATCCATACTGCTTTTGCATCGGCGGGATCGGTGTAAAAATTGAATTTGCGGAAAGCGGGCCGTCCTTGCAGGACACGCTGACGGACTTTCTTCTCCGGCAAAAAAGCGGGCTGTAACTTCGGTTATGGCCCGTTTCTACTTCGAGACAAAGTGTCCCGAGGCGGAGGCATCCTTGTTGTCCCGCCCGAGCAGAGGTATAATATAGATGTAATGTGATAGGGAAGGAGGAACAATGGCACGAACAAAAAACAGAGGATTGCAACAGAGTTTCTCTCCCTCTTATACCGTCCGCCGCTGGCGGCTGGGCGCATACATCCGGCTCTCCAAGGAGGACTTGAAAAAGGGAAAGGACGACAGCAACAGCGTCATCAACCAGCGTGATCTGCTCAATGACTTTTACCAGAAGCATATCGGAGAATTTGAAAGTGTTTCCGAATATGTAGACGATGGACACACAGGAACGGACGCCAACCGGGAGAACTTCCAGCGGCTCCTTTCCGATGTAATGAGCGGAAAAATTAACTGCGTGGTAGTAAAAGACCTGTCCCGCTTCGCACGAAATTATAGCGATGCCGGAAGTTTGATCGATAACCTGTTTGTTCAAATGGGTGTTCGCTTTATCAGCCTTGCTGAGAATGTGGACAGCTACAAGAACCCCGACAGCGTTTCAAATATCATCGTTCCCATTACAAACGTGATGAACGATAATTACTGCTATCAGACTTCCAAAAAGATCCGGCAGGTATTTGATTACAAACGGCGCAACGGCCAGTATATCGGAGCATTTGCTCCTTACGGCTATGTAAAGCACCCAAAGGACAAGCACAGGCTGATTGTTGATCCCGATGCTGCTGAAAATGTCAAACTCATTTTCACAATGCTTATTCAAGGGTCATCAAAACGTGCTATCGCGCTGTACCTGAACGAACACGGCGTACCGAGCCCCTCGGCTTACAAGGTACAAAAGGGCTTGCCTGTTTCGACAAGAGGGTATGACGATCCTATGTGGGGAGTCCGCATGATCCACTCCATTCTTACCAATCCGACCTACACCGGGGATTTAGCCCAAGGCCGAAGCCGGGTGAAAAGCTACAAGGTACACCAGATTGAAGCTGTTCCACGCGAGGAATGGGTGGAAGTGGCTGGAACGCATGAGGCCATTATCGACTATGAAACTTTCGACAAGGTACAGGCTCTCTTACAGCGTGATACCCGTACTTCCCCGAAAGGCCGTGAGGTACATTTATTCAGCGGCTTTCTGAAATGTGCCGATTGCGGGCGGGCCATTACCCGATGCGTTGGCAAGAACAACAATGTATATTATTCTTGCTCAACCTACAAGAACCGTTCCCGGACAGCCTGCACCATGCACTCAATCAAGCATGAACGGCTGGAGGCTGCTGTTTTGTTCGCTGTACAGCATCAGGTACATTTGGCTGTTTCCTACTCGGAAATCGTCACGCAAATCAATTCCGCTCCAATCAAAAAAAGCCAGTCTTACAGACTGGACGATCTGATAGCTGCAAAAGAGCGGGAACTGACAAAGATAACACGCTACAAGCAATCTCTTTATCAGGACTGGAAAGACGGTGAAATCACCCAGCAGGAATACCGGGATATGAAGGCTGACTACGAACGGCAGACTTCTGATATTTCCGCGGTGCTTACCCGGCTGAACGCTGAACGCGCAGAACTGGCAAACGGTGTGGACAACGAGCATCCTGCACTGGTAGCCTTTATGAAGTATCAGAACATTGAAGCCCTCAACCGTGAAATCTTGGTTGAACTTGTGGACTATATCAAGGTCTATGAAAACGGCAATATCAGCGTGAAATTCAAATTTGCTGACGAGCTCCGCAAGATTGCCGAGTACATTGAAATCAACACTACGGAAGATACCACAGTAGCGGGCTAACCCCCGCTACGAACCCCTTTGACAGTGTGTTTTCCTAATAGGCGCTAATCATATGTTCATCATCCAGATATTGGTAAAATACTTTCCGAAGCCTTCCTGATGCCTCCGGGGAAGCCAGGATTCTGGAAAAAATATCTTCTACAGCTAGTTCTCTTGGTAAAACTGTTTTCATACTAAAACGCCTCTTTTTCTGTTTGGATCATAATGAGAGCTGTACCTGTCTCTTTTCGGGAGGGATTATAGCATTGTTATAGTCATACCGCAATAGGATGAGAAATTTCTTTTTCATATCATATTTTTATGTCTGCCATATCACAGACCGTTGTAAGTGTTTTCCATTATAAGTTTCCATGAAATAAAATTTGTGAAAAATACCGTATCTTATCATCGGTCCCCCAACAGGTCATTCCCACCGCATCTGCCATTTCCTGGGCATCAACACAGTAGGCGGACAGGCAGGAATAGTGCCTGTAAGGACCAGCGGACATGATCAGCAGGTCGGTATTTCCAGATTCCATTATTTTAGAGGCCAACTGTTCGGTGAGTTTATTGTGCGCAAGCTTCGCCATTTTATAGTCCATATCCTTGCTTTGTATCGTCTGTAGAATAAGCGCTTTTTCATAGGCAAATACCCTTTGTTTCATAGATTCTACCGTTCCGCATTCAGGTGGACATGCTGGATTCACGTTGTAACATCCACATTGATTTTCTTCACAAAACTTTCGGTATTCCGGTTTGAATACGAGTTTTTTTGTGTCCATGATTGCCGTATTTGAAAAACCAAGTTTTTTCGCTTCTTTTATGTAATCCATAAAGTACCTTCTCCAAGTTTTTCTAATTACCAAAATTTTTTCCATACGCTGTTTTTATACATGCCCTAATAGAATGGTATTTTTTAATTCCCTTGCCGCAGCTCCCATAGGATGCTGACTATCATACACCAGGCAGATCTGGCGCTCCGGAATTTCATCTTTTAATGGGATCTGTACGATCTCTTTTTTCAGAAGGGATGGTGCTGCCATCGGCTGGGGCAAAAAGGCAAGCCCAAGCTCGCATTTTACCAGAGGCAGAATTTGATCCGCAGTGGCAGCTTCCGTATCCGGGGAAAGATCCAGACCATGTGATAAAAATACACTGTTGTAGAATTTATAGGTCATAGTTTCCCGCCCAAGAGAAATCAGCGGATAGTTCTTTACCTCCCGAAGGGAAAGCTCCTGACTGCTAAGGGCGGTAAAAGTAGTGCCTCCAACCAGAATCTCCTGAAACGGCATGAGCATGATCTGTTTCAATGGGAAATCCACCTCTGCCGGAGTGGAAACTACTGCAAAATCAATCTTTCCGCTCTTAACTGATTCAATGGCTTCCGGTGTGGAATGGTTGTACAGCCTCAGCCGGATTCCAGGATAAGTTATGTGAAAACTTTTTAATTTATCCAGCAGAAAAATATTGAGGGCAGTTTCACTGGCACCGATGGCTACACTTCCGTGGGATAATCCAGAGCTGTCGGCCAGTTCCTCTTCTGCTGCCTGGAACTGCTCCATTGCACTTAGCACATGGATATAAAGCCGTTCTCCCTCCGGAGTGAGCTGTACGCCGCGGTTGGTACGGATAAATAAAGTGGTATTTAACTGCTGTTCCAGACAGTTCATGGCCCGGGTAATATTAGGCTGACTGTTGTTTAACGCCTGGGCCGCCTTGGTAAAGTTGTGGTATTTTGCCACATAATAAAAGATCTTATAATACTCGAAATTAACGTCCATAATATTTTTCCTTTTTTTGACATGTCATATTTTTATTTCAGTCATATCAATTATAGCTTTTACTTATTTCTACGTCAAGCGTATTATGTACTCGAACAAAAAAGAACGCTGTTGTAGGGCAAAATGCGGTTTATTGTAATAGGAAAACAGCAGCCCGACCAGTTTTCAAAGGAGGAACAAATGCTTACAGCAGTAACCGGTATTAACTGGGGCGATGAAGGAAAAGGACGTGTGATCGATCTTCTTGCAGAGCAGGCAGATGTGGTTGTCCGCTACCAGGGCGGAAACAATGCAGGTCACACAGTGGTAACCACCCAGGGCAAATTCGTTTTAAATCTTCTCCCCTCTGGTATTTTACATCCAGGTGTGGTGTGCGTCCTCGGGGACGGAATGGTGATTGACCTGGAACATCTTTCCCGGGAAATCCATGAAATAGAGAAAAAAGGAATCCGGGTAACACCGGATCATCTGAAACTTTCAAAACGTGCTACGGTCTCCATGCCATGGCATAAGGTGCAGGATGAGTTAGAAGAAAACAGACTTGCAAAGACAGGAAGTGCCTTTGGTTCTACCCGCCGTGGAATCGCCTATGCATACAGTGACAAGTACCGTAAAAAAACACTTCGCTTGGGAGATCTCCTTCATTTAAAAGAGGATTCCGTAAAAACCAGATTAAAAACCATGCTGGTGGCAAAGAACCTGGAGCTTGCAGGCTGTTATCATCAGGAGCCAATGTCCTACCCTGCACTCCTTACCTGGTGTGAGGAACAGGCTGAACTGTTTGGTCCCTATATTGCAGACACCGGGGAATATCTGGAACAGGCAGTGTCAGAGGGCAAAAAGGTGGTACTGGAAGCCCAGCTTGGAGCCATGAGGGACATTGATTACGGTATTTTCCCCTATACCTCAAGTTCCTCTACCATTTCTGCCTATGGTCCCATTGGTGCCGGAATCCCTGGAAAATCCCTGGATCACGTAATTGGCGTTTTAAAAGCGTATTCCACCTGTGTTGGCGCAGGTCCTTTTGTGGCAGAACATGCCATGTCCGATGACTGGGAAGAAGCGTTGCGGAAAGCTGGCGGTGAATATGGTGCTGCCACCGGTCGTCCCAGAAGGATAGGTCCCTTTGATGCCGTAGCCAGCCGCTATGGGTTAAAATGCCAGAATGCAGATAAGATCGCGTTGACAAAAATGGATGTCTTAAGTTCCATGAAAGAGATTCCTGTGATCACAGGCTATAAACGTGACGGTGTTATAGTAACCGATTTTGATCCTATGGATGAACTGGATAGTTATACCTCTGTAGTAGAAATGCTTCCAGGATGGAAATGCGATATTTCGGGCTGCCGGACCTATGAAGAGCTTCCGGAGAATGCAAAAGCTTACATTCGTATCCTGGAGCAGCTTCTGAACCATGAAATCCAGTTTATTTCCGTCGGAGCCAGACGGGATCAGTTTTTAACAAAAGGAGCCTGGTTATGAGACATTTGATCGATCCACTTGATTTTACCCTTGAAGAAACTACAAAAGTTCTGGATCTGGCTGACCGCATTGCAGAAAGTCCAGAAGTGTACAGCCATGTGGCAGATGGGAAAAAGATTGCCACTCTTTTTTACGAACCAAGTACCAGAACCCGTCTTTCCTTTGAATCTGCCATGTTAAGCCTTGGCGGAAAATCCCTTGGCTTTGCAGGTGCTGAACAGTCCAGTGCCACAAAAGGAGAAACGGTAGCCGATACTGCCCGGGTGGTAAGCTGCTATGCAGATATCATTGCAATGCGGCATCCCAAGGAAGGCGCTCCCCTTCGCGCTTCCATGTATGCCACAGTGCCGGTAATCAATGCCGGGGATGGTGGACATAATCATCCTACCCAGACATTAATCGACCTTATGACCATCCGCCAGAGAAAAGGTCATCTGGATCACCTGACAGTTGGTTTTTGCGGTGACTTGAAATTTGGAAGAACCGTACATTCCCTTGTAAACAGTCTGGTACGTCATCCAGAAAATGAGTTTTACTTCATCTCCCCGGAAGAGCTTAAAATCCCGGATTACGTAATTGAAGAGACCTTAAAGCCTAACCATTCTTTTTACAAAGAGGTTACCAGCCTGGAGGAAACACTTCCCAAACTGGACATACTCTATATGACAAGGGTTCAGAAAGAGCGTTTCTTTAACGAAGAAGATTATGTCCGGTTAAAGGATACCTATATTTTAAACCGCGAGAAGCTGAATCTGGCACAGCCGGATATGCCGGTTCTCCATCCTCTTCCAAGGGTGGATGAGATTGCCTCAGATGTGGATCAGGATCCAAGAGCCGCTTATTTTGACCAGGTACAAAACGGAAAATATATCCGTATGGCACTTATTATGGCGCTGCTTGAAATCCCGGATCCGCTGACAGGAAGGACGGTGCTGTAATGTTAAAGATTGAATCTATCCAAAATGGAATTGTGATCGACCATATCCCAGCTGGAAAAGGAATGGATATTTACAAGCTATTGGAACTGGACTCCCAGAAGCAGTCCATTGCCCTACTGCAGTCCGTAAGAAGTGAAAAATACGGCTGTAAAGATCTGATTAAAATAGAGGGGCTTACAGAGCCTGAGCGTCTTGAAGTCCTTGGTTATTTAAATGATGGAGTCACTTTGATCGTAATTCGTGATGGAAAGGTGGTAAAAAAATATCATCCTGTTCCGCCAAGAACTTTAAAAAATGTAATCAAATGCAAAAATCCCCGCTGCATTACCAGTACGGAAGCAAACTGCGAGCACATCTTCAAATTGTCCTCCAGTGGAAAATATAGATGTATTTACTGCAACCAGGAAGCTTCCCTCTTAAGATAGAAACTACCAAACCCTCCCTTGTATGTCGCTTAAGAGGAAAATACCCTTTAGGTTTATTTCTATTCCTAAAGGGTATTAAAAAAATATTTATCACTATTCAGTGATCTGCGTTTCGGTGCCCCGCCGGATTTTATGCTTCTAATTGTCTTTTCCAGTACCTTCATTTCAATCGGTTTTGAAACATGTGCATTCATACCAGCTTCCAGAGAACGCTGAATATCCTCAGAAAATGCATTAGCAGTCATGGCAATAACAGGGATCGTCTTTGCCAGTTCATGGGAACTTCTGCGGATTGCTTTCGTTGCCTCATAGCCATTCATAACCGGCATCTGCACATCCATCAGAATCATGTCATAATCCCCTGGGTCAGACTGTTCAAATGCCTCTAATACCTTTTCACCGTTCTCAAAGATTCTGCACTCTGCACCCTCTATCTTTAACAGTTCCTTTAGTATCTCCGCATTCAGTTCATTATCCTCTGCACACAGGAACCTCATTCCTTGCAGGATATTACCATCCTGCTCGTCTTTTTCTGCCTGTGCCGCCAAAGCAACTGTTCTATCTTCTGCAATTTTCAGATCTATGAGAACCTCAAAACAGCTTCCCTGTCCCAGTTCACTGTCTACATTAATGGTACCTCCCATTGCCTCAACCAGGTTCCTGGTAATAGCCATTCCAAGTCCGGTTCCCTGTATCTTATTAGTCACAGAACTTTCAGCACGCGTAAACGGATCAAAGATTTTATCTTTAAAATCAGCTGACATTCCCATGCCATTATCACTGACCAGGAAGCGATACTTCGCATAGACAGAAGAATTTGTATCACATTCTTCTATTAAAAACTGAATGGCTCCGCTTTCCTGAGTATATTTTACTGCATTAGACAACAGATTACTGAAAATCTGCATCAGATGAACCTGATCCCCTTCCACGCATTCGTGCTGAATATTTTTCTTTGTGATGGTCAGACTCTGATTCTTTTTTTCTGCCTGTGAACGAAATATCGTATCAAGCTCCAGTATAAAATCTTGAATAGCAAAAACTGAATACTTAAAAACAGTCTTTCCTGCTTCGATTTTACTCATGTCCAAAACATCATTAATGATTCCTAACAGATGCTGTGATGAGGTGTCTATTTTATCTGCATATTCTGTGACTTTATCTTTATCGTCTGCATCATGTCGGATCAAAGACGTAATGCCAATAATTGCATTCATAGGTGTACGAATATCATGTGACATATTGGCCAGGAAATCTGTTTTCGCCTTATTTGCATTTTCAGCTGTCTGTAATGCTTCCGTTGTAATATTCTTCGCCTTTCTCAGTTTTTCATTGGCTTCTTCCATTTCCCTCATTGACTGTAATTGGAGTTCATTGTTTCTTTTCTCATACGCTGCTTTCTGATCCGCAATACTAAGTCTGGAAAGACTATAAAATAAAACGGCAAAGAGTAATAGAATAAAAATTACCATGATTATTGTTAAAAAGAATACCGTCTTCTGGTAATCTTTCAGCACGTTATCAACAACACTTTTTGGTACAATACAAATCAACATGGTATGGTTACTTTCTATCGGACAATATCCCAGATAGTAAGATTTATCGCCTTCAACAAATTCGACTCCCTGTTCTTCGTCATCAAGTTTTTTCTTGAGCAAATCTGCCTCTTCTTCTGTTATCGCCTGATCCTTCATAAATAGAAGAAGTGAAATAGTAGTATGGCGCAAAAGCCAGCTGTGCATTATTTTCTTCTCTTACTGTAGTCAGAATAGACGATGCCGCATCCAGGCCATTTTTATCGTTCAATGAAATCGAATATTCCTGTTCAAACATCCAATGCTGTATCCAGTTTTTGGGGGTCATTTTCAAGTTTGTCCAATGCTCTTTCAGATAAGCTTCGCCATTCAATTCCATCCAGACTTGTGAATTCTCCAATTGCAGCTGCCTGAATCACTTTAAAATCATTAATTTAATAATTGAGAAGAAATTACAGCCAGCTTTTCAAAACAGCATTCAGCTTATTCATATCCAGCGGTTTCGCAATATGTTCATTCATGCCTGTATTTTTTGCCAGCTGTACATCTTCTGCAAAAGCATTGGCAGTCATGGCAACAATAGGCAGTTTTCCCTTTTCACCCGGAAGACTTCTGATTGCCGCTGTTGCCTCATAACCATTCATAACAGGCATTTGGATATCCATAAAAATAAGATCATACGAACCTTTCGGAGAAGCTTCCACTTTCTCAACTGCAATTTTCCCATTTTCTGCCGTTTCCACTTCTGCCCCTGTCATCTGCAAAATTTCACCAGCAATTTCTCTGTTCAACTCATTATCCTCAACCAGCAGAATCCTTTTTCCCGTGTAGTCTGATTCTGACAGCTTCTCCAGATAATTTCTCGCTGTTTTTTCTTTCCTTCCTGAAGTAAACTGCCGCAGTGTAGCCGTCAGCCGGGAACGGAACAGCGGTTTTGCAATAAAAGCATCTATGCCCGCCGCCTTTGCTTCTTCTTCAATTTCGCTGAATTCATAGGATGTCAGTACAATGATGGTGATCTCTTTTCCTATCCGCTTCCGAATCTGTCTGGCTGTTTCTATGCCATCCATATCCGGCATCTTCCAGTCTAAAATAACAGCAAAGTAATCATCTTTCAACTCATGCCGTGCATAACAGCGCTCAACCGCTTCCCTGCCAGAGAGAACCCATTCACCCATAATACCGATTTCCTTCAGTGTGGCAACTGTACTTTCACAGCATGTCTTATCATCATCCACAACCAGAACTGGCAGATTCATCAGATTTTTGTCCTGTTCTTTTTCTTTTTCCTGAAGCTCCAGATAAATTGTTACTGTGATTTTAGTTCCCTTGTGCAAGGTACTGTCCACTTTAATAGTGCCATTCATCAGGTTCACAATATTTCTGCTGATTGCCATTCCCAGACCAGTTCCCTGGACTCTGGTTGTCCGGTGGTCATCCGCGCGGCTGAACGGATCAAACATGATTTTCTGGAATTCCGGTGACATACCGATCCCATTATCCTCAATCGTAAATTCATAGCATCCAAGTTCTGAAAATCCATTTGGCTTTTCCTCTATGGAAAAAATAATATTCCCGCCATCCGGTGTATACTTGATCGCATTACTCATCAGATTCACAAATACCTGCTGAATCCTCAAGCTGTCACCACAGACAGCCTCATGTTCAATATGATTGATGTGTATATCAAAATTATGTTTATGTTCATCAAGCACCGGTTTCGTAAGTGTAATAAGATTATCTACCAGCTCTGACAGATTGAAATCTTCCTGTGCCAGTGTCATTTTTCCACTTTCAATACGTGCCATATCCAATACTTCATTGATCAGCCCCAGCAGATGGCGGCTTGATTCTGTGATCTTGCTGAGGCATTCAATGACTCTGTCCTGGCTCTCAACATTTGCTCCTGCGATTGCCGTCAGACCCACAATGGCATTCATTGGTGTCCGGATATCATGGGACATATTAGAAAGGAATTCTGTTTTCGCACGATTTGCATTTTCTGCGGACCGGTAAGCCTCTTTCAGTGCCTGACGAGATTCAATCTCTGCTTTCTTCTCCTGTGTCACATCCATGGATGCCAGCAATACCTTTACAAGCTTTCCATTCTTCCATTCCAAGGGAATATAAGAAGCGATTTTATAAGTCTTTTCATCCAGGCTGCAATACTCAAACTTATAAATATCATTTTCACTTTTCAGTTTTTTCCGAATATTATCCGGGGCTATCAGGATATCTATAGCTTCCAATGGTTCCAGTGTCTTATATTTTTCAAGAACCTGCATCTGAAAATCATGATAAAATCCCAGAGGTTTATATATTATCTGTCCATTCAGATTGTAGAATTCATATCTGTCATTTTCCAGATCACAGACAACAAAGCGGTCAACCAGACGCACAATACTCTGAATCAGCTGTTCCATGGAAGCATTATCCGCTGCCATCTGCAGATGCCGTGCGCTCTCTACCTTTGCCTCGGTGATATCACGCAGAAAGATCATGGCATATTCTGAATCCTCTATTTCGCCACGTATGACCACATTGCGGACCCATCGTTCTTCTCCATTCAGAATGATACGGCACTCCAAAGCCAATTCGGTTTCCAGACCCTTCAGCCTTTCTGCAATATAACCACGGTCGTAAAAAGAGGATACCGCCTTCTTATCTGTCTCCACAACATAGGAATCCACAAAATGCCGGATCAATTCATCCCACGTATAACTCTGTTCAAAGACGGTCATCAGGGACGGTTCAACCTTAAAGGTATCAAAAGTATTCGCTTCCAGATTCACATAATACTCACACAGGTCTGCTTTCGTAAAAGCCCTGTGGAAAGCAGCAGATTTTTGTGCCTGCATGGCCTCTTTTTTTTCCGCATCAATATTAATAAAAATCCCGGCAATCCTGCTGGCAGAACCATCCAGACGGCGTATTACTTCTGCCGATGCCCGAAACCACTGGTATTGATTATCCTTCATTCTCATACGATACTCTACCTGGTATTTTATCTGGTTCGTCTTATCCTTAATTGCCGCCTGAAGCTGCACCATTACTCTTTCTTTATCCTGTGGATGCAGAAGATCTGACCAGGATTCCAGTTTATTCGGAAAGTCCAGAGTGTCATGATAGCCAAGCATTTTTCGGAATTCATGACTCCAGTTTGCATTCACAATCTCACTGTTTTCGTCACAGTCAAAATACCAGAAGCCGGAACAGATAGCCTCATTGAGCAGTGTCAAATTTACATGATCCCAGTTGACCTGTACGGACATAACCCAGATCTGTCTGCCCGCCTCATCTGTCGCATCCTCTTTACAAAGCCGTACATTTTTCACTGTACCGTCTGCTGTAAGGATCTGTGCTTCCCCTGCTCCGTGAAGCTGCAAAAAACGGTCTCGATCCAGTATATCTTCCTCGTCATAAAAGAAGTTTCT
Source organism: Blautia glucerasea (assembly GCF_020537505.1). Lineage (GTDB taxonomy): Bacteria > Bacillota > Clostridia > Lachnospirales > Lachnospiraceae > Blautia_A. The sequence continues at coordinate 211,367 of NZ_JAJBMO010000003.1, read as the reverse complement.
CAATGAACCTTTTGTCTGTTCCATGAAAGTATCGAATGTATATCCTGTACTATGCAACAGCAGATTATTCACAGACAAAATAGACAGGTTTTGGTCATAAGATCCTGTCATTATACCTACCCCGCCATTATTTTCCAGTGTTTTCTGTACGGCCTGTGACATGGCCTGTGTCTGCCCCGTTACAGTCTCACCTAATGAATATATTTTGTCTTCATAATTTTTCATTTTATAAAAGTCCTCTCTCCGTCTTATGCCTTCTTCATCCTGCTTTTATCTGTATACAGAAAACCTGTCCCTGCTAGTTTTGTTACCCATTTTTGCATACAAAAAGGACACTTGCCAAAATCTGCCAGTGTCCCTACTATATTTCTTTAAAATCACACATCTATATAGTATAAAAGGTATCGGAATCTCTTCTGTTCAAACTTTCTGACTTTAGCTCCTTTTGGCTTTGCGTCCCTGCTTTTCAGCAGATTTGCCTTCAAATGATTTCTTTTTTCAAAAGCAAAAATACCATGAAGTTTTTTACATGTCAATAATGTTTGATAGAAAATTTGTATATTTTTGATAGAAAATTGCTATTAAAAAATGGTCTGTTATTTTTCCAGATCATTTTTGTATTTAATACCTGAGAGCTAAGAATAGCAGGGACAGGAAGTATATATACTACCGGGCATTCGCCTCAAAAGCGGGACACTCCCCACCTTTTGGAATCTTCGCTTCGCTCGATTTTATGAAAACATATAGTAAGCGGTCGTTTATTTGTCAAGACTTTTCTTTTTCCAATATCAAGATAGCCAAAATCATACTTTTTTCGAGATCAGCTGCTCCATTGTATCCAACAATATCTGAATGTCAAAGGGCTTTGCAATATGGGCGTTCATTCCGGCCCCCATGGCTTTCTTCTTGTCTTCGTCAAAGGCATTGGCAGTCATGGCAATGATAGGAATCCGGGATTTGGGGCCTGTCATTTCACGGATGATCCTGGAGGCTTCATAGCCGTTTTTATTTGGCATCTGGACATCCATCAGGATCAGATCATAATAATCTGCTGGCTTTGTTTTCAGCATATTGATGCAGATCTGGCCATCCTCTGCCCGTTCCACCTGGAAGCCATGTTCTTCCAGAAGCGTGATGACGATTTCTGCATTCAGATCATTGTCTTCTGCCAGAAGAATCCGTCTGCTTATGAAAGCTGTTTTTTCAGCTTCTGCTGGCTGATGCTGTAAAGATGCAATCTGTTCTTCTGTAGCAATGGGGAATGGCAATTCAATGGTAGTCCTGGTTCCTTTTCCAAGCTCACTCTCCACCTGGATGGTTCCCTCCATTAATTCTATAAGGGCTTTTACAATGGGAAGGCCAAGGCCGGCTCCTACTACTTTACTCTCTGTACTGGTCCGCTCCCTGGTAAATTCCTCAAAAATATGGGGGAGGTATTCCTGGCTCATTCCGATTCCAGTGTCTTCGATCACAATGCGGGCAGAAACATAGCCTTTTTTTGCTGAAGGCAGCTCTGTCACAGTTAAGGAAACTTTTCCTCCATCCGGAGTGTATTTTACGGAGTTTCCAAGAATATTCAGGATTATTTCCCGTACCTTCGTCTCATCGCATATAATATAATCGTGGTTTATACTTAACGCACAGGAATATTCCAGCTGTTTTTTGGTGGTAGCTGGTTCAAAAACCGCTTCCAGGGATTTCATAAGCTTTCGGCAGTTTATCGGAGCCGGATTTAAAGTGGCTTTCCCACTTTCGATTCTTGCCATTTCCAGCATATCGTTTATCAGTGCCAACAAAAACTCACTGGAAGCTCTAATTTTCTGAATATAGTTTGCTGCCTTTTCCCGCTCATCTAAATGTTCTTCCAGAAGCTCTGAAAAACCGATAATGGCGTTCATAGGTGTCCGGATATCGTGACTCATATTAAAGAGAAAACGAGTCTTGGCCTCATTTGCAAGACGGGCTTTTTCCGCTGTTTTTTCGATTTTGTGTGCATAAATCCTGTCTTTGTAGCGCTGCTGCTCAAACTGCCAGTATCCAAAGGATACCAGGGCCGCCAAAGCAGAGGCAAAGAAAAAGTATCCACATAGGATTAAACTGGAGATCCAGCCGTTGTGTGGGGAAATTTCTACATACCAGGTATCATTTGGCACATCACAGGCAACCTCCAGGGCAAATTGCAGATTTACATTGCTACATTGGGTAATGGCCACATCCTCATCCGTACTCATATTGTGCTTCCAGATCTGATAATTGTAACCTGCTGTTTCCAGAGAATCCAAATTCAGCTTCTCCACAAATTTATCCCAGTTCAGAACCAACAGGGAAAATCCCCAGAACTGTTTGTTTCCATTGGAATCTTTTGTGTACACAGGATCAAAAAGCAGCGCGCCGGTACCTCCCTGTACCAGTTCAAAAGGTCCGGCAATGGTATATTGGCCGCTCTCTTTGGCCAGATTGGCTTCCTTTTTTCTTTCTGGATGGGTAAACATATCAAGGCCAATGGCTTCTTCGTTTTCCTCCAGGGGATAAACCTGGGACACCTTCCCATCCTTCGCCAGTTCAAAGGCTTCCACTACATGAGCATCGTCCTGTAAAAGCTTGCACAGGGAAGAATAGGTCTGATCATCCAGCGTATTTCCATTTTCTACAATATTTTTCAGAAAGTCAGAGGCAACCAGATACTGGTCAAGCTGGGATTCGATCCGGTTTACCGTGGATTCCGCTGTATAGGCAGCTTTCAGCTTCTCTTCCTTAATCTGGTTCTGAATTAAAATACTGACAAATATCACTGCAACAACAAAAGTAACGCAAAAAACAAGTGCGGTACGCAGTTTGATCGTTTTTCGATTTGTTTTTCTTTCCATAATCCAAACCTGACTCCTCATCTTTAGCGTGAATGAACCCATAGTACCATACTCTGGGAAATTTGTCTATTTTTTATGTTCCTTATAATTGAATATCTGAAATATCATCAAAAGGCAGCAACTCGCCCTGCTCCATCTGGATCGTCTTTTTGAAATAGTCGATTTTCCTTACTTTCCCGGAGAGGGTGCGGTAGGCACCGCCCTCTTTTCTTTTATCCGGGATGAAATAGGTAATGGTTATCACGGGTGCCTTGGAAAGCTCCGCCTCCAGCTGATGAAATTTTTCGTCCAGAAGCTGCTTCTCTGATTCATCCAGTTCCACCTTGGGCTGTGTTAGCCGCTGAGTCTCTTTGGCTGCGGCTTCATAGCCAGTAAGAGCCGCAAAGGGGGAAAACTGGGCAGCCCGGTCCATGATGTCCATTTGCGGATGGGATCCTGACACATGGTGGGGCAGATTTATGATGTCGTCGTATTTATGGGATTCATGTAATGCTGGCATAATAAGGTTCCCCTCCTTGTTTTCCCTACGCTTTATGCCCACCGATCTGACCATTCCGGTCTTTTGCAGTGGCTCCATCCAGAAGGTTCATTCCCTTCAGAATGGCATTTTTTCCGAATTTTTTCTTAATATCCAGCATGGCCTGTTGCATTTTCTTTTCCCGTTCCAGAAGGGTGGTATCTTCCTTTTTCTGCTCTTCTATGGCTGTATAATCTGTAAAAAGATCCAACTGCTCCCAGGTTTCTTTCTGCCTCACTTCCCCTTCCGGAATCAGGTCATTGGCAGTCAGGTAAATTCTGCGGACCAGCAATGCCGGGTTTATGATCCGGTCATACAGACGCATCACAGCCTCTGTGATCAATTTCGTGGAGGAGGTCTGGCTCTTAAGGTTCTCTGTGCCATGGGCATGTTTGGGGACCTGACGGCCATAATGATCTGTGGTAACTGGTCCGTGGCAGCACATCCGTATTGCCGGATCTGTCAGATTTTCAATGTCATAGCCTACTGTAAGTACGATCTGGTCTGTCACCAGCTTCTTCTCCACCAGATCCAGGGTGAGCATATCTGCCATTTCCTGTACCACCAGCCGCGCCTTGTCCGCCGTGTATGGACATTGAAGAACCTGCCCGGAGCAAATGCTGTTGGCTTCTGGCTTGTAGGCTTTGATGTGGGAAATCTGGCAAGGCTCCCATCCCCAGGCGTGGTCGATCAGGAGCTCTGCATTAATTCCAAACAGCTTATACAGAAGCTCTTCATTATAATAATCCCCTGGTCTTCCAATGGAGCAACGTGCAATATCTCCCATGGTAAAAAGTCCGTTCTCTTCCAGCTTTTTGGCATAGCCTCTTCCTACCCGCCAGAAATCCGTGAGGGGATGGTGATTCCACAGCTGGCGCCGATAGCTCATCTCGTCCAATTCTGCGATCCGGACACCGTGTTCATCTGCCGAAATGTGCTTGGCTACAATATCCATGGCAATCTTTGCCAGATAAAGATTGGTTCCGATTCCAGCTGTAGCGGTAATCCCTGTAGTCTCCAGCACATCCAGGATTATTTCACGGGCAAAATCACGGGCGGATCTGCCGGAAGCAGGAAGATAATAAGTGAGATCAATAAATACCTCATCAATGGAATAGATATGGATATCTTCCGGGGCAATGTATTTTAGATAGATTTGATAAACCTGAGTACTCTTTTCCATGTAATGTGACATTCTTGGAGGCGCCGTGACGTATCCAATGGCATACTCGGGATGGGCAAAAAGCTGGTCTGAATTGCAGGAGGTACCAGTAAATCTATGACCTGGTGCATGCTGCTGACGCATATGATTGGCTTTTTTTATCTGCTGCTCTACTTCAAAAAGCCTCGCCCGTCCTGAAATGCCGTATGCCTTCAATGCAGGGGAAACTGCAAGGCAGATGGTCTTAGAGGTACGGGAGGGATCAGCTACTACCAGATTGGTAGTAAGGGGATCCAGGTGACGCTCCTGGCATTCTACAGAGGCATAGAAGGATTTTAAATCTATGCATAGGTAGGTGTGACCGATGGGGATAGAGTGAATTTTATTTTCCTTCTTTTCATTTTTTGCGTTTTCCATGATAAAATAATTCCTGTCCAACTCTCGATTCTGTAATCTATATAATTATAATGATATATCGTCTTATTGTGCAAACACGAACAACTTTTAGTTTTTCTATACGGGTATCATTATAATATATTTTTGAAGTTAAAAAAAGGGATGAAAGATAAAAACAGCCTCTCCATTCCAAAAGAAGCTGTAATTATCAGGTATCAATCTTTTAATTTAAATTTCATATAAACCGGATCGTGGTCAGAATAGGAATATCCGGTATTGATGTCCTCGTATGAAGTGCACTCAATGTTGTCTGAAATAACAAAGCCATCCAAAGTGACGGTATAGGTCACATCTGGTACATACTCCATATCTGCATTTCTGGCACTGTTCCAGAGATTTTCACGTTCTTCCTGGGTGAAAAGGTCAATCCCGAAGGAAAAATGCTCTGGGAGCTCTTCCCGTGGAAATGGATAAGCCCAGGATTCTCTTTTACCAGTATCTTCTTCTGTTGCCTTCAGATCATGGTTAAAATCACCGCCGCAGAGCACGTAATTGCCTGCTTCGTATTCTTTTGCCATATCTGCAGCCAGCATACCGATCTGTCCTTTTCGGATCTCATCGCTGTTTCCATAAGCAGACATATGTAATGCGAAAATTACCAGCTCTTTCCCATTTTCTACCGGAACCCTGGAAATGCTGTAGCATCTGTCCAGGTCAAAAAACTTGGTAAAAGAGGTGGATACCGGGAAGCTTCTTCGAAGGGCTGAAGTTACCGGATATCTGGAAAACAGGCCGATTCCAGACTTGCTGCTGCCATGTGGCTGGGTAAATGGGTAAAATAAAAAAGCAGAATCATAGTTCTGGGCAAATACATAGTAATAATCCGGGAAATGATCTTTTAAGATCGAATATTCATCTACATGATAGCTTCTTGTGGAATCCAGGTCGATTTCCTCGATCATGGCAAAATCCGGAGCATAAGAAGCTGCCAGCGCCCCTGCCCCCTGCACCGTTTCCAGAACACTGTCCTTGCTCTTCGCCCAGGAGGATTTTCCTCCATCCATGAAAAAGCTGAAATTCGGAGTGTATGCACCGAAACCAATATTATAGGTCAGCGCTGAATACTCTGTGTCTGTGGTAAGTTTATTTTCCTCCGTATCTTCACGATTTCTGGCCGTTTCTACCTCCAGCTGCTGATTATCCGGGATGCGGTGATAGCTTGCAAACAGATAAATAAGATATCCGCCCAGCAAAACCAGAACTGCTCCTAATATGATTCCAAGGACTTTTAATATTTTTTTCATACGCTGGTCTCCTTTTGGTTATGGCAGAGACAGATTTTCCCTGCTTAAAGATATAAAAATGGTAACATAAAATGAAAAGATTCTCAAGCCAGTATTTATTTTCAGCCTTAATTTCCGTTTCTGTTCTTAATTGTTAAAAAATATGATTTATTTCAAAAAAATGATTGACAATGCGAAATCCCAGGACTATAATGCAGTCATCGAGCACGAAGATGTACTTAATGATCATCTTCGTGCTCTCTTTTTATGTAAGAAAAAGAATTCTACCGGCGGAACTTATTTCATCAAATTTTCAAAAGATTACGAAGGGAGCTAATGATTATGAAAGACGTTATCAAAGTTTCAACTGTTGCATTTCATGCTATCTGGGGTGACAAAGAAGCGAATCTGAATAAAATGAAAGGTTATATTGAAGCCGCTGCAGCGGAAGGCTCCAATCTTGTTGTATTTCCGGAGATGGCCCTGACCGGTTATGATGATGAGGAAGAAAAAGCAAAACCAGATAAGATGCAGTCCCATCTGGCAGAATTAGTACCAGGACCTTCTTCCCTGGAAATTGCAGAATTAACGAAAAAGCTTGGCATTTATGTAGCTTTCGGAATGCCGGAGCGGGATGAAAAGGATCCTTCTACCATTTATAACTCTGCCTGTGTCTGCGGACCATTAGGTGTGATCGGTGCTTACCGGAAAATCCATCTTCCTTATCCAGAACCACACTGGGCAACCAGAGGCAGCAAGCCTTTCATCTTTGATACTCCGTGGGGACCGGTTGGTCTGGCCATCTGCTATGACTCCTATTGCTTCCAGGAATTGATGAGATATTATGCTGCAAAGGGCTGCCGCCTGTATATCAACTGTACCGCACTTGCCAAATGCCACGGCATTGCTCTTGGCTCCACCACTCTGGAAGCCGGCTGCATTACCAATCAGATCTATATCGTTTCTGCAAACCTTGCAGGAACTGATAAATACAATGTTTTCTGGGGCGGCTCCAGTATTATCGGGCCGAGCACCAATTTCTGGGAAGCAGAATATTTTGCCGGTTATCCATTTACAGACCCGCGTGCAATCCAGGCAAAAATGTACACGGCAACCATTGATCTTACCCTTGCAACCAGAGAAAAGTTTGAACCAAACTCCTTGATTGATGGAAAAACAGATTTCCGCCCGGCTATTTATAAAGAGCTTTATGAGGATCTGCTGAAGGATCCGAAATTCCAGGAATGATAAGTTATCACGGCAGTCGCCAGAGCCTCATGCAAGCATAGACTTTAGCTCGTTGCCCGCGTAAAAAAGACCTCCTGCATGGTATATTTTTATTTATACTATGCAGGAGGTTTTTACTTTCACCTGCAAACCCAAGTCCAGATTTCTGACAATTGCAGCGGACATATCAGGATACTTTCACCGGAATACTGATCTCCGTTACAAATTTCTCAGTGTCATTGGTGAGGCCGTAATCGATCATGGTAATTTCCCGTGAAAAACCGGCAACTTTAAGATTATGTTCCTGAATATAATTCATCAGTTTTTCATACTGGGCAGGTGCTTCTTTGTGGCTGCCGCGAAAACGGACGGAAACGCATGGCGTTTCCTGAAGGTGGATCACAGTTCCATCGTACTGGTCTTCCTCGTCCAGCAGAAGAAAAATCCCGTTGTATTGCTGGAACTGCCCTTTCAGCAGCTGTTCCGCAGCTATGCCAACCCCTACCTTTCCCAGAAAAATAAGCGCCTCTTTTTGCTTCTGTTCCAGCTTTCGGATCGGTGTCTCCATGTCAACAAACTCTTTAATAGTAAGGTTATCTTCCATCCATACCAGGCGGCAGGCCCTGGCTGTTGTAAGCGCGATCACATCCAGCACAGAATTTCTGGCATCCTTTAGCTGATTTAACCGGTTGCCGATCTTTCGCTCGATCCGCTTTAATTCCTGTTCCCTTTTTATAACAATTTCCTTTTGCTGCTGAAGCTTTTCCTCCATTTTATCAAGGTCACGGTTCTGGAGAAAATCCGCAATTTCGTTCAGCGGCATGTCAAGGGCCCGCAGGTAGCGGATGGTGTTCAGCGGCTCAAACTGGCGGGTGCTGTAATAGCGGTAGCCAGTCTCCGGATCCGTCACCTCGGGAACCAGAAGCCCCATGGCTTCATAATGTCTGAGGCTGCTGACACTTAGATGAAACATCCGGGCTACTTCGCCGATCTGAAATAAATCTTTGCTTTCCATAACTGGTCTCCTTTATGAAAAAACGGCATTTCTTTCCTTTCGGTTGATAACCGTAAACGCGATCACACAGATAATCACAGACAAAAGGGAGCCTGTAGCCGTGGCAAGTCCCATAGGCAGAAGCGTGGCCGGGAACAGCCTGGAAGTAAGATATACCCCAGGAACACGTACCAGCACAATTGCAGTAATATTATGTAAAAAGGACAATCCTGATTTTCCGCAGGCACAGAAATAGCCGCTGAAGCTAAAGTGAACACCTGCAAAAATAACATCAAAAATATACCCCCGCAGATACTGCCCACCTGCCAGGATCACGCCCTGGTCTGTGGTAAACATTCCCACAACCGGTTCTGCAATAAACTGGATCAAAACTGTCACGATAACACCAAATCCAACTGCGATCATAGTGGCATAGCGAAGCACCTCTTTTGCCCGCTCCGGCTTTTTTGCCCCAATATTCTGTGCGCCGAGAGCCGATACTGTAGAGAGCATGGAGGATGGCACCAGGAACAAAAAGCTGATGAACTTTTCCACGATCCCCACTGCTGCTGCATCGGTAAGGCCTCGTCTGTTTGCAATAACCGTTATGATGATAAAGGCCACCTGGATCAGTCCGTCCTGGCAGCAGATGGGAATTCCGATCTGCAGGATTTTGTCCATAATCTGTCTTCTGGGTTTAAAATCAGCCCTGGAAACAGAAATCCCTGTTTTTTTCCGTAAAATCACCGTAAGGGCAATGAGCACGCTGATGGTCTGGGAAAGGGTTGTTCCAAGAGCCGCACCAGCCGGACCCAGATGAAGGGCACCCATAAATACATAGTCAAGCACAATGTTTGCCCCACATGCAATGGCAATGAAATACATGGGGCTTTTGGAATCACCCATTCCACGGAAAATGGAACTGATAATATTATAAGCTGTGATAAACGGGATTCCAATAAAGCAGATGGTCAGGTATGTAATGGTGCCGGAAACAGCTTCTGCCGGTGTGGACATCACTGCCACAATAGGCTTCACCAGTAAAAGCAGAACTGCCGCCAGCAGGATGGATACTGCCATAAACAGGGTAACGGAATTTCCAATATCAAGAGCTGCCTGCTTCTTGTTCTTTCCTCCGATGGCCTGGCCGATGGTGACTGTGGTACCCATGGCAAGTCCCACGATCATAACAGTCAGCATATGCATGACCTGGCTTCCCACAGAGACAGCTGTGGTACTGGCAACACCCTCGAACTGGCCTATGATAAACAGGTCCGCCATTCCATAAAGGGTCTGTAAAAAGTAAGATAAAAGGTATGGCAGTGAGAAATAAACAATATTTTTGAATACGCTGCCTGTGGTAAGATCTTTCTCCAAAGGATTTCTCCTCCTTTCTCGTAACTATCTTACCATAAACCCTACATTGGTTGTAGAGTCAAGTTGAAATCTTACTATTTTTCTTGCTGATTTTCCCATCAGTTATTATGATCAAAATTTTTTGCCACGGATTTCACTCTGTTTTTCTTGGCTTCATACAGACTGGCATCTGCATGGGACAAGGCATCATGTAAAGTCAGGTCCTCTTCTGCTTCCATCAGATACATTTCCACTGAGACGGTAACATTATAGGCTTTTTCACTGGTACGGTTAAAATCCTGGAATGCCTGATGGATCCTGTTTCTAAAATCCCTGCCATGGTCTTCCTTTTCGTATTTCAGCACGCCGGCATACTCATCGCCGCCGATCCGTCCGGTAATTCCCTCTTCCTGTACAATATCCACCAGGATTTCCCCGATCAGTTTCAAGGAAAAATCCCCTTCATCGTGGCTGTAGCGGTCGTTGATGATCTTCAGATTGTCCATATCAATGTAGGCAAACAAGGTCCTGTGTCCCTGTGTTTTCAACTGTGACACCAATTCTTCTGCAGATAAATGAAAGCCTCTCCGGTTCAGAATTCCGGTAAGGGCGTCAGAGTGTCAGATCACAGATCAGCAGTCCGTACAGCATTTCATTGGAAAAAAGGGGAAGACATACCAGATTGCTGCGGGATCCGGATAGTTCTGCCAGATGGAATAAATCCTTTTTCGCCACTCGCTGCCTTGCTCCCGGGACGGATCTTACCATCCCATTTTCCAGGATTGCTTTTAAGTACAGCTGATCCGGACAGACAAATTTATCCTTCTGTAAATAAGTAAGCGGCTTTTCAAACAAATAGATCCCTGCGTTCTGGATTCCCAGAAAATCAATGTCAGAGATCAGTTTGGTGTAGCTCTGGTCATTTCCATTTTCGAATTGCATGGTATTGCTGACAAACAGCTTGAACTGGTGGTTCATGGAATGGATGATCTTACGGTACAGGATCTCAAAAAGCTGGTGGATTTCATATTTTCTGTCCTGGATCTTATGACGGTAGCAAATATAGCTGCAAAGCTCCTCAAAAATACTGAGAAGATTATCGATATCCGCATTTTCCAGATGGATCAGGCCTGCACGTCCGGGTTATTTTCCATAAAGGAGACTGCTGCTTTCTTATCCCGCTTGGACAGATCGCTGATGATATAATTGCGGTCTTCAAATGGGATGCCATATTCTTTCAGGATCTGAAGAAAGGCTTCCTTTCGCTCCCTTGCGTCAGTATTGGCATCAGAACCGCCGATCATTCAAAACCGATAATTTTTTCATTTATATTCTTATCCTCTCTTTTGCAAGAAAATATCTAACCCCAGGGTATTCGCCAAGCGAATTGTTTTCTCTAATTCTGCAGTTGGCTTACCACGTTCAACATCAGAAATAAAAGTGACGCTTAAGCCTGTAAATTCAGCTAAATATAACTGAGTATAATGTAATTCTTTTCTTCTTGTTTTCAATGCGATACCTAATGATTTAGAATCCGTGATTTTCATAATTCACCTTGTCTAGCCTTTCAATATATGCCGTACGGCTAAATTTTAGTCCTAATTTATTTTTTATGCCGTACGGCTATGTCAAGCTAAAAAATCAGTCCATTTATTCCCAGTGTATTTTCATTTATAGAGCACATACTAGCAATGTAACATCAAACAAAACAACAATTAACCAAGGAGGAAAAGGATTATGTCAAACAATACTTCTTCTAACAAAGCAGCTGTACCAGAAGCAAAGGGCGCATTAAATCGTTTCAAATTTGAGGTTGCAAATGAGCTGGGTGTGCCGCTTACAGACGGATACAACGGAAACCTTACTTCCAAACAGAATGGTAGTGTAGGTGGCTATATGGTGAAAAAGATGATCGAGGCTCAGGAAAGATCCATGTCCGCAGGACAGAGCGGCCAGAGTGGTCAGTACTAATCTGAAAATAGCTTGATTAGAAAAAAAACACAGGGCATTACTTACTCCTCACCGAGAAGCAGGTAATGCCCTGTTTCAATGTCTAATGGTTCTTTTCCAGCTTCCGCATATGCCACAGATACACGATCATGATCGCGCCGCCTGTGAAGATCCAGGAAGCGACGTAAACGTTCATCAGCATTTCGAAGGTGGGAACCAGCTTGAAAATGGTAACCAGCCAGATCATGCGGAAAACCACAGTTCCAAGAATTGTGATAATGGATGGCTCCAGAGATTTTCCCATTCCCCTGAGGGCTGCGCTTTCCACTTCGTAAGTAGCGGTAAGTCCCTCCAAAGAACATACCCGGTGCATACGAATCAGGCCGAAGGCTGCCACTCCTGCGCTGGTGGTATAGATGCTCACAAAGAAATCATCCCAGATCATAAATACAATACTGAGGATTTCTGTGAAGACCATTCCAAACAACAGACAAAGCCAGAATACCTTTTTACACCTTTTCAAATTTCCAGCACCGAAATTCTGGCTGGTAAAGGTAACCGCCGCCTGAGCAAAAGCAGCTGCAATATCATATGTAAAATACTCAAAATTCAGAGCTAGTGAAGAACCAGCAATTGCATCCTCTCCGAAGGAATTGATCCCACTCTGGATAAATACATTGGAAACAGAGAAAATAGCCCCCTGTATTCCCGCCGGGATTCCAATAGCCAGAACCTTGGATAGCTCACTTTTATTAATATGCATTCTGGAAAAACTGAACTGGAATTCATCATCCCTTTTACGAAGATGATGAATAACCAAAGATGCGCTTAATACATTGGATATTACTGTCGCAATGGCTACGCCGGAAACACCCAGGTGAAGGCAGATCACCAGAAACAGGTTCAAGATAACATTTACAATTCCAGAGGTAAGCAGGTAGTACATCGGCCTTCTGCTGTCCCCATAGCTTCGCAAAATAGCCGAGCCAAAATTGTAAATAGTCATAAATGGCAGACTGATAAAATAGATCCGAATGTACAAAAGAGCCTCACTCATAACACTTTCCGGTGTTCCAGATGCTTCCAGTACTACTTTCGCACACAGCATGCCAATGATCATAAGTAAAAATCCAAGTATTGCGCCAAAGGTGAGTACGGTATGTAGCATACCGCTGATCCGCTCCCGCTTTTTCTGACCGATCAAGGTTGCCAGGGCTGCATTTGGTCCAACAGACATTCCCACCAGCAGATTCACAAAGATACCAACAAGCGCCACACAGCTTCCAACTGCCGCCAAAGCCCTGTCTCCTGCAAACCGGCCAACAACCGCAACATCCGCGGAATTAAATAACTGCTGTAAAATACTGCTGAATGCCAGAGGTATGGCAAAGATGATCAGCTTGCCTGCAAGACCGCCATTCAGCATATCCATTTCGTTTGATTTTTTTACTTTTTCCATCTCGCAATAGAATCCTTTCCCGATTCCAGTTTTCTTTTCTTTTTACTGCGAGCCTCATTCTATCACACCCCTCTTCACTCTGCAATCATAAATATACCATTAAGCTTTATACGCTCAGCTTCTTCTCCATGATCCAGCCGCTAATCAGGTACAGTACTGCTGCAATGGCAAATGCGGCTGCGATATATATAACGAAAGTAAGTTCTGTGCTTTGCAGAACCGGAATCAGATCCAATGCCTTTCCAATAATAGCGGAGATTACCATGAAGATAAGGAAGCCTGCAATGATGCTGCCTTTTTTGCCGGCCAGGACACTGGCGGATAAGATCACGGACAGGTCAGCATTCACAATGTAAACGATCCAGCTTGCCAGCAGACCAAAGAAATAGAAGGCTGCTTCTGCAGGGGTAAAGGTAACGGACCAGTTTATTTCCATAAAGGAGCTTACCAGATTGATCATCTCTTTCAAGCCGCCAATATAAAGGGTTGCAACGGTAATGTCAAGGGCTGCCAGCAATGCGAAAAATACACCGGCCATTACGATGGAAATGCCGTTTTCCAGAATCTTGGCACCAAGGATTTCATAGCTGCTTTTTGGTGTAAGAAACAACATATAACTCTGTTTGGTATTCAGGTCACGATATAGGACATTCACGCTCTCTATTCCAATGTAAATAACACCAAATACTGCACACATGAACAGGAATACAATTCCGATTGCCAGAAGATTATCCTTTTTCAAAAACACACCTAACAAAAATGCAAGTTCCGCAACGGCAGTGATCACCAGCAGAACCAGCTTGGAAAACGCTGTTTTCCGAAGCTCGTATTTCATCAACTTTAACATACTTCTTCTCCTCCATGTCCATAGATTTCACGGTACAGATCCACTACGGATTTATGCTCGTCAATCCGAAGCTCCTCTACCATACACTGCTTAGCCAATATGCCATCCTTCATAAAAATGGCCGCATCTGCTACTCGTTCCAGTTCGTCTACAAGATGACTGGAAACCACCAGTGTCACATCTGGATCTATGGCTTCCAGAATGCTCTTCATGATCTGGTCTCTTGCCAGAAGATCAATGCCGTTCAGGGGTTCGTCAAGTAAATACAGCCTGGCGCCTCTTGCCATGGTAACTGCGATCTTCAGCTTGGCCATCATACCAGAGGACAGCTTCTTCGCCTTCATATCCTCTGTAAGCTCCATACGGGAAATCATCTGTCTATATTTCTCCATGGAAAAATCTTCAAAAAAGTCCTCATAATATTTTCCCACATCCGCAACGGACATCCAGCTGTAGAAGTAGGGCTCTGTGGACATATAGGCAATTTCTTTCCGGCTCTCTTTGCCGATGGGGTTTCCCTGATACAGGATCTCACCGCTGGTTGGCTTCACAAGTCCTGCCACCATTTTCATCCAGGTGGTCTTGCCGCTTCCGTTGGGACCAAGCATAGCGTATACAAGTCCTGGCTCCAACTGTAAGGATACCTGATTCACAGCAGTCTTACTGCCGTATTTCTTCGTTGCTTCTCTGCTCTCTAAGATCATTTTCATACACTCCTCGTCTATTTCGACTGTTTTTCCTCCAGAAGGCCGATCGTCTCGGCTCTGGAAAAACCAAGCTGCTCCATTCCTTCCAGAAATTCTCGGATCAGGGTCCCCGCCATCTCTTCTTTTAGCTGCCGGACCTTCCCTGGATCTTCTGTTACGAAAGTTCCCATCCCGCGTCTGGTAAAGCAGACGCCTTCCATCTCCAATTCTTTATATACGCGGCTGACTGTATTGGGATTAATGGTGTACGCAACTGCCAGCTCACGCACCGATGGAAGCTTCACACCCGGAGACAGCTTACCTGTTACAATATCCCGTTTAATGGAATTTGCTGCCTGGAGATAAATAGGCAGCGATGAATTATATTCCATGGCGTCCTCCTTTCTTGTATCGCTGTCATAGGTAGATAGTACACTAGTGATGCGTGTTTGTCAAGAGGTGCTTTAATAAAATTTATAGAACAAGGGCATTGTCCTCTTCTTCCTGCAAAGAAGCAAACAATGCCCTTGTTTCTATACGATTTTATTTTCCATATTTTCTATCTGATATCCAGTAAACCAGAGCTTTTTGTCTTACGTCATATCCGCCTATCGTTCATTCTCCATTTGTGCCTTGGCTTTCCGCCCGATTCCGGCATTGCTGTTCATAATGCTGGCGCGGGTGATCGTGTCGTTTCCAAATTTCATACGGATAGCGTCCAGGGTGGCATCCAGCTTCTGGCGCTGTTCTTTTTTGGCACTGTCCTCAAACAAAGACATCTGTTCGAACCCATCCTCCGTAAGTCCTGTGAGGGCCACACCGATCAGCCGCAGTGGCTGTCCCTTCCAGAACTCTTGGAACAGCTTTCTGGCATTTGCGTAGATCTCATCGGTGACATCTATGGCATTTCCAAGCTTCATCTGGTGGGAACGGTTCTTAAAATCCAGGGTTCGGAAAGTAACGGAAATGCAGGTACATTTCTTCCCCTTCCGTCTCATTCTGGTGGCGACCACATCGCATTGCTCCAGCAAAATCAGCTGGATCTGTTCCATGGATACAATATCATCATTAAAAGTTTTTTCTACACTAAAGCCCTTGCTCTCCTCCGGCACTTCCAGCACAGGAGACTCGTCGATGCCTCTGGCGTACTGATAAAGCTGGTGTCCGTTTTTTTCACCAAGAAGGGTCTGGATGGTGGACTCCTTTTCACGGGCCAGTTCTCCTATCGTGCGGATTCCGAAATCTACCAGCTTCTTTTCCGAAGCCTTTCCCAGAAATAACAGGTCTCTTATAGGAAGAGGCCACATTTTCGCCGGGATTTCTTTCGGAAAAAGGGTATGCACTTTATTTGGCTTCTCAAAATCTGACGCCATTTTTGCCAGCAGCTTATTGGTGGAGATTCCTACGTTTACTGTAAATCCAAGCTCCTGATAAATCCTGTCCTTTATCTCACAGGCTGTGGCGATAGGATCTGGATAGATCAGGGAAGTGCCTGTCATATCCAGAAACACCTCATCAATGGAAAAGGATTCCATTGCAGGAGCATAGGACTTACAGATTGCTTTAAACGCCTGGGAATTCCTGGTATAAAGTTGAAAATCACTGGGAACCACAACCAGACCTGGGCATTTCCGAAGGGCCATAGCCACAGGCTCACCAGTCTGTACTCCGTATTTCTTTGCCGGAATGGATTTGGCAACTACAATCCCGGTACGGCTCTTCGGGTCACCGCCCACTGCGGAAGGAATTGTCCGCAGATCCGGCTCTCCATTTTTTACTCTGCGTGCTGCTTCCCAGGAGAGGAAGGCGCTGTTTACATCTACATGAAAGATCAGCCTTTCCATATGTTTCACCTCCATTTCAAACCCAGAAGCTTCCAGCTGTAAGATTCCGGCAATTCTGTTAAATTCAGTATATCACGCATATAGGAAATAAGTCCAGATTCTTCTTGTTCTTTTAGGTAAGCATGCATATTTTTCCTTAATAAAGTAATACTTTCGTAACTTTTATTTCTGCAAAATGTGGTAAAATACTACAATATTCGTTTTTAGGAGGAAATAAATGAAAACTTTCTATTCGTGGTATAAAAAACATATCACATCCGCAATTTTCATCGGACTGATCCTTGGTATTCTCACCGGGCTCTTTCTGGCTGGACGGTATGAGCCAGTGCTTACTATAACCAATCTCATCGGAAGCATTTACATGAATGCATTGAACATGATGATCTTTCCACTGGTATTCTGTTCCATTGTAATGGGTATCACCAGTATTGGAAATGCCCGTACTACCGGTAAGATCACCGCAGGCGCCATGATTTTCTTCCTGTGCACCACCGCACTTGCCAGCCTTGCAGGCCTGATCATCCCAAGACTGATCAACCTTGGAAAAAATGTAAAGTTCGAAATGGCTACATCCGATATCCAGGCAACTGAGATGACCAGCATTCTGGATACCATCAAGAACCTGATTCCATCCAACCCAGTTGCCGCTTTTGCCAACGGAAATATGCTTCAGGTACTTGTATTCGCAGTGATCGTAGGTTTCACCCTAATCGCCATCGGGGAAAAGGGTGCCGCACTTCTGAATGTGATCGACTCCTGCAACGAGGTATGTCTGAAAGTCATCAGCACAGTAATGTACTTCACCCCAATCGGTGTCTTCTGTACCATCGTTCCAGTTGTAGAAGCAAATGGTACAGAGACCATTATCTCGCTGGCTACACAGCTGATCATTCTGTATGTGGCATTCTTCGGATTTGCTCTCATTGTATACGGCAGTGCAGTGAAATTTATCGGAAAAGAAAGCCCCATCAAATTTATCAGGGCCATGCTTCCTGCAGCCCTGAATGCATTTGGAACCTGCTCCAGTTCTGCTACCATTCCCATCAGCAAGCAGTGTATGGAAGAAGAAATGGGTGTATCCAACAAGATCACAAGTATTGCCATTCCTCTTGGTGCTACCGTAAACATGGATGCAGTTTCCATTCTGATGTCCTTTATGATCATGTTCTTTGCCAATGCCTGTGGAATTAACGTGAGCATTTCCATGATGCTCATAATCCTTCTGGCAAATGTACTTCTGTCCGTAGGAACTCCTGGAATCCCAGGCGGTGCCATTGCTTCCTTCGCAGCATTGGCTACTATGGCTGGTCTTCCGGCAGGTGTTATGGGCGTATACATAAGTATCAATACCCTTTGCGATATGGGTGCTACCTGTGTCAATGTTATTGGGGATATGGCTGGATGTGTAGTATTGAAAGAGAAAATCAAGCTGGATGATTAACAAGCAAAAAAATCCCAGGCATTTCTGCCTGGGAATTTTTTTGCTTATTACATAATTTTTCTGAACAGTGCCTTCAGATCCTCAACGCTTGCATTTCAGACTTCTTCTCAGCCGATATGAGCAGCTCCAACTGCACGGATATCCATTGGATAAACGTTCTCTCTGCCAACATACTGGGAAATGTATTCTACATAATTCTCCATCTCATTTTCCGGGACAACTGCTGCAATAACACCTGCAAATCCGCCGCCGTGTACACGGCAGATACCGCCGCCGATCTTGTTCAGGAACAGCTGGGTAAGGGCAAGAACAAGCGGGATCTTCTGCTCATGGCAGTCTTTAATGCAGTAGCAGTTCTGAAGCAGCTCCCAGGAAGATCTTCCAGACTCATCCATCAGTTTCAGGAATTCCTCATAGTTTCCCTCTCCAATGGCCTTAGCTGAACGCTCTACGCGGGAGGTCTCTTCGAAGAAGTGGATAGAACGAAGAATTGCTCTGTCGTCCTTGATCTCGTTTACATGTGCCAGAAGGTTCTCAAGAGTGGTCTCGTGAAGAAGCTCTGCTCCAAGCACCTTAGCTGCGGCTTTCATCTCACCTGGGATCTCAGAATATTCCTGACTGAGATCTGCATGGCCTTTTCCTGTGTTTACGATCACCAGTCTGTGACCAAATTTTCCATAGGAGAAATCAAGTTTGCTGTATTTCAGGTCATTTCTGTCTGCAAAGTCGAAAAGAACCGGGCCGCCAACTGCACATGCCATCTGGTCCATCATTCCGGAAGCCTTGTCCCAGTAAACATTCTCCGCGTACTGACCGATCTTAGCATAGTCTGTGTAAGTCATCCTGCTGTCGTTAAAGAAGTAATCAATGATGACACAGATCAGCATTTCAAAGGATGCAGAGGAGCTTACTCCTGCTGCTGCGATCACGTTGGTACTTACATAGGCATCAAAGCCAGCTGTCTGAAAGCCATTCTTCTTCGCACCTTCCATCATACCTGCAACCAGGGCAAAGGTTCCCTTCGGATAATTGGCTCTGCTGATCTTGTCAAGATCAACTACGATCTCATCTCTGTAGCCTTCACTTGTAATGTGGATCACGTTGGTTCCATTTGGTGCTGCTGCACCGATGGTATCCAGATTGATACTTCCTGCAATTACCTTGCCGCCGTTGTGATCCACATGGTTTCCGATGATTTCTGTTCTTCCAGGGGAAGTAAAGAAATCTGCATGGTCATGCTTATAGATTTGGGCAAATTTGTCTGCAAGATTCTGGAAACGGGCTGCGCAGGCGCTGCTCTTTCCATAGATTTTCTCAAGGTTTGCTTTTTCTGGTAAATTCATGGCTAATCTCTCCTGTTTTGTTAATATTGTTATAATTTTACGTTCTGTATTCCAGAAGCTTCAGTGCATATTTTACGCTTCATCTGTGCTTATCTGGATCTCTCATCAAGTTAATTCCATTTTACATGCATTCCCTTTACATTACCTTAAATAACTTGCGAAAAACAAGTAATATATTGCGTTTTTATCTTTAATAGATGTATAATACAGGTAAATTTATGCGTTTTATTGTAATTCTCTATTTTTGAACATATGGAATCCTATACAGTTCACAGGATATAAAATTTTTCCCGGGAGGTTTGGCATGCAGATCATAACCAATCAGTTTCAAAAAGAATTAAAACAGCACGGCAATGAACAGTTTCCATTCCTGGTCAGCTACCAGAAACTATCGGAATATGAGTCCGGTTCCTTTATGTGGCACTGGCACCCGGAAATAGAGATTACTTATGTGCAAAAAGGCACCATGTGCTACAAGGTCAACCATATGGTTTACCACTTAAAAGAAGGTGATATTGTATTCAACAACTCCGGTGCTCTCCATTCTGGCACAATGGAAGATCAGAAGGACTGCTCCTACATTCCCGTAACCTTTGATCCCAGACTGATCTACGGATTTTTCCAAAGCACCATTAACAGCAAATATGTAGATCCTGTCCTTCAGGATTCCCTGCTCCCCGCCCTCTGTATCAACCAGAGCGAGCCATGGCATAGGCCCTTTCGCGAGTATCTTCTCCGTATTATTGATCTTGACAAGAAAAAACCAGATTTTTACGAGCTAGATATTACAATCTGCCTGCAATCCATGTGGCGGCTTCTTCTGGAGCACATTATTTACGAACCCCAGGCTTCCCGGGAAAACTCCCTGGAATACGACCGGATTAAGAAGATCCTGTCCTACATAGAGGAAAATTATCAAAATAAGATCACTTTAAATGACATTGCCAGACACATCCACCTGTGCGAAAGCGAATGTACCCGGCTTTTCAAGCGTCATATGAATACTACTCTGTTTGCCTTTCTGCAGGAATATCGGATTGAGCGAAGCCTGGAGTTATTGCAGGCTGGTGAGCCGATCAGCGCGGTAGCTGACAAGGCTGGATTTTCAGATCCGAATTATTATTCCAAAGTATTTGCAAGAATAAAGGGATGCAGTCCCCGGGAATACCGAAAGCATAGATAAACCATTCTCTCTATTTCAGCAAAAAAGCCTGGCAAACAGACATTACTCTATCTTCGGCCAGGCTTTTCATATTACAATATTACATATCATTTATACTTAATGATCTGTCCCAGCGTCTTAAGCAGCGCCTCCGCCATGATCGGCTTCGCCAGATGTCCGTTCATACCAGCTGCCCGTGACGCTTCCATATCCTCATCAAAGGCATTGGCGGAAACAGCGATCACTGGCACTTTGAAAGACATTTTTCCGTATTGCAGAACATTCAGAAAAATTATGTAACTATTTTCTCGGAAAAAGGATTGGCGGCTTTTATCCAAAATGGAATTCTTCAGGATTTACCGCCCCAATATGTTCCGCCTCTGGAACCTTCGGACGTAAAAATGATGTTAACAGAATTGTATAAAGAAACAGAAGACGGAACGATTACCAGTCTGATCGTCCGTCCCACTGTTTTACAGATTCCCGAATATTTATCCATTTATGCAACTTCCCAGACAGGGCTGCATCTGTACACTACGAACTCTTTTGTTTTTGGTGCTTATTCCAGTAATATCCATATTTCCGATATCTCCTTATGCAAGGTTTTCACTGACTTTTTTACAGGATTATCTGGCAGCCCTATGGTTTATTCGAAGGAAGAAACCCTCTGTCTATTAAAGCAGTACATTTCTTTAATACCATAATTTACATAGCAACCTACCATAGAACATGGGATTCTCCGCCTATGGCGGGGCGTCCCTGATAACTTCTCTTTTATAAAAAATTCCCGTCCAGATAACAGGAAAATCTGAACGGGAATTTTTTTTCTTGATTCGTATATCTCGCCTAAATGATCATAAAGCCAGGCTGAGGGAAGTGAGGATGGAGCAGATCCTATCCACATTGGCTGTGTACTGGGTTGCGGTTACGCAGAATACATAGTCCTTGTTGGTGGGATGGAAAAACATGATCGCGCTGCAGTCACCATCTTCCAGGCGGTAGGAAACACAGGGGATTCCGTTGATGGAAACCAGGTCATCAACCTGATAGCCGCCCTGACGGATCGCGGTTGCAAGATCATTGATGGTCTCGGCGCCGTCACTGTAAGCCCATACTACTGAAACCGCCGGTGCTGTGTCTGCACCGGAGGCATCTCCAGCCAGGTAAAGAACGCCTTGGTTTACCTGATCCTCTGTCAATTCATAGATGTTCCATGCGCTTGGCAGATATAACTGGAAACCATCTTCGAAAGGCACCCAGGTTCCTTCATAATTCGCCTTATCCTGGGAAAAAGTAATGGAACTGTATCCAGCGCTGCTGTCTGAAACATCAGAATCTTCTGTGCCAGAAGTGGTTCCACCTGCACTTCCCCCAGCTGTCCCACTGTTGTCCCCTACCGTTCCGCCTGCAATATTGGAGTCGCCGGAGCCCTGCTCTTCTACAATGTCCCCAACGGTATCTTCAATATTGTCTACTGTCGCCTGGGCATCCGGAACTACGGAACGGGTGCTGTCTACATGCTTGGCATAATCACTGTCCCCGCCAGCCAAATACGCAAAGCTTCCTGCGACTTCTTCCAGATTGCTTCCTACATACAGAGAAAGCTCTGGAATCTCTTTTGCACCAAACATATAGGTTCTGCCATTTTCCGGAAGAAACAGTCGGCTGTCACGCACTGTATAACCGCTTACGCTGTATGAATACTGAATGTAGGTATATTCCCGGTCCCCCACAGTTACTGCCGCTTCTGGAGACATCACCTGGAGATCCTCATAGGATTCCGTCATATACTGGGTAAACTGACTGGCAAAATCCTCCGCCACCATATCGTAATAGCCTACGATCACGTAAGGGATACAATCCGTCTCCTGTGTATAAATATAAACAAAGCCATCAACCTGCTGGATTGCCACATAATCTGATGGCGCAACCGAAATCCCAAGGTCATCTAACGCCACTACATCTGAGGAATAAGAGACACCAGCTACCGATGCTGCGATCTGGTTGGCTTCCTCGCCCAGTTCTCCTAATTTTATTTCGGCCTTGACCGGAATGATACTACCAAAGAGCAGGCTGGTAGCAAGAACTGTGGAAAGCAGATATTTCTTTTTCTCATTCATCTTTTTCATATTTCAGGTAATCCTCCCTTTTCATATTTCTATTACACGTTTATGCTCAGACCAAAATAATCTTAGGCGACTAAATTGGAGCAAAGCATACCACAAAATCAATTGCTAATTTGGATACAGCTGGGTAGAGCCCCCTGGCTGGTCAAAGCTGCTGTCACTGACGTATACATTTCCGTCCGTTCCCTCATACACATAATCATAAATTTTCCAAGGTAAGATCCCCATACCGCTGTTTATAGGTAAGATAAGTATATCCATACTCATCCTGCTCCCCATATACAGCGAAAAACTCAGAACCCTTGGACAACCCCAGAAGATCTGCAATTCCCATCAAAGATTCCACGCCTTTTTCCGTATCGGTTACTTTCTCATCGAAAAATCTTCCCCGAAGAAAGGAAACATAACCCTGGTCATTATATAAAAACGCTGCATTTCCCTGGTTCATCTGGTAAATATCCGCTTCGTTCAGCTGCGGTACTTCATTATAATTCTCTTCACCAGAGGGATTCACCTCCCCGCCATCTCCAACGTTTCCCTGGTTGGAATCCTCTTCCTGGTTTTGCCTTTCCCAGGCTTCAACAAGAGATTCCCCAGCCCAGACTGCCTCCGCACTGATGCTGCACAAAAACGCTGCGCAAACAATTCCTGGAAGCAGCCGGGAAATTACTCTGCCCATTTTACAGAATGCAGGATACTTAATGCGCTTTCATCTTCTGCCACATTTTCTCCTGTCAGATAAACCAGTTCCATAACCGAGTCCGTTTTATCCATAAATACAATTCCATATTCGTCCTCTGCCGAAATATATGCACAGGAAATCCCATTGATCAGCTCTGTTTTTTCGATGGTATAGCCCTGCTCTTTAATCTGGTCCTTTGCCGCATCAAAAAGGCTGTCATAATTTTCCTCTGCCAATGCTGCCTGTATTTCTTTCTCTGTATAATCCTCTCTCAGATCCAGAGAAGTTACAACCAGAACAATCTTTTCGTCTCCCGAAAGAGCTGCATAATAGGTCTCATCTTCCTGATCAGAATCTGATAACTCTGCACCGGTCCAGTCTGCTGGAAGATAAAGCTCAAATCCCTCTTTCATCTTCACCCATTCCCCATCATCACTTGTCTGGGAAATGGAAAAATCAGAAGGCTCAGAAGAGGCCACAGGAACCTTTTCCCCCTCTGCAAGCATATAGGCATGCTGCTTCACGTAATCGATTTCGGCGTTCATCTGCTGGAATTCATGTGCCACGCTCTCATCTTCTGTATACGCCTGGAAATCAGTTGGAAAAACCATAAAATAATTCATCACGGACTCTTCACTGAATCCTATATAAGTAAAATCCGGCAGCTCTGAAAAATCATGATTGACCGAACAGGACAGGGTAAAAAGTTTTCCTCCTTCTTCCCCGTATTTTTCCTGCCATTTTTCGTGGCTGGCCTTATGATAAAAAGTGGCGGAGATTCCATCTGTTACAATGTCAATTTTCCCCTTCCAATCAGCCGGAAGCACAACGGCCACTTCTTCAAAATAATAGATCAGGGAACCGTCGGACTGTATATTATCGGTATACACCATAAGATCAGAAATATTGTCCGCACCATAAACAGGAGCGGCCAGGAGAAGAGCTCCTACACCGACTGCTGCAGCTGTCTTTCTCAATATTTTTCTCATATTTTCATGCCTCCTTTAATTCTTACCTTTTTACTGTTTTCTCCATGCAGGGCGCTATTCCGATGACATTTTGCCCCAAATGGGACGGGTTACGTTTCATCCTGAATGGGAAGGATCACATTCTCCAATGCATAACTAAGTTTAGGGTGATGGATCACAAAATGGATAGATGGGGCTTTGTTTTTGGATACCATGCACCATTTTTCTTCATGACAGGTAATCTGGATGTTGTGAAAGCTTTTCACTCTGGTGAGGCGGAAATTGTAATGCTCCTGCCGGGATGCATACTCCTTCGCAGCTGCGATGCAGTCTTTATATTCCTGAAAAGTAAGCACAATATCCCGCTCAAGGAAACACTCTGCCACAGGCAGCGCCACTGGATATCTCTCATATTCTATGCTGGTAACCTCTGACAATTCATCCGTTACTGCACTATGGGCAAAAATATGTTCCATCCGGCTCTTTTCGGCTTTCTGGGCTTCCAGGATCCGGGTGCACATGCTTTCCCCAATCTGATTATTGTACAGGATCTCTTTTAGCAGCTCTTCCGGAATTACAAACAACGGCGGGGCTGCCAGGATTCTTCTTCGCCTGCCCTCAATCCTGCTGTCTTTTCCCAGGAACTCATAAAGCTGCTCTTTTTTCTCCTCCCGGTAAATATCCATAAGCGGACTTGCCTTTTTCAAAAGGTATTCCGTGTTCTTTCTGCAGCGCTCTACCTCTTCTTTATGACTGGTCAGATAATAGTGTGCATTTTCGTGATGTCCGCTGATACAATCCCCGGTCATGGCTGCCTGGCCAGAGCTGTAATGCAGATGGGAGTAAACTTTATTCTGAATGCCTTTCAGATAATAAGGGGAAATCTGCCCGGTCATATAAAGGGGGATCCAGTTTTCCAGCCCCAGCATCATATCCTTCATAGGACGCTCTACCTCATGGATAATATGAATGTGGAGCCCTTTTTTTAACACCATTGCAAGGCCAAACATATATTTCCTGGCAAATTCTTCGTCCTGGGCCATATCCTCTACCGTCATGTCACTGCAGAGGTGCAAAGGCTCCATGGATTTTGACAACACGGTATGTTTGAGGAAATCCAGTTCTCCCTCCCGCATTTCCTTCAGTCCGTAATAATGTCTGGATACAGGCAGCTGGAAAGGCACTTTCGGGATTTTAAAGCTGTCAAAATGAATGGCCCGGATATAATCATCCAGGTTAAATTCATCCATCTTCTGCAGAAAACTGGAAATGTAATCTGTTTTCTCAAAATTCGCCAGACAAAGCCAGTTCTGCAAGGTCTGAAAATACGTCTCCTGATTCTCCAGCTGTTCTGCCGTACCCCCTGTCAGGGCTGCTGCTTTTTTTAGTTCTTCCGCTCCAATGCAGTTTCTTACAACATAGCCGCACACGTTTTCTGCAAATGCAGCAGGATCGGAAGGAGCCCTTTTTCCTGTACGGATCTTCGATATGTAGGAAGCATCGTAATGCAAGGCTGCTGCCATTTTGGATACATTGATCTCCAGTTCTTTTAACAGCAGGTCGAATTTCTCATAGTAAAAAATCTCTGCATTTTCCTTAGGAAGATGTTCCAGAAGGGTTTGATATACATCCTCTTCTTTTATCTCTGGCTTTCCCTTTTCCAGGGCGGTCTTTGCAATTCCGGCGGACAGCTTTTTCAGATATTCACTGTCTGCTGCCGGGACGCGTTCTCCCTTCCGGTAGCGGCTGATAATGGTTTCTGAGATGCCGCTGTTTGCTGCCAGCTCCTTGCCGCTGCAGCGCAGCTCTTCTATATATGAGTTTAAACAGTCCTGAAATGTCAATGAATTCCCACCTCTTTTCCCAATTTATTTTCTATTCCAAATATATTTCCTCTTCAGAAGTCCCTCCCCTGGTATCACTGGAGCATGTTTGAGAAAAGGCTCCAGTGCACCTGACCGGCTTCTATATTTAGTATACCCTATAATTCGACCGGATAAAACAAATTGCCACATTTGTCTATGACAAACATGGCAATTTTACTGTCACACAAAAAGGCCGGATAAGAAACAGGCATCTCAGCCTGTCATCTTATCCAGCCATTGTTTCCGTCGAACAATAAACCCTCCGATGAATCTACTAAACTATACTATATTTAAAATTCTCCGTCAAGCCCTAATTAAAGCCCGTGATTACTGGTTACGGAGTAAACAGTAACCGCCCGTGCATCTGCCTCAGGCAATATCCTCGGGGTAGCTCACACCCTCCGGAAGAGGATCCCACTCGTTTAAGCCAAGATTCTGTTTGAATTTCGCCTGCTCCAAAGTCAGCTTCGGGGTATCCTCTGCCAGATATTCCATTAACTCATCAATTCCCTCTCTAGTCACATTATTCACCATAAAAATGCGCTCGCAGCCTGCATTGATCAGCCACTGGCGCACCATGGGAATGTTGGCGTAAGGGGAATCAATCTTGGTAATGATTCCGATCAGCGGGCGCAGGATAAAGGAACGGCAGCTTGCCCCAAATAGATTAAAGGGCTCATCTGCCGCCTGTACAATTGCTACCACATCTGCCTCAAAGGAAAAGCAGGCAAGTCCTACACTGAATCTTTTTGACTCTGCATACTCCCCCGGAGAGTCAATGGTATCGTCATTGGAATTGGTATATTGTGTTTTTATATAATGAAGCTCCTCGCCTTTTAGTGCCTGCGTCAGTGAGGTCTTGCCGGCCTCACTTCTTCCCATCAAAAAAATTTTCTTCATTGAATTGCATTTCCCCTGTTTTCAATAAACCTTACTTGTAAATATACAGTAGTGCAGTATTTTTACGTTTTCATATCATAATATCGTATCCATAAGCTGCTGTTCCTGCAGCCACAAGGTATCTGTCAGCTTTTGTGGACCTCACATGTTTTAAAGCCTAACTCTCTGTTAAAAAAATGTACAACCTCTTCCACAGCAGTCTGTACTTGGGACAATCCCCCTGTTATAATAAGAGAACCACAAAAACGATCCATAAATCCGATCTGTACATCAGCACTCTTCATGGCAACATCAGCAGCTACCACAACTGCTTCCCATGGTGTGAAACGGATCAGTCCAATAGATTCTCCTGTGTGGTCCTCTCCCTCATGCACTCCAATATGCAGTCCCAGGTTCTCATAAATACAGGATTGGGAAGGACTGATCACATGGGCCAGGCAAACCTCCTTCCCCGGTACACGCACACGGGTCATACGAAGCTTCTTCCCCTTCAGATGTTCATAATCATCATGGAACAGCATTTCCAGCAGCTCTTCCTTCGTTATTCGCTCCATGCTCCTACTTCCTATCGTTTCGTAATATTGCAGACTACATATCCAAGAGAATCGCGGAAATAATTAACGATTTCTGTCATGGCTGACATTACATCAGAAATCTCCCCTGTGATGATGAGCGTACCTGTAAAGCGGTCTGCAAATCCAAGATATACGTTACCGCTCTTTACAGCAATGTCAGATGCAATCACAGCAGATTCCGGCGGTGTCATATTCATAATTCCAATCGCAGAGGAACGATAATCCAGCTGCGGGTTCAGTCCAAGTTTCTGATAAATGATCGGTGCAGGACCACCCATTACGTGAGCAAAGGTAATCTCCTTACCTGCTACCGTTTCCTGCACGATTCTGATCTGCTCTCCATGTTCATTTGCCATTTATGTCAGTGCCTCTCTTTCGAAAAAAATATCTTCACGTTTATATTTGATTTTACCATCTATATGATCAAATAGCAAGCAAAACCAACAAAACAGTCAAAATTCCTAACCAAAGGAAGAAAAAAGTTGTGGTTTTTTGGATGTTGTCATTAAAAAAATAATAGTGACAGATACCTGTGAGTGTGGTAAAATAACTCTCGCTTCGATAAATACATTTATATAGAAGGATTTTATGTACCATTTTGGTATGTTTAGAAAAAAGAAAGGGGTTTTTATGGAAAAAGATATGACCAAGGGCCGGCCGTTGCCAGTGATCCTGAAATTTATCCTTCCTCTTATTATAGGAAATATTTTTCAGCAGCTGTATAACATGGCTGACACCATTATTGTAGGCCGTTATGTCGGATCTGATGCACTTGCAGCCGTAGGTTCTACAGGAACCATTATGTTTCTGATCGTGGGATTTGCACAGGGAATCACCGCCGGTTTCTCTGTTCTTACAGCCCAGCGTTTCGGTGCCAAGGACAACGAAGGCGTAAAGTCCAGCGTAGCAAACGGGATTCTTCTTTCCCTGATTTTTACAGTTTTGCTCAGTGCCTTAAGTATGTTGAGCATGCATACCCTGTTAAAGCTAATGAATACGCCGGATAATATTTTCCAGGATGCATATACCTATATTATGATCATCAGTGCAGGATTAGGAGCTACTATTTTCTACAATCTGTTCTCCTCCTATCTCCGTGCAGTGGGAAACAGCAAAATTCCACTTGTGTTCCTGGTATTTTCCGCTGCGCTGAATGTTATTCTTGACCTGGTATTGATCATCAATGTAAAAATGGGAGTTGCCGGAGCTGCTTATGCCACTGTTATCTCACAGGGCGTTTCCGCGATCCTGTGTCTAATCTACATATACATCCGTATTCCATCCCTTGCCCCGAACAGACGGCACTGGAAGCTTCACGGACAGGAGAGCCGCAATCAGCTGGCGGTTGGAATCCCAATGGCTCTTCAGTTTGCCATCACAGCTTCCGGAACTATGATCATGCAGGCTGCCATCAATCTGTTTGGCTCTGATGCGGTTGCTTCGTTTACAGCTGCCAGCAAGCTTCAGAACCTGGTAACCCAGGGAATGATGGCCATGGGACAGACCATGGCCACCTACAGTGGTCAGAACTTTGGCAAAGGTGATATCGGACGGATACGTCAGGGGGTAAAAGCGGCACTTGGTACCTGCGTTGTCTATGCCCTTGTCGCAGCTGTGCTCGTCTGTCTTTTACTGAAACCGGCTCTGGGGCTTTTCTTTACCGGAGGCGTGGATATGAACAGCATGCTTCCCTGGGCCAAAACCTACATTTATATGAGTGTCATCTTCTATATTCCGCTTAGCAGCATCTTTGTATTCCGCAATACCATGCAAGGCTGTGGATACGGTTTCCTGCCTATGATGGGCGGCGTGGCAGAGCTGATCGCCCGCCTGGTAGTGGCACTGATTTCCATGGCGGTCGGAAGCTACGCACTTGCATGCTTCTGCGATCCGGCCGCATGGCTTGCTGCTGCAATCTTTACTGGTGTTTCTTATCTCTTTGTTATGAAGGATATAAGAAAGAAGTACGAAAATCCAGCTATGGCTTCCATGAAATAGCATTTTTCAAACACAACGAACCAGACAGGTCCAAATACGCTCTGCCAGTTTTGCTCATTATCATGGCAGACGCCAAGATCTCATGCAGCCTTGAACTTTGGCTTATTACCAGCGAAAAACAGAGATGTCAGAATACAGTCTGGCATCTCTGTCTTATTATCTGCTTTAATTATCTAATGAAAAAATATACTCTAATGGAAGTAAATGGATTTCCTCATATATGGTCTTCTTGCTCTCTTCCCCCACACTGCCTCCTGGTGCCGGCACTTTAATGCGAAAAGCTGGCTGTTTTATAGTCTGAATATAGTATTGCTCCGGTGTACCCATTCCCTTAAATTTCTGGTTGGACGATTCTGCCATCTGCTCTTTTTCCAGATGATAAGAGGATGACTTCTGCATATGCCGCGCCAGGCGGTAAGACTTTGGCAAACATCCGATTCCTTGCTGACTATGATAATAAATAATCTCTCTTCCTGACTGCCCAAAGGATAAAAAGCCTCTGCCACCGTATTCCTGAATGATCCGGATCAACGCCTTCGTCTCGTTCTCACTGGCAGGTTCTTCTCCCATCCGCGAACGGATATAATGGATCGTTGGAAAATTGTGTGCAAGATCCATACCTCTTGCATTATATCCAAAATCCTTGTCAGGAATGCTCTGCATGCGAAGCATCTGCCTGTAAATAGGATTTCTTATGGTTCCAAAACCATTCCTGCAGATTTCATAGCCATCCGGGTTTAAAAGGGGAATCATGCAGACTCTTATTTTATCCAGAAGCTTTCGCACTTCATAAAATTCTTCCAATTGCCATCTGCATTCGTAAGCCCTGCAATATTCTCCCGCCATTTTTAGAAGAAGCTCGGGCAAAAGTGCCTGGGTTCCGTTGATCCCTGCCACACAGAAAATCAGCTGTGCTCCTGTTCCGATTTCCAGCATAGGGATCATTCTGTCATCATGGCTGTTTCCAATCACCCGGAACTGACAAAAGCTACTGTACCTGCTCGCCATTTCCCATAGGGAATAATATATTTTTTCATATGAAGGTACTGTTTCTGCGCTTGGCTCTGTTTTTCTATGTATCGTTTTTTTTCTATATTCTGCTTTTTCTTCTGCGGCATTCTTCGTTTCTGACAACATATTTTACCTCCTGCAGCGGAGGAAAAACTCAGACAGTATTGCATTTCAAGTACCAGCCTGTCCCCCGCCGCCAATATCATTATATGCAAAAAGGCAGGTCCTAAGACCTGCCTTGCGTACATTTCACTTTTTAGATTCCTTTTTTTCTCTTTCTAACGATTACATAACCGCCAGCTACAAGGGAAAGACTTGCGAGCATCATCATGGTCGCGATCGGGGAGTTATCTGCGGTTCTTGCATTGGTTGCAGAAGAAGATCCTGTATCGCTGTCGCTGCCATCGTGATTCTCTGCATCATCACCGGTGCCGTCTCCTGTACCATCACCAGTACCGTCTGGGCTATATCCGCCAGTACCATCAGTTGCAGCCGGTGTAATGGTGCCAGCTGGAGTTACAGTGAAGTCGATTGTTTTGGACTTGAACTCTGTTGGAAGAGCTTCCTTCACGCCAGTTGCTTCCCACTCAGTTCCGTTGTAAATGTATTTCTGGAAGAAGATATACATCTTAAATGTCTTCGCCTGCTTGATCCCATTTACGTTACCGATAGACCAGCTCTTCTGATAACCAGTGTCAATGTTCTTTGCAGACATGCTCCAGCCGTATGGAATCCACTTGGTGTCTCCCTTAACCGGGCTTGTATTATCTGTTCCGGCACCTGTTACCTTGAAGTTATACATAGTCTTCGGATAGAAAGCCAGCGGCTTCTCCAATCCAGTAACTTTACTCTCACTGACAGATGGATTGATGGTAGCACGAGTAGTTGGGGTTGGTGTAGTAGGAGTCTCAGTAGGAGGTGTAGCCTTCGCCTTTAAGGTAAGTACCAACGGCTCGGCTGCAGCTAATCCATTGCCATCCTCTCCATAAACAACAACCTTGATTGGAGTATCATAAGCAACTCCACTAATGGAAATGGAAACCGGACCTGTAATATATCCAGAATCACTGTTATCCTTCTTTACTTCTTCAAAACTTGGTGTGGAATCAGATTTCTTCATCCAAGTAACATAATATTTACCGCCTGTACCTGCATCATTTGCGTGGAAACTAAGGTCAATGGTATGCTCATAAGCCTTATTCCATGAAATTCCATCTGCAACCAGTTCCATAGAGCTGGTTGGCTCGGAAATCTCCTCTAATTTACCAGTTGATGTATTAATAGTATATGTGGAATCCAGATAGTGAACATACGTTAAAACGTTCTCAATTGTGGTGTCTGCTCCATCACCAATAGCAACTAATGTCTTGCCAGCAGCTGCATCTGCTCTTCTTACCTGAAGATTAGCTCCCTCTGTAAGAACACCTGCTGCGCGGATATAAGCGCCGTCTCCATTTAACACAATACTGTTATCATTAACTGCATCATCTTTATTGTCGTTTACTACTACAGAACCAGATACATAAATAACGCCTGTACTGTAAATGGCTCCGCCTGTAGTTTCTTCATAAGACTGGTTCTTGGTAATAGTACCACCGCCAAGTACAATG
This sequence comes from Blautia glucerasea, assembly GCF_020537505.1. Lineage (GTDB taxonomy): Bacteria > Bacillota > Clostridia > Lachnospirales > Lachnospiraceae > Blautia_A. The sequence goes on along the minus strand of NZ_JAJBMO010000003.1, from coordinate 179,098 downwards.
CTTCCGCCATCGTTATAAATCGCAGATCCAGCTGCATTTGTGCGGTTGCCTGTCAGGGTAACTCCATCATTTATTCCAAAATATCCGGAAGCCATTTTTACAATAGAGCCTTCTGCATCACCTTCATCTGGTGCACCATTTACCGTAAGATTTAATACCGTATCTCCATTCTTGCCTGTTCCAAACTGGAAGGAAGTATTCTCACCAGTTACCTGAAACATATCGCCTTTAAAGCCAGAAGCACGTGTTATTGTAGTGTTATCTTCTGCGGCTGCAATAGAGATGTTTTTATTCTGATCAATTACAACAGGCTTACTGATTTCAATGGAACCAGTGATCAGAATCTGAGTTAAAGTACCATCCTTGCCAATATCAACCGGCGCACTTGCAATGGCTTCCTCTAAAGAAGCATACTCCGTCTGAGTGCCATCCTCTGCCTGGATATAAATCTTTCCAGTAGAATTCTCCTCAGCCTGAACTGCAATCTCAGTCTCTGTATCTGTCATCTCTTCTGTATCACCGCTTCCAAATCCATCGTCAGAAATTTCAGCTGTATCCTCAGCAGCTGGTGTGTCTGCTGGCTCCTGTGTAGGCTCAGCAGCCGGTGTATCTGCCGGAATGTCTGCTGCTGGTTCATCTGCTGTGGTATCCGATGGAGCCTCTGTGGTATCCCCAGCTGGTTCTGCCGCTGTCTCTTCGCTCTCCTCTGACTCTGCGGCTACTGCTACAGTATCATCTATAGTCATGGTCTGGGCCTCTTCTGCAAATGCCACTGTAGCCGGTGACATTCCGGTCACAATGGTTCCAGCCATAATCAATGCCAAAAGTTGCTTTTTCTTCATTTTAAAAAGACCTCCTTATATATGAGTCCCCCGTATTAAGTATTCCATGTTACCTGAAGTAGTAACGTTACTGTTCACTCCGTTCACAGCAACGCGCTTCGCGATGCACAGAAATCATGCTTTGCATGATTTCGCGCCGCAATTCTCAGGTTTTTCGTGAGCTTTGCCCACAAAAAGCACCTCGCGGAACATTACCTGCGAACAGTAACGTAGTAACATCAACATCTAGTCCAGTATAGCACATTTCGATTAAAAAATCAAACCTATGGACGAATCTGTCCATTTCCATATATGATAAATTTTGTGGAAGTAAGTGCCAAAAGTCCCATAGGTCCACGGGCATGAAGCTTCTGGGTGCTAATGCCGATTTCTGCCCCAAATCCAAACTCAAACCCATCTGTAAAACGGGTTGAGGCATTTACATATACTGCTGCCGCGTCTACCTCATCCAGAAATTTCTGTGCGTTATTATAATCTTTGGTAATGATTGCCTCAGAATGACCGGTATTATAGCGGTTAATGTGACGGATTGCCTCGTCCACGCCGCCCACAACCTTAATGGAAAGAATGTAATCCAGATATTCGGTTCCCCAGTCTTCCTCCGTTGCCGGCACCGCATCCGGAATCAGAGCTTTGGCTTCCTCGTCAGCACGCATTTCCACATTCCTGGTGCGAAGCCGCCTGGCAAGAACCGGAAGGAAGGCATCTTTTACCTTCTCATGCACCAGAAGAGATTCACAGGCATTGCAGACACCCACTCTCTGTGTCTTGGCATTCATCACAATGTCTGCTGCCATCTGAAGATCTGCACTCTCGTCTACGTAAATGTGGCAATTTCCAGTACCAGTTTCGATGACCGGAATGGTGCTGTTATTCACAACTGTACTGATAAGTCCTCTGCCGCCTCTTGGGATCAGTACATCCACATACTCATTCATTTTTATGAACTCACCGGCTGTTTCCCTGGAGGTATCTGTGATCAGCTGAATGGCATTACTGGTAATCCCATTCTCTTCCAAAGTTCTGCGGATGCAGTCCACAATGGCCGTATTGGAGTGAATAGCATCACTTCCGCCTTTTAAGATCACCACATTACCTGTTTTAAAACAAAGGGCAAAAGCGTCAGCTGTCACATTTGGACGCGCTTCATAAATAATTCCGATCACTCCAAGAGGCACTCTTTTCTGACCGATCAGAAGCCCATTTGGACGCTTCTTCATGCCGATCACTTCCCCAATGGGATCCTCCAGAGATGCTACCTGGCGAAGTCCCTCCGCCATTCCCTCAATTCTGGCTTCCGTCAGCATCAGACGGTCCACAAGTCCTTCTGGCATCTGATTCTCCCGGCCATTTTTTACATCAATGGCATTGGCCTCAAGAAGCTCTCTGGAATTTGCAATGAGACTGTCTGCAACGGCTTCTAAGACCTGATTCTTCTTGGCGGTATCCAGGTTACGAAGAACTATTTCTGCTTCTTTGGCATTCCTGCCAAGAGTTTCCAGCATTTCATTCATAGTACGTCCTCCTTCCGGTAAATCTTACTCTGTGTCACAATGATCTGAGGACAAATGTCCGTGGGTTCTGTAGGAACCTTTTCCAGAATCTGAAAATCAAAAGCTGCTGCTACTCTCAGAATATCCGGATGCCTTTCCAGAAAACGGTCATAAAAACCGCCGCCGTAACCCACCCTGTTATTCTCAGGATCAAAGGCTACTCCAGGCATGACCATAAGTGCATCGTCCCACTCTGTGATCTCACCTCTTACCGGCTCTGGAATTCCGAAATACCCAGGCTCTAACTGGGAAAAATCAGTAAGTCTGTAAAAGACCATATCTTTTCCCACAACCTTGGGTACGGCAACTTCTTTCCCAGCTCTCCAGGCTTCCCCGATCACATATCTTGTGATCACTTCGTGATTGTAATCTGCATAAGCCATAATCCGCCTGGCAGCTGTAAACTCAGGAAGGCCGATGATATTTTCTGTTACCTGACGGCTCCATTGGTCAATCTGCCTATCGCTGCACTGCTTCCTGGCGGCAAATATCTGCTTTCTAATGAGTCTTTTTTCTTCCATATCTTTCTCCAAGATTTACGATCGTTCCATCAGCTTCTTTCACATCAATGTTATCCAGCTGGTTTCTAAGGTTCATCTTGATGGTAGCAATATATTCCTTGCGAAGCTCTGCCTGCTCCTTTTTCTCTTCTTCTGTAAGACCTACACTCTGTGCCTTGTGGTGAAGGGTGTTAATGCGGTCGATTTTTGTGCTGTCCATTATCATACTCCTCCTGTAAATATTCTGTGTAATTTTAATTTTATCTGTACTCTATAATAATTTTTCGATATAGTCGATCAGGAAAAACTCTTCCTCTTTCTTTCCCACAAACAGGGTGCCACAGGCTTCTCCTTCCACAATACGGTGAATATTGTGAAAATCACCGCCATTTGCAATTACCATATCAGTGCCCGCTGCAGTGGCAATTCTGGCTGCAGTAAGCTTGGTCGCCATACCGCCGGTACCTACCTTGCTTCCTGTAGAACCTTTTCCCATGTCAAGCAGTTTCTCATCCAGCGTTTCCACCGTATCAATAAATCTGGCATCCGGATTGGTATTGGGATCATCTGTAAAAAGTCCGTCAATATCAGACATCAGGATCAGAAGATCTGCGCCGATCAGTGCCGCAACTACTGCGGAAAGAGTATCGTTATCTCCGAATTTCTCCAGGGACTGCAGCTCATAAGTGGAAATAGAGTCATTTTCATTTACAATAGGGATTACCCCCATAGATAAAAGCTCATTAAAGGTATTCTCTGCGTTCTTACGGTTGGCATTGTTTACCATGGTATTCTTGGTCATCAGGATCTGGCCTGCCATCTGGTTATACTCTCCAAACAGTTTCTGATAGATCATCATCAGTCTGGCCTGCCCAACTGCTGCACAGGCCTGCTTCTGGCGGGACTCCTGGGGCTTTTCTTTAAAGCCAAGGGCTGCTGCCCCTACTGCGATGGCTCCTGAGGATACCAGAACCACGTCCTTTCCCTGATTTCGAAGATCTCCCAGCTCTCTTACCAGAATTTCAAGCTTCCGAAGATTCAGCTTGCCCGTCTGGGCATGGGTAAGAGAAGAGCTTCCGATCTTGATTACAATACGTTTTTTATCTTTAAGTCTTCCACGATCATTCATTTTATCCGTCAACTCCGTTATTATATTTCAGCTTCCTATCTTACATCATTTTTATCCATTCGTCCATGGTTTCTAAGAAAACACTGTCTAATTTCAGAAAAATTTCACATTTTAAAGCGCAAAACTATTTCCCATGGCTCCCATGCACAAAGATTTTGCTAACGAACCAAAACACGTTCCACGAATTTGACTTGTTGCTCGTGTAAATTCAAAAAGAGAACGCCAAATTTCCTAGCGTTCCCCCTTATTCTATAATGTCATCTGCTGACATCACATCTGTTTAAATTTATGCAGTAAAAACCGACGCAAGGTACTTTTTTCCCATTACTGTATGGACACCGAGTCCACAGAATCATTCAAAACAATCTCTACCCATGTTTTTCCAGGATTCAGCCGGATCTCTTCCCCACTTGCGCTGTCATAGTAATGGGTTGTTCCCCACTGGGAATCCTTGGTCCACTTAATGTCAATGGCCTTGCCTTTGGTAATGTATTTACCCTCGCCGCCGGACTGGGTATCAATGTTCAGATATCCATTGGGATCATAAGGCTCATAATTAGAATACTGTAAGATAATATTCTCACAAGTCAGCTGATTGCCCGTATTCTGGTCGATATGAGGTGCACCAAACTGGAAGCGGCTGTATTCCCCAGTTTCTGCATTATATTCAAACCATGGATGATTGTAGGCAAAATTGTCCAGCTTTACTACACCTGCAGAAATTCCGTTATCCAAAGTGGTCTGGGTTCCATCTGCTGCAAACTGGAAATGTCCATTGTAATTTTCCTTGTACTCCTGGCTGTATCCAAGGCTCTGGATACCAGCCTGAAGATGGGAAAAATCGGTGTAGGCATTGTGTGGTGCCACCCGGTCGGTGGTACGGTAGTACGCGTTTCCAAGGGTAAGACCGTTCAGATTGTCGATCAGATGCTGGTCTAGGTACTGCAATGCATAGACAGCCTGTCCATAATGGGAATAGATGGCATCATACTCATTTGCATAAAACAGGAAATAATCACGACAGCTTCTTACAGATCCGATCCGTGGGAGATTGTCATAGTCCTCAATGATCGCCATCAGACGGGTGATGCTTCCCTCTACAGGTGCTTCATAGATCACCCCGGCATTCTCCGTTCCGCTCTGTGGGGCACCGTCTGCATCATTTCCCAGCATAACTGCTATAGGCCTTCTTCTGCCAACGCTCTGGGATACATCTTCACCTGTCAGGTAGCTCTTAACGGTAGTCTCCTGATTCTCCTCTGCCTGTACCATAACTGCAGATCCTGCAAGTGTACAGGAAAGCAGTACGCCTGTGAGAAGCTTAAATAATTTTCTCTTCATGTCACATCCTCCTTATGCCTTATATTCATCTTATACATTGAAAATCACTGTTCTCCTCATAGACACCTTCCCGTCCCATCTGCAAATTGTAATCTGCCAGCTGGTAAGAGCATCTATAATCAGGGAAGCAATGTCCTCTTCCATGATAAGATCAAGCACGAAAAAGCATAGATCAACGGGTAATTCCAAGCTCATCCAAAGCCTTCGCCTGACGGGCTTCCATATCCTTAGCCTCCTCCGGCGTCATATGGTCATAGCCCAGAAGATGAAGCATGCTGTGTGCAACCAGGAAACAGAATTCCCTTTTCACACTGTGTCCGTATTCCTCTGCCTGGGCTGCGGCCCGCTCTGCTGAAATCATAATATCTCCCAGAAGCAGTTCCCCACTGTCAAGATCAAAGCAGGACTCATCATCCTCTGCTACAGAATAGTCTGCCGGTGTCTCGAATGGCAGCATGGGAAAAGAAAGCACATCAGTGGCTCTCTCGATTCCGCGAAATTCTGTATTTACCCGTTTAATCTCTTCATTATCTGTGAGCACCAGATTCACCTGTGCATCCCAGGGACAATTCTCCATGTCAAGCACCCTCTCTGCAACCATCTTTGCAAGTGCCGGACAGTCAAGTCCCAGGTCAAAATCAGTCTCACATTCATATTCGATTGTCACCAAAATTTCTTCCTCCCAATCGTTACTATTTATTTTACTCTTTTGTCTGAATTTTTCTGTAAAATCTATTTTTCAGCGTAAGCTGTGCAGAAACTATAAATTGTTTCTTGCTGCCAAAAGCTTAAGTGGCAGTTTACGAATGGCTTGTCCTGCGTGTGGCCCGCTTCTGTGTCTTCTCCTGGGCCTTCGCTTCTTCTTTCTCAAAGGCTTTTACAATGTCCTTCACGATCTTGCAACGGACAACGTCCCGGTTGGTTAGGGAAATGGTTGCAATGTCATCCACATTTTTCAAAATAGAAGCACATTTCTGAAGTCCGGAATCGGTCTCTTTCGAAAGGTCAATCTGGGTTACATCACCTGTCAGGATCATCTTGGAACCAGTACCAATACGGGTAAGCGCCATTTTCAAAATGGGAAGTGTAGCATTCTGGCTCTCATCAATAATGATCATGCTGTTATTCAGGGTACGTCCCCGCATATATGCAAGAGGCGCTACTTCAATGATTCCACGCTCCCGAAGCTTCGCTGCCTGGTCCGGTCCAAAAACGTCGTTTAATGCGTCATAAAGAGGCTTAAGATAAGGATCCACCTTCTCCTGCAGATCTCCCGGAAGAAAGCCAAGCTTCTCACCAGCCTCAATAGCAGGACGGCTTAAGATGATCCTCTCAATCTCGTCATTCCGGTACAGCTCAGCGGCATAGGCCACGGCCAGATAGGTTTTGCCGGTACCGGCAGGTCCAATACAGATGGTTACGGTATTATTCTTCAGTGCATTAATGTAATTCTTCTGTCCGATTGTTTTGGTGCGGATGGGGATATTCTTATAATTCAGGGTAACGGCATCCCCAAGCACCTTACGGGTGCTGCCTGCAATGTCCTCTTCCCTGTCATCCTCTTCCTCTGTCTCGTCTAAAAAGCGATGGATCATATCCACGGAAAGCTGCTGCTGTTTTCCAAGAGCTTCCTGCATGGCTTCTATGATATTCACAGCCGAACGGATCCTTACATCATTTGTCCCGCTAACGGTAATGCAGGAATTTCTCTGGGTAATGGATACGCCAAGGCGGTTCTCGATCACCTTGATCAGCTTATCATTGATGCCAAAAAGCTCCTGTAAAATATCTAATGAGTCAATCTCTATATTCGCGGATTTCAAAAAAATGCTCCTCCTTGTGTTTCTTCAAAAGTATATCTGGTTAAAAGTATACCACTCTAAAGATAGGTTTTCAACTTTTATAAAAAAAGTGTTTTTTTCCGCAGGCTTCCTCTACAGTTAAGGTGCCTTTTGTGATGCAGCTTGTGCCGTCTATGGTGATCGATATATCAGAATCCACAATCTGTATTTCGCGCACCAGCAGCTGTTTTTCGTACCGTTTGAACTGTGCGGCAGCTTTATTTTCCGCCTGTTTTTTAGTATAAACTGCTTTTTGAACCTTATAAGGTGTCCGCGTGATCTTTCCAAAGGAAAGGGGAAGGACAAAATTCTCTGTGATTTTCCAGGGAAATTCTTCTACAGAAGTGAAATATCTGTTTTTTTCCGAAGTATCTGCACCCAGGATCCAATTTCCAGCATGAAGGTACCAGCTGGTTTTGGGGCTGCCGTCCGTAAGCTTTTTTTCGTAGGACAGGGAAAATTCCTGGTAATAGGCAATCTGGTGGCGCACATAGATATCCGCATCAGCAGGAACGTATTCTGTACGGACAAGCTCCTGGCTGTCATTTAGGATTGGCACTTTGCCGGACACCAGAATATCACCCTGTTTACAAATATCTCCCGTTTTTACCATAGGAATGCCATTTCTGATAACCATATTTACAATTTTGCCATCCAGATCAGATACCAGGTCACAGGGGGATTCTGACTTCGGGAAATCTTCTGTCAGCGCTTCTTCCTGGATGGTAAGGAGAAGCCGGGTGCCCTGGACTCTGGCAGAGACAAAGGTAATGTCCGGATAATTTTGCCGAAGAAGAGTCGCAATCTGGGAGCAGTTTACCTTATTGCGGCTGATCCCGTGGATAATTCCCTGCTGGTCCAGAAATTCCAGAAGCTGTGGGGTGGAATTTTTTACGTTTCCATCAATGTGAATGTTCCAGATGTGTCCGGAGAGCCAGAATAACAGGGCAGCGCAAAGAAGGATGCCTGTGAGGAAGCACTTGCGTCTTCTGCTTTTGTACAGTAAAAATGGCAGACCTCTTTTTTTAAGGATGTGAATGCGGACTCTGGTTTTTCTATGTATGGGGATGAGTTTTCGGAAATCATTTATGGAGATATAAGCCGTTATGTTTTGTTCCGATTGAAGACATATCTTTTCCAAAGGGATTTCTCTGGCATGGCAGAGATTTAAGAAGCGTTCCAACTGGTCTCCGGAGACGCTGATCTTTAAGAAACCGTGAAGGAATTTTTCAGGGGCATTCATTCTGCGCCGCCTCCTTTTATATTTCATGAAGCATTTATCTGCACTCCAGCATCACAGCCATAATTTTCCCCGTCACTTCCATCTCCAGGGAAGTGTAGCTGGAGATTTCCAGATTTTTCCCTTGAAGGATTACGCGTCCCTGGCAGGTAGCTACGATCAGCTGCTCACTGGTATAAGACAGAATACTTTTATAATTTTCAAGCATCACCTGCGCCGGACCAGTGATGGTAATGATCGGTGCTTTATGCGCCAGGTCACCGGGGAGTTCCATAGCTGTCAAAAAACGTTCTGAAATAGAGTAGCCAGAAGCTTTGCCTGTCTTAGAGCTTCTTTCCGGGACATGTTCTTTGCGAAATATATTTACAGACATAAAGAAAACCTCCCGGTCTTTATCTCTAGCTTATGCAGGAGGTTTTCTTTTCATTCTTGATTTTGCTGTGCAGTTCTGTCCATAATTGCCAGGCTGCGCCCCTATATCGGTATGTAAATCCAGGCTCTGCCGTTACTTCCTGGCTTTGTATTTTATACAAATCCTGTTCCTGATAAATATTTATGCCTTTATCAACGAAAAAGCACCAGGGAAAACCACAGGATGGTGTTTCCGCCAAGATTATACTCCATGGAATGACGCTCTACCAGTTCATTTACCACCACACCATGGCTTTCCAGACAGGGATGCATTTTCTCCGGGAAACGGCAGGGCTTTCCTTCCAGATAGGCACAGTGTTCACATAAATCACAGGATTCTGTAGATAAGGTAAAGGACTCAAAGCCTTCCCCTTTCAGAAATCCAGCAACCTCTGTAGTCAGTTCTTCGTGGGCGTCCCTGGTGGTAAGCATTTCTTCCATGTTCATCAGATCAGAAACCTCTGCCACACTGGAGAAAAAAATCCCATTAGGATAACTGTGGATCCGCTTTCCACATTCTTCCAGGCTGCCCACAGCCGGGGGACAGGCCCAGGTAGTGCCGTAGCGCTGGCACTCCTGCCTGCAGATGGTGCGCACACGCTCTCTCACTTCTATTTCAACAGTATCCAAAAGACGGTATTCGTAGATGGGATACTGGGATATGAATTCTTCAAAACGACTTATATCTAACATGTGATTCCTCTTTCAATATTTAATCAACCAGATCCTGCTCTGCAAACAGACTGGATACCACAGACAAATACTCTGGCAGGTGCTGGGATTTCTTAATTTTCTTGGCGTATTTCTCATAATTAGTGAAATTAACTGCCATATAGCTCCACAGTTCTTTCATGCGGAACAATACATTTCGTTCCCCGGAAAGCAATTCCTGATATTCTTCAAAAAGGCAGTCGTGGAATTCTCTTAATGTCTTTTTATCTGGACGGTTTCCCTCACGGATTTCAGTTACCAGCCCAGGATTGGTGATCAGTCCCCTTCCATACATGAAACAATCCGTCTCTGGAAAAAGCTCTGTAATCCTTTTATAATCCGCCACAGAAAACAGGTTTCCATTATAACAAAGTGGCATTTTCAGACGTTTCACCGCCTTCTCATAAGCTCCAAGGCGGGGGACTCCCCGATACATGTCTGTCTGGATCCTTGGGTGGATGATCAGCTCGTACATGGGATATTTCTCATAAATCGCCAGCAGGTAATCCCAGTCTTCCTCGTAATGGGTTCCGACCCTGGTCTTTACGGAAATCTTCATATCCAGCTCCGAGAAAATCTGATCCAGGAACTGATCCAGCTTTTGGGGCTCTGCCAAAAATCCGGCGCCTTTTCCCTTAGCTGTAACTGTTCCTGAAGGACAGCCAAGATTCAGATTCACTTCCTCATGTCCATAATCCTCCTTCAGAAGCTGCGCTGTGCGGATAAAATCATCTGCATTGCAGGTTAGGATCTGGGGAACCACATACATTCCCTCATTTCGCTCCGGCGAGACCTCACAGATTTCCTGGAAGCTGAGGTTCTTCTTTGGTTTCGCAGAAATAAAGGGGGTAAAATATTTATCCATTGGATGGTAAAACCGGTGATAAGCCCGGCGGTATATAAAGTTGGTAACGCCCTCCATAGGGGCCATGTAATCTTTCATTTAATTCCTCGCATGTCTGTTTTCATTATCACTATATTAGATTATAACACAAATTCGGCTGTAGCAGTTCACAAAATCATACTTCATTTTGCAAAATGCACAGCCGAATTCTTTCTTTTGTTCGTTGCCTGCCTATAAATCTCTTAATAGACACTCACTAGCCAAAATCGACTCGTTGTTACTTCTCCTCTTCCAGAACAGAAGTACAGTGCGGACATCTTGTTGCCTCCAGAGGAATTTCGCTCTTGCAGAACGGACATACCTTAGTGATAGGCACTTCCTCTTCCTTCGGTGCGGAAAATTTCTCAGCTGCTTTATTCAGTGTTTTCACAATGATAAAGATGATCAGTGCCATGATCAGGAAGTTGATCACAGCTGTGATAAATTTACCATAGTTCAAAGTGGCATCTCCTGCCAGCTTTACACTCAGCTGATCAAAGTTAATCCCGCCGAAAATACCCAGAATCGGGTTGATGATGTCATCTACCAGAGATGTAACAATATTGGAAAAAGCACCGCCGATAATTACACCGACTGCCATATCCATTACATTACCACGGCTGATAAATGTCTTGAATTCTTCGAGAAACTTCTTCATGTTCTTCTTTCCTTCCCTGGTTTGATATAGCCAATTATACACGTTTCTTCACCTTTAGACAATGCAATCTTAACTGGCTGATGCTATTTTTCTTCATAATTTGTAGAAAAATAGGAACCTTCCCTTATCCGGCAGTCACCTCCAGCAGTCATTCAATTATTGTTTGTTTATGATAACACAAATGTCTTTCCGGAAAACACATTTTTATCTTGCACTCTGTTCTGGTAATGTGATAGAATAAACAGGATTTTAGCACAGGTTTGTGAATTTGAATGAAAGAAGGCTTACAGACGATGAACTTTTCCAAAAGACTGGATTTATTTGGAGATGAAATTTTTGCCGCATTAAACGAAAGACGGCTTGAGCTTGAAAAACAAGGAAAAAAAATATACAACATGAGTGTGGGGACTCCGGATTTTCATACACCGGATCACATTAAGAAAGCGCTTATGGAAGCTGCCGCTGATGACCAGAACTGGCGTTACAGTCTCCGTGACCTGCCAGAGCTTCTGGATGCGGTCTGTGCATATTACAAGAAACGGTTTGGCGTGGAGATCACACCAGATATGGTAATGACCGTTTACGGCAGCCAGGAAGGTATGGGACACCTTGGCATGACCTTATGCGACGAGGGAGATGTAGTTCTTCTGCCAGATCCATGCTACCCGGTTTTTGCAGCCGGAAGTAAGCTTGGTGGCGCCGTTCCCTACTACTATCCTCTTGTGGCAGAACATGATTTCCTGCCATATGTAAAAGATATTCCAGAGGATGTGGCACGCAAGGCCCGTTACATGGTAGTTTCCCTTCCGTCCAACCCGGTAGGCAGCATTGCCACTCCCGGGCTTTATGAGGAAATCATTGCGTTTGCAAAAAAATATGACATTCTTATTATCCACGATAACGCATACAGCGACATTATCTTCGATGGCGTAGAGGGTGGAAGTTTTCTTGCCTCACCTGGCGCAAAAGAAGTTGGGGTTGAATTTTTCAGCCTTTCCAAATCCTTTAACGTAACCGGTGCCAGAATCAGTTTTCTCATCGGAAATCCGGAGATCATTGCTGCCCTTAAAAAGCTTCGCAGCCAGATTGACTTCGGTATGTTCCTGCCCATCCAGAAAGCTGCTATCGCAGCCCTTAAAGGACCTCTTGACAGCGTAAAAGAACAGTGCAGACAATACCAGGCCCGCCGTGACGCTCTCTGCGACGGACTTGCCTCCATCGGCTGGGAGAAGCCAAATGGCAAAGGAACCATGTTCGTATGGGCTAAGATCCCAGGAAACCGCACCGATAGCATGGCATTTTGTATGGAACTGATGGAAAAAGCAGGCGTCATCGTTACTCCAGGCGCAAGCTTTGGTCCTCACGGGGAAGGATATGTCCGCTTCGCGCTGGTACTTCCGCCTGAGAAAATCAAAGAAGCCGTGGAATCCATCCGTACAAGCGGAATCTAAACAAGACAAAACACGCTCTGCAAGTTCTGCCCGTTATCGCGGCAGTCTCCAAGGTCTCGTGTAAACATGGATTTTGGCTCGTTGCTCGCGTAAACAACAAACTCCCAAATGTTAGCAGTTTCAATCTAACATCTGGGAGTTTTTATATCTGCAAACCTCATCACTTATGATAAGGTTCATGATTTATGATCCGGTATCCCCTGTAGATCTGTTCCAGCAGGATCATCTGCATCAGCTGGTGAGGGAAAGTCATTCTGGAAAAACTAAGCTTATAATCTGCCCGTTTCAAAACAGCATCGGAAAGCCCAAGGGAGCCTCCGATCACAAAGGCGATACTGCTCTTTCCCTGGACACCAAGTTTTGCGACCAGATCCGACAATTCTACAGAATCCAGCATTTTCCCCTCTATTGCAAGGGCAATCACGTAATCTGTGTCGCGGATATGGCTAAGAAGCCGGTTGCCTTCTATCTCCTTGATCTGACGGTTCAGTGCATCCGAAGCCTTATCCGGTGTTTTTTCATCTGGTACCTGGATAAAATTCAGCTTGCAGTAACGGCTAAGGCGCTTGGCATATTCTGCGATTCCATCATTTAAATATTTCTCTTTAACCTTTCCAACTGTGATAATACGAATTTCCATTTTTGATTCGTTACTCCATTACAATCTCAATACAATTGCCATATGAAAATGGCATGCAGATGTTAAGTATACTAATTAAGCACGTGTCTGAAAAAGCAAATTACAGCAGCCGTCACTTAATATTTGCTATATTTATTATATCTCGAAGTCCATAGCCACGCGATCGCATACATTTGGTCTTACATAGGTATCTGCCACATGGACATGGTTCGGGTTTACTGCATAGGCAGCCAGTGCCTCAGCGCTCTCCAGCTCCGTGATGAGACATAAATCTCTGGTGCTGGATGGAAGCAGATCTGTGATAACCTCTGCCTTAATAAGTCCTGGAACAACTCCTACCAGTCCTTCCAGATGCTCTTTGATCTGTGCCTTTAACTCTGGTTTCTTTTCCTCTGGGATCTCTTTTTTAAATGACCACATTACCATATGTTTTACCATTGTTTCAGTCTCCTTTACATGTATTTTCTTAACTATCTCATCAATTCATAAATCTGTTCCAAAACGCATTTAAATAAATTTTGCATTACTATTTAAGAACGGAATGCAAAGGTATGAATCAAATTTTACAAATGTTCCTCCACATAAGTCTGGAATTCATCCATACTCATCAATACCTTACGGGGCTTCGTGCCCTCCTCCGGGCCTACTACTCCTGCATCACACAGCTGGTCCATAATACGGGCTGCGCGGTTAAAGCCAATCTTATACATTCTCTGCAGCATACCGATAGAGGCCTTCTCCTTCTCAATAATGAACCTTCCGGCCTGCTCGAAATAAACATCCCTCTCATTGCCGCCGGAGCTTCCTCCGGCGGTGAGAACTGCATTGTTCATCTGCTGCTCAATCTTATTGTCATAATCTGTCCGCGGATTCTTATCTGCAAGAAAGTCCACGATACTGCTGACCTCATCATCCGATACAAACGCTCCCTGCAGTCTGGCAGGCTTCTGATATCCCTGTGGATAAAACAGCATGTCTCCTTTACCAAGAAGCTTCTCTGCACCGTTCATGTCCAGAATAGTTCTGGAATCCACGCCGGAAGTAACTGCAAACGCAATACGCGACGGCATATTTGCCTTAATAAGACCGGTAATAACATTAACAGATGGTCTCTGGGTTGCAATAACCAGATGGATACCTGCTGCACGTGCCAGCTGGGCCAGACGGCAGATGGCATCCTCCACCTCTCCAGGCGCAACCATCATAAGGTCTGCAAGCTCGTCTACGATAATGACGATCTGACACATTTTCTCCGGCCGCTGCTCTCCCTCCGGGAACTTCATCTTCTCAATCTTACGGTTAAACTCTTCCAGATTTCGCACTCCATACTCTGCAAAAGTATTGTAACGGTTGCTCATCTCACTTACCGCCCAGTTCAAGGCTCCAGCCGCCTTCTTCGGATCTGTGACAACCGGAATGAACAAATGGGGAATTCCATTGTAAACGCTAAGCTCTACCACCTTCGGATCGATCATGATCAGCTTGACTTCATCCGGTTTCGCTTTATATAAAATACTGATGATCAGGGTGTTGATACAGACAGATTTACCAGAACCAGTGGAACCAGCGATCAGAAGGTGGGGCATCCTGGCAATATCAGCCACAACAGTCTTGCCCTCAATATCCTTACCAGCAGCAAAAGCCAGCTTGGACTTGGCATTCATAAATTCCGGGCTCTGGATCAGATCACGGAGCATAACTGCACTGTGCTCTTTATTGGGAACCTCGATTCCTACAGCAGCTTTTCCAGGGATTGGGGCTTCAATACGGATATCCGGTGCTGCAAGATTCAGCTTAATATCATCGGAAAGTCCTACAATCTTACTTACCTTCACGCCCATTTCCGGCTGAAGCTCATATCTGGTAACAGTAGGTCCACAGCTTACATTGGTAACCTTGGCATTTACCCCGAAATTATACAGGATTTCCTGGAGCTTCTGGGCTGTTTTTCGAAGATGGGCATCGGAATCCCCCTGGGCCTTGCCATTTCCCCGCTTCAGAAGACTTACCGGAGGGTACTGGTATTCTTTCTTCACGGCTGCTTCCTGGGTATTGATCTCATGCTGGATGTTTACAATGCCATTGGCAATCTCCTGCTTAGAAGATTTAGGATTCCTGGCAGGCTGATGCGCAGGTGTATCTTCCAGGGCAGCCCTCTCCTGTGCATTTCCGTTCTCCTGACTGGAAGCCCTGACAGTACCAGCATTACAGGTACCATTTTCCCCAGATGCAGGCTCTTTCAATCCCCGGGCTGTACTCTGCATGGTTGCCATAGCCTCATTAAAATCCACCCCTGCATAGCTGTCTTCAGCTTCTTCCGGTTCTTCTGCTTCTGGCAGCACCGGGCTGTCCATATAACTTTCATCCTGTTCTTTTACAGCAGAAGCCTCTGCATCCGTCTCAGGTATTTCTTCCCACTCAGGCTCTGAGCGGTGAATTGCAAACTTCATCTGTGCATCTTCATGTGCTCCTCTGCCATCTGCTTCAAGGTTATTTGCTGGAAATCCACTCCCGCTATTCTCCTTGGCATATGTAAACTCCATCCCATTTTCAGGGTTCTCCCCTTCCGGATTCACCGCATTCTCTGGATTTAAGGGAAATTCCTGTTCCGCTGGCTCTGGATCTCCTTCTGCCTTTTTGTTTCCAAACAGATCTGTTCCATTAAGAAAACCGGAAGATGACTGGTTTTCATTGCCTCTCTGACGGCGCCTTCTGCTTTCTGCCTCTTCCTGGGTTCTTTTCCCAGATCTGCTTCCAGATGCGTTCCTGGATTTCGTCCCTGCCTTTGTGGCAGATTTCTTTCCCAAAAGAGAAGAACTCTCCTCTTCCGTATCCAGACCTTCTTCTGCAAGAGCAGCCTCTAATTCCTGCATTCTCTTCTCCCGGCGTTCCTGGGCTGCCATCTGGCGTTGCTGGGCTTTCAGCTGCTTTTTAAGCTCACGCTCTGGTGCACCCTCCTGATAAAGAGCCTGCCGGCCTTTCACCGCTTCTAAGATCCGGTCATAAAGCATATATAAAAATCCCAGAAAAGAATGCTGGGTGATCAGGATCAGGCATACCAGGATCACAAGTACAATGATCACATATGCGCCAATGGTTCCAAATGCAGAGATCGTAGAAATACAGATCGCGCCTCCAATGGCACCGCCTCCTGTACGGTATTCAGCGCTGATTCTGTAATACTCTGCAAGGGTGGTACTCTCTGCATATCCTTCTGTAAAAAGCTGGGTCAGTCCACAGAACACCAGAAACAATACTGCAGCTGCAGCAGTTTTTTTATAGGCAAGCACATTTCCTTTATTGGAAATTAAAAAGGCTGCCATAATAAAAAGAACAATAGGGAAGACATAAGCCATCAATCCCATCCCCCCCATAAGTACCTTGCTGATAGTTCCGCCCACACTTCCCCCAAGGCCAATACAACTGACCATAAGGATGATGGAAGCTGCCATCAGCACCAGAAGAATGATCTCTGTCTGAAAGCCACTGGATATAGACTGTTTTCCTGTTGTATTTTTCTTAGTGGAAGTCCGTCCGGAGGTTTTCTTCTTCCCGGAAGTCCGTCCTTTTGTTGTTGATTTCTTCGGCGTATTAGACGCTGCCATTTAAAAGCTCCCCCTTCATCAGGCAAAATTACTAATAAGCGCTATGGCTCCTGCCACAAAGCAATAAAATGCGAAATAGCGCAGTTTCGCATGCTGTACGATCTGAAGAAGGAAACGGATCATAAAGTATCCAACTACTCCTGCTACGATCATTCCAAGAATATAAGTAAAACCAAGAGACACGGTCATCTTCGGTGTGGTAAACTGCGGGACCTCCAGAAACAGTGATCCCAGAATTGCAGGAATACTGATCAGATAAGAATATTTCACTGCAAATTTCCTGCTGAAGCCACATAAAAGCCCGGCACAGATGGTCATTCCACATCTGGAGATTCCTGGAAATACAGAAATTCCCTGACAAATTCCAACCCACATGGCATTGTCATATGTAACATCTTTCGGTGTCTTGATCCCGCCAATATTGCTAAGATCTGTCACCAGAAGGAACACTCCAGTCACAAGAATACACGCTCCTGGAAGCAGCGGTGAAATAGCTGCCCTGGTCACAAGTCTTCTGCAAATATATCCAAGCATTGCAGTAGGAACAAACGAAACTGCCATAATCGCCGTAAATTTACGATAGGTACCATGTACCACTCTGGCATAATGAAGGTTCTCTCCTGTCCTGCGATTATGGAAATAAATATTCGCATTGCCGACCAGATCCATGATCATGCCAAGAAGTTCCTCTCCGATTCTGCGGATATCATTCCAGAATGCAAAGAAAATGGCCACCAATGTACCTACATGAAGAAGCACTTCGAAAAGAACTGCCGTATTGCGGGTGATTCCCATTGCATTCTCTATCGCTGCCAGATGTCCGAAACTGCTCACAGGAAGAAACTCCGTGATTCCCTGAACAATTCCCAATAAGATTGCCTGTAAAACTGACATAATAAATATTTCCTTTTCTTTTTTTGGGTAAGGCAGACTGCAAAAGCCCACCAAGCGAATCCATTATATCATAAAACAGGATAAGATACAACTTTTATTCGAACGACTGTTTCCCTGTGATCTTCGCCAGTTACTGTTCACTCTTTGACCAGTAACACGCTCCGCGATGCACAGAAATCATGCTTTCGCATGATTTCGCGCCAAATTTTTTCCTGCCATATAAAAATCCCCGTCCAGGATTTCAAATCGGAAATCCCAGACGGGGAAACACATTCTATCTTACTTTTTCGTAAAACAGATTTTTATTATTTTGCGTATTTGCTCTTAATATACTCATCGATACCGCGGGCGCCTGCTTTACCTGCTCCCATAGCAAGGATAACAGTTGCCGCACCTGTAACAGCATCTCCACCAGCATATACACCCTCTTTGGAGGTCTTACCAAACTCTTCGTCAGCGATGATACATTTTCTCTTATTTACATCAAGACCGATGGTTGTGGAAGAGATCAGCGGGTTCGGGCTTGTACCAAGGGACATGATAACAGTATCAACGTCGATGGTAAACTCAGAACCAGGAATCTCAACAGGACGTCTTCTTCCGGAAGCATCCGGCTCGCCAAGCTCCATACGGATACATTTGATACCGGTTACCCAGTCTTTGTCATCTGTAAGGATCTCAACCGGATTGCAGAGAAGATCAAACTGTACGCCCTCTTCTTTAGCGTGATGAACTTCCTCTTTACGTGCAGGAAGCTCTGCCTCAGAACGACGATAGATGATATGTACCTCTGCTCCAAGACGAAGTGCAGTTCTTGCAGCGTCCATGGCAACGTTACCACCACCTACAACAGCAACTTTCTTGCCGTGTGCGATCGGGGTATCATAATCCTCGCGGAATGCTTTCATAAGGTTGTTACGTGTCAGGTACTCGTTTGCGGAGAATACGCCGTTTGCCTGCTCTCCCGGGATTCCCATGAACATAGGAAGTCCGGCACCGGATCCGATAAATACAGCCTCGAAGCCCTCATCCTTCAGGAGCTCGTCGATTGTTACAGATTTACCAATGATAACGTTGGTCTCGATCTTAACGCCGAGAGATTTTACATTCTCAACCTCTGCAGCAACTACTTTGTCTTTTGGAAGACGGAATTCCGGAATACCATAAACAAGAACACCGCCTGCTTTGTGAAGAGCCTCGAAGATTGTTACATCGTAACCCATCTTTGCAAGGTCTCCGGCACAGGTAAGCCCGGAAGGACCGGAACCGATAACTGCAACCTTGTGTCCGTTCTTCTGTGCAGCCGGAACTGGTTTGATACCATTCTCCTTAGCCCAGTCAGCAACGAAACGCTCCAGTTTACCGATAGAAACAGCCTCACCTTTCATACCGCGGATACATTTACCCTCGCACTGTGTCTCCTGAGGACATACACGTCCGCAGACAGCCGGAAGAGCACTGGACTCGCCGATGATCTGGTAAGCTTTCTCAAAGTTTCCTTCTTTTACTTCATGAACGAAGCCTGGGATATTGATAGATACCGGGCATCCTTCCATACATTTTGCTTTCTTACAGCCAAGACAACGGTTTGCTTCTTCCATTGCCTCTTCTTTATTATAACCAAGGCAAACCTCTTCAAAGTTAGTCGCACGTACCTTAGGAGCCTGCTCTCTGACTGGTACCTTCTTTAATACATCTGCCATTATTTGTCACCTCCACACTGTCCGCATCCGCCGTGATGGGTATCGCCTTCCTGAAGCTTCAGAAGAGCACGTCCCTCTTCGGTCTTATACATCTGCTGTCTCTTCATGGCAAGATCGAAGTCAACTTTATGTCCATCAAATTCCGGTCCATCAACGCAGGCAAATTTAACTTCGCCGCCAACCATCAAACGACAGGCACCGCACATACCGGTTCCGTCTACCATGATCGGGTTCATGCTGACAACTGTAGGAATGTTCAGTTCTTTTGTTAACAGGCAGACAAATTTCATCATGATCATAGGTCCGATTGCAACGCAGAGATCATACTCTTTGCCCTGGTTCTGTACAAGGTCACGAAGTACGTCTGTACCCATACCTTTACGTACATAAGAACCATCATCTGTAGTAACATACAGATTACATACTTCTTTCATCTTGTCCTCAAGAATAAGGAGATCCTTTGTCTTGGCACCAACGATTGCATCAGCAGTAATGCCGTGCTCATGAAGCCATTTTACCTGAGGATATACAGGAGCTGTTCCAACACCACCTGCTACGAAAACAATTTTTTTCTTCTTAAGCTCTTCAATGTCCTCGTGGCAAAGCTCAGATGGCTGTCCCAGCGGTCCAACGAAGTCTTCGAAATAATCGCCTGCTTTCAGCTCGGACATCTTGGTTGTAGAAGCACCAGCCGGCTGGAAAACGATTGTTACAGTACCTTTCTCTGCATCATAATCGCAGATTGTAAGCGGAATTCTCTCTCCTACTTCGTCCATCTTTACGATGACGAACTGGCCAGGCAGACAATGCTTAGCCACACGAGGAGCTTCCACATCCATAAGAAAAACATTTGCAGAAAGTTTCTCTGCGTTGAGTATCTTATACATAGTTCCCTCCTGAAGTACTATATTTGTCACTGCTCACTCCACGGGCAGCGGCCTATATTTAACCGTCACTTCATGTATATGTCCGCTGTATGGACACTTGTGTCGGTCATATCCTATAACACTATAGCACAAAAAAGTGGGTTAGTAAAATGAAATTCTCCTGTTTTTCTTATATTTTTCCAAAAAATGTATAAATTATTATTTTTCAGTGGTTTTGCTTTTCTCTTCGCCGATCAATTCATATAATTTTCCAAGGGCTTCCTTCATTCCGCCCACTTCATCGATCAATCCTTCCCTTACAGCTTCCGGGCCTTCTAACAGGGTTCCCACATCCTTTACCAGCTGTGTGGTATCCAGCATCAGTTCTTCCAGCCGTTCCTGGGAAGTATGGGAATGGTTGGAAATGAAGGTAGTGATCCGGTCCTGGATCTTCTCCATGTTGCGGTAGGACTGGGCAACTCCGATAAACATGCCGTTTGTGCGCACTGGGTGAATCACCATGGTGGCGCTTGGGACAACAAAGGAATAGTCTGCGGAAACAGCCATGGGAACACCAATGGAATGACCGCCGCCAAGGACCAGGGAAACAGTTGGCACGCTCAAAGACGCGATCATCTCTGCAATGGCAAGGCCGGCTTCCACATCGCCACCCACTGTGTTTAACAAAACCAGAAGCCCGTCCACAGATTCGTCGTCTTCGATCGTGGCTAGCCTGGGCAGAACATGCTCATACTTTGTAGTCTTACTGTTGGATGGCGCAGACTCGTGGCCTTCCACTTCGCCTATGATGGTCAGAAGCTCCACCTTATATTTATTGGCATTCTCATTTAAAGTAATCTGCCCCATATCGAGAATCTGCTTATTTTGCTGTTCTTCTTTTTCCAAAGCTTCTTTTTTTCCGCTTTCTGTCTGATTTTCCCTAATTGAGTCATTATCTGTTTTTTTTTCTATTTTCTGCATAAAAATACCTCCACACAATCGTATGGAGGTATTATCTGCAAATCTAATAAAATTATTCTCTACAGGTTTCAGGCAGGTAAAAAATTATTCGTCCCAGTTATGCCATACATCTGTTACATCATCATCGTCATCCAGAAGGTCAAGGATTCTCTGGATATCCTTAAGAGACTTCTCATCAGTCAGCTCTACAGTGGTCTGCGGAATCATGGCAACCTGTGCATCAAGGAGCGGAACACCTGCAGCCTCAAGAGCTTCACGTACTGCGCTGAAATCATCCGGGTTTGTAAGAACCTCATAGCTGTCCTCTTCCTCGTTGAAATCCTCAGCACCTGCGTCAAGAGCAGTCATCATCAGGTCGTCAGCATCCATCTCACACTCTTCCTTGTCGATGATGATCTGGCCTTTCTGGTCGAACATGTAGGATACGCATCCCTGTGTTCCAATACTTCCGTTACCCTTTGTGAAAGCATTTCTTACGTTGCTGGCTGTACGGTTCTTGTTGTCAGTCAGAGTCTCGACGATGATGGCAACACCGTTCGGGCCATATCCTTCATATACAGCCTTCTCATAGCTGTCAGCAGAATCAGCGCCTGCTGCCTTCTTAATACCACGCTCGATGGTATCGTTTGGCATGTTGTTTGCTTTCGCTTTGGCGATAACGTCACGAAGCTTACCGTTGTTGTTCGGGTCTGGACCGCCAGCCTTAACAGCCATTACGATCTCACGGCCAATGATGGTAAAGATCTTACCTTTTTTAGCGTCGTTTTTTTCTTTCTTGTGCTTTATGTTTGCGAATTTTGAATGTCCTGACATTTCTTTTCCTCTCCTTTTGGTTCTTTTTTTATCTTTTCGGCCCGTACCTTTCCGATGGTTTTATTGCCAAGAGAAAGAATTCTGAAACGATAGCCGTTTACAACTATTTCTTTATCCAGATCATCTTCCGTAGGAATGTGTCCAAGAAGATTGGTCAGATAACCGTTTAAGGTCTCAAATTCCACTTTACCGAAATCAATGTCAAGCTCCTCCGATACATCCTCCAGATACGCCAGTGCATCAATGATCACACTGTTGTCCTTCTGGGTACGGAAGGTGCTGTCATCTTCATCGTATTCATCCAGAATATCGCCTACGATTTCCTCCAGTATGTCCTCCATGGAAACAATTCCTGAAGTCTGGCCATATTCATCAACCACCACAGCCATATGTATTTTCTTCATCTGCATGGATTTGAAAAGATCGCTGATTCCTCTTGTCTCTGGGATAAATGAGGCTTCCCGGATCAATCCAGGCAGATCCTTAAGGGGCTTGAACTTCGCCCAGGAATTTCTGGTAAGGAATTTCAAGGCATCCTTATAGTGGATGATCCCCACTATATTATCAATGGTCTCCCGATACACCGGATAGCGGGAATTCCCCTCCTCCAGCATGGTATCCACAATGGTCTGAAGATTGTCCTCCTCGTCGAATGCGATCACATTCTTGCGGTGAGTCATAATGTCCTTGGCTTCTGTGTCCGTGAACTCCATAATGTTCTGGATCATTTCGGCTTCATTTTCTTCGATCACACCCTGCTCGTGGGCTTCATCTACAATGGAAATGATCTCTTCTTCTGTCACCGGATCCTCCGCCTGGTTAAAGGTAACACCAAAAGGTCTTGCCGCCAGCTTGGCGATAAAGGTAACACACATGGTAAAGGGATACAGAATCCTGGTAAAAGTTCCCACAACCTTCATATACCGGTATGCATATTTCTCCGGGTGATAGGTTCCGATCCTCCTGAACGTAAGAATACCAAGAGACGCAAGCAGAATGATCACCAGCGCAAGCACCAGGATCAAAGCCACCAAATGCTTTATGTAGGGATGAAAGGTCTCGGTAGCCCATGGAACGATAAATGCTCCGAAGCTGACTCCGGAAGCCATAACAATCAGCGGAATCGCATTGACAAATGAAACATGATTGTTGATCAGAGATAACAGATAGATTGCTTTCTTATCTCCTTCCTGGGCCCGCTTCTCCACTTCGTTCCCGCTCAGATTGTGCACTGCAGCTGAAAAGCCATAAAAAATACCGTTCAGCCACAAAAGCAACAATAAAATAACAAAGCCCGCCAGGGGCATACTACTGCCAGCTTCCATATATTAAACCTTTGTTCCTCCTAAAGAGCCGGGCTGCCGTCAGAATTTCCACAGCAGCACGAACGTGCAAATGCGGCAATAATTGCCGCTGAGACTTAACAACTATATCACTAAAGTTTCTTTTCGTCAAGAGAATGTAAGCTCCAGGCTGATTTCAAGGGCATGATTCACCTTGTCAAGCATAGGGCCGTCCAGATGGCATACCTTATCTTTTAATCTTCTCTTGTCAATGGTGCGAAGCTGTTCTAACAAAATTACAGAATCTTTTTCAATCCCGTAAGCAGATGCATCGATCTCAATGTGGGTTGGCAGCTTCGCCTTGTTCATTTTGGATGTGATGGCTGCACAGATCACAGTTGGACTGTGTCTGTTTCCTACATCATTCTGAATAATAAGTACCGGGCGGATGCCTCCCTGCTCGCTTCCCACCACGGGCCGAAGATCCGCATAAAAAATATCCCCTCTTTTAATTACCACACAATTCACACTCCGTTTTGCTTTCACTTTGTTCCTGTTCAGGCTCTGACCAGCAACTTCATTTTTCACTTCTGAAAATAAGTATTTCCAACTTTTTTCATGTGTATACATGTGTGGTACTTTACTGTAAAAATCCTGTCTGATATTTTTGCAAATGCTGTCAGCGTATCACAGCTGACGGGTTTTTGTCCTTCCCGAAATCTGTACGCTCCACTTTGTGGAAAGCTTTTTTTAACATAAACGAACTGGTTCTCATTCAAAATGAGTCAATTCGCCACTCTCCTTTCCATCTCTGATATAAATTCTTGGTACACGTTTATTAATATCGCATACAAACTCATAGGAAAACCGTCCGGATAAATCTCCCAGGGTATCTGCACTGATCACCTCATCCCCATCTTTTCCAAGAAGTGTCACCTCATCTCCTGCTTTTACCTCCGGGATCTCTGTTACATCCACCATAAACTGATCCATGCAGACTCTTCCGCAGATCGGTGCTTTCTTTCCATGGATCAGTACCCAGCCTTTATTGGAAAGCATTCTGGGGTATCCATCTGCATAACCTACCGGAATAGTCGCCATCCTGGTCACATGGTCTGTGGTGTAGGTGCCGCCGTAGCTGACTTCCGTTCCTGGTTCCACATCTTTTACATAGGAAACATGGCTTTTCAGGGACATAACCGGCTGCAGCTTCACAATATCCCTCTCCACTTCCTCGGAAGGGTAAATTCCATAAATGGTGATCCCGGCGCGCACAATGTTTAGGTTTGCCTCCGGTACGCGGATGATCCCGGCACTGTTGGAACAGTGATGAAGAGGGATCTGGATGCCATTCTTTTCCAGGAGCTCTGCAAAATCCAGGTATCTTTTCAGCTGTACCATAGCCGGAGCCCGGTCATATTCATCTGCCCTTGCAAAATGGGTAAACAAGCCTTCGATCTCCACATTGGGAAGCGCTGCGATCCTGCGGATATCCTCCAGGCTTTCTTCGCTGTCTTTAAATCCGATCCTGGTCATACCTGTATCAGCAGCAATGTGGATCAGGCCCTTTTTGCCTGCCCTGGCAGCGGCCTCATCATACTTCTTCGCGGTCTCATAATCACAGACTGCCATGCGCACCTCATTTTCCACAAGTTCTTTATAGTACTCTTCAAAAACAAGCCCCAGGATCAGGATCGGTCTTGTGATCCCGGCTCTTCTAAGCTGCAGGGCCTCCTGAGCCGTAGCCGTGGCAAAGCCCCAGACATAATCCAGTTCCTCAAGCATCCTGGAAATGGGCACAGCACCGTGTCCGTATGCGTCTGCTTTGATTACAGCAATGATCTTTGTTCCCTCTTTTATGCTCTTTTTCATCTGTTCAAAATTATACAGGACCGCGTCAAGAGAAATCAACGCTTTAATTCTGCTGTATTTTTCCATAATTTTTTCCTCGATTTTTATTCTAAATTTTCTGCCAGCTTTAATATTTCCGGAAGTGCTTCGATCATATCTTTCGCCGTCATACTGTGAGTTCCTCTTTTCTCTCTGGCAATATCACCGCAAAGACCGTGAATATACACTGCCAGCGCTGTTTTATAAGAAATATCCCGGTTCTCCGTACTGCTTAAATACATGCAAAGAACAGCTGCGATCATACCAGACAGAACGTCTCCGCTTCCAGCCGTTGCCATTCCGCAGTTGCCGGAAAGGTTCAGGTACAAACTACCATCTCCATCTGCCACAGTGGTACAGGCATCTTTTAATACGCAGACACAGCCTGTTTTCTTAGCGAACTCCCAGGCACTGGCCGCTGGATCTGCTTTTAGTCCGGAAATTGTCCTGCCGGTAAGCCGGCTCATTTCTCCCATGTGAGGGGTAAGAATGGTCTGTTGGTTCAGATATTCCAACCACTGGGGATTCATGGCCAGAAAATTCAGGCCATCTGCATCCAGTATAACCGGTTTTCCTGCTTTTGTCCCGTTTTTCAGGAACCAGAGCAATCTTTCTTTTCCAACCCGTTCGGTGCCAAGTCCAGGTCCGATCACCAGCACATCACACCAGTTTAAGTTTTTCTCATTGGACGCTTCGTCAAACTCACAGGTCACCATAGCCTCGGGAAGAAGGCTCTGCAGTGGGATCCGGTTCTCTTCCACAGTCTGGAGCTTGACCATTCCGGCTCCCCCGTGAAGCGCTGCGCTGGCGCTTAAATAAGCTGCCCCACACATGCCCTTCGAGCCTGCGACCAAAAGTACTTTTCCAAAGGTTCCTTTATTTCCCCAGGCAGATCTTGCAGGAAGTGTTTCCACATCCCTTTTCTCCAGATGCCAGGCTGCCTGATCTGCAAGTCCACTGCCATCACGATTCCGGTCATAGATTCCGATGTCCGCCACCAGGATCCTGCCAGCGTATGCTCTGCCAGGAAAAAAGCACAGTCCCCGTTTCCGGTATGCAAAGGTCACCGTCAGATCTGCCTGAAAAGCAATTCCAAGTACTGCTCCCGTATCTCCGTGAATACCAGACGGAATATCCACCGCCACTTTATAAGCCCTGCTCTGATTTATACAGTGGATAATTTCCTTATAAGTTCCAGAAATCTCCCTGGACAGCCCAACGCCGAAAATTCCGTCTACTATAACAGTATATTCATCCCATACCGGGTTATTCGTTGCGGGAACGCCATAGTTCCTGGCAATTTCCCACTGGTGTCTGGTTTCTTCGGTCATTTTGTCCGGATTTCCGGCAAGATAGATTTCGGAATAAATCCCGGCAAGATGAAGAAGCCTTGCAATGGCAATTCCGTCACCACCGTTATTGCCGGAACCGCAGACGGCCAGTATCCGCTCTTTTTCTAAGTTTCCAGGACTGTTTTTCTTTTCCAGATACTTCCGGATTTCTTCTGCCGTGGCAAGCGCCGCCCTCTCCATAAGAACCAGGGAGGGAACATGCATATTATGAATAGTACCATAGTCTAGAAGCTTCATCTGACTGCAGGTCACAACTTTTTTCATAAAACCACTCCTAACATTAGAATAACTTTTGGGCTCCGGTTGCAGTTCACTCTCTGCCCATTAACCGCTAAAGCCATTTTCAAACACGCTCTAATGCAAAACTGCCGCCCGGTCTCCTGTAAATCTTTCAGCGAGACAAGCAGCAGTCCTCTTTGACCTTTTGTTGTTACTGTCATGTCCTTCACAGTAACGTTTTATTCTTTGTTTTCTTTATGCTCGTTGCGGTACTGGCTTAAATTATAAGACAGCGCCATCAGGCTCTCAGACAGATGAACATTCTCCACGATCACGTTCTCAGGAGCATCAAGATCTGTATGTGCAAAGTTCCAGATTGCCTTGATTCCATTGTCAATGAGAACCTTCGCCATCTCCTTGGCCTTGTTCTTCGGCAGAGTCAGAATGGCGATCTCTACCTGATTCTCTTTGATAAATTCTGGAAGGTGACTGATCATCTGAATCTCAATTCCCCGAACCGAAATTCCTTCCAGAACCGGATTTACGTCAAAAATCCCAACCAGACGAAATCCTCTTTTCTCAAAATCCCCGTAATTGGCAAGTGCCTGTCCCAGGTTACCTGCACCAAGAATGATCATAGGATGAATGGTGTCCAGTCCTAAGATCTTACCAATTTCTGTATAAAGATATTCAACATTATATCCATAGCCCTGCTGTCCAAAACCGCCGAAATTATTTAAATCCTGGCGGATCTGTGATGCAGTCACATGCATTTTCTTACTAAGGTCATTGGAAGATATACGCTCAACTTTCTCTTCCATCAGCTCCCCCAGATAGCGATAATACCTTGGCAGTCTTTTGATCACTGCCTTTGAGATTTCCTTCGCCTCCAAAATGTTCCCCTCCTTGTTTCCGCTGCCTAAATTTTCCGCGTCACACTATGTCAATTATACCTAAATGTTATTTTCTTGTCAATTAAAGTTGTGCAGAATTACAAATATTTTGCAAATTCAGTTACTGTTCACTGGTAACGTTCCGCCAGGTGTTTTTTTTGGCGAAGCTCACAGAAAACCCGGGAACATCGGCGCGAAATCATGCGAATGCATGATTTCTGTGCATCGCGAAGTGTGTTGCTGGTCACGGAGTGAACAGGAACCAAATTCATAATTTCATGCAACTGGCTGCCATTTTAAAGGCCCTGTAGCTTTGCGTCCCAGACTTTCATCTGGTTTGCCGATTTTCTTATTATAGCTTTTAAAATTATGCAAAAACTGATTTTATTATACTCCCCTACTCCACTTTACACAAGAAAAGCCTCACCGCTTTAACGCTTAAAAATAATTTAAAAACCTGCTAAAAAGTTGTTAACCGAACTTCTTAGCAGGTTCTTATTACTAATCTGTCAGATTATTTTGTAACGTACTGATCAATTCCTCTAGAACGATTGGCTTGGATAAGAATCCATTCATACCACATTCCAGCGCTTTTTTTCTGTCCTCGTCAAAAGCATTGGCCGTCATGGCAAGGATGGTGATTCCTGCCAGTGCCGGATTCCTAAGGGCACGGATCTGCTTCGTGGCCTCATATCCGTTCATTACCGGCATTTGCACATCCATCAGCACCAGATCATAATCGCCCGGTTTCGACCTCTTGACCTTCTCAACTGCCTTTGCCCCGTTTTCTGCAGTATCCACCAGGAAGCCATATTCATTAAGGATCTCCACCGCAATTTCACTGTTCAGTTCATTGTCTTCCACAAGCAGTATACATTTGCCTCTGAAATCTGAGCATGCCGCCGGAAGAACAGGATTCTCCTGCTCAGCCTGATTCTGGCCAATGGCAGCCATCAGGGTATCTCTGATATCGGACATAAACAGAGGTTTCGCGCAGAATGCAGTTACCCCTGCAGCCCTGGCTTCCACTTCGATGTCTAACCAGTCATAAGCAGTCAGAATAATGATCGGTGTATCGTCACCAAGACTGCGGATCTGTCTGGTGATCTCAATACCATTCATATCCGGCAGACGCCAGTCGATGATATAAGCATGGAAGGCATCCCCAAGCTCCATAGACTGCCGTGCACGCAGAACAGCCTCCTTACCGGAAAGTGTCCATTCCGAACGCATTCCAACCCTCACAAGCATTTTTGTCACGCTGTCACAGGTATTAAAATCGTCATCTACAACCAGAGCCTTAAGGCCTTCCAGCTCTGCAATCTTCTCTATCCGGTGATTCTCAGGCTGAGTCCGGAATGGCAGACGGACGATAAATTCGGTACCTTTCCCCTGCTCTGTCCGGACCTCAATGGTGCCGCCCATCATATCCACAATATTCTTGGTGATGGCCATGCCAAGTCCTGTACCCTGAGTCCTGCTCACAGTGGAAGTCCGCTCCCTCTCAAAAGGAGAAAAGATCTTCTTCACGAATTCCTGGCTCATGCCAATTCCTGTATCCTTCACCCGGATCTCGTACAGTTCACTGCCTCTTTGGAGCCCAGGATACTGTTTCAGCCGGACAGAAACGGTTCCGCCAGCAGGAGTAAACTTGATCGCATTGGACAAAAGATTCAGCAGCACCTGATTCAGCCTCGTCTTATCACAATAGACATCCTCATTTGTCACATCCATGGCATCCATATAAAGCTCCAGCTGTTTCGCATGGATCTGCCCGCTGATGATCGTCTTCAGATCATGAAGCACATCCGACAGACTGACCTCCGTTTCTTCCAGATGGATCTTTCCGCTCTCAATCCGGCTCATATCCAGGATATCATTGATCAGGGAAAGCAGATGGTTACTGGAGGAAAGGATCTTTCCCAGATAATCCCGAACCTTGTTTTTATCATCAATATTACTTACAGCCAGTGTGGTAAAGCCGATGATCGCATTCATTGGTGTCCGGATATCGTGAGACATGTTGGAAAGGAAGGTACTCTTGGCCCTGTTTGCTGTCTCCGCCGCACGGACTGCCTCAGAAAGTGCCTGGTTCATTTTCCAGTCAGCGGTACGGTCCGACATAACCAGGATGTATTTCTTTTTTCCGTCTATCTCACTGCCCATTGCAATATTATGGAACCAGCGTTTTTCCCCTGTTTTCTGATGAACATATTCAAAATCCCATTCTCTTTGTTCATTCACCCGGATTTCCTCCAGATAATTTTTCTCCGGATTTTCATGTTCCTCTGGATGCATTTTTCCCAGAACACGAATATTTTTGCGGATCTGTTCTACCGTAATGCCCAGCAGCTTTTCCACATTCGGGCTGACGTAATCTGCCTGATATGTTTTGGCATCCAGCATCAGGAAAACGTCATCCACATTCATTGACAGCTTTTGAAACAGTTCGTCCCTGTACCGGATCTGTGTGTCCTTTCTTCTAAGGCTTGTCCTGCTTTTTTGGATAATAAGGCTGATAAAAAAGGCGGCAATACAGAACACGACAGCAGCCACAAGGAACATTGTGCTACGCTGCAGGCTGTTCATACTGGCATTGACAATATCCGCCTGTACAAGTCCCAGAAATACCCAGTCCTGAATATCCGATTTTTCATAAACCAGATAATAGTTTCTTCCATCCAGATCTACCAGCAGCGCACCGGTATGTCCCGCTTTAAACTTCTCCGAAAGCTTATTAACCTCTTTCTCAGACATATCAGAATGCTCTCTCAGAACACCGAAGAAATTATATACATTCCCCCATGACTCAGAAGAATGATCGATCACAACACGGCCATCCGGATGAACAATAAAACTCTGTGCATTTCCATTGAAAGCAGAAATATCCAGTACATCTACGATATCAGAGTTTTCATAGGCAATGGCAATGGCATCATATTCAAATCCCTGATAGCTTCCATGCGCCCTGGGAGTGGCAAAAACAAGCAGCTGGGATTTTCCTGGAACTGCTGCATTTGATATCACATCCTTTCCCTGCCGGATGTCCTCTTCAATATCTTCCTGTAATCCAAGGTATCCGTTTTCCCCTGTCACCAGCTTATAGTTTCCGTCGGCTGACAGAAAAAAGAAATCCAAAAATCCGGCATCCTCCTGCGCATTCTTTATATAATTACGGATTTCATCTTCGCTGGAGATATTCTGCAGATTCTCACCCCATATATGGAGATAAGTCAGGTTCTTATCTGTCAGTTCCCTTAGCATATTATCAGACTGATGAAAAATCTCTGTCAGATGAGAAACGCTTTCCTCATAAATGGTTTTCGACACAAAGTCAAAATATCGGAAAACCATCAGAACAATTCCCAGTAAAACAGCTGTAAAGACAGCAATCCGGGAGCGTTTTCCCATGCCAGGTTTCTTTCTGCCTTTATTACGATTCTTAATATCCATTCTTCTCACCTCAGAGTCATGTAGTCTTCAGGCTCTGCAAGAATGGCATCACCATCTGAAATATATCCTGTCCAGGTATCCTTCACAGTGGTATCTCCTCCCTCAAACACAATATTCTCATCTGTGGGATATGCTTCCATGTGTTTTGGTATCGCAAGGCAGGTTACCGTAAAAGTATCCTCGTCCTGAATTTGTTTTCCGTCCTTTGTAACTTTGCTCAATGTATAGCCATCATCTGCCTCCGTGACTTCCACAGAAATACCACTGAGCACTGGCAGAGAGCCACGGTTAAACGGGATAAATCCTCCCTCATAGCCTTCTACAAAGTTTTTAACCGTCTCTTTTAGTTCAGCCCCGCTCATTTTGCTGCTGTAAGCTGACAGACCATTTGGCATGATCATGTCACCCGCCATTTTTTCTGTATAACCGGCTTTCAGCACATTTCCCGTAAAGCTGTTTCCGGTTGCGAGCAGCACATCCGTACCATAAATGCCGCGCAGGGTGTTTGCCATAACCGAATATGCCGCGTTCCCGCCACTGCTATGAAAGCGGTTGGAATAGGATTTCTGTGAATCCAGCACGGTATTCTCTGAAGCAGCTTCTTCCGCAAGAAGCTGGGTATTAAATGACTGATAGGCCTGCTCTGCATCGTATTCTCCTGAGATCATCTTAGACACCACATCCTTGGAAACGGAGAAAAAGTCATTTGACGCAATGCGGATATACATATGATTTTCTTCGATCACAGGTTTCACATCCTTCATATACTCCGTAAGCCTGAAATCCACATCCTGGCTGTAGCTCAACAGATCCTGTCCATCACTAATGATCCGGTTCTGTGCCTCCGCTGAAAGCATTGTATTCAATACCTTCATTGCTTTCTTCCGGCGGGCTTCGTCCTGTGTCAGGTCGCGGTTTAAGGCCACCTGGAAATATGGGGTCGTCATCAGCCACTTTTCGCCATTCTCCTGAAAGAATGGCAGAAATGTTGTGTTAATGCCCTGATCCTGAAACATTTTTACACCCGCTGAGCTGCCAAAGTACATGGCAAGCTTACCACTCTGGTACATCTCAACGATATCATCATAATTCATGTCCAGATCATCCTGGTTCAGCCCTGTATCCTGGATAAACTGCTCCATGCGTTCAAAAGCCTGCGGCCAGACGGTACCATCCAGACCTTCTCTCTTTGTATTATCCGGGTCACTGTAGGTGGTGCGCCACTTGCGTCCGTCTACAGAAGACAATTCTGATGCAGACAGACCCTGCAGTGTTTCCATACAGGTATAATCGTAATAATAGTCTGCAGTAAAGCCACGGATTCCCACCTCGTCAAATGCCTGGCAGGCAAAGACAAAGCTTTCATAATCGGTTGGCAGCGGAATCTCATACTTTTCAAAAAGATCCTTGTTCACTACAAAACCGTGGGCATCTGCACACACGGGAAGCCAGTTTACACTGCCATCCTCGTTCATAAAACTGTTGAGGTAGGTATCATAGACAGCTCCTGCCGCATTGGTTGTGGAAAGATCCATCAGACTGTCCTTCAGCGGACTTGCATCATGCAGGGAAAACCGGCAACAGGTTATAATATCCGGCAATCCACCGTTTTCATCAAGAAACTTATAAAAATCCAGATCATTATTTCCTACTACAAATTCAATATTGATATCTGGAAGCTGTTCCTGGATGTATGGTGCATATTTATCATACAGGCTGGTGCTCCATAAATACACTGTGATGGTTTCTGCATCTTCTTTTTCTGCAATTTTTCTGCCACAGCCTGACAAAAGTGATGTGGCTGTCGCCATCACCAGAAGTGCAGCAAGTAACTTATTCCGTTTTTTCATTATGACTTCCCCTGAAATTGTGTTTCATCAGTTTATGAATTACCTTTATTAATAATTTTCCATCAACGGGCTTTGCTATATGTTCATCCATTCCTGCTTTTTTTGCCCTCAGTCTGTCCTCCGTGAACGCATTTGCCGTCATTGCAATGATCGGAATCACCTTTGCATCCTCTCTGTCCAGAGAACGGATTTTCTTTGTAGCTTCATAACCATTCATAACCGGCATCATAATGTCCATAAGAATGACATCAAATTCACCAGGTTTACTTTTTCTGAATAGCTCAACAGCTTCCTGTCCATTCCATGCTTTCGTCACCTCAGCGCCTACATTCTGGAGCATAAATTCTGCAATTTCCATATTCAAGTCATTGTCTTCTGCCAGAAGAATATGCAGTTCCTTTATAGAGTTTTCTGATACATCCTTTTGTTCTTCACGTTTATCCGCATCCAGATCTATTTTGAACGGAACCCGGATCACAAAGGTGGTGCCTGCGCCCTCTTCACTTTCAAAAGTAATGGTTCCACCCATTTTCTCGACCAGATTCTTTGCAATCGGCATTCCAAGTCCTGTTCCGGCAAATTTTGTACGGCTTCCTGTGTGTTCCTGTGCAAATGGTTCAAATACACATTTCTGGAACTCCTCAGTCATTCCGATTCCGGTATCCCGGCAGACAAATTCCATTGTGGTCATTCCCGGCTGTTCGGATGGGATTTCCATGCAGCTGATATAGATATGTCCGTTTTCTCTGTTATATTTCACCGCATTGGACAGGATGTTCATCATCACACGTTTCACATACCCCGGACTTCCAATAAAATCCCGATGTGTGATTTCTTTTTTCTCCCACTCGATCCGGATATTCTGTTCTGCAGCCATCTGCTCGATCACAGCAAATACTTCCCTTGAAATACTGCTCAGATTAAATGGAATCTCTTCCAGAACGATTTCGCCTGACTCAAGCTTACTCATATCCAGGATTTCATTTACCAGTTCCAGCAACAGATTGGACGCCTTTTTCACCTTTGTCCTGTATTCCGTCTGTTTCTCCAAATCACCTGCATAATGTTCTGCCATATTGACCATGCCGCAGATTCCATTGATCGGAGTCCGGATATCATGGCTCATTCGCTGGAGAAACTCTGTTTTTGCCTCATTGGCGGCTTCTGCCTTTTTTGCAGCTATCAGAAGTTCTGCTTTATATTTTTCATCTTTTTCCTGTTCCTGTTTCCAGTGCACCAGATTGGTTCTGTATGTCCAGAACCAGAATGTGCCGAATATCAGAAAATAGAGAAAAATAACACTTATCACACTTAATGGAAGATTGTGGAACACCTCTGTATCCGGAAGATATGCATAAATATAGTAATCCCTCTGCTTCAGCATGATTCCGTAGCATCCGCTCCCTTCATTCTTCAAATGATAAATGTGCTGACTGTCTGTATGCCCCTTCATTGCCTGAACAACTTCGTTGTCAGCCGTATTCTGCCCCAACAGGCTCTGATCATTGCTGGCAACAACGATTCCCTCGTCTGCAACAATAATCGTTCCATCCTTCCGGGTACTATAGCCATTTAAAAGACTTTGCATTGTCAAAGTATAATTTCTGGTAAATTCAGGAGATGTGTAATAGTAGATTGCAACAATACCCGGTGCATCTTTTCTGGCACAGGCTGCAATGTCAATATAGGATCCATCTTCCCTGGCAAACCGTTCTGAATAAGATCTTTCTTCATATCCGGCAAAATCTACGATAATTTCTTTTTGCAGATACTCCGTAATCTCATTAGCCAGAGCCTCGTCCGTGCTGTATTCACAGTCCGTCTTTCCTTCTATATCCAGTACAATGATACCATCCACCCAGAGAGTCTGCAGGTTTTCTTTCAAGAACTCCTGGCTTAGCTGTCCGCCGTTTTCGATTTCCATGTTAATATTTGTACTCATCTGTCTGGCACTTTCAATTGAGCGGAGAAGACTTTTGGATTCGGAAGATTCATTATAATGGGTGTAGGTGGAACACTGCACTTTGACATAATTTACAATCTCCACCATTCTTTTCTCTGCTTCCGCTTTTTTTATATGGAAGAAA
This sequence comes from Blautia glucerasea, assembly GCF_020537505.1. Classification (GTDB taxonomy): domain Bacteria; phylum Bacillota; class Clostridia; order Lachnospirales; family Lachnospiraceae; genus Blautia_A. The sequence continues at coordinate 144,009 of NZ_JAJBMO010000003.1, read as the reverse complement.
TAAAACAGAGAGACTACAGCCACACAGATTCCAATCAGACCTCCGATCATCTGGATTCGTTTTTCTTTTTTCTTTCTCTTAATATCCAAGGTCATCCACCTCCAGATACTTCTGGGGATCATCCAGATATTTTTCAATAATTTTCAGGGATGTGCCATCCTGACGCATCTGTTCCAATGTCTGTTCCATCTGTTCACAGATTCCTCTGTCATCATCTTTTGCAAAAGCGACACCTATTCCGGTGATCATCAGAGGCTCTTCCAGGATACGGAAGCTTGCATCATAATCCTTCATATACTGGACGATAGATTCCTCATGTGCAGCAACTGCATCTACATATCCTTTCCCCAGAAACGTATAAATCAACTCCCGGTGTCCGAGACTGATCAGATTTGCCAGTTTGGGGATTCTATCATCTGTCCGGTTCAGAAAAATACCTTCCGGTTTGGTTGTGGACTGGACAGCCAGGTTTTTTCCCTCCAGATCGCTCAGTTTATAGATGTCACTATTCTCATTTACAGCGACCACCTGGCGGCTTGCTATGTACGGTCCTGCCCAGCGGTAATCGTCAAGACGTCCTTCCATGGAAAAACACCCCATGATACAGTCAATCTCTCCGCTCTCCACCAGTTCTTTTTTCTTCTCCCAGTTGATCTGGACAACCTCCACCTGATATCCCATTCTTTTGAAAGCTTCTGTAGCCAGTTCTACATCTATGCCCGTCGGTACACCATCCTCATTCAGATAATTGTATGGTGGATAGCTGTCGCTGCCGAGGGTAATGACGGGCTTTTCTGTTTCTTCTTTCGTGTTATCTGTGTTTTTACACCCTGCCAGGGTAACTGCTAAAATTCCCGCAAGCAGAATGCCTGCAATCACTCTTTTTCCTTTCATTTTCTGTCTATCCTAACTATCCTTTTCGTTTTTTTCATATCTGATTCCCTGCCAGTTCATGGGAACTTCTGCGGATTGCCTTTGTTGCCTCATGGCCATTCATAACAGGCATCATATCGGATTAATGATGTCATACCAATGATTGCATTCATAGGAGTACGTATATCGTGAGTATTGTTACGTCTATGAAGTAACGCCGAAAAAAACACCGTCTCACAGACAGTGCACATCAGTTCATGCAACTGGCTGCCATTTTACAGGCCCTGTAGCTTTGCGTCGCAGACTTTCATCTTTTTTGCCAGTTTTCTTATTATAGCTTTTAAACATATGCGAAAAAAACTATTTCTATTATACGCTAATACTCCACTATACACAAGAAAAATAAAATGCTTTAACGCCTAAAAACAAAAAAACAGAAGCCTCTTTGCGATCCGTGACCTCCGACTCGTTATGCTTATTCTAAACTGTCCTTCCCTCCAATCAGATTCTCTCTCTGGCTTCTTTTTTCCTGACATTCAGACTAACACAAAAATACGATATTTTATGATAAGCAGCGGTAAATTTGCAATAAGCAGAAAATACAGAAATACTATATTTTTCAGAGCTTTCATGGGATTGCTTGTGCATACTTACAAATTTTTACATTTTTTTTGTTATTTGACAATTATTCTTTCAAAAAATCTGTTTTTCAAGTATAATATTCTTCTGGACAAGCCATTGCCTAAAGCAACAGGCTTTTATATATGACAGATTTTGTATTTACGAAACTGGCTTTTTAAGGAGGAAATTATGATTTTATCATGTCAGAGCATCTGCAAATCTTTTGGGGAAAAAGTAATCCTGCAGGATGCTTCCTTTCACATAGAAGAACGGGAAAAGGCCGCCCTGATTGGCAATAACGGCGCAGGAAAAACTACTCTCCTTCGTATTATTATGCAGGAGATTTCCGCCGATTCCGGACAGGTAGTTATTGCCAAAGATAAGAAGATCGGTTATCTGGCACAGTACCAGGACATTCATGGGCATCACACTATTTATGAGGAACTGATGACCACTAAGCAGTACATTCTGGACATGGAGGATAAGATCCGTTCTCTGGAACAGGAAATGAAATATGTAGCTGGTGAAAAGCTGGAAAGCCTGATGAACAGCTACACCCGTCTTACCCATCAGTTTGAGCTTGAGAACGGCTACGCTTACAAAAGTGAGATTGTAGGTGTTTTAAAGGGTCTTGGATTTGAAGAGGAAGACTACAACAAACAGATTGAAAACCTTTCCGGTGGTCAGAAGACACGGGTTGCCCTTGGTAAGCTTCTGATCTCCAAGCCGGATATCCTGCTTCTGGATGAGCCAACCAACCACCTGGATATGGAGAGCATTGCCTGGCTTGAGACCTATCTTCTCAACTACCCGGGTGCTGTATTTATCGTCTCCCATGACCGTTATTTTCTGGATAAAGTTGTCACCAAGATCGTGGAGATCGAGGCAGCCCAGATGCGAATGTACGAGGGAAATTATTCTGCTTATGCTCTTAAGAAGGCGCAGCTGCGTGACGCCCAGTACAAGGCATACCTGAACCAGCAAAGAGAGATTAAACACCAGGAGGCTGTTATCACTAAGCTCCGCTCTTTTAACCGTGAGAAATCCATTAAGCGCGCGGAAAGCCGTGTAAAAATGCTGGACAAGATCCAGCGTATTGAGAAGCCGATCGAAATTGATAACCAGATGCGCATCTCCCTGGAGCCCCGTTTTATCAGTGGAAATGACGTGCTTACGGTAGAGGGGCTTTCCAAGGCTTTCCCTGGACAGACCTTATTTACAGATATTAATTTTGAGATCAAGCGTGGTGAGCGTGTAGCCCTGATCGGCAATAACGGTACTGGCAAAACCACCATTCTGAAGATTCTCAACGGAATCGTGGAAGCTGACGCAGGACGCTTTGCCCTTGGTTCCAAAGTGCAGATTGGATACTATGACCAGGAACACCATGTTCTGCATATGGAGAAAACCATTTTCCAGGAAATTTCCGACACTTATCCAACTCTCACGGAAACAGAGATCCGCAATATGCTGGCTGCTTTCCTTTTCACAGGAGATGATGTATTCAAGCTGATTTCCGCTCTCTCCGGTGGTGAGCGAGGCCGTGTTTCCTTGGCAAAGCTGATGCTTTCAGAAGCCAACTTCCTGATCCTGGATGAGCCTACCAACCATCTGGATATTGCTTCCAAAGAGATTCTGGAAGAGGCGCTGAACAGTTATACCGGAACCGTACTCTACGTTTCCCATGACCGTTATTTTATTAACCAGACTGCCACCCGTATTATGGATCTGACGAATCAGGCTATTGTTAACTATATCGGGGATTATGATTACTATCTGGAAAAGAAAGATGAAATGACGCAGATTTACGCTCCAATTCAGGAATCTGCTTCTCTGGAAGCAAAGGAAACTGTTTCAGAAACCAAGCTTACCTGGCAGCAGCAGAAAGAGAAACAGGCACTGAAGCGCAAACGGGAAAATGAATTAAAGAAAGTGGAAGCCCGGATCGAGGAGCTGGAAGCAAGGGATAAAGAAATCGACAACACTATGGTTCTGCCGGATGTTTGTACGAATGTGGCAGAATGCACCAAGCTCAGCCGGGAGAAGGCTGCAATTGCAGAGGAACTGGAAGGGCTTTATGAGAAGTGGGAGGAGCTGGCATAGCATTAAGCTATAAACTCTTGCCAGTGATATCCTGCAATTCTTATCCTCCTCCATAATTTGTATTTACGAAACGAAACAGCCACCACAGGGCCACGCACCGGCACAAACTAGTACATCGTTTCATAAATAACTATACCAATCGCGTAGGATGTGGATTCGAGTGTGCAGGTATAAAAGCAGGAACGAATTTCGAATAGATACCCGAAACCGTTCCTGTTTTTTATAACAATATTAACATTTTGTCTCAAACTACTTTTCAAAGTTGTTTATCTCATTACATTGTCTCAAGCTTCTCTCTGATCGCCAGAATAAACCCACGGCTGTTAAGGACTTTCACATCCTTTAAGGACGTGATCAGCGCCAGGTCTTTGGTCATCTGTCCGCCTTCGATCGTGGAAAGAGTTGCTTTCTCCAGCTTATCTGCAAACTCTACAAGCTCCTGATTCTTATCTAACTCGCCGCGTTTACGAAGTGCGCCTGTCCATGCAAAGATGGTCGCTACAGAGTTGGTAGAGGTCTCCTCTCCTTTCAGATGACGATAATAATGTCTCTGTACTGTCCCATGAGCAGCCTCGTACTCATAATATCCATCTGGTGAAACCAGAACAGAAGTCATCATAGCCAGTGACCCAAATGCGGAGGAGATCATATCGCTCATCACATCACCGTCATAATTCTTGCAGCCCCAGATAAATCCGCCTTCTGCTTTCATTACACGGGCTACTACGTCATCAATCAGACTGTAGAAGAAGGTAATGCCTGCTGCCTCAAATTTCTCTTTGAACTCAGCCTCATAAATATTGTGGAAAATTTCTTTAAATTTACCATCGTAAGTTTTGGAAATGGTATCCTTGCCGCCAAACCACAGATCCTGCCTGATGTCCAATGCATAATTAAAGCAGCATCTTGCGAAGCTTGTAATGGATTTGTCCAGGTTATGAACGCCCTGGATCACACCAGGAGTGTCAAAATGATGAATCAGTTCAGTCCGCTCTTCTCCGTCATCCCCTTTAAATACCAGCAGGGCATCGCCTGGTTTGTCAATGTACATTTCAGCATTCTTGTATACATCGCCATAAGCATGACGTGCAATGGTGATCGGTTTCTTCCAGTTCTTCACGCATGGCTCAATTCCTTTTACCACGATCGGAGCGCGGAAAACAGTTCCGTCCAGGATGGCACGGATGGTTCCATTAGGGCTCTTATACATTTTCTTCAGATTATACTCGGACATTCTGGCTTTGTTCGGGGTAATAGTGGCACACTTAACAGCAACGCCGTATTTTTTTGTGGCTTCTGCTGCATCTATGGTTACCTGATCATCTGTCTCGTTTCTGTATTCCAGTCCAAGGTCATAGTATTCTGTTTTCAGATCTACAAAAGGAAGAAGAAGCTCATCCTTAATCATCTGCCACAGAATTCTGGTCATCTCGTCCCCGTCCATCTCTACAAGAGGGGTCTGCATTTGAATTTTACCCATTATTTCCTCCTAGTATAAAATTATTTGTAGTTATACTCCGAACACTACGGATTGTACCGCAGCCACGCTGCTCCCACAATCCTGGTGTTCTCATTTTAATGTAATCCCAAGTCTCTGGCAGGTCTCAGATACAACGGTCTCCAGCTCTGCATCGCAAAGAACCGTAACACGTCCTTCCTCATACTGCTGGTCAACCCAGGACTTGATCATCTTTACAAGCTCGCTGTTCTTATCTACCTTCTGGTCACCCTTCAGACGGTAATGGCTGTCAATCCAGTGTGCGATTCCGGCAGCTCCGGAGGTATTGGAAACAGCCACCTCGACCGGGCGGTTCAGGAATTTTTCAGTATCAAATACATTGTAGATCTCCTCATTTTTCAGGAGTCCATCGGCGTGGATCCCGGCTCTTGTTACGTTGAAGTTCTTTCCAACGAAAGGAGTTCTCTCCGGAATATGGTAGCCGATCTCTTTCTCATAATACTCAGCCAGTTCTGTAATAACCGTAGTGTCCATACCGCCAAGATTTCCCCGAAGCTGTGCATACTCAAATACCATAGCCTCAAGCGGAGTATTACCAGTACGCTCTCCAATACCAAACAAAGAGGTATTGACACCACATGCGCCATATAGCCATGCTGTTGTAGAGTTGCTGACGGCCTTGTAGAAGTCGTTGTGACCATGCCACTCGATCAGCTCAGATGGAACTCCTGCATGGACCATAATACCATAAATAATACCAGGCACAGAACGCGGGATCACGGCACCAGGGTAGTTGACACCATAGCCCATGGTATCGCAGCAGCGGACCTTAACCGGAATACCGTACTGCTGGCGAAGCTTCATCAGTTCCAGGCAGAACGGGATTACATAGCCGTAAATGTCGGCTCTTGTAATGTCCTCCAGATGACAGCGGACAGAAACGCCGATCTCCAGGCACTCTTTGACAATGCTCAGGTAATGCTCCATAGCCTGTTTACGTGTCATTTTCATCTTATAGAAAATATGATAATCGGAGCAGCTTACCAGAATACCGGTCTCTCTCATACCCATATCGCGGACAAGCTGGAAATCCTTCTTATTGGCGCGGATCCAGCTGGTAACCTCCGGGAACTCGTATCCTCTCTCCATACATTTCTCAACTGCATCACGGTCTTTTTTGCTGTAAAGGAAAAATTCAGAAGCACGAATCCTTCCCTCCGGCCCGCCCAGCTTATGAAGGTAATCGTAAATCCTTACAATCTGCTCAGTACTGTACGGAGCTCTTGACTGCTGGCCATCACGGAATGTAGTATCAGTGATCCAGATATCATCTGGCATATGATGTGGAACGACCCTGTCGTTAAATGCAATCTTCGGTACTTCTGAATATGGAAAAAGATTTCGGAATACATTGGGAGTTGTAACGTCCACAAGTGGGTACATATGCTCCTCTAACTGAAGCAGGTTCGTGTGGCGGTTCATTGAAACACGTCTGTTTTCCATAGATATTTCCTCCTCGTTGTTTGAAACTCTTGCTGTTCATTTTACTCAATTAAAACAGCGGCGTCAAGTGCTTTTGTACTGTAAAGTGATAATTTCTTATCAAAGTTATCAAATTCAGGGCCGAAATCACATTTTCAGGAATTTCCGGCGGTTGAAACGGCCCCACCCCTGCAAATTTCTCGGCAGCCCCATATCATCTGCACTATTCATCAGCATAGTTTTGATATCTGTATTAGTCAGTGCAGGATCTTTTTCCAGGGCACAGGCAATGGCACCGGTTACCAGAGGAGTGGACATGGAGGTACCGCTTTTTACCCCATAGGAAAAAGGCTTGCCTGGCACGCAGGACATGATCTTGTTTCCAGGAGCCACAATATCCGGCTTGCACACGCATTCCTCAGTGGGGCCTCTGCCGGAAATGGCCCCGCGCCCCTCAAGCAGATCACTGGAGCCAACAGTAATTACCTTTTTGCTGCTGCCGGGAGCCGTAATGCTGCCAGGTTTTGGCCCCAGGTTTCCGGCGGCGGTGACGATCACCATTCCCTCATCCCACAGTTGTTCCACGCTTTTCAAAAGCCCTGTATGATCCTTTTTGGAATTACAGGTGGTGCCTACGGAAATATTCACCACCCGGATCCTGTACTGCTGCCGGTATTCCCGGATCCACCGAAAGGCCCGCAGCACATCCTCCTGGCTGCCATTTCCATAACGATCCAGCACCTTCAGGGCAATGATCCCACAGCCAGGCGCCGCACCCCTGTATTTTCCCATAGATGCAGTGCCGTCTCCTGCCACCAGACCAGCTACATGGGTGCCATGCCCATTGTCATCATAGGGCCGCCGTTTAAAAGCGAGGAAATCATAAAACGCCCAGATTCTGCCAACAAAATCTATATGCTCATAAATCCCGGTATCCATGATGCACACGCCAATTCCTTTTCCAGTATAAAAAGATTTTTCCATTATTTTCCCCAATAAGAAGATGCTTATAATAAATTATGTTTTCGTTTTCAAATCTGCCTTAAAATTATAGACAATTTTTATAATTCCCAAAAATTTTTGTCGCTTTTTCCGAACACATATAGTATAATGAAAATACACAAAATTTGACGTTTATAAAAGAAATTTTATAGTAAATCAAACAAATATTTCACGCAGCGAAATAGAGTAAGTTATAGCAAAACTATTCAGGAAACAATATTCCGCGAAGTGTTTTTGGTGAACATCGTTCACAGTTACGCTGCAACTACATACGAGGGGACGAAAGTGAATTATGGAAAAAGACAATCGGCAGGCTTCGGAAAATAAACTGCATTATTATTCCGGGGCTATCAGACGTGACATGGGAAATCTGTTTAAATGGCTGCTTTTCGCTGTGGTGGTGGGCTGTATTGCAGGTGCCTTCAGCACGTTGTTTTCTTTTGTATTAAAGGCTGTCACCGGTTACCGCAAGACCAATCCATGGATGTTTTTCTTATTGCCGTTATCCGGACTTTGTATCGTATTTTTGTATGAGAAATTCGGAAAAGATGACGGCGGCACCAACCAGGTGCTTTCTACAGTCCGCTCCAGGGATGACGTGCCATGGCGGTCAGGCCCGCTGATTTTTATTTCCACTGCACTGACTCATCTTACCGGAGGTTCTGCCGGACGTGAGGGTGCTGCCATCCAGCTTGGTGGAAGCATTGCCAATCTCCTTGGAAGATGGATCCATCTTGATGAAGAGGATCGTCATGTGATCGTTATGTGCGGTATGAGCGCGGCATTCTCGGCACTTTTCGGAACACCTATGGCTGCGGCCGTTTTTTCCATGGAGGTTGTAAGCGTAGGGGTTATGTACTATACAGCCCTGATGCCTTGTATGATTGCATCCCTGATCGCATCCCGGTTTGCAGCCGGTATGGGCATTACCCCAGAAGCATTCCATGTGGTAAATATTCCTGCCCTTTCTCTGGAAACGGGGCTGAAAATGGGTGTAGTGGCACTTGGATGCGCGGTGATCAGTATTGTGTTCTGTATTATTTTAAATGAAACCGCAAGATTATACAGCCGGTTTTTCCCAAATAAATATATCCGGGTGGTGGCTGGTGCTGCACTGGTCATTTTTATCACACTGATCCTCGGAACCTACGACTATATGGGTGCCGGAGCCGAGCTGATCGAGAAGGCTGTGGAGACAGGAGAAACAGATTACCTGGCTTTCTTCTGGAAAATGATCCTTACCGCACTTACCATGCGGGCAGGCTTCCGCGGCGGTGAGATCGTACCGTCCTTCTGCGTAGGTGCTACCTTTGGATGCATGGTGGGACAGCTTATAGGACTTTCCCCATCTCTTTGTGCAGCCTGCGGAATGGCGGCTGTTTTCTGCGGTGTAACCAACTGTCCGATCACATCTATCCTGATCGCATTTGAGATGTTTGGATTTAAAGGCGTATCCTTCTATCTGATCGCCGTTTCCATCAGCTATGCTGCTTCCGGATATTACGGACTGTATAAAGATCAGACTATTGTATATTCTAAGTACAAAGCGAAATACATTAACAAGCATACGAAAATGTAAAAAATTCCTAAATTACCATGGAGCAGGCGGGCCAGTTTCCTCCATGTACCATGAAATGGGAAATACAACCTGAAATTTACAGAAATCCCTGTTGCGGGTATAGCGTGAACAGCACAGGTGCATTCCTGTAAAATATAAAAAAACGGCATTTAACGTGCCGCAAAAAAAGGGGGTACATTTATGAACCTTGAAAAACTATTTCATCTGAAGGAAAACCACACTGACGTGAAGACGGAAGTCATGGCTGGTATTACCACATTTATGACCATGGCTTACATTCTGGCCGTCAACCCGAACATCCTTTCCGCTGCCGGAATGGACCGCGGTGCAGTCTTTACTGCTACTGCCCTTTCATCCTTCATCGCAACCTGCCTGATGGCACTGTTATCCAACTACCCATTTGTCCTTGCACCTGGAATGGGACTGAATGCATATTTTGCATACACCGTAGTCCTTGGCATGGGGTATTCCTGGCAGCAGGCTCTGGTTGCTGTATTTGTGGAAGGTATTATTTTTATCCTGCTTTCCCTTACCAATGTACGTGAAGCCATCTTCAACTCCATTCCTATGACTTTGAAACATGCAGTTTCTGTTGGAATCGGTCTTTTTATCGCGTTCATCGGTCTGCAGAATGCAAAGATCGTGGTAAACAACGATTCCACTCTGGTAAGCATGTTCTCCTTTAAGGGCTCTGTATCCGACGGCTCCTTTCATTACATGGGAATTACCGTTCTTCTGGCTCTGATCGGCGTTCTGGTTACCGGTATCCTTCTGGTTAAGAATGTAAAAGGCGGTATCCTTTGGGGCATTCTGATCACATGGGCACTTGGAATCATCTGTCAGCTTGTGGGACTTTACGTTCCAAATCTGGACGCAGGCTTCTACAGTCTTCTCCCGGATTTCTCCAACGGAATTTCCGTACCGAGCATGGCTCCTACCTTTATGAAGATGGATTTCGCAGGAGTCTTCTCACTTGACTTTATCGTCATCATGTTTGCGTTCCTGTTCGTAGATATGTTTGATACTCTTGGAACTCTCATCGGTGTTGCTTCCAAGGCGGACATGCTGGATAAGGACGGCAAGCTTCCGAAGATCAAAGGCGCACTTCTTTCTGACGCTGTTGGTACTACTGTAGGTGCTATGTGCGGTACTTCTACTGTTACCACATTCGTTGAGAGTGCTTCCGGTGTTGCAGAAGGCGGACGTACCGGTCTTACTTCCCTGGTTTCCGCTATTTTGTTCGCACTTTCCCTGTTCCTTTCCCCGATCTTCCTGGCTATTCCATCCTTTGCAACAGCTCCGGCTTTGATCGTGGTTGGATTCCTTATGCTGACTTCTGTTACCAAGATCGACTTTGACGACCTTACAGAAGCAATCCCGGCATTTATTACGATTATCGCAATGCCGTTCCTGTACAGCATTTCCGAAGGTATCGCACTTGGCGTTATCTCCTATGTTGTGATCAACGTTTGTACTGGAAAAGCAAAGGACAAGAAGATCAGCGCACTTATGTATGCACTGGCTGTTATCTTTGTTTTGAAATATGTATTCCTGTAAGATGGAATAAAATACGGCTGCTGTTCAGGACTGTATTGCCCTTTATGGAAAGTTCCCCAAGAGCAGTAACTTAATAATGAAATCTTTATAAAAAATCCCCCTGTCGAGGAACCACGCTTTCCTGACAGGGGGATTTTTGTAACACTACTTAAGGGGGTATAAGGTAAATTACATTTATGAAATCATTGAGTATGCGGGATCAAGATTGCTTAGCGTTTTACATTAAATGCGCCCATTCCCGGATATACAGCAGCCTCGCCAAGCTCTTCCTCAATGCGGAGCAGCTGGTTGTATTTCGCTACACGCTCTGTTCTGGACGGAGCACCGGTCTTGATCTGGCAGGTATTTAATGCTACTGCAAGGTCTGCAATTGTGGTATCCTCTGTCTCACCGGAACGATGGGAAGAAATTGCAGTATAGCCAGCCTTGTGGGCCATCTTGATCGCCTCAAGAGTCTCGGAAACAGAACCGATCTGATTCAGTTTGATCAGGATGGAGTTACCGCAGCCAAGAGAAATACCCTTGGAAAGTCTCTCTGTATTGGTTACAAACAGGTCATCACCTACCAGCTGTACTTTATCCCCAAGTTCTTTGGTAAGTTTCTTCCAGCCTTCCCAGTCTTCCTCATCAAGAGCATCTTCGATGGAAATGATCGGGTACTTGTCAACCAGCTTTTTCCAGTGGTCGATCAGCTCATCTGAAGTATAAACAGTGCCAGCCTTTGGAAGCTTGTACTCGCCAAGTTTGCCAGTCTTCCACTCAGAGGAAGCTGCGTCCATAGCGATCATGAAGTCTTTTCCTGGCTCGTAGCCTGCGTTCTTAACAGCCTCAAGAATGGTCTCGATTGCTTCCTCGTCGGACTTCAGCGCTGGTGCGAAACCGCCCTCATCTCCAACAGATGTTGCAAGGCCTCTTGATTTCAGGATTGCTGCAAGAGCATGGAAAACTTCTGCGCACCATCTTAAGCACTCTTTGAAGCTTGGTGCCCCAACCGGCATGATCATGAACTCCTGCACGTCAAGTCCTGAGGAAAGTGCATGGCAGCCGCCGTTTACAATGTTCATCATCGGCACTGGCATACGGTTTCCGGAAATGCCGCCAAGGAAACGGTACAGCGGAATGTCAAGGGATGTTGCAGCTGCACGGCAGCATGCGATGGAAACAGCCAGGATGGCATTTGCACCAAAGTTTGATTTGTCCTTGGTTCCGTCTGCTTTGATCATGGCTTTGTCGATTGCGTAGATGTCAGACGCATCCATTCCAGCGATCACATCGTTGATAGATGTGTTAATGTTCTCTACAGCCTTTGTAACGCCTTTTCCAAGGTATCTGCTCTTATCATTATCTCTAAGCTCCAGAGCCTCAAATTCGCCTGTAGAAGCACCGCTTGGCGCAGCTCCTCTGCCGATGGTTCCATCTACCAGATAAACCTCTGCCTCTACTGTCGGATTTCCTCTGGAATCCATAATCTCTCTTCCAATGACTTTCTCAATTTCTAAGTAATCCATGGTATGTATACTCCTTTCGTTTTTCAAAGGAACTCCTTCGCGAACTGCTTTTGTGGAAAATCCGCGTCACAATCCGCGTTGCATTATGCCAGCGGTCTTTCTGCCATAATAAGGAGTCCAAATGATTTACACCGTTAGGTTAGCTATTCCTAACTCTGTTGATTAGTATACACTAACCATGGTTGGATTGCAAGGAAATTATATGATAATATTTTTCATTTTAATTCATACTTACCTGTTTTATTTCGCCATCTTCAATTTCGATCACATTGGTGCAGCATAAAGCCGATCTTACAGATATTGGTCCGTTTCACAGGAGCGCCAAGTCCTCTGGTAAGCGCCGCCTGGGAAAGTTCGTCCCCGATTTTTACAATGGAGATCATCAGCGGCACCAGACGATATTCAACTACTGCCCCAGGCTTTTTTCCTGTGAAGGAAATCTTCCGCATCTCCATGGCATCGGAAATTCCATGGTATTCCTCGGAGATAGTTGGAAAAAAGCGGAAAATAACAGACATAGGGATTACGATCTTTTCAGAAACATGCATTTTCTCCATAGCCGCCACAAACTCGCTGATGGTGGTGGTTCCAAGGAAAAATGCCGCCATCATAATTCCAGGAGCAAACTTGGTCATAATGGAGCTGACCGCAAGCAGAAGAAAAGATAAATTTCCTGTTAGCTGCAGGGACAAATACTCCAGAACCATACAGATCAGGTAGAATCCAAAATATTTCACCGCTTCTTTTGCCCGTCTTTCCATAAAAAGCAAGACAAAGGGAAACACACAGAGAAAAAGCCGGATCCAGCTTCACATGATTTTTCCCATAACTGCCTGCCGAAATTCCAGGCCCTATCAGGCAATACCTGCCTTTTTGAAGTGTTTTTTCAGAAGGACTTTTCCAAGCAGTCCTCCAAGGAATGCGCAGCCAAAAATACTTGCGTAATTTTTCATTTCCGTAGTATAATAGTTATCGTTTGCAGGAACGAAAAAGCCAGAAGCATACAGAAGCTCTGGCTTTTTATCCCTTTTGCATTCATCACTTACACTACAGGAGGCATTCAACTTGAATACGAAAACTACGTCAAAATCTCTCCCTGTATTGCGCGGGGAGCTTGCCCTTCTTCTTGCTGTTACCATCAACAGCTTCGGCGTTGTCCTGATGCTTTATTCCGGCACAGGAATATCCGCCATTTCCAGCGTTCCTTACGCATTTTCCTGCGTATTTCCCAAGGTCAGCCTGGGAACCTGGACCTACATATTCCAGGGACTTCTGGTGCTCACCCTGATGATCCTACGAAAAAGATTCGTCACACAGTATCTGTTCAGCTTTGTGGTCGGATTTGTTTTTGGAGAACTGCTGGATGTACATGAGCTGTGGATCAACGTTCTTCCTACCGCACTGGGCTGGCGTGTTTTTTACTTTATCGCAAGCTACATTCTGCTCTGCATTGGAATCGCCATCTCTAACCGCTGCAAAATGCCAATCGTCCCTACAGATCTTTTCCCTAGAGAATTGTCCCAGATCACTTCTGTGGCATATCCTAAGATCAAGATCAGTTTCGATGTGATCTGTCTGATCGTCACAGCAGCCCTCACAGGCTTCGGTCTTGGCCATATCAAAGGCCTTGGGATCGGTACTATAGTAGCCGCCTTCACCATGGGAAAAGGTGTTGGAATCGCCGGGGACTGGATGGACAAGCATATGAGCTTCACTTCTTTCCTGGAAAAATAAATTCACAGAGCATAAAAAAGAGAAGAAACATTTTAAGCAATATCCTGTCAATAAACAAGGATACTTATAAAAAATGTTTCTTCTCTTTTTATTTACGTGAGCAGTAAGCCAAACTCGTGCCTGCACAAAACCTTAACTGCTGCCGCAATTACAAGGCAAACTCGCAAAGCGTGTTTTATCCTGATCCTTAGTTCAGATAATCATACACCATACGGGAGATCTTCTTAATTCCGTTGATTCCGGAATACTCTCCCACTCTTGAAAATACGACGATCACGTAGTCTGTCTTCTTTCCGAAAATAATCGCCGCATCATGCTGATAGGAATCTGTCTCACCAGTCTTATTGGCACTCTTTACTCCTGATGGCAGACCTGCCGGGATCTTCCAACGGCACTCCTGCTTCAGCATCAGATTCAGCATCTGTTTGGAATAGGTTTTGGATACGGCAGTGTTGTTATAAATCTTTTCCAGAAGTTTGCCAATATCCTTGGCAGAGCTTCTGTTGCTTCCGCCCCCATCACTCTGGTAGCTGCTGCTGGATGGATGGAGGGTGTGGTGTACTGCTGTTCCTGTATAGCCATTCTTTTTCAGGTATTTGTTGATATACCTGCAGCCAGATGCAAAGCTGCCTTTTCCAACTTTTCTCACAAGTGCATTATAACTCTCGTTATCACTAACTGTGATCATGCTGCGAAGAAGGCTCTTGGTACTGCTGTTCAGACTGGTCCGCTTCTCTGCAGCACTTGCATAAGTTGCCTCCATAACAAAGAGCTTGATCACGCTGGCTGGATACATGCTTGTCTCGTTGATAGAGATCACATCACCGGTCTTTAAATCCTTCACATAGACAGACCAGCTTCCGCTATATCCTTTAATTGCATTCTGGATCTTTCTTTTCAGGCTTCCCAGATTTACCTCTTCTTTGGTACATTTTTTGCCATCCCCGTCCACATACAGAGTCTCAGAAATCTGCATGCTTTTTGCCATGGTTCCATTGCTCAGGAAATAGCAGCCCTTATACCAACGGTCTGTCATCATCTTGCCCCATTTGTCAAGACCATATTTTTTACCGCTGATGGTGTATACACCAGCCTTCTGTTTCAGGCGTCCGGAAGTCTCCCCAAAGTAGTAAGTCCCATGGAAAGTTACAGTTCCGATCCTGGTATCCAGAGTATGAAATTTTTTGCGTTTATCCAGCTTTCCATTGGAGTAGAAATAATAGTATCCGCTTTTTAATCCACTCTTTGATGAAATAGACAGATAGGCGACCCGCTCTGTAGCTTTTAATTCCTTCATCTGCACATCTGCAGACTGAAGATACCACTGGCTGCCTTTTTTGAGAAGCTTGGCCTGATACTGTTTATTCACCTTCACAGTCCAGCTCTTTTTCGCCGCTGCCTGTACATTTACCTGTGGCGTGAGAAAAAGGATCCCACACAGGATCATAACACGCACAAACCAAATTTTCCACTTTTGTACTTTTCTCTTTTCCATTTTTCTTTCTCTTTCAATCCAAACGTAAAAAGTGGAAAAGAAACTATTTATCCGCCTCTTTCCCACTAAATACGTCTGCCCTAAGATGTCTGATTATGAAGCATATCTTACACGGCGGCTGACTGTATGTCTGATATCATAGCTTCCGCTTCCATACACACCGCGATACCAGCCTGCGAACTGGGCTTCCGGATCATAGTAAGCCCCATTGATCATAACCCAGCCATGACTTGTAAGTCCATCTGCGGCACCATCTCTTGTGCCAGATACTCTTCCAAGAACCACATAAGGATTATATCCGATTTCATAGGCCATTGCCGCAAATGTGCAGGCAAATCCATAGCAGTCTCCACCACCTGTTGTCAGCATGCGGTATGCCACCTCGCGCTGCCAGCCTTTCTTGTTAAAATCCGGCCAGTAAGTTGAATAATAGAAATGTCCCCCACTGGTAAGATAACGCCAGCATGCATACAGTTTCCGTGACTTGCTCATTCCAGGAGTTGTAATTCTGGAAATTGTAGTCATAAGCTTCCTCTTTAATTTGGCATTTAAATCATTCTTGGCATATCCTTTGCTGTTAAAGGTAATGTTCGCAACCGTTTTGTTTTTGGTAAGACGACCTTTTGCGTCTCCTCTGTAAAGTTTTTTGCCGATTTTGAAAAATCCCTTTGTTGCCTGTCCTTTTTTGTTTACATAGTATGATGTTTTGCCTACAGTAACAATCTTGGATTTGGATGGCTTGATCAGTCTTCCCTGCAGGTCAAAAACATATATGTACTTTCCAATTTTGGTTCCACCAACAGCAGCTGTTCCATCTGCTTTAAAATAATAGCGGTTTTTTCCAATGGTTTTCCATTTACTTTTCAGCTTATTGCCTTTCTTATCGTAGTAAACGTATTTGGTACCTTCTTTTATAAGACCGCTTTTCTTTACGGCCACTGTGGGCTGGGTCTGAACTGTATCAGAAACCGCCCCCCCGTTTTCTGCCTGAACAGGCACTGTGCAAATCGTCATTGCAGATATCGCTGCAATGGCAAGAATTTTTCTTATCTTTCGCATACTCGCTCTCCCTTATGTATCACATGATTGCAATCAGCCTTTCAGACGGCAAACCATTTCCCAGAGTGCTGCTGCGGAGTTAAAGTTCTCTGGAACAATGTCAGCAGGGGTAATGGTAATGTCAAATTCATCCTGAAGCTCGCTTACAATTGACAGGATGGCAAAAGAATCCAGAATGCCATCATCAATCAACGTATCACAGGTTTCATAATCTGCGTCTGGCTGAATTTCTTCAAGAATTTCAATCAATTTGTCCATTTTTTGATTCCTCCCTTTCCGAATTTATTTCGTCCGTATGTACTGCATCCCGCACCAATGTAAGCTTCCCTTCCTGCCAGAAATAAATTCTTGGCATCGGTCTGCTCAGGAAAAGATAAATTCCCTCAGTTACGGAATATGCACCTACCCGTTCAAATATGAGCATATCACTAATCTCAGGTTTTTTCAATGGAAAAAGCTTTACAATCACATCACTTACAGTACAAAGGGATCCGCACAGGTTCCACAGCTCCTCTTCACCTTCGGTCCGTGGCTTTCCAGCCTGATCTGTCTGGGTACAGTGGGGAAGCTTCATAGCCATTGCCTGCCCATAATAATTGAGATGATTGATTCCCCCATCCAGGATTGCATAGGATTGTCCATGATTTACTTTCCTGTCTACAATTGAAGTAAGATAAAAACCACAGAGATAGGTAAGATAGCGTCCCATTTCAAGGATCACATTTCCACCAAAAGTAAGTTTATCAAGAAGTTCTCCAAAGGCTCCTAAAAGTTCTGTGGCATCTTCCTCTTTGTCTTTCAAAAAATAGGGCACAAACAGTCCTGGTCCGTATTCCAGTTCTTCCGCCTGGTAGCCATACTCACGGTGTAATTCTCCCAGAAATCCATCCAGAGTCTGAAGCTCTTTCTCCATCTGGGAAAGATTTTTCTTCTGGGTTCCAGAATAAAACTGAAGGCCCAGAATATGAAGCCCTTTGTATTCTTCCCTCCTGGAAATGATCTTTCTGATATCCTCTTCATCCATTCCAAACTGATTTCCGCTGGTCATACGGATCAGCACATGGATTTTCATTCCCAGCGCTTCTGCATTCTGGTTCAGATGTCTTAAATGTTCCCAGGACTCTACTGTGTATACACCTTTCCCCCCATATGTCTTCAGTACATAAGAAATATCTGCCGGGTTTTTATATACACCTGAAAGTACGATCTTCTCCATAGGCACACCCACGCGTTCGCAGATGCGAAATTCTCCAGGAGAGCATACCTCAAAAAGATCTACATGGTCAAGCATCGGTCTGGTAAGGAAAGGATTTGCCTTCATTGCATAGCAGACTCTTGCTTTCCCCTTCAGAAGCTGCTTTATCTTTTCTACATGTCCAGAAAGAATATCCAGATCAAAGACATAAGAAGGGGTAGGACTTTTCTCCTCTACAAATTTCTGCAAAAAATGATAATCTGCCATTTATCTTCCCTCCTGGTATCTGGCTGTCAGTTCTTTCCGGTCAATCTTGCCGTTCTTGGTAAGCGGCATGGTTTCCACCTGGACAAACACATTGGGAACCATAAAATTTGGCACATATTTTACCAGTGAACGTGACAGGGTTTTGCGGTCGATTTCCCCTTCATAGAAGGCTACGATCTTATTCTTTGGCTGATCGTAAATGCAAAGGCTTCTGCGGATCTCAGGAATCTTATCCATTGCAGTCTCGATCTCCCCAAGCTCAATTCTATGTCCCATATGTTTGATCTGGAAGTCCTTTCGGGTTGCAAAGCACAGCTCTCCCCTTTCGTTATAGAACGCCAGATCTCCAGTCCGGTAAATTGGCTCCAGATAACGGTTATTCAAGGGATTCTGCACAAATGCCTTTCTGGTCTGTTCCGGGTTTCGGTAATAGCCAAGGGCCAGTGCACTTCCCGCTACGCAGATTTCTCCGTTTACACCTTTTTCTGTCACCAGATGGTCCTCCTCATCCAGAAGGAATACCTTCTCATTGGGGAATGCCCTGCCCATTGGAAGTACATCGCCAGGCTGAAATTCTCTGTCTACTACATAATAGGTACAATTGCAGGTTATCTCTGTAGGGCCATAGATATTTACAAACATGGTGTCCGGAAGATACTTTCTCCAGATATTCAAATGTTTAATTGGCATCACTTCACCGGAAAACAGTACCTTTTTGATCTTATCCGGCACCTTGTAGGTAAAACCATTTAAGGTACTGATAATGCACATGGCAGAAACAGCCCACACAATGGTGGTAACCTCTCTGTCAACCAGAAAATCAAGCAGATTTTTGGGAATGGAAAAATATTGTTTCGGAATGATCTGTACCGTTGCTCCTGTTTTCAGGCCAGAATAAATGTCTTTTACAGACACATCAAAATCCCATGGAGCCTGATTTCCCATCACATCTTCAGAGGTAATATGAAAAAGCTCTATAAAGCAGTCAATAAAATCAATAACCGAACGATGCCCTACTACAACACCCTTAGGAACTCCCGTAGAGCCAGAGGTAAAAATTCCATAGAGGGGATCTGTATCCACAGCCTGTGCGCGAATACGGTCCAGCACAAAGGAATCCTCTGCGCCCTGATCCAGTTCCTCTGTGAATAAAACTTTTCCCCTGAACTCCAGTTTTTCCAGATCCTTTTCATATTTCTGCGATGTCACGATCACATCGCTGTCAAGAATTTCCAGAATCTGCTGTATTCTGGCTGCCGGCTGCTTTGTGTCAAGCATTACATAAAAGCAGCCTGCATAGACAGCCCCCATGAATACCCCTATGGTATCCACACTTTTTTCCATAAATACTGGTACCGGATTTCCAGGCAGGAAATGTTCCGCCAAAGCTGTCCCAAGTCTTCTTGCCCGCTGGCGAAGCTCCTCAAAGGTACATGCAGAGTCAAGATCTGCAAACGCCGTTTTGTCTGGATATTTTGCTGCGGAAGCTTCAAGATATTCTAAAACATTTGTAATCATACGCCTTCTCCTTTCAGAATATTTGCCAGAACTTTGGAATATTCAGAAGCAGCATTTCCATTCATATGTCCATCATAATCTGTGTAATCCTTAAGATCATGTGAAAATGCCTTGAAATACTGTGTATTAAAGTTCAGATACGGAACTTCCTGCTGGTCAAAATACTCTCCAAAATATTTCCATGCAGCATTGTAATTATCACTGTAAGCTTTTAAGGTATTAATAGGAATTGGTGTGGTCACAGCTACAAATTCAATGTCATTCTCCTTGCAAAAAGCAATTAATTTCCCAAGATATTCCATATTCTGCGGATTTACCTGGTCTTCCTCGAAAAGCTTCAGATCCTTCATTTTCAGCTTGGAGGTGTCCACTGGATAGCGCTCGATCAGACCGCTTTCGTGGTATTCCTGGGTGTCGCTTTTCAGATGGGAAATATCATAGTCCTGATTCCATTTCCGGGAAAAAGTTTCTTTCACTTTTCCAAGTTCATAACTAAGGGAATACTCATACCAGGGGAACAGGATCGTACGGAAATTACATTTTGCAATGGAATTCCAGAAGTATTCCAGTTTCGCCCTGGAAAAAGGAAATTCATGGAAGAACAGCAGATAATTATTTCCTTCTTCTTTTTCGGAAACAAAATATCCGGGATCCACCTCGTAAATGATCCGGGTGGGCTTTTGTTTCTCTGCGATCAGTCTGGCAATGTAATAAGCGTCAATTCCGTATTCTCCGCCTACACAGACATTGTGGCCAGTTCTTCCAGTAATTTCTTCCATCACCGCCGGATCAATGTCTGTCATTCCGTGGGAAGTTCCAAGAATAATATCGTCATATTGATTGCTTACCACTGCATGGATATCATTTCGCATAAACGTACAGGGATAAAGTGCCGTGTCCAGTCCCACAAGAAGTGCTATGCATACGGCAAGCACGATTATTGTTTTTATGATCTTCTTAAAATTGTGCATAGATAAAACCTCTCGCTACTGCTGTGGAACCAAACAAGCCAATGGATACCAGCACGCAGAAATATATGGCAGCTGTAACAGGAAGGGGCAGCTTTCCAAGGGATTCCCGTATCTTCATACCCCGTTCCTGAAGAACGCCTATGATAAACAAAATTACGCATCCCACTGCAATGATCCAAAGCGCATAGGGAGTAAAGGCAGTGCCCTGTCTGCCTGCCGGAATCAGAAGCAGCTGTGACGGGGAAAAGTGTGTAACAGATTGTTTCATCATATGAAAGGCCTGTCCAACACTATCTGCGCGGTCAAAATACATGCTGATCACAACCAGTATGAAGGTTCTTATCACAGTAAACACATAATACCAGGTCTCTTTGCCTGAAATATGCAGTTTCTTTTTCCAGCTGCGGTAGTTCTCTGCCATAAGTCCGCTGAATGCAATGATAATACCGTTATACATACCGTATACAATGTATTTCCATGCGGCGCCATGCCATACTCCCACTACAAAGAATACGATCAGATTCGCCAGGCAGATTGGAAGGGTCCGGCCAATTTTTTTGCCAAATGTCTTTTTACCCCATTTGCCAAATTTCCCCATCCAGCCGGATAAAGTAACCGGATAAAATACATAATCCTTCATCCAGGTTCCAAGGGTAATATGCCAGCGATGCCAGAAATCTGTAATGGAAACTGCAAAAAACGGGCGTTTGAAGTTTTCATCCAGCTGAATGCCAAACATCTGTGAAATACCGATCACCACGTCCATTCCACCGGAAAAATCCGCATAGAGCTGTATGGTATAAAAAAGGACTCCCAGAAGGGCCACTCCATTATATTGGGCTGGATCATCAAAGATCGCATCTGCAAAAACGGCCGCCCAGTCTGCCAGGATCATTTTCTTAGAGAATCCCCAGAGGATCCGTTCAAAGCCTCTGGTAATATTTTCCCCTTTAAAGGAATGCTCTGCATACAGCTGGTCTGCCAGACGGCTGTATCTTCCAATGGGGCCCTGGAGGATCTGCGGAAAGAAAGACACAAACAGGGCATATTTGAACGGCTGCTTCTCTGCCTTGCATCTCTTCCAATATACATCAAGAAGATATCCTGAGGACTGAAATGTATAGAAAGAGATTCCAAGGGGAAGAAGAAGTGCCATTCCTCTTAAATTCAGATGAAACAATGCATTGATATTTTCCACTGCAAAGTTGGTATACTTTACAATTCCCAGCATTCCGAAATTGAGCACAAGTCCAAGGATCAAAAGCCTTTTTGCACTCTTATGACCGCCCTTCTCTTCTGTTTTTTCGATAAGAAGCGCCATCAGCCAGGTAACCAGGGTGGAAAAAAGAATAAAGACAACATAACGGGGACCGCCTGCTATGTAATAAATATAGCTGAAGACAAGAAGGACGATCCACTGGAATTTATGCGGCACAATGTAATAGACAAATACACTTGCTGCCACAAAAAGTAAAAAGAGATTAGATACTAGCGACATATTTTTCTCCTAAGACTGGATAAGGGCTCTTGCTCTGTACAGTGCAGGAGCCCTTATCCTATGTAGTTCGTGATATCTGCATAAGCATTACTGCGAACAGTAACACATAAACAGACAATTCCATTTAGTTTAAAAGACCATCATCCAGACAACCATCTCCGTCATCACCGCTGTCACCGCCGTCATCATAATCATAAGAATAATCATCGCTATAGTCGTAGGAATAATCATTGCTGTCATAACTCTCAGTCTGCTGGGACGCTGCTTCTGCTGCAGCTGCATCCGCTGCTGCCTGATCTGCAATGGCTTTCTCTGTATCATAGGTGCTCTTTTTCTCTTTGGTACTCTTTGTCTTGTAGGTACCGTAAACAATTCCATCCTTCTCTCGGATTGTAAGCGTTCCAAGGTCTTCAAGAGCTACACCATGAACATCAGCCGTTGTCTCATCCTCAAATGTAATATGAAGATCATAGGCAGGTGCCTGGTCTTCTGCGGCTGCATCTGTTGTTTCTTCTGTATTCTCCTCTGCTGCCTTGGAGTAAAATACCTTTTTCTTCTCTTTTAACTCAAAGGAATCCTCTGCTGCCATCATATTCTCTGGAAATTCGGTATCCTTTGCAGTCTTAATAGCAAGCCCGGTAATTTTCTTAGAAGTTGCATTTTTCATCTTAAAAGTGATGCAGCCATCTTTTTTCTCACCAACTGTTTTCAGTTCTTCTTTCTTCTGATCGTCTGTGGCTTTTTCTTCTTTGGATTCCTCTGCTTCTGTAGTATCCCGACTATCCTCTGATGTGGACTCCTGAACCTCCTCGGCAGCGTCTGTTGCCTCTGCTGCAAAGCTGCTTACCGGAGCTGCTGCTATCATTGTTCCTGCTAATAATGCGATTAGTATTTTTTTCTTCATGATTCTCTCCTTACGTCATACTTTTTAGCCTTTTTAATTTTTAAACAGTAATTTTCGTTCTTTTCTTATTGTACTGATAGGTACCTTTTGTTCTATATTTAAACTTATATCCGCTGTGCGCCTTTGGATTATTTCTAAAAGAGTATGCAAAGTTCGGGTCATACACATACCAGGTACCGCCAGATTTGATCTCGCACCATGCATGTGCACCATTTTTGCCATTTCTCTGCGGTACAGTTCCTTTTACAAATCTTACCTTATAGCCCTTTGCCTTCGCCATCATACAGAAAGTTGCCGCCATAACATAGCAATCGCCTCTTCCATTCTTGAAGCCGTAAGTTGCATAATATTCAACTTCATTCTGACCTTTTTTCGGTGTTCCAACGTTACCCCAGTATCTAATTTTTCTTGAGCTCCACTGGAATGCTTTTTTTAAATTTCCGCCGCATTTATCAAGACGGGCACCGGCAAGACCTTCTGCTGTGGAAAGTTTGGTTACAACACCTTTTTTGTTGATGCGGTAATATTTCTTACCAATCTTGTAGCCATATTTGTTCTTTACCAGTTTGCCTTTTTTGTTGTAGTAAGTCTTTCCGTTCTTGGTATAGAAACCAGTTTTCGGAATCTTAACCTGGGGTGCAGGGGTAGGTGTAACTGTCTGCTCTGCATTTACTGTAGTGTTTGAAGACTCTGCAGCCGCAAATACAGGGGTTCCCATTGTAAGAGTCATACTCAGGGATAAAATTACTGCCATTGATTTTGTAAACTTTCTCATACTAATTTCTCCTGTCATTTATTCTTATTATAACAATTCAGCGTTTTTAAATTTATTCACATCAAAAAGAAAAATATTTCAAGCCTTAACGTGCCTGAATGCCGATAACGATCTCACTGCCATTTTTTTTCTTTCCAAGCTGTACATAAACATTAGCATAAGTTAAAGTAAGATCCTTCTTTACACCCGCTAAGCAGCTGGAAGAACTGGTTGTCTTGGATGGCTTTTTACCCATAAGTTTGCGTAAGGTCTTACCATTTGCCCTATATTTACTTGCTTTCTTTAGCTGTGCACTCTTTTTCTCTACGAGAACACCCTTTTTAAAGTAATAAGGAGTTCCCTTTTTGTCCGCATAAACACCAGTTTTTACTTTACAGCCGTTTCTATCAAATCCATATTTCTTTTTGCCGATTTTGAAAACTTTTACATTTTTCTTGGACCAAGCTACCTTCGGTGCTGCATAAGCGGCCCCATTTTTGCCGAAGTAGTATGTCTTAGTCTTATCCCAGCAGTTTTTCTTCTTTACACCATTTACATAAAGGTATTTCTTGCCACCTTCTGTGTAAATGCCATTCTTAACAGCCGGTGCAGGTGTAGCAACCGGATCTGTGATCACAGAAACAGCATTTCCGCTACCTGTAGCCTCCGCATTTGCGATTACCGGTGTCTGCAGCATGAAAACGCACATTGCCGGAATCAATAATTTTTTCCATTTTTTCATCTCAATATTCTCCCTTTTCTTTAAATTTATATTCTATCAGATTTTCTCTGACAGTCTTCTGTTCTGAAAGTGAAGCTGTTTTTAGAATTTCACTTTGGATCTGATTCTGTATGCGCTATGTGTAGACGCTCCAAACAGTGGTCCCTTTCCTCCCATATCGCTTTCATACTATCTTCATTATAGCACTTGTTTTTTTTCTACTGTAAAAACAGTTTTTATAATTATACCAAACCCCACTACTCTTTTCTACTTTTCCAGCGTAAAATGTATAAAATTAACTTTTTCTTAAAGATTGACTTTAGAAATCCAGTAAAATCAAGGGTTTTCAGACTATAGTTTTTTTTACTACACCACTTTTACACCATTTTGATTTTCCATCTTTTTCATCTCATCAAATAAAGTCTCATCTGAGACATGACAGTACAAATCCATTGTCATCTGCAATGAGCTGTGACCTAATATTTTTTGAAGCGTTTTAGGGCTCATTCCATTCTCTATAGCCCTTGTTGCGAAAGTATGTCTGAACGCATGCGGAGTGAATTTCTTTATACGAATTCCATCAGCTTCCATTTTATTGAGTATCTCATTTATTGCGTCAATTGCTGCCACCTCCTGAAAAGGTTTACCACTGCTTGTAGGAAACACCAGGTCTTTAAAATCCCAACATTTGCGTTTTTTAATTCTAGTTTCATTCAATAGCTTTTGATGTATAAGTGCATCAATACACGCATTTGTAAGCGGAATTAACCGTTTTCCATTGAATGTTTTTGGCTCGTGCTCTTCGAAATAATACCCGTTCTCCCCATGTATATGACACATTGTTCTTCTCACATGTAGCGCTCGTCTTTCAAAATCTATATCGCTCCAGTACAGTCCTCTAAGCTCTCCGATTCGCATTCCGGTCTCAAGTGCCACAACGAATATATTGTAGAATCTGTGATCTTTAGCATATGTAAGGAACAATTTAGTCTCTTCGATTCCTAGCACTCGACGCTCTTTCGATACTTCTTTACCGATTTTAGTTATGAGGTCTTTCGCAAAATTTTGTGGTACCAGACCGTTTCTTTTCGCTTCGGCAAATAGCCCATTCAATACTACTTTGACCCTCGTTCTTTGCTGATTGCTTTTTAATTTGTTCAATTCCG
Source organism: Blautia glucerasea (assembly GCF_020537505.1). Taxonomy (GTDB): domain Bacteria; phylum Bacillota; class Clostridia; order Lachnospirales; family Lachnospiraceae; genus Blautia_A. Next base: position 118,543 of record NZ_JAJBMO010000003.1, on the reverse strand, counting down.
CTTGAAGCATCACAGGATTTAACTTCTGTATTTTTTCACGACCTATCCCTTCTTTTATAGATTTATATGCTATCTCATAGGCGCTTAATGTTGTATTTCTACAATTTCCTTTACATGTAGTTATCCAAACCTTATACCACTCGTCTAATGTCATGTTACTTTTTACCAGATTTACTCCGTTGTCATCAGCAGTCTGAGCTTTTCGCATTTGGGTTCTGAGATTGTTTAGGTTCTTATCATATAAAGTTTCCCTTTTTCCAAAGCGATTTGTGAATCTGGCTTGGTATAAGCCGTCTTGTCTTTGAGTGATGCCAACACCCAGTTCTTTTCCTTTTATCGATTTTCCCATATAAACTCCTTTCTGCAATGGGGAAAATCCAAATTGAACTTACCCCAAATATATCATTTTAAAAGATATTTCGCAATAACCAGGCGTCGACTTTATCCCTGTGAGCATATAATCGGTTCCCTATTCGAATAGTAAAACCATTATCGGGGTTATGTAACAACTCTCTCGCTTTGGTTTCTCCTATACTTAAATAAGTGCACAAATCTTTCACAGTGAGCAGTTTCTTTTCTTTTTTATTTTCCATTTTGACTACCTCCATTCTAGTCTTGATAGTACCAACGGAGACTGTCACCTGCGTACTGAAAAAAAATAAGAGGAAATGTATTTAGAGCGAGAAAGACATCCCATCTCTCCCGCTCATCTTTAACTATTTCGTCGCATCTTCAGAAGTTTTATTATACTGGGATGTACTAATTCCAAGAATCACGCCAAGGAATGTATCAACCGCTGTGATAGTTCCGACAACCTGCTCTCCGTATGGAAAATTCCAAATACCAGCAAGCGCAAAGTACAAAGTTCCCAGAGCTGGAAGCAGATACATTGCAATCCATTTAAGAGTGTCATAAGTTTTGTTACTCATGTTCATTATTCTTTTCCTCCTTGCCTATGGCAAATTTGTGAATCGGGAGCTTGTCCACTTCTTTCATAACTCTTTCGGCAGAACCATTCCCTCCCAATTTTTTATAAGGATCATAGAGATATGTTCGTAGGTTTTCATACTCATCCTGTGTTACGTAACCTCGATCTACGTACTGCATACCAAGATACATAATCCGATCATGAGCCAAACCAACAAGCATCTCCGTTTTTACATCTTTTCTTTCACTTCTTTTTGTTAAATAGGCCCACAGCCCAGAAGAAGCTAAAACTGAGCTAATAATCGTAAGTACCATCTGAAACCATGGTTCCATCAAGCTACCTCCCATGTCGATTCTTGTTGTGACCTATCTTTTATAATCATCTTCTTTTTCACGATGGTTATGGTCTTATTGAATAGGCCTTCGTATAGTTCTAATAAATCTTTTCTCTGAGCTCTGGACATAAGCTTATAAAAGTCTCCCATCCAGCCCTTGAACATTCCTTCAACATTTTCATATGGTATTTCGCCATTTTCCACCTTAACGGCTAATTTCTTCAATTTTCTACGCATTGTATAAATCCGATCTGGATTAATTCGTTTCATAATTTTTCCAGATTCGGTTAGTGTGTATTTTATCTGAAGAAATTTATAAGTACCGCTTATTTTGACGATTTTTGTTTTCTTCATATTAATATGAATTCCGTATTCATGAGCTATTCTCTTGATGTTTTCAAGCAAATCCAATAATTCCTCTTTGGATGGACTCATGATATACCAATCGTCTGAGTATCTTCCATAAAACTTTATTCCTCTGACATACTTTACATAATTATCAATCCGATGCGGATAATAAATACCAATCGCTTGCGATAACTGATCGCCCATATTCACGGACTTCTCCATGAATTTCTCACCAGTCAATTTGCTCTTTGGAATCTTTCGGTACTCTAATTTGTTAAATACCTCATCCAAACATGACGCATATTCATCGTCGCTCATGTACGACACATCAACTTTAAACCCATCAAATATAACGGTGAGCAACCAGTCTATAAATTCATCATCCTCAAATAATTCGAGCAATTCTTTCTTTGCTATTTCATGGATAATATTATCGTAAAACTTTGAAAAATCGCCAAAGAGAATATATCCGTCGTTTCCATACAGTTTATAATACTTCCGTAAATGTATCTCGAAACGTTTCCTTTGCATAGATATACCACGCCCTTTCAAGGACGCACAATTATCATATATGATTTTTCTTCTTATTTTGGGGATTAATAATTCGTCGCATAGAACATGCCTGATAATACGGTCTTTTACTGGAATACTTGTAATTGGTCTTATTTTGCCTCGTTCGCGCAGTTCGAATTCATCAACAGGACCGTTTGTAAGAGTCCTATTAATAAGATCATCTTGCAGTTCAAAAATATACCTCAAGAAATTAAGAATAAATCTTTGGGTGGATTCTTTCCACTTACTGCCTTTTATAGAGGCTTTGTAACCCGCATAGAGATTGTTGGCGTCGCAGAGAATTTCCTCGTATGTCATAATTATTCACCGTGATAGCAATAGTTACCGTAGTAAATTGCGTCCGGCTTTATCATTTATCCCTTTGGTGGAACGGATAACATCTCCTTCCCTGATTGGTTAGATCAAAGAATCCGGACGAACCCCATTAGAGTTCGAAGCGTTGTTGTAATTCGCATTGCCGTTGTTGTTCACATTGGCAAAGTTAGCCGAAGACACGCATAAATACAGATGTTACCCTGGAAGATACGATTTCATTTTATTGTCTCTTTGACGCCATCTCTTTATCAACTCGATTTCTCGGTCAATAGCTTTACTATATCTGCCATAGGCATTCAAATCAACATTGAATCTGCCTACAACACGCTGTAATGAATTGATTATCTGATTGCAATTCACAATACCGGCATTTAAATAATCACGCCTAATTTCATATTCATGCATAGAAGTCGGAAATAAAGATCTCGCAGCTCGTAAGTTAGCAGTTAATAAAGAGGCAGATTTTTCAATCTGTTCTTTTGTACTAAGCATAATATAAGCATAAGCTTGATAATCAACTTCCAATCCTTTTCCAGTTGCATATTGTTCCCGAACAAACTGTTCCTGACTTTTTATCGCAAAGCTCCTCTGCATGAATTCTATCAGCATGTCGTATAACTCCAGCGAATAAGCAATCGCTTCTTCTCTCGACTCTTTCCGCTTAGATGCTAATACGCTCATTAATAATCATTTCCGGTAATTTCAGTGAATTCTTCCTCTGTAATCCAGCCCATTTTTACGGCGTTGCGGACACGTGTTTCATTCCATACTTTCAGAGTATAAAAACGTTTTACTTTCTCGAAATTATCACTATGCATCACGATGTTCCTCCTTTTCTTTAAAGTTCAACGCCAGCCATCATTGCAATATACTCAATGTCCGACTGCATCTTGATTTTTTCCATTTCAGCTTTTGAAATGTCTCGAAGAACAAACCAATACTCTTCTCCCATCGGAGTGATCTGAACAAGCTCCATATTATTGTGAGTTTCTTCTGCTTCGCCATCGCTGATGACAACAGGACTGCAACAATCTTCAAATATCTCTTTTGCAATTGGAGATTTCGAGATAAAATTGTTGCCGTTGAGTTTCAAGTCGCCGATAACAGTACCATCGGCAAGTGTAATTGAATAATTTTTATCTTCCATTTTGAATTTTCTCCTATTCTTTTATACAAATATTAAATTCTTCGGGGCACAAGGCCCCTCAGGTACTAACCAATAAGGAAATACGGACGAACCCCACCAGAGGACGAAGCGCCGGAGTAATTCGCAGGGCCGGTGGCGTTCACAATGGCGAAGTCAGCCGAAGACACTACATCTCTCAACCAATACCAGTATCGTAAGTTAACGATTGACGGATTAAGCATAGCTGCTGCGAACTGCTGACGACCAGTTGTATACTTGTTCGGAAGCGTTACACCATCATTTGCGGGCGCATACACATGAGTACCATAAACCATGATTTCGTTCATTAATTCTACCTGGGAATCAAACCATGCCCCAGCAGATGCATGACCATCAGTAACAGCATTTGTCAGATAATCTCTATGAGTGAGAAGCATGTCTCCGAATGCAGCCTTGATTGTGGTCTTTGCCTGCTCCAGACCTTCTTTGTACATCTTAGATCCAACATAACCGCCCTCGGTTGTGTTTGTATCATTCATAGCATGACTGTATAATGCGGAATCCGGGACGATTACCAAATGTGGTTTTGTGAATTCATTATCACCGCTATTGGTAAAATAGCAAATATCCCAAATTCTCCAGGTAATACCGTTAATCACCCAGTAATCGCCGATATATAGATTATCAAATGTTCTATTTCTAATTGCAGCTTTCTGCTCAGCCGATACGGATGTTCCAAGATTTCTTCCGCCCCAGATCATTCTGTGCTGCTCTGCTGACACCATACCAGCCAAGTCAATAGCTGCGTTTTTTGCTGTGATTTTCTTAGTACCATTCGTACCATCCTTGATAAGAATATCCCCACTGTCGAATCTTGTCGCAGCAGGATAATCAATAAGTTTACTCATTTCTTGTTCCTCCTTTTAGCAATTTATTGCGTCCGCAAACGCAGGAAGAGTCTTCAAATAATCATAAGCCTCTTCGATTGTCATATTTTCTTTGTACGGCAACTCATATGTAACTGTAGCCGTATATGCTGGTTTCCCAGCGTTTTCATTCTCTCTACTTTCTTCGTCCACATAGGAAATAACAGCAATCGAAATGTGCGTGTTGATTGCTGAATGAACAAACAGGATTCGATGATAACTCAGAGGAATACCATTATCCTGTTTTATAGATTTGCTTAAAGCCATTTTGAATTTTCCTTCTTAATTGAAATACACTGTAAACTGACCAGAAACGCCACAAGCATCATTATTGGTAACTACATTTGTAGTATTCGAAAAGTGTGCCATAACACTGATACAGTTATCAGCTAAGGTTGCTTCGTAATATTCCGGTTGAACGTTCGTATCTGCTCCAGAGCCATACAAATAATTCCCACCTTGTCGAATTATCAAACCCGGATTAGAAACTACGCTTACGGATGTTACTCCAACACATGGTCTCGATAAAGGAATACAAAAATGTAGATTTGCTTTACTGCCTGTAATAAATCCTCCGCCTTTATAACGCATATTAACGCAAGCGTCTCCTGGGGCATAATATGGTCTTATCCAGGTGTCATATAATCCAGAATATAATACTATATCCCTTCCCATTAAACATAATTGACCTCTTTTTGCAACCGCATGTCCATATCCAACAACCACTTGATCGCTAGAATTCACGTCAACAACAGATCGATAATTACCAGAAGTATCTGCCACCCACAGCCCATGACCGTTATTAGCAAGAAAATTATCTCCTGTTTTCACATTACTAGCTGCTGATATTTCTTTTCCAGACGATATTGCTCCTGGAGTTGAAATGTCGCCACTCATGAAAGCGAGATTTCCGTAAACATTTATAGATTTATCAAAAAACTCAAATCCAGCACCATTGGCGATTTCGGTTCCGGTACCCATTTTTCCGAGTTTTATGGATGTTCCATCGAAATATAGGATCTTCTGAATATTTTTTCCATTGAATATCGAATATGATTCTTTGGCACTCATTTCACGGGCTTCGATTTCCACACCAATAATTGATCCGCTTGCTTCTATATTCTGGGCAAACAAATCGTTTACGTTGATCTTATCTGCATTTACCGAGCCAGAATACAAATTTGCACCATCAATGTAGATTAAATCTTTGTCTTTTGCCCACGCTACAAGTTTTTTCCAACTTTCATCAGCGACTTTCCTAACGTCGTCCAGATCGCCCAGTCTTGCAGCTGGGGATGATAAATTTCCATTGATAATGACTGAATGGTTCTTAACCAATATAAGAACTCGCTCACCATTTATCGCATTGACCGTGGCACCGCAAGGGGTAAGTAAATCTGAACCATCCATTCGCACATACTTTTCCCCATTTCGAACAACTACTGTTCCATAAACAGCGTTTTCGCTTCTGCTTTTATCTTTGTTCGCAACAGTTTTTGCAAACTGAGATGCAATCTCGTTAGATAACGCCAAAGTCAATCACCTCCATAATTTTGATGTATATATCGCTGTTTCTGTAACTTTGCATCCAGTATCGCAAGTAATTGCCTGTTTCACGATTTTTGCTTTTACATTGTTAATACCAGCTGCCTTATAGTTCAAGAGAACACAATCCCCCAGTCTAACAGGGTAATACCCATGTGAAAATGTCACTTTATATTCCACTGTCGATAGCTTCTGAAGTAATTTTTCAGCATATTCTTTAACTTGATATTCTGTCGGTTCTCCAGAAAAATCTGGATCAGTGTCCCTATGGATTATTTCTCTCCCACGGCTAACCGTAGATGTGGGACTGTTGGAATCTTTGTTTACAACTCGGGCATAATAATTCAAGTTGTTCTTGGAATACACAACTTCAACTACATTTGGAATCCCGTATAAATCGTATTCTTCACTTACATCTGCATACAAAATAGAACTATCATCATCATTGAATTCAGTTACGGGCTGTAAAGTAGCCGTATCCTGAACTGGTAAGAACAGAACACGGCCTAATTCATCAAGCCCTAATTCGTATTTTGCGTTTGCTATAAGATCATCAATAAATGAAATCCATTTATCATCGGTATTTGCTGCGAAATCGAAATACAATTTCTCGTCACAACTAGGCTTCACGACCGGAGCCCTAACATGATTTCTTACAATCCGATAAGCTTCATCCATTACATTCGAGTCTTTTTTGATAAAATATCCGATTGGTGGCGGATTTTCTTTTAACTCAAGTAATGGCGTGTACGAGTCCATGTTAATTGTTCTTACACGACCATCAAACGCCGAGGATGGTGTTTGTACTAAAAAAGTTCCTAATGGATGCCTTTCTTTAATTCCATTTTGAATTGTTACGAGATATGCTCGAATATAGCACTCACCTAACCGCTCATTGATGTTGAAAGAAGCAGATCCTTTTGTCTCGGCGTCCTCGTCTCGCTCGATGGTAGCTGATCTTACAGTAGTAATCTGATCCTTATCTTTCCAAGTTCCAGGATCGACAATATAGTATTCGAAGGTTTGCTGCATAGATTTTTTCCAATCTGGCATTTATGCACCTCCTTCTACTCTTGTCAATTCTATCGAAACTGGTATCGTTAATGCACAATGTGTCTGTGATATTGATACTTTTATATGAGCCCAGTATCCGGTTCCTGATGGTTCTCTTGCGTAAACATCCCCCATCCAAACGGCAAGTCTTCTGAGAGCATATAAAGTTTCTTCGTCATTAGATGGCACTTCCATTTTCCATGAAGACGTTTCTCCAAGTTGTGTCCCGTAATAACTTACAGGTCGCTTTCGTCCAACATATTTAACAAGAGCTACATCTTTGTCATTCTTATCCGATACATCCACATTATACGGAAGTCTGACTAATGATCCTGTCCACGGAGGAGTTGCTACTTCATCGGCTTCGTTTGCCAACGATGAGTCAAAAGAACTCCATGCTTCACTCCATTGAATAATGACGCCGTCTTCTCCTATAGGATAACCTGGAGGATCATAATAAGATACAGCACCGGTCTTGATATCGGTAGCCACGATTCTGTACCTTGCGTAATCTAATGCCGGATGCGGATCAGTAACGTAATGGCCATGCGTGTTTTCAATACCGCTGGCAATTTCAACGAACTCGCCAGTGTATTCTTTTCTGTACACAGCTAATCGTACGTTTGCTGCGAGTTTCTCATTTTCATCTTCGCAATACGGTCGAATGATGCAGGAATACGTATCTGGATCGTATGCAATCTCTGCATTCGGCTCGTCAACTGTTTCATCCCAGCTCACCGTAAATTTGGTTGTCGCATCGCAACTCAAACCGATATTCATCGTTACAGTTACTTTAACCGTATACGATATACCATTTTCCAAATCTAAGTCGTTAGCTGAAATTCCAATTGCTAAATTTCCAGAAGCGTTGAAATATTTTGAATATACCGATTCTCCAGCAGTCACCATATATTCATTTCCAACTTGATCAGTTGTTTCATACCCTTCGTTGGCTGTAATATCAACATAATACCCTATTGGACTTTGTGTTTTTGGACCTGGAATCGCATTTATATAGAATGGGAAAGATGTTAAAGTTGATAGCGCTGTGCCGTCCATCTTACGTACATAAACAGACAATGTTGGATGTGCATATATATTAACCTCACGAGTTGCAGACCATTCACTATACGCCTCAGTAATACCAGACGTTCTAACTCTCCATTTTATGGTTGTGCCTTCTGTATACACTCCAGTATTGATGGAATATGTACTTGCTTTTCCTTGATCATCGTCGGATTTCGTATTTTGAATCGTCTGTGTCGTAATTCTACCGTCAACGTTCAATTCCAGTTGAGCATGTTTCTCATAAGAACCGTCTTGAGAATTATGAATCCAATATAGAATCAACGATTCTCCGACCATAGCTGTTGTTGTAGACGACCAGGTCGTAGGTGCTGAGGGTTCCTTTCCGATAACAACGGATGCCACATCGCTCCATCCAGAGTTTCCTGCACTATTAACCGCTCTTACCCGAAAGAAATATTCTTTTCCAGATTCAAGCCCTGTAAATTCAGCGTGACCGGCTTCGGATTCAATGGTTTTGCTTGTCACCTGGTCGGGATTTGCATCGAAATATTGTCTCTCAGTAGTGTACTGAATCTCATAACTCGTGCAGTTGACAACGCGATCCCAATCCATAGTAATGGAAGTTGACGACAATGCTCTAAGTGTTGTGATTTTTCCTGGCGAAGATGGTTGAGTAGTGATAGTACTCGAATAATCAGACCATGCGCCTTCGTCGTCCATTGTATATCCACGGCAACGAGCTTTATACTTATACCCAGTTTCGATCGTACAGGATATTCCAGCAGATTGATTCTGAATTGTGGAATACCCTGTATAGAACGGATCACTTGTGCCATCCTTGTAAACTTCAAACTCAACCCCGGTAGCCGTCCATTTCGAATCCAAATTAGAAATACTCAAATCAATCTGAGTTTTATTATACTCGTTGATACCGATTTCAGGTGCCGATGGTTTAGACGGCGGACTGGATTTGAAATTGTATTTTTTCTCGCTTGAAAATTTTCCCGTCCAATACGCAACATCTTTTTTATTGACTTTATGCGTCTTGGCAATCGCCTTAACTTTAAACTTTACCTTTGTAGCGTTCTCTGGAGCAGTATACGTACTCTGTTTTACAGTTTCTGTCGTATCAGCACCGACGAACCAGACGCCGTCTCCGGTTGCATAATACCAAATGCATTTATACTCTTTTGTGTGCGATTTACTCCATTTCCAGGTTGCGAAAATAGTACGCTCTGTACCAGTTTGCAAACCGAACTTTTCTATAGTTGGCGCAGATTTAGTAGTAGCCACTATTATCGCCTCCCTTCCACTACCACTGCTCTTGTTAATATCTCGATAGCATCGCTAACGCCGCTCGTATCATCATAAGTAACACCGCCGATATTGTTATAAGTATTACCAAGGTTGTTAAGTTTCTTTCCAAGTCGATTAATAGCATCAACAACATCAGAAGAATTTCCATTTTGATTTTGTGCCATCATTGTCGTGATGGCTCCGAGATTTCCACTTAATCCGATAGCATGATCCATTCCAAGAATTCCACCGATCTCATTTGCACCAGCTCTTACTGCACTTAGATCAAGAACCGGTCGAATTGTTGGAACATTATCAATGCCATTTGAAACTATCTCAGTAGCTTTATAAATAGCCCGGCTTAATCCTTCCCTGGCTGATAATCCAATGTTCGATCCAGCATCATAAGAAGCCTCACTATAATCGACCAAAGCATTCACAAAACCTTGTCCAGCAAATCCACCTATTTTATAGAAAACTTTTGATGGCGAATTAATATCAAGACTGCTTCTTGCTGCTTTTGACGCTTCAGATGCCATCTGTGCTGCGGCTGATGCTGCCGAACTGATATTATCTCTGATGCCAGCTGCAAATCCGCTGACAAGATAGACACCCGAACTATAAAAGCTACTATAATATGCCATAGACGCACTCGCACCGGCTGATGCTGCCGAACCAGATGCGGATGCGACCACGCCCATGCTGGAACGAAGACCTGCTGCAAGACCAAGCATAAGAGAAGATCCAGCTGTTACAAAATTACTCTTTTTATTTGCTACCGAATTTTTCGCTGAGTTCGCAATTGATGACGCGGTTTTCACTATAGAATCAATCGTCCTACGCATTCCAGTGGCAACTGCTTCTGCCAGCTCACTGCCAGCTTCTGAAACCGTGCTTACTCCACTCTTTAAAGAAGTAGCAAAGTCAGTAACAATAGTCGTTCCAAGTATCTTGAAAGAGTCGGTCGAAACGCTCACATTTCCAATAGCAGCTGCGAAATCTGACAATTTGGAAACGCTTCCGCTAAAGTCAATTGTTGATATATCCGAAACCGCAGTACCAAGATCTTTCACACTCGTACATACATTCGTTACATTATCCACAGAAACGTTATTGCAAGCATTAATCCCGTTTGCAAATCCAGTCAAAGCAGTTTCAAGATTAGATGGAATTGACACATCGTTCCATTTCTTTACAGAATCAGCAAAAGTTCCTAACGGCTCAGTGATGCCAACAATATCGGATGGGCCAACAGTAGACCATGCGTACACACCGTTTGCCAAATAGCTGAGATTGGTTCCTAAATCTTCTGGGATAATGATTCCGTCCCATTTCTTAATGGAATCCGCCATGGTTCCCAACGGTGTTGCCACATCTGCCATAGCATCCGCACCCCATCCGCTGAAGTTGAATGCTTTTACGCCATCTGCAAGATTACTAAGTCCATCTCCAATTCCGTCTGGAACAATTACATCTTTCCATTTTGAAATTGAGTCAGCTAAATCGCCAAGTGGAATCGCCATCGCACCAATAGCATCGGCTCCCCATCCACTGAAATTAAATTTCTGAACACCTGTGGCAAGAGATCCTAGTTGTGTTCCTAATCCATCTGGAACAATAACCCCAGACCATCGCTTTACCGAATCTGCCAGGTTACCAAGAGGTTCAGCCATAGCAGCAATTGCAGCCGCGCCAAATCCGGAAAAGGTATTCAGCAATCCGCCTAATGCAGTTTCACCAAGAGCTCCAGCCATAGCTGTTAAACCACGACCGATTTCATCCCAATCCATGGTGCCAAAAATCGTCAATGCATTGGCAAGTTCGCCTAAGCCTTGCACGCCAAGAGTAAGCGATGCGCTACCGATAAGCGAACCCAAACCTCCAAGATTGCCAACCAGGGCAGATACAACTCCAACCTCCGTTAAGGCGCCACCCATTCCGACAAGACCTTTTGCAATCTCGTCCCAATCCATGGCACCAATTTCAGATAGTGTTGCAGCAATAGGTTCTAATGACTGAGCAGCAATAAGAACGGCAGTTCCACCCAGAAGCGAGCCGAAGCCTCCACTAAGGCTTAACACGCTTAATGCTGCTGTAAACTCAGCAAGTGCGCCGCCCATTCCCGCTAATCCTTTGCCAATTTCTTCCCAGGAAAGAGAACCGATATTCGAAAGTGCTATTGCAATAGGTTCTAAAGCTTGAACGGCTATAAGAATACCAGTTGCTCCAAGAAGAGAGCCAAATCCACCAACCGCACTAAGAATACCAAGCGAAGCCGTTAACTCGCCCAAAGCACCACCCATCGCAGCTAAACCTTTACCGATTTCATCCCACGATAGAGCACCGAGTTTTTCGAGATTCTCTGATATTTCATCAAGAGATTGTACAGCCACAAGAAGACCAGTTCCTCCTAAAAGTGATCCGAAGCCACCCACCGCGCTTAATATTCCTAACGAAGCAGTAAACTCACCAAAAGCACCACCCATTGCGGCGAGACCTCGTTTGATCTGTTCCCAGGAAAGGTTACCAAGTCTTTCAAGATTTTCTGAAATTTCATCAAGAGACTGTACAGCTATCAGCATTCCAGTACCACCAAGTAAAGCTCCAAAACCGCCAGCTTTGCTAAGAACGCTTAATGATGCCGTCATTTCCGCCAAAGCTCCGCCCATCGCAGACAGTCCTCGACCGATTTCATCCCATGAAAACACTGAAAATTTAGCAAGCGCGTCTCCGAGCATCCGACAGGACTTCGCCAGTGCAAGCATTGCAACACTTGTCGAGAGGGAAACTTTTGCACCATTAATAATCTTCATTGCGGCTGACAATTCGAGAAGGCCTCCACCCATAGCAGTAAGTCCTTTTCCGATTTTCTCCCAGGATAAATCTGCCATTTTGACCATTGCGTCTGCCAATACTTTAACCGCAGCAGCGATAAGCACCATTGATGCCCCAGCTTTTATAAGCCCCTTAGAGCCATTTTTAGAGAGCACTTTTGTGATTACAAATAAAGTGCCACTAAGTTCACCGAGCATTACTCCAATAGCAGACAAAGATGTAACGACTTTATCCGAATCAATTTTTGCTATGGAATTCAGTGCAACTGACAATATTGCAATAGCTGCTGCAATACCGATTAATGAAGCAACTTTTATACCAGTTGTGAATGATGAAATTGCATCTTTCACTCCGTTCAGAAGATCAGAAAATTGTTTTGCAATCTTTGATGTTTTCTTCTCAAACAGACCTTCTATTCCTTCTTTTATAGTGCTCAATACGCCGGACAATTTCTTTGCTACAGCGAATATTCCGCCACTAGCTAATCCGGCAAATAGATCCCCAGCAGAAACATTTTCTTTAATCCAAGAGAACACGTTTTTCACAGCGTCGAAAATATTCGTTGCTGCGTTACAGATTGTCGTTTTTACAACTGAAAATACATCTCCCAGTGACTCTACTTTCTCAAGAGCAGGATCTATCACTCCAGCAATTCCTCGGAATGTATCAAAAATACCGTCAGATAGTTTTGATAAGAATTCGCTGACATTTCCACTTTCGTTGAGAGACGTCAAAAAATCACCGACAGATGCTGTTATGTTCAGCAATCCATCGATGATTCCGTTTAGTCCTCCAGAACCAAGAAACTTTCCAATAGGACTGATTATAGAAGAAAATCCTTTTTTCAAAAGATCCACAGCCGAAAATACACCCTTGAAGGTCCTTTTCAGTTTATCTGAGGTCTCATCACTGATTTTCAATCCATCTTTTTTAATGACTCGACCATCTGCGCAGGTCAAATCATTTCGTGTGGCCCAGCCACCAAAGTCATACTTCATTTTGATTAATACCTCCTGTGTCTCTTTCTTCCCGAATCGGACTTTCGTTTGGCTGACTGAGATTACTATTTCTAAGCTCGTCTGCCTTTGGATCATCAGACGGTTTCCATCCGATAACCTGTCTTATTTCGTTTGAAGTTGCGATTTCATTTCTTGTGAATTTGTCTGAGATTTCTGCAAGATCTGCAACTGGAACCAGTTTGAATGGATCTCTGAAGAATTTAATAGAGTTGTTCTGGGAACGGGCTGTTTTACTAAGAAACTTCCGTTTCATTTCGTCAACAATAGCTGCAATAATTGGCTCAATAGTACGGTTGTAATAATTCAGCATGGTTTTATCGTCTGCTGTTCCATCAAGAATACTCTGAGTGATACCTAACTGGCTATAAAGCATACTCGTAAGGTATTCAATCTGTTTCATCAAGTTGTTCTCCAGCGAACGATTTAGCTGAGTTATTCTCTCAGTACCATCAGTGTAAGCAATGCCATACTTGGAACCTGCTAATTGCTGCTCAATGTCTTTTCGTCTCTTTTCAGCCTGCTTACGTCTTGCTTCGGTTTTAATCACGTAAGGTAACTGAATGATTAAATCCAACTTTCCAGAACTACTTTGTTCGTCTACAGCATCCAGTAAATTCAACTTTCGAATCAATCGCTGCATTGTTGAATTCGGTTCGTTTATTACTGCGTATAACGGATTTTCAACGATTGCCACTGTACTTTTAGGAACAACAATGTCCTGTTTTCGTCCTTTCTCTTCGTTGTATAATTCAACGCGAACGTGCTTTGGATACCAATCTCGGATTCTGCCCACTCGCATAGACAGGATTTGATACCCTGTCGTATCGTCTGGATCGTCATCAGTATCAACTGGAACGATTGCTATACAACCTTCATCCATCATGGACATAACTGCATCTTGTATAAACGCCCGTCCTGTCTGATCCAGATTGGCTTCTGTTGATAAACAATTATTCAGTCCACTTTGCACAACATCACAAAACTGCCCTTCGGCATCCAGCTGAACGTGCTGAATATCTATGGCGGCTACATCTAAAGCTATTCGGTTATAAACTGATGTTACAATTGATCTCTCGTTTCCACGAGTCAAACGAAATCTATCCGGTCGATATGAATACCCATATCCAATGTCTTGAAACACCTTTGTCGGCTCTCGATTTCGAAAAGCATTCCAGGCATTTTTAAACCTGGAACCCACTGATAATTCCATTTTGAATTTTCACCTCCATTTACTACATGTTGACACTTCATCTGTCACCAATTACAATATATGGTATGCGTAAAGCAAATCTAAAAGGATTGGGGGTATGTTATGATTAACTACAGCAAGTTTTATAAGCCATCAAGCGACAAGGAACCGAAATTTCCTAAGTACCTGGCTTATATGGAACGCTCTGAACGCAGACAGTATGTAAGCTATTCGAAATACTTTGATGCTAACAGAGCAAAGCACGAGAGTCACGAATAGTGGCTCTCTTAAATCACTCCCAACCCATTTAGATTTGCTTTACGTTGGATACCTCAAAAGTGTAATCTATTCAAATGCCTCTTTATTGGCTTTATAAGCCACATACGCATCTAGCATTGCGGCAACGGCATCAATCTTATGATCCAGACGCTTCTTCAATAGTTTCCTGTTTCCATTTGTATCTTCCAGTGTGATACAGTTACCCATCGTGAATGTCATAAGTTCTTCATCAAACAGCAACATCCTTTCTTCCGATAACTTTTTCAATTCACCTAATGGTACTGATTCTGTCCTGGCTCCCTGGATAACTTTTTCAATACCAAACGGACCATTTTCACTCGCCCATCTTTCTACAAACTCTTTTGCGTAATATGGATCATAACCGAAACTCCGAACATCATACCCGCATTCAACAATGTGGTTGTCCAGATCTTCATAAACCTCCATCATGTCAAGGACAGTACCCTCAAGTACAATAAGGCTGCCCTCATCGCGAAACTGATCATATTTAACTCTCATAGCCGCTGGAAGTTTCATTAGAGTTAACGAAGAAATGTAATTTCGAGTTTTAACACCAAAACAACCATTTGATAATGGAAATAGAAAAGTAAAAGCACAGAAATCATCGCCTCGCGATAAATCTGCGCCCATTGAACATGGCATTTGCCAATAATCTCTTTTCCTATGAGGAAGAGTTTCTTCATAAGTGAAGTAATATGTATAGCCTTCCATCGGAAGACCAAAACGTTTTGCAAGAATATCATTTCGAGCGGCTGGAGCTTTCTCAGCTCTGTCGACATCTCTTTGATATGTCTCGTAACTTACTGTTTTTCCTATATTTGGGTTTGCTTTCAGCCATTTTCTTGGATTGGGGACTTCATCCACAGAATCGAGTTTATACCACCAGATTGATACATGAGGATTGACATAATCTCCTTTGAGAATGTCCATCAATTCCATTTTGATTGTATCGCCAGCTCCATTACGGACAGTACCCTCCGAACTGATTGCGACAATCAGATAATCTTCTACTTTAGATGCTCCCTGTTCAATTGCTCCGATAACATCTTCTCTGATATCGCCAGAAAGCCATTCGTCGACTGTTGCCATTTTCAGCTGTAGTCCCTGGAGCTTGTCTATTCGCATTGGTCGTACTTCCAGTAGTGATCCAGTAAGAAAGTTCTCGATTCCTTTTTTGGTAGAAGATAACTTCATGCGATTTGCTTTAGAACCGGTTGTATTTTGCAAAGAACCTTCTGTTAAGAATTTATAAAACGGGCCTCTGGATCTGGTGATAGCCGTTCGAATCGGAGATAACACCTCTTCTGCCTGTTTCATTGTTGGCGCAGTTGTTATCTGATGAGTCGTTGTAACATCCACATTAAGAAAAAAATTTTGCAAGCATGAACCATACATAGATTTTGCAGCGCCTCGTGCAACTATCAGATACTGCTTGTTTATCAAACGTTTCCTCTTAATTTTTGTTACGTACCTTCCACCGTATCCGTCCTCATAAGGTACATACACACGATTCTCTTCAAATTCATACCATCCGAATATTTGCTCAGCCCAGACCTTAAATGAATCCAGCAATTTCAAATCAGAACCATCGGTTAATGTAAGCTCGTTTTCACAATACTTGATAAAGCCTTCTACTGCTTGATCGTCATAATACACATCTGGATCAGCAATAAGATCATCGATTCGGTTCATTTCCATTTCGATTTCTTTACATACCGGAATCTCGCCTCGAATTACGGCATCTCGAAACTCGCCGTAATATTTCGGGACGGCAGTGTTTGATAATGCCATATTGTTCTCCTACTGTTTAATCGTCATCGTCCTTATCATCCGGTCCCACTTTCCAGAATTTTCCAATCTTTTTGTTGTCATTTGCCTGGAAGATTCTGGCACTTTCCTCTTTACCTACAACCGAATCAAGATACTTCTTAGTCTGATTAAGAACCAAACCCGTAACTACAGTCTTAGCAGCTTTTTTAGGTGCTTCTTTTGCTCCTTCACGGATTCCCTCTTTAACGCCGTTCACGGAATTTTTCAGACAGCTTTTCACATATGTTTTTCCACGGTTAATTGTTTTCTCGCTAAGATCTTTCATCTTTACACCGCGAAATTTAGAAATCACTTTCCCAATTTTTTCTGGATTCTTATGGACATAATAAGCTGCTGCCGCAACCGTAGCTACACCCACTCCAACTCTGGCAATTCTCTTATTTCGTTCGGTTTTCTGTTGAGATGTTAAGGGTTCGGCAGACTTCCGTCGTCCAGCAGATGTCAATGTTCCATCTTTATTCTGGTAACGACGAACGCCCCATTTCATACCCTTAACGCCATGATGTTCTAAGAATGTGTTATCCATTTTGATTTTCCTCCATGTCATCATTCTCTGCTGCCCAGTTCAATCTTGATTCGTACTCGCTGATTTGTGTTTTATAGCACTCTAATACAGCGCTGCTCATTGGCGGATCGAAAAGCAGCTTTACTTTTAGAAACATATACGATTTAACCAAATTCAATTTTGGTTCGTCTTGCATAAACTCCACCCAGTTAGTTTTGTCATCTGTGACCGTGAAGCCAGACGCTGGACCAACGCCTAACTGCGTTAAAACTGAAAACACAGAATTAATGTGCATAAGGATGTCAGCATCGAAATGCTCATATTCTGTTTCAATGCCTAACATCTTCTTGACAGAAGTAAGTATGCTGTCCATATAGATCTCACCCCCTTAATTTCTTTTCCATGGACATGTATCGTTTGCCCTCCGTTCAATTGGCAATGCAGGTAATAAACTCGCATCACCGTAATGAATAGCATTATGTGTAGATAACACTGTTGTAATAAGATAATCTGGATTCAAAAGCTCATCAGTTTTATGTACTATGTCACTCAAATTAATCGGGTTCATATGATGAATAAGTATCTTCCCATGTATCTCATAACCCTCCACTCCAAGGTCGCATCCATTATCCCGAATAATGACCGCTCGTCTGACAGAAGTCCATTCTCTGGACTTATAAAATATCTGATTCATGTACCGATCAAATCCGAATGTTTCTTCTCCAACAATTCCGTCCAGCTTCAGATATTCAAATCGGTCTTTAAAAGTTTTCAACTTGATCAATTCGGAATATGTTCTAATCATCTTCTTCATCCCCATGACCACTATATCCTCGAAACGCCTTTAATGCTTCAGCATACATCTGCTCCTGTCTTTCCATAGATTTAAGATTTTGTGTTTTGGCGTCGATTAAATCTTTTTGCTTTTCAAGTATTTCTTTTTCGATTCGTTCTTTTGTTGAACCTAATTTCAAATAATGTGTTATAACCTGGGATGAAGCAGTCCCTTCTCTTAACTGTTTTTCAGCAAGATCCACAGCTAAGGAAATAAGTTGGTTTTCCCTTGCCTCAGGTGTTAGAGCCGGACGCATCATGGAAGAACTGTCTTTTGATGCTTTTTGCTTTACTTTTCCCATACTTGATGCCTCCTTTCTGTAAGTTGATCGATAGTTTATACGCACTTTTCCTGGTGTTTAAACAGACTTATGAGAATTCTGATAAGCATTCCATCTGCCGAAAGGAGATAAAAAGGCAGCCAATATCAATAAACTCATAAGCCTGTTCAAGCACCAGTCCGATTTGTTTTTCAAAAAATATCCCCCGGGGAAAAAATAAAGACCGGGGCGATGCGGGGAGGGGGTGCATTTTTAGCAAGCCCCCTCTATCCCTAATTATCATCGTTCCAGTCCTAATGACTTGTCTTTTATAGATTTGATTACTTTCACGTGGATGATTATGTGAATTTGTTGCACTTCAATTACTACAAAACGATAATTATTGTTGATTTATGTTATGTTGTAACTGAATATTTATTTTTTTCTTTTCTGCCTATAAGCACGGATGGTTTTCTCTTTTTAATTTAAGTTCTTTACCTTCTTATAGATTCCTCTAAAATCATACTTGATGATTTCATCAATTGCTCTCTCAACTTCAATTCTATTTTCTTCATCAGAAAGCTGATCAGATGTTCGAGCAATTCGTCCTAAATAAGAAGTTGAATGATATCCTTTTTCCTCGTCAAACATGAACCATTCATCAAATTGTTTAAAAGGATCAAAAGGATTATCAATCGTGGTTAATGCACAATCTGCTGTCATTTAACACTCTCATCCCTTTCCATTTAAATACTTTGAAACTGTAGAAGTTGATACGCCAAGAGCATCTGCAATCTCTGAAGTTGTATAGCCAGAAGCACGCATTGCTGAAATTCTATGCTGTTTTGCTGTGCTCAAAGAATTTGTAGCTCGCGGAGTTGCTCGCTGACGAATAGTATCAATATTTGTATTATTCAGAATTTGAATAAGTTTATTCTCACTAATAGCTCCCGCCTGGATAGCCTCCCATTCTCGATCTGTAATCTCGACAGGTGTGCGATGCGCCCCCACAGAGGTTCTTGCTGAAGATAATGCCTGCTGGTTTGCTTTTTTTATCTCAGCTTTTGTCATGTCTGGATTTTCTTTCTTCTTTGCTGCCACAGTTGCATTCGCCATCACCTGTGCCTGTCTCTCCCTTGGCGCATTCGATAATGCAATGTTAAGTTTTGCAGACAATGATTTAACTTCCCCCTGGTAGGTATTCTTAGCAGCGGCGGAATAGGCAATCTTACCAGTATTAATCATCTCTCTTCGAGCCTGGTTCGCCAATGATTTCATGGTATTAGCATAATCAGCATAGGCTTCCTCTTGCGGAGTACCGGAAGATAACTCACGAGCATCTTTAGCTTCTGCCATCTTGGTACTGTTTTGCATTCTGAATTTGAGTTTACCATTTTTATTGACATACTCTTCTTTTACGGTTTTGTATGATAAGGAACCATCTTCATTGATTATTGGAGAACCTTTTCTCTTGTAAACCTGAGTTTCAGATTTAGCTCTGGAAATCAACGTTGAAGCACCCTCATGATAATTGCCATCTTTATCAATGCTACCTTGATACTTTTTCTTTAACGAGGCAATACCATTATCGATCTCGCTCTGCTTGTAATCCAAAGCATGTTTCTCTGCATCAATAACAACCATGCTGTGACGGATTGCTCTGGTAAGTTCTTCTTCGGTAGCTCCTTTCAAAGTCATATCCGTAATCAAGTTAGAGACTTTCCCCATTTCGATTTGTTTATTGCCCATTTTCTTATAGGTCTTTCCATTTCTTGAATAGTACTCTATCTCTCTTGAACCAACGGTTTCAACTTTTACAGGAGAGCTCGAATCTGGACCATACGCTTCTTTAGTATCAAATCCGATCAGTCCTTTTAACTGTGGTGTTGAAGTAATTCTAACTTTGCTGGAAGTTGAATTACATCTCTGTCTACAAATATAATTTAATTTTTTTTCAAATACACATCTCCACTTTGGGAAATATAAAATTCTTTTACCTCGGAAACTGCACGCAATGTTTTCCGAAGCGTTTTTCTCATTACAGATTCCTCACCGTTATTCAACGAATCGATCAATTCACAAACATCTTTTTCGTATTGAGATTTATCAATCTTTTCAAGCCATCGACCTTTATAATCAGCTATATGCTTTTTCAAAATGCTAAAACTGCTAAGCATTCTTTTTTCACACTTATCGATATACGCTGTCATCTCCCGATCAATGTACTTGATAAATTCGGCATCATAATTTTGAGAAAAATATGTTTCCAAAATACTGCTCATTCCATACAACTGAATCGATAACTCTAAACTCTCTTTTATCTGGAACGCATTTCCAACTAACTTTTCTATACCATCTTTTCCATTCACGGTTAAGTCCAAATCGTTCATGTAAAATTCAGCATCTTTAATGGCAACCTTTTTTGCCTCCTGAAGACTTGCAATTGTAGCTACTCGTTGTTCGTCATGAGCCATAATGGATGAAAAGTTTTCATAAGCATACTTAACAAAACTCACTTCCGATAGAAGCTCAGCCTTCTTATCCCCATATAAGAATTCCAGAATTTTATCAATGTTCTGATTTATCTTCTTTAGTTCGGAATTAACCTGCGTAATAAAATACTGTCCCGACGCAAACGCCATTGCTGAAAATGCACCGAGTATCATCGCCTCATTCTTTAATGGATATAACGATGCGGTTCCACCAAATTGACCATTTTCTTTTTTCCAGAAACTCATGAATCCACCTTGCTTTAATGACACAAGCGTACGATTAATACCATCTGGAAATTTTGCGATATACGCATTAGCCATTGAACTAGTAGCAAACATTTCTGGTAAATGCTGAATGGCATTGCTCATTTGGCACTTTTGATCATTAGTTAAACCAATCTTAATATATCCATTGGCGAGATCGTATGGTGTGTTAACTGCCTCCAACTTAAAATCATTCTCCAATTCCATCAGTTGCATTATTGAATTATTCTCCGATTCACTCATACTCTTCCTCCATCCAATGGTAAATTAAGAGCATTAAAAAAAGTGCGCCCCATAGAGACGCACCGAAAAAATGCTTCTCCCATTGTTGCCACACAATCTCGTACCGTTCAAGGGTATAAGTAAAAGAGAGAATACACTTTTTACCGAAGCTATTCCCTTGAACGTTTTATGCGATATACGATTGTGTGGCGTATTTAGTATATCACGAATCAAAAAGAAAAGAAAGAGTAATTTAGGCAACAATAAGTTTTCCTCGTTTTCTAACATCATCATAGATCATCTGGCTTCCATCTCTGAAATATACGATAATGCTCATATAATCATGTGGTCTAAAATCTCTTGCATTTTTTGACAAGGTTGGATATACAGTTTTGAAATTGTCAAATATATCTCGCCAGCTCACTTTTCTTTTTGCACTCATAAAAATCACTCCTTTTTCGGTTTTGGTCAAAAGCCCACTTTTATTGGCCATATTTATATATTATATTAATTTTTTTATCATAATAGTTTAAAGAAAAAAAGTGGGAAAGTGGGCAAAAAGCCCGCAAACCCGCATAAATACTGGGTTTTTCGTGGTCAAAGTGGGGTTTTAAAAGTGGGCAGAAACCGGGCAAATGGCCAGAAATTTGACCAAAATTCCGATTTTCTGCTCCATTTTTCTTCAAATTTTTCGCTCTGGTCAAAAATAAGTGGGCTTTGGTCAAATCCTAAAACCCAAAAGTGGGCAGAAAAATGACCTGTTACTACCAGGATTTTTAACCTAGATTAGACGAAATTCTATCCTAGATTAGAAATATTCGTCACTTTTTACCTCCAAATTCTACCAGTTTTCTTGTCTTTCACAATGATTCTTTCTTCGATATGGAACCCGGAAAGCTCACAAATAGTGAAGATCGCATCGAGAAGTTTATGAAATCTTTCATCCCCATCCTTCTCAATATTCTTCAAAGCATTGTAAACAGTTGGATCAGAATACCCTTCACTGTTCTTTCTCATATCGTCATTTACCATTGATCTGTCCCTCCCTGAATTTTACTCCCCCATATTTCCAGAGGTCTTCTTTTAACTCATCCAAATCCAGTTCGCCGTCCTGCCATTTCTCATAATAATCAATCAAAAGATCGGCAAACTTAGGAATCTTTTGCGGGTATGATTTTTTCCAAAAATGGTCCATGAGAACCTCTAAGGGTAAGGTCAGCAACAGAGTAAGTGCTGTGTTTACAGCTTCATCGGTAGCTTCCCTCTTGATTCGTACAAGTTCTTCTCCAATTTTCTCACGAACCATTACATCTAATTGCTCTTTTGTGAGATTGTATGTAACCGTTTTAGATTTTTGTTCCTGTTTCTGTTCTCTTCTTCGCTCGGCTCTTCCCATAACCGTCACCTCACAAAGCGATCCAGTTTCGTTTGGCAAAGAACAGATATCCGCCGACAATTAAAGTAAATAAAAAGAACGTTGCATCCCACTCAACCGGGACTGACAACGCTCCAATAAGAATCGTAATGATTGCAAATATCTTATTCAAAATTAACTCTTCTCTCCACATGTTATTTTTCTCCTCTCACAGCTAAATTATTTATTCAATTTTGTTTTGATGAATCGGTAAATAAATGTGCATGCTTTCGGATCTTCTGATTCTAACTCTTTTAATTGTTCATTCAGATCGTCGGGTTCCATACTGAAGACAAGTAAATCATATAATTTACGAACGATTTTGATTTCCTCCTCCGTTTCTTCAACAAAGCAGTCATAGCCGAAAATATTTCGAACGTCCAATACAAAACTTAATATTCCGTCAACACTTTTCTGCAATATCTCCAACTCTTCGTGTGTTGCGACTTTTACCCTTTTCATTTCCATATATTATTTTTCTCCTTTTCTGACGAACCAAATTCACTTAATTCCACGCCCATATGAATGCCAGCAATGTGGCAATAATATGCCCAATAATCCAAAACTTGTACATAAGATATACGAAATTCCATCCGTTATTATCTGGATGTTTTTTATAATAATTGACTCCCGATGGCATTGCCCACCATATAGAAACATATAAGACGACGCCAATCATGATCGAGATAATTTTTAAACACCACTTTAAATCGTCCATAATAGTTCCTTTCTATTAAAATATCTTCGCCAATATGTAAATAACGAAGATTATTAAAATACATAAAATCTCATCCATTTTCTACCTCATTTCCGCCATAACGACTCCAATATAATAAAAACACCACATGCCGAGTAAGCACATGGTTAGATAATAGAATATGATGCACAATGTATCGTTCAAACCTGGTAAAATAAATTGCAGCAGCATCCAGAAGATTGTCATAATTAATACTATAAACACCGTTACCGTCATTCCAATTCCTCTTTGTCTTTCTCGCATGCGAACGCACCACCATACACAGTCATTAGTACTAAAATTACCCAATACTGCCAGGTCTCACCACCATATCCCATTTTAATTAAAATTATAGCAACCGCACAAATCGCTGCAAATTCAATTATTTTTGCAATAATATATTTCATATATCAGTCCTCCTTACTTCCAGTCTTAATCTTATCAGCTGGTATCGCTCGTCTTGCGTCAGCCTCCATCTCGGCTATTGTTATTAACTGATCTGGACACATTTTAGCGTATTCAGCAGTGCCATGTACTTCCCAAGGATCTGGAATTTCACGGACTTTTATGATTTCCTTCCAGACTTCTTCTTTTATCGCCTCACAAGAGTCTACGGTAATCAACTCACTATACGGAAGGCTCTCGATCCACTTACAAACCTCTCGCCATTCATCCAACTTGTGATTTTTTCGCTGTCTGTAAATATTAGCCAGCACCTCATAATTCAACATAACATTGCGAGTCTGGTTATAGCTACTCGGAAGAAGCTGGATCATCTGCCACCAGTCATCCTTAGATTTAGTTTCAAGATATTCAGTGCGATATAAATTTAGCATTTCTATCGTATATCGGAGAATGTCAAGTGGTGTAGCCCATACTTTATGAGGTGATTTATCGTCTTCATCAACCATAGCACTGGTTATCCAATCCCTATCAAATGGACTGTTTTTCAAATGTTCCGTCGAGAAATCTTCCAACGTAAACTCTTTCTCAGCAATCTTATGCATCGTACTACAGGAGTTCGCAACAGTACCAACCTTATATGTATCAAATTCTTTCCCATTAATGGACTATCTTTTACTCACTAAAATAGTGAAGACACCATTTCGGTTTTCATGGGCTTCGTTTCCTAAAACCCAGCTACGTATCAATAGTAGCCCTACTCCCCCGCCCAGAAGGCATAGGGGATAGCCTCTACAGGTTCATTTCAAAAATACAAAAGAGAAAGCCCTAGTATATTTCAACTAAGGCTTTAATCTTATTTAGTAATATCATATCCTCTTCTCGTATACATATCAACGATCTTCATCATATGCTTCTTATTGAATTCTTCTGCTTGCTCATCGCTTTTTAAACCTAAAGCGTGTAAAGCGTTATGAATATCAATCAAGTTTGCATGGTAATGAGTCGCCATCTTAAGTACTATCTTTTCTATGGACATAATAATCACTCTCCTTTCATTAAAGTAGCTGTATTTTTCGCGAAAAAAGAAAATATCGAGCGCGTAAGCCGTCCTTTCGCTCAGTCACAGATTCGCAAACAAAGCCTTTATCATTCCCAATTCATTACTGAATCGTAGCACTATTTTGTATATAGGCGTTGGACCTTCACGGCATCCACAATCTGCACCTTTTTCTTTCATAATACAATGCGTATTTTTCGCGAAATATATTTTTGAAATGTTTCCCACGGGATTCCAATGGGTGGTTCCCCGTTAGCCACGCTGAAATATAAAAAGAGAAAGGGTAAGGTCCTACTTACCGTCTATCCCACTAGGTCTTACGCAATTCGTCACCGAACACGCCTGGTCTTTCTCTCATAATACAATACATATTTTTCGCGTGACCCCTGCTGATAAACAGGTAAAGTGTTTCATTGGCAGAAAGAACTACCAATACAACGGCGCTGTAATTCTCACATACACGGGCATCATTCTCATATATTTACGATGCTCCGTACCGGCGTTGGATAAGCGCTGCATGAGCGAGTGATCATTTTCGCCAATGTATAAATTTTCCCATTCCATACCGCATGGATCGTATGGAAGATTATAACATTCTTCGCATTTATCTCCATTTTTACAACCTATCCAACTATCACTCTTCTCCCATGAATTCATAGGATTTCTCATTCCCTCGATAATAAACTCCATCTGCTCTGGACTCGCCAGAACCACATTTTCTAATTTAATCATTTTTCTTCTCCTTTCTGGAAACATAATATTCCGCACTAGATGGTGCTAACGTGATAGATATAGACACCAATTCAGCGGAGTCAATAACTTTTATACCGTATCCCATATGACTTTTAACCGCACGATAATATCCACCGCATCCAACCTTATCGTATTCAAGTAATTCTAAGATATCATCCATTTCGCTTTCAATTTCTGCCAAAAGCCCTTCTTCATCTTTAATAACTTTCGCAATACCAATGGGATGTGACTTATCAAAATTGAAGAGCACAAAGACTTTGCTTGGGATTTTAATAGTTGCTGATTTTGGAAATTGGACACCATTTTTATCAATAAGATTATATTTTAGAAACCGCCCGGATAACTGAATCATTCGATAAACACCCCCAGAACCACATTTTCTAATTTAATCATCTCTTTTTGTTTCTCCTTTCTGGTCGGGAATTTTTGCAGTAAGCAAGTCTACAATGTCCGTCCGTTCCATTTCCCATAAAATCTTTTGTGGCCGGATTCCAATGACGACATTTTAAACACTTTCCGCTTGGTTGAAATAAGTTGGCAGCGATTCCAATATTACTCATGCTTCTTCCACCTCTCCAAATATTTGTTCATACTTTTCCGAATCGTATTGAATCAGAATATTCTCAACCTCTTTTTCATATAATGCTTTTCCATAGGTAGTATAATTAGATCTATACGTTAAGAGCCAATTATCTTTGCTGCTTCTCCACAGTCGCGCATTGGTGTACCTAATAGTTCTCCTTTATACCAATATTCACATTTATCAGAGATAAGCTCCATCTTATCCGTATCATACTTTAAGTTGTTTATTACAAATATCATATGATTGAATCCTCCTCATACTCGATTTCTACGCCTTCAATATCGGTTTCATAGTTGTGATAAGCTATGGTTTTCATTATTTCCACGTAATCGTCGTTATTCAATCCCATCGGACAATTCTCCAAAATATCGATCAAATCTTTAATAGCATCTGAATCAGCACGAGATACCATGATTTTATAAGTAATTTCGCTTTTCACTTTTCCGTCACCCTTTACTAAACAGTACTTTAATAATTCCCGCAATCAGCCAGTATGGACTAGCAATCATGGCATACATCATAGCTATGGCTGTTTCCAAAAGAGGTCTCTCGTTTACAAGTACTTTTATTTTGTCAGTGGAAAGAGCATATAAGCAAAATATTGCCCCAATAAGAATCCATAAAAATATAAAAATCTTAAAGCTGTACATCATAGTCTCCTTTCAAAAGAACATACATTATAAATATTTGTGTCTTGCATCGCAAAGCATCCGCTGCCGTTTGTACGGATCAGATTCATCCTCAATTTTTCTCACAACATCTTTTGGGTAACAAAGCTCTTTAGCAGCCGTTACATCATTTCTCCATCTTACTGTTTCGCTCTCTGGTCTTTCTCCCCAGTTCCCAACAAACTCTACCATTGTCCTCCCCTTCCTCTGTGAATAGTCAAACTCATAAAAACGTTTTTAGATACAGGAGTAAGTCCACAACTAAAAGAAGGATGTGGTGACAATTCCCTGTTATAATCTTCAACAAACCCGGAGCCTTTTGCTCCATCGGATTTCCAAATAGGCGCGCCATAAATCGCATTTTCATCCAACGCATTATGTTTTGTTTTTCTCATAACGATTTTCTCCTTTCAAAATAATGCGGGCGGTGGACTATGCCGCGTCGTCCGGGGTGCTAACTCTCGTGTTACATTCATTCCGCTTAGGTAGTTTTTCGTACCTGGAAGTCGTCACTGTGACCTAAACCGCATTATTAAATATCATTCTTTTGTTTCTTCTTTAAATATCCTCCACCAAAATCGCTAAAACGAATATCCAATCCCTTCAGACCTTCGTTTCTGGCATATGCAGCAATTAAGCCCATGCACAATTCAAAAGTCTTATTGTCAATAACTAATCCAGCATGAATTTTGACCTCTATGCAATCCTTAACGTTATCAATCTCCATCTGAATCTTCCTCATAAGGAATCTGCTCAACGTCTCCGCCCTGCACAGTTACTGACTGCATGAGTTTTCCAGTTTCTTCATCAAAGTAGATATTATCCAGAGCATGGTCCCATTCTTCAAATTGCTCTGCGATATTTCGCCCTTTGGTTCTTCTCATGTTAATGAGTTCGTCATGCACAATTCGTCTCCAAGCTCTCGCGATCTCCATACGACTCTGGGAAAGAATATTGTACAACCCATTCTCAGTTACAAAGTTGACGGATCGCCGCTGACCTGCTACTACCATTGGTAGTTTCAGCTTTTCGTCGTCTTCACACATCTCAAGCATTTTCCATTCGTTACCAGAACTATATTCGATAACATGGCTAATGTCCTTAGCCTTAAATAACGGAGCATCAAGATCTCCATACACATTAAGAAGCTTTCCACCGAAAGATATGGTTCCTGCGATTTCAATATTTCTACTCATTTGAGATTCCCCTTTTCTCTATATAATTTCACATCAATAGCCTTCTGAATTTCTTCCGGGCTAATATTAAAAATGGA
Source organism: Blautia glucerasea (assembly GCF_020537505.1). Lineage (GTDB taxonomy): Bacteria > Bacillota > Clostridia > Lachnospirales > Lachnospiraceae > Blautia_A. Next base: position 90,431 of record NZ_JAJBMO010000003.1, on the reverse strand, counting down.
CTCAAGGAAATTCAGACAAATATAAGCATCTGCCATCTCTTCCAAGAGTCCATATTGATCGTGATATCCTCGAATTTCTTTGCTTACCTGCTGTTGTAATTCTGCAAATTCTTCCATAGCAATGGTACACTTCAATTTCCATGGATCTTTCTCTACACTCCGTCTTAATATGCGCCGACGTTCTTTATCAGAAAGTTCCAAGTTACTATTCATCCCTTTAATAAAATTATAGCGTTTCATCTTGTTCCTCCCTGTACAAAGAGAAGCATAAAGACTCCAAGAATAACGCCAATAATAAATCCGATAATAAAATTAAGCATTATTATCACCAGCTTTCTCTAGTCGTGCTTTTGCTGCTTCTTTTCTCTCCAGATATTCTTTTTCATCAATCTCAGCAAATCCTACCGGTGCATCTTTGAAATATCGGTTGATTTCAACTTTTTCACCCTTAGGGGTTACTACATATAAAATACCAACCGTATCGTAGTCGCCGTTCTTTGGATCTACTAGGAAATCTTCTGTAAAAACACGATATGCGTCGATCAAAGGCATATAAGGCATTGCGATAGGAAATAGTTCGCTCATCACAGTATCAATCAAACCGCTGTGATAACTACAATGTGGATTGGAAATATTGACTCCATGAAAACGATCCACATCTGTATACTTAACAGTTCCGTCGGGTTTAACATCCTTGAACAGAGAGCTCATTCTCTTGCACTGGTAATGTTTAGAAGCATCCTTTCTGCCGTGTACTTCATTCCACACATCTTCAGTATCTTCGATTGGTGTAAGAGGCTTACCAGTAATCATTCGATTGAGAATAGCTTTAGTAAACATAATACTCGCTCCAGAATGTTCATCTTTGCAAAGGGTTTTAAATGCTTTCAGTGCGCTTTCATAGCTGGCACAACCATAATCGAATTCGTCCCCTTTACGATGGCAAGCAATCTTTACCTCATTTTCAGCCCATAACTCCATTTTTGATTTTTCTCTCTTAATTTTGCTCATTTTCGTAATCTCCTTTCTTTTTATTCAAGCCATTCATTGTCAAGATAATAAAAACCGTAGACACATGCTCCGATTAAAATTATCCAGAAAATCCAGAATAACCATAACGCAAAATCGGATTCTAAGTGATCTACGGTCTCATCAATCGTCATATTCTCATAGAATGGTGAATTATTTTTTATTGTTTTATTTTTTAATTCTGTAAATATCGTCCCAGTGTACTTCAAACCAACTCCATAGTATTTGAAACGTACATGGGAAGATTCCTTTAATGTGTCAATATAATCGTCGTCCGGTAATTGAATCTTCTTACTTGAGAATATATGTTTCAAGTAAGATACCTCTTTGCAAGTCTTATCCTCACTCCTGACATAATCCCATGACCAATAAACTTCCGTCGTATAATATGTGTGGGATTTTCCATTCACAGTCCTTGTGTGAGCTACCTTACGAGTATGTCTCGTGTAATGCTCTTCAACCTTTCTCACATACATATACTTTCCACCAATCTCCGGATAAGTAACAGTGTCAACAGCTTCCAAATCACCATAGATAAATGCGTTTCCAATATCAGTCCGCATACCATATTCAAACAGATCTTGTTCTTTAATCTTTACCGCTTTGTTATACTTTTCGTTTTTATCCATCAAATGGTCTGAGATTTTGCCGGAAATTATAAAGCCAATGAGTAACAGAACTGCAATGATAGATATACTTACTAAGATCTCTCTTTTTGTGATTTCAAAGTCTCCGAAATCAAATCTGTTCCATTTCTTCATAAGCTTATTCCCCGAACAAATTCTGTGGAGCATCAACTGGAGCATCGTAATTCAAATATGTATACTCCTGAAGCTCATAGCCGAGAATATCTAAAAAGATTCGTGTAGGGAATTTTCTTACATAACGTCTGTATACCTTTATCTGTTTGTTGTAGTTACTGCGATATTCCGCAATTAGATTTTCTGTAATAGAAAGTTCATTCATCAATTCCTTATAATTTTCATTAGATTTTAATTCCGGATAAGCCTCGCTTACAGCTGCAATCGCAGTGGTAACATTTTCGATATCTCCGGTTGAACCTCGTCCTTCTACGATAGCAGTAAGTGTATCAGCTTCGTGTTTATCGTACTGCTTTACACAATCTACAAGGTTATAAACCAGATCCACACGTCTTTTTTCCTGAACTTTGATGTCTGAATCAGCTGTATTCACCTGCTCCTCCAGTGAAAAAGCTTTATTCTGCGAGCTCTGCACTCCGAATACGCCTAACATGACAACCGCAAGAATTCCTGCAACAATAATAAGAATTAACTTCCAACTTGATTTTTTCATTTCAATTTTCCTCCAATTAAATAAAACCCACAAGCCAGTTAAGACTCATGGGTCAGTTTATAAATTTATTGACTTTTTCTTTGTTACGCTATATGCTGTATTCCACAAAAATATATGGAAGGGGGGATTAGCATGGATAAAGATTTATATCATCCGTATATGAATGAGAACGGTAAAATGGTTCATGGTCTACCCCAATACTTCAATTGACTCGATTTCATCTTCATTGAAGCCGATACACAATCCAGGTCTCTGTGGACAATCTTCAATGTCGATTGCTGCGATTCCCTCTGGTTCGTTGTCGTCTGGAAATATATAATCCGAAACAATTCCTTCAAATTCTTCTCCATCTGTGCAAATTATTTTAACTCTTTTTCCTTCAAGACTCTGACTAAGCATTATTTTTCTCCTTTCTTCTTGCTGGATAAACGTGCGTTCCCGTTTTAGAATATACGATCATAGCTGTGTTAGATACAACTTCGTTTCCGCTTTCATCAACGTACGTACCAATATCATGATCGGCAGTAATACGTTCTCGATGATTCCAGTGTCCGTTGCGATCTAATCTTGATTCGCCTTTACCGCCATACTTATCAACCAACTTCTGAGCATATTCTACATCACCATCAAGATAGCTTCTTCCTGGTAAATGGTCTGATTTGGTATGACGCTTTTGTTTATCTTTATTGACTGTCTTGGATACTTCCCCAGAATGAATTGCTTCTTCTACAAGATTATCATGTCTGCGAACTTTTGCAACCTTTTTATTTTCTTCTATCGGATATGGTGGACCATTTCTAACACCCCATTTCGTACCTTTGACTCCACTATGCTGAATTTCCGCATTGCTATCCTCGTCCAGCTTAACCTTGATCTTACTGAGAATATCTTCTACAGTTTTCCTTGTGTCGGGAGCAAGCTTCATATACTTTGAATGTTCTTCATACCAGTTGAATATCTCATCCAGATTTTCCTGTGCCCAGCTGAACGCCCACCAGTCGCAGATCATTTCAATAATATAATCGTATGGCATCTCCAACACGATTTCTCCTTCTTTTGGATCGTCATTGATTAATACCCAATGTTGCCAATGATGCGGATTACGATGAATATGTAAGAGCCAAGCTCGCTGGTAATCCTGTACAACTTTAAAAGAACGATTATTACCATAAAAATATGCGTCGTAAGCGTTGTACTCATCCGGCTCATCCTTAGACTGATCGTGAGCAAATCCAGTCTGCCATCCAGCATTCACAGCGTCTTTTATTACATCTGGTAAATTCTCACATAGCCATTCATATCCTCTTTTTACATTTGATCGGTGCTGTGCCAGATACTGATCGTATTGAAAGCTCATGCCTCTGGCACCACCTTTCTTTTCGTCAATTTCTTATAAAGTTCTCGTGCTGCCTTTCCCTCAAATGCATTGATGATTTCTGAAGCGTGACCTGGTTTTGGTTTTCCTACTAATAATATCCCAGTGTCTTCACCACCATCATCTGGAAAATTCACGCTAACAATAACACTTTCTACCATTATCATTCCTCCCCCTTCCAATAGATTGGTATTTCTGAATTTGTGTTCATGCCCTCTGCTAAACAATCATTACAAGGATCAAATTTTTCATCCTTTTTCTTATGCTCGCAAGTAGGACAATATTTTTCAAAATTTACTTCTCTGTAAATATTTTCCATGTGACACCTCATTCATACACAATATCGAAGTAAAAATGCGTATACAGTCTCTTCATAAGTACAGCACGTTATCAAAGCATTAAACTCTTCTTCTGATAACATTTTTAATTTAATAGATAACATCCATATAAACATAGTCAATGTTTTTAATGTTTTCAGTATTTGCACGTCAATCCACCATCCTTTACACCGAATGCCCCCGACTTTTATTAAACCATCTCGTTTCATTGAATGTTTTCTTCTCTTTCAGAGCCTTACTAATAGCTAGGTCTATACCAGATCTCGATTTCAAATGATAATAATATAAATCCGTAAATGGAGTATTCATTCTGTCAATCCGTCCAGCTGACTGTGACATTATTTTGTAAGAATAATTCTGAGAAAAGAATACTATTGTGTCAGTTGTAATACAATTCCATCCTTCTGCTCCGGCATTGTACTGTACCAAATATACCCACGCCGAGCCTGTTGGTATAGGCTGATGCTTATGTCCGTTCCATTCTGCAATCTCATATTCAGATAAAATCTGTTTTAACAACTCCAATTCATAATCAAAATTGTAAAATATAATTGCTTTTGGATGTTTCTCAATGATTTCCAATAATGCGATTTGCCTGGATGTATCGGTATTAACTATCTTTCGCCAAACATAACATAATTCAGCCGCATTAATGATTGGTTCTTGCTTGAAGGGATTCCATCTGTTTTTCCCAGCCATTTTGTATTCTGAAACATCGTATTTGACATAGATATCTTCATGATGCGAAACGGTCTGGCGTTTGAAATCCATATTCACGAGAATGGAGTTTCGTAAACGGATCAATCTTCCAGTATCTATATACCTGTCAATCTTTGGAAATTTACTAAATCGGCTGTATATAACATGCTCCCTTATAAATTCGCTCCGGTTTTTATAAAATCCATTTGCTATAAATACCGGAATATAATCCTGCCAAGTATCACCAGGTGTTGCTGATAAAAGAATCCACTCGTTTGATTTCGCAATCTTCAAGAACGCTTTAACCCATGTTCCAGAACCTATAACTCTCTGCTCGTCAAATATAAAGAATGCGTTTCTAACATCGGAATATTTTTTTATATTGTTCCAAGAATCAACAATTACTTTATTACAATATAAATTAACATCTTCGTGAGTAGAAAGAAGGAAGGGCGCAAGCTCACCCTCCCATTCTAAAGTATCTCTCTTTCGAGCAGTTGTAATTATGTATAAGTCTTTCGGCGGATCATCCATAGGCATATACTCATCCGTTTCCAGGCAGCCACCATTACGGACGTAATAATACGCCAAAGATGTTCTAGATTTCCCGCTACCAACTCCACCACAAAGAATACATCCGTTTTTCATTTGCTCAACAGCTTTTAGTTGATACTCACGTAATTCTAATGCGCACATAAGTCTCCACTTTCGCTTGTGAATCCATCTTCAACTTCAAATGCTAAATCGTCGCCAGTCAGATCTGCTTTCGGACCTCTCATAAGCCAGTTACATGAAATTGCAGCATTAGAAAATCCGTTTTCTTTATAATATGCGAAAATACAGTTCTGCACCGGTACGGTTACTCTTATCTTTCTGCAATCATAAACCGTATTGTCGGTTACAGTAATTCCGATTATTTTGGCAACGTTTGCATAAAAATTTTCTATTGATTGACAGCATTGGAATGAACTTATGGAATATCTTTTTTTCATGAGCCCTCCATCAATATTCTTCTGGAAAAAGAATCGTTGTTGCACTTCTATCCCATTCAGTGATTATCCAAATTTTCGTATCACCATACATATAAGCAGCTAAAATTCTCTCACCATTTTTTACAGCTTCGTTGTTACTTCTAACATCTTCTTCACAGGTATCACCCCAGTCACATTTGCAATACTTCCCATACAAGGCATCCAAAATGAATAAATATAAATTTCGGTCTTTTTTCATCGCTTCTGCGATACCACGGGTACACACTATCTGTCCAAGTTCAAATTCGTTCATCTTGATCTCCTTTCAAAATTACGAAATGCTTAGTTAAATGGAATATCATCTTCCTCATCAGACTGATCGCGATTTACATCGGAATGTCTCATACTAATCGGATCGTCATCCATTTTCTGGAATACTTCCATACTCTTAACCCAGAGAGATTTTCCGTTCTTTCCCTCGTATTTATTCAGAACAACATTCACGTTATCGATCCACATGTAATCGATATTACTAACAGATTCCGCATCCAGAAGGACTCCATGACGATCGTTCTCGCCTGTCATTAAGAAAATTTTAGGCGGCCATTCGCTCTCGTAGTTCACTTTGATGGCTACATAATATCTTGGAATAAATCCTTCTTCCTCTCCTGGTTTCGGCTTTGTCAGTTTAACATTGAAGCCTTCATCGATAAGTCTTCTTGCCTGCTCAATATCCGGAATAATCAGATTCCCTTTTCTCTGAGTATTTCCATAAGTGTCTCTATCTGGATCACCAGAGAAATTTGTTTTGTAAATAAATTTTGTTCCCTCGATAATTACTAAATTGTCTCTCATTGTTAAAATATCTCCTTATTAATTTTCTGGTTTATTCATGCAAAGCCCCATCAAAACATCTCCGATATTAAAGCCTTTATCGCAGGACATGTTTAACGGATAATCGTTCTTGAAATCGGGGCAATCGTAGCAACTCTTGTACTTTCCATCACCACAAGGCATACAGTCTGCATCGTTTGCTCCAAGCTCTTCAATATATGGATCGTCGGACACAAACCATTCAAAATCGCCATACTGAGAAATAGTCTTCACAGCTTCATCAACAAGCTTGTCATAATAAGAATGGTCGATTCCGTCCTCTTTTCCAAGCTCTTTAACCATTTCCGATTCCATCCACCGATATCCTTTGGAACCGGTTGCCGCGTAATACTTACCGTCTTTTTCACGCATAAGTAATCCAGCACCATATCCTTCTTTCATCGGACAGAACTGACCAACTTTTCCAACGAATCTGTAATTATGTCCCTTCGCGATTTTCGGATTCAATTCCTGGCAGGTAGATTCAAATGTGATGTCGGAAATAAGACCTTTTTTATAGTCACTTTCTGCTTTGGCAAATTCTTTTTCTTCTTTTGATACATCTGGTAAAGTTTCATTTAAATCCAAATATAAAGAGCTGCTCACCGATTTGGTCTCGCACATATCTTCAAATGCGATTTCTTCTCCGCTGAACAGCTTTTTAAATACATATGGAATCTGAAACTGAGTTCCTGTAGCAGTCCACTTTCCACCATTCTTTTTATTGTCTCCTGGGATATATCCATATAATGCCTTACAATCCTCTGCATCCTTATACTTGGCAATATAAACCGCATCGTTGACTAAAGTCATCCGATCATATGTAGCTTCGTGCTCAAATGTATAGCCATATCGTTCTCCGAAATCCATGACAAACTGAATTATCTCCGGTGTTGCATCCGGAATCTTAATCGAATCGGTCTTGATATGTGCTACCTGGAACCCACGATTGAGAACTTCGTTCTTCAAGTCAATCATGAATAAAGCTCCACGTTTAGCTACAATATTGTCAATATTTCTTGGATCTTTAAATGGATTAGCAAATGAAGCGGATGTGAGTCCGTACACCGAGTTGATGGCTGTCTTTAACGCATTTGCTAAATCTTTCGATGTCATATCGCCATCAATAACCCTCTGAATATATGGAGTAAGTTTTCCATCCAGCATAGTATTCACAATATCCCATGCCTCATGTTTGATGCTCACTCGTCCTTCAACAATTTCCCGGAACGCTCTTGTAAACTTAGGTCCGAATAGCACCTCTGCGATTACACTATGCGGGTGCATTGATGAAACATCCAAAAGCGCAACATTTCCATACATTCCAGGAGCACCTTGTGCAAATCCACCCTCTCCGACTTCTTCGCCTCTATAGGTCGATTTTCCACACTCAAATTCATACCCAGGGAAATATGGTAGAATACTGGATTCTTCAAATGGAACTTTTTCCTTACCGTTATTTTTCCAACCATAATGAAAATCTTCCATCATTTTAGGGCAAGCTTCTTTTAAGAAATCAAGACTTTCCTGATCAAGCGTACCAACAGGCTTTGATAAATCCCTATAATGAAATTCATTCTGAGGATTACGATTTTTACCAAATATAATTCTGGTTGTAAGACTATTGGTTGTATCGTTTACAGTCATTTCTGCTAAATCTGCCAGAATTTGTCTTGCGGTCCAATCGGCTTTCAGATATGTAAATGCTGCCTCAGTTGCTATAACATCGTTGTCACAATATTCAGCGACCTTAATCCATAATTCCTCTGGTACCGGCTGGTCCCATGGAAGTCCAAGTTCCTGATGATGAGTTCCAGCTTTGATGATCTGAATTTCGAAATCTGAAAATCCTTTCTTTTTGAGCTTCTCTTCAGAAAGATTTCCCATCTCAATTTCAAGCTTCTTTAAGCTCTTCTTGTTTCCAGCGGATGCAAAATCGTAAACGTCCGTATACGATACGTTATACGCCTCACCAAAGAAGCAATTTGGACCACCTTTAATAATTCTTTGTGAAAGATTATAAAGCTGTTCGTTGGTATACCCCATAAGTCGCGCATATAAGAAATGATTATCGTATCTGCGACAGTTAAATCCAACCAGCCGAAATTGCATAAGTTCCTCAATTTCCTGTGGTGTAGGATTAATCATACGTATTACAGGTTTTCCGACGCCTTCCATCTTCCAATTGACAAGAAACAGGTTTGGAAAAACTTCAATATCATAAAAGACCAGCTTTGCCTTTTCATTTTTTACAGCGCAGGCTGGTTCTTCTGATTTAAAGTGCATCTTACTTACAAGCTTCACGCAATATTCTGCTTGGTGTGTACTATTTGCACCGAATGCTAATATTGCATTCCGCATATCTGTTACATCGTACTGAAGACCACTTTTGTATGCGTCTTCCAATATTTTGTATATAAAATCGATACTCGGCTTAGTTCCAGGATGAATCTCTTTATTGAGGTTTCGTTTTATCAGTGTTCTAAGCCCTTTCTCGCTTTTTATTGCTTCAAAATTTACCATTTTGTTATCTCCTTTCAGTGGTAAACCAGAGCTAATCTTTGCGATAGGTTGATTGTTACATTTGGACAACTTACGTCTCAATGAGCTTTTTCCAGTAAAGACCTTAATTTCGATATGGTCGTCATATACTCTGCTCAATGCAGCTGGATCTCCAGTGTAAATATAATGAAGATGCACACCTTGTCCAGATTTAGAGAGTTCGGCATATGTCGGAGGCCATTTACTAGCTTCTGCCATATTCTTTTCTAAAGATTTATTCCCTTGCTCATCTGGAATATCAAAATCAATAACGATATGATTTTCTGGAACTTTTACGTAATGGAGTTTTGTTGGATCTATCTCTGATAATTTAGAAGTTACTTTTTCCCATTTTTTCTGAGGAGTTTCATTGTCCGAAGCATATTGTGCCAGGCAATCCCCACACATCTCATCAAATATGGAAACAGCACTATCGTGAAGTTCTATAGCATTAGTTGCTATCCCTTCCGAAGAATTATCCGATACGATTTCCGCTTCGAATTTTTCAGTTCGAAATCCCACGTAATAGCTCCTCACTCTGGTTCCATCGTCCAAATTAAATCTTTCTTGAAAATCTCTGAAATAGTTTTTAAGTTCCTCTTTAAACACCCTCTGCGAAAACGGATAACTCACCTTCGCCTCATCGCAATAAGTTTTGTACATCTCCCATGCTGCTTTTAGTGTAGTTCCGTTTTCTTTCTTGAATACGTGATAAGAATCAATTATAAAGTTGTAGAAATCATTTGATGCACCAAGCATGGTGATTGGAATGTAATCATCATATCTGCCAGGATTTGCTAAATATACATTTTTACAATGATAAGCAATCGCGCCCAACTCAAAATCAATCTGACTTACAATTGCTTTGTATTCTTTCGGACTTAATTTATTCCCAGAGGGTGATACATCAATCAGTCGTCTTATAAGACCCGATTTTGCATCTGTTATTTTTACTACTTTGTTAGTTCCCATAAATAAGAAAGCATTAAATCTACTGGAATATGCAGATTTAAACTTCTCGTTCACAGTCATAAGCTCGTGAGAAACTAAACTGTTCAGTCTAGTATTATCCTCGATTTTAGACAAGTCACCATCATGCTGAATCGCGACAAGTGGGTTGGCTTTAAATGCTTCCAATGCAAAAGAGTTACTACTCGATCCCAATGCTTTTGCATCGAATACTGAGTAATAACCCTCAAATAATGAAAGTATGAGATTTAAAACCGTTCCCTTTCCAGATCCTGGTGCGCCATAAAGAACCATAAATTTCTGTATTTTCTTTGACTCTCCAGATACGATAGAACCTATAGCCCACTCTATTTTCGTTCGTTCTTCTTCGGAATATAAAGTAGACATTAATTTCTCATAAGCAGACAAATCGCCAGCTTCAAGCGGATAACTCAACTTTTTGCTGGCGTAGTCTTTTTTATTTGTTTCCATGTTTGAAAATATAAGTTTGTCGTCAAGCGCATGAAAATTGTCTCTCATTTGCTTCTGGCAATATTTGTGCCACGAATCTATCATTTTAGATTCAGCGTCCCACATATGCAGAACTTTTATGTCCGAATTGAATTTCGTTCTATTTTCTTCGGCATATCTATCCAATTCACGGTCGATAAGTTGCAATGCATCTTGTTCGTCCGTAGACCATAATCCTCGTTCCTCAATCCAGATAGCATAAAAATCACCGCCGCGGATCATCAAATCAGAACTTTTTTTGATTATAAATTTAGGATAGATTTCAATTATTCCGCGTTTGTTGGAACGTGTTGAAATTATCATAAAATCCATCATCACATCACATTTCGTCTCCTGGCTCGTTGTTTCTATTGTTGATATTTTCAATCTCTTTCTCAAGATTCTTGATCCTCATTGCCTGGTTCCTTTTTTCAATTTCATTTGTAAATGCATAAGCAGCTACAGAAAAAGAAAAGAATACAACAGACTTGTTAAAACTCTTCTGCCTCTTCAGATTTCTGCAAATGATTTCAAAGTTTTTCTCCGTGTTTTTCATACTATTGAAAATATACTCAAGCATGTAATATTACCTCCTATTTCACGCCATTTAAGTACCAGTTTGCCTGATACCAGATTTCAACGTTTCTTAAATCGTATTTGCAATGCTTTATTCTGAACAAACCGCCTTTACCGTCACGTCCGTATTCCCGATTCAATAATTTCTGAATCGCATTTTCTACATGATTCGCATCGAATCTGGAATCAATCATATCATCGAGCTCCAGATTAGAAAGCATAGTCCAGAACCAAATTCTAGTTCGGTCGCCTTGCTCTGGATCTGACATAATATGCTCTTCTAATCGAATGGCTAGTGCTAAAAGCATCTCCAATACGCTACATGGACGAGAGTCTAAATATTTCGCAACCATCCGCCCATTATATCCACTTTCATCCGCAAAGCGATATCGCAGATTGATGCCGTCGTCAAAACGATTTCCATCCATATCGATTGTATATGTAAAATCAACACCATGAAGGAAATGAAATAATTCTCGGTAAGATGGTTCATCGTCACAGACAAGACTATACATCCACTCAAAATACGCCTTATTCAGTTCATCCCTCGTCATCATACCTCCATCTGATGTGGCATCTCATTGATTACATCAGAATATAACTTCTGATCTAGGAGAATTTCATAATCGCATTTCTTAGCGTCATTTCTAACAAATACCGAATCGTCTTCATATTCTCCGAAATGGTTCAATGACTCAAAACCGACCATCTCTTCCACATCTTCAATTATTTCATCGTTTTCGTCCGCCAATATCTGATCGGCATAATATGTTAGACTGATTTTCTCGTAATCTTCATTTTCACCAAACTGCTCTGGAGAAATTACATACGGACCGTTAACCACGCTTTCTTTCTCTTCGCTGATACCACCATCAAAATACTCCGAATATTTTGTATAACCTTGTCTATGAAGTTTGGCTGCATATTCTTTGAGTTCCGGCTTTTCTTTTTTGTCTTCGGTTACGTTTTTCGCTACAACATCTTTATTCCGTTCTTTTTCGCGATTAGCAAAAACTTCTTTTACCGAATCAATTTCTCTTTGCGCAATCTCTTCATATTTTTTCTTAACCGAATACCAAGTTACAGCAGATCCAGAAGCCGCTCCTAAAATAAATGCTAAAAGAATAGTTGTCTTTTTATTCATTATCATTAGTTTCCCCCTCATTGATTGTCATCACGGTAAGAGCGAGCCCTCCGAAAAGTAAGGAAGCACTCAAAAGAATGCCTCCTGTGATATGACGTTTTCTTTTCGTATCAAGAATAAAGTCCATCATTGAAATGAAATTTCCAAATCCGTCCATTAGTGATTCCCCTTTCCACCCATAAGAACTGCGATTCCACTAAAGAAGCAAATGCCAGCTGCTGCTGAAAATGTAAAAGCCATTAATCCCGTCATAATAAAATCTCCTTTCCATCAGATAAGATCCAGAATAGGACCGTCAACATTAAAGTTCATTAAGATGGCATCTTCATATCCGCCGTCTTCAGTTTCTCTTTTAACAACCATAACTCCGAAATCAACGAAATTGTCTCCGTTTGAATTTCCATCTGGTTTATAAATCCAGCCAACAGACTGGCTCATCTTTGTACGAGTAATACCGAGCATATCATACACATCACTTAGAAACAGGAATCCATCTGCAACAAGTTTATCGTTTGCTAACTGTTGCTGAGATCTGAGCAGCATAAGATTGTAATTCATATTCTCTTCATAATGTCGACAAGTCTTATCAAAGAATCTTGCATAGTCATCGACTGTCGGAGCCGCAACATTTACAGTCGTTTTGGATTTCTTTTCTTTTCCACTTTCGGGATCCTTGATCATTTCTTCGATTTTCTTAGCTTTGATATTGTATCGAAGCTCTTTGTCGACATCAGCACCGAATCGTTCAACCACTCTGCTACGATATTCTTTGAAAGATTTATCAACTGTTGCGTAAGCGGCAGCCAATGCCACATTTCTTTTTCTTAGAATGTTATTGGACGCAACAATTCCGGCAATGGAAATAGTTCCAAGAACTACAGCTGGAGCATACAGTTTTGCAATCTTAACACCAGTCTGTATATACACAATTGCTAAATCTTTCTTAGCATCTTCCTGAGAATACCGCTCTTCCATTTCTTTATCATTTTCGCATTTGTGAATAGTTTCAATATTGCCTTTTGATTCGTCCAGAATTGTGCTTAATTTTGTAGTTGCTTTACAAGCGAGAACCGTGCTAACAACCGTTCCAACTACACCAGCAGCAATTAAAAGCTCTGGACTATGCTTTCTGAGTTTGATGTTTACTTTTCCTAAGGCAGAAGATGCCTTTTTAACAATTTCATTTTTATTCATTTCGTTTCTCCTCTTTAATTTAATGGTACTGCTTTTGGCAGTTTTATCATATACCCATCTCGTACACGAACTACGGAAGCTGTTCGGATATTAAACCAACCATACTTGTTGTCGGTATAATTTCCATTAATACCAACAAGATCATACAGATCAGCAACGCTCACCAGACCATATTGATCAATAAGCTCATCCATTCTGGATAACACGTCTTCAGCTTCCCCTCGATTTTCGATAATAATATCATCGTACTCATAACCAGATCGAGTGCGATTACCAGACCCACTATCCCTGCGTTCACGATCATCATAATATTTTCGATATGACACTCTCGAAGATGTGGACGATTTTCCCCGAGAACTTCCATTAACGCCTAAAAATGCTTTTACAGCATCAAGGAACATATCTTTTACATAGGGAACCACAATGTCCTCAAAAATATAACTTTTTACATCATCAACATCCTCCGGAACAAACATGCCTGTAAGTTTCTGAATCCCACCCTTTTTCTTAGACTTCGCAGAACCAGAAATTACTTTCTCTACCTTTTTCTCAACCGGCACTTGACTCTGCTCCTTTGATTTATGAGAATTTGATTTATACTCTTCTGTCGCCATTTTCTAACCACCTCCCAATTTATGCTCTTCCTGCCATTGATTTCGCGATTGTGCTATAAATATTCTGCACGTTGGCAAGATTTGAATTATAGGTTTCAAGGATATCGTCCATGGAAGATTGAAGTTTCTCGGTAACGGCTTCTTTAGCTTCCGCCTTTACTTCCCGTTTCAAACCAGAAATATCAATATTGCGAAGCTCTTTTCTGATTTTCTCTTTCGCCTCAACTTCCATAGAACGGTATGTCGAATCTACAGCTCTCTCCGCAGCATCGCTGATTTTGTTGTACATAGAAGTTTTCACATCAATAACGATGTTATCGCACGCTGCTTTTACTTTTCTCTGTATCTCGCAATCAACTTTTTCGTTCACCCGTTCCTTAATGGTTTCATTAATAAGTTCTTTGGGAATATCAAGTTTACCGTCAGAAATCATGGAATCCACGGATTTTCCAACTACTTCACTAACTTCTTTCATTTTCTTATTTGCTCCAACAGCATATCCGAGACCAAATAAGCCAACTGTTACACCAACAAATCCAATAACTGTATCCAAATCAATAGTCATATTTGTTCACCATCTTCACCTTTCCCGGGAGAGTGATCCTCGATCCCGTTATGCGATTGTTATTTTTCTTAAACTGATAAGCCAAATTACTCCTGGCTTTTTTCTCAGATACAGCATATGTTGTTCCATGCCATTGATCTGAAATACAAGTCCCGAAATTCATAACAGGACCATCATACGTATACTGGTTCATAGGACACCTCCCATATAAAAACAAAAAAGAAAGAGTCCTAGATTTCTCTAAGACTCAATCTTCCTAAAATTCATTTCGATGCTTATTCTTCTGGAGCATCGTCATTTGGAACTTCTTCATAATCCGCGTCAACAACGTTATTAGGATTAGATGCACTTTTCTTCGCTGCACGTTCTTCTGCTTTTCTTTTCAATTTTGCTACGCCTGGCTCTACTACAAATTTGCAGATCAATCCTCCCGCAATCATAGCTAATCCAAACTTAGTAGCTGTACTGAAACTGCTGTTGCTTGAAGCCGCCTTAACGATTTCTTCAGTTGCTGTTTCCATAACTTCCTCGCTGTTTTCGATGATTTCATTGTTGTTTTCCATGATTTCTTTCTCCTTTCAGTTTTCGAAATTAATTTTCTTTCATAATATACTTTGTAAATTTTGCGTACTTACATAAGATTACGATAATCGTATCTCGGAGCAACTCCATAGTCGATTACCAGGCAGGGCGTTCCATCTGTAGCTAATTGAGAACTAAAACTCAAATCCAGAAATCCTCTGTCAATATTCCATCCAAGATCGTCCCCGATTGTTCTAAGCGGTTCCAAACCGATTTCATAATAGAAATCATTAAGGGAAATATACATTTCGGTTCTCAATCTGGCATCCAGTTCATTTTCAGCTTTTTTGATTGTCTCTATATCTGATCTGAAATATCGACCAGACACAGTATCAAAACATAAAGTATCGCCACGGCCAACGATGATAACTTCTTTATTTTCTATGGGATTCTTTTCTACGTGTTCCTTGGCGACTGCATCTCTAACTGTCTGCTCCTTCTTCTCTCCGATGGTCTCAACTACCTTTTTCTGATAATCTCTCAAAGTGGATTCGGATAATGTGTATGCCATCGCCAGAGCAGAATTACGTCTGAGATTAACAGAACTTGCCCCGATCAAGCAAGCCATTGACACGAAACAAGTAATACCAGCTGGAATATAGCATTTCCACGTGATTTTTACAATTTCAAGCGGCTCTAAGTGACTGATTTGATTGCATTCTTCACAGCCAGATCTCTTCGCTTCTTCCAAATTTTCATGGTTCACTCGATTTTTTTCGCGTTCAATCAATACGAGCGCTTTCGGAGTTGCTTTTACAGCCATCACAGTTGTCGTGATCATCCCAGCAATTCCAATGCCAGTTAATATTTCCGGACTACGTTTTACTGTTCTGATTTTCAAATCGTTGAGCACTTTCGGTAGATTTACTTTTTGCATTTCAAAATATCCTCCAAATTTTAGTAATACCGCCCACAAGGGGCGGAAGGTTATTACAGGCTGAGTTTCTTAACCACACGGAAAGCCGGACGAACCCCATTAGAACCCGAAGCGTTGTAGTAATCCGCACTGCCGTTGCTGTTCACATAGGCAAAGTAAGCCGAAGAGTATTCTTTTTTCATTGCATTACGAAGCCAGCCCCATTCGCATTCATTATTAAAATAAGCAACTCGATTGCGTCTCTTTTTCATAAGTGGAAGCTGTTCGTCTCCATCTGGTTCAAAATGGCTTTTATCCCACGCATCGTCCCAGCCAACAACCTGTCCAACTGTAAGAATGGTGAGCTCGATGATACGTGTTTTCAACTCTAATGGAAATAAACTATATAAATAGCTATCAATCCATTTCTTCAGATCTGATTTTTCATATCCGCCTTCGTTCGTAGGCTTTTCATTCATAGGACGCTCTGCAATATAATCATCAAAGATGAAAAGAACGTTGTTATCTGTCACTTCATAGGCAGTAGCTTCAAATTTTCCCAGTTCTTTCAAGTCTACTGTAATCTTGTCACCTACTTTAGTTTTGGAAAAATCATATTCGTGCTTTGGTACACCGAAGTTTAAATTAAGTAATTCTTTGGCAGATATATCGCTGGAACCCATCCATGAACCATAAAGCGGGTATTTCTTACTCAGTTCTTTAATATTTGTTTCATTTGCAACAGATTTCAACGCAAGCGATGCTGAATCGTAATCTACAGCCGCCAATAAATATTTCTTTGCGTTATAAAGTTCCTCCTGTGAAGCATTAGAGCTAAGCATTTTCTGAACAAGTTTTGATGCGGCAAAAGTTTCTAATGGCATAATATTTTCTCCTATTCTCGTTAATATTTAAAATTTAAGCAACTAGCAGGTTGATAATCCATTCTGTCAATTCTTTTGCGGTACAAAATATACTTGCAGTCAATGGACTTACTTTTGAATATTCTTCCATCTGATTTCTAAAATCTTTGATTATAATCAGAGGCGTTACTTCAGGATTTTCTCTAAGACGATCTAATAATTCATTAACCGTCCATTTTAAATAGCTCCCCTGCTCAAAGCTACAATCCTGCAAAGATTCATTAAGGCAATACTGGATGATGTAAATCACGCTTTCAATGGACAACATTAGCAAAAATAAAAACGAAAAGAGTCCACATCAGGACTCCTCCGCTTCTTTCTTGGCAAGTGCTTCATTCACCTTTTTGTCAATTTTTTCATCCATCTTTTGGTCATCAACCCAATCGGTTATAAGATTTACCCCTATTCCAATCAGTGTTGCTGCCATTCCAATAACCTTAATCATCTTACTGTTCATGACTTCACTCTCCTTTCATAATAGCATTTGTGCATTTTGCGAATTAGCACTGTTCAAAATCCAATTCTGGAACATAATCCATGTCAATAATGCAGACTTCCAACCCATCTTCCAATGTCGTTTTATAATGACGAAAATCGATCCAGCTATAACCACTGCTCATCGTCCAACCAATTTCGTCCCCATCATCAATCGGATCTAATCCAAGAAATCCATAAAAATCATTTACTGATAATTGGGTTCCAATGGCAAAATCTCGATTGGAGTAATATTCTGCTTGAATTACCCGATTAAGAGAGCTTTCAAAATATCTTTTTGAGTAGCTATCATAGAATAATACATTATCATCTGGATTATGCTCTTCAATATCGAGAGATCCGCCGCCGATAAATCCATCTGACGCGATATAGACATCATCTGCTTTCTCCACAGCAATGGCTTCCATAATTTTTCTGTGAGCATCCTCGCCATACAGTTCTTTCAGTTTATCTCGATAATCCTGGTATGCATCATTGAGCAACGCATAAGCACTGGTTAAAGCCGCCTGCTGACGTTTGTTCAGAATATTTGCTCCAAATATACAAATAATCGTTGCTGCTCCCATAACTACAGATGGAACATAATAAATCCATGCGGACTGAATAGCTTCGAGTTTTGTGTACGCATTCGGGTCATTATGATTCTCTCTACTATCTGCTCTTATTTTTCTAAGAGCTTTTGGCGTAGCTTTTACAGCCAGAGCAGACGTTCCAATTACTCCAACAGCTCCAAAACATGATAAAAGGGTTGGTGATGCCTTTTTCAGATTCTTCTTGTTTAATTTCTTCATACTATCTCCTTTCATTTCGTGGCACGCAACACATCCAATACATCAGACAAAATATCTTGTGCCACAACAAACATAAAATTGTTATCTTGTCTGATTTGAGCATACCGTCTCATCTTGTTTCTAAATTCATTCGTAAGTACAATTATTTCGTCAACTGCAACCTCCTTTCTTGGATAAACTTTTTGTGAGACATACTCTGTTAATTCCTTTAATGCCCAGACCGAATAACTTGACTTTTCGAACTCTCGGTTTCGAATAGAATACTCTGGAAACCACATATCCAACTCGAATACGTCACTAAGCATTAGCTTTAATTCTTCAATAGACATTCATTTACTAGCTCTCCTTTCGATAAAAAATAAAAGAGAAGCAGTACGGAACAATCCGTTGCTCTCCCAATCGAGCTACCCGTTTCTCTTTCTCTCATAATAGTCCTTGTAAATTTTGCGAAGTAAAAAGAAAGAGGCGTTGCCCACGCCCCTCCCGGTTAGTTCAAACCGATACTTTTTAGAATTTTAATAAGCTCGTCCTTTTCCAGCTCAGCATCTACATCCAAGTGAAGGTGTGTCTTTCCATCATTGATTGTGGTAGTAATCTCATTTAACTGAATATCCACGTTATATCCAGTTTTCTTATGTACCACCATCTTCAACGCTTTGGAAATAATTCCTCTTGTGAATTTCGATACTATTCTCATTTCATCCATGCTCCTTTTCTCCTTTCAAAAGCTATCGTTTCTCATAATAGGAGCTGTAAAAATGGCGAAAAAGAAAGAGCCCTTGTTAGGACTCTTCTTCCGATGGTAATGCATATCGTATGTCTAATTCCATATCCGGTAGTACGGCTTCCATCACGCCATTCGTTTTTGTATAAATTTCAAATCTAAACTGTTCATGGATTTTAGCTCTTACCCACCCGGCGATTAACGATTCTTTAGTTATCGGTATTCCTAATGCTTCGTATACATCTCTCAGCAATAAGTATCCGCGGGTCTGTAAATGATCGTTTAATCGACATTCGTAAGCACCTAACGTCCACGCATTGACCAATTCGTTTTTACTCCATTGGCATGACTTTTCGTCAAATATTATGGTTTTGTTCATAAAATGTCACTCTCCTTTCATAACATCCCATGTAATTTTCGCTATATTTCTCTCCTGTCAAAACAAGTTTCCCATCGTTGCCTCTGAATAGGCTTCATTTTTAATGCCCACATAATCTGTCTGACCGTTACTGTAGGGTATAACCCGTCCTTACATGTTCCACATCTGTTGTCAAAATATTTCCTAAAGCCTGGATGTAGATATAAAGTATCTGTTAGCCAAGCATCCACTTCTCCCCACCAGGTACTTTTGGTTTCTGCATTAAATCTCTGCTGAATAACGGCTAATCCATTGTCTCCTATTCTAAACAGTGTGCATTTGTTATACACTGGATGATTGCAAATATAAGTTTCTCCATACATTGATCTATAAATATCTGGTTTCTGATAATGGTATCTCATTTGTGTTCTCCTAGGCAAAAAGAAAAGAGCCTCAGATTTCTCCAAGACTCTTCCTTTTAGCTTATACGTATTTACTTATCGGACTCTATGACTTCTTCCAGTGTCGGATATAAACTTTCATATTCTTCTTCTCCTTCACAGCCATAGTGATCTAAATCTACGCTATGACCGCAATTCGGGCACACTAAAGTGTCCCGCCACTTTTCATCTTCAAATTCCATTAAATTTCCGCACTCATGACAAATGTATTTGCCAGTTTTCATAGAATTGATAAGTTCTTCATTAAAAATACTCATAGCTAAATATCTCCTTTCGCATATAGACCGTCGTACATATCTGTATATCACAGTATATCCGTCGGTATTATTTTGGTCAAGAGATAAAGCTTTATTCTCTCATAATAGTCCTTGTAAATTTCACGCAAAAAATAAAAGGAGATGCAAACATAATTGTAAGCATCTCCATCAAAGTTTACCAGTCAACCATTATGCATCTGTGACTGTATGAGAGCATTATTTTCGTTGAAACGTGAAGTTTTATTCCATCGTCATCTCTGAAATCGAAATCGAATTCTACAGTTCGCATATTTTTGCTCATCACCTGTTTACTCTGAATCGACCAGTCTTTGTCGTCTTCACTGTCTTTAGCTCGAACAGTTACGATGCGAACCTTGGATTCATCCAATTCTGTAAAGATTACATGAATTTTTCCCAATAGTTCATCGTTTCTGTAAGGTATGCTCATCATCACCTCATTTGTAGTTGTTGGTACTTCAATATAAATATTTCTCATATATTTCATCTCCTTTCATAGTAGCCAATGATTTTGACGCGTAAAACGAAGAGGGCTTGTACCATTGCCCTCGACGCTTTGAACATTAATTTTTACTTCCTGGTTGGTCTGAAACGGTTGATTAAGTTTCTGAATACCTGTGATGAAATTGTTCCAGTTTCTTCAAATCGGAATCCTTTATTCATCCAGATGCCATAGAATATCAATGGTAACAGAAGCTCTGCTCCAGCAATACCAGCTTTGAAATATCGATCTTTAACCTGCTCGTCGATCTGCCGCTGTTTAAGTTTTTCATCTCGCTCCTTTGCCTCATTATCAGCAACACGAGAATTATACTTCTCATCAGCATCCCATTCGCTTTTGTTCTCTTCGATTCTTAGCTTGTAAAGTGTAGCTAATTCATCAATTGCCATTGATTTTTCTTTACTTCCGGATGCAAATTCAGATAACCCCTTAATCTGTCTTGCAATTTCCTCACTCAATAATTCTTCAATATTCTTTTCATCCATTTCTGATATCTCCTTTCAGATAAATTATTGATTTTCATAATAGGACGTGCTATTTGTGCGAAATATAATTCTTAATTTCCACTCGCAATGAAACACGCTGCTTCTTATAAATCTCATTTGCTCCGCCAGGATCTAATTCAAGAAATAAATATGGTCCGCTGTCCGGATCTGAATGATCGACTCGAAGCGAACCAATTGGCTTTTCTTGAAATATGTATCGCTCAATGAGCAATCCAATAAGAATACCTATCACTAAGATGATAAGTCCCATCTGCTATACCTCCTCTCCGTCAATATTTCAGTTATCAAAATAACACGATTCGTGGTAGCCTCCGTACTGTTTTTAATCTAGAATAAAAGAAAGAGTCCTAGATTTCTCTAAGACTCAATCTAAAAACTTGCATTATCAATTGAGTTTCTTTGCTGTGAAAATATAACTACCTAACTTCGAATTATTCATAATAAGTCCATCTCCGCAACTTTTTGATACAATCTTAGTGAGTATTTCTCCTTGCCCCAGTCTGATACCTTTCATATGCCCGAAAGCATAACCAACTGCGCATCCTCCTGCTAAAGTAAGACTCGATACCACGATCGTACTAATGTTGTTGCAAATAAACTTTTTGAATGAATTTCTAGTTTTGGTTTCGGTTTTAGTTTCCATAATGAATCTCCTTTCAAATAAATGTTTATTCATAAAATAACTTGTAAACTTTGCGAAAAGAAAGAGCCCTTGTTAGGACTCAATCTCAAAATGCTTCTTGAGTAATTCATATACAAGTTTTGCTTCTTCTTCTCTCAACGATGCCATATCCCATCGTTCAATACTATCATCAGAATGTTCTCTATCTTTTACTCCGACAATAAATGGACGACCTCCTTTAGCATCAGCGGTATAAGAAAAACTGCAATTTTCAAATATTAACATTTAAATCACTCTCCTTTCATAATAGGAGTTGTTTTTATCGCGCATTTTCATCCTCTTTCTTTATTCAGCAGCCAAAAGAATCGTCTGTACAAGTTGTAATACGTGTCTTTACAACATGGGATTTCTAATCTAGCTTTAATAATATCGTAGGACCATCCCTCAGTTACGCCTTTTAATATGTACTCAGCCAATTCTGTATCTGTCCGCTCAGCCGTTTTCTCTATCATATCCATACGCTTTGAAAAATATGATTTCAGCATTCCGATTTTTGCAGTCGGATCGCATACTGTGCTGTTTGCTATAACTGCCACATAATTAGTAGAACGACTAGACAGACCATCTAGTGATACATAGTTTCTTTTCCATATTGGATATTGAAGACAAAAATGCTTCAACTCGTAATAACGATGCTTCTCAATCCAATATGGATTATTTTCGGATACTTCGGCTCTTATAATATTTCCCATATAGTATTACCTCCTTCTAAATTCTATTCTAGGTTAGAATTTTGAAAATGTTAAAACAAAGTCAGTGGAAAAATTTTCCATCATAATCTTGGTTTAATACCCTGCTTCTTCCAACGTTTCATCGTTTCCTCACAAGGGAAATCTTCAAAGCCTAAAGTCTCTGGACTGATGAATCCTTCTATCACTCCATCTATAATATCCGACTCGTAATGCTTAAAAGGATATAAATATTCTGGAAGATCTCTATGAATTGTTTTGCACTTCGGGCATTTATAACGTTCTATGGCAACGAGTTTTTTGGAATGATCCTTTCCTCTTACAATTCGTTTCACAGTATCATATCGCTTCAATTTTTCTTTACAGTCAGGGCAGTATTTATCTATGGTGTTCGCCAGCCTTTCATATAATCCGTACTATAACCATATCATTTACCGCCAAAGGAGCACATATACATAAAAAGAGCACCAGTAGATTTCTCCACTAATGCTCTTATAAGTTCAATTTGATTTTCCTTTTACTACACCATTTACTACACCATTTTTACACCAAAATACGATATTTTGCGGCATTTTACGATGGGTGCAAAAAGCCCGCAAACCCGCATAAATACTGGGTTTTTCGTGTTTTCCAAAAATGGATGTATAAAATTAACTTTTCTGTAAAGACTTTTTAATACAGATAAAGGAGGATTTTTATGGTTGTATTTGCAGTTTTATTTCTGATCCTGTTTTTTGCTTTACAGCTTCTGGTTCTGTTCTGCTGCCTGGCGGCGGGGAATGATGCTTATTCCCAGTTTCTTTCAGACCAGGAGCAGATGGAATATCTGGCGAAATGGAAAAAAGAGCACGATTACAGATAAACGATAACTTTTTGTAACATTTTCTTCACAGCAAAAAGGCAGCTGCTTTAAATGCACTGCCTTTTTGCCAGAATCCTATATGATAATGCATACCAGACCACCTTTGCTGTCGTTTACGATTTTCTGCATGGTGTCCTGAAGCTTTACCTGACTTTCCTCGCTGATCATGGCAAGCTTGCTTTTGATCCCATCCTGAACCAGCTGTTCAATGGATTTTCCAAAAATATTGGTCTCCCAGATGCTTTCCCCTCTTGCGTCGCTTTCCCCAATGTATGTGATCAGGTCTTTTGCCTGCTGCTCTGTTCCCACGATTGGCGCAATTTCGGTTTCAATATCTGCTTTGATCATATGGATGGAAGGACTCTTGGATCTGATCTTTACGCCATATTTATTTCCCTGGCGGATCACGGCAGGCTCTTCCAGCTGGATCTGGGAAAGCTCCGGCACTACCACCCCATAGCCGCTGCCGTTCACAGCGTCAAGGGCATCCTTTACCTTTACATACTTTTCCTTCATGGCTACCAGCTCTTTCATGGTATGGATCAGTTCATACTCGCTTTCCATGGGGATCCCGCTCATGTCACTAAGCATTTTATAATAATATTTATCGTCTACCTGCAGCCGGATCTGGACGGTTCCATCAGACAGGCTCACACGATCCAGAAGGGTATCCTGCACATAAGGCCCTTCTAATTTCACCGATTCCCTGGTAATATCCCGGATGTGGAGAAGCTTTTTCATACAGGCTTTTATCTGGGAAAGGATCTGGCCTTTCAGCTCACTGGCTGCTGGCAGCATTTCCACCCATTTGGGAATAAAAAACTGCAGCTGGGTAACTGGAAACTCGTAAAGGATTTTTTCCAGGATCTGCGCGATATCTTCTTTTTTCAGCTGTTCGCAGTTCAGCGCAAGTACTGGTACCTGATATTTATTCTGAAGCTCATTCACAAGCTGAATGTTCTCTTCCCTATGGGGCAGCTGGGAATTTACCACAATAAGAAACGGCTTTTTCTGGGCTTTTAGTTCTGTCACTGTCTGCTCTTCTGCCTGGACAAAATTTTCTCTTGGAATTTCTCCAAAGCTTCCATCTGTGGTGACCACAAGACCAATGGTAGAATGCTCCTGGATCACTTTTTCCGTTCCCACCTTCGCAGCCTCATGGAAAGGAACAGCTTTGGAAAACCAGGGGGTTTTTACCATCCGCTCTTTTCCGTCCTCCAGATTGCCACCTGCATCTTTTACGAGAAAACCCACACAGTCGATAAGACGCACCTGTACCTTCAGGTCTTCGCCTAAATCAACCGGGATTGCTTCCTTTGGTATAAATTTAGGCTCTACTGTGGTGATCATTTTCCCGGAACCGCTTAAGGGAAGCTGGTCCCGCACTTCTTTTTGCATTTTTTCATCCATCCCAGGCAGAGCGATCAGCTCCATAAACCTGCGGATAAAAGTGGATTTTCCAGTACGGACAGGGCCTACAACGCCTATGTATATATCGCCGCCGGTTCTGGCCTGTATATCCCGGTAAATCTGAAAATTTTCCATATAAAAAAGCCCTCCTGCATCATAATTAAAAGGTAGCTGCGAGATGATTTCTCGGCACAGGTATATACTCTTCCTCTAAATATTATGCAGTCGGGCTTTTTATTATGCTATTGCTTCTCCCACTGGCGGAAGCCATTTTCCATGGCGTAGCTGCCAAACAACTGGATCATATTTAAAAATCAATAAAACTCATTGTGGAGAAGCTTGTGCTCCTTGCCTTTCAGCAGGCCCTGGTAAAGTTCCAGAACCATCGGGTTCTCATCGGATTTCTTGATCAGCATGGTATTGTCTGCATTGTACAGTCCCTTGGCTCTTGCAGCCTTGGTTCTGTCACCGGCACGTACCGGCTGGCCTCCACCCATGATACATCCACGGCGGCATGCCATAACCTCGATCAGATGGTAATTGGCTTCCCCGTTCTTTACGCGCTCCATAACCGTTCTTGCATTTGCAAGTCCACTGGCTACGCATACATTGATATCCATTCCCTTATATGGAACAGAGAATTCTTTAATGCCCTCATCTCCACGTACACCGCACTCTGCGATCTCCCGCATGGTTTCTTTGGAGTGATCCGGGCTTAAACGACGGAGAACCGCCTCAGTCACACCACCGGTAACACCGAAGATAACACCGCCGCCAGAACCAAATCCAAATGGCATATCGCATGCTTCCGGCTCCAGCTGTGCGAAGTCAAGACCAAAGTTGTCGATCATGCGAAGCAGTTCTGTAGTGGTGATCACAATATCGGTATCCTGCTCCCCCTCTGTAAAGCTGTTCGGACGGATTATCTCCGCCTTCTTAGCTGTGCATGGCATAATAGATACCATAACGGTCTTCTTACCCTTGGCATTCTCAGGATCACGGAAGTACTCTTTGATGACTGCAGACATCATTCCCTGTGGGGATCTGCAGGTAGACAGATTCGGAATGTAATCCTTATACTGGTCTGTAATAAATTTTACCCACGCGGGACAGCAGGAGGTAAGAAGCGGGAGGTTCTCGCCCTTCTCAATCCTGTTCAGGAATTCTGCAGACTCTTCCATAATGGTAAGGTCAGCACTGAATGTGGTATCATAAATTTCATCAAATCCCATTCTGTGGAGCGCATTGACGATCTTACCCATTACGCTTCGGCCTTTCGGAAGGCTGTAATGGTCTCCTACTGCAACACGGACCGCCGGAGCGATCTGTGCTACTACACGGACATTAGGATCTGCAAGAGCTTCCCATACCTGATCCATATGGGTCTTAATGGAAATCGCACCTGTAGGACAATATACACGACACTGTCCGCAGTTTACACACTGGGTTTCTGCAATCTTTTTGTTGAATGCAGGAATTACGATTGCTTCTGTTCCACGATATGCGAAGTTCAACGCGCCGATTCCCTGAAGTTCCTCACAGGCACGTACACAGTCACCGCAGAGGATACATTTATTAGGGTCACGAACCAGTGATGGTGAACTGTCATCAATCTCGTACTGCTCTCTTGTATTCTGGAAACGGATGTTATGTACGCCAAGGCGGTGAGCCAGTTCCTGAAGAACGCACTCTCCACTCTTTACACAGGTGGTACAGTCACGGCAATGAGCTGCAAGAAGCAGTTCTACAACCAGTTTCCTGTATTTTTTGATCTTGCCTGAGTTTGTATAAATTACCATTCCATCCCTTGGCTCCTCAGAACAGGAAGCGAAGGTTCTTCCTCTGTCATCCTCTACCGTACACAGACGACAGGCTCCAAATGTGGAAACCTCTGAGTGATAACAAAGCGTGGGAATATTAATGCCTGCCTTACGGATTACGGTCAGGACATTTTTTTCATCTGTAAATTCGACTTTTCTGCCGTCAATTGTCATTGTACCCATAATCTGTCCTCCCTCTACATTTCCACATATATTGCATCAAAGTTACAGTTATCCTTACAGGTACCGCACTTGATACATGCATCATTGTTAATATGATAAGGTGATTTGATCTTACCGGAAATTGCCCCGGCAGGACAGTTCTTGGCACATTTTCCACAGCCAATACAGAATTCCGGATTGATGTGGAACTGGCGGAGAGCCGTACAAACCTTTGCACGACACTTCTTGTCACGGATATGCTCCTCGTATTCCTCACGGAAACGCTTCATAGTACTGAGAACCGGAAGTGGTGCACTCTTTCCAAGTCCGCAAAGAGCCATGCTCTGAACCATCTTTGCAAGCTCTTCCAGTTCATCAAGGTCAGACATCTCGCCCTTGCCAGCAACGATCTTCTCAAGGATCTCCAGCATACGCTTGGTACCCTCACGGCAAGGTACACATTTACCGCAGCTCTCGCGCTGGGTAAAGCTCATAAAGAAACGGGCAACCTCTACCATACAGGTATTCTCGTCCATAACAACAAGGCCACCGGAACCCATGATAGCATCCAGCTTCTTCACGGAGTCAAAATCAAGAGGTGCATCCAGTTGTTCTTCGATCAGACATCCGCCGGATGGTCCGCCGATCTGAACGCCCTTAAATGCAGCACCGCTCTTCAGGCCGCCGCCGATATCATAAATGATCTCACGAAGTGTGGTTCCCATTGGAACTTCAATAAGACCAGTATTCTCAATGGCACCTGTCAGGGAGAAGGTCTTGGTTCCCGGGCTTCCCTCTGTTCCGATGGTACGGAACCATTCAGCGCCCTGGGCAATAATCTTCGGAACATTTGCGTAAGTCTCTACGTTATTTAATACTGTTGGTTTGCCCCACAGACCTTTCTCAACGGTACGAGGCGGTTTAACACGAGGCATACCTCTGTTTCCTTCAATAGAGGAGGTAAGGGCAGAACCTTCACCACATACGAAAGCTCCTGCACCGCGGTTAATATGAAGATGGAAATTCACGCCGCTGCCAAGGATATTCTCTCCCAGAAGACCATATTTCTCAGCCTGGGAAATGGCAAGGCGAAGTCTTGCTACGGAAAGAGGATATTCTGCACGTACATAAATATATCCGTTCTCAGCTCCAACAGCATAGGCGGCAATGATCATACCTTCGATCATCTTATAAGGATCACCTTCCATAACGGAGCCATCCATAAATGCTCCCGGATCACCCTCATCACCGTTACATACTACATAGCGTGTCTTTTCAGCCTGTCTTGCTACCTGTGACCATTTCTTACCCGCCGGGAAACCAGCGCCTCCACGTCCGCGAAGACCGGATTTCGTAACTTCGTCAATGACATCCTGGGGTGTCATCTCTGTGACTGCTTTCGCAAGGGCAGAAAAACCGCCTGCTGCAATATATTCGTCAATGGACTCTGCGTCGATCTTACCGCAGTTCTCAAGAACAATACGGGTCTGACGGCTGAGGAACGGGATGTCCTCAGGCTTCGGACAGACTTCATCCCCATGACGGTAAAACAGACGGTCTACAGGCTGTCCCAGACGTACGGTACGCTCTACGATCTCCAGACAGTCTTCTTCCTGAACATGTACATACTGATATCCATATGGCTCAATTCTTACAAGAGGGCCTAACTCGCAAAGTCCCTGGCAGCCAGTCTTGATCACGCCTACGTGTGGGATATCCTTCTGCATTTCGATCTCCACACCGTCAATACCTTCACAGAGTCTTACCATCTCATCATAGATCTTCTGTGCACCGGAAGCCATACATCCAGTACCGGAACAGACGAGAACGCGGCATGTGAAGCTCTGGATATTCTGTTCAATCTCAGCTCTTTTGCTTTGCAGATCTTCTTTACTGTTAATTCTCATCCATTCTCACCTCTCAATCTGTTAATCAGCTCTACTACCTTCTCTGGTGTCATCTTGGCATGCACTTCTTCATTGACCATACAGGTGGGAGCAAGTCCGCAGGCTCCAAGACAGGACACGGTCTCTACCGTAAACATCATATCATCTGTGGTATGTTTCTTATTGCTCAGTCCAAGCTCTTTCATGAAGGCTTCCTTAACCGGAATAGACTTTCTTACATGACAGGCCGTACCGTCGCATACTTTGATTATGTATTTTCCCTTAGGCTCAAAGGAAAAGTTCTCATAAAAGGTTGCAACACTGAAGGCTTTCGCTTCAGTAACGCCGATCTTCTCGGCTACGTAGGTCAGAAGCTCTGCAGGCAGGTACCGATATTCTGCCTGGATATCCTGCATGATGGGGATTAAAGATGCCGCACACCGCTCATAATGATCGATAATCTCATCTGCTTTCTTGTAATATGACTGATCTACCATTTTTGTTAACCTCCTTACTTGCCAGCTGCCTACAGGTCTTTTGTCCCCGTCCTCCAGGGCTGCTCGCTTTGCGTATTTTTTAACAAACATGACTATTTTTTGTAATGAAATTATATAATTTTTTGTTCATTTTGGCAAGTAATTCCGTATAAGTTTATTAATTAACAATTATTTTTGCACAATTTTGTATGTCAAAATATATGAAAACATACAAAAAAGGCCAGATTGCGCAGGCTGCACATATGATACAGCTGCACTCTCCGACTTTCCTTATCTGTCATCTTTTTTCGTTTTATATACGCTAAGAACCGCCTGCCCGTCCTTTCAGAAACTGCTCTGTCCTATCCCATCCCTGCTTTCGCAGCATATTCACCCGCCTATCTGTGCCATGATATGGGATTCTTCGTTTCCTTTTTTCTTTTCCTGAAAATTATGGCCTGCTGGTTTCTCATAGATTACTTTTTCTATTGCTGCTTTTAAAGTCTCATCTGAACAGCCGCCGCGAATCAGAGCTTTCAGATCTGCTCCGTTCTCAAACTGCAGACAGCCTTTTAGGAAACCGGTAGAAGTAAGACGTACCCGGTTGCAGCTGTCGCAAAATTTATGGGACAATGCACTGATAAAACCGATCCTGCCCTGGAAGTTTTCCAGGGTATAATAATGACAGGGGCCATTTCCAAGTCTTTCCCCTGTAGGTGTCATTGATCCGTACGCTCTTTCCAGAACAGCCTTTATCTGTTCTTCTCCCCTGGCTGTAAACTCCTTTCCGAGACCAATTGGCATCATTTCAATGAAACGAACATGCAGGAGATTCTCCCTGGCAAGCCCTGCGATCTGTATAAGATCCGCTTCCGGCTGAAATGTGGGAACACAATTTACTTTCACCTTCAGAGATGGATAGGAAAGTGCTTTTTCCAGGCCCTGCAATACCTGGGGCAGAGCACTTCTTCTTGTTATCCGCTCAAACGTCTCTGCTGCAAGGGTATCCAGACTGATATTTACAGCGTCCAACCCAGCCTTCATCAGCTCCGGGAGCTGCTCTGCCAGCAGGATTCCATTAGTAGTCAGCGTTACTTCACTGATTCCAGGAAGGGCTTTCAACTCTTTTACCAATGGAATACAGATCTTGCGGACAAGGGGCTCGCCTCCAGTCAATTTGATCTTGGAAATCCCCAGTTCACTGGCTGCGCGGCAGACTCTCACGATCTCATCTGTATCCAGTATTTCCGTTCTTGGAATTTGATGGATTCCTTCTTCCGGCATGCAGTACACGCACCGGAGATTACATCTGTCTGTAAGGGATATCCGCAGGTAATTAATATTCCTTCCGTATCTGTCAAGCATAAACCATCTCATCTCCCTCAGAGATCACGCCGCCATGGATCACTTTTGCAAAAACGCCCTCCCGGGGCATAATGCAGTCTCCCATGATCTGGAATATTTCACAGCCATTATGACACTGTTTCCCGATTTGGGTGATCTCCAGGATCACATCGTTGCACTTCAGGCGGGTTCCTATCGGAAGTGTTTTAAAATCAAACCCCTGTACGATCAGATTTTCCCCGAAAGCACCATCCTTTACAGGTGCTCCTTTGGCTTTAAATTCTTCTATTTTTTCATAGGACAGAAGGCTGACCTGGCGATGCCAGTTCCCTGCATGGGCATCATTCTCCAGTCCGTAATTCTCGATCAGTTTTACAGTGTGGATATTGACCTTCTGAGTCCCTCGCTTCTCACTGATGTTTACTGCCATCACTTTTCCCATAATGTGTTACCTCCATTTATCTGTACTTTCTATAGTACAATATCTTACTGAGAAAAGCAAATTTTTTGTAATAGCAAAACAAAATTTTGCCATATAATGGGAGATTTCACGAAATCTGAGCCACAAAAAAACTCCCCAGATTTCACTCTGGAGAGCCTTTTTTCCGCTTGGACACTGGATGTATCTGATTACATCCTTATATCATTATAATCTGATCAATAATTATGCATTTACCTTACGCATGGCAGCCTCTACAACATGTCCGACAAGAACAGAAGTAGTTACGCTTCCAACTCCGCCAGGAACTGGTGTGATGGCGTCTACGACCGGCTCTACTGCTGCGTAATCAACATCTCCGCAAAGTTTGCCTTCTGCGTTTACATTGATTCCTACATCAATGACAACCTGTCCCTCTTTTACATACTCTGCACCAACAACGCCTGCGCGTCCTGCTGCTACGATGATGATATCAGCCTCACGTGCTACAGACGGCATGTCTACAGTTCTTGTGTGGCAGATGGTTACAGTTGCGTTTTTCTTAACAAGCATCATGGCTGCCGGTTTACCAACAACAAGGCTTCTTCCGATTACAACTGCTTTCTTGCCTGTGCAGTCGATTCCGTAATGATCCAGGATCTCCATGCAGGCCTGTGGTGTACATGGTGGGAAACCGATCTTCTTGCCTGTGAAAACACCAGACATGGAAAGATCTGTCATACAGTCAACATCCTTCTCCGGAGCAAGTGCATTCTCGATCACAGCCTGATCTAAGTGCTTCGGAAGCGGACGGAACAGAAGAACGCCATGGATGTGGTCGTCTTTGCTTACTTTATCGATAACTGCAAGAAGCTCATCCTGAGCTACATCCTCTGGAAGAAGGATTTTCTCGCATGCAACGCCTAATGTCTCGCAGCGCTTTGTTGCTCCTTTTTCATAGGAAATATCACTTGGATTCTCTCCTACACGGATGATGCAAAGTGTTGGATTTACGCCTTTTTCCTGAAGTGCTGCTACATTGCCTTTGATACGCTCATTTAATGCAGCAGTTACTTCTTTACCTAATAACTGTTTTGCCATTTTTAAGTAATCTCCTTATTTTATGATAAATCCAGGGTATCAAATGATTGTCAAAAGACCTTTTGACAATCATATCCTTTTTATTTCAGTCTTGCAAGTACGCTGTCAAATGTCTCATCTGCAAGCTTACAGTATTTTTCAAGCATTGCATCTGCCTTTGCATTCAGCTCTTCTGCATATTCTCTGTCAGCCATGGATTTGGTGTTGATATAAACATTCAGGCTGGCGCCCTTTAAGGCGGCTTTGCAGAAGGTTGCAGCTACACCAGCATCGCTGATGGCAAGCTTGGAGCCTTTTGCAGCAAATTCCTTGATCAGATCAAGTGCCTCACAGCACTTCTCCATAATCTCCATTGGAACAGAGCAGGCATCCTTTAATACGATTGCCATAACTCTTGCTTTCTCAGCTTTCTCTTCCTCTGTCTCTTTCGGCATACCGTATGCTTTGGAAAGAGGCTCAAAAACTTCTGCATCGCGCTCGATCAGGCGAAGGAAATCTTTCTGAAGCTGGTCGCATTTGCCTTTCAGTTCCCACATTTCATCCTCAACATCAGCATATTTCTTCTTGCCAACAGTAAGGCTTCCTACCATATTTCCAAGTGCAGTTCCTACAGCACCTACCAGTGCAGATGCTCCGCCGCCGCCTGGAACCGGGGCTTTAGAAGCAAGAACTTCTACAAATTCTGTACATGTACTTGTTGAAAATCCCATTTTCATTGTCTCCTTATTGTTCTTAATCATCATGTAAGCCATGACCTTTTTATAACGCCAGGCGGACAGGTATATCCGCCTGATGTTTCTTTTTTCTTTGATTAGAACAGACCTGTGATCTTACCAGTCTCGTCAACGTCGATTCTCTCAGCTGCCGGAACTTTCGGAAGACCTGGCATGGTCATGATCTCACCAGTCAGTGCAACAACAAATCCAGCACCTGCGGAAACCTTCAGGTTACGAACTGTGATCTCAAAATCTGTCGGTGCACCAAGTTTTGTCTGGTCATCTGTTAAGCTGTACTGAGTCTTTGCAACACAGATCGGGCAGTTTCCAAAACCAAGAGCTTCTAACTGTTTTGCCTGTTTCTGAGCGTTTGCTGTGAGAACAACTTTCTTTCCGCCGTATACTTTCTGAACGATCTGGTTCAGCTTATCCTCGATAGAACCGTCAAGCTCATAGGAATAAGAGAAGTCATTTGGCTCTTCGCAGAGACGGATTACTTCCTCAGCAAGCTTCAGGCCGCCCTCGCCGCCTTTTGCCCATACTTCGGAAAGTGCAACGTTAACACCAAGCTCTTTACATTTTGCTTCAACAAGGTCAAGCTCTGCCTTGGTATCGGTCGGGAATGCGTTGATTGCAACAACACATGGAAGTTTGTAAACATTTTTGATCGTGTTTACATGTCTTAAAAGGTTCGGGATACCTTTCTCAAGAGCCTCAAGGTTCTCGTTGTTAAGGTCTGCTTTTGCAACACCGCCGTTGTATTTAAGGGCACGTACAGTAGCAACGATCACAACAGCATTTGGATGAAGACCTGCCATACGGCATTTGATGTCAAGGAATTTCTCTGCACCAAGGTCAGCACCGAATCCAGCCTCTGTGATGGCATAATCAGCCAGCTTCATAGCCATCTTGGTAGCTGTTACAGAGTTACATCCGTGAGCGATGTTTGCAAATGGTCCGCCGTGAACGATTGCAGGTACATGCTCCAGAGTCTGAACCAGGTTTGGTTTCAGAGCGTCTTTTAACAGAGCTGTCATAGCACCTTCTGCGTGAAGATCACCAGCTGTTACCGGTTTCTGCTCAGATACTTTGCCATATGTATAACCAATGATCATCTTGGAAAGTCTGTTCTTCAGATCTGTGATGTCACTTGCAAGACAGAGAACTGCCATGATCTCGGAAGCAACTGTGATGTCATAGCCATCTTCACGAGGCATACCGTTTGTTCTTCCGCCAAGACCATCGATCACGTTACGAAGCTGACGGTCGTTCATGTCCACGCATCTCTTCCATGTGATCTTACGTGGGTCAATGTTCAGAGCATTGCCCTGGAAAATATGGTTGTCGATCATTGCTGCAAGAAGGTTGTTTGCAGCTCCGATTGCATGGAAATCACCTGTGAAATGAAGGTTGATATCTTCCATTGGAACAACCTGTGCATATCCGCCGCCTGCAGCGCCGCCCTTAACACCGAATACCGGTCCAAGAGATGGCTCACGAAGTGCAACCATTGCGCTCTTTCCAAGTCTCTGCATTCCATCAGCAAGTCCTACAGTTGTAGTTGTTTTTCCCTCACCAGCCGGGGTCGGGTTGATTGCTGTTACAAGGATCAGTTTTCCGTCTTTCTTGTCGCTCTCTTTTAAGAGATTGTAGTCGATTTTTGCCTTATACTTTCCATACTGCTCCAGGTATTTGTCATCAATACCAGCTTTCTCTGCAATCTGGGTAATCGGTAGCATTTCACATTCCTGTGCGATTTCAATGTCACTCTTGTATCCCATTGTAACTTACCTCCTTTTTACGTCCCTGCTACTATAATAGCCGGACGCCTCCGCTTAATTTGGATTTATCAAAACGGATCCTGGTGCAGGTTCAAGCACCCGCACTCCAGTCCGCTTTAATCTAAAATAAATGTTTTACTGCTCTTTCGCAGCTTTCAGAAAAGCCTTCAAAGAGCCAATGATCACATCTCCCATAACCGCCATATCTTCCGCAGCAAAGGATACCGGGAAATTGTCGGAAAACAGGATCTGGGAAGACGGCGGGAATTCATCGTCCCCTTCCCACAGGATCATCTGGATCTGATATCCCGGATAGATGGACAGCTCATATGCAACGTCTCCAAACTTTATAGGAGTACATTTCATATGATCCATCACCAGTCGGAAATCATCCAGCCTGTTTCCATAGGTAAATGCAAGCCTTTTGATACACCGTCCGTCAAACTGCCGCAGGTAAACCTCTCCCCATGGCATCTCCCGGTAAGTTTTAAACTTTCCGGTTCCCACAGAGGCGGAACCGTTCAGCAGAAAACGGATGGTAAGGATCTTCGCATAGATCATATCCTCAAGAGGATAGCAGTTTTTCTCATCTGCCACATGTTTTACCTGGAAATCCGGGTATGTAACCTTATATTCGGAACCCAGAAAAGTCAAAGTAAATTCCTTCGACTCTTCTTCATATGGGATGGAAAGTCTGGATGCGATCTCCTTTGGATCAGCTTTTGCATACAGCTCAAGATAATGCTCCCATGGCATTCTCTCTTTACTGTCTTTATCATAATTTAAGTCATCAATTGTAAATGGCATTTTATTAATTACTTCCTGTTCTGTAAATCATTCATTACATCAGGGAACATTCCGGTATCTGTATGAGGGATAAAACATGCTCCTACAAATTCGTCCATATAGGTTGGCACTGTGGAAAGCTCCATGTATGTCATGTTTGCAGCAAGCTCATAGGTCTTCTTCTCTGCCTCTGTAGAAAGAAGCATCAGATAGGAACCGGTCAATGAGGAGTTACCGATATAATGGAATTTCTCCAGAGGAATATCCGGGAACATTCCGATATTTACGGCATTTCTCATATTGATTCCGCTTCCGATACCGCCGGCAACGTATACGTCATCGATCATGCTCACATCAAAATCAAGACTGTTTATCATGGTTCTGATGGCTGAGAAGATAGCTCCCTTGGCACGAATGAAGTTATCAATATCAACCTCTGTGATCTCAATATCCTTCACAGAGCCTGCATCCTTTTCAAATGCGATCACATAGCTTCCCATTCCGTATTTATCGTGGCGGATTCTCTCTCCCTCGCGGACAAATTTGCCCTTTGGATTGATGATTCCGCACATGAAAAGCTCACTGATCACGTCAATGATTCCGGAACCGCAAAGTCCCACCGGTTTGGTGCCTGGATCACCTACTACCTTATAGGTCGGCTCCATAGTCTCTTTATCAATGGTACAAGCCTCAATGGCACCATCCGTTGCTCGCATACCGCAGCTGATATCTCCACCCTCGAAGGCCGGGCCAGCAGAACATGCACAGCTCATCATAAAATCAGAGTTGCCAAATACCAGCTCGCCGTTGGTGCCAAGGTCGATAAACAAAGAGAACTCCGGTCTGTTCCAGATCATACTTACTAAAGTTCCGGCAGTGATATCACCGCCTACATAGCTTCCGATATTTGGCGCAATGATGATATGCGCGTCTTTATTGATGGCAATTCCCACATCAGAAGCAAAAAGGGAATTGGTTTTGAAGAATGCTGGAATGTACGGCTCCATACGGACCGGATCCGCGTTGATCCCGGCAAACAGATGATTCATCGTTGTATTTGCTCCCACAGACATTCTGTAAATATGGCTGGCTGGAATGCCTGCACTTTTACACATCTGTGCGATCATTGGATTGATTGTCTCTT
This sequence comes from Blautia glucerasea, assembly GCF_020537505.1. GTDB lineage: Bacteria > Bacillota > Clostridia > Lachnospirales > Lachnospiraceae > Blautia_A. The sequence continues at coordinate 53,990 of NZ_JAJBMO010000003.1, read as the reverse complement.
TAATGACTGCATCCTGCAGTTTCTTCTTCCCACCTGGCTTCTGCTGTTCGATGATACGGTTGATAACATCTGCTCCGAAACGGATCTGTCCGTTTCCAGAGGAAGCCTTGGCAAGAATCTCTCCAGTCTCCATATTGATCAGGACTGCAGAAACAGTTGTGGTGCCAATATCCACTGCAAGTCCGCCCACTACCACTTCTTCATCTTTTCCGAAAATATCGTATACAAAAAGATCATTAGGAGCCGTACGAACCACACATTTTACCTTGAAATGATTTTCCCGGAGTACATCCGGTAATTTTCTTAATACAGCGTAAGGAATCCTTACCTGCTTCAGATTCATGTATTTCTTTAAAGCTCTTGTAAGGCGCTCATTATCCGGCATGGTGTCATCAAGACTTGGCTCATTCATATCAAGTTCAATTACATCCAGACTGTTTCTGAGCTCAATACCGGTCATTTCTACGTCTCTTTTGGAATTCTCGAAAATGGCAATTTCCTCTTTGGAGCTGAGATCTGCAACCTTCATTCTGCTCTTGTAAGCAGACGCAATATCAGGTACCAGTACGGTCACATCTGCACAGACCCTGCTTACGCAGGCAAGACGCCAGCCTTCCTGATATTCTTCCTCACTGATATGCAAGGTTTTCTTGCTGTCCAGCTCTCCCTTTTTTAACTGTACCCGGCACTTTCCGCAGGAAGCATTTCCGGAGCACGGCGCATCGATGGCCACATTGGCCTCTCTGGCTAATTCAAGTAAATTGTCCCCCGCATTGGCAAAATGTTCTACCACACTGCCATCTTCAAAAGAAAATGTAACCTTAAACATCCGGCACTCACCTTTCTCATATGGTCATATCTGCCAAAACAGGTTATTGCTCACCACATGAACAATAACCAAAACAGACATTTTTTACATCTTATCCGTTAGAAAAAGGGACTGAGGCCAAAGCCCCAGCCCCTCTTTGTATCTTACGTCCCTATTAGAAAGAACTATAGATGATTACAGTTCAAGATAGGAATCAGCATACAGGGTGTTGCCCTTGAATACATCGCAGGATTTGATTGTTTCCATAAGACGAAGGTCGTTAGGGTTAACAATTGCGGATGTAAGGCCCTGCATCATAGCCATAGCAACTAATGCGGAATCCATGATTGGACGGATGTTCTTCGGCATACCGTTACTGTTGTTGGACAGACCACCTGTAGAGTTCAGTCCCATATCGGAGAACATTTTAATAGCCTCAAGTACTTCCATCTGTTTGTCCTGCATTCCTTTAACAACCAGGAACAGCGGGTCAAACCACAGATCACTTGCGTCCATACCATGCTCCATACCTCTTTCAAGAAGCATCTGGCAGTACATCATACGCTCGTCGTTGTCTTTTGCAATACCTTCACCGTTGCAAAGAGCGATAACGATTGCATCGTTAGCTGCTGCAAGGTCGATGTTCTCAATTCTTCCAGCTGCATCAGCAGAGTTTACGATTGGTTTTCCTTTGGAACGGTTGTATACGGAAATACCAGCCTCAATTGCTTTTTTGTTGGATGTATCCAGAGACAGCGGAACGTTGTCGAAGTTCTCCTGAAGAAGCTTAACAGCCCATTTCATCAGGTCTTCTCCATCGTTCTCAGCTGGTCCGATGTTTACATCAAGATAAACAGCACCAGCATCAAGCTGCTGTTTTGCTCTCTTTAAGATCGGCTCAGGATCTCTCTCTGTAAATGCTTTGTTTACAGAAGGTGCTGTTGTTGAAAGTCTCTCTCCAATTGTAACAAATTTTGCCATGTCAAATGTTCTCCTTTACATTTATAGTGGTGCCGCCCATAAGCGGCATACCCTTTTAGGGTCTTAAAGGCTTAAATCAGCCTTCAAGATCCTTTAAGAACTTCACAAGCTGTACAGCTTCTCTTGGTCCAACGATGATTTCCCATCCTGGAAGTTTTGCTTCCAGATCACCCTTCAGGACTGCAACCTTACCTGGGATTACCAGACGTCTGCTCTTAACATTTGGCTCTACTTTCTCTTTGAAGAATGTAGAAATACTGTTTCCGGAGAATTTTCCTGCTGCCCAGGATGTCAGTACGGATAAACCGCCGGCATCGTTGATAACAAGATTAAGCGGAACACCGGAACGCTCCAGCTCTCCAGATACAAGGAAATATGTAAGAGCGAAGTCAACAGTTGTAACAACAAGAGAATTCTCATCTCCACCGTTCATCGGGTAGATACCTGGCTCTACACGCATTGGCTTCTGCGGGTCAGTAAATACGTTCTGACGCAGACCATATAACGGAAGTGCCTCTGCATATGTCATACGCTCCATAACAACGATGGAACCGTATTTCATTGTAAACATAGCTGCCAGACCTGCCTGAAGGTGATAGTCACCACCAGCGATCTTTGCAAGGTTTACGATGGATGGATAACCGAATGTTCTGTCCTGATCCTTCAGAGCTGCACGACGTACCTGTACGGCATTGCCGAAGGTCTCTTTGATGTCAGCGCCTGTTACATCAAGTACCAGATTCTTGTTTCCAAGTTTCTCGATTGCTGCTGTAGTATCATATAACTCGTTAAGATCTTTGCCAGATACACCAAGAACAACACCAGCTGCTGTTGCAACTGCGTTCATAGCCTCATAGTTAGAAGCATTTGCTCCGTTTAATACCGGCTTGCTGTCTTTGCAAACCTCAAGGGCTGCTTTTGCGATCTCCGGATCAGAACATCCAAGGATCAGGGTACGTCCAAGAGCTGCTGCTTTCTGTACAAGTGCTACATATTTGTCAGCTGTTGCTTCTGCATCGCAGTTTACGTAAACGATCTCTGCGTACATTCTCTCACCGATACGGTCATAATCAACCTTCGGGATCTCAGCCAGTTTTGCATCTACAGTAGCGTCATCCATGCATGTGCAAAGCTCTACTGCATATCTTGTCTTGTTTACAAAGGTCTTCTCATGTCTGAAAAGAACGGTCTCACCACCAAGGGTAAGCTCCTCATCGCCAGTACCGATCTTGATCGTCTTCATTGGCGGAGCAGTTGCCTCGGAAAGAGATGCTAATGCTTCCTCAGACATATGTGGACACTGCTCAATCTTTAAAGCGCCCTGTGCAACTTTCATGGAGAAAGCCATACATGTCGGGCATCCACATTCCTTACAGTTTTTCTTTGGTGTTAATTTAAAAATCTGAATACCATTCAGTGCCATATCAATTTTTCCCTCCTAAAAATATTACACAAGTGCTTTGATCATCTTAGCGATGGTCTTTACAGACTCTGGATGTCTTAAGATAACTGCGTCAGATCCTGCCGCCAGGTCTGCTGCTGCTGTCATAACTTCCATGTCGATACCACGCTCATCCTCTGAGCCCCATTCTGGCATATCTTCCTCAGTTGCAACTGATTCCTTTACGCCCCATGTCTCAGAAGAAACTGGTGTAATAATAGGCATCTGCAGCATGTTATCATTCTGGGATAATGCTGCACCTTTGATACGGTCCATAGTGGAAACAACATACTCGTAACCATAACCAACGGTAGCTGTTCCTACGTTCATAACGATCTTCTTCGCATCAACACCTAACTGTGTTGTTACTACGTTCAACTGTTTTGCAAGGTTGATATCATCAGCGGACTCAGCGCCTACGATCTGGTTGTAAGCAAGTCCTGCTGCAGCACCGATTGCCTTGTAGTTTTCTTCCTTCTCAGACATCACGATCACGTTTCTGCCCTGAAGTGCCTCTGCAACCTTCGGAAGAAGTTCCGCATCCTTCTCCACGTTCTTGCAGCCTTCAACTACTAATGGACAGTCGATTGCATCTGCAACCTCTTTTACGATTGCAATAAGTTCTTCTGTAGATTTGTTTACTCCGTTTGGATCTCCGCCTTCCAGGTTGAGTACAACGAAATCTCCACCTTCCATAGCTGCTGCTTTCTGAGCGATCTCAGCCATGGTGGTGCATCCTTCATAATATGCTTTGATTCCAGGTGCAAAGTCATCAAGTCCCATATCCGTGATCTCTACACCGATTTTCGGGCTGTTCTCGGTTGGTGCGTCAAATGTATAGAAAGGAAATGTAGAATTTCCTCCAATAGTAACCGCTTTATCGCCAGTTCCAACCGTAACAGTGTTGATCTTTGCGTTGAACTTCTGTGGTTTCTGATTAAATGGCATTTCTTAAAGCCTCCTTAAAAATTTGTAAAAATTATACAGAACCATTATACTACATCATCGGATCCATTGACAATGCAGGATGGTTATGTTCTGTTAAAAATGCAACAAGAACTTCCGGATCTGTGGCAACGGTCTCATCACCGATCATATCAGTGAAGTTGTCAATGCCATAGAGTTCTTTTGCAGTCTTATTGAGTCGCTCCGCCACGGTCTCTTTTAATTCCTTTGGCATCCATACGATACGCTCAATTCCGCCCTCTGCCTTCATGAATTTCTTGGATGAAATAAAGTGTTTTCCATGTCCCATAAAGCCTGGTGTCTGAACACCGCCGCCGGTCATGGAAGCCATCTCGGAGAACGTCATTCCAAGAGGTGTCATGCCTGCATACTCACGGTTTGCGATAACCACACCATTAGAAAATGGCTCAATACCGCAAATACACTCGAAGCATCCGCAGGAGGTCATAGGATCCTGCATGATGGAGTACAGAGTAACATGCTCCAGAGCACCCTGGGAATATTTCTTTACTGCTTCATCAACATCCTCGTAAGAGCCCAGATTTACATCGATCGGGCGCTCCTTGGTGATGATCTGACATGGGCCGTTTGGATCCAGTTCATTGGTTGCTTTTGCATCCAGCCATGAAACGGCTCCACAAAGTCCAAGTCTCTCCGGTGTTACTACGCAGACATGTGACGGAGAAAATGCCTGACACAGGATACAGCTGTAATAAACATCTACAGATTCATCAGTCAATGTCTCCAGACGCGCATCACGTTTGTCAAAAGTAGGGATTGCTACTTCATGACGCATTCTGGTACACTCATCCGGATCTGTATAGACAGTTACCTGACACTTATCTACAACAGCCTCGAACTCATTCTTTACCTGAGTGTAAAGAACTTCACCAAAGTGTTTTGCTCTGAAACCTGCTGCAAAAGCATCATTGCTGATACGGATACGGAACATATCCCTCTGTCCTGTGTGATATACACCTTCAATGCAGTTTATATAATTGTGGAATTTACGCTCGATAACCGGTTCAAAATCCGGCTGCATCTTCTTACCAGCTACTTCTACCACGTAGGCAAGGCTGTGCTTGCTTCCAGGTTCGAAGCTATCGACTTCCGGACCTACGACAGTAATCTTGTGATCCTCGACCTCGTTCATTTCCTTAGTCTGCACAAGCTCTACGCAGTCCACACGGGAACCGTCAAATTCCACACGCATATCTTTACGACGAATGATCTCACCTTCAAAGGCAGACGCAAATGCTACCGGAATATCCACCTTTGTGATTTTGATCTTGATTCCTCTTGCTTCAAGGGAAACCTTATTAAAGTCAGCAACGTTCGGACACGCGATCAGGGCTCCTGGTACTTCCACAATGTTCTCATCCTCATTGGAGATTACCGGGAAACCAAGCTTGATCGCACCAGCACCGGCTGCAAGAACTACATCATCAACAGGTTTGAAAGCATTTACAAATGCCGGAACCCTGTCTTTGGTGTATGTAAGAAGGCTTGCTGCATCGCCAGGTGTTACATTGCCGAAAATCAGTGCTGCACGAAGTGCAACAGATACAACGTGGATAACAGATGTTACGTCTTTTCCCAAAGGAACAATTCGTAAATTATAGCCCATCTTAAGGCCAAGCTCCTGTGCCTGGTCAATGATACCGCCAACTAATGTTACCAGGATACCCTGTGCCTGATAGCTCTTGATCAGGTCAACACCTTCCTGTGCAGTCGGTGCGCTGCCAAGGATAACAGCTACACCAGGGATATCTCCTGTTACAAGCGGTACACCAAGCTCACGGATAATGGAATCTGCAAGATGGCCATAACAAGGCTCCTGATAGGGTTCTGCCCCATCAAGATACTTCAGTGCTTCAATAAATTCCGCACAGAGGGCTGTTGCTACACCTGACATAAGAGCATCATCCAGAACATGCTCTCTTGTCATAAGAGATTTTACGACGCCAAGGGCTGCCTGCAGTTCTCCAAGTGTTTTGATCTTCACACCGGTTACTGCATAATAGCATGGAAGACAATATGCTGTGTGTGGAAATCCCACTGCCTTGTCTGCACCATGCTGCTGTACAGCATCGTTTACGGCTTTTTCTGTCAGACCGTATACTGCATCATTTCCGCTGAAAATTCTGTTAATTAACAATTTTCTGCATCTCCTTTTCTGTTAATCTTCTATCACAAACCACGTAAAGCCTCGCTTCTTTCCATGGATTTGCTGCTAAATAAATTATCAGATACAGACCATTTCCTTCCGCACTCAAAATGATCTGCTTGTTCGCCCTCCGCAGCGAAATTATAAATCAGTATTCCTGCCGGAAATAGTGAATCCCGGAGCCTGTCTAAAGGAGACAGACTCCAGGGAAATTATCTCCATTTTGCAGCAGGAGCTGCTGGATAAATTACATCATCGGGTCAAGTCCAAGTGCCGGATGTCCCTTCTCTGTAAGGAATCCTACCAGAGTCTCAGGATCTGTAGCAACAGTCTCATCACCGATCATATCTGTAAAGTTATCGATTCCGTAAAGTTCTTTTGCAGTAGCATTTAATTTCTCTGCGATGAACTCTTTTAATTCTTTCGGCATCCATACGATACGCTCGATACCGCCCTCAGCCTTCATGAATTTCTTGGAAGCGATGAAGTGTTTACCATGTCCCATGAATCCAGGAGTCTGAACACCACCACCTGTCATGGAAGCCATCTCAGAGAAGGTCATTCCGAGAGGTGTCATGCCTGCATACTCACGGTTAGCAATAACTACACCGTTGGAGAATGGCTCGATACCGCAGATACACTCGAAGCATCCGCAGGAAGTCATAGGATCCTGCATGATGGAGTACAGGGTAACGTGCTCCAGAGCACCCTGGGAGAACTTCTGAACCGCTTCATCAACGTCTTCATAAGAACCAAGCTCTTCATTGATCGGACGCTCTTTGGTGATCACCTGGCAAGGTCCGTTCGGATCAAGCTCGTTGGTAGCTTTTGCATCCAGCCATGAAACGGCACCGCAAAGTCCAAGTCTCTCTGGTGTAACAACACAAACGTGAGACGGGGAGAATGCCTGGCAGAGGATACAGCTGTAATATACATCAACAGACTCGTCAGTGAGGTTTGCAAGACGATCATCACGTTTCTCGAATGTCGGAATTGCAACTTCATGACGGATTCTGGTACACTCAGCAGGATCTGTGTAGATCACAACCTCACACTTGTCAACAACTGCGTCAAATTCGTTCTTAACCTGAGTATAAAGAACTTCACCGATATGTTTGATACGGAATCCTGCATCAAATGCTGCATGGCTGATACGGATACGCTGCATATCTCTCTGACCGGTGTGATATACACCCTCGATACAGTTGATGTAGTTGTGGAATTTACGCTCGATAACAGGCTCAAAGTCAGGCTGCATGTTCTTACCGGCAACCTTAACAACGTATGCAATGCTGTTCTTGCTTCCGTCTTCCATCTCGTCAACTTCCGGTCCTACAACTGTGATCTTGTGATCCTCGATCTCAGAAGCGTCACAGGTATGTACAAGCTCAGCACAGTCAACACGGGAACCATCGAACTCAACACGCATGTCTTTACGACGAATGATCTCGCCCTCGAATGCAGATGCGAATGCAACCGGGATATCGATATTTGTGATCTTGATCTTGATGTCACGAGCCTCAAGGGAAGTAGCGTTGAATTTGCTTACGTCCTCCTGAACGATAAGGCTCTTCGGTACACGGAAGATGTTCTCTGTCTCGTTTGTGATTACCGGGAAGCCAAGTGCGATAGCGCCAGCTCCGCAAGCAACTACAACGTCATCCAGAGGTCCGAATGCGTTAACGAATGCCGGAACACGGTCCATTGTATATTTCATAAGTGTACCTGCATCTCCAGGTGTTACGTTACCGAAGATCAGAGCTGCACGAAGTGCAACAGATACAACGTGGATAACTGCTGTAACGTCTTTTCCAAGAGGAATAACACGTACGTTTGCTCCAGTGTTCATGCCAGCTTCCTTCACCTGGTCAATGATTCCGCCAACCAGTGTTACAAGAATACCCTGTGCCTGATAGCTCTTTACAAGTGCAACACCCTCTTCTACAGATGGAGCTGTTCCAAGGATAACGGCTACACCAGGGATATCGCCTGTTACAAGCGGTACACCAAGCTCACGGATCACAGCATCTGCAAGGTGGCCATAGCATGGCTCCTCATATGGTGTTGCTCCGTCGATATATTTCAGAACTTCGATGAACTCTGCGCAAAGTGCGGTAGCAATACCGGACATGAATGCGTCGTTCAGTCTTTTCTCTCTTGTCATAAGAGTTTTTACAACGCCAAGAGCCTCTTTTAACTCTTTTAAGGTTGTAACCTTGGTTCCTGTTACTGAATAGTAGCAAGGAAGGCTGTAAGCGGTATCAGGGAAGCTTACTGCTTTGTCTTCGCCATGCTGTGCGATGGCTGCATCAATAGCGCCCTCTGTTAATCCATAAACAGCGTCGTTTCCGCTGAATACTCTATCAAATAAAGTCACTGTAGTACCTCCTATTATTTACAGACTTGATTCGTTGTCTATCTTTTCTTTAATCTTTCTGATCTCAGATGTTACTGTCTCACTGAAATCATAGGGTGATTTGCCCTGGCGGTCTGCGTCCATAACTTCTACATTGTAGTGGATCATTCCAAGAAGATCTTCCGCCGGGATCTTGTTTCGGATAAATTCTTCATCCTCTTCGTTCCGGACTTTGTTGGCTACTACCTTAACCTGGGTAATGCCAAGATCCTTTGCAAGACGCTTTACATTCTTGTAGGTCTGTACGCTTCTTGCGCCTGGTTCGATCACCACAATAAATTCATCCATGCTCTCCGTGGTACCCCGGCCCAGATGCTCCAGACCGGCTTCCATATCCATGATCACCACATCATCCCTGTGTACTACAAGGTTGCTGATGATTCTCTTTAACATGACATGCTCAGGGCAGACACATCCGCCTCCGCCTGTCTCCACGGTTCCAAGGACAAGCAGCTTTACCCCATTACAAACCTTTCCGTAGGTGTCCGGAATGTCGTCTACCTTCGGATTCAGTGTATAAAACTGATTCTGGCTGTTGGCTCCGGTACGCTCCTCTACCAGTTTACGCATCTTGGAAATGGGAACGATGGAATCCAAAGTCTCCTCATCGAATCCAAGAGCCAGTCCCAGGTTTGCGTCCGGGTCAACATCAGCTGCAAGGACCTTTTTCCCTTCATCTGCATATAATCTGGCAAGTGTTGCCGCAAAAGTTGTCTTTCCTACTCCGCCTTTACCGGTTACTGCTATTTTCATAAGTTAATCGCGCCTTTCCTGCAATTAGATTCCGAGAGCTTCACGTTTCTCTTCGATTCTCTCGATCATCAGATCGCCTAATTTATCAATATCTTTCTCAACTGTATAAGCAGCCTCTACCCAGTCACGAACACCCTCTGTAAGGAGACCAGCTACCTCTGTGGATCCGGATACATATGGATCTACGCCAAGGAATGTATCAATACCAGTTGCTACTACGTAGTTTCCGATGGAAACCGCTTTCTCAGACATCCACTCAGGAGCACATCCTACTACTGGAAGCTGGGAAATGTTCAGTCCGGAATCCTTAGCAAGCTCAGAAGCAAGGATCATCATACGGCTGATATCAACGCAGGATCCCATATGTAATACTGGCGGGATATCTGCAAGCTCGCAAACACGTTTCAGACCAGCACCGCAAAGGTCTTTTGCAGCTTTGTCCATAAGTCCTGCACGAGCAGCTGCCTGTGCGGAGCATCCGGAAGCGATGATCACGATATCGTTTGCGATCAGTTTCTTCATAAGTTCAATGTGAGCTGTGTCAGGTCTAACCTTCGGGTTGTTACATCCAACCATAGCAACAGCACCACGGATAACACCAGATGTAATACACTCAAGGAGAGGTTTGGTGGTACCGGTCTCATCTACCTGAGAGTTTGTTACACCGTCAAGTGTCTTAACGATTGCTTCTACAGAGTAACCAACAGTAGCTTTCTGTTTCATATCCGGGATATGTACAAGCTCTGGTTTTCTGTTCTTAAAGTTCTCACATGCAAGTTTTACGATCTGTTTTGCATTCTCTCCTGCTGTGTCAGCGTTGAATCTGATGAAGTCAGAATCTGGCATCTGGCAGATTGGAGAAGTTGTGATGAATTTTGTATGGAAGCATTTGGAAAGAGGTCCAAGTGCCGGGAAAATACACTGAACGTCAACTACGATTGCCTCGCAGGCACCTGTCAGTACAACGTTCTCCTGCTGTAAGAAGTTACCAGCCATCGGAATACCACGACGCATTGCAACCTCATTAGATGTACAACATACACCAGAAACAGTGATTCCCTTAGCGCCCATGGATTTTGCATAATCGATCATTTCTTTGCTGTCTGCGTACTCACAGATCATCTCGGAAAGGCTCGGATCATGTCCATGTACAACAATGTTTACGTTCTCAGCGTTCATAACACCAAGGTTAGCCTCGGTCTCGATTGGCTTCGGAGTTCCGAAAAGGACATCAGAGAACTCAGTTCCGCACATGGAACCGCCCCATCCATCGGAAAGACCATTACGAAGTGCCTGACGGATCAGAGCCTCTGGTTTGGATGTGTTACCCATATGAGTCATATGAAGTGCACAGGAAACCTCGCGGTCGATTGCTCTTGGCTCGATCTCAGCTTCATGCCACAGATCCTGTGTATGCTGAGGAGCTCTCTTCAGCCATCTGGAATTTCCTCTGATCTTTCCGTACTCTTCCTGAGCAAGATCAGACATTTCATGAGCCAGATCATAGATGTCTTTGCCCTCTGTCTCAACACCCCACTCTTTTGCAATACGGATCAGCTTCTCAGGATCTTTTACCTGGTAATCGCCGCCCTCTTTTGCATGTCCAAGTGTGATACAGATCTCACGTCCGTGATCAGAGTGTGTAGCTGCGCCGCCTGCTGTAAAACGAAGGAAGTTTCTTCCTACGATACCATGTACATCGCATCCGCAGATACCTCTCGGTGCCTTAGGTGTAATACGGCACGGACCCATAGCACAGATTCGGCAACATACGCCCTGCTCACCGAATTTACAGTGTGGAGTCTGATTCTTAACACGCATCTGCCAGGAATCAGCGCCTACCTTTGCACCAGTCTCAAGAAGACGGGCTGTGGCAGCTTCGAATTCTTCCACTGTAGTTAATTTGAATTCACTCATTATTGACCTCCTCTAAGTATGTGTTACTTTCGATAATTTTATATATATTCCGTTAATCGGAACCCATCCCCTCCCATGGGATAAATTTCTGACGAAAATTCCGCAGCAGCGAACCCGCCTACTGCGGAAATATATAGCCTTTTCTATCCTCTTGTCGCATAAGCATACCAGGCAAGGGGGATCTTACTTATAAACCAAGCTTATCTACGATCTCACGAAGAGCGATCTTCACCGGATTATCCTCTGGAAGTCCTACGGTCGGTCTGCCTTCGCAGTCGTACTCGTAAACAGTTTCATCCTGCGGTACTACTCCCAGTAAGTCCAGTCCCTGTTTCTCGATTTCTTCTTTGATTCCGTCATTCAGCTTGCCGCCAGGAGCGCGGTTGATAATAAGGCCAACTTTATCCGGGTGCATATCACATTCTTTAATAAGCTCTGCAATACGGCCTACAGCCTGCACGCCTCTTCTGGAGCAGTCGCTAACCAGGATCGCTGTCTGCATGGACGGAAGTACGCCTCTGCTGATATGCTCCATACCAGCCTCATTATCTACTACGATATAGGGATAATTGTTCTGGTATTTTGCGAGCTGTGTCTGAAGAAGTCCGTTTACGAAACAGTAGCAGCCTTTTCCCTGGGTTCTGCCCATAACCAGAAGATCGAAATCGTCATCTTCTACAAGGGCATCCTCAAAACGTCTCTCAGCATAATCAGCCTTGGACATTCCAGCCGGGATCGGGTTCTCTTTTGCAAGCTCTGCACGGGCAATCTCTTCCCTGACATCGCCAAGTGTAGTTTCTACTTCTACTCCGAGAACTTCGTTCAGATTTGAGTTTGCATCTGCATCTACGGCAAGGATCGGTCCTTTGCCTTTCTCGCAGAGATACTGGATCAGCATTCCGCATAATGTGGTTTTACCAACGCCGCCTTTACCTGCGACAGCAATTACATGTGCCATAATACTATCAATTGCCTCCTGAAAAATTTAAGTCAAAAACAGATTAGATTAAAGTACGAAGTCCGGATCTGTCGATGATCTCGGATACGTCTTTCCATTTGTTCAGAGCGTACAGATGGATACCATCTACGCCGAGAGCACGGTACTCGTCGATCTGTTTGATTGTGTACTCGATTCCCTCTTCTTTGAATCTCTTGATCTTGTCATCATAGAACATATCAAATGGCTTGCCGTCTGCATCTTTTGCTGCAAATGGGTTCGGGAACAGCCAGTTTCTGGAGATGAGTCTGCAAAGCTCACGATCCATTACACAGCCGTTACGGGAAAGTGCCATGTTGATTGTTGCGGACATGTCAAGGATTGGCATAACTCCAACATCTACAGGCATTGTAACACCAGCCTCACGGATTGCATCCAGCCAGTATTTGAACTGCTCCATATCCCAGCAAAGCTGAGTCATGATGTAGTCAGCGCCGTTGTCCTGTTTCTGTCTCAGAACCGCGATATCAGCATCAAGGCTGCGGCATGCAATGTGCCCCTCCGGGGATCCAGCAACTGCGATCTCGAATTTGTCACCAAACTCGTCACGAACGAATTTAACAAGGTCTGTAGCGTAGTTGAAATCACCACAGGTTGTTGTCTCACCAAGCGGAATATCTCCACGAAGTGCAAGCATATGATCTACGCCTTCTGCAAGGTACTGATCCAGCTGCTCTTTGATTCCCTCTTTGGTGTTCTTGATTACTGTGAAATGAGTAACCGGTGTTGTTCCGGCTTTCTTGATCATCTGACATACTTCTCTGTTAGCACCAACGTTTCCGCCGCCTGCACCGTATGTACAGGAAATGTACTCTGGTTTGTACTTCATCAGATGATCGATTGTTCCAGGAAGGTTCTCCATTCCTTTTTCTGTCTTCGGCGGGAAAAGCTCGAAGGACAGAAGCATTTTTTCTCTCATAGCTTCTGACAATTTCATAATTACATACCTCCACGTATTAAGTAATTTTATTCTAAAGGCGTAAGCGCCTGAAGATCAACGTTTAATCACATTTCACTTTGACGATGCTGTTGGCAAGGTCTACCATAAGGATGGTTCCCTCTACCACTCTCTCGTCACCCATAATGTCACGGAGAACAAGCTGGTTTCCATCTACATTAATGCGGCTGACGTTCTTGAAGATCACAGAATCATCATTGTCCTTGTATACAGTTGCTAAACACATAATAATGCCTCCTTATTTCATTTCCTCTTTTACAAGAGTCAGAGCAAGGCCAAGGCGCATGTTGCCTTTCTGGAAATCAGAAACGCTTTCCTTAATGGTCTTCGCAGCAGCATCCATTCCCATCTTGGCAAGATTGTCTGCCATCTGGTCAAGCTCCGCAGCGTGGTGCTCATTGTGCTGCAGCATATAGGTAAGAAGCGCTACTGTCTCATTCTTGCAGTCTCCTCCCTGGCAGCCGCCGCAGTCTGTACCACAGTTCTGTCCCTCAGTATGTGTATGGTCATGGCCCTCAGATCCGTCATGAGTATGTGCATGTGTATGACTTACTCCGTCAGCATGTGTGTGCTCATGAGTATGCTCATGGCCATGCTGGATCAGATTACCGTTTTCGTCTTTGATTAAATGCATTGAACTACTCCTTTCCGCCTGCAGGTCAGGCAGATTCTTTATGGCATAATAACGCCGCAGGAATTATTTTCAGACACGAAAAAGACTCACGCGGGTGACGTGAGTATGGAAATGAGGGTATTCGTTCCCCTTATTTGAGATTCCGCTTATCTCCATATCATGCATAGCGCAGTTCCTTTCCTCTACCTGAAAAAGTGCAGACTTATGACATAAATTTATCAATTTTTTCTTTATTATACATCCTTTCTCATTGATACGCAAGGAAATAATTATAAAATTTTACCAAATTTCAATGCTTTACCATACAAATATATGTTTTAATTTCTGTACAATTTTAACAGTTTTTCCTAAAGTTTGTCTATAGATTAACAACTTGGCATTTAAGTAAAAAACAGGTGAATGTTTTGTGATTATATGGTATAATAATGAAAGTTTATTGGTTACTGGACAGGTCATGAACAGTAACGCCTATTCTTTTAGCAAGGAGGAATTATCTTTGAAAGAAACCGTATTTCTGAATACCGACAGAGAAATGCCCCTTTTAGGGCTTGGTGTATATAAAACAGCAGATAGCGAAGCAGAAACAGCCATCACAGCCGCAGTCAATGCCGGCTACCGTCTTATTGACACCGCTTCTGCCTATAAGAACGAAGAAAGCATCGGCAAGGCCATTGCCAAATGCGGCGTTCCCCGCAAGGAGCTTTTTATCACAAGCAAGATCTGGAACAATGCCCAGCGGCTTGGAGATGTGGACGGTGCTTTTTACAGAAGTATGGAAAGGCTGAGGCTGGATTATCTGGATCTTTATCTGATTCACTGGCCGGTACCCGGCTGCTACACTGGAACCTGGCTGGAGATGGCCAAGCTTCTTGAAACCGGCCGTGTGCTTTCCATCGGCGTCAGTAATTTCCAGATCCACCATCTGGAAGAGCTTAAGAAGGTTTCCGGCATTGTCCCTGCAGTCAACCAGATTGAATGTCATCCGCTCTGCTATCCCAAGGAGCTGATCGAGTATTGTCAGTCCGAGGGGATCCAGGTTCAGGCTTATGCTCCGCTAGCAAGGGGAGCTTACCTTGACAATGATGTTATGTGTGTCCTTGGCACCAAATATGCCCACACTCCGGCACAGGTTGGTCTTCGCTGGGCGATCCAGAAGGGCATTTCCGTAATCCCGAAATCTGTCAATCCAGACCGTATTGCCTCCAATGCCAATATTTTTGATTTCAATATTGAAGACGAAGACATGGCCATCATGGATACTTTGAACGAGAATCTCCACACATCACATGTGCCGGATGATCTGAAGGATGTTATTTTCTGATTCTTAATTAGACATGTCATTAACTGCCAAGGCTGTGCACACAGCTTTGGCAGTTTTTGTCTTATCTCTTTCATCTATATCTTTTAGGTAAACGAGGCAAAATATACCCTGCGAGTTTCGCTCGTTATGATGGCAGTCGCCAATTTCTCATGTAAGCATGTACTTTGGTTCGTTGTTCATAAAAATAAAAAGCCGGAAACTTCTTCTAATAATTGAGGGAGCACCTCAATCTAAAAAAGTTTCCAGCTTTTCTATATTTTTCCTACTATAAACTGCTTCGTCATAAGGAACCGTTCATTCCCAGGAAATCTCTCCCTGCTTCTCTCTCTGCATCAGATCCTTCACAGCTTCAGATGCAGGTTTGTTTTCGAACAGAAGCTTATTTACTTCCATAATGATCGGCATTTCCACATCGTATTTCTCAGCCAGTGCTTTGGCAGCCTTTGCGGAATAAACACCTTCCACAACCATCTGCACCTCATCCATAGCCTGCTGCATGGTGTAGCCCTGTCCCATCAGGTAACCGGCGCGTCTGTTGCGGCTGTGCACGCTGGCACAGGTAACGATCAGATCCCCAATCCCGGAAAGTCCGGCAAAGGTTTCCAGTTTGGCTCCCATCTTTCTGCCAAGTCTTGCCATCTCTGCAATTCCTCTTGTGATCAGCGCCGCCTTGGTATTATCTCCATATCCAAGGCCATCTGCAGTACCAGCTGCCAGGGCGATCACATTCTTAAGGGCACCGCCAAGTTCCACCCCAAGCATATCCGGTGTTGTATAAACGCGGAAAACCGGGCTCATAAAAAGGCCCTGAAGATATTCGGCCGTCTCCTTTTTCTTAGCACTGACCACACAGGTGGTAGGCAGGCCGCGGCTTACCTCCTCCGCATGGCTTGGACCTGAAAGCACACACACATCTGCCTGTGGGATTTCTTCCTTGATAATATCGCACACCGGCATAAGGGTCTTCTCTTCCACACCTTTTGCCACATTTACAATGATCTGGTCCTGGCGTACCAGTGGGGAAAGTCTTCTGCTGATCTCACGCATATAGGCAGACGGAGATGCAAATACAGCCACATCCGGTGAATCAAGGGCTGCCTTCTCATCCCCCGTTATTACAATACCTTCCGGAATTTTAATTCCAGGAAGTTTTTTGGGATCCTCTCTTGTCTCATTCAGACTGATGGCCTTTTCCGGATGTGCAGACCACAGCATAACCTGATGGCCATTGTTGTGAAGTAGGATTGCAAGTGCAGTCCCCCAGCTTCCAGTTCCCATTACACTGATTTTTGCCATTTCATCACCTCGTCCTTATTTAGATGTAGTCTTCGCTGCTCCCAGTTTATTCTCTGTTCCCTTTAAAAGGCGGGAAATATTTGCTCTGTGCCTATATATTGCAAGCACTGTCATCAGCCCCATGATCACGTCCATCTCCACTGTATGGGACAGATCCATCCCGTAGCTTCCAGCTGCACCAAACGCGATAAAACAGATCAATGCCCCTACATAAGCCGCTATTGAGCCCAATGACACATAACGGGTGATCGCCACAAGTCCGGTAAAGACCACAGCGCAGATCAAAAACACTCTCCAGTCCATAGCCAGCAGCATTCCCGCGGAAGCTGCGATTCCCTTTCCCCCCCGAAAACCGAGATAAAAAGGAAAATTATGTCCAAGCACGCAGCCGGCCGCCGTGTACATGCCAAGCAGCGGAAGGATCTCCCCATAATCATTTTTGAAAACTGCGTCCACCACCAGAATGGCGATCACACATTTCAGCATATCCCCGATCAGGGTCATCGCTCCGGCCTTTTTACCCAGGGTACGAAGAGCATTTGTAGTTCCTGCATTACCGCTTCCATACTGACGGATGTCCATGTGATGTACTTTTCCAATGATATAAGAAGTCTGGAACATGCCAAACACATATCCGATTGCCAGACAAATAATACGTTCCATTTTTATTCCTTCTCTCCGCGCTCTCTTACAATGAATTTCAGCGGTGTACCGCCAAAATCAAAGGCGTCACGGATCTTGTTCTCCAGATATCTGGTATAAGAGAAATGCATAAGTTCCTTGTCATTGACAAAGATTACAAATGTAGGTGGCTTTACCGCAACCTGTGTCATATAGAAAATCTTCAGACGGCGGCCTCTGTCAGACGGCGGCTGCTGCATGGCAACTGCTTCTGCCAGGATCTCGTTAAGCACGCCCGTCTGGATACGCATAGTCTGGTTTTCAATCACCGCATCCAGGGTCTCAAACATTCTGGAAATACGCAGCCCGGTCTTTGCAGAAATAAAGACGATTTCTGCATACGGCATAAAGGAAAGCACCTCACGGATCCGGTTGGTATGCTTGTAAATAGTCTTGTCGTTCTTCTCAATGGCATCCCATTTATTTACGGCAATGATCACACCCTTGCCTTTTTCATGGGCGATTCCTGCAATCTTGGCATCCTGCTCGGTCACACCTTCTGCTGCATCAATCATTACAACCACAACATCAGCGCGGTCTACCGCTGTTACTGTACGGATCACACTGAAACGCTCGATTTCTTCTTTTACCTTTGCCTTACGGCGAAGTCCTGCTGTATCAATAAAGATATAATCCTTCTCATTCCAGGTAACCTTGGTATCCACCGCGTCACGGGTAGTACCTGCAATGTCGGAAACGATCACACGGTCCTCACCAAGAAGTTTGTTGATCAGGGATGACTTACCCACGTTTGGTTTACCAACAATGGCGATTTTCGGAATATCGGAATCCTCGTCCTCACCTGCATCCTCGGGAAAATGCTTTACAACTTCGTCCAGCATGTCTCCAAGTCCCTGTCTGTTCGCAGCAGAAATGGCAAATGGTTCCCCGATTCCCAGATTATAAAATTCATAAACATCCATCATATATTTCTGGATGCTGTCCACTTTATTTACCGCCAAAACCACTGGCTTACCGCTGCGGCGGAGCATGTCTGCCACCTTGGAATCAGAGTCTACAAGTCCCTGGTGTACATCTGTGATAAAAATAATAACATCTGCAGTGTCAATGGCGATCTGTGCCTGCTCTCTCATCTGGGAAAGAATGATATCCCCGCTGTCAGGCTCAATACCGCCTGTATCGATCAGGGTAAAATCATTGTCCAGCCATGACACATCTGCATAAATTCTGTCTCTGGTTACACCTGGCGTATCTTTTACAATGGAAATTTTATCTCCCGCCAGCACATTAAACAATGTGGATTTTCCTACATTAGGCCTGCCCACAATTGCTACTACCGGTTTGCTCATACATTTGTCTCCTTTTCTGTTTCTTTTGTGTGGGCGGATCAAGAACTGCAGATACCAGATCCGCACCGCCTTCATCCACAATTACAATCTCTGTATTCAGTTTCCTGGATAGCTTCTCCACGGAGATATCATCCAGGAAAATATCTTCTTCATTTTTCAGCATATTGCAGGGAAGCAAAAGTTTCTCTCCAAGGTCTTTGCCACTTAGCTGCCGGATCAGGTCCTGTCCTGTGATCAGTCCGGATACGGTGATAGTCTCACCGAAAAATTCATTTCGGATGGAAACCACATCCACTTCTACATTTGGGAATTTCTCCCGGATCATCCCCATGTATTTCTGAATAAATGGTGCCGCCAATGCACCTGTGGCGCTGACTGCTTTTATTTTGCGGTCATCTCCCACCCGGTCAGCAAGCGCTTCCTTCACTTCTTCCCCAAGAAGCCGAAGCATTCCTACACCATTTTCCAGCTGGAGATAACCATCGTAGGATTCCTCCCCTGGCAGTTCCTTCTCTGCCAGAATGTACCATTCATCAGAAGCATGGATAAAATGGATCCCATATTTGTCCATCATCTTTTGCTGCCAGGAATGAATGATTTCCAGAACCTCTAATGCATCTTCCTTTTTAAATTGTTCCATCGGATATAAGCCTTTACGGAATTTCGTCAAGCCAACAGGAACCACGGAAACGCTCTGAAGCACTGGCGCATAAGCTGCCATTTTCCGGATACTGTCATCCAGTTCCTTTCCGTCATTGACGCCCTTGCACAAAACGATCTGCCCATTCATGGTAATCCCCGCGTCATAAAGCTTCTGAAGCTTTTTCAAAGCGTCCCCTGCAAAGCGGTTATGAAGCATTTTACATCTCAGATCCGGATTCATGGTCTGGATGGAAATATTGATCGGCTCCAGATGATAGCGGATGATCCTGTCTATATCATGATCACTCATATTGGTCAGGGTTACATAGTTCCCCTGGATAAAAGACAAACGGGAATCATCATCCTTAAAATAAAGCGTATCTCTCATCCCAGGCGGCATCTGATCAATAAAACAGAAAATACAGTGGTTAGAACAGGAACGGTAGTCATCCATCAGATCCTTCTCAAAGGTAATCCCAAGGTCTTCCTCGTATTCCTTCTCCACCTCAAGCTCCCAGATCTCTCCATTTGGCTTCTCCACTTCCAAAACCACATATTCTTCATTCATCAGATAGCGGTAATCAAATATATCCTCCACCGGCTGACCATTCACGGTAAGCAGCACATCCCCCGGCTGAAGTTCAAGCTCCTGCGCAATACTTCCATCCTGCACAATTGCAATCACATGTTTATTTTGTTTCTTCACATTTTTCTCCATACAATTTCAACTATGATCTGCCAGATCCTTTTCGCAAAAGCAGACAACAGCCGCATACGCAGGCATTCCCTCACAGGAAAATCAGCCGCCTGCAGTAAGGTACCTCAGATCACCAATTTCTGGCATAGCATAATAAAACCATTATTTTTACTATAACAAGTTTTCTCCAAAAACACAACAAAAAATTTCACATCATTGCCCTATCCAGGCATTTTTTCAAGTAAAAATCAATAAATTCCTTGACGTCATTTAGGGCAAATGTTATAAATATAAAGTAGAGGTCTGCAAAGGTAAAGGACACTAGTCCCCATTTTTGCAGATTTTCCAATCGACAATTAGCATACTACTTAGGAGGAATATCATGCCGAACATAGAATTACTTGAGAAATCTATGCCTGTCGCACCTATTCGTATCGCTGCTCTGGAAGGCTGCCGCGAGCTTGCAGAGGAGGTAGACAGAAACCTGGTAAAATTCCGTAAGGAACTTGTAGAGAAGAAGGGTCTTGAAAACATTCCCCAGGGTTACAGCGAGGATACTTTCATTGTAGAGTGTGAGTGCCCACGTTTTGGTACCGGTGAAGGTAAAGGTATCATTAAGGAATCTGTTCGAGGAACCGATCTTTATATTATGGTAGACGTTACCAACTACAGTTCCACATACACTGTCTGCGGTCACGAGAATCATATGTCTCCTGACAACCATTTCCAGGACCTGAAGAGAATCATTTCCGCAGCTACAGGTAAAGCACACCGTATCAATGTGATCATGCCATTCCTTTATGAAGGACGTCAGCACAGACGTAAGAAGAGAGAATCCCTGGACTGTGCACTGGCACTCCGGGAATTAAGCGATATGGGCGTATCCAACATCATCACCTTTGACGCTCATGATCCCCGTGTACAGAACTCCATTCCGTTAAACGGTTTTGACAACTTCTTCCCCACTTATCAGTTCCTGAAAGCACTGGTAAAGAGTGTTGACAATTTCCAGGTTGATAATGACCATCTTATGATCATCAGCCCGGATGAAGGCGCTATGTCCAGAGCCGTTT
The DNA here is from genome assembly GCF_020537505.1 of Blautia glucerasea. Taxonomy (GTDB): domain Bacteria; phylum Bacillota; class Clostridia; order Lachnospirales; family Lachnospiraceae; genus Blautia_A. The sequence goes on along the minus strand of NZ_JAJBMO010000003.1, from coordinate 32,932 downwards.
ATTTTTCCAACATTCTGGGTGTTGATATGGGTATGTTCTATAAGAGACGTGACTACTCTACCGTTGTAAATGGCAAGAACCCAATTGTTGCCCACGAATTCCTCGGGGACTCTGTAGAGGGCAAGGATGTTGTTATCATTGATGATATGATTTCTTCTGGCGAAAGTATGCTTGATGTTGCCAAACAGATCAAAGAACGCCATGCGAACCGTGTATTCATCTGCACCACCTATGGTCTGTTCACAGAAGGCATGGATAAATTTGATGCCTACTATGAGAAAGGCTGGATTGACAAGGTTATCACCACTAACCTGAACTACCGTATTCCGGATCTCCTCACCAGACCTTACTACGTAGAGGCCAATATGAGTAAATATCTTGCAAGTATTATGGATATCATCAACCACGACGTTTCCGTTGAGAAAGTCCGTTCCAGCAACGAGAAGATCATGGATCTGATGAAACGTGTAAATCAGGAATAAAGCATCAAAAACTGTTTGTCGTATACGCAAGAAGAAGCCCTGTGCCACATCTCATTTTGTGGTACAGGGCTTCTTTCTATTTACAAGTATACCCTATCTCGCTTCCCGGCGGATTCCAAGAAAAGCTGCCAGATTCCCCCTTTTGCCATGGGTTGCCCTGTGGGAAAAGAGAAAGTCCGGATTACAGCAGGTACAGATTCCCGGCATGGAAATATGTTCTTCTTTAATTCCTGCTTCCAGAAAAATAATCCGGTTTGCCTCCCAGAGATTTAGCTGATACCTGCCATTCTCCTTTTGATAAAAAAGGCTTTCCCAATATTTTTTATCAAATGTGCTCTGAAATTCCAGGATCACATCTTCGCTTACCTCATAACAATCCTGACAGATAGAAGGCCCAATGGCGGTAAAAATATCCTCAGGAGCTGAGCCAAACTGCGCTTTCATTTTTTCTATGGTCACTTTACCTATTTTCCCTACGGTTCCCCTCCATCCAGAGTGGGACAGCCCGATTGCTTTATGAACCGGATCTACGAAATACAAAGGTACACAGTCCGCATAAAAGGTACACAATACGACTCCGGGAACATTGGTGATCATTCCGTCCACATCCTGATAAGATCTTGGGCGCATCACTCCATTCCCCCGGTCTTCTGCCCCCACCAACCGTACATTGGCAGTATGTGTCTGGTCAGATGTGACAATATCCTCCACAAAAAAGCCCACCGCTTCACCGAGTCTCCGATAATTCTCTTTCACCGCAGCTTCCTCATCCCCTCTGGTAAAGCTAAGGTTCATGGATGCGAAAATCCCCTCGCTTACACCTCCCAGCCTTGTGCTGAAGCAGTGCACAATGTCTGGAAACTGTTCAAAGGAGGGATAGGTAAGATAAGTCACTTCACCAGATTTTCTTACCTGCATATGCGGTTTATTTTTATCATGCCATTTTATATCCATCTTGTTCTCCTAATTTCTTCTCCCAGGCACACATTTGAAATTTTCCTGGCAAATTGAAGTACAGATTGCCCAAAATGAGCCTGAAGGTATGTCAACTTCCGATTTAACTGCAAAAATCAAAAGCATTCTTCACCCAGCAGATTTCATCCCTTTCGATCCCCACCACATCAAACCGGCACCTCACATCCATACTCCTGTAACGGTTCTTCAAATACTCCACAGCAACCCTGGAGATCACCCACTGCTTTTTGCTATCCACTGCTGCCAACGGATTCCCGGAATATTCTGAGCTTCTGTATTTGACCTCCACAAAGATCAGCCAGCCATCAGCCGTCATTCCGATCAGATCGATTTCTCCCAGCCTGTTGCGGTAATTCCGTTCCAGGATCATCACGCCCTGGGAGATCAGATAATCCGCTGCCAGTCCTTCATAAAAAGCACCTACTTTTCGCTTGTTTACTTCCATTTAAACTCCAGACTCTTTCTATGTAGGTAGCTTTTGTATATTCATGCTCCTGGCTTATGCTGTTCCAAAATAGCCGCCAGTTTTTCTCTTATATGAAGTTTTTTATGAAAGATGCCCTGTGGATAGGGCTTGGTCCATACTTTTTCAGCGCTTCAATATGAGACGCAGCACCGTATCCCTTGTTTGACGCAAACCCATACTCTGGCATGAGCTTATCATATTCCACCATCATCCGGTCCCTTGTAACTTTCGCCACGATACTGGCCGCTGCAATGGAAATGCTCTTGGCATCTCCCTTTATGATCGGCACCTGGGGGATGGTCACCTGGGGAATGGTTACAGCATCATTAAGAAGGATCTGGGGCACCGGATCCAGCTTGCCAATGGCTTCTCTCATGGCCTCGTAAGTAGCCTGAAGAATGTTGATCTCATCAATTCTCCGTGGGCTCGCCATTCCGATTCCTACCGCCACTGCATTCTCCATGATCACATCATACAATTCTTCTCTTTTTTTTGCGCTTAGCTGCTTGGAATCATTGAGATATAAAATCTTACAGTCCCTGGGCAAAATAACTGCACCTGCAACCACCGGTCCTGCCAGCGGTCCCCGCCCTACCTCATCGATCCCGCAAACATAACCAAGATCTTCGTATTTGTGCTCAAATTCCTTCATTTTCTCGGTACGGAGAAGCTCCTTTTCGTAGGCAGCCTCTTTCTTATGAAGCTGCTCTAAAAGTTTTCTCACACCGCTTCTTGTATCTTCTTTGTATTTTTCAAAAAGAGCAGCATATTCTTCCGGCTCTGCCGCCTGTATCTCGCTCTTTATTTCTCCGATCTTCTGCATATTACTTTCCTTCTTCATACCCACTCTAAGGTGATCCTTCCGATCTTTCCAGAACGGAAATCATCAAACAGGATCAGGGATGCCTTGGCATAATCCAGTTCCTCGCCCTTTTTCAGGCAGCCCCTGGAGCGTGCGATAGCCTCTAATACCTGTACAGAAGTTCCCTCTTCCTGGATCTGATAACGTTTCTCCAGTACGCCTGCATATTTTTCCCGGAGAAAATCAATCAGTGTGAGGGCAAGCTCTTCCATATTCAGAATGTCATCCTTGATGGAACCAATGTACGCAAGGCGCATTCCCACCTGTTCATCCTCAAATTTCGGCCAAAGGATACCTGGTGTATCCAGAAGCTCCACGTTCTTATTCAGACGGATCCACTGTTTGCCCTTGGTCACACCAGGCTTGTTTCCCGTCTTGGCGCAGGCTCTTCCCGCAAAGGTATTAATAAAGGTAGATTTCCCAACGTTTGGGATTCCTACTACCATGGCGCGGATAGGACGGTTCTTGATTCCTCGTCTTCTGTCCCGCTCTGTTTTCTCTTTGCAGGCTTCCTGTATCGCCGCCTGAATGGCCTTCATGCCGGAACCGCTGCGGGAATCTACTTTTACCACATAGAATCCTTTGCTCTGAAAATAGGACTTCCAGGCTTCATTCTGGCGTTCATCCCCAAGGTCGGATTTATTTAAAAGGATCAGTCTTGCTTTATTTTTGCCAAGCTCGTCAATGTCTGGGTTACGGCTTGCAAGGGGAACTCTGGAGTCCACAAGCTCAATGATCAGATCGATCAGCTTAATGTCCTCCTGCATCTGTCTTTTCGCTTTGGTCATATGACCAGGATACCATTGTACGTTCATATTTACCTCATTTTCTATTATAAAGTGTTAGTTTTCCAAAGGACCAATGTCTTTCTTCGGGGAAATCTGAAACCACAGCTTTCCTGTTATGTATTTCTTATTCACCCGTCCAATGTCCCCATAACGGCTGTCTTCACTATTGTTGCGGTTATCTCCCAGGACAAAATACTCTCCAGCCTCCAGAGTTATGGCATTGGCTGCCATTCCCGGATTGTTGATAGTCGGGAAGTCTTTGCCCTCCTTATAGGTCTCTCCATTGATCAGGATCCTTCCATTTACAATCTGAATGGTTTCCCCAGGAAGTCCGATCACACGGCGGATATGAAGGGCTGCATCATCACTTCCATTTATGCGGAATACAATAATGTCCCCTCTCTTTGGAGAAGATGCCTTATAAGCAAGCTTATTCACAAAATAGCGGCTGCCCACCGCCAGGGTCGGCTCCATGGAGCTCTCCTGCATGGTCACAGACTGGAACAGCATCATGGAAGTCAGTGCTGCGAAGATCAGTGTGACAACGATCTCAAACACCCAGATCAGCACCTTCTTCAGCTTGCTGTCTTCTAACTTCTCCATGGCACCGGAAAGGGCTTTTTTCTCCATTTTTGTAATTTCAGGCATGTTAAAAAGCTGTTCTTTTTCTCTTTTATTTCTTCTGTCGCTCATATCTACTCCATTCGTATCACAATTCCATACCTCACATCTGACAGCACCATTTCCTGCACCGTCCGCCAGATACCTTACTATCTTACCACATATCCTGGGAAAGAAAAAGGAAAAAATGGGGCGCATATCCTGTGAGATATGTTTTCTATTACATAAAAAATGCTGCCCAGACAGTCATACCGGCCATCTGCGCAGCAAATTGTTACTGTTCACTTCGTTTACAGCAACACGCTTCGCGATGCACAGAAATCATGCATTCGCATGATTTCGCGCTGAGATTCTCGGGTTTTCTGTGAACTTTGTTCACAAAAAACAGCTCGCGGAATATTGCTATTGAACAATAAACACTGAATTCTACGATTGAAATTATTTAACAAGCTCTTTAACCTTAGCGGCTTTACCTACACGGTCTCTTAAGTAGTTCAGTTTTGCACGACGAACTTTACCATGACGGATAACTTCTACTTCTTTTACATGTGGGGAATGAAGCGGCCATGTCTTCTCAACGCCAACGCCGTTGGAAGCTTTTCTTACTGTGAAAGTAGCTCTGGTGCTTCCGCCCTGTTTCTTTAATACAGTTCCCTCAAAGATCTGGATACGTTCACGGTTACCCTCTTTGATCAGAGCGTGTACTCTTACGGTATCACCTACGTTAAACTGCGGTACTTCTTTTTTCAGCTGTTCTGCTTCGATGTTTTTAATAATTTCGTTCATGTTATTCTCTCCTTATTCTCTGGATGTTCTTAATACCCATCACGGTAACAGCGGACCATCTTTTTTCACAACATAAGTGATTATACTATAATTATTTCCTGTTTGCAACTATTATTTTTACAAAATAGTGCACAAAATAATGAGCAAAAAAGAAAGCTTCCAATTACTATTCATTAGCAGCATTTCGCCTCTTTACCAGCAGATCACCTCACAGCCATCCTCTGTCACCAGGACAGTAACTTCCCACTGTGCAGACGGCATACCATCTTCGGTGCGGACCGTCCAGTCATCTTCCTCATCTGTATAAACCTCATCACTTCCCATATTCACCATCGGTTCAATGGTAAACATCATTCCTGGCTCCATGATCACGCCACTATTCTCTTCAGAGGTATAGCTTACCCACGGATCCTCATGGAATTCCAGTCCCACTCCATGGCCGCCGATCTCTTTTACAATGGTGTAGCCATTTTCAAGGGCATGCATATGAACGGCGTGTCCCATATTTCCAATAGGCTCCCATGGTTTTACCTGGGAAATACCAATTTCTACGCATTCTTTGGTAACGCGGACCAGTTTCTCTTTCTCCGGGCTTACATTTCCAATACAGAACATACGGGAAGAATCAGAAAAATAACCATTATAAATGGTGGAAACATCTACGTTTACAATATCCCCTTCTTTCAGGATTTCGTCCTCAGATGGAATTCCATGGCACACCACCTCGTTGACAGAGGTGCAGACGCTCTTGGGAAAGCCTTCATAGTTCAGCGGTGCCGGGATTCCGCCGTGACGAACAGTTTCCTCATGTACCCAGCGGTCGATCTCCTCTGTGGAAACGCCTGCTTTAATATGCTCTGCTACATAATCAAGCACAGCCACATTGATCTTACAGCTCTCCTTGATCTTCTCAATCTGTTCCGGAGTTTTGATCAGCTTATGATCCAGTACCGGATACCCTTTCTGGCGCAGCATTTCCACCTTTGCATCAAAAGCCTCATGGCATTTTTTATATTTTTTCCCGCTGCCACACCAGCATGGATCATTACGTCCGATTTTTGTTGACATTTCACTCTCTCCTTTTGTCTGTGACTGTCTCTATGGCAGCCCTTTTCTTTTGTAAAAATTTACTCTGCTCCCATTTTATACTTGAAGCAGATAAATTGCAACAGATTTTCTTATAGAAGCCCCATAGAAGCCTCTACCCCGTTACTGTTCACGAAGTGAACCGTAACCCTACCCCAGCGCCACGTCCAGCACCATCATCAGCACAAACCCTGCTGCAAAAGCAAGGGTTCCAATATTACTGTGCTCTCCTTCACTAGATTCCGGGATCAGCTCCTCCACAACCACGTAGATCATAGCACCGGCTGCAAAGGATAACAGATAAGGAAGCACCGGCGTAATGTATTTCGCCAGCAAAAGAGTCAGCCCGCCTGCGATGGGTTCCACTGCCCCGGAAGCAGTTCCATAAACAAATGCCTTTTTCCTGCTCATCCCATTTCCACAAAGAGGCATGGAAATAATAGCTCCTTCCGGAAAATTCTGTATGGCAATTCCAATGGCCAGGGCAAAAGCGCCAGCCATAGTCACCGTCTCGTTTCCAGACATGGCTCCTGCAAACACCGCACCTGCGGACAATCCTTCTGGTATATTATGAAGGGTTACTGCAAGGACAAGCATGGTCGTTTTTTTTAAATTACATTTCGGGCCTTCGTTTTCCTCGCTGTCCAGATGCAAATGGGGCACATGCCGATCCATAAAAAGCAGAAAACCAATTCCAAGCCAAAAGCCAAAAGCCGCTGGAATAAACGCCAGCTTCCCCATTCCGGCGCACATATCCATTGCCGGGATCAAAAGAGACCAAACTGAAGCTGCAACCATAACACCTGCTGCGAAACCAAGAAATCCTTTCTGCACCAGAGGATCCAGCTCTTTTTTCATAAAAAATACGCAGGCAGCTCCAAGAGCAGTTCCTGCAAAGGGAATCATCAATCCCCAGAATACATTCATTCTAACACCTCCTTCGTTTCTATATTTTATGCACCATACTTCAAAAGCCATGCAAGTTAGTATGTTCTAACCTTTTCTGCTATCATATCACATCTTCCTCTATTTTCCTATAGTACTTAATGGTAATTTCTCTCATCAATTCTTGCTGAAAAAATTTCCATATGTTATACTTACTTCCTGACGATAAAACGAGAAAAGAGGTAATTCATGAATCAGACACGAGAACAAAAGCTAGGCACAGAAAACCTGCCCCGTCTTATGGCCAGCCTCGCAATTCCTTCTGTCATTGCACAGCTGATCAATGTTCTTTATAACATTATTGACAGAATGTATATTGGACACATCCAGGATGTGGGACCAATTGCTTTGACCGGAGTAGGCCTTACTTTTCCTATTATTATGATGATTTCTGCATTCAGTGCTTTCATCGGCGCCGGCGGCGCACCACTTGCTTCCATTGCACTTGGCAAAGGCGACCGGGACCGGGCAGAAAAAATCCTTGGAAACGGAGTCAGTGTTCTTCTTATTTTCTCCATTTCCCTGACAATTATTTTTATGATTTTCAAACGTCCCCTTCTATTTCTGTTCGGAGCCAGTGACCAGACCATTACATATGCAGTAAATTATATTACCATCTATCTTTTTGGCACGATTTTCGTACAGCTTGCACTGGGACTTAACATGTTTATCTCCTCACAGGGACAGGCACGTACCGCTATGCTATCGGTGCTTATCGGCGCTGTGATCAACATTGTGCTGGATCCGTTTTTTATTTTCGTATTGCATATGAATGTACAGGGAGCAGCCCTTGCCACCATCATTTCCCAGGCAGTCAGTGCTATCTGGGTAGTGCATTTTCTACTTTCTGAAAAGTCTGCCATCCGCATCCGGCGAAAAAATATGGCCATTGATTTTGGAATATTGAAAAATATCATGGCTCTTGGGATCTCGCCTTTTATTATGCAGGCCACAGAAAGCGCTATCAACATTGTATTAAACCGTGGGCTCTCCATTTATGGGGGAGATTTGTACGTCGGCTCCATGACCATTCTTCAAAGTGTTATGCAGCTTGCCGTAGTTCCCATTCAGGGCTTTACACAGGGCGTGCAGCCCATTATCAGTTACAATTTTGGTGCCAGAAAATTTGACCGTGTAAAAAAGACTTATCGGCTTACCATCAGCTTTACCTTTGCAGTTGCCACTGTTTTCTGCCTTCTCACTGTGTTTTTCCCTGGTGTTTTCGCAGGGATCTTTACTTCTGACCAGGAGCTTCTTGCATTAGTAAAAAAGGTGATGCCGATCTTCATGGCAGGAATTGCCGTTTTCGGGATCCAGATGGGCTGTCAGACCACTTTCATGGGTCTGGGCCAGGCAAAAATTTCTCTTTTTATTGCCTTGCTCCGTAAAGTAATCCTGTTGATCCCGCTGGCACTGATCCTTCCGAAGTTCTTCGGCGTTATGGGGATTTATTATGCAGAACCCATCTCAGATGTTACAGCTGCTACCACTGCTTTTATCATTTTCCTCAGTGTACGTGGAAAAATCGTATCTGAAGAGGCTCTGTCAAAGCTTGGATAAATTATAGAAAACGATGCGGCAAAACACTCTCTGAAAGCTTTTCCATTTTCTGCAACAAATAAAATAAGGGGCAGTCCCAAAGGACTGTCCCCATTTATTTCTTTACCTGTTCTATTGAATTAGTTGTTGATCAGCTTGTCTTCGCCGTTCCAGCTGTAAAGTTTACGGATCTCTTCGCCAACTTTCTCTGATGGATGCTCAGCAGCTTTCTTTCTCATAGCTTTGAAGTGTACCTGACGTCCAGCCGGGCTCATATCAAGCAGGAATTCTTTTGCAAAGGTACCATCCTGAATGTCGGAAAGGATCTTCTTCATAGCTTTCTTTGTCTCTTCTGTAACAAGCTTCGGTCCTGTGACGTAATCGCCGTACTCAGCTGTGTTGGAGATGGAGTATCTCATTCCAGCGAAGCCTGACTGATAGATCAGGTCTACGATCAGCTTCATCTCATGGATACACTCAAAGTAAGCATTTCTTGGGTCATAACCAGCCTCACAAAGAGTCTCGAAACCAGCCTGCATAAGAGCGCAAACACCACCGCAAAGTACTGCCTGCTCACCAAAAAGGTCTGTCTCGGTCTCTGTACGGAAGGTTGTCTCAAGAACACCAGCTCTTGCTCCGCCGATGCCAAGTGCATATGCAAGTGCAACGTCAAGAGCTTTTCCTGTGTAGTCCTGCTCAACAGCTACCAGACACGGAACACCTTTGCCTGCCTGATACTCGCTTCTTACTGTATGTCCAGGTCCTTTTGGAGCGATCATGGTAACATCTACATTCTTTGGCGGAACGATGCATCCGAAATGAATGTTGAAACCATGAGCGAACATAAGCATGTTGCCTTCCTCAAGGTTTGGCTCGATATCATTCTTGTACATATCAGCCTGTTTCTCATCATTGATCAGGATCATGATGATATCAGCTTTCTTTGCAGCCTCTGCTGCTGTATATACTTTAAATCCCTGCTCTTCAGCTCTCTTCCAGGATTTGCTGCCTTCGTAAAGACCGATAATGACGTCACATCCGGACTCTTTCAGGTTCAGTGCATGAGCATGTCCCTGGCTGCCGTAGCCGATAATTGCGATTGTCTTTCCATCTAATAAAGACAGATTACAATCTTCCTGGTAAAAAATTCTTGCTGACATTTTCGTTTCCTCCTACTGTGTTAAAACTTAGAAATAATGTATCGTTAAGGGTATATATATGCATACCAAACGCATGATTATTCATATTCGGAATACATACCCCTTAGCAAACTATAAAAACTTTACTCCATGGGAGCCTCTCTCAAGCCCCATAACGCCGGCGCGTGCCAGCTCCAGGATCTCGTAATCTCCCATCAGATCAATAAACGCTTCCAGCTTGGTCTTGCTTCCTGTCATCTCCACAATCAGAGAATCCTTACTCACATCCACCACCTTGGCGCGGAAAATATCTGCAATGGAAACAATTCCCTGTCTCTGCTCCGGTGCTGCTGCAACCTTCACAAGAACAGTCTCACGAACAACGCTCTCAGATGGATCCAGAACCTTAATATCCCTTACATCTACAAGCTTCGCAAGCTGCTTCACAATCTGGTCAAGAATTGTGTCATCTCCACTACACACCACTGTAATACGGGTGTATCTCACATCTGCTGTAACTCCAGCAGTGATACTGTCAATATTATAACCACGTCGGCTGAACATTCCGGCGATCCGGCTAAGTACACCAGACGTGTTATCAACTAATAATGATAAAATCTTGTTTTGCATAAAAATAATCCTGCTTTCGTGCTTCAGATTGATATGTTTACCATTATAACAATATAATTTTTTTTGTCAATGCTACATTCCAAAAAAGTTTTAATGTTTTATTGTATTAAAGCATAATTATACATATCAGAGGCCGGACTTTGGTTTTATACCGACTCCAGTATTTTATATCAGATATTTACTCTGTAGATCTGTCACGGTCTTTGGATTCAAATAGAGCCCTCTTCTTAGGAAGCGCTCCACATTTCCATATTCCCCATAGATGGTCTGGAACATCCGGTCCAGATATTCTTCTTTTACTTTAAAAAGTGCTGACACTTTGTTCACATTTGCAATGCTGTCCAGGCGGTTCGCCTCAAGATAACGTAACATATAGTCCAGTTCCCCTGCCAGATATACATTGGAGCGCATAAAATCCTCCCGGATCACATCCCGGTGGACACCAAGTATGCAAAGAAGAAGTGCAGTCGTCACTCCTACCCGGTCTTTTCCCCAGCTGCAATGCCATAAAACAGCTCCATTGTCATGATGCAGCAGTACATCAATAAATCTGGCACACTGCTTCACACAGTACTGATCCTTCACAAAATTCTCATACTGCTGCTCCAGCAGCTTTTCAATGTCTCCATCATAATCCAGCACCTGGTGGAGCATTCCATCAGACTGCAGCATTCCAAGAACACTTTCCGGGGAATCATTGATCAGCTCCTCATCACTCATGGGAATATAATAATATTCCACCCCCTTCATCACAGCATCCGGCTTCTCATTTCGTTCCGTCTGGTCTCTGAGATCGATTACAGTTTTTAACTTGCATTCCTCCTGCAAAACATGCTGGTCTGCCACGGAAGCATGATAAAGATTTCCGCTCCGGATAAGCTTTCTTGGAAGAATGTGACGTCCATCCTTTGTGACGATCGCCCCCAGATCCCTTGTATTAGGAAGACTCTGAAGAGGGATCCTGCTTCCTCTTGGAAAGCCAGTAGCCATCTCCGAATTCAGAAGCTTCAAAATCCGCAGACAATCCTGTGCCTCATGCTCTGTCATTTCAAACCGATACTGTTTCTTCCTTCTGGTAATAATCACCAGATAATTGGAAATCATCTGTTTCACTGCTGCCTCTGCATTTTCGCCTTCCCGATGGATATATGCCCAAACAATATCCCGGCATGGGAGATTATTCTGTATCATATGTCTGAAAAAGACCAGATTTCCATCTTCTACGCGAATCTTACCGTATCTCATAATTCTCCTCCATTCGTTGCCTGTCATTTATACGATACCACAGAAAACAAAATTTGACAATTATTGGAAAGAGTTTATAATCAAAAAAGATAACCCGCCGTTACTGGCGCCGGCCTAAGAAAGGTGAATTTTGTTATGGAAAATCTTACTTTTTGTCTCAATGCGACAATTCCTATTTTTTTAACCCTTATGCTTGGTTTTTTTCTTCGAAAAATCAATCTTTATGACGACTCCTTCGTCTCCCAGATGAACAAATTCGTATTTAAGGCTGCCCTGCCCGCCCTTTTATTCCTGAATGTGGCGGAATCGGATTTTATGAAAGTGTGGGATACCAAATTTGTTCTCTTCTGTTTGGTCGCCACCTTTTGCAGCATTGCTATCTCCATTGGCCTCTCCTTTCTTCTGAAGCCAAGAGACATCCAGGGCGAATTTGTGCAGGCCTCTTACCGGAGCAGCGCAGCAATCCTTGGCATTGCCATTATCCAGAATCTTTACGGAGACGCCGGCATGGCACCGCTGATGATCATTGCAAGTGTGCCCCTTTACAACGTAATGGCAGTCACAGTGCTCTCCTTCATGCAGCCTGGACACCATAAAATGGATAAACAGCTGATCCTAAGAACCTTAAAGGGAATTGCAGCCAACCCCATTATCCTGGGAATCCTGGCAGGTCTGATCTGGTCTCTCCTTCGCCTGCCTCTTCCAACCATCCTTTACAGTACGGTTAACAATCTGGGCAAAACAGCTACCCCTCTTGGTCTAATGGCAATGGGCGGCGCCCTTCATTTTGGAAAAGCCTTTTCCAGATTAAAAGCAACCATTGCCTGCACCTTTATGAAGCTGATCGGCTTTTGTACCATCTTCCTTCCAGTTGCAGTCAGTCTTGGATTTACCCACGACAAACTAGTTGCCATTTTGATCATGCTTGGTTCCGCCACTACAGTCAGCTGCTATATCATGGCGAAAAACATGGGACACGAAGGATCTTTTTCTTCCAGTGTTATTATGCTCACCACACTTTTCAGTGCCTTTACCCTTACGGTCTGGTTGTTCATTTGTAAGAGTTTTGGGTTGATTTAAACATTTTTTAATAACAATATTAACATTTTCAAAAAAACAGCTTACACAAATGCTCTTTCTTATTCCCAAACCTGCATCTGTGTAAGCTGTTATTATTTTTGTTTTCTTAAGTTCTCCGCTGCTTTCCCTCTCCTCATTCACAGCCAATTCCAGCCAGTATTTCATACAAGGCCTCCAAGCTATACGGCAGGATTGCCTCATCAAACTGAAATTTCGGATGATGCAGCGGATAAACCTTTCCAGGAATCCCAGCCAGAAATACGCTGAACAATCCCTTTGTCTGTAAAAAATACCGGTAGGCATTGTCTCCGGACAAAAACAGCTGGTCCTCGCCTTCCAGAAGGAACTGGTCTCCAAACACTTTCTTTCCCGCCTCTTCTGCAATTCTGGTAAGCCCGGGATCGTTTGCAAAAGGCAGAACTGCGGGCTTAGGATATTCCAGCTCCATTGTGGTGCCAGTCTTTGCTTCTACCTCTTTTAATATTTCCTTCAAACGCTCAGCCAGAGCCAGATAATCCTCCTCATAAGCAGCCCGGATATTTCCCCGTAAGGTCACAAGATCGGTAATAATATTGGAGTATTCTCCACCATGGATGGTTCCGGTTCCAATCAGGCAGGGACCTTTTCCTTTATAGGTTTCGTTCAGGTCATGAAGGGCTTTTACCACCAGGGAAGCCGCGTAAATACTGTCAATTCCCTTGTCCGCCTCACACCAGTGGCTGGATTTTCCATGAACACGGATTTCCATGCCATTGATCATCGCAGAGGCCTGTCCCTCATGCACAGCCATGCCAAAGGGCTGGTCTACTGCATAATGGAACATAAGAAAAGCATCCGGCTCCCCATCAAGAGCACCAGCTAAGAGCATCCTTTTTGCGCCCTCTCCAATCTCCTCAGCCGGTTCAAAAAGGAACCGCATCCGCACCGGAAACTTCTCCCCCTCTTCTACCAGAATACGTGCCAGCACAAGGGCTGTTGCCACAATCCCATCGTGGCCGCAGGCGTGCATCACTCCATCCTTTTCCGACGCATAAGAAAGCCCGGTCTGTTCTTTTATAGGAAGGGCATCCATCTCCGCACGAAGCACTACCTTCTTTTTGCAGGCAAACGCTGCCATATCCTGGCAGGGATGCTCCGCAATGATCCCGGTAGGCTCCACCATCCGAAAATGGTAGCCTAGTTTTCCCAGATACTCCTGTATAAAAGCTGAAGTTTCAAACTCCTGGAGTCCCAGCTCCGGATGTCTGTGAAAATACCGACGCAGTATGATCAGCTCTTCTTTGTATTTTTCAAATTTAGGTTGGTAATTGAATCGCTCTGCCATATTTTATCCTTTATCTTAAACTCGCGCAAAAAATTTCAACATATTATGCCTCACGATTGGTGAGAGATTTTAACCCCTAACCCTAGATCAGCCCCAGATGCTCCAGCCCATTCTTAATTCCATAATGGAAAATATCCGTTGTCACATAATCGGCCAGCTTCTTGATTCCTGGCGCCGCATTTCCCATTGCCACCTTCGTCTTTGCATATTCAAACATAGACAGGTCATTGTTGCTGTCACCAAACACAATGGTATCCTCATGCGCAATGTTAAAGATCCTGCACACAGCCGCAATGCCGACCGCCTTTGAAAAGCCCTTGGGGATCATCTCAATGGTATCTCCGGCGAGGCCTTCCCCTACATGACCAATAAACTCATAATAGTCCCCAAGCTCTGCACAGGCCTTCTTCGGATCACTTCCTGGCACGATCTTGGAGCTGATCTTATTGATATGAAGATCCTGCTCATACCCCTTAATCGGGCGCCACTTTGCCCCCAGAGCCTTTGTGATCAGATCTGCATACCAGTTGATCTCTGTATTGTACTCATCCTTGTCATAATACATCCAGTCGGCACCCTCCATTACCGGAACCATGCCATATTTTCGGAGAACCTCCACAGAATGCCAGGCCTCCTGTGTGGTCATCTCCTTGTTAAAAAGCCGCTCTCCATTTTTCTCAATGGTACATCCACAGGCGCTGATCATCCCGGTAAAAGGGATCTTCTCCAGATAATCCGGCACAAAAGCCCGGCTTCTTCCTGTACAAAGCCATGCCTCATGTCCATTCTCTATAAGCTTGGTTATGGCCTCTACAGCACTTGCCGGAGTCCCCTTTTCAATATCACAGATGGTACCATCTGCATCAAAGAAAACTACTTTTTTATGAAAATCCCCACTTCTGATCGCGTTGACAGCCTTAAGCATAGAATACCTCCGCAAGCTTCACAAAATCGCAGGTATCCTTCACTCCTGCAGTCTCATAAGGAGAATGCATGGCCAGCTGCGGCAGTCCGATATCCACTGTATTTAAAGCCACCTGGGTATTGGAAATATTGCCAAGGGTAGAACCGCCAGCTACATCGGACCGGTTCACATATACCTGGCAGGATACTCCTGCCTCTTTACAAAGCTCTTTAAATGTGGCCGCAGAAATTCCATCTGTACAGTACTTCTGGTTTGCATTATACTTCACTGCAATTCCAGCATTAATACGCGGACGGTTCACCGGATCTGCCTTTTCCGGGTAATTTGGATGGATGGCATGGGCATTGTCAGCAGAGATCATAAAGCTCTTTGCAAGAGAGATCAGATAATCCTCATAGCTTCTTCCAAGCCCCAGATTAATGCGAAGGAGGGTATCCCGGAGGAAGGTAGATGCCGCGCCCTGCTTGGTGCCGCTTCCTACCTCTTCATTATCCATTACCATATGTACACAGATGCTCTTCTCATGTTTTCCCGCGATCAGCCCTTCCATAGAAGAAAAAGCACACTGAAGATCATCCAGTCTTGGCGCAGAAACAAACTCCTCCTCGCTGCCCCAGACAGTACTAGGCATACGGTTGTAAAGGAACAGATCGTGTCCCAGAATATCCTCTTCCTTCACTCCGGCAGCCTCCGCCACAGTTTTAAAGAAAGTCCCCTTGGCGCTCTCCAGTCCATAAAGAGGCAGCATATCCTTCTGTACATTGTACTTATATCCGCTGTTCGCCTCACGGTTCATGTGGATCGCCAGGTTCGGGATCATTAGCATATCCTTATCCACTGTCACCAGCTTCTCACAGATCTGTCCATTTTCCTTCACGATCAGACGTCCAGCCACAGAAAGAGGTCTGTCAAACCAGGGCGCCAGAAGCGCTCCACCATAAAGCTCCACATTCAGCTTTACGTATCCATTTTCCACCATCTCCGGATTCTCCTTAATTTTCAAGGATGGGGAATCGCTGTGGCTTGCAATAATATGGAACACATCGCTGGAAACTTTCGGCACTGTAAATGCAATGATCGCGGAATGATTCCGGATCACAAAATACTTTCCGCCATTCTCTATCTCCCAATGCTCATCTTCCTTTAACTCTGTAAAACCATTCTCCGTAAATCTCTTTTTCATCATCTCCACTGCCTGAAATGCAGTAGGACTCTCTTTAATAAATGTAAGTAATTTCTCTGCTGTATGATTCATTTCTAAACTCCTAAATATATTTTTTTCCCTGTCAGCAGGCGCTGACGTCTGGCTGGCAGCTGTCTCAATCTTTAATGATCAGTGCCATAAACACCAGATCCGTATTTCCCGTATTGGCCAGTCCATGACCTCTGCCATCCGGTGTAAAGGTAATATCTCCTGCTTTTACATGTCTCCAGGAAGTGCCATTGTCATTATATTCTCCCTCACCAGTGAGAATATAGTAGGTCTCGCTCTCCCCATAATGCATATGAAAACCAAGAGAACATCCTGGCTCCAGAGTTACCTCCGCATAAAGCCCACATTTCCCATTCAACTGCTGCCCATCCAGCAGTTCCTTGATAATTACATGTCCATTTCCCTCACACATATGTTCAACACGACTGATCTTCATATCAAAATCCTCCTTCATAAAAAGAGCGCATCCCCAGCCTTTCGCCAGAGATACGCCCTGTTTTTCAGCTTTCTTCAATTATAATTACAAACTCTTGATCCTGTCAATGGCTTTCAGGGTATTCTCATAAGTACCAAAAGCAGTCAGACGGAAATAGCCCTCACCATGAGCACCAAAACCAGAACCCGGTGTACCAACCACATTTGCATTCTTAAGAAGATAATCAAAGAACTCCCAGGAAGTCATTTTATCCGGTGTTTCCAGCCAGATATACGGCGCATTCACACCACCGGAAACAGAGAAACCAGCCTTTGCCAGTTCATCATGGATCAGCTTTGCATTTCTCATGTAATAACCAACCTGCTCCTTCAGCTGCGCCTTGCCAGCCTCAGAATAAACAGCCTCACCAGCCTTCTGCACAATATAAGGAGCACCATTAAACTTGGTACCATGGCGTCTTGCCCACAGGCTGTGAAGGGACACGCCGTCTCTTACCAGATCCTTCGGAATTACCGTAAATCCGAGACGAACGCCGGTAAATCCTGCATTCTTGGAAAAGCTTCTAAGCTCAATGGCACAGGTCCTGGCCCCCTCACATTCGTAAATGCTGTGAGGCACATTCTCCTCAGAAATATAAGCCTCATAAGCTGCATCATAAATGATCACGCAGCCATTTTTGTTGGCATAATCCACCCATTTCTGCAGCTCATCCTTTGTGATTGCAGAACCAGTGGGGTTATTCGGGAAACAAAGATAAATCAGATCTGGTACCTCAGACGGAAACTCCGGTAAAAATCCGTTTTCCTTGCGGCACGGCATATAGATCACACCGTCAAAATTCTCACGGACCGTATTGTACTCTCCAGTACGGCCAGCCATTACATTGGTATCTACATAAACCGGATAAACCGGGTCGCAGACAGCCACTTTATTATCAGATCCAAAAATCTCCTGAATATTACCGGAATCACTCTTCGCTCCATCCGAAACAAAGATCTCATCCGCTGCAATATCGCAGCCTCTATCCTGATAATCATTTTTTGCAATTGCATTTCTCAGAAATTCATAGCCAAGATCCGGTGCATAACCATGAAAAGTCTCAGCATGGGCCATCTCCTCTACAGCACTATGAAGTGACTCAATAATAGCTGGAACCAGCGGCTGTGTGACATCACCGATTCCAAGGCTGATCACCTCCTTATCTGGATTTTCTTCTTTATAAGCACGCACCTTTTTTCCTATGGTAGAAAAAAGATAGCTTCCTGGCAGCTTTAAATAATTGTGATTTACGGTAACCATCTGATTCTCCTCCTGTATGGTTTGTCTTTTCTAATCATTCTATTTTCGCTTCTCAACCTCAGCCATCAGCGCCTCTCTCACGCTCGCCGGGTTTGCCTTACCCTTCATTTCCTTCATGATCTGGCCTACAAAGAAGCCCATAACCTTCTCCTTACCTCCAAGCAGTTCAGACAGCGGCCCAGGGTTCTCATTCAGGATCCTGTGGATGGTGCTGTTAAGAAGTCCGGTATCCTCCAGAATCTTAAGACCATGCTCCTCCACATAAGCCACTGGATCAATATCCTCATCGAATACCTTCTCAAATACCTTCTTGGCATTCTGGGGGCTTACCTCTTTCTTATCCACCATAGTAAGAAGATCAGCCAGATGCTGAGGTGTAAATCTCACCTTCTCTGCCTCCACGCCCTTGTCCTTCATAAGACGGAGCACTTCCACCATAAACCAGTTTGCAGCCTTCTTCGGGTTGCCGCACAAAGTAGCCACCTCTTCAAAAAGAGCAGCCAGATGTCTGGATTCTGTAAGGATCTGGGAATCGTACTCTGGAAGACCAAATTCACTTTGGTAACGGTCTGCCTTCTCCTCACGGAACTCTGGCAATTCACCTTTAATCCTGGCAATCCACTCATCGGAAATATGAATCGGCGGAAGGTCCGGATCCGGGAAATAACGGTAATCCTTTGCATCCTCTTTGGAACGCATTGCGTGAGAAGATTCTTTATTGTCATCCCATCTTCTGGTCTCCTGGGTAACACTTCTGCCCATCTCCAGAAGCTCGATCTGACGTTCTCTTTCGCCCTCAATGGCATGTGCAATGGCCTTAAAAGAGTTCAGGTTCTTCATCTCTGTTCTGGTTCCAAGTGTGTCACTTCCAGCCACTCTCACAGAAAGGTTGACGTCCGCACGCATGGAGCCCTCCTGAAGCTTACAGTCGGAAACTCCCAGATACTGCATGGTGCAGCGAAGCTTCTCCAGATAAGCGATGACCTCATCTGCACTTCTCATATCCGGCTCCGAAACAATCTCGATCAGAGGCACGCCGCTTCGGTTGTAATCTACCAAGGAGCAGTCCTCCCACTCATCGTGGATCAGCTTACCGGCATCCTCCTCCATATGCATCTCGTGAATCCGCACTTTTTTCTTACCAGCCTCTGTCTCAATTTCCACAAAACCGTCATGGCAGATTGGCAGATACAGCTGGGAAATCTGGTAATTCTGGGGGTTATCCGGGTAAAAATAGTTCTTACGGTCGAATTTGCAATACTGATTGATGCTGCAATTAGTAGCAAGTCCTGCACGCAGGGCAAATTCTACTACCTTTTTATTTAACACAGGAAGAGATCCTGGCATACCAGTGCACACCGGACAGGTATGGGTATTGGGCGCTCCTCCGAAAGCTGTGGAACAGCCGCAGAAAATCTTGGTTCTGGTGGCAAGTTCTACATGAACCTCAAGTCCGATAATTGTCTCATACTGTTTCATGCTCTCTTACCTCCTTCCTCTGGTGTTCCAAAATCCCCTCTTGCCTTCTCATATGCATGGGCAGCACGAAGAATCTTCTTTTCCATAAAGCAGTCCCCGATCATCTGAATACCGATTGGGAGACCAGTGCTGTCCTTGCCGCAGGGAACGGTAATTCCCGGAAGTCCGCAAAGGTTTACTGCAACGGTGTAAATATCTCCCAGGTACATAGCCATAGGATCCTTTAAGCTTTCCCCGATCTTCGGAGCTGTATAAGGAGCTGCCGGGGCCAGAAGAACATCATATTTTTCAAATGCCTGGTCAAATTCTTTTTTGATAAGCGCCTTTGTGCGCAGGGCTTTCAGATAATAAGCATCGTAATAACCAGAGCTTAAGACAAAGGAACCAAGCATAATACGGCGCTTTACTTCCTCTCCAAAGCCCTCTGTCCTGCTGCGTTTGTACATATCGTGAAGGCCTTCGTACTCTTTGGCACGATAGCCGTATTTCACACCATCAAAACGTTCCAGGTTGGAGCTGGCCTCCGCACTGGCGATAATATAATAGGCTGGGATCATGTATTCCATAGTCTTTACAGAGAAAAACTCTACAATAGCCCCCATCTGGGTAAGCACTTTCAGAGTCTCCATAAAAGCCTCTTTTACCTCTGGGGAAAGTCCCTCTGCCAGATATTCCTTCGGTACCCCAAACTTCATTCCAGCAATCTTGTCTGTTATCTCACTGGAAAAATCCAGGTCCTTCCGGTCAATGGAAGTACTGTCTTTTGGATCATATCCAGCGATAACTTCCAGAAGTGCAGCACAATCTGCCACATCTTTTCCAACTGGTCCGATCTGATCAAGTGAAGAGGCATAGGCCACAAGTCCATAACGAGAAACCGTGCCGTAAGTAGGTTTCAGACCTGTTACGCCACAGTAGGAGCTTGGCTGACGGATGGAACCGCCTGTATCGGAGCCAAGTGCCAGATAGGTCTCCCCTGCCGCTACAGCCGCGCAGGAGCCTCCTGAAGAGCCTCCCGGAACGTGTTCAGTGTTCCATGGGTTTCTGGTAATGCCATAGGCAGAAGTCTCTGTGGTACTTCCCATGGCAAACTCATCCATGTTGGTCTTTCCAATAATGATCATTCCTGCCTTTTCCAGACGGTCGATTACCTCCGCCTGATACTGTGGGACAAAACCTTCCAGTATCTTAGAAGCACAGGTAGTAGGTTTTCCCTGTACACAGATGTTGTCCTTGATGGCAATAGGAACGCCGGCAAGAGGACCAGTGTAAGTGCCGTCTTCAATCCCTTTTTCCACTTCTTTTGCCCGGGCAAATGCTTCTTTTCTGTATGTGTCCAGATAAGCGTGAATCTTCTCGTCCTTTTCCTCGATTTTGGAGAAGACTTCCTTCACACCATCTGTCACGGTAATCTCATGCTTTTTTATTTTTTCAGCCAGCTGTAAAGCTGTTAATTTTTCTAATTCCATGCGAATGTCTCCTATCCTATGGTCTTCGGAACCTGATACTGTCCCTCTTTGGCTTTTGGTGCATTGGCAAGCATTGCCTCACTGTTATCACCATTTGTGACCACATCCTCACGGAATACGTTGTCGTCACCAAAAATATGGGACATAGGCTCAACCCCGGATGTATCCAGCTCATCCAGTTTATCTACATAATCAAGCATTTCCTGCATGTCTTTTTTTGCTTTTTCCTTCTCTTCTTCTGTAAGGGAAAGCTTTGCAAGAATGCAGACATTTTCCATGGTTTCGTCATCGATCTGTTTTGCCATTTCCTCATCCTCCATTTCTAACCATGCCGTATCCTTTTACGGCTCCAGACGGTTCAGGTCTCTTGGGAACAGACATGCCTCGCGGACATTCTCTTCTCCCAGAAGCTGCATGGTAAGACGCTCCAGACCAATTCCAAGACCTCCGTGAGGCGGCATACCATATTTGAAGGTATCCAGATACTGCTCCATTCCTTCGGTCTCCATACCTCTGTCCTGGATTTTTTTCAAAAGGGCATTGTAATCATGGATTCGCTGTCCTCCTGTTGTGATCTCAAGACCATGGAAAAGAAGGTCAAAGCTTAAAGTAAATCTGGTATCCTCCGGATCATCCATTGCATAGAACGGACGCTTCTTAGATGGATAATGGGTGACAAAAACAAAATCTGCGTTGTATTCTTCTTTAAAATACTGGCCGATCAGAGCTTCCTCTTCCGGCTCCAGGTCAAATGGGTTGCGGATCTGACGGTTGTATTTCTTTGCAACCAGCTCCTTGGCAACGTCAAAGCGGACTGCCGGAATCTTAGAAGCATCTGGAAGTTCTACCTTCAGGATTTCCAGCTCTTTTGCATAGTCCTCTTTTAAAAGCTTCATGGCATACTGTAAAAATCCAGTCTCCATTGCCATGATCTCTTCAAAACCATCGATATAACCCATCTCAAAATCAAGGCTTGTATACTCATTCAGATGTCTCTTGGTGTTGTGCTTCTCAGCACGGAAAACTGGTCCTGTCTCAAACACTCTGTCAAACACGCCAACCATCATCTGTTTGTAAAACTGCGGGCTCTGGGCAAGCACAGCTGGTTTATGGAAATAGCTGAGCTTAAACAGGTTCGCACCACCCTCAGCACCTCTGGCTCCGATTTTTGGAGTATGGATCTCGGTAAACCCATTCTCATAAAGATAATCACGAAAGGCTCTTGTAAGCGCTTCCTGAATCTTAAATCTTGCGCGTTCCTGTATATTACGGAGGGAGAGGGAACGGTAATTTAACTTGGCTTCCAGAGAAGTATTCAGCTTCCATTTATCAATTGCAAGAGGAAGAGGCTCAGCCGGAGCAGACAGCACCTGGATTTCCCGGATGTGAAGCTCTCTGCCATGAGGTGCTCTCTCTTCTTTATTTACAACACCTTTTACTCTTACTGTCATGCCTTCTTTCAGATCATGAATGGAAAAATCAACATCCTCATTTACGAAAACAGTCTGAAACAGGCCTTCCCTTCTTCTGATAATTACAAATGCAACATCTCCCATGTTGCGGATACTGTGAATGGCGCCCTCCAGGATGGCTTCCTGATTCAGAAGCTCTTCTCCCATCAGTGCATCCCAGCTGCTCACTTCTTTTTTCCAGCTTCCATCCAAAAACTCCATTTCCTCATCCTCCATTTCGTCAAAATGTATTTCATAAAAACCCCGGTCAGGCTATTTAAAAATTACAGCTGTTCAGTACCTCTTCACAGTTACGTATTTTTTTGCCCGCCGTACACTATACTTCATCATACAACAGCATCAGAACCATCTGAGCTGTCTCTACCATATTTGTCCCGGAATCCATACTGCATTTCTGAATATACCGGTATGCATCTTCTTCACTTAAGTGGTTTCGCTCCATAAGAAGAAACTTCGCGTTGGAAATATAATTCTGCTCTTTCCAGGAACGTGGTTTCGGTTTCTTCTTTTCTTTTCGGATCCGCCGCTCGATCTGGGCAAGCATCATGTCCACTGTGTTTACCAGGTCACTGACCTTCATTGGCATTTCCACAGTAAGAACCGATGTAGGTGCTTCCGCAATCACTCTTCCAGATGCCAGCAGCAGCATTTCAAAACAGGAAGGAATATCTTCCAGCACGTCCCGGTAGTACAGATCTGTCAGTTTATAACCACAGATCAGAACCCCACCATCCAGTTCACTCATGCTGGCCAGTGCCGTCGAAGCAGTTGAACATACCGCAGCTACAGAAAAGCCGTGCCGGTTCAGTATGGTACGTATTTTCTTTGCGTCATCGATTTTCGGTAATGCAATTACAATGCTGCTGTTCATACCAATGCCACTCTCTTATCTTAAATCTTGTATAAATACTGGCTGATTTCCCACTCGCTTACCTGTCTCATATAATTCAGCCATTCTTCCTTCTTAGCAGCTGCGTATTCCTCGCAGAACCTTTTGCCAAGTACGCTCTGGATCCAGGTACTCCTCTCGAAATGTGCAAGAGCATCATCCAGGTTCAGCGGAAGATTTCCAATGTTCATAGCCTTCTGGTCTGACTCGGAAAAAGAACGGTCAGAAGCCTTTGTAGGATATAATTTCTGCTGAATTCCATCCAGGCCGGCTGCAATGCAAACTGCAAATACAAGGTAAGGATTTGCAGATGCATCCGGGCTTCGAAGCTCGATAGCCAGGCTGTCTGACCTTAAATTGGAAATACGGATCAAAGAGTTCTGATTATTCTTTGTCCAGGTCAGCTCTGTAGGGGCATCATAGCCAGGTACCAGCCTCTTGTAGGAATTTACAAGAGGATTGGTGATGGCAGCCATCTCTTCACTGTGTGCAAGAAGACCACCGATAAAGTGATAAGCATCTTCACTGAGACCATTTACGTCATCAGGATCTGCAAATATATTTTTTCCATCTTTATACAATGCAAAATGAATGTGCATACCGGAACCGTTTACCTCTGCCCTTGGCTTTGGCATAAAGGTTGCATGAAGGCCATGACGCTTGGCAATGGTACGGACTGCCATTTTAAAGGTCATCACACAGTCTGCCATTTCATTTGCACCTGTAAATTTAAAATCGATCTCATGCTGGGCCGGAGCGGTCTCATGATGGGAAGATTCAATTTCGTATCCCATGTCTTCCAGATTCAGCACCATATCACGTCTTGCATTTTCTCCAAGATCCAGCGGGCTGATATCCAGGTATCCGGCTTTTTCATGAGTCAGTGTAGTAGGAACCCCATTGTCATCTGTGTGGAATAAGAAAAACTCGCATTCCGGATCCACTTCACAGACATAGCCTTCCTTAGCAGCAGCATCTACCACCTGTTTCAGAATGTATCTTGGGCTTTTCTCAAGCGGTGTTCCGTCGGAACGGTAGATATCACAGATCAGTCTGGCTACCTTTCCCTGCTGCGGACGCCACGGAAGAATGGTAAAAGTATCATAATCCGGATGCAAATACATATCCGGCTCTTTCTCCCCTGCAATTCCGGCAATGTAGGAGCTGTCTACTACATATTCATTATCCAGTGCCCGGGGGAGCTCCCGTGCTGTAATCGCGATATTTTTTAAAGTGCCGAACATGTCGGTAAACTGAAGACGAATGAACTCTACATCTTCGTCCTCTGCCATCTGTAACACTTCTTCTCTGGTGTAATTCCCCATAGTGTTCTCTCCTTCTTTCATTCTCATGCCCTCATCCATCCAATCCTGCATGATCACTTATATATTTAAACAAAAAAGGCGCACTTCAAAAAGATACCCTTCTGAAGAACGCCCTTGTTCATGGAGGTTATTATAGCAACGAGGTCATGCTTTGTCAACTTATTTTTAACACTTTACCATATCAGCGTTGTATAAAATGCTGTACAAAAGAAACGGTATCTCTTTTCCCATGCTGTCGGCAGACTTCAAAAAAAGAAAACCGGGAGCAGCTTTCGTTTACCCCCGGTCTTCTTTTTTATTTATATTTATAGAAGTATTTTTACAGATAGGAATATCCCATCAGGGATTCATCCACTGCCTTTGCAGCTTCTCTACCCTCCCGGATGGCCCACACTACCAGAGACTGTCCTCTGTGCATATCACCTGCTGTGAAAACTCGCGGTACGCTGGTCTCATAGGCATCTGGTTTGGTTTCCACGTTGGTTCTTGCAGTTGTGGTAACCTTAAAGGCGTCAGTTACATATTTCTGGCTTCCAAGGAAACCAGCTGCGATCAGTACCAGATCAGCAGGGATTACTTCTTCTGTTCCCTCTACCGGGACCATCATCATACGGCCTGTTTTTGGATCTTTCTCACTTTTCAGCTTTACGATCTTCGCCTGGCAGACATTTCCGTTTTTATCCTTGATAAACTCAGTAACCGTTGTCTGGTAAACTCGCGGATCATGTCCAAACACTGCAATTGCCTCTTCCTGGCCATAGTCTGTTTTTAAGACCTTCGGCCACTCCGGCCACGGGTTGGACGCTGCACGCTCTACCGGAGGCATTGGCATCATTTCCAGCTGTGTCACAGATTTGGCACCAAGACGTACAGAAGTTCCCACACAGTCGTTTCCGGTATCACCGCCGCCGATTACCAGCACATGTTTGCCCTTTGCCTCTTCATAAGGAGCCTTGGCAAAATCACTGTCCAGAAGGGTTTTGGTAACTTTTTTCAGGAAGTCTACTGCAAAATAAATTCCATTTGCATCTCTTCCTGGAACCTTGATATCACGGGGATTGGAAGCGCCGCAGCAAAGAACCACACGGTCAAATTTTTTCAAAAGCTCTTCTGCAGTAATGTCAATACCTACATTTGTGTTTGTTACAAATTTCACGCCCTCTGCTTCCATCAGCTTCAGTCTTCTGTCGATCACAGATTTCTCCAGCTTCATATTGGGGATGCCGTAGCGGAGAAGTCCACCGATACGGTCGCTTCTCTCAAATACCGTTACATTATGGCCTCTTCTGTTTAACTGCTGTGCTGCTGCCAGTCCGGAAGGACCACTTCCTACAACTGCGATGGTCTTTCCTGTGCGGACCCTTGGTGGCTGTGGAACCACCCAGCCTTCTGCATATGCGGTCTCAATAATGGCACGCTCATTTTCCTTTGTGGAAACAGGCTCTCCATTTAAGTTGCAGGTGCAGGCTGCCTCACAAAGTGCAGGGCATACACGGGAAGTAAATTCCGGGAAGCTGTGTGTTTTATTCAGGCGAAGAAATGCCTGTTTCCAGTTTCCGGTAAATACCAGGTCATTTGTTTCCGGTACCAGGTTGTGAAGCGGACATCCGGAAGCCATGCCTCCGATCATCATTCCTGCCTGGCAGAAGGGAACGCCGCAGGCCATGCAGCGTGCTCCCTGAAGCTTCTGTTTTTCTTTATTAAGAGGAGTACGGAACTCCTTAAAATTGGCGATTCTTACTTTTGGCGGCAGAACCTTTGCCGTCTCTCTGTTATATTCTAAAAATCCAGTCGGTTTTCCCACGATATTCTGCCTCCTTAATGCTTAACTCCTATGCTTTCGTAGAACGCTTCCATCTGTGCCTGCTCACTGTTCAGACCTTTTTCCTCAAGCTTTGCACTTAATGTGATCATCTTCTTGTACTCATTTGGAATGAGCTTCTTGAAGTGAGGCAGATACTCGTCAAACTGATCCAGGACCTTCTGTCCAAGCCCCGAGCCTGTTGCAGCTACATGTGCTTCGATCAGATCCTTCAGTTCTTTTTTGTCGTATTTATTCTCTACTTTTTCAATAGAAATCATTGCTTTATTTAAGTTCTTATAAAGAACATTCTCCACATCCAGCACGTAAGCGATACCACCGCTCATACCAGCTGCAAAGTTTTTGCCTGTTCTACCAAGGACAACTACACGGCCGCCAGTCATGTACTCACAGCCATGCTCGCCAACACCCTCAACAACTGCATTTGCACCAGAGTTACGGACTGCAAAACGCTCGCCTGCCATACCGTTGATAAAAGCGGTTCCGCTGGTTGCACCATAGAGGGCAACGTTGCCCACGATAATGTTGTCTTCTGCCTTATAACCGGCATTCTCAGGTGTTTTCAGGATCAGCTTTCCGCCGGAAAGGCCTTTTCCAAAGTAATCGTTACAGTCACCAGTAAGCTTCAGGGTAAGTCCCTTCGGGATAAATGCACCGAAGCTCTGTCCGCCGGCACCGGTACAGTCAATCTCTACCGTATCCTCCGGCAGTCCATTTTTGTTATTTCTGGTGATCTCTGCACCAAGAATGGTACCAAAAGCGCGGTCTGTATTTTTTACTTCTACAGAGAAACGTGTCTTCTCTCCTCTTCTGATGGCACTGCTGCATTTCTTTACCAGGATCTTTTCATCCAGAGTTTTCTCCAGCTGGAAGTTGTACTGGGCCTTCGGGTCAAAGGTTACCTCATTGCCTTCTTTTGCATATGGGTTATTCAGGATAGCACTAAGGTCTACCTTACCCTTATGAGGCTCGTCTACTGCGTCTGTAGCCACCAGAAGATCGGTACGTCCAACCATCTCCTTCAGGCTTCTTACACCCAGTTTTGCCATGTATTCCCGAAGCTCCTGGGCAATAAATCTCATAAAGTTTTCCACATATTCCGGTTTGCCTTTGAATCTCTTTCTCAGCTCCGGATTCTGGGTAGCTACCCCGACCGGACAGGTATCCAGATTACATACCCGCATCATCACACAGCCCATGGTTACAAGAGGAGCTGTAGCAAAGCCAAATTCCTCGGCACCAAGAAGTGCTGCAATGGCAACATCACGGCCGCTCATCAGCTTACCATCCGTCTCAATGCGGACACGGTTTCGAAGTCCGTTCATAAGAAGAGTCTGGTGGGTTTCTGCAAGTCCAAGCTCCCACGGAAGTCCTGCATTGTGGATAGAGCTTCTCGGTGCTGCACCAGTACCTCCATCATATCCGGAGATCAGGATTACCTGTGCACCAGCCTTTGCAACACCGGCAGCAACAGTACCAACACCAGCCTCGGAAACCAGTTTTACAGAAATATCGGCGTATTTGTTTGCATTTTTCAGGTCATAGATCAGTTCTGCCAGGTCCTCGATGGAATAGATATCGTGGTGCGGCGGCGGAGAAATCAGGGAAACACCAGGTGTAGAGTGACGGGTCTTTGCTACCCATGGGTAAACCTTCTTTGCCGGAAGATGGCCGCCCTCACCAGGTTTTGCACCCTGTGCCATTTTGATCTGGATCTCTCTTGCAGACACCAGGTAACGGCTGGTCACACCGAAACGGCCGCTGGCAACCTGCTTGATGGCAGAACATCTGTCATCTTTTGTTCCTGCTGAGTCCAGTCTTTCGTCACTTTCACCACCCTCACCGGTATTGGATTTTCCGTGAAGGTGATTCATAGCAATGGCCAGAGTCTCATGAGCCTCCTGGGAAATGGAGCCATAGGACATAGCACCTGTCTTAAAGTGCTTTACGATCTCGTCAACACTTTCCACTTCTTCGATGGGCACTGGATTTTCTGCATACTTAAAGTCCATAAGGGCACGAAGATTGCCGTGATTTTCTTTATCAACAAGATCTGTATACTGCTTAAACAGCTCGTAGCTGCCTGTTCTTGTAGACTGCTGAAGGAGATGAATGGTTGCAGGATTGTAGCGGTGCTCCTCGCCCTGGCTTCTCATCTTGTGAGCTCCTACACTGTCCAAAGTCAGGTCTGTAGTAAGTCCCAGCGGGTCAAATGCCTCAGAATGAAGCTTCTCCACATTCTCCTCAATATCCTCCAGTGTAATACCTCCAACACGGCTTACGGTACCTGTGAAGTATTTATCGATCACATCCTGTGATACGCCAATGGCCTCGAAGATCTGGGAGCCCTGGTAGGACTGGATGGTGGAAATACCCATCTTGGAAGCAATCTTAACAATACCGCTGATCACGGCATGATTATAATCCTCAACAGCTGCATAATAATCCTTATCCAGCATATGGGTATCGATCAGCTCATGGATGGTCTCCAGCGCCAGATATGGGTTGACTGCGCTTGCACCATAGCCCAGAAGAGTGGCAAAATGATGAACCTCTCTTGGCTCGCCGGACTCCAGGATAATGGCAAGAGAAGTACTCTTTTTTGTTTTTACAAGGTGCTGATGTACTGCTGAAACGGCAAGCAGTGACGGGATCGGCATATGGTTTTCGTCCACGCCTCTGTCGGAAAGCACCAAAATATTGGCACCGTCCCTATAAGCTTTATCAACCTCTACAAACAGACGGTCAATGGCACGCTCCAGCTTTGTACTCTTGTAATAAAGAGTGGAAACAACGGCCACCTTAAAGCCCTCATGATGCATCTCCTTGATCTTCAGCATATCGGTATTGGTAAGGATCGGGTTGTTGATCTTTAATACCTTACAGTTCTCCGGAATCTGTTCCAGAAGGTTTCCGTCTTTTCCAACGTAAACGCTGGTGCTGGTTACGATTTCCTCACGGATGGCATCGATCGGCGGGTTGGTTACCTGGGCAAAAAGCTGTTTGAAATAGTCGAATAAAGGACGGTTCTGTCTGGAAAATACTGCCAGAGGTGTATCTACACCCATAGCTCCAATACTCTCCGCGCCGTTTAATGCCATGTTGCGGATGGAGGTACGGTACTGCTCATAAGTATAACCAAATGCCTTCTGCAGACGGGAACGCTGCTCTTCTGTATATTCTTCCATTCTTTCGTTTGGAATCTTAATATCTTTTAAATGTACCAGATTGCTGTCCAGCCACTCACCGTATGGCTGTTTCTTTGCGTACATTTCCTTTAATTCATTGTCGTCCATGATCTTGCCCTGGACAGTATCTACCAGAAGCATTTTTCCAGGATGAAGACGCTCTTTTAACACGATCTTCTCTTCTGGTACCGGCAGAACCCCAACCTCAGAGGAAAGGATCATGCATCCATCAGAGGTTACGTAATATCTGGATGGACGAAGACCATTTCGGTCAAGAACTGCACCCATCACATCTCCATCTGAGAAAAGAATGGAAGCAGGGCCATCCCATGGCTCCATCATAGTTGCATAATACTGGTAGAAATCACGTTTTTCCTGGGAAATGGTGTCGTTATTTGCCCATGGCTCCGGAATGGTGATCATCACAGCAAGTGGAAGATCCATACCGCTCATGGTAAGGAATTCCAGGGTATTGTCAAGCATGGCTGAGTCGGAACCGTTTCTGTTTACTACCGGAAGGATCTTCTGCATTTCCCCTTCTAAGTAAGGAGACTCCATGTTTTCCTCTCTTGCCAGCATTTTATCTGCATTTCCGCGGATGGTGTTGATCTCACCGTTGTGCACGATCAATCTGTTCGGATGTGCTCTCTCCCAGCTTGGGTTTGTGTTGGTACTGAAACGGGAATGTACCAGCGCAATGGCGGACTCATAGTCCGGGCTCTGAAGATCAGAGAAAAATGTACGAAGCTGTCCAACCAGGAACATACCTTTGTAGACGATGGTACGGCTGCTCATGGAACATACGTAGGTGTTGTCATTACTCTGCTCAAATTCACGGCGGGCAATGTACAGCTTACGGTCAAATTCCAGGCCCTTTTCCATATCCTCAGGTTTCTTGATAAAAGCCTGCATAATATATGGCATGCACTCTCTGGCTTTATGTCCAAGGACCTCCGGCACTACCGGAACCTCTCTCCAGCCAAGGAATTCCAGACCTTCTTTTTCCACGATGATCTCGAACATTTTTTTCGCCTGGGCACGTTTGATCTCATGCTGTGGGAAAAAGAACTGGCCAATACCATATTCTCTTTCCTGTCCCAGCTCGATTCCCTCTTTTTTACATGCCTTCTTGAAAAATTTATGGGAGATCTGAAGAAGGATACCAACGCCGTCACCGGTTTTTCCTTCTGCATCCTTACCGGCGCGGTGGTCCAGATTCTCTACAATCCGTAATGCGTTGGCAACTGTGTCGTGGGATTTTTTTCCTTTGATATTGACAACTGCTCCGATTCCACAGTTGTCATGTTCAAATTCCTGGCGGTAAAGTCCCTGCCTTTCCTTTCTCACTTCTTTCATTTTCCTCATCCTTTCTATTGTTGATTAAGAGTTTCCTCTTTTTTGCTTTTCTCTGCCGCTGCCTGGACAAATCCACGGAACAGCGGGTGTGCATGGTTTGGTCTTGATTTAAATTCCGGATGGCCCTGGGTTCCTACAAAGAACGGATGGGACGGGATCTCGATCATTTCCACAATATGACCGTCCGGAGAGGTTCCGGCAATGGTCATTCCTTTTTCTGCTAATTCTTTTCTATATGCATTGTTTACTTCATAACGATGTCTGTGACGTTCCTGGATCTCTTTCTGTCCAAAGAGCTTCAATGATAAGGAATCATCTGCCAGGACACATGGATAGCTTCCAAGACGAAGGGTTCCTCCAAGGTCTTCTATATCCTCCTGGTCTGGCATCAGGGCGATCACCGGATGGGTGGTCTCCGGAGCCAGCTCAATGCTGTTGGCATCTTCATAGCCAAGAACGTGGCGGGCAAATTCCACAATTGCCATCTGCATTCCAAGACAGATTCCAAGGTATGGGATCTTGTGTACACGGGCATACTGGGCAGCCAGGATCATTCCTTCTGTTCCTCTTCCGCCGAAGCCGCCTGGTACCAGGATTCCGTCTACCTGGTAAAGTCTCTGATCCAGGTTTTTCTCGTTCAGCTCTTCGGAATCGATCCAGGTGATCTCAACTTTTGCTTTGCAGGCGATTCCGCCGTGTTTCAGCGCTTCTACTACGCTCAGGTATGCGTCGTGAAGCTGGGTATATTTTCCTACCATGGCAATGTTTACGTTTTTGTCTGGATGGCGGAGATTTTCTACCATTGCTTCCCAGTCGGTAAGGTCTGGTTTTCTCTTCTCAAGTCCAAGGGACTGCATAACCACGTCGGCCAGTTTCTCACGCTCCATGGCAAGTGGTGCTTCATATAAATATTCTACGTCCAGGTTCTGAAGTACATGGCTTACCGGTACGTTGCAGAACAGGGCGATCTTTGCTCGCAGGTCATCAGTCAGCGGATATTCGCTTCTGCATACCAGAACGTCTGGCTGGATTCCCATTCCCTGAAGTTCTTTTACGCTGGCCTGTGTTGGCTTGGTTTTCATCTCGCCGGAGGCTTTTAAGTATGGGATCAGGGTTACGTGAATGAGGATGGCGTTTTCATGTCCCACGTCGTGCTGGAACTGACGGATGGATTCCAAAAATGGCTGGCTTTCAATATCTCCTACAGTTCCACCTACCTCGATGATGGCGATCCGGTCTTCATCCGGGGATTTAGCACGGTAGAAACGGCTTTTGATCTCATTTGTGATATGAGGGATGACCTGTACGGTTCCTCCGCCGAAATCTCCGTGACGTTCCTTTTGCAGAACGGACCAGTAGATTTTTCCGGTTGTAACGTTGGAATTTTTATCCAGACTTTCATCAATGAATCGTTCGTAGTGGCCAAGATCCAGATCGGTCTCGGTTCCATCGTCGGTTACGAAGACTTCTCCATGCTGAATGGGGTTCATGGTTCCCGGATCAATGTTGATGTAAGGATCAAATTTCTGCATGGTTACCTGGAAGCCTCTTGCTTTTAAAAGTCTTCCTAATGAAGCTGCCGTGATTCCTTTTCCCAGCCCTGACACAACACCGCCAGTAACAAAAACGTATTTTACTGCCATTTCTCGATTTCCTCCTCCAATTGCTTTTGATGTGCTAATATGTAAAAAAGGCGTCAAAGAGGAGGATTAGGGGGCACTTAACCTGTCTATCTCTCTTTGACGCCTTTGTCAAAACTAATTCTTATTCAAAAATATGCTATATAATAAATCATTTTTTTGGCTTTGTCAATCCACTTTTTTGCTATTTTGTGGGTTGGTCGTTACCCCGTACGCGATTTCACAATGTATATTCACCGCCGTGCGGAGCAACGTTCCGGCAAGCTAGCTGGTAACTACGACTAAGGCGCTCGGGAGAGCCCTCTCGCCTAAGTCTTCGTAACCATCGGATCTCGCCTCCACTAAAACCGCTCCTGAAATGCGCGGCTACGTGAATATACATTGCAAAATCGCTGGTTACTGGCTTTTCTAATCTACCGTTGCCAAAAGGTATCGGGAAACCAACACATGT
>NZ_JAJBMO010000029.1 GCF_020537505.1 Blautia glucerasea | reverse complement strand
CCCTCCGGCATAACTTTGATTTAGATTCCGTACATAACCTGAGCGGTTTTGACCGTAGGCTGGTGTGCGTACCGAAATTCTGCCCCAGGGAATGTCCGGGGAAAGCAGGATGCCGTTATCAGAAGCATCTGGATATTTCCAGGAAAGAGGATATTTTTTTACAGATTTGCAATCACAATTATCTTCTGGCAGATGCCATGCACCGGGCAAATGGGTACCGTCCGCTTCTGGCAGATTACAGGGCTCTGGTCGTGGATGAGGCCCATAAACTCCCGGAAGCCGCCAGCCAGATGTATGGAAGAAGCATTGGAAGGGAAGATGTGCAGGAGATTGCTTACTTTTTAGTCAGAGAGCATAAAGGTACGGATGGAAAACGGCTGCTGGAAGGGGTTTCCGCTCTTCAGATGGAGATTCGAAAGCACCGGAAAGATGGCATCGAGGACATGGCTGGAAAAGAAAGTTTTTATTTTCCGCCGGGAGCTGGCACAGCCTTAGCCCAGATGCAGGAAAGACTTCAGCTTATGATCAAAAGGCTCGCCGGGAATATTCCTTACTGGATCTTTCGGCGGATGGAAGAGATGGAAGAGCTGTTCGGCTGGTTTTTAAAGAACGACAAGCGATATATTTTGTTTTTACAGCAGGACAGCCGGGGACATTTAACCTTTATGGCAGTCAACCGGGAGATCCCGAAGTATCTGGATGCGACTTTATGGAGCCGGGGATTTCCGGCGATCTTAACCAGCGGCACCTTAAAAGCCGGGAACGGGTTTGCAAGAACCAGACAGATGACCGGGCTGGAAAAAGAAACAGGCATTCGGGAGTGTGTGGCAGAATCACCATTCTGTTACAAAGAGAACTGTCTGCTTTATATCCCGGAGAATTTAAAGCCCATGAAAAAGGGAAGCAGGGAAGAGGCCGAGCAGCTTGCCGGGCAGATCCGTAATCTGGTGTGTTCCACTTACGGGCATACGCTGGTACTGTTCACATCTTATACCCTGATGGGAAATGTGCAGCAGCTCCTGCGGGATCAGATCCCGTTCCCGATGGTGCAGGTATGGAGAAACTCCCAAGAAGAGATCGCACGATTTAAGAAGATGGAGAATGCCGTGCTGTTCGCAGCCGGCTCCTGCTGGGAAGGTGTGGACTTTCCGGGGGACATGGTATCGTCTCTCATCATCGTAAAACTGCCATTTTCTGTTCCGGACCCCATCCATGAAGCACAAAAGGAGCAGTACCGATCCCTGGAATCCTACATCCAGACCATCGTAGTCCCGGATATGCAGAAGAAGCTGCGCCAGGGATTCGGCCGGGCGATCCGCACAGAGCAGGACACCTGCGTTGTGTCTATCTTAGATCACCGTGCAGCAAAGAAAGGCAGGTATCGGAGTGATGTTCTGGAAGCCCTGCCAAAGTGCCAGATGGCAGAACGGATCGAAGAAGTAGAAGATTTTATCCGAAGCCGGAAAGTGGAGCGGTACTATAGCTGAGAACATCCGTGGCGTTGTTGGTTCTGCCCAGATCCGGACAGAAAATAGGCAAAAAAGTTTAGTGGTATTTCAGGGGCGTTTTGGAGCGAATTATTGGTATTGGTGATAGCTATATTGGCATGAGTTGGGTATACTGTGTATAGCGTTAGAGGAAAGGAGGCAGTTCACATGAGTTACAAAGTAGAAACGATAAAAGATGGAACAGAAAAATATTTTTACATCCGAGATCTGGATACGATGGCAATCGAGGAACTGCCGAGCAAATATCTGATGCACAAGATCAAATGCAGACGGTCACCAAATACCGTAAAGCGATCCGCCTTTGCCATCTGCTATTATATGGGCTACATGGAAGAAAAGGAAATGGAGCTTACTGAAGTCTATCAATTAGGGTACGAAAAACAGACAGAGCATTTTGTGGATTTCTTATACTGGCTCAGAGCCGGAAACCATACAAAGCAATCCGATGGAAAAACGAAGAAATGTCCAAATCAGGGAACCTGCAACGCATACTTAAAAGATGTGTTCAGGTTCTATTTATTTATAGAGGCAGAATACGAACAGTACGGCAGCCTTAAGACATTATCTTATAACCAGATCATAGCAGTCAATCAGGTCGGTGTTAAAAAGGTACTCCGAAACCATTCCTTCAAAGGCTACCTGAAAGAGGAAGAACACCGTGGCAGGACGGCAAAGGAAAATCAGATTGTGACAATCCTGCAGGCGTGTACAAACCGCCGGGATCAGCTTCTGCTGCTTTTATTAGCAGAGACTGGATACCGAATCGGAGAACTGCTGGGAGTAAAATATGTCAAGGACATTGATTACAAGAACCACATGATCCGGGTGTGCTTCCGGGAAGATAACGAGAACGAAGCGAGAGCCAAGAATGCAGAATACCGGAGTGCCAAGATAAGCAATGACACCTTTGAATTCCTGATGGATTATCTGGCAAGGTACCGGAAAATCCTGCAGCATCAGGATTACCTGTTTGTAAACATTGTGGGAGATGGCATTGGAAAACCCTTAAAGGTAGACAGCGTATACGATATGCTGGAGCGGATGGAAAAGAAAACCGGAGTCAAGATCACGCCCCACATGCTCCGCCACTATTTTGCAAATATGCGAAAGAAAGCCGGATGGCAGTTGGAGATGATCAGTCAGGCACTGGGACACAAGCATCTGGACACTACGATAAAGTATCTGGACTGGCTGGATGACGAGCTGATAGAGGCAAGCAACGAGTTTTATGAACAGCATGCTGCCATTTACGGAGCAGACCGTCTGCTGGAATAGGAGGTGTGAAAATGCCTGTATATTTAATACAGCAGGCAGAACGCAGGACTGAATATCAAGAGGACATTGAAAAGAAGCAGAAACTATATGCAGAGATTGATTCATTTCAGATAAAAGATAAAACCCAGGTCAATACACTGAAAAAGTTTCTATCAAACAGAGAAATCTGGAATTTACAAGATATGGATTATCTGCTGCGGATTTCCTACGAACGATATTTAAAAGAAAATCGAAATCCCAATAGTGTGTCATGGCATCTACGAGTGTATGATGCCATAAAGCAACAGCATATATACCAACAGATGCAGACACTGACTGGAAAAAGATTTTATGAATGGAAATACCAGAATAAAGTCTTTTACCTGAAATATTATCCAGATCAACAGATAGCTGAAAGTTTTAAATATGTTAAAAATCTCAAAGTTTTAGTATGGGATTTCAGTAAGAATTCTTCAGAAACCCTGAAGAAGCAGATTTTTGATACGCTGGAACAGCTTCTTACTAATACGGCTGTAAGTGCCAGATATCGAAATAAACGATTACAGGCATTAAAAATCCTTTATGATTCATGTATACACCAAAATATCACAGATATTGGAATTCTGGAAATAGAGCAATATGAAAATATCTGTATGGATTTTAGAAAATCTGGTAATGAATCTCTGGACAATCAGCTGAGTATCATAGGGGCATGCCGGAGAATTGCATTTATGCAGCAAGAGCATATTCAGTGGAATGCAACAGTCTGGTATTTGGATCGATTTCATTTAGGTGAAAACCGAATAGATAAAAGTAAATCACTGAACAGCATTTCCTTTATGGAAATAAAAGAAAAACAAAACCGTGAAATTCTTCAGGCTTATATGAAATATGAATTAGGTGTTACCGGGCAGGCTGTCAGTACAATCAGCCGAAGGTTTATGTGTATCAAAAATTTTTTGAAAATGCTGGAGCAGAAACGGACACTGGCTGTTCATGCAACGGCGGAAGATTTAAGTGATTATGCAAAAGACCTGCTGGAACACCATGTACAGGCAAAGGGATTTAACGAGCGGATTTACAGTATCGGACATTTTTATAAATTTATGGAAGTCCGGGAGTATATCCCTAAAATGCCATTTCGCATAGAATATTTTCAGCAAAAGGTACTGATGGTACATCATGACCGGAGCGTAGAAGAAATCGTATACATGGAAGTTCTAAGAAAATTATATCTTTTTCCAGAACGGCTTCGCTGTATGTTCCTGCATCTGTGGTGTCTGGGACTTCGGGCAAGTGAAGTGTGTACTTTAAAAGGAAATGCATATTATCAGCAGGGTGAGGACTGCTGGATTCAGGTATATCAGGTTAAGATGAAAAATTATAAAAGAGTACCGATTCCAAAAGCATTATATCAGCTTATGAAAATTTACCTGAAGAAAAATGAGATACAGCCAGAAGAATTTATCTTTCAGAATGCGAAAGGCGGTGCCTGTTTATATGGAACATTCCGTCAGCAGATGTTAAGGGCATGCAGGGAAAATGGGATTGCAAATGGAGAATATATATTTCGTTCTCACGATTACAGGCATACCGTGGCAACCATGTTTTATGACAATAAAGTTTCACTTCAAAGTATCCGAGATTATCTTGGGCACACATACGAAGAGATGACAAGACAGTACATAGACTTTATGCCGAAAAAGATCGCACAGGCAAACGAAGAATTTTTCAGTACACAGGAAAGCAGCCTGGCTTCATGGCTCAGAAAAGGGGAACAAGATGCAAAATGATATTATATATTTCAGTGATTTTCCCAACTGTAAAGCAGCACCGGATAAGAAACAAAGAGAAGGAAAATTTGATCTGGCAAAATTGCCAACTCAGACTTTAAAAGATGAATTCCGCAGATACATCATATATCGAGGGAAAAATGGAAAATATACAACTTTAGTATATGACCGCCGCTCATACAATCATCTGGTAAACTTCCTCAATGACAAAATAAACCGTAATGTCAGCAGCCTGAGTGACCGCACGGTCGAAAAATGGGTAACACTTTTAAAAGGCTGGATGATGGAGCAAGGAATTCCCATCACCAAAAAGAAAAAGAGTGTGTACGGAACGGTCAGCTATGGAGAGCCGGCACTGATATTATATCTGAGAAATGTGCTGAAGTTTTTAGAACCTGACGATTTAAGGGATGAGACAGAAAAAGACATCTGGGAATTAAAGAATCTGGACATTGAGATACGACATAATCCTATTTACAATGCAGAAACACTTGATTTCAGAAAAATATCCCAATCAAATATCAGGGAAGAATGCAAAAAAGCAGTTTTTATGAATCTGAAATATGAGGCAATAGGAACAGTGCAGGGTGAACTTACGATAATGCGGAGATTCTCCGAATATTTAAGACTGGAATATCCGAAAGTTAAAAGCTGCTGTGAATTAGACCGTGACATACTGGAAAATTTTCTGATCAGCCTTTCAACCGCAGAAGAACTGCATAGTGGAAACAGCAATTATGTGATTTCGCTAAGACGGCAACTGGAAACGATTGGAAAAATCTACAGTTATGAAAATCTGGGACATTTATTTATCAACACAGACACACCGCCAGAAACAAAAGCAGAATTCCGGGTATATTCTGATGCAGAAATGAAACGCCTGAATGCAGAAATCACACGGATGGACGTACAGATTGCAAGGTGCCTGCTGATACAACAAATGTTGGGAACTAGAATTTCCGATACACTGACTTTGAGAACAAACTGCCTGACAGAAGAAAAAGGACAATATATGGTTGAAATATATCAGGTAAAAACCAAGCGGTACAAAAAGCCTGTCAGTCAGGATGTTGCCAGACTGCTGCAGCGTTCTATTGAATACACGCAGGAAAAATTTCAGGATACCAAATACATATTTGTAAATGAAAAAAATCCTGACAGACCGATACAGTACATGGCTATAAAATCCAAAGTTATGTCCATGATACAGGAAAAACAGCTAAAAGATGATAATGGAAATTTATTTGGATTCGGAACTCATATGTTCCGGCATTACTATGGCGTCAAGCTGACAGAAATGCATGTGGATGACTGGACGATAGCAAGGCTCCTTGGGCATAAAAGGCTGAACAGTGTGAAGCATTACCGGAAAATGAGCAATCAAAGGATGGCAGATGAAACCAGAGAAGTTCGCCAGATGATGAGCGATATTATATATTCAATTCTGGATGGATGGGGAGAAGAATATGAACAAATACGACAAGATGATTGAAGAAAATCAGAGAAAGAGTAAAGAAAAAATTTGTCTTGCACAGCAGACTATCCATGACATGGTGGCAAATAAAGAACGTATCACAGTTCCAAAACTCATGAAGAAAACGGGATTGTCCAGAGGCTTCTTTTACAAGAATCCAACCATCCGGGATCTTATGAATCAGGCAATCGAAGAACAAGCCGGAATGATAGATCCAAGAAGAGAAATCCTGAACATGGCAATGGAAAAGCAGATCGAACTGCTGAACCAGAAAGTGGCAGCCCTGACCAGAGAAAACAGTGAGCTGAAGAAAAAGAATGAAAAGCTGCAGAAGGCATTGAAGAAACAGGATTTGAATTTTATCAAAAACTTGTAACATTGAAAATGATAAGATGTAAGAGATGTGTGCGGACATATCTCTTCATCGTTGAAAACAAAATATATAAAATGCAAATAGGATGGGTATATGCTATACTAATTATGGAATTTTTGATAAATTTGTTGAAGAAGGGGAACACCATGTATTATGACATTACAAATCCAGATGCATCCTATTATTGGTTGCATGAATTATTGCAAATGCAAAGTGGAGAGTTTATAGAAGAATATATTATAAACTGTCATAATGATTTTGAAGAATTTTTTGAAAAATATAGCTCTATAATAAATAATATTGATATAGAAAATTTAGAGCTTGTAGCATTTCATGTAACAAGCACCAGTAATCAATGTGAAGATATAAAAAAATATGGATTACATAATCTTCAATGGGTACTCAATAATGACACTGATTTAAATAGATTTTTAAAAGAAAATAATGTAAAATTTGATATCAAAAGCAAAGTAATGTATATAGGCGATGTGGCTTATGACATAGATTATGAAAAATATAAAAATTTAGATGTAATTTCCAAGAGAAACGAAAAGCTACATAATATAGGGCATAAAATATATTATGATTTTCAGATTAATGCATTTCTGTTTTGTGAAGATATCTATAATTATTCAACTATCCATGAAGTACCAGAATTTATTTTTTCACTGTCTTCTTTAAATGATAAAACGAATGAACTTTATATAAAATGGAAAAGTATGTGTGAACCATATGTTGTAAAATATAAGGCTAAAATAAAAGATTTTACATATTTTACTTTTTATGACAGTGAAATGGAATACGAGAATGATAGACAAGATAATTGGAAAAGATTAAGAAAACTTCTTATTTCGAGATCTATAGAAAGTATGTTTTCAAGATCAAGTTCAGAAATTTATGCATATATGGCTCCAGATACAGTAGTGTCTGGTGAGAATATCATAGAATATATACCTGCTGAGGAATGGAGAAAAAATGTACTTAAATACTTTGGGAAAAAATGAAATGTATAAATCAGTTTCAGAAATAGTCGGAACTGATATTGAAGTGGTAAAAAAATTTATAAAAGAAAATGCAGACAATATAGTAGATTGTAATTATGATGAAAATGGTATTGAACAATTGAATATAGATGAACTGATACAAGGTAAAACTCTAAATCAAATTGACTCTTTAATTGTAAATCATATTACCCCTAGAGAAAATGAAAAAACTATATGGGATGAAGGGTTACTAACTTTATCTTATGCGTTAACACAGAAAACAGCATTATCTGATTATTTAAAAAAATGGGGATTTACATTTTCATTTGATCAAAAACAAATTACAATGTATAAAAATGATGTAATTGTTGAAGTTAAACATAAATTGGGAACAAATTTAGATATGAGACTTGGTGGCGAAAAGACTTTGAATGATTACAATATTAATGGCTATCTTTTTGTTAATGAATTTGAAGAGGATGCCATAAGCGGTTGGCTTGGATCACCAGAATTTTTAAAAAGTTTGTCTATTTATTACAGTAACCACAATATTGCAAATGACTATTGTGACAAATGCCAGAACTATTATGTTTCTTTTGAAGTACCTATAGATAAGGTAGATTTGGAAGGATTTTCTGATGATATAGATTCAATGAGAAAAACAGAAATATTATTGAGATATGTAATTAATGCATTATCGTATGCTGCAATGGAACAAAAACCGTTTCTTCCGATGTATAATCCAATAATTTTTCTGAAACGTGATTATAATGTTCCGAAGGAAAATATACGTAAAATATGGGATTTTCAGCGGAGGGGAGTAAAGTGGATTCCTATAGAAAGTTCTAGTATAACAAATTAATTATTTTTAAAAATTAAAATATCAGTTATAACTATAAGGTTCATACTCAATAAAAAATCGGAACTTCTCAGGAGGCTTCGATTTTTTTATAATGTAGTTGCAACAAGAGATTGGAAATTAGGTACTTACCCAGACAGTCCAGGAAACCCAAATTACAGTACCTGTCAGATCAAGCAGAAAGTGCAACACAAAACACAGTTTTGTATGCCGTTAAGCCCAGTAAAATCAAGGCATGAGGGGAACTGGCT
Source organism: Blautia glucerasea (assembly GCF_020537505.1). Lineage (GTDB taxonomy): Bacteria > Bacillota > Clostridia > Lachnospirales > Lachnospiraceae > Blautia_A. The sequence goes on along the minus strand of NZ_JAJBMO010000029.1, from coordinate 40,678 downwards.
ACATTTTACTATCCAATCTGGTGGGGAATCGCAGCATGGCCGGTAGACGGATTTGTAGAAGCAAATGACTTTACAGGAAAAGCGGTAATCCCATTCTGTACAGCAGCTTCTTCCGGCATCGGCGACAGTGGAAATCTCCTCGAAGAGATGGCCGGAACCGGAAACTGGTTGGAAGGCAAGAGATTAGACAGAGGAATTTCTGAAGACGAAGTGAAAGACTGGATCAGTGATCTTGGAATTTCTTCTGTAGAAAACTAAAACGAGACAACACATTTGACAGCAAACACTTTCAGAACCACTTAACCGCAGATAAATAAAATATATGAAAGAGCAAAAGAGATATCTGCTGATCGATGGAATTCGTGGATTGGCGATTGTAAATATGGTGGCATTTCATTTTTTATATGATGTAAATGAAATCTGGAATATAAACAGTCACTGGTATGAAGAAAAAAGCATTCATATCTGGCAGCAGGCAATTTGCTGGAATAATATTTGCACTGGTTAAATAAAAAAACGGTGAATAGAGGTAAGGTCAGATGAAAAAACAAGTGAAAACACAGATAGGAAAAGACGATAATATTTTATGGGTTTCAAAAGCAGGAAACTGTATTGCTTTCAAAAGTGTACCTGGATATCAGCCGATGACCATGGAGACTTCTAATGAACTGTGGGCATTGGTTGAACAACTTGTGACCACAGGTTTTAAAGTAAGATGATATGTGGCATATAGATGATCAGCACATTACTTTTGCAAAATCAGAAGTTATAACCCTAAGGTAAACACTTTATAAAAAATCGGAACTTCTCAGGAAACTTTGATTTTTTTATAATATAGTCATGTTGAAACTTTATAATTCTGGGATTGTACAACTGAACCAGAGGATATGAATCAAAAGCATAAGGAGTGAATGCCGATGAAGAAAAAAACAGCGGTGATATTTTTAACTGGATTAATGATTTTTACTATGTCAGGGTATTTTGTTAATGCAGCAGATACATCTGTAAAAGAAGAAAACGAAAACAGCAATATTTTAATCGCATATTTTACTGTCCCGGAGGATATCGACACCAATGGTATTGACGCAGATTCCGGTGCAAGCGTAGTAGTAAAAGATGAAGAGGTTCTGGGAAATATGGAATATATGGCGTTGACCATACAGGATGCCATTGGCGGAGATCTGTTCCGGATTGAAACCAAAGAAGCATATCCGTTGGATCATGAGCCACTTGTAGATCAGGCAGCAGAAGAACAGGATGAAAATGCACGTCCTGAATTAGCAACTCATATTGAAAATCCGGAACAGTATGACACAATTCTTCTGGGGTATCCGAACTGGTGGGGAGATATGCCGCAGCCACTTTTCACTTTCCTTGAAGAATATGATTTTTCAGGAAAAACAATTATTCCTTTTAATTCACACGGAGGAAGCGGATTCTCCAACACAATTGAAGAAATAAAAGAACTTCAGCCAGATGCCAACATCAGTGATGAGGGCTTAAGTATTTCCAGAGACAAGGTAGCTGACAGTGTACAGGATGTAACAGACTGGGCAAAAAGTCTTGATCTATCAGAGGAATAGAGGTCAGAACAGTAAGAAGTTTCGCAAATAAATAATTTTAAGGGGAACAGACATGAGTAAAAGAATTTTAGGAAGGGATTTAGAGGTATCTTCCATCGGGCTTGGCTGTATGGGGATGAGTCATGCTTATGGAAGACCATCAGATAAAACTGAAGCGAAGAATCTTCTTGCAAAAGCTGTCGATTTAGGATATACAATGTTTGATACCGCAGAAGTGTATGGTACTGCCGAAAATCCGCATCATAATGAAACACTTTTGGGAGAAATCCTGAAACCGTATCGAAATCAGATTAAAATTGCTACTAAAGGTGGTTTGCATTTTGACGAAAATTCAACAGTTGTAAACAAAAATCTGGTTCCAGACAGCCGACCGGAAGTGCTAAAAAAATCCGTAGAAGATTCTTTACAGAGACTTCAGATGAATCATCTGGATCTCTATTATATCCATCGTGTGGATCCAACAATTCCTATCGAAGAAACAGCAGGTGTAATGAAAGAACTGATCGATCAGGGAAAGATCACACACTGGGGAATTTCAGAAGCTACAGAGGAAATCATTCGAAGAGCGCACAAAGTCTGCCCGCTTACAGCGGTACAGAATCGTTATTCTATGATGTACAGAAATTACGAATCATTGTTTCCGGTACTGAAAGAATTACAGATTGGTTTCGTGGCTTTTTCTCCATTGGCAAATGGTTTTCTGACCTGCAGATATGATGAGTATTCTACTTTTGAAAAGAGTACAGATTACAGAAGCATTATGCCGCAGTTTTCTTCCGCAGGAATTGTAGAAAATCAGAAGCTTATAGAATGGTTGAAAATTATAGCAGCAGAAAAAAATGCTACTCCGGCTCAGATTTCTCTGGCGTGGATGCTGGCAAAAAATCCGTTTCTTGTACCAATTCCAGGAACAAGAAATCTGAAACGTCTGACAGAAAATATTCAGGCAGAATCCATTCATCTGTCAGTAGAAGAAGTCACAGAAATTGATGATATGCTTGAACATATTCCGATGTCTCAGGTATTTGGTGGTTCAATAGTCAAAAAATAATATTCCACCCGAACGTCTGAAAAAGATGTTCGGGTGTTTACATATAACTGACAGGAGATGATCACACTATGAAAAATAAAAAACAAATGGCAGTAGTTCTGTTATCTGCAATACTTGGAATCACTGCAAATGCATGGTTTGTGCAGGCAGACAGCAGTGTAATCCAGGATGATCAACAGGAGCCAGACAACGAAGCACCCGATTCAGATAAAGTTACAGCAGGTACAGATACATACAAAGGTTTTCTGCTGGATAATGTCCTGCATTCAAGTGAAGAGGGAGATATTCATTATAATGTCTATATCCCGGATAGTTATGATGGAAGTAAGCCATATGCTTTATTCTTTACACTTCCAGGTTATGAAGGATTGTACTTTCAAGGCGTAGGGGTAAATATAAAAGCAGAAGAGTTTGGTTTCGCAGCTCAGGAATATAATCCGGAAATGATTATTGTTGCACCTCAGCTGAATGACTGGGGAGAAACTTCTGCGAGACAGACCATTGCTTTAACAGAATATTTTCTTTCTGCTTATAATATTGACAAGTCAAAAGTATATGCAGAAGGGTATTCTGGTGGCGGTGAGACCATGTCACTTGTAGTGGGAATGAGACCTGATTTATATACTGCTTATTTACAATGCAGTTCCCAATGGGATGGTGCATACGAACCAGTGGTACAGGCAAAGACACCTGTATATTTTGTAGTTGGGGCACATGATGAATATTATGGTTCTGAGCCGTCAGAAGATGCTTATAATAATTTGCGTGAATTATATCAGAAGGAAGGTCTGTCCGATGAGGAGATTGATGACTTGCTTGTACTGGATGTCAAGGATGATTCCTATTTCAGTGACCAGGGTGTTACCAATCAGCACGGACAGGGCGGCGGATTATTTGTAGAAGACGATGCTGTTATGGGATGGCTTTTTGGAAAATAAAGAAAATGTATGAATGATACAGAAAAGAGGAAAAAGAAAATGAAAGTATTACTTGTAAATGGAAGCCCGCATAAGGACGGATGTACTTATACGGCACTGTGTGAAGTATCAGAAGCATTAAATGAACAGGGAATCGATACCGATATCTTCTGGATCGGAAAGAAACCATTGTCAGGCTGTATTGCCTGCAAGTCTTGCATGAAAAACAATAAATGTGTATTCCATGACAGTGTAAATGAATTCCTGGAAATTGCCGGAGATTATGAAGGATTTGTATTTGGGACACCTGTACACTGGGGAGGGGCCAGCGGCGGCATTACTTCGTTTATGGACAGAGTTTTCTATACTGATCTCAATGGAGGAGGAAATCGCTTTCTGCTGAAGCCAGCGGCGGCGGTTATGTCGGCAAGAAGAGCCGGTACTACTGCAACCTGGGATCAGATGAATAAATATTTCGGTCTGATGCAGATGCCGATTATTACTTCAAGATACTGGAATATGGTACATGGGGTAACTCCGGAGCAGATAAAACAGGATTTAGAGGGTATGCAGGTAATGCGAGTGCTTGGAAATAATATGGCGTTTTTTCTGCACTGTAAAAATGTTGCATTGAAGATGGGAATCTCTATGCCAAAACAGGAACCAATGGTATTTACGAATTTTATAAGATAGTCATTTTTTGACTGTTGGATGATTATGGATAAATAAAATATGAAAAGTTGATGTTTGAAAGCTCATTGAATTATTATAGTATTATGATTAGGAAAATGTAAAAAATGCAAATGATAACCTGGGTGATACTGCCGATATTATGTGTGATAGCAGTTACAGTTTATCTGTATCGAAAAGTGCAAGCAGCAGTAAAATGTTTCTTATCTGCATATTCCTTTAAAAGACAGCGAATTTTTGCAGGAATTATTTCCCTGCTGTTGATTATTCCCGCAGTCAGGATTTATGGCATATGGTTTATAATCCTGCTTCATTTTACTGTATTTTTGCTGTTGCTGGATATAGTTGTTTTTCTTATAAAAAAATTGAAAAAGCAAAATCAGCTTACTGGTTTATGGAATAAAATATACAGAAGTGGTGTAATAGCAATACTGCTGACAGCAGTTCTGATCGGGTATGGAAGATATAATATCTTTCATGTAGTCAGAACAGAGTACAATGTGCAGACTCAAAAGAATATTCGTGAAGAAGGATACAGGATTGTGCTTTTGTCTGATCTTCATTACGGAGTTTCCATGAATGATAACAATCTGCAGAATGTAGTAAACAGGATTAGTGCAGAGCAGGCAGATATTGTTGTTCTTGATGGAGATATTGTAGATGAAAACACAACATCAGAGCAGATGCAGTCAGCCTTTCGCATTTTGGGACAGGCTGACAGTACATATGGCGTTTATTATGTTTATGGAAACCATGACAAGAATAATTATGCTGCAAAGCCGAATTATAGCGCAGAAGAAATGGAAGATACGATTACACAGGCGGGAATTCAGATTCTGGAAGATGAAACAACCGTCATTAATCAGGAAATCGCACTGATTGGAAGAGCAGATAGAGGAGATAGAAATGCGAAAAGAAAGGATATTTCCAGTCTTGTAAAAGAACTGAATCCAGAACAGGAATGGATCGTACTGGATCATCAGCCTTCTGAGTATAAGAAAGCAGAGAATACAGGATGCGATATGATCTTATCCGGTCATACACATGCCGGACAGATCTGGCCTGTCGGATTGTTTGCATCGTTGTTCCATTTTGATGAATTAAATTACGGGGAACAAAAACAGGGAAATCTGAATGCGATTGTAACATCAGGAATTGCTGGTTGGGGTTATCCGATCAGAACGGAAAAACATTCAGAATATGTTGTGGTCAATCTTATATCGTAATAAAAGCAAGGAGTGGAATTCAAGAAAGTAGAAATAATAGAGCGCATCACAGATTCTAATGGAAATGTGACTGAGAGCAGGTATTAAGGTATGGCAACAGCAAGTTGCTTTTCAGAATATGGATTTGGTTATATGATAGGGTCATGGAGGTAATCACTATGAAAACAAAAAATATTATTTTGAAACTTCGTACTGAAAGAGGAATGTCGCAAGACGAACTGGCAGATAAAATTATGGTAACAAGGCAGGCGGTATCACGTTGGGAAAATGGAGATACAGTTCCAAATACTGATACATTAAAGCTCTTATCAAAAGAATTTGATGTCTCCATTAATACTCTTTTGGGAGAACCGAGAAAACTGATCTGCCAGTGCTGTGGAATGCCAATTAATGATGATTCCATATTGGGACGTGATAAAGATGGTACATTAAATGAGGAGTATTGCAAGTGGTGCTATGCAGATGGAACATACACATATAATAATATAGATGAACTGATTAATGTGTGTGTAAAGAATATGGTAAATGAAAACTTTACCGAAGAACAGGCACGATCTTATTTGAAAGAAATGCTTCCAAAGTTGGATTACTGGAAAAGATATGATGAACTTAGTGACAATGGGCAGTTTGAAGAGTTTAAGAAGAAATTGATAAACGAAATAAATGATCTGCATATAGACGGACTTCCAAGGGTAGACAAGCTAAATGCACTTGTGGGGAAATACGTGAATCTGGAATATACTCTGCCTAATGGACAAAAAGTGAAATTTCTTGATGATCAGAAAACCTATCTGGGGAATCAACTAGAGTCTGAATTTGGAGAAGATAGCTGCTTCGGTATTTTGGCAGGTATGGATTTTATTCTGGTATGTACATATGAGAAGGATGGTGAAAATCCAGAGCTGTTGATTTATAAAAAGAGATAATATAAGCAAAAAGAAAAGCCTTGACAAATAAACGATCGTTTGAAAAAGTTGATTTGTTGATTGCTGAAAGCTCTATTAAATATTATAATATTAATATCCGAGTAACTGAGTGGGGCATAATGAAATTAATAAAAGATGTCGAAGATTCCATCTTAGAGCACCCAAATATGGATGGGATACAGCTTACCTGTGAGGATATGAAAGGGCATTGGCTGGCAGCTGATGTAAAAGATTTTAATGTAGCAGGCTTTGATTCGAATGGGGACTGCCATATTACCATATACCAGAATGAAAAAAACAACGATCTTTGTATTCATCCAGATGGAACTTATGAATCAGAAGAGCTAGAGGATGAAAAAATTGATCAGTTTCAAGTCCTACAATCAAAGAATTTTATTTTTTACTATGGAGGATTGATTCTGTTCAAAACAGAACTGTTTACGGAAATGATCTGCAAATTACAGAAAAATAAGGAAGAGGTAGCAACAAAAATACAAGTGACAGTATTTAAAAGAGTAATTTATGAGGATAGCTTAAGATGAGTATAGTGGAGAAGAAAAAAGAAAACCAAAAAATTCTATTATGGAAAATATTTGTTTCAACTTTATATTTAAGTACCTTTACCTTCGGGGGCGGATATATTATCGTTACCCTTATGAAAAAAAAGTTTGTAGATGAATATCACTGGATAGAAGAGAAGGAAATGCTGGATCTGGTGGCAATTGCACAGTCCTCTCCTGGGGCAATTGCGGTAAATGGAGCCATTGTAGTGGGATATAAGCTGGCGGGGATTTTGGGCGCTGTTGTTTCTATTTTTGGTACCATTATTCCGCCATTTGCGATTATTTCCATTATTTCTGTGGGATACAATGCCTTTCGTGACAATTATATCGTCAGTCAGTTGTTGGAAGGAATGCAGGCGGGGGTTGGTGCTGTGATTGCATCTGTGACCTTTGAAATGGGCGGACAGATTGGGAAAGAAAAAGATACAGTGTCTATTTTGATTATGGCCGGGGCATTCCTGGCTTCCTGCATTTTAAAAGTTAACGTGATTTACATTGTAATTATGTGCGGAATATTAGGTGTGATTCGTACATTTCTTGGGAAGGGGAGGGAATGCAGATGATCTACCTGCAATTATTTATAAGTTTTTTACAGGTCGGAATGTTTAGTTTCGGCGGGGGCTATGCTGCAATGCCGTTGATCCAGGGACAGGTAGTAACCTTGCACCAATGGCTTAGCATGGCAGAATTTACGGATCTTATTACAATTTCCCAGATGACGCCTGGTCCCATTGCCGTAAATTCAGCGACCTTTGTTGGAATAAAAATAGCGGGAATTCCAGGCGCGATAGTGGCAACACTTGGATGTATTTTACCCTCATGCATGATTGTTACCTTACTCGCAAAGCTTTATATAAAATACAGAAACATGGCTCTGCTCCAGGGAGTTTTAGGATCCCTTCGCCCTGCAGTTGTGGCAATGATTGCTTCGGCAGGAATTTCTATTTTGGTCAATGCCTTCTGGGGAAGTGCAGCCACAATCTCATTTCAAGGAACAAAATGGAGTCTTGTGGTAATTTTTGGAATCTGTTTGTTTTTATTGCAGAAAATGCAATGGAATCCCATTGGTGTAATGGTTCTGGCAGGTGTTATGAAGCTGGCAGTATCATTTGCTGGATTTTAATTCTGTTGTTTCGAAACCTGCTTTTTCAGACATGTTTTAGAGTAAAAAATAGACACGTCTTTTTCTCGAAAAAAGGCGTTTAAAATGAAATTTTGTAGATTTTCCCCTCGTATATTTGATATAATACAAAAAAAGATTTGGGAGAGCATTGCTATGAGGAGAAAACAATTTCAGCTAAGAAACTACATTATTGCAACCAGTGTGTTCATCACAGCAGTTGTGATAGGAATCCTGATCTTTTTTACATGTGTGCAGCAGGCAGTGGAGGTAAATTCCCAGGAAATCATGATGACAGACGTATCCAGACAGAGTGAACACATGAGGACCATTCTGGATATTCATTATCAGTATTTGAATGAAATCGCATCGGAGATGGGAAAGTCGGATCAGCTTTTTTCCGAAGAAAATAAGGAACGGCTGGTTTTCCTTCACGAACAGACGGAGCTTGAGCGAATGGCACTGATCGACAATGCTGGAAATGCTTACTATGACAATGGAGTGTCCAAGAATGTGGAACATAGGAGGTATTTTCAGGAGGCCATTCATGGGCAGCAGACCATAAGTGATCCCCTGCAGAGCAGTGTAGATAAGGAAATCCGTGTGGTGCTGGGCGTGCCGGTGTACCAGGATGACCAGATCATCGGTGTATTAGGAGGTTCCCTGAATGTGGGAGCTCTCAGCCATCTGCTTTTCGCAGATCTTTTTGGTGGGAAGGGAAGCAGTGCCATTGTGACAAGTGAGGGGGTTGTTATTGCATTTGACAGCGGCAGCGCCTCAGACAGAGAAATTACATATGGAACCAATCTGTTCGAATATTACAATGAGAAGAATCTGAAAGAGGAGCATACCTTGGAATCCCTTCGGACAGAATTTACAGAAGGGAACACAGGTCTGGTCAAGCTTTGCCTGGCAGAGAGGACGGAAGCGGACCGTTATCTGGCCTATATGCCTCTTGGCTATAATGACTGGCTGATCTGTTATTCAGTGCCGATAGAGGCAGCCCAGCAGGATTATGCGTTTATCAGCCGGTATGAGCTGATTTTTATGGGAACCTTTTGTATTCTGGCTGCATTTCTGGTGCTGTACATTGCCCTTCGCAATAACAAGGAGAAAGCGGCTTTGGTGCGGTCTGCACAGCTGGATGCACTTACAGGGGTGTATAATAAAGAAAACACCCAGAAATTTATTGACAGTATGCTGAAGATTAAGAAGCAGAAGGTGTTTCATGGGTTTATGATCCTGGATATGGACCATTTCAAGGAAATCAATGACACTTATGGACATGCAGTTGGAGATAAGGTGCTTCAGACCTTTGGCGGACTTTTGCGGTCCCAGTTCCGTGATCTGGATGTGGTAGGACGTATTGGGGGAGATGAATTTGTGGTGCTTCTCTATGACATTGGTACCAGAGAGATCATGGAAGCAAGGGTGAAGAGCCTTCAGGAAAAAATAAGGGCTTTGGAGATTCCAGAGCTTCAGGGACATCCGCTTACCAGCAGTGTGGGAATTGCCTTTGCGCCCAGGGATGGAGGAACCTTTATGGAACTGTACCGGCGAGCTGACAATGCTCTTTATCAGACTAAGCGGGGTGGAAGAGACGGTTATACTGTATATGAGAAGCTTCAGTAGCGCAGAGAAATAACAGAAAAAGCTTGCTGATCCGGAGCAGTTTACCAGGGAGCTTGACAATCCATGCAATGTTAAATAATTTTAAATACGTTTAACATTAACAACACACGGAATTTAACATAGATAGCTATAATATCTCTCAGAAAAGAAAAATGAAGGTTGTTTTTGAAACAAGGGGGTTCTTTTATGAGAAGGATATTACAGAAAAATGAGAAAATAGAGCTTAACAGTTTTATAGAGGAATTTGTAAAGGCAAGACAGAAATATTTTACACCAGGTCAGGAATGGTTAGAGGCAGAGCTGCCACAGGAAAAGATCAGTGTGTATATGGATAAAGCACAGCTGGAAAAAGATCTGGATGATTTTGTAAAAACCAGTCTTATGTATGGCAAAGTACAGAAGCTGGTAATGGAGATCCAGGTGAAGAAGACGGCTGATGGCGCTGAAATCTGTTTCTCAGATAATGGAGCCGGAAACTGGAGAAATGAGAAGATCTGTGTAATGGGAAAACCTGGAAGAAGCCTGGAAATGAAGAAAAACTGGGGCGTGCAGGTTGCCTGAATATAAGTTGAATGAAGAATAGCGGACCGCAGAGAAATGTAGGGATACAGGGAGCTGCGGTCCGTTTTTGTGTTGTAAGGACGAGACCAAAACGGTTCTTCGGGTTTTGTTCGTTATTGTGGGAACGATCAAGGTTTGGCCCGTTGTCCGTGTAAATAAAAACGGCAGCCCGGAAATTCCAGGACTGCCGTAATTTTTGCTAAGATCAGATATTCAGAAGGTCACTGAATACTTTCAGTGCACCGTCTGTATTGTGTGCAAGGACACGTTTCGCAAGGACTTTACCGAGCTGAACACCTTCCTGGTCGAAGCTGTTCAGGTTCCATACGAAGCCCTGGAACATGATTTTGTTCTCGAAGTGGGCAAGTAATGCGCCAAGGGAAGCAGGGGTGAGCTGCTCGCCGATGATGATGCTGGATGGACGTTTACCTTTGAAATTCTTGTTCAGATTTTCATCCTCTTTACCGCAGGCAAATGCTATAATCTGAGCTGCAACGTTAGCGCAAAGCTTCTGCTGGCTGGTGCTTTTCTCAATGTCAACGTCTACGCCAAGCTGGCTGTTCTTAAAGCCGATGAACTGAAGCGGGATGATGTCAGAGCCCTGATGTAATAACTGGTAGAAGGAATGCTGTCCGTTGGTTCCTGGCTCTCCGAAGATAACCGGTCCTGTCACATAGTTCACTGGCTCGCCGAAACGGTTGACGGTTTTACCATTGGACTCCATATCACACTGCTGAAGGTGTGCAGGGAAGCGGCTTAAAGCCTGTGAATATGGAAGAACTGCTGTGGAAGGATAGCCCTGTACGTTTCTCTCGTAGATACCGATGAGAGCGTCCAGCATATCCGGGTTCTTCATAAGGTCGCGGTTTGTTGCAAGCTGATCCTCAGCTGCTGCACCGTCAAGGAGCTGTGCGAATACTTCCGGTCCAAATGCCAGGGAAAGGATTGCGCCGCCTACACCGGAAACAGAAGAGTAACGGCCGCCGATGTAATCATCCATAAAGATGGCGGTGAGATAATCCTCGCTCTTTGCAAGAGGAGAGGTCTCGCTTGTAACGGCAAGCATATGTTTGGAAGGATTCAGACCTGCTTTTGTGAGGGCATCCTTCACGAATGCCTCGTTGGTCAGAGTTTCAAGGGTGGTGCCGGATTTGGATACAACGATGAATAAGGAGTGTGCAAGGTCTACAGAAGCAAGGACTGCAGCTGCATCATCCGGGTCAACGTTGCTGATGAATTTCGCTTCCATCTTGAAGGTGTTATTGGCCTTCGCCCAGTTCTCCAGTGCGATATAAAGGGCACGTGGACCAAGGTCGCTTCCGCCGATACCAATCTGTACAACTGTGGTGAATTTCTCACCAGCTTCGTTGGTAATCTCACCAGCATGAACCTTATTTGCAAAATCTGCTGCTTTCTTCTGCTGGGCAACGTAGAATTCACGCTTGTCTACACCGTCTACAACAACCGGGTTACCAAGCTGCTTACGTGCAAGGTGATGGAGAACCATACGGTTCTCTCCGGTGTTGATCACTGCACCATTGTATAATTCCTGGAACTTGTCAATCAGCTGTGCCTCGTCAGCCAGCTTCGTAAGTGCGGCTAAAACGGTTTCGTCTACTTCTTTGGCTGCATAGTTGTAAGAAAGACCTGCTGCCATTGGTGTACTATAATCAGCTACACGCTTGCCACCCTCTTCGCCAGACAGAGCTGCTGCAATGTCTACGTGATCCTTAAGTTCCTTCAGCTCGCCAAAAGAATTAAGTGTGTCAAGATTTTTCCATGTTGCCATAATATAATTCCTCCTTTAGATGGTTGAGATGATAGCTGCTGCCCACAGTCGGATCAGCGGCTGCTTATGCTCTCAGAGGAGTCTCACCGTGAGACTCACATTAATGCCATTATACTGAATAAATTACAGAATTTCAATGCAAGGATGAAGATTCGTGAAAAATTAACATTAATATAGGAAAGAACAAGGGCGATATGAAAAAATGAACATGAAACCTGACAAAAGCAAAAGTGGGAAATCGGATTAAATATAAAAAAGCCAGCCTGCAGAAGCAAAAAACTGTTTCTGCAGGCTGGCGGATCAGACCATTGCAATGGGCGATAGGAATTGAACGTTGAGCATTGGTCGGTTAGAAGGTGAGAACCTGATTATTCCTGTGTGATTCCGGTCACTTCATAACCAGCGTCTTTGATCACCTGGCGGACTTTGTCCTCGTCTACTTTTTCTGGTGCTGAGAAGATGGTGGTTCCGGCATCGTGGGAGGATACAACATCCTGTACTCCAAATGCTTCCTGAATTGCTTTGTTTACATGTGCTTCACAATGTCCGCACATCATTCCTGTTACATGAACTGTTACTTTTACCATGGTATTATTCTCCTTTTTGTTAATATTGTTATTAATATCGCCACGCTCGTTAGAAAGGGTGCAGCTGTTATTAATCGTCTGTTCAGCTCTTGAAACTGGATTCTTAATTTTTTTATCTTTGCTTGCATCATGGATCCTAAACAGGTTCAGTCTCAGCGCATTGGTAACCACGCAGAAGCTGGAAAGGCTCATGGCAGCAGCGCCAAACATTGGATTCAGGGTCCAGCCGAAAATCGGGATCCAGACACCGGCAGCCAGCGGGATGCCGATTACGTTGTAGAAGAATGCCCAGAAAAGATTTTCGTGGATGTTCCGAAGGGTTGCGCGGCTCATACGGATGGCAGCTGGCACGTCGGAGAGCTGGCTCTTCATAAGAACTACATCTGCGGCATCAATGGCTACATCAGTTCCGGCACCGATGGCGATACCGATATCTGCTCTGGTAAGGGCCGGAGCATCGTTGATTCCATCGCCCACCATGGCCACCTTGCCTTTTTCTTTCAGGGAGCGGATGACACTTTCTTTTCCATCCGGAAGGACACCTGCAATAACCTGGTCAACTCCGGCCTGTGCGCCGATAGCTCTGGCAGTGCGCTCGTTGTCACCAGTAAGCATAACTACATGGATGCCCATATTCTGAAGCTCTTTGACGGCCTGGGCACTGTCTGGCTTAATTACGTCAGCGACCGCAATGATTCCAAGAAGCTTTCCATCCTTTGCAAAGAGAAGGGGAGTTTTTCCTGCTTCGGCAAGCTTCTCGGCCTGGTGCATAAGGGAAGGGGATACAGACACCAGTGTGCTGATATATTTCATGCTGCCGCCGATCAATGTGGAAGCGCCAAGCTTTGCAGAAAGTCCGTTTCCCGGAAGGGCATGGAATTCTGTGACTTCCTGGGCGGTAAGGCCAATGCTTGTAGCTTTTTCAAGAACGGCTTTTGCAAGAGGATGCTCGCTTTTTTTCTCAAGGGCGTAGGCAAGGGTGAGAAGATCGTTCTCGGATATGCCATCGGCGGGAAGAATATCGGTAACCTCCGGCTGACCGCTTGTGATGGTTCCGGTTTTGTCAAGGGCAACGATCTGGACCTTTCCAGCTTCCTCAAGGGAGACTGCGGTTTTGAAAAGGATACCGTTCTTGGCACCCATTCCGTTTCCTACCATAATGGCAACCGGGGTGGCAAGACCAAGGGCACATGGGCAGCTGATGACCAGAACGGAAATTCCTCTTGCAAGGGCATAGCCGAATTCGTGGCCTGTGAGCAGCCAGATAATGGTGGTCAGGACCGCAATGGTAATAACGGCTGGTACGAAAACGCCGGAAACACGGTCTGCAATCTTGGCAATAGGAGCTTTGGTGGCTGCGGCATCACTGACCATTTTGATGATCTGGGAGAGGGTGGTGTCTTCGCCAACGCGGGTAGCTTCACATCTGATAAAACCAGACTGGTTGACTGTGGCTGCGGAGACAAGATCTCCGGCAGCTTTGTCAACGGGGATACTCTCGCCGGTAAGGACGGATTCGTTGACTGCACTGGAGCCTTCGATGATCACGCCGTCCACCGGGATGTTTTCACCAGGGCGGACAACGAAGATGTCGTCTTTTACAACCTGGTCAATGGGAACGGTGGTTTCCTGGCCGTTCCGGATGACAACGGCGGTCTTTGGAGCAAGCTTCATAAGACCTTTTAAGGCGTCAGTGGTTTTGCCCTTGGAGCGGGCTTCCAGCATTTTTCCTACAGTGATCAAGGTCAGGATCATGGCTGCGGATTCGAAATAGAATTCCATCATGTAGTGCATGACAAGCTGGGAATTGCCGTCAACCTGGGCCCTTGTCATGGCGAACAGGGCGTAGACGCTCCATACAAAAGATGCCATGGAGCCAAGGGCTATCAGGGTGTCCATGTTCGGGGAGCGGTGCCACAGGCTTTTGAAGCCGCTGATGAAAAACTTCTGGTTGATGACCATGACGATTCCTGCAAGAAGCAGCTGCACAAGTCCCATGGCGATGTGGTTGCCATCAAACCAGGCTGGCAGCGGCCATCCCCACATCATGTGTCCCATGGAGAAGTACATCAGTACCAGAAGAAAGCCTACGGATGCGATGAGACGCTTCTTCAGGATTGGGGTTTCGTGATCTTCCAGGGCTTTTTCAGCTTCGGAAACGGATTCCTTCTGGCCGGAAGCGCCTTTTAAGCTGCAGCCGTATCCGGCTTCTTCTACAGCTGAGATAATGGAAGAGGCCGGGGCAGTTCCTTCTACGCCCATGGAATTGGTAAGCAGGCTCACAGAGCAGGATGTAACACCTGGAACCTTGTTTACCGCTTTTTCCACACGGGCGCTGCAGGCCGCGCAGCTCATGCCGGTGACGTTGTATTGTTCCATAATAAATTCCTCCTGGTATCTTATTTCATTAATTTCTGCAATGTTGTAACCAGCTCATCAATTGTTTCGTCCTTTCCCTCGCGGATATCTCTTGCAACGCAGGTCCGGATATGGTTGGCGAGCAATTCCTTATTAAAGGCATTTACAGCGGCATTTACAGCGGCGGACTGGATCAGAATGTCGTTGCAGTAAGCGTCATTCTCCAGCATTCCTATAATGCCCCTTATCTGGCCTTCAATACGCTTCAGGCGGTTCACAAGCTTCTTGCGTTCTGCCTCGGAACGGTCGGTGTGTTTGGTATAGCAGCAGGAACAGACCTTCTTGGTGGGTTCCTGGCTGGAAATATTCTCCGTATCAGCTGCTGGCTTAGTGCAGCAGTTTTCAGATTTATGTTCAGCTGTCATAGGCAGTCTCCTTTCTTAATATACCCCTTAGGGGTATCGCTTGATGAAAACAATATATACCCCATGAAGGTATTTGTCAACCCCAATTTTATAATTTTTTAATGTTTATAAATTGGGGGATATTTGGGAAAAGTAATTGATTCTTTGGATTTTTTATAGTATCATAAGAAATGATAAAAAAGCACATTTAAATGGAATGCGGTTTATCTCCGCAGCGGCGTCCTTGCCACCGTAAAGTCGGGTCTTTTTGAATGTGTCTTATAATGTAGGCTGTATCTCAGGGGCGTTGCAGCATACATTAGATCCTTAATACAGATGGCAATTGCCAGATGCATTAACGTTTACCTGTACCCTCTTGTATAAGAGGGCTTTTTTTATGAAGGAGGAAGAAAATGAAACAAAGAAGAACAAAAATTTTAGCTCTGTTTCTTGCTGCTACGATGGCAGTTGGCTCCCCGGTTACTGCTTTTTCCGTAAGCGCAGAAGACTGGGCATCCGCCGATGAGATTGCTGGTTTTGAAAGCGATTGGGAAAGCACTGATACCCAGGAGTCTGCTGATGATTTTGCAGCTGTGGAAAGTGAAGCAGCCCCTGAAGCTTCCAGTGATGCTGCAGTAGATGATTTTTTCAGTTCAGAAGACGGATTTGCAAGTGAGGTAACAGAAGAAGCGGCTGGTGAAGCTGTTGGAACAGAAGCAGTAGAAACCGGTCTTGGAGAAAAGACGGAATTTGCAGACGGAACCTATGTGCCAGATGACTTTTCTTTTTCAGGCGGAACTGGAAAAGTTACCATTACCTGCCCATCTATTGTGATCGAAAATGGTGTTGTTTATGGAAATATTCTGTTTTCCAGTAAAAAATACACACAGATTAAATTGAATGGGGAAGTATATCCAGTACTTTCAACAGAGGATGGTTCTTTGTTTAAAATCCCGGTAGTACTGAACCAGGATATGGTGATTGCGGCAACAACCGTGGCTATGACTGAGGCTCATGATGTTAATTACACTCTGAAGATTACACAGGATACCAGCAAGTTTACTCCGAAACCTGAGGAGAAAGCAGATTACACAGCTGTAGATGCTGCGCTTGCGAAGGTTCCGTCAGACCTTTCCATCTATACTGAGGAAACTGCAAAAGCAGTCACAGATGCAGTTGCAGCAGTTCAGCGCGACTATGGAAAGTCCAGACAGGCTGAGGTTGATGCAATGGCTTCTAAAATCGAAGCAGCAGTTGCTGCCCTGGTCAAAAAAGCAGTAGAGCCTACAGAGACAGAGCTGGCAATTACCAATAATGCTGCAATGTTTAAAGCACAAAAGGCCGTTCTTCATAAAGATGAAAACGGAACCAGCCTTATTGTAACTTTAAGTGGATCTGGTTATCACTATCTGTATAAGGGTACATATGAGGAAGCAGTTGCAAACGGCGACAACAGAGCCAACTGGTGTGCAGGAGCTTTGGTAGATGGCAAATGGCAGTTTACCATTCCGGTAAGTGAAGGTGAGACAAAGCTTGCACTGGTAGCAATTTCAAACAGCTATCTTACCAAATACGAGCAGGGCTTAAATACACTGGAGAGAGCTTTCTATCCGAGACAGGCTGTGATCGATTATGACGCAAAGACTCTGGTAACAGGTGATTTTGATCATACAATTGATCTGACTGTAACCAATAATGTGAAAATGTTTAATGTAGCTGCTGCAGCATTACATACCATTGGTGGTCCAATTTCCAATAATTATCAGGAAATTTTACAGCTGACAATGGGAAGTGACAGCTTCGACCAACTGTATGTAGGAACCGCAGCAGAGGCAGCTGCAGCAGAAAGTACAATTGCGATCACCAGCCGTAAAGCAGATGTTGTGGTAAAAGCAAATGCCATGGGCGGAAGTACAGCCGTAGATTACCTTGATAAAGCAACAACTTTAGCATTCCATTCTGCAAAAAATGAAAAATGGTATGAACGAGTTTTCACAGTAAGCAAAACAGGAAAAACGGTTGTGGTTGATCCAGTTCCGGTACCTGCAACTGGTATTACACTGGATGCTTCTGAGAAATCTGCTTATGCAGGAGAGAGCTTTACCCTCACAGCAACTGTAGAGCCAAAGGGTTCCACAGATAAGGCTGTATGGTCCAGTGACAAGGAAAATGTTGCAAAAGTAGATCAGAATGGTACTGTAACTACTGTGGGCGAAGGAACAGCTGTGATTACTGCAAAAGCTGGAAATTTCAGTGCGCAGTGTACAGTAACGGTAAAGAAAGGCTTCTCCATTGGAGTAAAAACCTATCTTCTTGATGAAAACGGGGCAACTCCTTCCAGGATGACTGGTGTAGAAGTTACTTTAACTGATTCTGAAGGAAATGTTTTGAAGGAAACAAGTCAGAATACTACTACTTTTTCATTTACAGGCATAGATGCAACAAAAGAATATACACTGAAAGTAGTCAGAGATGGCTGCTATGTAATTGATGGAAAAACAAAAGAGCCAGCCGGATATTTTGTTTATACCACAAAGGTTACAAAAGAAAATGACGGTGCTTCCTATTCTGTTTACTTTAAGAAGGATGCGCTGATTGCAGCACTTAAGAAAGCTCCGGCAGATTATTCCCTTTATGATGAGGCGTCTGTACAGGCTGTGAAAGATGCTATTGCAGCAGCAAATCCTGATGAGACAGATTTTGCAAAGAGAGATGAAGCAGCGGCTAAGATTGAGGAGGCAGTCAGCAAACTGGTTCTGAAAGATGGAAAATATGCTGCAGCAGCAGAACCAGGAGAGAGCAATGCCGGTTTTGAGGCAAAGGACGTTGTGATTTTCACAGAAGATGGCGTACTGAAGGCAAGCTTTACAGGAACTCAGCCAGTTTACAAGAGGCTGTATCTGGGAACTGCTTCCGAAGCGAAAAAGGCAGTGAAGAGTGACACAGAAGATCCAAAACTGATCCAGGGTATTGCAGTAGAAGAGGCTGACGGAAGTACTTCTTATCGTTTTACAATGCCAATTCCGGCATTAAATACAAAGGTAAAATTTGTTGCAAATAGTGGTACAGGTACAAGATGGCTTTCAAAAGCTCTTACATTTACTACTGATAAAGTGACGAAAGGTATTACCCTTGATACAACTGAGGAAATGCTGAATGTAGGTTCTGAGAAAGCGATCACAGCTACTGCAGCTGCTGATTACAGCACAGGTAAAAAGATCACATGGACTTCCAGTGATGAAAAGGTTGCGACTGTAACAGATGGTACAGTAAAAGCAGTAGGAGAAGGAAAAGCAGTGATCACAGCACAGGTTGGAGAGTTTACAGCAGAGTGCCAGATCACAGTTCATACTTTTGAAACCCTTCCGGCAAGAACTGCAACCTGTACAAGAACCAGTCTTACAGAGGGCCTTAAATGCTCTGTATGCGGCGAGATCCTGAAAGCTCAGGTGGAAGGTCCGGCACTTGGACATAAAGAAGTAGTTCTTCCGGCTGTGAAAGCTACCTGTACCAAGGATGGCTGGAGTGAAGGTAAGAAATGCTCTGTATGCGGTATCATCCTGAAAGCCCGCAAGCTTGTAAAGGCAAGCGGACATAAAGAGGTTGTGATCCCGGCTGTGGCAGCAACACAGGGACATACCGGACTTACAGAAGGAAAGAAATGCTCCGTATGCGGTGAGATCCTGGCAGCCCAGAAAACCACACCGGCACTTCCAATCCTTGTTGCCAAGGTAACTGTAAGTGCGAAAAATTCCGTAAAGGTAGCAGCAGGCAAGAAAGTACAGCTTCAGGTGAAAACAGCTCCTTCTAATGCAGACAACAGCGCAGTAACCTGGAAATCCAGCAATACCAAGGTAGCAACTGTCAATGCAAAAGGCGTTGTAACTATGAAGAAAAATGCTGGTGGAAAGGCTGTTGTAATTACAGCAACAGCAAAAGACGGCAGCAAGGTATACGGTTCCATTAAGCTTACCTGCATGAAGGGCTATGTGAAGAAAATCACCATTTCCGGAAAGAAAACAGTCAAAAAAGGAAAGACCCTGAAGCTGAAAGCAAACGTTACAGCATCCAGTAAGGCAAACAAGAGCGTGGTATGGAGATCCAGCAATACCAAGGTAGCAACTGTATCTTCCAAGGGTGTTGTGAAGGGGAAAAAGAAAGGTACTGTAACAATCACAGTCCGATCTCTTGACGGAACCAATAAGAAGGCAACGATCAAGATCAAAGTAAAATAAGTAAAAATGATTAAACACGATAATATCTGAATTGCTTTAAAATGGTCCATGGCATAGTCTGTGGACCATTTTTTACTATGAAAGTCCTGGACAGCAGCCACGAATTCGTCCTGCTTACATGTTAGAAAATCTGCTGGAAATCTGTATAGAAGAGTGGACTGTGACGGAGCGAAAAATATGGCTGAGAATATTTAAAAGAAAATGTATAAATCCAGGTTGATTTACAAAAAATACATATTTTGTTCATAAAAAATACATGAAAATATGGTAATTTCTAATCATCCGAGTCGAATATGTATAATGGTTATAACGCAAGGGTTGCATCATGAACATGGTGCATAAAAGAGAATCCGGTGAGAATCCGGAACGATGCCGTCACTGTGTAAGGGAGCTGCTTCAGAGCCCACTGGGAAACCGGGAAGGGGAAGCGGTGTTGACCGAAGTCAGGAGAACTGCCTTGGCGTGGAATCTTAGGTCTGCGGTACACAGAACCTGTATTCTCATAACGATACATGAATATTTTCTAAATGTTTTTTGGAAGAAACGTGTGTATATGGGGATGGTTACAGTCGCAGAAAATGCGGCTGTTTTTTACGCGGTACGAGCCAGAGACTATGCTTGCATGAGACCTTGGCGATTGCCGCGGGATTCTTTATACGTGATTCTATCCGGAAATACAAGAAAAAAGAGGAAAAAGAAATGAAAAGAAAATCTTTATTAGCAATCCTTCTTGCAGCTTCTATGGCAGCAAGCATGACAGTAGCAACTGGATCTGTTGCATTTGCAGAGACAGAGGAAGCTACAGAGGAGACAGCAGACGATGCAGAAGCAGCAGATGATGCAGAAGCAGCAGATGACACAGCAGATGCAGATCAGGAAGCCGCTGATAAAGTAGCAGCACTTATTGACGCAATCTATGTTCAGGAGAGAACAGATGATACAGACGCACAGTGCAAAGAAGCAAAAGAAGCATGGGATGCCCTTACAGATGCTCAGAAAGAGCTGGTAGAGGGAGAAGAAGCAAGCCCAGAGTATTTCGGACGTGACACAGGTGATGCTTCCAAGGATGATCCACGTAACCAGGATGAGATCGGTGACAACGAGCTTCTGGTTGTAAGCTTTGGTACATCCTTTAATGACAGCCGTGCTGAGGATATCAAAGGAATTGAGGATGCTCTTGCAGAAGCATTCCCGGATTGGTCTGTAAGAAGAGCATTTACCGCTCAGATCATCATCAATCATGTACAGGCAAGGGACGATGAGCACATTGACAACATGCAGCAGGCTCTTGATCGTGCTGTAGAGAACGGTGTTAAGAATCTGGTTGTTCAGCCTACACACCTTATGCATGGTGCTGAGTATGATGAGATGGTAGAAGCTATTGATGCGTACAAAGATAAATTTGAGTCTGTAGCAATCGCTGAGCCAATGCTTGGTGAGGTTGGAGATGACGCTACTGTTATCAACGACGACAAAGCTGCTGTTGCACAGGCAATTACAGATGAGGCTGTAAAAGAGGCTGGATATGACACCATGGAAGCTGCTGCAGAAGATGGAACAGCATTCGTATTCATGGGACATGGTACTTCCCATACAGCAAACATTACATATGACCAGATGCAGACACAGATGGAGAACCTTGGATTCACAAACGCATTCATCGGTACTGTAGAGGGTGAGCCAGAGGATACCGCTTGTGACGTAGTAATTGACAAAGTTAAAGATGCTGGATTCAAGAAAGTAATCCTTCGTCCACTTATGGTTGTTGCTGGTGACCACGCAAACAACGATATGGCTGGTGATGATGACGATTCCTGGAAGAGCATGTTTGAGGCTTCTGGAGATTTTGATGAGATCGATTGCCAGATTGAAGGTCTTGGAAGAATTGATGCTGTAGAGCAGCTTTATGTAGCTCATACTCAGGCAGCTATTGATTCTATCGCTGAGTAATCAGAAGTTTAAATTTTATAGCATACAGGCAGCTGCTCCACTGTGGGGCAGCTGTTTGAGTAATAAAATAAAAAAAGAAAAGCAAGGAGAGTTATTATGAAACGTTCATTAGTCATTTTATTAACAGCAGTAAGTATTTCCACTATGACAGCAGCAACTGTATTCCCGGCATTTGCAGAGAGTACAGAAGCCACAGCAGAGGAGCCAGCAGATGATGCAGCAGCTACGGATAGTGAGCTTGAGGACGGCGTATACGGCGTAGAGTTTGACACAGACAGTGGTATGTTCCATGTAAATGAGGCTTGCAACGGAAGAGCTGCCCTCACTGTAAAGGATGGCAAAATGACCGTTCATATCACTCTTGTTTCCAAGAATATTGAAAATCTTTTCCTTGGAACCGCAGAGGATGCACAGAAGGACGGCGCTAAGCTGATCCAGCCTACCATTGATAAGGTAACTTACAGTGATGGTATGACAGAGGAAGTTTATGGATTTAATGTCCCAGTGGAAAAACTGGATGAGGAATTTGACCTGGCTATCATTGGCAAAAAGGGAAAATGGTATGACCATAAGGTAAGCGTTACGGATGTACAGGAGCAGACTGAGGAAGAGAAGAATGCAGTTGAGATCGGCGAGGAAGAGGAAAGCGAAGATGCTGAGGCTGCTGATACAACCGCAGATGCAGCTGCTGAGGAAGAGTCCAAGGATTGATCTTCAGAAAAATAAAAGATCTGCCGGAAGTTTCATTTTATGATGAAAATGAATTATTCGGAAAATTTTATTAGAGAATGAATGAAAAAAGGGACATCCCATGAGTGAAAATGTATTCATGGGATGTCCTTTTTGTATAGCAGGAGATTCCAATGTGATTTCCTATCACATAAAAAACAGGCTCCGAAGAGCCTGCCCTTTACCATTTATTTCCCTCTCCCTTCTCCTGCGAAATACTCTTTCGTCAGTTTTACAACTGTACCGGAGAGCAAGAACAGGGCGATCAGGTTGGGGATCGCCATCAGGCCATTAAAGGTGTCTGCAATATTCCACATCAGCCCCAGGTTTGCAGTTGCACCAACAATAGCAACCAGGGAATATACAACCATAAAAGGCTTGATCACTTTTTCGGAAAACAGGAACTCGATGCAGCGGGCTCCGTAAAGTCCCCATCCAAGAGCTGTGGAAAAAGCAAAGCAGCACATAGCAACAGCAGTAAAGATGGATACCCAGTTTCCGTATGTAGAAGTAAATCCAAGGATGGTCAGTTCTGCACCTGCAGCTTCGCCGTAATTGACCGTAACACCGCTGCAAAGGATAACAAGTGCAGTCAGGGTACAGATCACGATGGTGTCTGTAAATACTTCGAAAATACCGAACATACCCTGTTTTACAGGCTTCTTGGTATCTGCACATGCGTGGGCAATGGATCCGGTACCAAGGCCGGCCTCATTGGAGAAAATACCACGGGAAACACCCTTTTTCATACTGGTGAACATGCTTCCGATGATTCCTCCGGTTACCGCTGCTGGCTGGAATGCACCGCGGAAAATAGAAGCAAACACAGATGGTACGTGCTGGATGTTCAGAAGGATCACCCCAAGTCCAAGAAGGATGTAAAGCAGTGCCATAAATGGAACCAGCTTCTCTGTAACCTGTCCGATACGTTTGACTCCGCCAAGAAGGATCATGGCAATGAGAATGGCAATGATAATGCCAATGATCAGGTTGGAAGTGGAAACGGAGCTTTCACTGATCATGTTATAATTCAGCAGTGCAGAATTGACAGCAGTGGTAATGGTATTAACCTGTGTGGCATTACCGGTTCCAAATACGGTGAGGACACCAAATGCAGCGAACAGATAAGCCAGCCAGTTCCATTTCTTTCCAAGACCGTTCTTAATATAGTACATAGGACCGCCTACCAGCTCGCCGTTTGCGTTAATCTCACGGTAGTGGACCGCCAGGGTGACCTCGGCAAATTTGGTGCACATGCCAAAAAGAGCAGAAACCCACATCCAGAAAATGGCTCCGGGACCGCCGATGGCGATGGCGCCTGCAACACCGGCGATATTACCGGTACCCACTGTGGCAGCCAGTGCCGTACACACTGCCTGGAAAGGAGTGATAGCACCGTCAGAAGCATCGCGCTTGCGGAAAATACGTCCAAGGGTTGTCTTGATGGCATAGGGGAATTTGCGGATCTGAAGGAAATTGGTGCGGATACTAAGATAAAGACCAACTCCGAAAATACAGACCATTGCAGGAACACCCCAGATAAAATTATTTACAGCTGTGTTAATGGTTTCGATTATTTGCAGCATAAAATACCTCTCTGGAAGTTTTGTAGTTGATACATGCAGTGCAGAAGCAATCCGCACACTGCATGTATTCTTTAAAGGAGCCTGGCAGCAGTGAAAAATCCATGTAATGGGAAAGGAATCGCTGCCAGGCTGTTATTAGCGGATAAAGTTTGTCTTGATCTTATCCTCCGCCTGAGGAATGTCTACGCCTGCGGCTTTTCCCGCCTCCAGAGATTTCAGAAGCCATGCCATGTTATTTCCAAGGGTGCGCATGATCTGCAGTCCCTCACCGTCCTGTGCAACCTCTGCTGGGGTATTGCCATGGACCATATTCCAGTAGTTGGCAGATACGATTGGCATCTCATGATAGCTGAAATATTTCAGAAGTACGTCCAAAGTAGCGGTAGTTCCGGCTCTTCTTGCAGATGCAACTGCAGCAGCTGGCTTGTGGAGCATGTCTTTTCCAGCCATGGAGCAGAGCTTATCCATAAATTCAATGATCTGGCCGGATGGGGATGCCCAATATACCGGGGAACCTACTACAAGAGCGTCTGCCTCTTTTAATTTCGCCGCCGCGGCCTTTACGTTATCTGTATCCGGATTTCCTGCCTGGAAAATCTCAGTATCAATTCCATTGTTATTCAGTGCTTTTGCAACTTCACTCAGTGCTGTGAAGGTACAGCCTTCTTTACGCGGGCTGCCGTTTAAAAGTAAAACCTTCATCTCTTTCATCCTTTCTTACTTTTGTTGTACCGGACTGCGCAGAAAATATGGTCCGTATACATCATCTCTCTAAAGCGGTAATGTATTTCCTTATTATACGATAGAAATGGTTGGATTTCAAGAGAAGGGTTTCATTTTAAAGGTATTAAAGACACAATATGTTCACAATTTAAGGATATAATAGGGACATTCTGTGATAATGGGGATTCTGCCAGCTGTGGGAGTGCCATAGGCACGGAACAGCTGACTTTCATATATGGTGATGTTGCAGGTAGGCGACATATCCGTTTAGTGCGGGAACCCCTCACAGACTTTGCAAAATGACAGTATCAGACGTGACCAGAAAGGAAGTAATCAGTGCTTCAGATCAAAGACATATACAAAGAATACAGAACCGGAAACCTGGTGCAGCGGGCGCTGGATGGGGTGAGTCTTGCCCTTCGGGACAACGAATTTGTGGCAATCCTTGGCCCAAGTGGTTCCGGAAAGACCACCCTTCTTAATATTATTGGCGGTCTTGACCGGTATGACAGCGGTGACCTGATCATCAACGGGATTTCCACAAAAAAATATAAGGATAGGGACTGGGATTCCTACCGAAACCATACCATTGGTTTTGTTTTCCAGAGCTATAACCTGATTCCCCATCAGACGGTGCTTGCCAACGTGGAACTCGCCCTTACCATCTCAGGCGTTCCCAAAAGTGAGCGAAGACGCCGGGCAGAGGAGGCTTTGGAAAAGGTGGGCCTTGGCGCCCAGATTCACAAAAAGCCCAGCCAGATGTCCGGCGGTCAGATGCAGCGTGTGGCAATTGCCAGAGCCCTGGTAAATGATCCGGAAATCTTACTGGCGGATGAACCGACAGGAGCCCTTGATTCAGATACAAGTGTCCAGGTTATGGATCTTCTGAAAGAGGTTGCAAAGGAACGGCTGGTAGTAATGGTCACCCATAACCCGGAGCTTGCCCAGCTTTATGCGACCAGAATTGTGACTGTAAAAGATGGACGGATCCTTTCCGACACAGATCCTTTTGAAATCCACAGTGAAAAAATGGCACCTCCGGTCCATAAGAATATGGGAAAATCCTCCATGTCCTTTTTTACCGCTCTTTCCCTGAGCTTTCAGAACCTAAAGACCAAGAAGGCCAGAACTCTTCTGACCTCTTTTGCAGGTTCTATCGGTATTATTGGAATTGCGCTGATCCTCTCTATCTCAAATGGAGTGGATAAATACATTACAGATATGGAAGAGGAGACACTTTCGGAATATCCGCTGCAGATCCAGAGTACCGGAATGGATCTTACCTCCATGATGGTGGGAGCGGCCGCTGCGCAAAGCGAAAAGAAGGATGGAGAAGTAGGGGTAGCCCAGATGGTGACCAATATGTTTTCCAAAATGAATTCCAATGATCTGGAGTCCCTGAAAACCTATCTGGATAGCGAAGAAAGCGGTGTTTCCCAGTATGCCAATTCGGTGGAATACACCTATTCGGTTTCTCCGCAGATTTTCCGGGAAGACGGGAAAAATATCCGCCAGGTAAATCCAGACAAATCTTTTTCTGCCATGGGACTTGGCTCCGGCTCTTCCAACAGCATTATGTCCTCCACCATGAGTACGGATGTTTTTTATGAAATGCCGGAGAATGAAAATCTCTATAAAAACCAGTACGAGGTAAAGGCCGGCAGATGGCCGGAAAATTATAAGGAATGTGTGCTGGTGCTTACTTCGAATGGTGATATCAGTGATTTTCTCCAGTATACCCTGGGCCTTCGGGACAGTAAGGAACTGGATGAAATGGTGCAGGCGTTTATGGCAGAAGAAGCTGTGGAGACGCTGGAGGATGTTGGCCCTTATGAGTATGATGAGATTCTGGGGACGAAGTTTAAACTGGTAAGCAGTACGGATTATTACGAATACGATAAAGAATATAAGGTATGGAAGGACAAATCTGACAACAGCTCTTATATGAAAAAACTGGTAAAAAACGGAGAAGACCTTACCATTGTGGGAATTGTCCAGCCAGCAGAGGGCGCGACGGCCTCCATGCTGACTGCTGGAATCTGCTATACCCCGGAGTTGACCAGACATGTGATCGAGAAGGCTGCTTCCAGTGAAATTGTGAAACAGCAGCTGGCAGATGAGAAGACCAATGTTTTCACAGGGGAAGAGTTTGGAAAAGAGGATAATGAAGACAGCAGGCTTGACATGGAATCCTTGTTTTCCATTAATGCAGATGCCCTGCAGGAAGCCTTCCAGGTGGATTTAAGCGGTTTTAATATGGATCTTTCCAGTCTTTCCGGGCTGTCTTCGGGAATGAACGTGGATATGCCGGATCTTTCAGGAATGGCAGGAAATATCAATCTGGATGCAAGTACCATGCCAGATCTTTCCGGGCTGATCAAGATGGATGATCTGAATCTGGATCTTTCTGATGTGATCGATCCGGATGAGATCCTGAAAAGCCTTCCCGCAGATCAGGTTCCGGATATGAGCCAGGCCCTGCAATCTGTGAAATTTGATTTCACAGAGGAGAAAATCAGTGCGTTGTTAAAGGATGTCCTGGCAGGATATCAGGAGAGCATTAAGGATAAACCAGAGTCAGATCCAAATAAAATGCAGGCTGCGCTGCAGCAGTATCTGACTTCCAAAGAAATGAATGACCGTTTGTGCAAGGATTTGCAGGAGCTAGTAAAAGATAATGTGAAAGTGGATGTATCTTCGGAAAAAGTGATTGCTGTGGCGGCGAAGCTGGTAAACCAGTATCAGGAGTATGCCAAAGAGAATAACATTACACAAACAGATGTAGCAAGCATTCTTGCCTTTTTAAGCCAGAGCGAGATCCAGCAGCAGATCAGACAGGAAGCGGAGACTCTTATTAAAAATAGTTTGACAGTGACGATTACCGCAAAGCAGATACAGGATCTGTTTTTACAGGATGTAGTAGAGGCTTATCCGGAATATGCCAAAAAGAACAACCTTCCGGATCCAGCCAATCTGGCAGATTATTTCCTGGAATATATGCAGACAGAGGATGCACAGAGCCGTCTTATGAATGGTTTTATGACTATGGTAGATACAAGTGAAGTGCAGAAGCAGTTTTCACAGGCCATGGAAACCTATATGAAGACCATGATGACTTCCTTTACAGATGCGCTGACAAAGGGGATTGAAGCCAAGTTCACAGATGTGATGGGACAGGTGGAAAAACAGCTGACCAAGGGCATTCAGACTGCCATGGAGCAGATGATGGGAAATATCAGCTCCAGCATGCAGGGAGCCATGGAGTCTGTAATGGCAAGTGTGTCCTCCAGCATTGCATCTGCCATGAGCCAGGCCATGGGAAGCCTTGGAAGCATGGGGGATATGAGCAGTATGGAAGATGCATTGTCCATTGATCCGGAGGCTTTTGCAAAGGCCATTCAGATGAATATGAACGAAGATGACCTTTCAGAGCTTATGATGTCCCTGATGTCTTATGAAAATGCTTCTTATGACGGAAATCTGAAGAAGCTTGGTTATGCAGATCTGAATGTTCCTGGCGGGATCAATATTTATCCAAAGGATTTTGAGTGTAAATCAGAGATCGTGAATATTCTGGATCAGTATAATGCAGATATGGAGGCGGCAGGGGAGGATGAGAAGGTGATCACCTACACCGACCTGGTGGGTACCCTGATGTCGTCTGTCACGGATATTGTAAATATTATCAGTTATGTGCTGGTGGCTTTTGTGGCCATTTCTCTTGTGGTTTCTTCCATTATGATCGGTGTTATTACTTATATCAGTGTTCTGGAGCGGAAAAAAGAGATTGGTATCTTAAGAGCGATTGGTGCTTCCAGGCATAATGTGTCACAGGTGTTCAATGCGGAGACGTTTATCATCGGATTTTGCGCGGGAGCTATGGGAATTGGAATTACTTTATTGCTTCTGATTCCGGCGAACCATATTATCCGGTCACTGGCTGACGGTGTGAATGTAAAAGCGGCGCTTCCGCCGGTGGCTGCGGTGGTTCTGATCGGGCTGAGCGTGGTGCTGACCTTGCTTGGCGGTCTGATTCCGTCTAGAAAAGCGGCTAAGAGCGATCCGGTGACAGCGCTTCGGACGGACTAGTACAGGCTGGATTTATGGGACTGGCAGAAATTGCAGATATCAGATTGCGTGAATGATGTTCGAAACACGTAGCAGTCTGGTATCTGCATTTTTTTGCAGTTTGTGGACATTACTATAGAAAACGGCGGTGCTAAAAAATACACGAAAGTCAAACTCGGTCAAAATAATTCATATTTGTGCAATTGTTATAAATTCAATCTGTCAATCTTGTGAAAAAGATTGATTGACTTTGATTAAGTATGACGATATAATAAGCCAAACAAATCAAAAACAAGCAAAAGTAAGCAGGAGGCAGACATGATTTACACTGTAACTTTTAATCCTTCACTGGATTACATTGTGTCGGTAGAGGACTTCCAGCTTGGTCTTACCAATCGTACCAGTTCGGAGATGCTTCTGCCGGGAGGCAAGGGGATTAACGTATCTACAGTTCTTATGAACCTTGGAATTGAGAGTACCGCCCTTGGATTTATAGCCGGATTTACCGGAGATGAGATTATCAGACGTCTTGAGAATATGGGTGTGAAGAATGGTTTCATCCAGGTAGGGGAAGGTTTTTCCAGAATCAATTTGAAGCTGAAGAGTATAGACGGAACAGAGATCAATGGACAGGGACCGAAGATCGGGACAGACAAGGTTGACATGCTGATGAAGCAGCTGGGAGAATTAGGAGAGGGAGATGTGCTTTTCCTTTCCGGAAGCATTCCATCTTCCATGCAAGATGATGCCTACCAGAAGATCATGTCGATGCTGGATGGCAGAGGAGTAAGAATCGCAGTGGATGCTACCAGAGATCTTCTGATGAAGGTTCTTCCCTATCATCCATTTCTGATCAAGCCGAATAACCATGAGCTTGGTGAGATCTTCGGCGTGGAGCTGAAGGACCGCCAGTCCGTAATTCCATACGGCAGGAAGCTTCAGGAAATGGGAGCTGTGAATGTACTGATTTCCATGGCAGGAGAGGGCGCAGTCCTGATTGCAGAGAATGGAGAAGTTTACCAGGAGCCGGCCCCGAAGGGCAAGCTGATCAATGGTGTCGGGGCAGGAGATTCCATGGTAGCCGGATTTATGGCCGGATATATGGAGATGCAGGATTACGAATATGCATTCCACATGGGAATCGCAGCAGGAAGTGCCAGTGCATTTTCTGAGAATCTTGCTACGAGAGAAGAGATTGAATCTGTCTATCAGCAGATCACAGGAAAGGATCAGGAGGAAAGGAAGAAATGAGGATCACAGATTTACTGGATGTAAGAAGTATTTCATTAAATGCTGCTCCCGCAGATAAATCCCAGACTCTGGATGCAGCGGTTGCCCTTATGACGAAGAGCGGCAGGATCAGTGATGAAGAAGCATACCGCAAGCAGGTTTATGCCAGAGAGGAAGAGAGCACCACTGGAATTGGGGAAGGAATTGCCATTCCACATGGGAAATGTGATGCAGTAAAGAAACCAGGACTTGCAGCTATGGTAATTCCTGGCGGTGTTGATTTTGATTCCCTGGATGGGGAGCCAGTTACCTTGCTGTTTCTGATCGCAGCGCCGAATACAGAGGATAACGTACATCTGGATGTGCTGAGCAAGCTTTCCATGATGCTGATGGATGAGGAGTTTACCAGGAGCCTTCGTGCTGCGAAGACACCAGAAGAATTTCTGGCGATCATCGACCAGGCAGATGAAGAGAAGAAGAGTGTAGATGAACGTCTGGCTGATATGGGTGAGGCTGAGGCGGATCAGTTCAGGATCCTGGCTGTTACCTCCTGTCCTACTGGAATTGCCCATACTTATATGGCAGCAGAGGGAATTGAGAAAGCTGCCAAAGCAAAGAACTGCTTTGTGAAAATTGAGACAAGAGGTTCTGGTGGTGCCAAGAATGTGCTTACCGATCAGGAAATCCAGGATGCGGACTGCATCATCGTTGCAGCTGATGCACAGGTTCCCATGGACCGTTTTGATGGTAAGAAAGTGATCCAGCGCCAGGTTTCAGATGGAATCAATAAGGCAGATGAGCTGATCCAGCTTGCCATGTCCGGTGATGTACCAGTATACCACAGTGGAAATGCTTCTGCAGCAGCCCACAGTCAGAATAAATCCAGCGGCGGTGCAGGGCATAAGATTTATACCCAGCTGATGAACGGTGTTTCCCATATGCTTCCATTCGTAGTTGGCGGAGGTATTCTCATTGCCATTGCGTTCCTGATTGATGGACTTATGGTAGATATGAATGCCCTGGATGTGACTGAGCGTGCGAATTTCGGAAGCATCACGCCGGCCGCTGCCATGTTTAAGCAGATCGGTGATGTGGCATTTGGCTTTATGCTCCCGGTTCTGGCTGGATTTATCGCTATGGCCATCGGTGACAGACCGGCACTTGCACTTGGCTTTGTAGGAGGCATGATGGCACATAGTGGAACATCTGGTTTCCTGGGTGCCCTGGTAGCAGGTTTTGCAGCTGGTTATATTATTTTGGGACTTCGCAAGGTTTGTGAGAAGCTTCCTGAGGCTCTTGAGAAGGTCGCACCGGTTCTTATTTATCCGGTTGTGGGTATTCTGGTTATGGGACTTCTGATGATGTTTGTTGTAGAACCAATCATGGGTGGTATCAATACAGCCTTGAATAACGGACTTACCTCCATGGGAAGCTCCAGTAAGATTGTTCTTGGCCTGATCCTTGGAGGAATGATGGCAATCGACATGGGAGGCCCATTCAATAAAGCCGCTTATGTTTTTGGAACAGCTGCAATCGCAGCTGGTAATTATGACATTATGGCAGCTGTTATGGTTGGCGGTATGGTTCCACCATGTGCGATTGCACTTGCCACACTTCTTTTCAAAGACAGATTTACAAAGGAAGAAAGAGAATCTGGTCCGACCAACTTTATTATGGGACTTGCATTTATTACAGAGGGAGCCATTCCTTTCGCAGCATCTGACCCGATCCACGTGCTTCCGGCATGTATCATTGGTTCCGGACTTGCAGGCGCCATGTCTATGGCATTTGGATGTACTCTGATGGCACCTCACGGCGGAATCTTTGTAGTTCCGGTTATGGGAAATGCAGTGCAGTATATGATCGCTCTGGTTGTTGGAACAGTGGTTTCCGCAGTTCTTCTGGGAGTTTTGAAGAAGCAAAAAGCCTGAGTGATTGACAGTATAAATAAAATCAGATATAAAGAAATTAACAAATAAGAAATTAAATAATAAGAAAATCGGCAGAGACAAAAGAGAAAAAGAAAAACGGAGGAATTTATCATGAAAGAATTTAAGTATGTAGTAACAGATCCAGAAGGAATCCACGCACGTCCGGCAGGAGAGCTTGTAAAGGCAGTAAAGGCTTTCTCCTCTGACATCAAGATTGCAAAGGGCGGCAAGGCTATGAATTGCAAGGCAATTTTCGGAGTTATGGGACTTGCAGTAAAGAAAGGCGACGAGGTTACTCTTACATTTGAAGGTGCAGATGAAGATGCTGCATACGAAGCAGTAAGCAAATTCATGCAGGAGACTCTGTAAGACAGGAAGGGGACATACCTGCGGCGGAAAGGTAGATGTCGCTCGAAGCGACCCGCCGCAGGCGTAGAATCCTGCAAGACAGGATTCTTTTTTTATATAAATGGGAGAGAAAAAATGCAGATATATAACGGAAAAAGTGTTTTCGGCGGGATCGCCATCGGTAAGATCAGTGTATATCAGAAAAAAGAGCAGCAGGTTAAGCGTGTGAAGATAGAAGATCCAGATCAGGAGATGGCACGCTATGAGAAAGCAAAGGCAGAGGGAATCAAGCAGCTTCAGGGCTTATACGATAAGGCCCTTCGGGAAGTGGGAGAAGCAAATGCAGCCATCTTTGAGGTTCATCAGATGATGATGGAGGATGACGGCTATAACGAATCTGTGGAGAATATTATCCGCAGCCAGGGTGTAAATGCAGAGTATGCAGTAGCGACCACAGGCGACAATTATGCGCAGATGTTTTCTGCTATGGATGACGATTACATGAGAGAGCGTGCCGCAGACGTACGTGATATTTCTGAGCGGCTTCTTACTATTTTAAATGGAGAAGATACAAGTTCTGTAGATGCAGATGAACCGAAGATCATTGTAGCCGAAGATCTGGCGCCATCTGAGACAGTACAGCTGGACAAGGATAAGGTCCTTTCCTTTGTGACAGTAAAGGGCTCTTTAAATTCCCATACTGCTATTCTTGCCAGAACCATGGCAATTCCGGCACTGGTAAATACTTCCATGTCTCTTGAGGGTGAGATGGATGGCAGGCTTGGGATTGTAGATGGAGCAAATGGTATATTCTATGTAGATCCAGATGAAGCCACTCTGGCGGAAATGAAGAAACGCCAGGAGGAAGACCTTTCCAGAAAACAGCTCCTTTTGACTCTTAAAGGAAAAGAAAACGTTACACTTGACGGACAGAAGGTAATGCTGTACGCTAATATTGGCAACATCAAGGATCTGGCAACTGTTATTCAGAATGATGCCGGTGGAATCGGGCTTTTCAGAAGTGAGTTTATTTACCTGGAGAAGGAGGATTTCCCAACAGAGGAAGAGCAGTTCCAGATTTACAGACAGGTAGCACAGACGATGGCTGGCAAACGAGTGATCATTCGTACTCTTGATATCGGTGCAGACAAGCAGTGTGATTACTTCCACATGGAGCATGAGGAGAACCCGGCACTGGGCTGCAGGGCCATCCGTATCTGTCTGACCAGACCGGAGATCTTTAAGACACAGCTTCGCGCGTTATTCCGCGCCAGTGCATTTGGCAGGATTGCCATTATGTATCCCATGATTACTAGTGTACAGGAAGTGCGAAGGATCAAGGAAATTGTAGAAGAAGTGAAGGCAGAGCTTACCAGTCAGGGCGTGGAGTTCGGAGAGCCGGAGCAGGGAATTATGATCGAGACTCCTGCAGCGGCAATCATCAGTGATGATCTTGCCAAGGAAGTAGATTTCTTTAGTATTGGAACCAACGATCTCAGCCAGTACACCATGGCAATTGACCGTCAGAATCCACAGCTTGATCTGTTCTTTGATCCCCATCATCCGGCAGTATTGCGCATGATCTCCATGGTTGTAGAGAATGCACATAAAGCGGGAATCTGGACAGGAATCTGTGGAGAACTTGGTGCTGACCAGTCACTTACAAAAGAGTTTCTTGCAATGGGCGTGGACGAGCTTTCTGTTTCACCAGGAAGTATTCTGCCACTGCGTAAGATCATTCTGGAAACGAATGTAACAGATTATAAGGCGGGAAAAGAATGCTAACACAACAGAGACATGAGATCATTTTGAAGCTTCTGAGAGAAAAGGGCAGTATTACTGTCACAGAAGTGAAGGATCTTTTGGATACATCAGAGTCAACTGTGCGAAGAGATATTACAGCACTGGATCGGGAAGGCAAGCTGGAGAAAGTTTTTGGCGGTGCCGTGGAATTGAAGGAACGGGTAACTGCATATGAGTATTCCGTGGCCGAGAAAATGGGACTGAAGCTGGAAGAGAAGGATCGGATCGCTAGATATGCAGCTGGTCTTATTCAGGATGAAGACTTTGTATATATTGATGCAGGTACTACCACTGGAGATATGCTGAAATTTCTGAAGCTTACAAGGGCCGTGTTTGTTACCAACGCCGTGGTTCATGCCCAGACGTTGGCTGGAAGAGGCTTTAAGGTCTTTCTGGTGGGCGGTGAGTTAAAGAGCGCTACAGAAGCAGTGATCGGTAATCAGGCTATGAATACCCTGCGGGGATATCATTTTACCAAGGGCTTTTTCGGGACCAATGGGCTTACCAGGAAGAGTGGCTGTACCACTCCGGATGCCAATGAAGCGGCGGTGAAGGCTGCTGCCATGGAACAGTGCAGGGAGTGCTATGTACTTTGCGATAGTTCAAAGTTTGATAATATCAGTTCTGTAACCTTTGCGGATTTTTACCGATTCACTGTCATAACGGATAAGATTCCGGTTGGATATGAGGATTGCGCGAATATTATTGAAGTACAGAAAGAGCAGAAGTAGGGGGATTTTTTCCTACTAGTACATCGTTTCGTAAATAATTATACCAATCGCGTAGGATGTGGATTCGAGTGTGCAGACAAGTGAGTGGTATAGTTATTTCGCAAACAATGTACTAGATAAAGTTTAAATTTCATAGTATAATAGTCCACAGGATTTCTGCTGATCAGAGGGCGGAAGTTGTGTGGACCTTTTGTATGTGAGGTAAGAGTTATGATAAAACTGATCGCGTCAGATCTGGATGGAACACTTCTGAAGGAAGGAACCATGGATATTAATCCGGAGATTTATGAGATCATCCGGAAGCTGAAGGCTAAAGGAATTGTGTTTGCAGCAGTCAGCGGCAGAGAATATGACAGTATTGAAAGAGTGTTTGCTCCTGTGAAGGATGATATTTATTTTATTGCCGGAAATGGTGGAATCATTTCCTATCAGGGGGAAATCATTGAGAAGATGGCGATTCCGGCAGATGTGCTGAAGGAGGTCGTAGAGTACGTGAGAGCCCAGGAGGGTGCTTCCTTTATGACTGCTGGCAGTGCCCAGGCATATGTGGAGCGTGCAGACCAGGCGTTTGTGAAAAAGCTTCGGGAAGGATATAAGCTTCATGTAAATGAGGTGGATGATGTGCTGAATGCGCCGGAGACAATGACAAAGGTTGCCATGTATAATGAGAAAATAGATGCCGCTGTGGGTGCCGAAGAAGCAAAGAAGCGCTTCGGGGACAAGATCCAGATCATGGCTTCCGGGGATTACTGGGTGGATTTCGTAGATGTGCATTCCGGAAAGGGAAATGCCCTGGAGAAA
The DNA here is from genome assembly GCF_020537505.1 of Blautia glucerasea. Lineage (GTDB taxonomy): Bacteria > Bacillota > Clostridia > Lachnospirales > Lachnospiraceae > Blautia_A. The sequence goes on along the minus strand of NZ_JAJBMO010000029.1, from coordinate 5,136 downwards.
CTGATGGAGCGGCTGGGAATTACCAGGCGGGAAGAAGTGGTGGCTTTTGGTGATAACTGCAATGATGTGAGCATGCTGCTGGAGGCAGGAAAGAGCTACGCGGTTACCACCGCCAGGGAAGAGGCTAAGCAGGCTGCCAGATATGTACTGGAGAAACCAGGTCCGGATAGTGTACTGAATGTGTTAAAAATGATACTGGAACTGTAAAAAGAAACGGCCTCTTATTTAAAAGTGAAAAGAAAATTCTATACAGTATGAACAAAAAATCCGGGCTGCGTGATACAACCTGGATTTTTTGTTGGGCAAAATTTATTTTTTTGTGGAGTATTTTAAAGGGGTGTCAGGCGAGGATCCGTCCATCTGTGGAGATGGTGTAGACTTGCCAGGGGAGAAATTTGCCGCTGGCTTTCATGGCATTTATGGCTGCATTCTGGATTCCGCCGCAGCAGGGGACTTCCATGCGCACGATGGTGACGCTTTTAATATTGTTCTGGCGGATGATCTCGGTAAGCTTTTCACTGTAATCCACAGAGTCAAGCTTCGGGCATCCGATAAGGGTGATCTTACCTTTGATAAAATCCTGGTGGAAGTTTGCATAGGCGTAGGCTGTACAGTCTGCTGCAATGAGCAGGTCTGCTCCGTCAAAATATGGTGCGTTGATAGGGACGAGCTTTATCTGCACCGGCCACTGCTGAAGTTGGGATTCTGGTATGGATGAAGCTGCGCCAGTATTGGTATCCGTATTGGCGGTCTGATCTGCTAATCCTGCATTTTTGTCATTATTGTTATGACGTTTCGCTAAAAAAGAAGAAAAAGACGGTAAATTATCATTCCTCTGAATGCGTCTGGCCATACTGCCAGGGCAGCCATTGTGAACAGGCGCAGCTGTATTGGTGTCTGCGGACTGTGCTTCCAGCTTTTTCTTGTTTTCCAGAACGGCAGCTTCGTCATAGGCTGCGGCTTCTCTTTCTACAAAAGAGATGGCGTTTGTAGGACAGGCCGGGAGGCAGTCTCCCAGACCATCACAGTAATCTTCACGGAGCAGCTTTGCCTTTCCATCTATAATTCCGATTGCACTTTCGTGGCAGGCCCGGGCACAGAGCCCGCAGCCATTACATTTTTCTTCATCTATGTGAATGATTTTTCGAATCATGAGATTTTCCTCCTTATCCCAGTAATGTTTTCAAATCTTCCTCCGGCGTGGTGATTGCGGCAATTCCAAAGTTCTCCACCAGATAATTCAGCACATTCTGAGACAAAAATGCTGGCAGTGTGGGGCCAAGGCGAATGTTCTTGATTCCAAGGTGAAGCAGTGTGAGCAGAATGGAAACGGCTTTCTGCTCATACCAGGACAGAACCATGGAAAGAGGAAGCTCATTTACACCACAGCCAAATGCTTCTGCCAGAGCTACGGCAACTTTGATGGCACCGTAAGCGTCGTTGCATTGTCCCATATCCATCAGTCTTGGAAGTCCGCCGATGGTCCCAAGGTCCAAATCATTAAATCTGTATTTTCCACAGGCAAGTGTAAGGATCACAGAATCGGAAGGAGTCTGCTTTACGAAATCAGTGTAATAGTTACGTCCGCTTCTTGCACCGTCGCAGCCTGCCACCAGGAAGAAGTGGCGGATCGCACCGGATTTTACTGCGTCGATCACCTGGTCAGCCACACCAAGGATGGTTCCATGGGAGAATCCAGTTGTCACAGAAGTTCCACCGTTAATTCCTGTAAAATGCTGATCTTCTTTGTAGCCTCCAAGTTCCAGAGCACGCTGGATCACAGGAGTGAAATCCTTTTCTCCATCAACGTGAACCGTTCCAGGGAAAGTGACGGTTCCAGTGGTGAATACCCGGTCCATATAGCTTGGCTTTGGCGGCATCAGGCAGTTGGTAGTAAAAAGAATAGGTGCTGGAAGATCCGCAAATTCTTTTTGCTGGTTCTGCCATGCAGTGCCAAAGTTTCCTTTTAAGTGGCTGTATTTTTTCAGCTCCGGGTAAGCATGGCAGGGGAGCATTTCTCCGTGGGTGTAAATGTTGATGCCTTTTCCTTCAGTCTGTTCCAGAAGCAGCTTCAGGTCGTGAAGGTCATGGCCGGTAATGACGATAAAGGGACCTTTTTCCACAGTCAGAGGTACTGTCACAGGAACTGGTGTGCCGTAAGTGGTGGTGTTGGCACGGTCCAGAAGCTCCATGCAGGAGAGATTGTATTTTCCCACTTCCATTACAATAGGAAGAAGCAGATCCATATCCCAATTCTCACCCAGTGCGAAAAGGGCTTTTGCAAAAAATTCATTTACTTCGGTATCAGTATAGCCAAGAGTCATTGCATGGTAGGCATAAGCGGCCATTCCGCGGATTCCAAAAAGAATCAGGGATTTCAGGGAACGGATATCTTCCTGGGCATTCCAGAGAAGCTTCATATCATAGTCGTCGTTATGTCCACAAGGGGAAGCGCATCCGCCGCAGCCTGGGCGAAGACGGGCTTTTTCCTGATGGATGCGCTCTGTGATCTCTGCAAGAGCATTATCGTCAAAGCTTACATTGGTAAGGGTAGCAAAAAGACCTTCTATCATCAGCTTCCATGTGTTTTCCGAAAGAGGTGCGTTTTCGTCCGCTGCGTGAGCAAGCCCGATCAGTGCGCCGGTAAGCTCATCCTGAAGTCTGGCAGTGTCAGCGGTTTTTCCACAGACCCCTTTGGTGCCTGTACAGCCGGTACAGCCGGCAGTCTGTTCACACTGAAAGCAAAACATATTTTGTTCCATAAATGGTAACCTCCTGTATTTTGATATATTAGTTGATAGGATATAAATAAATCGTGAAAAGTAATAATGAATTTGGGGTTTCACATATGAAAGTCAGGAGTGGTTACTGGTCGCAGAAAATATGTTGCGAAGTGTGTTGCTGTGAGCGGAGTGAACAGTAACGTAATGCTTACGGAAATTGAGTGAAGTGCGTTTCCGTCCTTGACTTTGCACCCATACTATAATACAATTCAACCAACAAGTATGTTGTTATAACAACAAAGAGGAGAAAAAATGAACTATGAATTTCTTTCCAGAACATTTCTCTTTCAGGGAACCAGTGCAGAAGAAACAAAGCATATGCTTTCCTGTTTAAATGCTGTGCCTCAAAGTTATGAGAAGGGCAGCACTATCTGGCAGGTAGGTGACCAGGTGAAGGCAATGGGACTTGTACTTACTGGCAGCGTTCATATTGAGAATATTGATATGATGGGAAATAAGAGCATTTTGAACAGGATTGTACCAGGACAGGTCTTTGGTGAGACCTATGCCTGCATCCCCGGGGAAAAATTGCTCATAGGGGTAACGGCTGCAGAAGAGTGCCAGATCCTTTTCCTGGAGGCGGGGAAGATTTTTCACACCTGCCCGGATACCTGTTCCTGCCATGAGAAGCTGATCCGTAATATGCTGATGGTGATGGCGAAGAAGAACCTGGAGCTTTCCAGAAGAAGTCTTCATACGGCACCAAAATCTATCCGGGGAAGGCTGCTTTCCTATTTTTCCCAGGAGATGGTGCAGCAGGGCAGCAGTCGGTTTATCATTCCCTTTAACCGGCAGGAACTTGCAGATTATCTTGGGGTGGACAGAAGTGCGCTGTCCAATGAGCTTGGGAAAATGCGAAAAGAGGGAATTATTGAAGTAAACAGAAACCAGATCCATTATCTGGAGCAGGAGGGATAGAACATGAAATACGATTTTACCAGTATCTTAAACCGCAGGGGAATGGATGCCATTGCGGTGGATCCCCCCATTTGAAGATATCAAATGGCAGGAGACCAGAAATGGTGTAACCGGGCTTACCAAAGCGTGCATCGGGTATGAGAACGGCGTGCTTGGTGGCGTGGTCAGTGCTCTAAATGTGCTTTGCTCCAAAGGGGACAGCGTGCTTTTACATTCCCCTACTTATATTGGGTTCACAGGTGCCCTTACCAATAATGGTTACCACATTGTACACAGTCAGCTGAAAAAGGATGGGGGAAAGTCTGGCGCATGGATTTTGAGGATATGGAAAAGAAAATCGTGGAGAATCATATCCATGCCTGCATTATGTGCTCTCCACATAACCCTACAGGACGCGTCTGGGAGAAGTGGGAGCTGGAAAAAGCCATGGAGCTTTTCAAAAAGCATGATGTGTATGTGATTTCAGATGAGATCTGGTCGGACCTGATTCTGGAGGGGTATAAGCATATTCCCACACAGATGATTTCTGAGGATGCCAGAAACCGGACTATTGCCATGTACGCACCATCTAAGACCTTTAACCTGGCAGGACGGAAGACCGTTCCATGGGGAGTATGGGATCCGCATGAATCTGGCGTTACCGCTGTCACGGGTGAAGGAAGCTTTTGAAAGACTTGACAAATATGTATTCCACTGAGATACTAAGAAATAATTAAGGGGATGGCAGTGGCAAAGGGCCATAAATACAGGGGATTAGAGAAAGGAGAATTTCAAAATGAATCTGACACCATATTTTAAAAGCATCATTGATCAGGATACTGCGGCTGTAGTCATCTGTAATCTGGAACATGAGATCCTTTATATGAATCCCAGGGCTGTGGAGAATTATCATAAATGGGGCGGTGAGGCTCTGGTAGGAAGGTGTCTAATGAACTGCCACAATCCAAAGTCTAAGGAAATGATCGAGAAAGTGATCGCATGGTTTCAGGAAGATAAGGATCACAACCAGATCCACACCTTTTATAATGAAAAGCAGGCGAAGGATGTGTATATGGTTGCACTTCGTGACGAGGATGGAATGCTGATCGGATATTATGAGAAGCATGAGTTCCGCACCCGGGATGAAGAGCCGTATTATAATTTCTAAATTTTATAACTGTAGGAATTTTACTTTGATAAATTTGTCTTGCTACGACTAAGGCGCTCGGGAGAGCCCTCTCGCCTAAGTCTTCGTAACCATCGGATCTCGCCTCCACTAAAACCGCTCCTGAAATGCGCGGCTACGTGAATATACATTGCAAAATCGCTGGTTACTGGCAGAGGGAAGAAAGAAACAGTAACGACAACAATGGGGGGTGACGTAGCTGCTATCCCGCATATTTACTGGCTTTTCTAATCTACCGTTGCCAAAAGGTATCGGGAAACCAACACATGT
>NZ_JAJBMO010000028.1 GCF_020537505.1 Blautia glucerasea | reverse complement strand
GCTCCTGAAATGCGCGGCTACGTGAATATACATTGCAAAATCGCTGGTTACTGGCAGAGGGAAGAAAGAAACAGTAACGGTTTCTATGTACCAGCTAGTCCCAGCCAGTACACAGCATTTGGGCAATGGGGATTACTCCAGCGAACCATTTCAGGCGCGTTCTTAGCGTAGATGAAATCCAGCGCTTACGAAGACTTAGGAGTGACGGCTCTCCGGAACTCCTTAGTCGCAGTTAGCGATTAGTTCATCGTAGCGTTGCGCCGGTGAGTGAGTAATCCCCATTGTCCGAATGCGTCCCTCTTCGACGAACTTTTCAACCCACAAAATAGCAATATAAATTTACAGCAGGAGACAGAGCATGGAAAAATGGGTAGTAACCGCGAAAAAAGCGGATTTTCAGGGAATCAGCCAGAAATACGGAATTGATCAGGTAATCGCCAGGATCATTCGGAACCGGGATATCACCACGGATGAGGAAATTGACCAATATTTAAATGGAACCTTAAGTGACATTCCTTCCTGGAAGCTTTTGAAGGATATTGACAAGGCAGTGGAAATTATTTCAGGAAAAATAGATCAGGGAACCAGAATGAGGATCATAGGGGATTACGACATTGATGGTGTAACTGCTACTTATATTTTGTTAAAGGGCTTCAAACGTCTTGGGGCAAATGTGGATACCTACATTCCGGATCGTATTGCAGATGGCTATGGAATTCATAATCATCTTATAGAGAAGGCAAAGGACGATGAAATTGACACCATCGTGACCTGTGACAACGGTATTTCAGCAACAGACCAGATTACATTTGCAAAAAGCTTTGGGATGACTGTGGTGGTGACAGATCACCATGAGGTTCCTTTCGAGGACACCGAAGAGGGAAGAAAGTACAAGCTTCCCCCGGCAGATGCCATCATCAATCCCAAGCAGTCCGACTGTCCCTATCCGAACAAGAATATCTGCGGTGCAGTGGTAGCCATGAAGCTGGTTTTTGCCCTGTATGAGAAATACAATATTCCGGAAACAGAGAAAGAAGAGTATCTGGAACCGGTAGCTATTGCCACAGTGGGAGATATTATGGATCTTCAGGGGGAGAACCGTATTCTGGTAAAAGAAGGGCTTTCCCGTCTTCCTCATACGAAAAATAAGGGCCTGAAAGCATTGATAAGTGCAGTCGGTCTGGAAAACCAGAAAATCAGTTCCTATGATATTGGCTTCCGTCTGGGACCATGTATCAATGCCAGCGGCAGATTGGATACAGCTATGCGTTCCCTGGCCCTTTTACAATGTGAAGATGAAGAAGAGGCGGCAAAGCTTGCCAATGATCTGAAGGCCTTAAATGACAGCCGTAAAGCCCTGACTGAGCAGGGAACAGAGGAAGCCTATAAGCTGATCGAGGGTAGTGATCTGAAGGATGACAGAGTTATGGTAGTATTTTTGCCAGATTGTCACGAGAGCCTGGCTGGGATTATTGCAGGGAGAATCCGTGAAAAATACCACAAGCCAGCCTTTGTTCTCACAAGAGGGGAAAAGTCTGCAAAAGGAAGTGGAAGGTCCACCGAAAACTATTCCATGTATGAAGAACTGGTGAAATGTGACAGTCTGCTGATCCAGTATGGCGGACATCCTATGGCGGCAGGTCTTTCCATAGAAGAAGAAAATATAGATGCTTTTCGCAGACAGCTAAATGCCAACTGTACCCTGACAGAAGAAGATCTGATTCCCAAGATCGTCATAGATGTGCCTATGCCAATTTCCTACATAAACGAGAACCTGATCCGGGAGCTTTCCGTTCTGGAGCCTTTTGGAAAAGGCAACAGCAAGCCCCTTTTTGCCCAGAAAAATCTTCGTGTATTAAAAGTGGGAATATATGGAAAGAATCAGAATACGGTAAAATTACAGCTAATGGATGAATCCGGAGCGGTAATGGACGGAATTTACTGGGGTGAGGCAAAGGAATTTGCAGAGTTTGCAAAATCCCGTGGAACTATTTCCGTGACCTATTATCCCAAGATCAACTCTTATATGGGAAGAGAATCTCCGCAAATTGTCATACAAAATTACTGTTAAACAGCGAATAATCATGTAAAACCATGAAAAGTTACTGTTCACTCCGTTTACAGCAACGCGTTTCGCGATGCACAGAAATCATGCATTCGCATGATTTCGCGTTGCTATTCTCGGGTTTTTTGTGAACTTTGTTCACATAAAACGCCTCGCGGAATACTATCAGTGAACAGTAACACGAAAAATGTAGTATTTCCAGTGTGCCTGTCGGTTTTACGTTGATTCCAGATAAAAAAAGTGTTATACTGAAAAATAATTATGATGCCAGGGGTGGCTGCTGCTTTCCCTATAACATCCATTAATCTGAGGAGGCTATTATGAAAAAAATAGAAGAATATGTAAGAAGCATACCGGATTTTCCGGAACCAGGCATTATTTTCAGAGATGTTACCAGTATCCTTCAGGATGCAGACGGGCTGAAGCTTGCAATTGATTCCATGCAGGACTGCCTGAAGGATGTGGACGTGGATGTAGTTGTGGGAACAGAATCCCGTGGATTTATTTTTGGAATGCCTATCGCTTATAATCTTCATAAGCCTTTTGTTCCAGTACGTAAGAAAGGCAAGCTTCCATGCGAGACCATTTCCGCAAGCTATGATCTTGAATATGGCAAGGCAGAGATCGAGATCCACAAGGACGCCATCAAGCCAGGACAGAAGGTTGTCATTATTGATGACCTGATTGCTACCGGCGGCACTGTTGAAGCAGCTGCCAAGCTGATCGAGCAGCTTGGCGGACAGGTAGTAAAGATCGTTTTCCTTATGGAGCTGGCTGGCCTTGAGGGACGTAAGAAGCTGGAGAAATATGACGTTGCTTCCGTCATTCGTTATGAGGGCAAATAAAGAATGTGTCTGTTCATCAGATAACACTACTAAAACGGGCAGGTGAAAATTATGGCTGATATTATCAACGAGCAGGGCAAAGAACCAGAAGTGTCAAAAGAAGACCAGGAGAAGCTGGAGTCTGTGAAGAAGGCAGATGCAGCTGTAAAATCCATGCACGACTTTACAAGCCCTGAAGTATTATATGATGAGCTGATTGCCAGCATAAAGAAATATCACCCTTCTACGGACATTACTATGATCCAGAAGGCATATGAGACTGCAAGGGAAGCCCACAAGGATCAGAAGAGAAAGTCCGGAGAGCCTTATATCATCCATCCTTTATGTGTTGCCATTATCCTGGCAGATCTGGAACTGGATAAAGAGACCATTGTAGCAGGTCTTCTTCATGATGCAGTTGAGGATACCTGGATGACCTGTGATGAGATCACCAAGGAATTTGGTCCGGAGGTTGCCCTTCTGGTAGACGGCGTGACCAAGATCGGACAGCTGTCTTATTCCAAGGATAAGGTAGAACTGCAGGCCGAGAGTCTTCGTAAGATGTTCCTGGCCATGGCGAAGGATATCCGTGTTATCCTGATCAAGCTTGCTGACCGTCTTCATAATATGCGAACCCTTCAGTATATGACTCCTGCGAAGCAGAAGGAGAAGGCAAGGGAGACCATGGATATCTACGCGCCTATCGCACAGCGTCTTGGTATTTCCAAGATCAAGGTAGAACTGGATGACCTTTCTCTGAAATATCTGAATCCGGAAGTGTATTATGATCTGGTTGAGAAGGTAGCTCTTCGCAAGAGTGTCCGTGAGGAATTTGTTGGAAACATTGTAAAAACTGTGAAACAGCATATGGTAGAGGCTGGGATCAAGGCACAGGTGGATGGCCGTGTAAAGCATTTCTTCAGCATCTATAAGAAGATGGTGAACCAGAATAAGACCATTGACCAGATTTACGATCTGTTTGCAGTGCGTATCCTGGTAGATACAGTGAAGGACTGTTATGCAGCTCTTGGCGTGATTCATGAGATGTATAAGCCTATTCCGGGACGATTCAAGGATTACATTGCAATGCCGAAGCCAAATATGTACCAGTCCCTGCATACTACCCTGATCGGGCCAAATGGCCAGCCCTTTGAGATCCAGATCAGAACCTTTGAAATGCACAAGACGGCTGAGTATGGTATTGCTGCCCATTGGAAATATAAGGAAGCCTCTGACGGAAAGACCTCCACTGGTAACCGGGAAGAGGAGAAGCTGAACTGGCTGCGCCAGATTCTGGAGTGGCAGAGGGATATGTCCGATAATAAGGAATTTATGAGCCTTCTGAAAAACGATCTGGACCTTTTTGCAGACAGTGTGTACTGTTTTACCCCACAGGGAGATGTGAAGACTCTTCCCAACGGTTCCACTCCTATTGATTTTGCATACAGCGTACACAGTGCTGTAGGAAATAAGATGGTAGGTGCCCGTGTAAACGGCAAGCTGGTGCCAATTGAGTACCGGATCCAGAATGGAGACCGTATCGAGATTATCACCTCCCAGAATTCCCAGGGACCAAGCCGTGACTGGCTGAAGGTGGTGAAGAGTACCCAGGCAAGGAATAAGATCAACCAGTGGTTCAAGAAAGAACTGAAGGAAGATAATATCCTGAAGGGTAAGGAGATGCTGGCCCAGTATGCCAAGAGTAAGGGCTTTAAATTCGCTAATTACACCAAGCCCCAGTATCTGGACTCTGTCCTTCGCAAATATGGTTTCCGTGACTGGGATTCCGTACTTGCGGCAATCGGACATGGCGGACTGAAAGAGGGTCAGGTATTCAATAAGCTTGTGGAAGCTTATGATAAAGAAAATAAAAAGAATCTTACTGATGAGGAAGTTCTGGAGGCGGCAGCTGCTGAGAACCAGAATAAGAAGAATCATATTAAGAGCAAGAGCGGCATTGTAGTCCGTGGAATCCATGATGTTGCAGTTCGTTTTTCCAAGTGCTGTAACCCCATTCCAGGAGATGAGATCGTTGGATATGTTACAAGAGGCCGTGGCGTTACCATTCACCGTACAGACTGTGTAAATGTTATGAATATGTCCGAGATGGACAGAAGCCGTCTTCTGGAGGCAGAATGGCAGGAGCCGGAAGTGAAGCAGGATGAGCATTACATGGCGGAGATCAATGTATATGCCAATAACCGTACCGGTCTTCTGGTGGATATTTCCAAGATCTTCACAGAGCGTAAGATCGATATCCGAAATATCAATTGCCGTACCAACAAGCAGGAGAAGGCAACTATTTCTGTAAGCTTTAATGTAAGCTGCAAGGATGAGCTAAATTCTCTTATAGAGAAAATCAGGCAGTTGGAAAGCGTTTTGGATGTGGAGAGAACCACTGGCTGATAGAAATCAGGGAAAAGAGGTTTCAATCCACATTCTGTGCATCACAAAGCGTTTACTGGTCACGGAGTGGATAGTAACAGAAAATGTGGAAACACAGCAACTGTCATGTTGGCTGCCAGGAAAGGATAACTTATGGGTAAACTTGAAGTACAGCAGATGGTTCTTGGTCCTGTATACACCAATTGCTACTTTTTAAAAAATAAAGAAAACGGGGAAACACTGATCATTGATCCGGCAGATTCACCAAACAGAATCTTTCAGAAGGTGGAAGAGATGGGGGCGAAGCCAGCTGCCATTCTTCTCACACACGGTCATTTCGATCACATTATGGCTGTGCAGGCTGTGAAGGCGGAGTATCAGATCCCGGTTTACGCCTGTCGCCAGGAAGAGGAAATGCTCCGGGAGCCGTCTGTAAATATGACAGACCGTATGCGGAAGCCATGCTCTGTCCGACCAGATGTATTTCTGGATGACCTTCAGGTGTTTGATGCTGCTGGCTTTTCCATTCAGATGATCCATACACCGGGGCATACCAAGGGAAGCTGCTGTTATTATCTGAAGGAGGAAGGCGTTTTGTTCAGCGGGGACACATTATTCTGTGGTTCTGTTGGAAGAACAGATTTTCCAGGGGGCAGTGCACATGAAATCAGGGAGAGCCTTCACAAGCTGTTAAATGTCCTCCCTGATGATACAGATGTGTATCCGGGACATGATACATCTACAACAATTGGTTACGAAAAGAGGTACAATCCATTTGTGTAAAATAGGAATCCTGCTGCTTGACAGGGATTTCGAGCATGATATATATGAATTAATAAAAGCGTTTTATCCGGAAGGAGATATCCACAGCCTCTACGAAAAGGATGAAGAGGCATACGATATCTTCTTTACTGTGAAAAGAGAAAATGATAATTTTGTTATAAAATATGCGACAAAGAATCATAAAGGTGTGGCCAGTGCAGAGGTAATCCGGGGGGCAGATGAGGCGTCCAAAGAGAACAAGGGAAATGCTTCACAGGAGGATCAGGCTGCTTTACCAGAAAACAAGGCAGAAGCTGCAGACGGGGATCACATTTATGAAAGGTATAAGAAAGTCATGGATGCCTATGAGCTTCGCAAGGCTAACAAGGACAGCTTGAAATATGCTTTGTACAATGTTCTGGTGAAGCTTACCGGCAGAACTCTTCCCTGGGGAAATCTCACAGGAATCCGTCCGGCCAAGCTTGCCATGGGAATGATCGAGAGTGGGATGAAGAATACGGAAGTGGCACAGGTAATGCGGGAGCATTATCTGGTAAGTGCCAGGAAGACAGCTCTTGCCATTACCATAGCAAACCGGGAGCGGGCACTTCTTGCAGACATTGATTATGAGCATGGCTACAGCTTATATGTGGGTATTCCATTTTGTCCCAGTATCTGCCTGTATTGTTCCTTTAGCTCTTATCCCTTGAAAATCTGGGCAAAGAGAGTGGATGAATATCTGGATGCATTGTGTAAGGAGATACGCGAGACTGCCAGGATGATGAAAAACTATAAGCTTGACACCATCTACATTGGCGGAGGGACACCTACCACCTTAGAGCCCTATCAGCTTAAGAGACTTCTGGACCAGCTTGGAGAGTCCTTTGGTTTTGACGGTCTTGTAGAGTTTACCATTGAGGCTGGAAGACCGGACAGCATTACAAGGGAGAAGCTGGAGACCATTAAGAAATTTCCGGTAACCAGGATTTCCGTTAATCCCCAGACCATGAATCAGGACACTCTTGAGATCATTGGAAGACGTCATACTGTGGCGCAGACCATAGAAGCATTCCATCTTGCCAGAGAACTGGATTATAACAATATTAACATGGATCTCATTGTGGGACTGCCTGGAGAGGATATTTCCAAGGTAAAATACACATTGGAGAAAGTGAAAGAACTTTCCCCGGACAGCCTTACCGTACATTCCCTGGCTGTGAAACGTGCAGCCCGCCTAAATATGTTTAAGGACAAATATCAGGAGATGACATTTGAGAATAACCAGGAGATCATGGATCTGACACAGCAGACCGCCTATTCCATGGAAATGGGACCTTACTATCTGTACCGTCAGAAGAACATGAAGGGAAATTTTGAAAATGTAGGCTATGCAAAGGTTGACAAAGCCGGGATTTACAATATACTGATTATGGAAGAAAAACAGCCCATCATTGCTCTTGGAGCAGGTGGTTCTTCCAAACTGGTCTTTGACCATGGCAAACGGATCGAGCGGGTAGAGAATGTGAAGGATGTTACCAGCTACATTGCCCGTATTGATGAGATGATTGAAAGAAAGCGAACCGGAATTGAAACCTGGTTGTAGGAGGGAGGGAAAATTCTTGGAAAAGCTTTCCAGTGACCAATCAGAACCATCCGACAGATTTCTGGAATTTGACTTATCAGCAGAACTGAAGCATGGAATCGCAGTAAGCAATCTGGCTTATGCAGTAAGTCAGGAGCTTGGTCTTCCTCATGAGCAGTGCTATGACCTTGCAATCGCAGGAATGCTTCACGATATCGGAAAGCTGAAACTGAGAAGCTACATTAATGGACAGGAAAGCAATCCTCTGGTGATCGAGGAGCTGAAATATGTCCGTATGCACTCCAAGCTTGGCTATGAAGAGCTGAAAGACCAGGACTATTCGGATTTTGTTCTTGAGAGTATTCTTTATCATCATGAAAATTACGATGGAAGTGGTTACCCGTCCAATCTGGCAGGAAAGGAAATTCCCATCGGTGCCAGGATCCTTCGGGTATGCGATGTGTTCTGTGCATTAAGCCAGGACCGTTCTTATCGCAAGGCATTTGACATGCGTACAGTAATGGAACTGATGATAGATGAAATAAAAAACTTTGATGTGGAAGTATTTCTTGCATTTCAAAGAGTAGTACACACCAGGCAGACTGGGAAATAAGGAGGACACATGGCATTAAAGAAAAAGCCGGTTACCGGCATGAAAGATATTTTACCGAAGGAGATGGAAATCCGTAACTATGTTACCGGACTGATCCGTGAGACATATGGTTCCTTCGGATTTACTTCAATTGAAACTCCAAGCGTAGAGCACATTGAGAATCTGTGCAGCAAACAGGGCGGAGACAATGAGAAGCTGATCTTCAAGATCTTAAAAAGAGGCGAGAAGCTGAAATTAGATCAGGCGAAGGAAGAGGCAGATCTGGTAGATTCCGGTCTCCGTTATGACCTGACAGTACCGCTTTCCAGATATTATTCCAATAACTCCAATGAGCTGCCTGGACCATTTAAGGCACTTCAGATGGGCTATGTATGGAGAGCAGACCGTCCGCAGAGAGGTCGTTTCCGTCAGTTTATGCAGTGCGACATTGATATTTTGGGTGAGCCTACTTACATGGCAGAGATCGAGCTGGTACTGGCTACCACCACCCTTCTTGGCAAGCTTGATTTTCACAATTTCACTATCCGTATCAATGACCGCCGTATCCTGAAGGCTATGGCTGAGTACAGCGGATTCCCCAAGGAGAGCTTTGACACTGTATTTATCATTCTTGACAAGATGGATAAGATCGGTCTGGAAGGCGTAGCGAAAGAACTGGAAGAGGAAGGCTTCAAAAAAGAGAGCATTGACACTTATCTTGCTATGTTTAAGGAGATCAGTTCTGATATTCAGGGAGTCAGATATTGCAAAGAGAAGCTGGCAGATGTTCTTGACGAGCAGATCACAGCAGATCTTGAGACTATTATCTCCACAGTAGAGGCTGTGAAGACAGCAGACTTTAAGATGTCATTTGATCCTACTCTGGTCCGCGGTATGTCTTACTACACAGGTCCAATTTTCGAGATTTCCATGGATGAGTTCGGCGGAAGTGTCGGAGGCGGCGGACGTTATGATGAGATGATCGGCAAATTTACCGGAAATAATACAAGTGCATGCGGATTCTCTATAGGATTTGAGCGTATTGTTATGCTCCTTCTTGAGAGAGGCTATCAGATTCCCACAGCAAAGGCGAAGAAGGCCTATCTCATTGAGAAGAATATGCCGTCAGACAAGCTGATCGAGATTTTCCGCCAGGCAGAAGAGGAGAGAAAAACCGGAGTTCAGGTTAACATCTCCATTATGAAGAAGAATAAAAAATTCCAGAAAGACCAGATGGCAGCAGAAGGCTATACAGAATTTGTGGAATTCTTTAATAGATAAAAGGAGGCGCCTTAAAATGGCTGAGAGTATGCAGGGACTGCACAGAACCTGTCGATGTGCAGAAGTGACCACACAGATGGTAGGCAGTGAAGTAACCCTTATGGGATGGGTTCAGAAAGCAAGAGATAAAGGAGGAATCATTTTCGTAGATTTACGTGACCGCAGCGGTATCATGCAGCTGATCTTCGAGAATGGCTCCATTGATGAGGAAGGCTTTGCCAAGGCTGGCAAGCTGAGAAGTGAGTTTGTAATCGCAGTAACCGGAACTGTTGAGAAGCGTGGAGGTGCTGTAAATAAGAATCTTGCAACAGGCGAGATTGAAGTAAGGGCAAAATCCCTTCGTATTCTTTCTGAGGCAGAGGTTCCTCCGTTCCCGGTTGAGGAGAATAGCAAGACAAAAGAGGATGTACGTCTGAAATACCGTTATCTTGACTTAAGACGGCCGGATCTTCAGAGAAACCTGATCCTGAAGAGTCGTGTTATGCAGCTCACTAGATCCTTCTTTACAAATGAGGGATTTTTAGAGATTGAGACTCCTATGCTTGGAAAGAGTACTCCAGAGGGAGCAAGAGATTACCTGGTACCTTCCCGTGTACATCCAGGCTGTTTCTATGGTTTGCCACAGTCACCGCAGCTGTACAAACAGCTTCTGATGTGCTCCGGATATGACAGATACATCCAGATCGCAAGATGCTTCCGTGATGAGGATCTTCGTGCTGACCGTCAGCCGGAGTTTACACAGATCGATATGGAGCTTTCCTTCGTAGATGTTGACGATGTAATCGATGTAAACGAGAGATACCTTTCCTACCTGTTCAAAGAGGTTCTTGGTATTGACGTGAAGCTTCCAATCGAGAGAATCACATGGCAGGAAGCAATGGACCGTTTCGGTTCTGATAAGCCGGATATGAGATTTGGCATGGAGCTTCATGATGTAAGTGAGATTGTGAAGGACTGCGGCTTCTCTGTATTTACAGGTGCTCTGGAAGCTGGCGGAAGCGTTCGTGGTATTAACGCAGAAGGCCAGGGCAGCATGCCGCGTAAGAAAATTGATAAGTTAATAGAATTTGCAAAAGGATATGGCGCAAAAGGCCTTGCATATATTGCAATCGCAGAGGATGGCACCAGAAAGTCTTCCTTTGCCAAATTTATGACAGGGGAAGAGATGGATGCACTTGTAGCTGCTATGGATGGTAAAGCAGGTGACCTGCTACTGTTCGCAGCAGATAAGAAGAAACTGGTTTATGATGTTCTTGGTGCACTTCGTCTGGAGCTTGCAAAACAGATGGATCTTCTGGACAAGAACGAGTATCGTTTCGTATGGGTAACTGAGTTCCCGCTTCTTGAGTGGAGCGAGGAAGAGAACCGTTTCACAGCTATGCACCATCCATTTACAATGCCGATGGATGAGGATATTCCGCTTCTTGATACAGATCCAGGGGCTGTTCGTGCAAAGGCTTACGATATCGTACTTAATGGTAACGAGATTGGCGGCGGTAGTGTTCGTATCCACCAGGATGATATTCAGGAGAGAATGTTCAAAGAACTTGGATTTACTCCGGAAGCTGCCCATGAGCAGTTCGGATTCCTTCTGGATGCATTCAAATACGGAGTTCCGCCTCACGCTGGACTGGCTTACGGTCTTGACCGTCTGGTTATGCTTATTGCCAAGGTTGACAGTATCCGTGACGTAATCGCATTCCCGAAAGTAAAAGATGCTTCCTGTCTGATGACTCAGGCACCGCAGCGCGTAAGCGGGGCACAGCTGGATGAGCTGGGACTTGAGGTAGAGAAAGAAGCTGTAGAAGAGACTGAAGAATAAAATATTATAAAAAAAATCCTGCCTGATTCTTGGGCAGGATTTTTTTATAATAGGATAAAATGCGAAAAAACATCTCTGCGCTTACCGGAAGAGGTATGAACATAAATATCATAATCTTAATTGTCAGAATCTGCAGCATCTTCCACCGGGCTGGAGCTTAAGCCTCCAAACAAAGCCTGTCCAAACACTGTTCCGGCATCTTCCAGTTTCCAGGAAGCACCATCGTTAAGAAGGGGGAAGGCCGTTTCCACAGTTTTGGTAGCCGTATTTTTGTCAATTACGTCCAAAAGCATGCTGTAGGATTTTTCATAGCGCTTCTGTGCCCCATCGATCACGGCATCAACAGAAGAAAGATAAGTATCCAGATCTTTGTTATAATTTTTCAAAATAGCATCACTGTCAAAGGTTGTGATCGAAGCACTGACTGTGGCGTGATAGCCGGAAACAGTAGCTTCTCCTACAGAATAATCAAAAGAAGAATGTACCTGGTCAACCAGTGCATCGGCAAGCTGGATCTTTTCGGAATCCCCGGAGCTTACAATGGAGTCGGCATTCAGATAATTGCCCAGTTCCTCTGTTGACATGTCTTTCAGGGTATCAAAGTATACAGTAAGCGTGTCTTCCGGAGAAAGAATGTCCGGATCTGTGAGATAATTCATAAGACCGCCGACAAGGTCATTTTCTAATGTATTGTTACGCCTGATTTCCCAGTTATTCTCAGTATCTTCCTTGGTGGCTGTGAGGGTAATGGTGCAATTCCGCTCTACAGTCTGGTAATCATTTGTACTTAGCAGTTCCCTAAGAATGCGGTAGCGGTCTTCCAGGGAAAAGGTCTGGTCATCAGACTGATCTGCAGCAGCCAGGGAGATTTCCTGCTTCAGCTGGGCCTTGGAAAAATCCTCTGCAAGTGCATGGGCATCCAGGGTAAACAGGCGGAGATCCGCTGTGGCGCTTTCTTTGTCCTTGTCTACGTGAACATCCAGGATCTTATAATCGAAATCCTGGAAAAAGAGGGAAAAGACTTCTTCTATATCAGAAGTATCGGTAGTGTCTTCGGCTTCTTCAGGAAATAGCTCCTGGTAGGAGATGTACTTCTGTGTGGTGTCGGAATCCAGATTCTTGAGAAGATCCAGTTCCCTTTTTACTACTTCGTCTATCTTTTTTTCTTCCTTGCTGGTGCAGCCGCATAAGAAAAGGGTGGAAAAAAGTAAAAGAAGAGGAAGCAGATATTTTGCTGACTTCATACAGTTTCTTTCCTTTCGGGTTATTGGATAAATGCTTATAAAGCTTCTCTATTATACCAGTTTTCGGTAAAAAAGTCAAAAATACCAAAAACTTATACGATATTTCTAAAAAAAGAATGAAAAAATTGTGAAAAATGTATTATTGTTTTCGATTACAGGTTTAGAATACTTTCTTTTTGGGCTGGAATCTGGTATGATAAACAAGGTAAATGCAGATGACAGAAGAGAGAAGGCATCTGCTATAATTTACGTGTTATATATGAATTGCATTGAGTTATCGTACAGGAGGTAACCATGAAGAAAAAAGTTTTTGTCATCGGGGGACTGATCATTCTCGCTGGGGCAGCTGGTGCCGGTGGCTGGTATTATTATAAAGAGAATTATGCCGATTCGTCGGCTGCTTCCGGTGAAGTGGCCTATGTGACCAAGATCAGCACCCTTCTTGGAGAGGACTCCGGCGTGCTGAACCGGTTTGCCGGTGTGGTAGAGCCCCAGGAGACTGTGAAGGTAAACATTGAGAGCGGCAGAACGGTTACAGAAGTCAAGGTAAAGACCGGCGATGAAGTAAAGAAAGGACAGCTGCTTTTTGAGTATGATCTGAGCAGTATTCAGGACAGCCTGAAGGAAGCACAGCTGGCGCTGGACCGTCTGAAGAATGAGGCCCTTAGCCTGAACGAGCAGATCACCACTCTTGAGAAAGAGAAAAAGAAAGCCAATAAGAGCAGTCAGCTTTCCTATACCATTGAGATTGAGACCAACAAGATGAATCTTAAGAAAAATGAGTATGACCAGGTAAGCAAGCAGGCGGAGATTGACAAGCTGCAGGCTGCGACTACCAACACAGAGGTGCGAAGCGAGATTGACGGTGTGATCCAGAAGATTGATACCAGCAAGCTGGGAAGCGACGATGGAGATACCCTGGATGACAGCATGAGCTCTGATTATGGAAGTGATTCCTCTGATAATGCCTTTATCACCATCCTCAGTACCGGTGCCTACCGTATTAAAGGCCAGGTAAATGAGCAGAACCGTAATACAGTAGTTCCTGGCTCTGCAGTTCTTGTCCGTTCCAGAGTGGATGAGAACCAGATCTGGCATGGAACCATGGGCGCTGTGGATGAGCAGAATTCCTCTAACAGCAGTAGCAGCAACTCTTATTTTGGAATGTCAAGCGGAGATGACACGACCAGCTCCAGTACCTATCCATTCTATGTAACCCTGGATTCCTCTGAGGGCCTGATGCTGGGGCAGCATGTATACATAGAGATGGATGAAGGCCAGGAAGATCAGAAAACTGGTATCTGGCTTGGGGAATACTATATTGTGGATGCTGACACAGACAGTCCTTATGTCTGGGCTGTGGATTCCAAGGGAAAACTGGAGAAGCGTTCCGTTATTCTTGGACAATATGATGAGAATCTTTCCGAATACGAGATCGCAGACGGCCTGACGGAGGACGACAGCATTGCATTTCCGTCAGATAGCCTTGTGGAAGGTATGAGTACCAGGGATATGTCTGAGATGACTGATGAAGAGCTGGAAAATATTGACATGGAGACCAATCTGGATAACAGTGACTACTCAGATGGAGACATTATGGAGCCAGTGGAGGAAGACGATTCCAGTGCAGATTTTGAATCCGGTGTGATAGATGACAGCATGGACGCTGTGATTGATGGTGATTATTCAGAAGATGATTCCGGAGATTATTCGGAAGATATGGTGGACGACAGCACCTTTGATGACAGTACAGAAGATTTTACCGACGACAGCATCGATGAGCCGGGACAGTACGGCTCTGAAGATACGGAGGCAGCAGGATGATACTTGAGCTGAAAGGAATTTATAAGGATTACCAGCAGGGGAAAATGACAGTTCCAGTATTAAAGGACGTAAATTTTTCCATGGAAGAGGGCGAGTATGTAGCCATCATGGGTCCTTCTGGTTCTGGTAAGTCCACACTTATGAACATAATTGGCTGTCTGGATCAGGCAACCAAGGGCACCTTTTTTCTGGACGGGCAGGATATCAGCAAATGTTCGGAGAATGAAATGTCAGATATCCGTCTGAACAAGATCGGGTTCGTATTTCAGAGCTTCCATCTTTTGCCAAGACAGTCGGCTATATCCAATGTAGAGATGCCTCTCAATTACGCACATGTTCCGAAGAAAGAGCGCAGGGAGCGTGCTTTTGCAGCACTTGACAGAGTTGGTCTGGCAGACCGTGTGGATTTCAGGCCGAACCAGCTCTCGGGCGGACAGATGCAGAGGGTGGCCATTGCCAGAGCCATTGTAAACAATCCAAGGCTTCTTCTGGCAGATGAACCTACCGGAGCCTTGGACAGTAAGTCAGGTAAGCAGGTTATGGAGCTTTTCCAGAAACTGAATGAGGAAGGTGTTTCCGTCCTTATGATCACTCATGATCCAGAGATCGCAGCGCATGCCAGGCGGGTGGTTATGATCCGTGATGGTGAGCTGCAGGAAAAGAGGTGATCCCATGGGAAAAGTGAAAAAAGTTATTATAGGCCTGGTGATTACGGCCCTTGTGGGAACTGGTATCAGCGGCGGTCTTATGTATGCGCGTAAGGGAAGCCAGAAGGAGGTTCTGGTAGCAAATGTCAGTGACCTTGTCGGTGAGAGATATGATTCAGACACTACCTTAAGCGGTAATATATACGCCAATGCCACACAGCGGATTACCGTAGATAAGGATATGATCATTGAGGAAGTTTATGTAAGCAAGGGAGATGAAGTGAAGCCTGGTGATAAGCTGATCTCATTTGATATGACTCTTGTGGAGATGGAACTGAATATAGCCAAGCTGAAACTCCAGAAACAGCAGCAGGACCTTGCCACAGCGAAGAAAAGGCTTACCAGTCTTCAAAATGGCGGTCCTATTCTGGATTCCGATGCATCCTCAGCAGATAATCTGATCGACTCCGGGGAGGACTCTGGAATTGATTCCGGAACAGATTCCGATGATGATTCCCTTGGGGATGATGAAATGTCTTCTGCAAATGTAACGGCATCCGATCATTATCTGGCAGCAGTTTTACAGCCTATGCTGCTTGCTGCGGTGACAGATGGATTTGCAGACAGCCAGGAGGCAGGAAACGCAGAGGAAGATCTGTCAGGTGCAGATTCGGCAGACGATATGACCAGTGCTGACGGTGACAGCGGGGATACTTCTGATGGAACAGAAGATACAACTATGGATTCCGGCACTGCGTCTGATTTCTATGAGGAACCGTCAAATGATGGGTTCAGCAGCGGAGATTCCAGCCAGGATGGTTTTACTTCTGATGCAAACGGGGATGGCTCTGATCTGAACAGAGGCACTACCCTGGGAGGAAATGATGGCTTTGTAGATGGCGACGAACCATTTTATCTTACCCTGGATTATGACACCACACCTTATCAGGGAAGTGGAACAAAGGAGAATCCTTATCTGTATCTTTGCTCCAGTGCGAAGGCAAAGGTAAACGTAACAGGAGCTTTTTTGAACAAGATGGCTGGTTACAATGCAGATGGAACCATTTTGCTTCATCCGGGCGGATACTGGTATCTGCTGGAATTCCACCAGAATGATACCATTGGAGATTATACGAATAGGAAAGCATCCTGTACCGGCTATTATCTCATTGATGGAAACATGTTGTCCAATCCAGTGGACCGTTTTGCAGAAATGGATTTCACACTGGAAGGCGCCATGCAGTATGACAATGGAAATGATGATCCCGTTATTCCAGGCGACAATGGCAGCGGAGGAGGCAGTTCCTCCTTATCCCGTTCGGAAGCGATTAGGATCCAGAAAAAACGGATCGCCAGTCTGGAACTGGACATTCAGGAGAGCGAGATCAACATCAGCAAGCTTCAGAAAAAAGCGGACAGACAGCTGATCACAAGTAAGCTGGATGGTATTGTAACTACCGTGGGTGATGCCGCTACCGGAACCAACTCAGAATCCGATGCTTTTATGATGGTAAAGAGTAAAGATGGCTATTATGTACAGGGAACTGTCAGTGAGCTGATGCTTGACCAGGTACAGGAGGGCACTATGCTGACCTGTAATTCCTATGGCGAAAATGGTTATATGGTTTTTGAGGCAGAGGTGGTACAGGTATCTGATTATGCAGTAGATGGAGACGACTCCTATTATTATGGAGACAGCAATCCAAATGTATCCTCCTACACCTTCACAGCCAAGATCACAGATGATTCTGCCCAGGTAAGCGTAGGAGACTGGGTAGATATTCAGCTGGAACAGCAGACCCAGAGTACAGACGGCATTGTGCTTTCCAAGGCGTTTGTGCGTACAGAAGACGGTGTGAGCTATGTATATAAGGATAATAACGGTGTGCTGAAGAAACAGATCGTAAAGGTAAAGGAGAATGTAAACGGTGGTACTTATGTGCTGGTCAGTGGTGGATTATCTCTGGATGACAAAATTGCATTCCCTTATTCCAAATCTGTAAAAGAAGGTATGAAGACAAAAGAAGGATCACTGGATGAGTTTATGGGATATGACACCACATCATACGGCGGTCTTGGTTAAGGAGGGATTTCATGTTTGAAAATATACGTCTGGCATTCCAGGGAATCTGGTCACACAAGATGAGATCTTTCCTTACAATGCTGGGTATTATCATTGGTATTGCATCTATTATTGCCATTGTTTCCACGATTAAGGGAACCAGTGAGCAGATCAAAGACAATCTGATCGGTTCCGGAAACAACACAGTGAATATCACGTTGTCACAGGGTGACAGTGCATATAGTGTGGATTATTATGATGGCGGTTCTTCAGGTTCCACGCCTCTTTTGAGCCAGAGCCTGAAGGATGAAGTGTTAAAAGCAGACCATGTAGAAAATGCAACCTTTTTTTACAGAAGAACAGATTACAACAGCAATGTTTATTATGAGAACACCAGTTTTTCCGGTGGCAAGGTCTACGGTATTGATATGAATTATCTGGATACCTGTGGTTATCAGGTGCGTTCCGGAAGAGGTCTTGTGCAGGCAGATTATGATGGTTTCCGCAAGGTTGCATTGATAGACAGCTATGCCGCAGACACCATGTTTCCAGGGAAAAATCCCATAGGGAAAATCATTGAGATCGGTTCAGAGCCGTATACAGTGGTTGGGGTTGTGAGGCAGTCTTCAGACAGCCTTCCGAATATGGATACGCCAAATGATTTTGACAGTTACTATGAGAGCGTGATCGGAACGGTAATGATTCCCAATAAGTGCTGGCCCATTTCTTATAAGTTTGATGAACCGGAAAATGCCATCATCAAGGTTGACAGCACAGACAACATGAGTGAAGCCGGTTCTGCAGTTGCGAAGATTCTGAACAAATCCATCAGCACTACCGGAAGCGGAAGCAGCAGCTTTAAGTACAAGGCTGACGATGTTATGCAGCGTGTAAAGGATCTTCAGGATTTAAGCGAGAGCACCAATTCCCAGTTGATCTGGATCGCAAGTATTTCCCTTCTGGTTGGAGGTATTGGCGTTATGAACATTATGCTGGTATCTGTAACAGAGCGTACCAAGGAGATCGGTCTGAAGAAGGCGATTGGTGCAAGAAAGAAGGTGATTCTTGGCCAGTTCCTTACAGAAGCAGCGGTACTTACCAGCGTAGGCGGTATTATCGGAGTAATCCTTGGAATCGGACTTTCCAAGATCGTATCCAGGGTGGCTGGTTCACCTACCGCCATCAGCGTTCCTGCTATTGTAGGTTCTGTAGTATTCTCTATGCTGATCGGAATTATCTTCGGTCTGCTTCCTTCTGTGAAGGCTGCGAATTTGAATCCGATTGATGCACTTCGAAGTGAATAAATGTTAATATTGTTATAAAAATGAGCGGTTTGATACACAAATAAAAGATTCTGTGTTGATAACTGCTCTTTTTGCAAGATGACTGCCATGGGGGATGTTTATATGAGAACTTGGTCACTGCCGCGACAACAGGCAAAATTCAAAGCACATGTCTGGTCTTGTTTTTACAAAATATAGGGAAAACAGGTTGTACTGTTTAGAGATTAGATAGAGATTCCTTTGGTAAGGTTGTGGTTATGCAGAGGCGAAGCCGCAAAGGAGATTTTATGCAATGCGGATCGGTGCCTGAACAAAACCTTAACAATGGAGGGGGAATTTTCATATGCAGAAATATAAAAAGTTAAAAAGACTGTTGTCTGTTTCTACAGCAGCATGTCTGGCAATTGCAGGAGCTGGAAGTTTTACCGGTTGTGGCAGTGGCAATGGAAGCACTGGCAGCAGTCAGGAAGATAAGGAAAGCAATTCCAAAGACACTGAAGATTCCAAAGCAATGGGACGTTATCTGGAAGAGGAACTGGCGGTGCCGGAAGCTTGTACAGAGGTGGCCAGCCTGCAGATTATGGAAGATGGCAGTATGGAGATGCTCGCAAGAAACAGTGATTACGAACTGGCTCTTTACAAGTCCTTGGATCAGGGAAAGACATGGGGGGCTGGGAAATCTCTTACAAGCCTTTTCTGTCTGGACGGAGTTTCTTTTTATAAAGCAGCTCTTGGGAAAGATGGAAGTATTCTGGGCGGTGTGTTTATAGAGTCTGAAGATGAGAACAGTACAGGGGACATGGATTATTATTATTGTCCTTCTGGAGGGGAAGGGAAAAAGCTGGAGCTTGGAAGTGATGTGTCTGGAAGTTTTTCCTGGGATATGGCAATCGGGACAAATGGCAATCTATTTTTGGAGCTTACAGGAAACGGAATTCTGGAAATTAATCCGGCAGATAGCAGTGTGGTTCATGAATACGAGAAAGGAAAGCACACAGATTATATGGGAGTAACCCCGGAGTATCTGATTGTAATTGCAGATGGAGATGTCCGTTATTATGATATTGCTTCCGGCAAGCCTGCCGAGGGTGGTGACGCACTGACGGAGCAGCTGAAAAAGACCCCTTCCAATCTGGAATTTGGCAATTCTTCTGGCACGTCCCTAATGTTTATGGATGGAGACGAGGAAGGCACTTTGTTTTATGCAGACAGTACTGGCTTGTACCGCTATGCCTTTGGGGGCAACGTGATCGAGCAGGTGATCGATGGAAGTCTGAATTCTATCAGTTCCACCAACAAGGCTTTTAACTGCATGGCGCAGGACAAAGATGGAAAAATTTATATAGGTGTAGTGATTTATGATTCCGGTGATATGGAGGGAAAACTGTTTTCCTATACCTATTCCGCGGATATGCCCACAGTGCCAGATACAGAGCTGACGATTTATTCCTTGGATAGTAATTCCAGCATTCGGCAGGCTGTGGTCATGTTCCAAAAGGAACATCCAGATATTTATCTGACTCTGGAAACAGGAATGTCAGGGGATGATGGGGTAACCCGTACGGATGCTCTAAAAACCCTGAACACAGAGATTATGGCAGGAAAAGGCCCGGATATACTGATCATGGACGGGATTTCTTCTGAAACTTATATTCAGCAGGGCATGCTGGAAGATTTAAGCGGCGTTTTGAAGGATGCAGGAATCCTTTCCAACATTCAGGCGGCCTATACAGAAGAGGATGGCAGTATCTATGAAATGCCGGTGAAATTTGGAATCCCAATGATCCAGGGGCAAAAAGAAGATGTGGAGGCTGTCACGGACCTTACTTCCCTGGCAGATGTTGTAGAGAAGCATAAAGACGAGTATGGAACGGCTGATGAGACCTTTTATAAGTTCCCATTTGTGTATTCTTTATTTCCAGAAACGCTTTTGGAGCAGTTTGCAGACAATAATTCTGCAGCATGGATGAAGACGGACGGAACCCTGGATGAAGAAAAAGTGAAGGAGTTTCTTGAGCAGATGGGAAGGATCTACCAGGCTGGAAAGGATGGAGTGGACCAGATGAAGGCTGCTTATCCGCAGGCTTTTGATGACAGCCAGACACCAGAATATGAACGGAGCTATGGAATTGCCTGGGAAAATGTTGCAGTCTTTTCCGGAATAAGCTTGTTTGCACTTGGCGGCGTTTTTTCATCCTATGATTTTGCGTTTGTGACATCTTTTGCCGATCTGCTGGAAAATCAGGAGTATGAGCTTTGGAATGGACAGACATCCAACTGTTATATTCCGGTAAATAAGATTGGTGTTAGTTCCAAATCCTCAGAGAGGGACAAAGCTTTGGAATTTGTGCAGTATCTGTTTTCTGAGGAAGGACAGCTTCTGTCAAAGAGTGATGGCTTGCCGGTTGTGGAGAAGGTGTACGATGGAGCGGATTACTGGAACCAGGGGGAAGAAGGCAAGGTGCTGGCTTCCGGAGGAAGCAGCAGTGTGACTGGACAGGAGCTATATTATGAGATCAAGGTGCCGTCAGCAGATAAAGTGGAGGCATTTAAACAGCTGGGCAAAACACTGACAACCCCGACCCTGGACAATGCGATCATCACCAGTGCAGTCTGCGAGAATGGAGTGCGCTATCTGAATGGAGAAATCGGTCTTGATGAGGCGGTAAATGCGGTGATACAGCAGGTGAACCTGTATCTGGCGGAATAATCCGGCAGTTGGAGAATGACGAAATAAACAGAATATAAAAATAAAATAGTAAACAGGAAGAAACGCCATAGAAGTTTGCAAAGCAGAAGCTATGACGCAGTATGGAGAGTTTAAGATGTTTAAAAAGCTGCACAGGCAAATGACACTATTTTCTACGTTGATCACAAGCGGAATCCTGATCCTGATGGCGGCTGCCAGTCTTGCGATCTTTGAGCGGGGACTTGTCCGCAACAGTTATGAAAGATTTTTGAATAATGGAAATTCCTGTGTAGCTTACCTGGAAAATCAGACCATTCTTTCTCATAAATGGATTCTGGAGGCGAAGCTGGAATATGGAGTGGAATTCCGGATCCTGAACAATGGGAAAAGGATGTATTTTGATAAGCTGAATGAGGAAAGCTCAGGTGGGGCTGCGGCTTTGACTGGAAATGCCAGGGAAAATTCTGTGGAAAGCATGCTGGCGGAGGCTGCCTGGATTTCCAAAGAGGAGCAGGGACTGGATGTGGAGTATGCAGGAAGTATTTCCATTCCAAAAGAGGTTTATTTTGAGACTTCGGATTTTTATGCCTGCACAGCGCTGATCCCAAAGGGGAACGGCGTGTTAAGCCTGGTTCTTGTGTATCCTCTTGAGGGATTGAAGGCACAGATCTTCCAGCAGAGAGTGCTGTTTGGAGGAATGGTGCTGTTGGCAGTTCTGGCGCTGGGCGTGTTTTCCTGGCTTTTTACAGGGAAAATGCTGCGGCCTTTGGAAGAGAACCGGAAGAAGCAGACACAGTTTATTGCTTCTGCGTCACATGAGCTTCGGTCTCCGCTGGCTGTGATCCTATCCTGTGTACAGGCTATGGAAAAGGGGACTGGGGAGACGGGAAGGCTTTTGCAGACCATAAAGAGCGAAGGGAATCGGATGTCACGGCTGATCGGGGATATGCTTTCTCTTGCTAATGCGGACAATAAATCATGGAGTGTTATGAAGACAGATTGTGAGCTTGATACCCTGCTTCTGGAGACTTATGAGAAGTATGAGCCGATTTTGCGGGAGAAGAAGATTTCCCTGAAGGTGGTGCTGCCAGAGGAACCATTATCCATCTGTAAGTGTGACAGTGCAAGGCTGAGTCAGGTGCTGGGGATTCTTTTAGACAATGGAGCGAGTTATGTGCCAGCAGGTGGGAGGATGGAACTTGGTGTAGAAGAAAAGGAAAAATATTTCAGGATTTACGTGCAGGATAATGGGCCGGGGATTCCGGATGAGAATAAGGAGGCGGTGTTCCAGAGGTTCTATCGGGAGGATTCGGCCAGGAAGGATAAGCAGCATTTTGGACTTGGGCTTTGCATTGCGAAGGAGATCGTGACCTTACATAAGGGGAGTATCCGGATCACAGATACGCCGGGAGGAGGCAGTACGTTTGTGATAAAGCTGCCGAAAGAAAAATAGGGGGCGGTTTCCCGGACGCGCTTTTACAATGTATATTCACCGCCGTGCGTCCAGGCGTTCCGGTGAGCTAGCTGGTAACTACGACTAAGACGCTCAGGAAAGCCTTCGCGCCTAAGTCTACGTAACCATCGGATCTCACCTCCACTAAACCCGCTCCTGAAATGCACGGCTACATGAATATACATTGCAAAATCGCTGGTTGTTGAAAAGGAAAAATGCAAATGCCATGTTGAAGGTAAAGACTATGCTCAGCATGGTATTTTTTTTAGTGGTATACATCCAGCTGGTAGCCGACGCCGCGGACGGTTTTTAAAGACAGGGTGCTGTCTACGGATTTTAGGCGTCGGCGGAGGAAGTGGATGTAGTTGTCAAGGTTGCCGTCTTCTACGTCGGAGTCAAGGCCCCAGACCCGGGAGAGGAAAGGGGGCGGGGGAGAACCTGGCCGGGGTTGCGGAGGAAAACTTCCAGGAGGGCACTTTCGCGGCCGGAGAGGGTGCACTCTTTGGAGCCTTTGGTGAGGCGGCCGCATTCGGGATCAAAAGAGATGTCGCCTAGTTTCAAGAGATTCAGGTCACCCCATTTTCCAGGGCGGCGCAGAATGCTGCGGATGCGTGCCAGGAGCTCTTCGAAAGCGAAGGGCTTCACCATGTAGTCGTCGGCGCCGCAGTTCAGGCCCGTGACCTTGTCCTCCAGTTCTCCAAGTGCAGTGAGAAAAATGACAGGGGTGGAGATGTGGGCTTGTCTGGCTTCTTTAAGAACCTGGGTGCCGTCCATGGAGGGCAGCATACGGTCCAAGATTACCAGGTCGTACATATTTTCCTGCATATAATAAAGCCCCTCGGCTCCGTCAAGACACACGTCTACTGTAAAATTTTCTTTTTCCAGTGCCAGCTTTGTCAGCTGCGCCAGGTCTTTGTCATCTTCTATGATTAAAATTCGCATAGGAAACTCCCTTCATAATAGCTAGTACATCATAAACTAAGTAACTGCCACATTGACTTGTCTGATTTTTCATATGCTGCGTTGTCGTCAGTCGCCGTAGCCACCGCTACGCCTCCTTCCTCCGCCTTGCATACGAAGAAATCACCTGCGTCAATGTAGCAGAAACTTAATTTATGATGTACTAGCTGTCCATTCTATGCCCTCCGCAACCGAGAACGGTCCATTGGTGGACATAAAACACCAGTCTGCAATCTGGTATTTATTATATACGTAAATCTCTAAAATTTCTCTAATTATTTTGAAGTGGGGGAGATTATAAAGGTGAAAAATTTAGAGAAAGAATAGAGATTCCTCTGCTATCTTAATGTCATTGAGCGATGAGCAGTTTGAAATGAAAATACAAAAAGACAGCCTGCTCAATGAAGTATCATGAAAAGAGGAACTATCGTGAAACGAAAACATGCCCTTACAGGCATTTTATTTATTCTCCCAAGCCTAGCAGGTGTCTGCCTGTTCTGGCTGATCCCTTATATGGATGTGATCCGCAGATCATTCTTCGGGGCTGTGAATGGGACATTTATTGGACTTAAGAATTATCAGATGATATTTTCCAATCAGGCATTTCTACTGGCTGGGAAAAATACCATTCGGTTTTTCGAAATCTGTATTCCTCTTCTGGTAGTTTTGTCACTGATAACTGCTGTCCTATTGAATGAACTTCGAAAGAACCAGAAGCAGCTGCTCAAAACAGCATTTTTGCTACCGATGGCCATACCGGTTGCCTCCGTCGCAATCTTATGGAAAGTCCTGTTTAATGGACGGGGACTTTTGAACCATTTATTGGACCTGCTGTCGTGGAAACACATCGACTGGCTGAATACCAAGGCTTCTTTCTGGGTGCTGGTGATCAGCTATATCTGGAGAAACTTAGGCTATGACATTGTATTGTGGCTGGCAGGGCTTTCTACCATACCGACAGCTCTATATGAGGCTGCAAGGGTAGATGGTGCTGGCATCTGTAAATGTTTCACCAGGATTACCTGTCCAAACCTTCTGCCATCTCTTTTTACCATTGTGGTGCTGTCACTTCTAAATGGCTTCAAAGTGTTCAGGGAAGCGTATCTGGTGGCAGGCGATTATCCACAGGAGAATATGTATCTTCTCCAGCATCTGTTCAATAACTGGTACAGAGACCTTGCTATGGATAAAATGGCTGCGGCTGCGGTGGTTACTGGAATCACGATCATGGTTCTGGTCCTCTTATTGCAAAAAGCATGGGAAAGGGAGGATTAGAAAATGAAAAAGATAACTTATTTTTTCCTCGCTTTTTTGGCCCTTATTTTTGTATTCCCTGTTTTGTTTCTGGCAGTCGGTTCCCTTATGGGGAAAAACGAACTTACCGGTCTGCTCCTTCCCGTAATGCAGGAGGGCAGTAAAGGATATGCTTCCTGGAAACTATTTCCAGAGTATCCGACTTTGAAGCATTATGTGGAAGTACTTTTGGACTCCCCGGAATTCTTTGTGATGTTCTGGAATTCGGTGAAGATCACAGCTGGCGCACTCCTTGGTGAGCTTTTGGTTGGAATGCCCGCTGCCTGGGGCTTTGCAAAATATGATTTCCCAGGGAAAAATATAGTATTTACCTTGTACATCGCACTGATGATGATGCCATTTCAGGTTATGCTCCTTGGCAACTATCTGGTGCTGGATAAACTTGGGCTTCTTGACTCGCTTTGGGGGATTATTTTCCCAGCGGTTTTTTCTACATTCCCCGTATTTATTATGTACCGCTTTTTTAAAGGGATTCCCCTGGCGCTTCTGGAAGCGGCAAGACTTGACGGTGCAGGTGAGCTTAGACTGTTTTTTATAGTTGCCATCCCCTTGGGCTCGCCTGGCGTCATTTCTGCCATTGTTCTGGGATTCCTGGAATACTGGAATCTGATCGAACAGCCGATGGTATTTTTGAAAACAAAAGAATTGTGGCCATTGTCCTTGTATCTGCCAAATATTGATCTGAAACAGGCGGGGCTTGGGTTTGCTGCTTCGGTGGTGGCACTTGCACCTGCAGTTCTGGTGTTTTTGTCTGGACAGGACTATCTGAAGCAGGGAATTGTTTCCACGGCGGTAAAGGAATAGAAACGAGCGGGGCAGTAAAGCAACAATTCTAAAAAGGGAGATTGACATGAAGAAAAAACTAATTCAGGCAACTGGCATATTTTTTTCAGTTATGCTGATTTTTACCATATTATCAAGAGTTTCGGATTCCGTAAATGTGATACAGATCCAGACTAAGAATCCATCCAATCAGGTGATCACCCATGAGGTAAGCGGCACTGGAAAAGTGGAGGGAAGTCAGGAAGTGGCTGTGTTTGTGCTGGAAAACCTGCAGGTGGAGCAGGCACTGGTGCATCAGGGACAGACGGTGAAAAAAGGAGATACTTTGCTGAAGCTGTCCCGGGAGAGTATGGAGGATGCTGCCAGGGACCTGGAGGATAAAATAAAAACTCTGGAGGGACAGGCAAAGGACCTGGAAAGCCAGAACAAGGTGAACAGCCAGAAGCGTGCGTCAGAGCAGGCCTGGGCGGACAATTCTTACGATCTTGCTGTGCAGAGCGGAAATGTTTCTGTGGATAATGCAAGAGAAGAACTCCAGGCAGCGCAGCAGCGTCTGGATGAATTTTACCGGGAAAAAGAAGCTAAAACTTCCGGGGATGACTTAAGTGGATTTACAGATGGAGAGGAAGATTTTACAGATGGTGAGACCGCTATCGCACAGGAAGATGATTCCACTGCAGAAGCTGCCCTCCAGTCTGATCTGCGCGCCAGACAGGAGGCACTGAATGAGGCAATCGCAGGAAGAAACCAGACATTGGCTAGTGCAGGAAAGGCAGTAGCAGATGCCAGTGCGCCGGAGGCTTCTGACAGCAGCCTGGAAAATGTCAGGCGGGATCTGGAAAATGCCAGGGCTGACCTGGAAAAAGTTACAGCACTTCAAAATACGGATGGAATCATTGTTTCCCCAACGGATGGCGTGATCAAAAACCTGGTTGTGCAGACAGGAGACCTCACCGGCCAGACAGCAGCTGCAGTTTTGTATTCTTCCGACGGTGCCCTTCGAATGACAGGTACCATTTCAAAAGAAGATATGAAATATGTGTCTGCCGGTGCTGAGGTAAAACTGACGGATAATAACAATAATGATATTTCTGGCACAACTGTGGAAAATATCACGGAAAATAAAGAGGATAATGATATTCGTGATCTGTCAATCTTATTGTCGGATGATAGCATGGCTATCGGACAAAGCGGGGATTTTTCCATATCAAAAGATTCTGGACCCTATTCTTGTTGTGTCCCGCTTTCGGCACTATACTCAGAAGACGGCAAGGATTATGTGTACGTTACTGATACAGAAAATACAGTGCTGGGCACCGTGATGACAGCAAGAAAGCTGGAAGTTACAGTGCAGGATCAGAACCAGACTACAGCTGCACTGGGCGAGGGGAGCCTTTCTACGGACCAGGGTGTGGTCGTGCAGGCAGACAGGGAATTGAAGGACGGCTGCAGAGTGAGGATTTCTGAGAATGGATAGTAAAAAGAAGAATTGTTTTTTGAAATATATGAAAGCAATGGCAGCCGTGCTGCTTTCGTCAGTGCTATTTTATTTTGGCATGAAGGATTATGTGCATGTAGGAAAAACGGATATCGGGGTGGCAGAACTGTATGGCAATTATCTCACTGTAAGCCAGGCGAAGCAGCTTTGGCAGGACAGCCAAAAGGGAGACGAAATTACAGACCTTTGCTTCCTGTGTAATGGAGGTGTACAGACTGTGAAAAATTCCCGGTATTCCAGGCAGACAAATGTCAGAGTGACAGGGATTATAGGAATGGCAGCGCTGTATGACCGGCAGGCAGCTATGCTGGAAGAAAGTGATGAGAATGGCTGCGTGATCGATAAAAATACCGCTCTGGATCTTTTCGGCAGTGAAAATTGTGTGGGAAATCAACTGATGGTAGGTGAGGATATTTATGAAGTGAGAGGTGTTGCATTCTGGAGCCAGCATATGCTGCTCATCCGTCCAGCACAAAAAAATCTGTTTTGCACTCAGGTTCTGATCCGCAGGAAAAAAGGGCAAAGCGTGGAAAGCGCTGCTTCCAATTTTCTCCTAGGAAACGGATTGTCCGGTACCTTGGTGGATGACAGCTGGATGGATGTGATCCTGCCCCTGTTTCCTGTGGCTTTTTTTGTCATGTTTACAATAAGTATTTCCAGATGGATGTATAGATTTGAAAACGGAGATAAGCAAAGTGGAAGCCGGGAGGAGGAAAGGTCTGGAATTGATCTTAAGAAATGCGGCTGCTTTATTATGAGGATTTTATTATGGGGAATCTGTCTCTTTTTTTGCACGAGACTGCTATCAGATATTCCAAAGAGCTGGCTGCCGGATAAGTGGTCAGATTTTTCCTTCTGGCCTGGGAAAATCCAGAAAACAGTGGAGGCCTTCCGCTGGTACATCATGTTCCCCAAAACCATGGCACAGGCGGAACGGTTGGTAAGGGGAATCTCCTGTATGATAAAA
Organism: Blautia glucerasea; assembly: GCF_020537505.1. Classification (GTDB taxonomy): domain Bacteria; phylum Bacillota; class Clostridia; order Lachnospirales; family Lachnospiraceae; genus Blautia_A. The sequence goes on along the minus strand of NZ_JAJBMO010000028.1, from coordinate 26,581 downwards.
TGTGGGGCAGCGGCACTGCTTATAGGGATCGCATAGGCGGTCCTTTTTCCTTTTTTGCCAAAAGAATTTTACAGAAAAAGAAATATTTTGTTACATTTTTTCGCCGTGTTTTCTCTAAAGTGTTTGCCAGATGGGAGTCCAGGTATTATAATAGACTGTAAGACCCTGAACGGGGAATGAAGATTTACGGTCGCTGTTTACTGGTCTGGCAGTGAACAGTAACGCCTGAGAAATGGCGGGACAGCGGCGACTTTTTATGAGATAAGGAGAGATTGAATGAGTAAGATTGCCATTGTAACGGACAGTAACAGCGGCATTACACAGGAGGAAGGACGCAGACTTGGAGTGTCTGTTATTCCTATGCCTTTTTTTATTAATGAGAAGATGTACCTGGAGGGGATTACCCTGAGCCAGGAGGAATTTTACCAGTGGCTGAAGTCTGACGCTTCCATTTCCACCTCCCAGCCAAGCCCGGGAGAGACGATGGGATTGTGGGACAATCTTCTGAAGGAATATGATGAGATCGTACAGATCCCTATGTCAAGCGGACTTAGCGCTACCTGCGCCACCGCTATGGGACTTGCCCAGGAATATGAGGGCAGAGTACATGTGGTGGATAATCAGCGGATTTCTGTCACCCAGCGCCAGTCTTTGGAGGATGCCATCGCCCTTCGGGATGCAGGCAGGAGCGGAGCTGAGATTAAGAAGATCCTGGAAGAAGAGAAATTTAATTCCAGTATTTATATTACCCTGGAAACTTTGAAATATCTGAAAAAGGGCGGCAGGATCACACCAGCGGCGGCTGCCATCGGTACTGTTCTGAACCTGAAGCCGGTACTGCAGATCCAGGGGGAGAAGCTGGATGCCTTTGCCAAGGTAAGAGGCAAGAAGCAGGCAAGACGTACCATGTTAAAGGCTATGAAAGCAGATTTTGACGGACGTTTCGCCCAGTTTGTCCAGAATGGAGAGATGTGCCTTCAGGCTGCTTATACCGGTAACCCAGAAGAAGCAGAGGAGTGGAAGCAGGAGATACAGGAAACATTTCCTGGCATGGAGATCCATATGGATCCGCTGTCCCTTAGCGTGGCATGTCATATTGGATATGGTTCCCTGGCGATTGCATGTTGTAAGAAAGTAACTGTATAGAAGTTGGAAAATAGCAGTTGTCAATAAACATAGATTTTGGTTATTATCTGTGGTTGGTAACTGAAAATATTCAATTTCTTACTTCGAAATGATTTTGATAGAAAATGATAACAGAAATATTCTCCCTAAGAAGGGAATTTAGGAGGATTTATGAAAAAATTTACAGACTACATGGCAGAAGAACTTTCTGCTGCATTTGAAAAAGCAGGATACGATCCGTCCTACGGTAAAGTAGGCGTTTCCAACCGTCCTGACCTTTGCGAATACCAGTGTAACGGTGCTATGGCAGGTGCCAAGGCTTATAAGAAAGCTCCATTTATGATCGCAGACGACGTAGTTGGCAATCTGGCAGAGTCCAAGGTATTTTCCATGAAAGAGATGGTGAAGCCTGGATTTATCAACCTGAAGGTCAGCGAAGAGTTTCTTGCAGATTATCTGAAAGAGATGGAAAAAGATGAGAAGCTTGGCGCAGACACAGCCAAAGAGCCGAAGACCATCGTCATCGACTACGGCGGACCAAACGTTGCCAAACCACTTCATGTAGGACATCTCCGTTCTGCCATCATCGGCGAGAGCATTAAGAGAATCGGCCGTTTTGTTGGTCACAAGGTGATCGGTGATGTTCATCTTGGAGACTGGGGACTTCAGATGGGACTGATCATCACCGAGCTGAAGCACAGACAGCCGGAGCTTGTATATTTTGATGATAATTTTGCAGGCGAATATCCAACAGAGGCTCCCTTTACCATCAGCGAGCTGGAGGAGATTTACCCATGTGCAAGCGGCAAGTCCAAAGAGGATGAGGCATACCGCCAGGAAGCACTGGAGGCAACTCACCTTCTTCAGCAGGGTAAGCCAGGCTACATGGCTCTGTGGAACCATATCATGAACGTTTCCGTTACAGACCTTAAGAGAAACTATGCAAACTTAAATGTATCTTTTGACCTGTGGAAAAAGGAATCCGACGCACAGCCTTACATTCCGGATATGGTAGAGATGATGAAGGAGAAAGGCTTTGCCTATGAGGACCAGGGCGCACTTGTGGTAGATGTAAAAGAGGAGACAGACACCAAGGAGATTCCGCCATGTATGCTGCTGAAATCAGACGGTGCTTCTCTTTACACCACAACGGACCTTGCCACAATCGTGGAGCGTATGAAGCTGTTCCATCCAGATGAGATCCTTTACGTTGTTGATAAGCGTCAGGAGCTTCATTTTATCCAGGTATTCCGTTGCGCAAGAAAGACTGGTCTTGTAGAAGAGGATACCAAGCTTTCTTTCCTTGGTTTTGGTACCATGAATGGAAAAGACGGCAAACCGTTCAAAACAAGAGAGGGCGGCGTTATGCGTCTTGAGAACCTGATCGCAGACATTGATGAGGAAATGTTCACCAAGATCGTGGAGAACAGAAGTGTCCGTGACAAGGATGCAAGAGATACGGCCAAGATCGTAGGTATGGCGGCAATCAAGTACGGCGATCTTTCCAACCAGGCGACAAAGGATTACATTTTCGATGTAGACCGCTTTACTTCCTTCGAGGGAAATACAGGTCCGTATATCCTTTACACAATCGTTCGTATTAAATCCATTCTGAACCGTTACGTGGAAGAGGGCGGTAACCTTGAAGCTGGTGAGCTTCTTCCGGCTTCCAATGGCAGTGAGAAGAATCTGATGCTTCAGCTTTCCGGATTTGGCAGCATGATCGAGAGTGCCTTTGAAGAGAAAGCTCCGCACAAGATCTGTGCATATATTTATGAGGTTTCCAACGCATTCAACAGCTTCTACCATGAGACTAAGATCCTCAGCGAGGAGAATCAGGCGCAGAAGGAATCCTATATCCGTCTTCTGCAGCTGACCAAGAGAGTTCTTGAGACAAGCATTGATCTGCTTGGATTCGAGGCTCCGGATAAGATGTGATCGGGCTGTTGACCAGAGGATTTTGACTGGTGGAACGGACATTGGGAAAATGTTAATTTTATTTTGTAAAAGATAGAGTTTTACAGGGCTGTGGAACCTGCTGATGTATATTGGCAGGGCACAGCCCTTTTTTTTGAGCAGTGAGCCCAAGTACGTGCTTGTACGGGAAATTGGCTAGCTGCGATAACGAGGAAAAAATGCAGAGCGTATTTTATCCTGTTAGTTTTTATTTTACTTGACATTGTAATTTAGTTGTACTATCACCTAACTGGTTGAACGTACAACTAATATGTGCGTAAGAAAGAATTTGACAGTCTGATATCTGGCAGAGTTTCGATCATTTTCCAGACGCATTCAGATTACCAGACCAGGGAAAGGAGATATACATGGACAGTACTCAGCGAAAAATGACCAAGATCGCCCGTGAAGTCAGCAAGTTCACCGTACAGATGATGAAAGAAGACGGAATCGGTACAGCTGAATTTGACGTGATACATTTTATCCGGCACAATCCGGGGGTGACGCAGACGGTGATGAGAGAGTCCCTGAAAATTGATAAAGGGGCAGCGGCAAAGCGTGTGGCCAGCCTGGAGAACAAAGGCTATCTGATCAGAAAACCAAATCCGGAAGACGGCAGAAGCCAGTTGTTATATGCCACAGCGAAAGCGGAAGATCTAAAAAACTCAAAAGCACAGATTGAGACCATTTTTTATGAGTGGTTATTAGAAGAACTTCCGGAAGATGAAAAAGAGGCATTTTGTAAAACCTTAGATACCCTTTACTGGAAATCAAAACGACAGCGTCAGGCTGGATTTCCAGATGTGGCGCGCAAGGTGATGGAATGCAGAGATGAGGTGCCGGAAGATGAAGAATAAGAGCAGAGGATTCCAGCCGGACAGGGTGATCTCCTACTTTAAGGAAGAGTGGAAGGTGCTTCTGACTGTGACCATCTCCGGTTTGATCTACAACATCGGTCTTTTGGCAGGCCCCTGGTTTGAGGGAAAAATGACCGGCTGTCTGGTGGAGATCCTGAAAGGGCTGGGAGCGTTTTCCGATATGCTGGTTCTGGTGCTTGGCTATGTGATCGCCATTGCAGTTGTTCAGATCGCCAGATACATTAAGCGTTTTTATGTGCGGCGTTTTGCAAATAATGTAAACCGCAGAATGAAGGAAATTCTGTATGCAAGTCTGGTAAGGAAAAGCCGTGCAAGCCTTCGGGAAGAGGGCGAGGGAAGCATTATGACCAAGGCAATCCTGGATGTGGATGACTGCGTAGAGGGAATGCGTAAGTTTACCACGGAGATTTTTGATACAGGAGTTGCCCTTGCTGCTTATGCAGGGATGCTTTTGTGGTATGATTTCCGGCTTGCTTTACTTTGCATGATTTTCCCGCCAATTTCCTATATGACAGCGGAAAAGATGAAAAAGATGATCCAGAGGACCGGGGCTGCATACAAAGAGCAGTCAGGATACCTGAGCAATGCCACTTTGGACAGGGCGGAGAACGCCATTACATACCGTGTCTTCGGATGTGAGCAGGAGCGGCAGCAGGCTTACGAGGAGAATCTGACTTCTTATGAAAAATCAGCAGTAAAGGCCAATATCTGGAATTCTGTAATGCCGCCGGTATATCGGATCATTTCCATGGTGGGCGTTCTGTTTATTCTGTATTTCGGTCAGAAAAATGTGTTGGGAACTGGCTGGAGCACATGGACCATTGCTTCCTTTACCACATTTCTGGCATGTTTTGTGAAGCTGTACGTGAAGTCCTCCAGTGCAGCGAAGCTGTTTAATGCAGTGCACAAGGCGCAGGTTTCCTGGAAAAGGATCAAGCCGCTTTTGACGAAGCAGGAGGAAAGTACACAGAGTGAGAAAAATGTGTTCGGAATTCCGGAAAATGGGGAAGTGGCAAAACAGGAGATAGCTCAGTCAGAAATCCGTTGCCGGAGCGTGGAACAATTGCAGGTCCGCCATCTGAATTTTGCTTACCCAGACGGAAAACTGATTCTGAAAGATATTTCTTTCCAAGCTGAAAAGGGGCAGATGATCGGGATTACCGGGCCGGTTGCCTGCGGAAAATCCACTTTAGGAAAGGCATTTTTGTGCGAATATCCATATGAGGGTCAGATCCTGGTGGATGGCGAAGAATTTCAGAATATGAAGCCGTCCCAGCGTACAAGTATCATTGGCTATTTGGGCCATGATCCAGAGCTGTTTAATGACAGCGTGGAAAATAACGTTCTTATGGGTGAAAAGAAAAATCCGGATGATTTTCTGAAAATGGTCTGCATGGATGAGGAAGTAAAGGAGATGGACGATGGCATCCAGACCCTGGTTGGAAACGGCGGTGTCCGTCTTTCCGGCGGTCAGGGAAAACGTCTTGCCCTTGCCAGAACCCTATGCCATAAGAAACCGGTTCTGATCCTGGATGATCCATTTTCCGCTTTGGATAAGAGCACAGAGAGACAGATTTTTGCTAATTTGAAAGAGCAGTCCAGGGAGAGCATTGTGCTGCTGATTTCCCATCGTCTGTATCTGTTCCCACAGATGGATCAGATCATCTGGATGGAAGATGGAAAAACGGTGGTGGGCACTCATGAGGAACTGCTTGCCAGGGTACCTGAGTATCAGAAATTATTTACAGAGGAAGGAGGTTCGGCAAAATGAAGAAAAATCAGGTGAAAAAAGTTATCTGGAAAACAGTTCTGCAGCAGAAATGGCTGTCCATAGGTATCGTTCTTGCAGTGATAGGAGCCGTTGTAACAGCCCTGATTCCTCCGCTGGTCCTGGCCAAAATCGTAGATACGATCACAGCTGGAAAAAACGTGGTCTTCTGGAGCATTCTCCTTTATTTTGTAATGCTTGCACTTACCGGAATCATGGAATCCGCAAGGGAAGGTCTTCTGACTGTATTTGGACAGAAAATCACCCATGCCCTTCGGAGCAGTCTTATGGAGAAATTTGGAAGGCTTACCTCTGATAATCTGACCGGGTTGGAACCAGGAACTTTGGTTTCCCGTTTTGTCGGGGATGTGGATACGGTGGAGAATCTTTTTACCTCAGGAATTATCAGTATGTTTGCAGATGCCTGCAAGATCATCAGTATTCTGGTGGTGATCTGGTTTGAAAATAAAGGCCTTATGGTGGTACTGCTTGTCATATTGCCATTTCTGCTCTGGTTTACCAGACATGTGCAGAAAAATATGCTGGCGGCTCAGATTGAGAACCGAAAGGCCGTGGGAAGAGCTTCCGGGCATGTGCCGGAGACCCTTCACAATATCCGTACGATTCACAACCTTGCCCGGGAAACATATATGGAAAAGCGTTACGACACGTATATTGGGGAGAGTTATGCAGCTATGGAGAGAACTAATTTTTATGATGCTGTATATTCCCCGGTGATTCTGATTTTGAACGCGGTCGTGGTTGCGGCTGTGATGCTGCTTTCCGCATCTGGAAACAGGACGGTGCTGACCTTTTTCGGAATGTCTGCTGGAACTGCAGTGGCAGTGACTAATTACATTTCACAGATCTTTACACCCGTGGAAAGTCTGGGAATGGAGATTCAGACCATTCAGTTTGCGGTGGCGGGAATCCATAGGATTAATGAATTCTTTGGACTGGAAGAGAAGAAAGATGGACTGCAGGAAGTGAAAGAACTGTCAGTTGCAGATAAAGGCGTTTCAGAGTCAGCCAAAGATGCGGCAGCTGTGAATGTGGTTGGGAAGTCTGGAGAGGATGAGGTTCCCTTTGTGGAATTTCAGAATGTGACCTTCGGCTATGACGAGCATGTGGTGCTGGAACACTTGAATTTCAAGGTGATGGACACCGATCAGGTGACACTCCTTGGGCGCACCGGCGCAGGAAAAAGCACCATATTAAAACTGCTCCTTGGCCTTTACGAGCCAGATCAGGGAAAAGTGCTGATCCATGGGATTCCGGCAACAGCTGTGAAGGCTGGGGACAGACGAACGCTCTTTGGCTATGTGGAGCAGACGTTTCACATGGTGCCTGGAACGGTGCGGGATCAGATCACATTATTTGATGGGCGGATCTCAGACCGCCAGGTAAAGGCAGTGGCAGAGCTTACCGGATTAAAAGAGGCAATTGAGAGTCTGGAAAATGGTTATGACACATATTGTACCCCCGGAGATTTTTTCCCAGGGACAGTGGCAGCTGTTATCCATCGCCAGAGCTGCTGTGGCAGAGCCCAAGATGCTGCTTCTGGATGAGATTACTGCGAACCTTGACGCAGAGACAGAGAAGAGCGTGCTGGCAGCGCTGAAGCGTGTGGCAAAAGACCGTACGGTTATTTCTATTTCCCACAGAACTTCTGCGGAGCTGGGACGAACTATTCAGATCTGAGAAACAAGCTAACATAGGTTTTGGCAAAACGCCGTATGAGATCATTCTTGTGCGGCGTTTTATAAAACAATAAAAATTTTATAAAGTACTTTTCAGCAACTGATTCAGGTGTTATAATTCTGATTACATCTTAAATGTCAGGAGTAAAGAACTGGCATTTCAGAATCATTCATTTTATCTTATTTGTAACTGTTCAGAACCTTCACAGTTACTCTTATTTATCATTTGCCGGGATTCATCGGCAGCATTCACTTAATTATTTTTATTGCTTGGCAGTTTTTGTTTTTTTACGAAAAAGAGGTGGTTATCATCAATCTTACAGGCATGATCTTAAAAATGCGTTACTGTATCCTGGAGCAGGTAGGTTCGGGCGGAGAGGGAAATCTTTATCTGGCCAGGGATATGGAACTTGGAAATTACTGGGCGGTGAAGGAGCTTCCTATTGAGAAAAAACGGGAGGCCAGGCTGCTGCGCCTTTTGGAGCACCCCTCCATTCCACGGATGGTAGATTACGTGGAAAATGGAGAGCACTGTTATCTTGTGATGGAGTATATCCGGGGTAAATCCCTGGGCCAGTTGCGTAAGGAGGGGCATACTTTTTCCGCAGAGGAGCTTCTTTCTTATGGAGATACAGTTCTTTCCGTTCTGGAATATCTTCACGGACAAAAGCCGCCGATCTATTATGGAGATCTGAAGCCGGATAATCTTATGCTCTCGGATTCCGGTAAACTGTATCTGGTGGATTTTGGAAGTGCGATGTTTGGATTTGGGGAAAATCAGCGGATCTGTATGGGAACAGAAGGCTTTGCCGCGCCGGAGCAGTATGAGGGAAAAGTGAACGGTGTCAGTGATCTGTATGCATTTGGGAAAACCATGCAGATGCTGATGGGAAAACACTGGCTTGGGGTTCTGTGGAAGGTGCCGGGGCTGGGGTTGTTTCTTTATAAGTGTATTCAGCCCCAGGAGAAGCGACGGTTCCAAAGCGCGGCCAGGGCACGTAAAATGCTGACATCCATAGGAAAAAGAGGAGGACACGTCCGCAAAAACATTGCGGTGGCAATTGGAACTGCGGGAATCCTTCTGGCAGCAGGTGTGCTGCTTGCCAGTTCGGAGCGCCCTGTATCTTTTGAATGCGCATTGGCAGAAGTGACAGAAGGGTATTATCAGATGCTGGAAAAGGAGCCGGAACCGTCGGAATTGGATTTAGAAGAAGTGGGAATGAGCCAGGAGAAGGACGGGAATGGAATTTTAATTAAAAAATGTGAACAAGTAGAACAAGGTTTGCAAAAACTGCAAAAGGAATATACGAAAGATGAAGAACAGCGGAAATTGCTTTTACTGCTGGCTGCCAACGCAGAGGTAATGAAAGAGTGGGAACGGTCAGCTGTATATTATGAACAGCTGCTTTTGTATGCGCCGGGGTATGCCAATGGGTATGGCAAGTATGGCCTGTTTCTTTTAAGAAGAGGACAAGTGCGTTCTGCCAGAAGGCTGCTGGCCTTATACAAAAGCAGCGGGGCAGATGGGAAGGGCTGTGAAAGCATAGAAATGTGGGAGAAGCAGATGGAAGATCTGGAAGGGTGAGGAAAAGTGAAAAGATGGACTAAAATATGCCTGGTTATGATAATGACTTTGCTTATGACAGGCGGCGGTGGGCGCTGCCTCTACGCCGGGGAGTTTGGAGGATTTGATATCGACATTGGAGCAGAGGAAGACATATTTGAAAACTGGGAGGAAGGATCTGGAGAAAGCCAGGAAACGACGGAACCAGAGTTAAAAGATAGTGAGAGCAGCCGTGAAGAAAAGCCGGAAAGTGTTAATAAGAGCAGTAATGAACGTAATAATGAGTGCAGCAACGAGAGCAGTAATAACAATAGTAATGTCAGCAATAATGACAGCGCTAATAGTGGCGGTGATAATTCCCACAATAATAACAACAATAGTAATACCGGAGAAGCAAGTCAGTCGAAAACGGAAAGTAGTGGAAAAAGCAGCGATACAGAAAGTAGTGCTGATGTAGCCTCACTGGCGAATAACAGCGCCAAAAATAAAAAAACTGACAATCCTGCAAATGCAAACGATAATGCAAAAAGAAAAGATTTTAAAAGTAAGGAAGAAACGTTAAATTCTGCTGCTTCCAGTGAAGGGCAATCGCTTCCCAGTGAAAAGAAAGACGAGAATCCCTCAAAAACAGACGAGAAAACAATAAATTCGAAAATCCCAAAAGTAGAAAGTGCCGTTGATCGTCGGAAATTTACGGCATTTGGAACGGTATCCACCGCGATTGGAATGGCAAAAACTTCACCTGAGCTGAAATTCTATAACAGTAATGATGAAAATAAAGATATTCATGAAAAAATAACAGAAAACAATAATAAAAACATATATTTCGAACACCCGGAGTTTGTCCCTGAGAACGAATATCCCAGGATCCGGATCATAAGAAGAGCGGAAGATCAGGATGTCACAATTTTATCTTTACGTTTCAATGATGAGGAAATTTTTTTTCACCAGGAAGGAGATACCCTTATATTTGACCAGCCGGTTATCAGGAAGAGGAACAGGATAAACCTGCTTGCGGTAATAGATGGGAGGAGAATCGTGCTGATGCCTGTATGGGAGTTTTAAAGGATTTTGCCATCTGGACGCTGGAAAGAAATGATGCTATAATTAACAACCATATAGCGAAATGCTTGTTAAGGATAGCTGACTTTCATATATGGTGATGCCGCCGGCAGGCGACATGTCCGTTTTGAAAATACTTGATCATACAGGAGGCAAAACACAGATGTATAAAGCCATTTTATTTGACCTGGACGGAACGCTTACGGATTCAGGTGAGGGAATTACCAAGTCTGTACAATATGCTCTGGAGAAGGTGGGAAAGCCAGAACCGGATCTTCAGAAGCTACGCATTTTCGTTGGACCGCCCCTTTTGGAGCAGTTTCAGGAGTATGCAGGAATTGATGAAGAGACTGCTGGAAAGGCAGTTGCAATTTACAGAGAACGATATGCACCAGTTGGCATTTATGAGAATAAACTGTATCCTGGTATCCCGGAAATGTTATCCGGACTGAAAAAAAGAGGATACAAGCTTGCCATTGCGTCTTCCAAGCCGGAGAATTTCGTGAAGATCGTGGCGGAATATTTCCATATTGATTCCTATTTTGATGAGATGGTTGGAAGTGAGCCAGAGGGCGGCAGAACCAATAAGACAGAAGTGATCGAGGAAACCCTGAAGCGTCTGGGACTTGGGGTGCATAGAGATCAGGTGATCATGGTGGGGGATAAAGAGCATGATGTGTTTGGAGCAAGACGTGCAGGGCTTGCATGCATCGCAGTTTCCTATGGATATGGAACTGAGGGAGAATTAGAGAATGCCCATCCACTTAAAATTGTAGATTCTGCAGAAGAGATCCTGGATTTTTTCGCATAAGCCCCAGAAGAAAACAAAGACGGCCTGCCCTGGTATGGAAATGCCTGTACCCAGTAGGAATCCACTTTGCAATTTCCCAGATCATATCCTATCTGGGATTGTATCTTCTGGTGAGGCGGACTGGTGGGGATATGAGCGCCTATTACCAGCATGTGCTTATGCTCACAGGATTGACGGGAATTTTGGCAGCTATTCCATGTATCTGGCTGTATCGCGGGGATTTTGTGAGGAGAAGGAAAACTGGAATTCTGCAAGCTGCTGTTGTGAAGCCAACGCTTAAAGCAGAGTCAGAAGCTGTATCAGAGAAAATGAATGGCGGTGTAAGGCGTGGTGGAAAAATATTTGCCACAGGCCATCGCCTTCGGATTCCTGAAATTCTGGTACTTCTGGTAACCGGTGCATTCCTGGGACAGTATGGAAATATCCTGGTGGGACTTTTCCAGCAGTATTTGAACCCGGAAGCTTATCAGGAAACCCAGTCCCTGATTTCCGAGGGAAAAAGCATCTGGAGTCTGGTTTTCTGGATGGGGATTGTGGCACCTTTTGCAGAAGAGGTGATTTTCCGCTGGATGGTATTTCTGCGTATGAGAGATAACATGCGCGCGATCACAGCTGCGCTGCTGTCCGGATTAACCTTTGGCATCTATCATATGAATCTGATGCAGGGCGTATATGCAGCCATTATGGGATTACTGTTTGCACTGATCCTGGAATGGCGGGGGAATCTGTTTGCCAGTGTGTTTCTTCATATGGGGGCGAACATCTGGAGCCTGCTGATTGGTGATGTAATGCTGTACATGCTGGATCATACAGGCGCCACATCCGTAATTGCATTAAATCTGTTCCTTGTTTTTTGCGGAATTTATGGCATTTGGAGGTGCTATAAGAATTATCAGAAACGGGAATGCACGAGACTGATATAAAAGCATAATCGGAAATAATTATATTTAAGAAAATATAGAAGACCTTCTTACAAAATCCTGGAAAAATAGGGGAGATTGTGGGAAGGTTTTTTGTTGCCATTTACTTCTTTTTCAGTGAGATACTTTAGGGTGCTTAGAAGTCAGATGGTGTATAATTTCGTGCCAAGGGGGCGATGAACACGCTCTAGCGCAGTTCATTTTATAAACATTTAAGAATTCCCCATCTTGCATTCCCGGCACACATATGTTATCTTAACTGTATTAAATGTATTAATACACTTTGAAAGGAGGCAGACTGCCTATGATCGTTTTGGATTATCAGGACAGAAGGCCGCTGTACGAGCAGGTGGAGGAGAAATTTCGGAACCTGATCCTGATAGGAGCATTGGAGCCTGGTTCCCGGATGCCCTCTGTGCGGCAGCTGGCCATGGAATTATCGATCAATCCCAACACCATCCAGCGCGCCTATATGCAGCTGGAGCAGGATGGATTGATTTACCCGGTTAAGGGAAAAGGAAACTTTATTGCGGACAGTGAAAAGGTGCGCAGGATCAGCAAAGCTTCCTATTCAAAAGAGCTAAAAGCCCTGGCACGGAAAGGAAAGGCTATGGGAATGGATGAGGAAGAGCTGATCTACATTATCAGGGAATGTTACAAGGAGGAGAAGCCATGATAGAAGTCAAAGAATGCAGTAAGGCATTTGGCACTGTCAAAGCAGTCAATAAAGCAACTCTGGACATTGGGGTAAGGGAAGTGTTCGGTCTTGTAGGCAGCAACGGCGCCGGGAAAAGCACCCTGCTTCGAATGATGGCAGGGATCATGAAGCCAGATGAAGGAGAAATCCAGATTGACGGAATGCCCGTATATGAAAATGAAGAAGCCAAGAAACTGTTTTTTTATATTTCGGATGACAGTTATTTCCCTGCAAATTATACAGCTATAGATCTGGTACGGTTTTACCGGAACTTTTATCCCCAGTTTCGGATCCAGCTTTTCCATGAACTGATGGAACAGTTTCATCTGGAAGAAAACCGCAGGATTACAACTTTTTCCAAAGGAATGAAAAAGCAGCTGCTGGTGATCATTGGCGTGTGTGCAGCAACGAAGTATCTGTTTTGTGATGAGACCTTCGACGGCCTTGACCCGGTAATGCGTCAGGCGGTAAAGAGCCTGTTTGCAGCGGAAATCATGAATCGGGAATTTACTCCTGTGATCGCGTCCCACAATCTTCGGGAACTGGAGGACATCTGCGATCATGTTGGGCTTTTGCATAAGGGGGGAATCCTTCTTTCCAAGGATCTGGAAGATATGAAATTTCACATCCACAAGATCCAGTGCGTGCTCAGTGGACGGCAGCAGGAAAAAGAACTGGAAAAGGAGCTTCAGGTTCTGAAGGCGCAGCATCAGGGCTCTCTTCTTATGATAACAGCCCGGGGAACCAGAAGTGAGATCATGGAGAAAATCCAGGCGAAAAATCCTCTTTTCATGGAGGTGCTTCCTCTGACCCTGGAGGAAATTTTTATCAGTGAGACGGAGGTGGCAGGTTATGAAATCAAAAATTTATTCTAGCAGATATATGAAGGTAACATCAAAAGGACTGGTGTGGATACCGGCTTTTGTGACGATTGGATTTCTTCTGGCCTTTCCGGTGGCAGAGCTGATCATGCTGGGAAACTGGTTCGGAATGGAATACACGGCCAGAGAGATCAATGCCCTTTATGCAAATTTGTGGCAGAATGGATTTATGATTACCGGACTTGCGGTTGCAGCACTTGCGGCACTGTTTAATGGGATCAGTCAGTTCTGGTACCTGTATTCACCGCGTAAAATTGACTTCTACCACAGTCTTCCTGTGAAACGAAACAGAATGTTCTGGTACAAGACTTTGCAGTCACTTTTATATTTTTGGGTGCCGTATCTGGTGATGGAATTTTTCGCCATCTGTATCGGGGCGATGAGAGGATTTTTCAGTCTTCATCTTATGAAACTGGCATTCCTTATGATGGTATTTCATCTGATGCTGTATCTGCTGATGTATTTTTCCGTTGTGCTGGTGATCTGCATCACAGGACATTTGCTTATGGGAGCGCTGCTTCTGGTGGCTGCTGTAGCTTATGGACCGGTGCTTTCTGTGCTGCTGGACTTATATGAAATGGCATTTTATTATACTCGCAGTGAGAGCCCTTATGGTTTTGTAAAATGGCTGAAAGAGATGGTCTCACCATTTACCATTTCTTATACCTTCGTGAAAAAATATGCAGAGGGAAATTACGGCGGAATACTGATTGCAGTGATTCTGGTAACTGCGGCATTGGGAGGTCTTGGATATTACGCCTTTGTACATAGAAGATCAGAGAGAACAGGGATGGCTTTTGTTTTTCCATGGATCGGTACTGTGGTAAAATTTCTGATCGTGGTACCTGGAGGCCTTGGAATTGGATTTATTTTCTATATGCTGTCAAGTGACAGTTCCAGAACGATCTGGTGGATTTTTGGATTGATTCTTGGAACCCTTTTTGCTGGCGGTATTATGGAAATTATTTATTACAGGGATTTCCGGAGATTCTTTTCCCATAAGATCCAGCTTGTGATAAATGGGGCATGTGTAGCACTTGTGGCGTGTGTGTTCTTTTTTGACCTGACAGGATATGACGAATATGTTCCTTCCTATGATAAGATTGAAAATATCGCAATCGGATCTGTAGATACCGAATGTGAAACTGCTTATAATGTGAAAGTAAATGAAGATGGTACTGTCACCATGCTGGATTCCGGATATTATTTGAATGGGGATTCGACGGGAAATGATCTGGGAATTGACCAGAATCTTTTTGACAGTATGAAAGAAATTGCAAAAGAGAGCAAGGAAACCTGCAAAGAAATTGTAGGAAACAGCACAGCATTGTGGTTCAGCAATCTGTGGGATCCTTCTGGAAATACATTAGGACTTAAGGTACGGTATGACCTGAAATCAGGAAGTGCCATTTACCGTTACTATATGGTCAGCCTGGATGACATAAAGAGCTTGTGGAAAGAGGGCATGGCTGAGGGAACTTTAAAGGCTGAGCGTTATTCCATTCTGAATCTGGATGACAAATATGTGGATGAGGTAAGATGTGATTTTATTACCGGACAGTCAATTTTTCTTTTTCAGGATAATAAGGCGAAGAAACAGCTGCTGGTGGATGCTTTCCGGCAGGATGTGGAGGAGGCTGATCCGAAGGTGCTGACAGGAAAACCTTGCGCAAGCCTGACCATTGGATATTCTGATGTACCGTCTGTGGAAGGGACGGACGACATGGTAGTGGGTAAAACAGGAGATTATTCTTTTTCTCCATGCTTCTATGTATTCCCACAGTTCAAAAGGACAGTTGAAATTTTGAAGGAAACAGGGTATCCTATGTCTATGGATGATGTGAACTTAAGCTCTGTGGAAGTTCAATATTATATGAATGAAAATCAGAATGAAGTTTCTTCCCCGATTATTTACAATAAGCCGGAGCAGCTGAGTGAGCTGAAAAAAGCCCTGAGATGCTATCAGATGGTACCGTTCTGGGAAAAAAGGGAACTGGACAGCTGGGACAGCCTGAAGGTTGTGATCGACGGCGTGGAATCAGAGGTAGCCTGGTCTATAATGGCGAAGGATGTTCCGGAATTTATGAAGGAAGATTCTCAGCGGGCATTGTCCTTTGAAGTTTTGGACGAGGAATAAAGTAGAAGGTAAGGTAGTATAAATGGGAAAAGCAGTGAGACTGGATAAATTCCTGGCAGATTCCGGAGCTGGCACGAGGACAGAAGTGAAGAAGCTGATCCAGAAGGGAATGGTTCAGGTAAATGGTGAGACAGCGAAAAAACCAGAGCTGAAGGTAGACCCGGAGAGGGACGTGGTGGAATTTGGCGGAGAGCGCCTGGGCACCCGGGCAGAGTTTGTGTATTATCTTTTGCACAAGCCTGCCGGGTATGTAAGCGCTACGGAGGACACCAGGGAAAAGACGGTTCTGGAACTGGTGCCAAAGGATGGCAGGCGGAATCTTTTTCCTGTAGGACGTTTGGATAAGGATACGGAAGGCCTGCTTCTTGTTACAGATGACGGCCAGCTGGCCCATCAGCTGCTTTCTCCGAAGAAACATGTGGATAAGACTTATTTCGCTGTGACGGAAGGCAAAGTGGTGCCGGAGGATATAGAGAAGATCCAGGTAGGTGTGGATATTGGAGATGAAGAGCCGGCCTTGCCAGGGAAGCTGGAGATTCTTAAGGTTTGGGAAGAAAACCCGAAGCAGGAAGTTGCCAGTGGTAAAGATTGCGAAAGAAAAAATGTTAAAGGTGACTCTGAAACAATGACAGACAAAGCAGATAATGAGGAATATAAAGCGGACGTGGAAAAGAGTTTCTGGCGCTCGGAAATCCTTCTGACTATTCAGGAAGGACGTTTTCATCAGGTGAAGAGAATGATGGAAGCGGTTGGAAAGAAAGTAATCTACTTGAAACGGATTTCTATGGGCCCGCTGACTTTGCCAGATGATCTGCCAAAAGGTCAGGCACGGGAGCTGACACCTGATGAACTGGCGGCGCTCAGACAGGGTAAATAGCTTATCTGAAATGCTTTTGCAGAAATGGAAGAACCTTGTTGAGAGAACGTGGAAATGAATTTATTAAAACGTTGAAAAGCCTAAAAATAGCGGAAAAATTTGCAAAAACCCTCTTTACACAGAGGGTTTTGTCATGTTATAATGCAAAAGTTGTAAACCATCAAACACGCATGGAGATTCCCAGGGATGGTGCCCTACGGTGTGAGGTTGGGTCCGAGAGGAAAAGGATCCATGCGGAAGAATTTAACCAAAAGGAGAAAAAGACATGAGCGTTATTTCAATGAAACAGCTTTTAGAGGCAGGTGTTCATTTCGGACATCAGACAAGAAGATGGAACCCTAAAATGGCTCCATACATCTACACAGAGAGAAATGGTATCTACATCATCGACTTACAGCAGTCTGTAGGAATGGTTGACGATGCTTACAATGCAATCGCTGATATCGTAGCTAACGGCGGAAACATCCTTTTCGTTGGTACTAAGAAACAGGCTCAGGACGCTATCAAGACAGAGGCTGAGCGTTGCGGACAGTTCTATGTAAACGAGAGATGGTTAGGCGGTATGCTTACCAACTTCAAGACTATCCAGAGCCGTATTGCTAAGCTTAAAGAGATTGAGACCATGGAGGCTGATGGAACCTTCGATGTTCTGCCTAAGAAAGAAGTTATCGCTTTAAGAAAAGAATTAGATAAACTTCAGAAGAACCTTGGCGGTATCAAAGAAATGAAGAGACTTCCAGATGCTATCTTCGTAGTAGATCCTAAGAAAGAAAAGATCTGCGTACAGGAAGCTCATACACTGGGAATCCCGCTTATCGGAATCTGCGATACTAACTGTGACCCAGAAGAACTGGATTACGTAATCCCGGGTAACGATGACGCTATCCGTGCTGTAAAACTGATCGTTTCCAAGATGGCTGACGCAGTTATCGAAGCAAACCAGGGACAGACAGACGCTGAGGGAGAAATCCAGGCTGAGTCTGAAGAGTTCGCTACAGAGGAATAATTATTAAAAATTCTGGACGGCAGCTGTGAATGGGTTATGCCTGCATAGGCGTATCCACAGCTGGCGGACAGGTCCTTACAACACACTATCAATCAGGAGGAAATGTAAAATGGCTATTACAGCAGCACAGGTAAAAGAGTTAAGAGAGATGACCGGCGCTGGTATGATGGACTGTAAGAAAGCGCTTACAGCTACAGAAGGCGATATGGATAAAGCAGTAGAGTTCCTTCGTGAGAAAGGTCTTGCTACCGCTCAGAAGAAAGCTAACCGTGTTGCAGCAGAGGGACTTTGTAAGACACTTGTTGCTGACGATGCTAAGAACGCAGTTGTTGTTGAGGTTAACTCTGAGACAGACTTCGTTGCTAAGAACGAGAAATTCCAGCAGTATGTTGCAGATGTTGCAGCTCAGGCTCTGACAACTACAGCAGCTGATATCGATGCTTTCCTTGGAGAAGCATGGGCACTTGATACCACTAAGACTGTTAAAGAAGCTCTTGCAGCTCAGATTGCAGTTATCGGTGAGAACATGAACATCCGTAGATTTGCCCAGATGAAAGAGGAGAACGGTTTCGTTGCTTCCTACACACATATGGGTGGAAAGATCGGCGTTCTTGTTGATGTTGAGACAGACGTTGTGAACGACGCTGTTAAAGAGATGGCTAAGAACGTTGCAATGCAGGTTGCAGCTCTGAAACCTCTTTACACAAGCGACAGCGAAGTAAGCGCTGATTATATCGAGCATGAGAAAGAAATCCTCATGGCTCAGATCCAGAACGATCCTAAGGAGTCTCAGAAACCTGAGAAAGTTATCCAGGGAATGATCACAGGACGTATCAAGAAAGAGCTTAAAGAGATCTGCCTTCTTGACCAGATTTACGTTAAAGCAGAAGACGGAAAGCAGTCCGTTGGAAACTACGTAGCACAGGTTGCGAAAGAGAACGGCGCTAAGATCACAATCAAAGGCTTCGTTCGCTATGAGACTGGAGACGGAATCGAGAAGAAAGAAGAGAATTTTGCAGAGGAAGTCGCAAAACAGATGGGTAAATAATCCATTAGCTTAAGTTTTCATTATATTATTTTAATAAGTCTAAATTTAAGTATTTAAAGGCCCTGAAAGCCTTATAAACACTACGTTTCACAGTGATTATAAGGTTTTCGGGGCTTTTTTCTATATTTTTCTAAAAAAGTCCTAAATACCGCCACGCATCGCTGGAAATCACCAAGAATCTCCCAAAATTGAGTATTGAGTAAGGAAAAACTGAGTAAAAGCAAAGGCTTGCAATCTTCAGCGAAGTTACTCAAATTATCAACGGTTTCATCAGATCACCATAATTTTCAAAAAACAAATTATAAACTTAAAAACCAATTTTATAAGGAGGAGATCAGTATGGCAAGTACAGCGATAGGCGCAGCTGGCGAGGATGCTCGCACAATAACTTTTATGAACAAAGAACATAAGGAGTTCTATTTGGAATATCTGTCAAAATGCAGATGGAAAGATGTATATCACAAAGCATTGGTATATTGTCTTGGAATCGACAGAGATACACGAAAACACGTTAACAGAATTTATGATTTTAAAAATGGCAGTGTGAAGCCAGAATGTCTGCAGGAAGGATGGCAGACAAGTGGTAGTGTCAGAGTTGTACGCATGGCATTTAATCTCTACTGCAACGGTACACCCAGTGTCTATGACTATGAAGATGCGGAAAAGCAGTTATCGGAGTGCAGCTGTTATACAGTAGAAGATCTGTTTTGCTGTGGGTATGCAAAATTCTTTTGGGAGGCAATAAAGATACGTTATCCGGAATATTGCTCCTAAAAATGATTGGAGGTCAAAAATGCTGAAAATCAGATTACAGGGAACAACAAATGAACTGAAATGGTTTCGAAAAATATTGGAAAAGAATAGTAACTTTGAAATTTTAAGTATATCAGAGCCTTATGCAAATAAGGGGACAAACAAATATTTTCGTGTGTATGTAGACGTCGAAAGAATCAGACATTAGGAGGAAAAGTTATGTGCAGAGTAATCGCAATCGCAAATCAGAAAGGTGGAGTGGCAAAGACCACTACCACTATCAATCTTGGAGTAGGACTGGCCAAGGAAGGAAAGAAAGTTGCACTGGTTGACGCAGATCCACAGGGGCATTTGACAATGGGGCTTGGATTTCCAAAGAATTTGAGAGTGACACTGAAAACAATGATGGAAAATATTATCATGGGATTAGAGTTTGATCCCAAGGAGGCCGTTTTACATCATGCAGAAGGAATAGATGTGATTCCATCTAATAAACTTCTTTCGGGAATGGATATGTCATTGTTTACGGTAGAGGACAGAGAAAAAGTCTTAAAGGAGTATTTGGAACTTTTGAAGCAGGACTATGATTATATCTTAATTGACTGTATGCCCTCATTG
Source organism: Blautia glucerasea (assembly GCF_020537505.1). GTDB lineage: Bacteria > Bacillota > Clostridia > Lachnospirales > Lachnospiraceae > Blautia_A. The sequence continues at coordinate 6,780 of NZ_JAJBMO010000028.1, read as the reverse complement.
GGAATGTTGACAATCAATGCCCTCACTGCAGCTGACAGTGTGCTGATTCCGGTACAGCCACAATATTATGCGGCAGATGGTCTTATGGAATTGCTGAAAGTTGTGAAAGGGATTCATCAGAGATTCAATCCTGATTTACAGATTGAAGGCATTTTGTTTACAATGGACAGCTGTCATTATAACAACTCAAAGAGGAACAAGCAGGCAGTACGGGATGCTTATGGAGCAGAGGTCAGAATTTTTGATCAGACGATTCCAAGAACAGAAGCTCTTGCCGAAACTGCATCAGAAGGTGTCAGTATTTTTTCTTATTATGCAAAAGGAAAAGGTGCGTACAGTTATCAGGCACTTGTCCAGGAGGTGCTGAATCATGCGTAAACCCAAGAAAGAAATTCAGCTTACTTCTTATGATGAATTGCTTGGAATCAATGAAGCCGAACAGAATACTCTTAATCAGATTGTTGAAGTGCCATTAAATGAGTTACATCCTTTTAGAAATCATCCATTTCATGTAAATGATGATGAAAAAATGGCTGAAACAGTAGAAAGTATCAAGAATTATGGCATCTTAAATCCTGCATTGGTACGTCCTCGCGCAGAGGGAGGATATGAACTGATTGCTGGTCACAGGAGAAAACGTGGTTGCGAACTGGCTGGAAAAAGTAAAATGCCAGTACTCATACGGAACTATACCGATGATGAAGCCGTAATCGTTATGGTGGATTCTAATATACAGAGAGAAAATTTGCTTCCAAGCGAAAAGGCATATGCTTATAAGATGAAGATGGATGCAGTAAAACATCAAGGCATAAAAGAGGAAAACGCAGTTTCTGTTGACAGTGCAGATCTGGTTGGACAGGCTGCAGGTGACAGTGGAAGAACCGTTCAGCGTTACATACGCTTGACCTGTCTTATTCCGGAATTGCTGAAATTGTTGGATGAAGGAAAGATTAATTTTACAGTAGGTGTTTCATTAACCTATTTATCAGAAATGGAGCAGATTTGGGTGAAAGACTGCATAGTGTCTGGAGCAAGCTCTGTTACAGGTTCAATGGCAACAAAACTGAAGCAATACAGCGATGAAGGTAATCTGACAGAATTAGCGGTACAGCTTATTCTGAATGAAAAGAAAACAGAGACAGGAAAAGTTACTTTAACTGAAAAGAAAATACGAAAGTATTTCCCAAAGGAATATAACAGAGAACAGATTGAACAGGTTATCTATGAACTGCTTGATAACTGGAAGAAAAGCCAATAACGAGGGAAGGAGGGAAAGCAAAATGGCAAAATCCGAAAGCACAAAAATAGAGTTTGGTTATTTTCACGATTATGAATCGGAACAGTTTGCTTTTTACCGTATTCCCAAAGTATTATTCACAGATGAATATTTCCGTAATCTGTCCAGCGATGCAAAGGTTCTTTATGGGCTGATGCTGGACAGAATGGCTTTGTCTATCAGAAATAATTGGGTGGACAATGAGGGGAAAGTTTATATCATATTTACATTGGAACAAGTGATGGAATATATGAATTGCGGAAAAGACAAAGGTGTGAAAATTCTTGCAGAATTAGATACTGATAAAGGAATTGGTTTGATTGAAAGAGTAAAGAGAGGATTGGGAAAACCAACAATTATTTATGTAAAGAGCTTTGTATATAGAAAAGAAAAAGTATTAGATTCAGCAGAGAATAATAACCGAAGTCAAGAAGTCGGAAAAGCCGAAGTCAAGAGTTCGGAAAAACCGAAGTCTGGAGTTCTGGAAAGTCGAAGTCAAGAGTTCGGAAAAACCGAAGTCTGGAAGTCGGAAAAATCGAAGTCAAGAGTTCGGAAAAACCGAAGTACAGAAGTCGGAAAAACCGACCCTAATAATACTAATTATAATTATACTGATATTAGTAATACTGACAGAAGTAATACTGATCTTATCAATCTTTCAGATTCTTCCGAACAGCAGTCAATGGATTTGATGGAAGAGATGGAGTTATTCCAGATGAATACTGCACTTGTAAAAAGAAATATTGAATATGACTGTCTTGTACAACGATGCAGACTAGGGGAACAGCAACAGTTGGATGAAATTGTGGCACTAATTGTGGAAACAATCAGCATAGAACGGGAGAATATTACGATCAGTGGAGTGAAATACCCATATCAGTTCGTAAAAAGCAGATTATTGTTGCTGGAAGAAAGCCACATAGAGTATGTACTTGACTGTCTGCATGAGAATACCAGGGAAGTAAAGAACATAAAAGCGTACTTGCTTACCTGTCTTATGAATTCAATAACGACAATAGGCAATTATTACCAGGCAAAAGTAAATCATGATATGTACGGAGGTGGCATATGAGAGGAAAAGAAATTATAACAAAATTGATAATTCCTGGTGCAATAGCTATGATTATCTGCTTAATTGTTCACCCTATGTGCATGAATGGTGAAATATTAGACTGGAGAAAATTATTGCTTTTTGTGGGAATACCTTTCGGAATCCAGAAAATGTTTTTGTTGGTCGTTCCAAGAAATGTGGGGACAGGGGAAATGCTTGGTTTGGTGGTACTTAAACTGATGGTAGGAAGTTTGATTGGAATAGGGGTTCTTGCCTGGAGATTATTAGCTGTAGCAGGCATTTTGCTAAAAAACGGCATTTCTGGAATTATATGGATCATAAAAAGACTGAAAGAAATGGTGATCAAAAATGAGCGAAAAGCAACTGGAAAAATTGTATTATAGCATTTATCCAATGAATCAATGTGAGACACAAAGTAAAAGTTATGAAGAGACAAAGGAACTGTGTGAAACATTAGAAAAGGAAATGATAAGTCTAATGAGTCCGGATCTGCAGGCAATGTTTGAGGATTACAAGGAATATACTTTAAATCTTAAACAAACAGAACAGAGAGACGCTTACATAGATGGATTAGCGTTTGGGATTCGCACAATTTCGGAAGCCTTTTTACATGAGAACAAAAATAGAATATGGTGATTGAAAAAGCAGTCTGTCAAGGCTGCTTTTTCTGTACCGCTTACATAGGAGAATGAGATGTGATTGATTTGATAATTATTATTATGGCAGGAATAGTGCTTTTGTTTTTGCTGTCTTGTTGCTTTATGGTTGCAAGGCTATTGGATGAGGAAATATCTATGTATGGATATGAAGGAAAAGAAAACTGGGAAAGGGAACAACTTCCCGACAAATTGTCGAGAAGTTCAACAAATGAAAGACATGGAGATAAATGAAAAGATTCGTTATTTTCGGAAACAGAGAGGGCTATCGCAGGAGCTGCTTGCAGAACGAACAGGAATTAATGTGAATACAATTCGGAAGTATGAAATAGGCATACGAAAGCCGAAAGTAGAACAATTAAAGAAAATTGCGGATGGACTTGAAATTAGTGTAATAGAATTTTTGGATATTGAAATAGAAAATGAAGCGGACTTGATTGCTATGCTGAAAAAAATCAGTCCGTTTTTTAAGTGGGACGGATTGCTTCATGTATTGGAGGGGGAAAAGTTTTTATGATTGGTGTAGGAAGTGCATTGATATCACTGTTTCTGGTTTTGGTTTGTTATTCATTAACACTGACAGCGAAAAGAGCAGATGAAAACTTATTGATGATCTGTGAACAGAATCAGAAAATTGAAGAAGAGAAAGGAAAGCAAGAAATGGAATCAAAGAGAGACATTTTGAGAGTGATTGAAAAAGAAATCAAAAAAGGAAGTGCGCCAGTTGCATTTGCGGGTTTGGGGTTTTCCGAGGAATGTTATCATTTGGTAGATAGTCAGGCTAAGATGAACCAACTTTTAGATTATTTTTTTCGCAATGAAGAATACGCAGCTTTGACAGATCGGCAGGTGAAAAGTAATATCTATGCAGAAATGGGCAAAAGGCTGAATTTCCGTAGTGCCAGATCTGATCGAGACAGAAAGAATATGGAGGTAGCGGCGAAACGATGGATTAAGAAAAAGCATCCAACATTTGATGGTGATGTATATGTCGAAAATATCCGGTGTTTTCTGGATATTTCCCGGGAAGAGTTAGAAAAACGTAAATGTACTGTTAATGAACAGGATATCACAGCACTTATTTTCAGTCAGAAACATCTGGAAGCATTATATCTGCAATGCCTTATGCACAGGCGAAACGCAATGCAAGAGGTCCCAGAATTAAAAGGTTTGTCAGAAACGTGCAATCGGATTTATAAATTGCAGGATGTAGATGTATTATTTCAGTGTTTACTGATGGATCAGATGGATTGGGAAGAAGGAAAGTTGTATGTGCAATTCAGTACTGTATATTTATTACTGAGTTTAAGAAATAAATGACAGAATAAGTATGATTGGTTATAATAAAATAAATTGACAAATAAGTAGAGGGAGGGTCTGATGAATAAAGAAGATCATTTTATAGATACAGATAAATTGGGTGATGTGTTACTTGAGTTTTCAAAAAAAATAAGTCGTTTCTCACAAAATATACCAGATACTTTATTTGGAAGTTTGACAGAATTTTTAAAAAATATACCAGATGATGTTAAGAATACGCAACTTTTTGCAAACGTTCAAAAACTAAGTAATTATGATTTGAATTATGAAGATGTCTGGTGGTTGGTAGACAGTTATGGGCTTATTGATAAAGAAGATGCGGAAGAAGAACTTATGGAGTATTATGAGCAAGAAAATAAATTACATTGTTATATAAAAAGTATTATAAGCAATCCGTCCATAAGTGAACGTGAAAAATTAGTAATATTGTTATCACATATAGAACCGTTAATATATAATACTTTAAATTACACGAAACAGCCTTATTCAAAAGTGAAACAAATAGTAAAACGAATGTCTATAGATGAAAATGAGGGAATGTCTTCTGAGAGTGTGGGAAAACTTTACGTTATGGGAATTACATATGTAGTGTTTGCAAATACTGACGCTTATACAAAGGAAATTGATAAAAGAATTCCGTTTAGAAATAATATTCTGCATAATGGAATTGTTGAATATGGAACGGATGATATACATAGTGCATATGAGTTGTTAGTTGAGTTCATTTCAATGCTGGTATTCATAAAAAAACAGCTTATTAATGAAAAAACGAAATAGAGAATTTGTAGCCGGTTGGTCCATTTTATTAGAAATTGGAATCAGCCGGCTTTTTATATTTTAAAGAGTACTTCTCGACAATTTGTCGGGAAGTGGAAAGGAGCCAAATTCCAATGAAAATATATCTCCCCCATCTGTTAGTTCCACCATAATTTGCTGATCGGAATCGAAAGGAGGCGTGCAAATTGCAGGAAGAAGTTACACAGAAAACAATCGCATTGTCGGTTAAAACTGCAAGAGTGACTGCCGACGTGTTAAAAAATATGCTGCGGAAGTATCTGTCAGGACAGAAGCAAAAGGGAAAGAATCCTTACAAGGTTGGAAAACAGTCATACAAAGAACTGAAAAGCCAGGGTTCTGGTTTATCCAATATTGAAATCACAGATGGAAATATCAAGTCTTTTGAGCGTGTGGCGAAGAAATACCGCTTAGATTTTGCCTTGAAAAAAGACAGTTCGACCAAGCCACCGACTTACTATGTGTTCTTTAAAGGGCAGGATACAGAAATGATGAATCTGGCATTTAAGAAATATTTGGGTGTACAGATGAATAAAAAGGATAAACCATCTATTATGAAAAAACTTATGCACTTTAAGGATGCTGTGTCTAAAGGAAAGAACAGAGAACGAGCAAGAGAACAGCAGAAAGACAGAGGGCAGAGTTTATGACGGAGAAAAAAAAGCAGCATAAGAAGAAAAGAGGAAAAGTTCAGCATATCAGAGGCTCTCCGAAAAAGAGAAAAATATCTGGAAAAGCTTTTTTTTCTTCAGAGAGTATCCCAGGAAAAATTCTTGCGGATGTGAAAAATCAGATTACGGATAAGGCAAGTGAATTGAAGAGGGCAGATCAGAAAAAGCTGTTTTTAGCTAATTTCCCCTATCTGATGTTTGCTTATTTTTTCAATAAGATTGCCTGGCTGTATCGGGTAAACACCGGAGCAACTTCCTGGGATAAATTTATGAACACTATTACTTATTTTGAACTAGCATTTCGGGATCTCTGGCCAAGCTTGAATCATATGGATCTGTTTTGGGGAATTACAGGAGGCGTGGCTGTAAAGCTTATTATTATTTACCGCACGAAAAATGCCAGGAAATATCGGCTGGGTGTGGAGTATGGTTCTGCCAGATGGGGAACAGAAAAAGATATACAACCATATGCTGATCCTGAATTTGAAAATAATATTATTCTCACAGAAACAGAGAGTCTTACTATGTCAAGCAGACCAAAGAATCCGAAATACGCCAGGAATAAAAATATTCTGGTAATTGGCGGTTCTGGTTCTGGAAAAACCAGATTTTTTGTAAAGCCTAACATTATGCAGATGCACAGCTCTTATGTGATTACTGATCCGAAGGGAACTGTGCTTTTGGAAGTTGGCAGTATGCTGGCAAAAGGCAGTCCAATGACGGATGAGAATGGAAAAATCGTGCGAGACAAAGAGGGAAAAGTTATATACGAACCGTATAAAATCAAAGTTTTGAATACAATTAACTTCAAAAAATCCATGCACTATAATCCATTTGTATATATCCGCAGTGAAAAAGATATTCTAAAACTGGTAACAACCATTATTGCTAATACCAAAGGTGAAGGGCAGCAATCAGGTGAGGATTTTTGGGTAAGTGCGACTCGTTCGCAGACGGTAAAAAGTCTGCGCACGAGCAACGGTTTTCCGT
>NZ_JAJBMO010000027.1 GCF_020537505.1 Blautia glucerasea | reverse complement strand
TAAGCACGCCGCCAGCGTTCATCCTGAGCCAGGATCAAACTCTCTGATAAAATGTTTGATTCACTCAAGACAACCAACTAGCTTAGTTATCTCTCGTCATTACTGTTTTAAAAGTTTCATTCGAAAATGAATTGTATAAAGAAATTTTCGAGAATCGTATGTGTTTCACTGTTTAGTTATCAAGGTTGTTTCGCTGTTGTCTTCAAAACAGCTTGTTCATATTATCACATGTTCAAGTGTTTGTCAACAACTTTTTTGAATTTCATTTAATCAAGAAATTCAAAGCGGAGAAGGAGGGATTTGAACCCTCGCGCCGCTATTAACGACCTACTCCCTTTCCAGGGGAGCCCCTTCGGCCAGCTTGGGTACTTCTCCAAATTGCCCTACTTAATAAGTAAGTTGTTCATTTGATTGTTTGCTCTCTTGCGACAGCTTGTTTAGTATAACCGATGTTCCTTTATTTGTCAAGCACTTTTTTCATTTATTTTTAAAGTGTTTAACAAGCGGAGAGAGTGGGATTCGAACCCACGCGCCCTTGCGGACAAACGGTTTTCAAGACCGCCTCGTTATGACCACTTCGATATCTCTCCATATTAAATAGTCAAAATAAAAACGTTCTGCACATCAGGAGTTGTCCTTCACTCAAGAGGTTGTCTCTGTCAGTGCAAAACGTATTTTATCATCAAAACCTTTTTGTGTCAACAAGAATTTTTATTTTTTTATAAAATTCGTTCAATATTGCAGAAATGCCTCTGCTACAGCCAGATCCTCCGGGGTTGTGATCTTAATATTCCGGTAGGAACCCTCCACCAGAAGGATCTTTGTCCCAGTCTCCTGTTCCACTACCATTGCGTCATCTGTCACACCTGTCATGTCCTTTTTGCGTATACTTTCATAAGCTCCACGGATCAGGTCATAAGAAAATATCTGAGGAGTCTGAATATTCCATACAATTTTACGGTTTGGAGTCTCTTTAATATAGCCTGACGTGTCTGCCAGCTTCACAGTATCCTTAGAGGGCATTCCCATTACACAGGCACTGGTACGTTTCACAGCCTCATATCCCCTTTGAACCATCTCTTCTGTAAGAAACGGTCTTGCTCCGTCGTGAATATACACATAATCGGTATCCTGACAGCATAACAGTCCTGCATATACAGAATCATAGCGTTCCTTTCCACCAGCAGTCACCCTGCACACCTTGAAAAAACCGTATTTCTCTACAATTTCCTTCTCACAGTAAGAAATCATATCCTCCCCTGTCACCAGAATAATGTCCCGGATCAGCGGACTTTTCTGAAAGCATTGCAGGGAATAATACAGAACCGGTTTCCCTCCAATTTCCAGAAACTGCTTCTGTATCTTACTGTGCATTCTTTTCCCCTGGCCGGCTGCCAGAACGATTGCTGTACATCTGCCCTGCTCCATTATCTTTCTCCTAATTTCAGGTTTGGAACTGCATTTAAGTCCCATCCGTGGCGTGTGCCTTTTATATACTCATAGTAAGCTGCCACACCGATCATCGCAGCATTATCGGTACAGAAAATAGGGGAGGGACGATAAAACTTGTATCCCCTCTTTTTACATGCTTTGGTCATTGCTTCTCTTAAGGCTCCATTGGATGCAACTCCGCCTGCAATGGCAATCTTATCCATATGATAGTCCTTTGCCGCAAGCATAGTGTGCTCAACCAGTACGTCTACCACAGACTTCTGAAAGGAAGCTGCAAGGTCAGCCCGGTTAATCTCCTCGCCCTTCATCTGGGCATTGTTGATATAGTTCAGCACAGCAGACTTCACACCACTGAAGCTGAAATCATAAGGACAGTCCCCTAATTTTCCCTTTGGGAAAACAATGGCGTCCGGGTTTCCCTCACGGGCAAGCCTGTCCACCTTCGGTCCGCCAGGATACCCCAGTCCAATAGCACGGGCCACTTTATCAAAAGCCTCTCCTGCTGCATCATCCCTGGTACGTCCCAGGATTTCAAATTCCCCATAGTCTTTTACGATTACAAGATGCGTATGTCCGCCGGACACGATCAGACAAAGAAAAGGCGGCTCCAGGTCTGGATGCTCAATGTAATTTGCAGAAACATGTCCTTCTATATGATGGACTCCCACAAGGGGAAGCTTCTTTGCGTAAGCAATTGCCTTTGCCTCTGCTACGCCTACCAAAAGAGCACCTACCAGCCCAGGGCCATAGGTGACGCCAATTGCATCCAGATCATCCAGAGTCACATTTGCTTCAGAAAGCGCCTCCTCAATTACCTGGTTGATCTTCTCAATGTGTTTACGTGATGCAATTTCCGGCACAACACCTCCGTATAAGGTATGAAGTGCGATCTGGGAAGAAATCACGTTTGATAATATGGTCCTGCCGTTCTTTACTACAGAAGCTGCGGTCTCGTCGCAGGAGCTCTCTATTGCAAGAATTAATGTATCTTTCATTTTTTTAATCCTCTTCAAAATTCATTTCCATTGTTTTTCCATCTTTTCCCGGATAAGCGTTTGGGAAAATCTCCCGCACCATATCCATAAATTCATCCGGGCGGATCAGGGACGGACTATAGTGTGTCAGCCACATTTCCCCTACCTGGGACTGTCTGGCAAGCGTGGCAGCCTCGCGAAACGTCATATGCTTGTAGCCTTTTGCCTTCTCCAGCTTGTCATCCTCGCCGTACATTCCCTCACAGATAAAAAGATCAGAACCAGGCGCGTTCTTCAAAATAGATTCCGTGGGGCGGGTATCTGTGGTATAAGTAACCTTCAGCCCCTTTCTTGCCGGGCCAAGAACCATATCCGGAGTGTAAGTCACACCTTCTGCCTCAATGGTCTGCCCCTTCTGAAGGGGATTCCAGAACTGCAGCGGAATTCCCTGCTCTCTGGCACGCTCCGGGGAAAATTTCCCCTGACGGAGAATCTCTAAAGAATATCCGTAACAAAGCACATTATGATTTACCTTAAAAGCAGTGATCCGATATCCATTGATTTCAAACACCTGCTCGGGTCCGTTAATTTCTATAAATTTCAGTTCAAATGGAAGCTCGGGAGCAATCACACGAAGAGCATTCACCACCCGCTCCAGTCCTTTCGGTCCAATGAGGGTGAGAGGCTCGGTACGCTCTGCATTTCCCATTGTAAGAAGAAGTCCCGGAAGTCCACTGATGTGATCTCCGTGATAATGGGTAAAGCAGATCACGTCAATAGGCTTGAAGCTCCATCCCTTTTCCTTAATTGCTACCTGCGTTCCCTCGCCGCAGTCGATCAGAAGGCTGTGACCATTATACCGGGTCATCAGAGCAGTAAGCCACCTTCTTGGCAGCGGCATCATGCCTCCGGTTCCCAGCAGACAAACATCTAACATATATTAAAATATCCTCTCTTCATTAAGCATTCTCTGAAAAAGTTTAACACAAGCAGTTTCGTAAAACAAGTATCAGGAAAATTTTCCTGGAAAATCAATTGCCATAACCAGATAAATGCTTTACAATAAATTACAATATTCAATTTCAAATATTAATTTAAATGCAGAAAGCCGTATTTTCTACGCATTTTAGGAAGGAAAACGTATGATTTTTTGCAAGAAAAAACCAAAATTCACCTGGAAAAACTATCTCACCCTATTTTTCCTATTTGCTTTCTCGCTTCTTTTGATCCGGTTTCTGGTTCCATCCGGTTCCTATTTTGGTTCCAGAATCGACTGGTATTCCCAGCACCTGACCATTGCCGATTACATGCGGAAGCAATTTTTTGCCACAGGCAATCTTTTCCCTGATTTCACAGGGCTGGGCGGCGGAACCAATTTCTTCTCCCTGTCCTATTACGGATTTATGCGCCCGGATGTTCTTGTCTCCTATCTTTTTCCAAGTATAGGTACTGCATATTTCATCCAGGGATACGCGATCCTGGGAATCCTTATGGGAGGTGCCCTTCTTTATTATTGGATCTTCCAAAAGGGCTTTTCCAACTTTACCTGCACTGCCTCTGCTTTTTTGTATATGACAGCAGGCTGTCTTTATCACGCACATAAGCAGATCATGTTTGTAAATTATCTGCCATTTCTCATTCTGGCATTTATTTGCATTGACCACATTCTGGATCCGGAAAAAGCAGGAAACTATCATTTCCGTCCTCATATCGGACTTGTACTTTCCCTGTTTTTCTGTATTCTTCACAGCTTTTACTTTTTCCCATCCTGCTTTGTGGCATGTATCCTTTACCTCTGGCATCTGATGCCGGAGCACATAAAGAATGTTCCTGCTGACGGACAGAAGAAGCGCAAATGTGCTTTATGGTGGAACTATATTATAGATGTATCCTTCGCCTCTGCCATGAGTATTTTCCTTCTTCTTCCAACCGGTCTTGCAATGCTTGGCAACAAAAAGGACACCGGTGGTTTTGGCGATATTTTCCAGATGTTCAGTGTCAACACCGGCATGGAGGGACTTCTGTACGGCAATTATAACTGCGGACTTACCCTGATCTGTCTGTACGCTATTTTTCTTTGTATAAAGGAAAAGGAAACAAGGAAGCTGGCAATTTCTGTTTTTGTCCTTCTGTTCTTTAATATTTTTGAATGGATCTTAAACATCACTTTATACGTACGGCCGAAATGCCTGATTCCTTTTGTGCCGCTGATCATCTATCTTGTAGCACAGGCTTTGGAACGGATCCGCCAGGGAAAAATGAAGCTTAGCCTGCCGCTGGCGCTTCTTGCCTGCCTTCCAGTCATCCTAAGACTTCAAAATGGATCGCACCGCCAGAATAAAATGCAGCCTCTTTTCTATGCAGACATGCTCCTTCTTTTGGTCTGTGTCGTCGTCTGCATTGTGTTGGAAAAGAAAAAGATCACCATACCGGTTCATTCCTTGGCCGTACAGATTGTGGGACTGATTCTGATCTGTACCATTCCTACGCTATCTTATATCCATCTGGGACAGCAGGAAACCTATATTGCCAGGGAGGATTCCTCCAGAGATTCTTTTTCCCAGGAAGAACTGGAAGAATACGCTACAGATTCCCAGTACCGTTTCGACTTTATAGAGCATCTTGCTACAAATGCAAACTATGTGGTTGATGGAAATCAGAATAAAAGTTCCCTTTACTCTTCTATTTCCAATACCAATTACAATGTGCTGCTGTATGATATTTTACATATGCCAATTGGGATCCACAACCGTGTATCCATGACCTCTGGAGAAGATCCTTTTCAGGAATACCTGATGGGTGTACGATACATCCGTACAATCCCAAGGGAACTTCCAGCCGGATACACCATTTTGAAGCAGAATGGAAGCCATATTCTGGCGGAAAATCAGAATGTACTTCCACTTGCCTACGGAAGCACTGCACTGATGGCAGAAGATGATTTTGACCAGCTCTCTTACCCACAGAATCTGGATACTCTGACCAACCGAACCATTATCCCTTCTTCGGCAGAGGGAAATAGCAGTTCCGATTTCTATGAAGCTTACAGCTCTCAGATGAAAGAATATACGCTTCCGGAAAATTTCCTTGCCCGCCCTGCAAAAAGGAAAAAAGCAACGATTCAGCAGAAGCTTCCAGAGGAAATACCAGCTTCCACAATTTTGCTGCTTTCCTTTGATGTGAATAATCGTGGAAAAAGAGATGTTACCATCACCATAAACGGGATCCAGAACCGGCAGTCCGGTCCAAATGCTCCTTATCCCAATAACAACAAAACTTTTACCTACATGATTTCATCTGACGAAAGCATCGATACCCTGAAAGTCAAATTTTCCAAGGGTAAATATAGTATCAGCAATATAAAGGCCTATACCATTCCGTTGTCCGCTATTTCCAATCCGGGCGTAGTGGATTTCCAGAATGAAGAAACTTCTGGAAAAGAAATTCTGAACGGCAGCATTGATATGCCAGAAGATGGTTATTTCGTAACCTCCTACACCTTCTCGTCAGGATACCAGGCTTACGTAGATGGTGAAAGGGTGACTCCGGTCCAGGTGAATAAAGCATTTGTCGGTTTTCCGCTGAAAAAAGGAGCGCACAGCATTCAGCTTGAATTCCGTGCACCGGGCAAAACCCTGGGTCTTCTGGTAAGCGGGCTTGTAGCAGCACTTCTGGTTTTGATAAATCTTGTTTTTGTATTCAAAAAACGCCGCTGCGAAGTCAAGGCTTTATAATTATCTTTTCATATGTTTCGGGATCTGCATAACTATTTTGCGGATCCTTTTTGATTACTATTGCGTTCTAAACAGCGATAAGTAAAATCTAATTGTAACTTGACAAACCGTGTACAATGTGTTTTGATATCCAAATTACCATACACGCAACCAACGTTACGGCTTCGGCTTTCGTAACAGGAAGGATTTATTATGATCTTTAGCAACAAACCGCAAAAATTCATTTGGAGAAACCTGTTTCCCTTCCTGCTGCTTCTGGCGGCAGGAGGAATTTTGATCTGGCAGCTGGTTCCAGCCGGATCCTGGTTTGGTTCTGAGACAGACTGGTATTCCCAGCATGTCACCATCGCCGATTACATGCGTGAAAATTTCTACGCTACTGGAAAGCTTTTCCCGGATTTTACCGGACTTGGAGGCGGAACCAACTTTTTTTCCCTTTCCTATTATGGATTTATGCGCCCGGATGTGCTGGTCTCCTACCTTTTCCCAGGAATTGCAATGGAATACTTCATCCAAGGCTATGCCATACTGGAAATTTTTCTTGGAGCAGGGCTTCTTTATTTCTGGCTTCACAGAAAAGGCTTTTCCGGCTTTACCGGATTTGTGTGCGGATTTTTTTATCTGAGTGCCAACTGCTTTTTCCAGGCACACAAGCAGATCATGTTCGTAAATTATCTGCCCTTTCTCCTTCTGGCTTTTTTGATGCTGGACCGGATCCTGGAGCCAAAGGAACAGACAGAATATAAGCTCCGCCCTCATATTGGGCTTATTTTTGCACTGTTTTTTTGTATTCTGCACAGCTTTTACTTTTTCCCCTCCTGCTTTGTAGCAGGTATTCTCTATATTTGCCACCTGCTGCCGGATTATCTGAAGCAGATACCTGCGGAAGCCAGGAAGAAAACAAAGCATAAAATATGGTGGAATTATATTGTGGATGTTTCCTTTGCAGTAGCTATGAACCTTTTTCTGCTGCTTCCAACTGGTCTTTCCATCCTTGGAAACAAAAAAGATACCGGGGCAGGGGAATCCCTTTTTAAGATCCTTGGCGTAAATCCAACGCTGGACAGCATTCTCTACAGTCCTTATGGCTGTGGGCTTACCTTATTCTGCCTGTACGCCCTGTTCCTTTGCATCCGGGAAAAAAGAACACGGAAGCTGGCGATTGCCATTTTCTGCCTGCTTTTTTTTGATGTTTTTTACTGGATCTTAAACGCCACTTTGTATGTACGGCCCAAATGCCTGATTCCATTTCTTCCTCTGATCCTTTACCTTGTGGCTCAGGCCCTGGAAGGGCTTCGGCTTGGAAAAATACGGCACAGTCTGCCGCTGGCTCTGCTTTGTGCAGTCCCTGTGATCGTCCAGCTTGTTTTTCTTCTTCGGAATGTGCAGGTGCGGACACTTGTGAAAACGGATCTGATTCTCCTGCTTGTGCTTGTTATTACAGGTATTTTTGTAGAAAAAAAGCAGCTTGCACTGCCAATAAATTCCTGGATTTTCAATCTATTCAGTTTGATCTTCCTTCTTGCTGTTCCTGCCCAGCTTTATCTGGCAAAGGGACAGGAGGAGCATTATGCCACTGTTGCTGACGAATCAAGAGACTATTTTTCCAGGGAAGACCTGGAAACCTACTGTGAAAATCCGCAGGCCCGTTTTGATGTGATCGAGCATCCTTCTAACAATACCAACTATGTGATCACTGGAGATCAGAACAAGAGCACCATCTACTCCTCTATTTCCAACAGTCAGTACAACACGCTGCTTTACGATATTTTGCACATGCCCATCAGCATCCGGAACCGTGTTGCCATGACTGCAGATCTGAATCCTTTCCAGGAATATCTTATGGGAGTACGGTACATTCAGACAAAATCCGACAAGGTTCCGGCAGGATATACCGTTCTTCAGGAAAAAGAGGGGCATGTACTAGCAGAGAATCCCAATGTGCTGCCACTGGCTTATGGAAGCACAGCACTGATGAGCGAAGATGATTTTGACCAGCTTTCCTATCCACAGACGCTGGATACGCTTGTAAACCGGACGATTGTGGAAATGCAGGAGGAAAATTCGCAGTCAGCTCTGCCTTATGCTTCACAGATGAGGGAATATACCCTGCCAGAGGATTTCTTTGATCATGAGGATTCCTCTAAGGATGAAACGGTCTGCCGGAAGCTGCCGGAGGCCTTAAGCGCTTCTACTATTTTGCTGCTTTCCTTTGACGTAGAATATGATGGAGAACGGGATATGTCCATTATCATTAATGGAATCCGAAACCGGCTTTCCGGTTCAGAAGCTCCGTATCCAAACAATAACAACACTTTTTATTATATGGTCTCAGGCAATGAAGACATGGATTCCCTGGATATCACTTTTTCCAGCGGCCATTATGAGATCAAAAATGTGAGGGCTTATACCCTTCCATTATCTGCCCTTTCCCATCCCGGAATGGTGGATTTTCAGGAAAATACCACTTCCGGAGCTGAAATTGTGAATGGAAAGATCAATATGCCAGAGGATGGGTATTTCGTAACCTCTTACACCTATTCAAGGGGCTATACCGCTTATGTGGATGGAAAAGAAGTGGCTACGGAACAGGTAAACAAGGCTTTTGTTGGTTTTCCACTGCAAAAAGGGGCACATGAAATCCGAATTGAATTTCATGCGCCCGGTAAGTCCATTGGGTTGCTGCTGAGCCTTGCGGCAGCGGTTGTTTTAATTCTCTCGCAAGCTCTAACGCGGATGCCGCGTCATAAGTAAGGCATCTTCTACGGGGTCCGTATAGTATTTCCTGCGGATCCCGTCTCTTGTAAAGCCCATTCTTTCGTAGAGACGGATGGCGGTCTCATTTCCCACACGTACTTCAAGATGAATGGTTGTCACCCCCTGCTGTTCTGCCAGGCGGATCAGGCTGTCCATAAGGAAATGTCCGATTCCTTCCCGCTGGCGGTCAGGGCGTACAGCCACATTGGTAATATCGCCCTCGTCCAGAACCATGATCAGTCCACAGTAGGCCAGGATTTCTCCCTTTTCTTCCACCACCAGGAACATAGCATCCCTGCGGGTAAGGTAGGTGAAAAAGCCCTCCCTGGTCCAGGGTGGGGAAAATAATTCTGTCTCGATTTTCATGACCTGGTCAAGGTCATCTACTAACATTTCACGAAGAATCATATACGAACTACTCCTTAGCATTTCCAGTGTCTTTCTCAGTCTGCAATTTCTGCGCACGTTCTCTCTCTGCCTGGGAAACTCTCAGGTATTCTGGTACATGCTCCATAGCAGTCACTTCTTTGCCCTCTTTTACGTAAATTTCGCCAAGGGCTGCTACTGCTGCCGCTCTTTGCTTATTCACATGGGCAGGTGCGAAAGAATATGGAACCTTTAGGTTCTCTTCGATCATTTTCGCAAAAACAGGTACGCCATCTCCAAGGAAGATCACTTCTTCCCCTCTTGCATTTAATTTCTCGATCAGTTCGGACACCGGAACTGCCATCTGCGCTTCCACAGTTACCAGTTTGTGGTCTTCGAAGCGGTAGATTCCAGTATAAACCTGGCTTCTTCTGGCATCCATGATGGGGCAGATCAATGCCTTCGCATCGTACAGATTGTATGCAAGCGCATCCACTGTAGGGATCTCCACCAGGGGCTTTTTCAGTGCCAGCCCAAGCCCTTTGGCTGTGGCGGAACCAATGCGAAGTCCTGTAAAGGAGCCTGGTCCTGCTGCCACCGCAATGGCGTCAATGGTGTCCAGATCTAATTCTGTCATCTTCGCCAGCTCGTCCAGCATGGGAAGAAGTGTCTGGGAGTGTGTCTTCTTATAGTTCACCGTGTATTCCGCGATCAGGTTCTCATCCTCCACAATTGCAACAGAAGCGACGATTCCTGAACTGTCAAGTCCTAAAATCTTCATTTTTTCTCCTTACCCTCCCCACTTTCGCGGAGAATTCTTTTTTAATAGATGCTAACAGCAGCCAACATATTGGCTGGTTCTTTTCACATTACAGCATACATCCAGGCAGTCATTTAACGCTATACGCTATCCTTACTCTGGAAGACCGGTTACTGTAATCCTGCGGTAATCGAAGCCCTTCTCCAGATCTTTCTCGATTGTGATCTCAATAATCTGTTCCGGCAGAATCTCTTCGATCAGATTCGCCCACTCGATCAGGCAGATTCCATTTCCGTAGAAATAGTCGTCATAACCAATCTCTTCCATCTCCTCGATGTCCCCGATCCGATAGACATCGAAGTGATAGAATGGCATGCGGCCACTCTCATATTCCTGAATAATGGTAAAAGTAGGGCTGTTTACCGGCTCTGTGATTCCAAGGCCGTCTGCCACGCCCTGGGTGAAAACCGTTTTTCCCACGCCAAGATCTCCTACCAATGTATATACCTGCCCTGGAAGGGCATTTTCCCCGATCCATCTGCCGAAGGCAAAGGTCTCTTCCGGGCTGAAAGTTTCTTTTATCATAGCTTACAACTCCTTTTTTCTTGCAGAATTGCTCTTTGCATATTATAATAAAACGAATAGCGAAATACAATACTTTTTGAAAAAGGAGATTAAACTATGGCAAATCCAGTTGTTACCATTACCATGGATAATGGAGATGTGATGAAAGCGGAGTTATATCCGGAAATTGCACCAAATACTGTAAATAACTTTATCAGCCTTGTAAAAAAGGGCTTCTATGACGGACTTATCTTCCACCGTGTCATCTGCGGTTTCATGATCCAGGGCGGATGCCCGGATGGAACCGGAATGGGCGGCCCGGGATACAGCATCAAGGGTGAGTTTGCCCAGAACGGTGTGCAGAACGATTTAAGACATACAGAGGGCGTTCTCTCCATGGCAAGAGCAATGCATCCAGATTCCGCAGGAAGCCAGTTCTTCATCATGCACAAGAATGCACCACACCTTGACGGCGCTTACGCTGCTTTCGGTAAAGTGATCGAGGGCATGGATGTGGTTAACAGGATTGCAGAGACTGACACAGACTACAGTGACAGACCTCTTGACGAGCAGAAAATCAAATCCATGACAGTGGAAACCTTCGGCGCAGAGTATCCGGAACCGGAGAAATGCTGATAAATACTGCATTTTGCAGAACAAAACACTTCAAATATGCGTAAATCATAATAAAGGACTCAGGAAGGCTTCTTCATGTTCCAGTCTCTGATCTGTTTTTGGAAATTGGTACATTATGAAACTCTCCTGGGTCTTTTTACTCACGTGCGCATCACGCCAGATTTTCAGTGATCAAATACTTCAGTCTCACCATTCACATCTGCGAAATACAGTTCCTTCTCTTTCTCCATTTTCACCCGTCCGCTGGTAGCTTCTGTGATCACCTTCTGGATCCGCCCTGCCTGGTCATTCGGCACCAGGAGATGCATGATCACTCTGTCGGTGTACTCTGTATCCAGAATGGGCAGCTGGTTCTCCGCAGCAATATACTGCAGCTTGCCGATTGCCGTATAATCTGCTGTCAGTGCCAGGGAAATCCCATGATGCTTCTCAATCACCGTACTTTCCCCAAGACCAGCCTGAACCGCGCCGGAATAGGCTCTTACCAGACCGCCAGTGCCAAGGAGCACACCACCAAAATATCTTGTCACAACCACAGCCACATTATAAATATCCTCTCCCAGGATCACATCCAGCATTGGGCGCCCTGCTGTTCCTGAAGGCTCGCCGTCGTCACTGCATCTGGTAAACTCCCTGTGCTCTCCAATGGAATAAGCATAACAGTTATGTCTGGCGTCCCAGTATTTCTTCTTCATTTCCTCTATAAACGCAAGTGCGTCCTCTTCTTTTTCCACCAGGCGCACAGTGGCAATAAAGCGGGACTTTTTCTCCGTGATCTCCCCCTCACCGCCTGCGTAAATTGTCTTATAATTCTCCAGCATATCGGGAACCTCCAAAATCTTAGTGCGTGTTTCATAGTGTAACATGAATCGCCTGTGGTTTCCAGTCCCAGAAAACAGAATCTTCCCGAATCCACCAAGGTTCTTCCACGGGAAAATCTATTTTCCTGCTTATCTCCCACGATTTGCTATAATCAGAATAAACAGGGCTCATTTTGGAAAAAATCCCTTCAAAAACATAAAAGAGTTCACAGAAATATTCGATTTTAGGGTTTATTTACTTATGGAGATTTGATATAATAGAACGGATTATAAAGGAGGTTTATCATGAACTACGGAAAAAAATCGGCCTCTAAGAAACGGAATGCTCTTATTTCCCGCTCGTCCATGATGGGGAAAAGAGCACATGTTTCGTTTATCAGAGTCCTTTTCATCGGCCTGATCGCCCTGTGCGTTGCAGTATCCAGTCTTGGAATCGGTTCTATTCGCGGAATACTTGCAAATACGCCGGACGTAAATGAAGTGGATATCATGCCTCTTGGTTATGCCACTTTCCTCTATGACTGCAACGGAAATCAGATCCGTAAGCTGGCAGCACCCAATGCCAACCGACTTCCGGTTTCCATTGAACAGATACCAGAGGATCTGCAGCACGCAGTAGTGGCTATCGAGGATGAGCGTTTTTATGAACATAATGGAATCGATGTGAGAGGTATTCTTCGTGCCGGTGTAAAAGCACTTACCACTGGAAGCTTTTCTGAGGGTGCAAGTACCATTACCCAGCAGCTTCTGAAGAACAACGTCTTCACAAACTGGACCAATGAGTCCACACAGATCGAACGATTCACACGTAAGCTCCAGGAGCAGTACCTTGCCATTGAGATTGAGAAGAAGATCAATGACAAGACCGTGATCCTGGAGAACTATCTGAACACCATCAACCTTGGTGCCGGTGCTTACGGTGTACAGGCTGCTGCACGCCAGTATTTCAACAAAGACGTATGGGATCTGAACCTTTCCGAGTGTGCCACACTTGCAGGTATCACCCAGGCTCCTACCAAGTACAATCCAATCGAGAACCCCAAGGAGAATGCGAAGAGACGTAAAGAGGTTCTGGATCACATGCTGGATCAGAATTACATCACCCAGGAGCAGTATGACGAGGCTCTGAATGATGATGTTTACACCCGCATCCAGGAAGCACAGGCTTACAATACACAGGCTTCCAACAAGACCTACTCTTACTTTGAGGATGAGCTTACCCAGCAGGTTATCAACGACCTGATGAATATTAAGGGATACACCAAGACACAGGCACAGAACCTTCTGTACAGCGGCGGCCTGAAGATCATGACCACACAGGATCCGGATATCCAGAATATTGTAGATGAAGAATATTCCGATCCTTCCAATTATCCGGATTATGTACAGTATGCTCTTGATTATGCCCTTACTGTAAAACAGCCAGATGGACAGGAAGTAAACTACAGCAAGGAAATGATGAAGCTTTACTTCCAGAATGAGGATCCATCCTTTGATCTTTTATTTGATTCCCAGGACGAGGGACAGACCTATATCGACCGTTATAAAGCGAATATCCTTGCTGATGGAAGCACTGTTGTTGCCGAGCGTGTAAGCTTTGCCCCACAGCCTCAGTCAGCAATGACTATTATCGACCAACATACCGGGTATGTGAAGGCGATCATTGGCGGAAGGGGAACCAAGACTGCCAGTCTTACCCTGAACCGTGCCACAGACAGTACCCGTCAGCCTGGTTCCACATTTAAGATCGTATCCACCTATGCTCCTGCCCTCAATGAAAAGGGCATGACACTGGCTACCACCTACGAGGATGAGCCGATCACCTATGAGAATGGTGCCCCAGTTAATAATGCAGGCGGTAACTTCAATGGTACCACTACCCTCCGTACTGCCATCCGTAATTCCGTCAATACCGTTGCTGTCCAGTGTTTCGAGGATGTCACTCCTAAGCTTGGCCTGAAATACCTTGACAACTTTGGATTCACCACACTGGCACATGGTACAGAAGCAGATACCGATGCCAATGGAAATGTTTACACAGATGCCAACCTTCCTACCGCACTTGGAGGTCTGACCTACGGTGTTAAGAACGTTGAGCTTTGTGCCGCATATGCAGCCATTGCAAACGGCGGTAACTATATCAAGCCTGTTTACTACACCAAGATCCTTGACCACAATGGAAATGTTCTCATTGAGAATAACTCAGCCGGACGTTCTGTTATCAAGGAGACAACCGCTTACCTTCTTACAAGTGCTCTTAAGGATGTTGTACAGAATGGTACTGGTACTGCATGCCAGCTCGATAACATGGCGGTTGCCGGTAAGACAGGTACCACAGATGAGTACAATGACCTTTGGTTTGTAGGCTACACTCCATACTATACCTGTGCAGTATGGTCCGGCTACGATGGCAACCAGAAGATTCCGGAGGGTGATGCACGTAACTTCCATAAGACATTATGGCGCAAGGTTATGAGCCGTATCCACCAGGGTATGGAATACAAGGAATTCGAACAGCCTGCAGGTATTGAGCAGATCAGCGTCTGCTCCGAGACAGGACTTCTTCCAAGAGCCGGCTGCCCGGTTATTGAGGAATACTTCGATGTAGCTACCATTCCTACTGATTACTGTGACCAGCACTTCTACGATTACGACGAAGAGGATTACAGTGAAGATCAGGAAATGGAAATTTATGAGGAAGACAGCCTGACTCCTACTCCGGATCCGGAGAATCCAGATAATCCAGATAACCCGGATAATCCAGAGAACCCAGATGATAACAGCGGCGATGGTGGTGACGAACCGGCACCAGATGGCGGCGATGGCAGCTCAAATGATGATATTGAGTATTATGATTAATTCATTTAGGCTGCATACTCACTTGAAAATCATTTATATGTAAAGTTTAGACTGCAGTTTCGATTTTTCTGTCCAGAAAAAAACTGAGACAAACCGAAGAAATTACATGGATTCGGATTTGTCTCAGTTTTTTTATATTTATAGTTTTTATGTAGTTATCAATCTTTAATTACCATACGTGCTGCGCCATAAATACCAGCATCATTTCCAAGGCTTGCAAGAATGATCGGTGTGCTCTTGCAGGACGGGAATGCATATTTCTGGTAATACTTCTGAATGCAGTCTGTAAGTGCTTTACCAGCTTTGGATACGCCGCCGCCGATTACGATTGCCTCTGGATCGGTAACACATGCGAATACAGCAAGTGTGCTTCCCAGGATATCGCCAACCGTCTCCATTGTCTTAACAGCCAGCACATCGCCCTCTTTGTAGAAATCCAGGACATTCTTTGCAGAAAGCTTCTCTACATGGCGCATCTTGCTGTCCTCCTGGCTCTCCTCCAGAATGTCATTTGCCACACGTACAATACCGGTAGCAGATGCATACTGCTCCAGGCATCCGTGATTGCCGCAGTTACATGGACGAACTTCATTGTGGTTTACGCAGGCATGTCCAATCTCACCGCCAGCACCATGGAAGCCGGCAATGATCTTGCTGTCGATGATAATGCCACCGCCAACACCAGTTCCAAGTGTAACCAGGATCACGTTCTTCGCACCCTCTGCAGCACCCTTCCAGGCCTCTCCAAGAGCTGCGATATTGGCGTCATTAGCTGCCTTTGCAGGAAGTCCTGTAAGGGCGCTTAATTCGCTTGCTACGGCCTTAAAGCCCCAGTGAAGGTTTACTGCCATAGGAACCTCACCATTCTCGTTAACCGGTCCTGGAATACCGATTCCAACACCGTCTACATTATCTTTTGTGATTCCTCTCTCATCCAGCTTGGTTTTAATTGCGTCTGCAACATCCGGAAGGATTGAAGAACCGTTATTCTCCAGTCTTGTAGGGATTTCCCACTGCTCAACCAGAGTTCCGTTTGTAAGGAACAGACCGCATTTTACGGAAGTTCCGCCTACATCAATACCAAAACAATACATTCCCATTGTTAATTTCCATCCTTTCTACTCTATGCTCTAACTGCCTTAAAAAGCATTAAGCTTCCACAGCCTTTTTCCAAAAAGCAATTACGGCAGCGGTCACTCTTCTCTTTTTTTTGCAATATTTGCCTGAACACGCTTGTACAGCTCCTCAGCTGCGTTGTACCCCATCTTCTTCTGTCTGTGGTTAACGGCTGCTGACTCAACGATAACCGCCAGATTACGGCCAGGACGGATCGGAAGGGAATGGCACACGATCTTGTTTCCAAGATACTCGGTGTACTCCTCATGAAGTCCCAGACGGTCATACTCCTTGTCGCGGTCCCACTCTTCCAGCTTAATAACCAGGTCTACAGACTGGGTATC
Organism: Blautia glucerasea; assembly: GCF_020537505.1. Taxonomy (GTDB): domain Bacteria; phylum Bacillota; class Clostridia; order Lachnospirales; family Lachnospiraceae; genus Blautia_A. The sequence continues at coordinate 39,630 of NZ_JAJBMO010000027.1, read as the reverse complement.
CTTAACGCTCTCAACACCGAACAAGGTCTTCACATCAATGATACCAATACCGCGAAGCTCAATAAAATGACGTGTGATATCCGGTGCAGAACCAACCAGTGTAACATCACTTACCTTACGAAGCTCTACAACATCATCACTTACAAGACGGTGACCACGCTTGATCAGCTCAAGGGCAGCCTCGCTCTTGCCGATTCCACTCTCACCTGTGATCAGGACGCCCTCGCCATAAACATCCACAAGCACACCGTGAATGGAAATACAAGGTGCCAGCTGAACGCCCAGCCAACGGATGATCTCAGCCATCAGACTGGAGGTGGTTCTCTCTGTCACAAATGTAGGAACATTGTATTTGTATGCAAGATCGATCATATCCTGTGACGGTCTTGTCATGGTACTGAAGATGACACAGGGGATCTTGCTGGAGATAAAGCGCTCGTATTTGAATGTACGCTCCTCGTCACTTAACTGCATCAGATAAGTATACTCAACGTATCCGATGATCTGAACACGCTCGTTTGCAAAATGCTCCAGGTATCCTGTAAGCTGCAAAGCCGGACGATTTATCTCTGCTGTCTTCACATAAATCTCTGTAAGGTCAATATCAGGCGTCAGGTTGGTCAGATTCAGTTCCTGCGCCAGCTTGGTAAGCTGTACACCCTTCATGCTTTTATCTCCTTTTCCTCTAATAAAGTCCTTCCCGCATATCATTCCCAATGCTAAATGTAGTTACTGTTCACGGCAATATGCTTTGCAATATTTTGCCTATACACAGAAACATACCGGAAGCTGTTATGCAAGTCAGTATCAGCTTCTGAGAATTTCGGTTTCATCCAGAAACCATTTATTTTGTCAAAAGCCCACACTTATTTGTATTATACACAATTTTTTCCGTAACTTCAATGTCGAATCTTGTGAAACCTTACTATTCCTATTGCAATCAGGATTCCTGATCGGATGACGTATGGAAAAACTGGTAAACAGCTTCGGCGCTCTGCACATTCATGGACTCCGTCTGACTTAATTCTTCCACAGAAGCATCCCGGATATTCTCAATAGAACGGAATCTTCTCATAAGCGCCTTCCGCCTGGTCTCCCCGATTCCAGGAATGTCATCCAGAACGGAATGTACCTGTTCTTTGCTTCTCAGGGAACGGTGATACTCGATGGCAAATCTGTGGGCTTCGTCCTGGATCCGGGTGACCAGATGGAATCCCTCACTTGAAGTATCAATAGGGATCTCCACGTTGTTGAAATAGACACCTCTGGTGCGGTGATTGTCATCCTTTACCATACCGCATACAGGAATGTCAATGCCAAGCTCTCCCAGCACCTTCAAGGCAATATTCACCTGGCCGCGGCCGCCATCCATCAGGATCAGGTCCGGAAGCAGGGAAAAGCTGTCGTAGTCGCCTTTGGATTCATGGGTAAAACGCCTTGTCAGTACCTCTTCCATGCTGGCATAATCGTTTGGTCCCTGCACCCATTTGATCTTAAATTTACGGTAATCGCTGCGCTTGGGCTTTCCTTTTTCGTAAACCACCATGGAACCAACAGACTCGAAGCCGCTGATGTTGGAAATATCGTAGGCTTCCATACGCACAATGTCCTTAAGTCCCAGCCAGTCCTCGATTTCCTTCACAGCGCCAATGGTACGGCCCTCTTCCCGCTTGATCCGCTCTCTGTCTTTGGAAAGGACCATCCAGGCATTTTCCTTGGCAAGCTCCACCAGCTTCTCCTTGGTACCTTTTTTTGGCACACGGATATGGACACGCTGCTTCCGCCTTGCAGACAGCCAGTCTTCAATTATTTCCCCATCCTCGATCTCCGTCTGCATCATGATTTCTGCCGGGATAAAAGGTGTGCCGGCATAAAACTGCTTCAGGAAGCTGGACAGTACCTGCGCCTTGGTATCGCCTCTTGCCACACGGAGGAAAAAGTGATCCCTTCCGATCAGCCTGCCGCCTCGCATAAAGAATACCTGCACAACAGCATCCTGCTCCCGGAGATCTTCGCTTTCCTCCATGGCAACAGCGATAATATCCTTGTCCTCTTCGCCGTAGGTGGTGATTTTCTGGCGCTCCCCGATTCTTTTGATGCTGTTGATCAGATCCCGATATCCAGCCGCATCCTCAAAACGCATGTCCTCAGAGGCTGCCATCATTTTCTCTGTCAGCTGGTTGATGGTATCCTGGAAATTACCGTTGAGAAAATGGAGCACCTGGGTAATGTTTTTCTTGTACTCTTCCTCGCTTACATTTCCCTGGCAGGGGGCAGTGCACTGCTTCATATGATAATACAGGCAGGGGCGGTCCCTGCCGCAGTCACGGGGCAAAGTGCGGTTGCAGGAGCGGACCATATAAATCCTGCGCACCAGCTCGATCACGTCTTTTACTGCCGTGGAGCTGGTGTAGGGGCCGAAATACTTTGCCTTGTCCTTTTTCATGGTACGGGAAAAAAGGACTCTGGGGTATGGCTCGTTTACCGTCACTTTGATAAAAGGATAGGTCTTGTCATCCTTCAGCATGGTGTTGTATTTCGGGCGGTGCTCTTTGATCAGGTTGCACTCCAGCACCAGGGCTTCCAGCTCGGAATCGGTGACAATGTACTCAAACCTTGTGATGTGGGTAACCATCTGCTCGATCTTGGCGCCCTTGTTGCGGCTGCTCTGGAAATACTGGCGGACACGGTTCTTCAGGCTGACGGCTTTTCCAACGTAGATGATCTCGTCCTTTTCACCATGCATAATGTAGACACCAGGCTTACCGGGCAGCTTCTTTAGCTCTTCTTCAATCAGGAACATAAAAACTCTCCTTTGTTGAAAAGAACCGGGAAAACGCGTCTCCCGGTTCTGATGTTTTATACTATATGATCTGTTTAGGTCAATTGATTCAAACAGGCTCTAAACTATAAAAGCAAATTTTGCTTAAATATTAATGTCCCCCCTGTGATCAGCAACCGCAGAACATTACATGTGGACAATAACGTTTAAATTCAGTGGCTTTCTGTATCTTCAGAATTTTCAGCAGGCATTTCAGATGCAGCCTGGACTGTAGGCGCAGATGTTTCTGCAGTTTCCGCATTTTCGTCATTTGCAGTTGTCTCTTCCCCATCTGCTGCTTCTGCGTTTGCAGTTGGCTCTGCTTCTGCATTTGCCTCTTCTTCCGCTTTATTCTCCGCTTTCACAGTCTCATCCAGTGCTTTCAAGCCCTCAGCATCCAACTCGTCGGAGACCTCCAGGCCTTTCTCTACCGCGCGGAAAATGATCATAAATTCCTTACCGGTAATGGTCTCCTTGCGGATCAGGTAGGCTGCGATCTTGTCCAGAGCCTCTCTGTGGCTGCTGATCAGGCGCTTGGCTTCTTCATAGGAAACACGGAGCAGCTCCATCACCTCGTGGTCAACTTCTGTGGCTGTATTGTCACCACAGTTGAGAACTGCACGTCCATTCAGATACTGGTTCTCCTGGGTTGCAAGACCCATAAGACCGAATTTCTTGGACATACCGTACTGTGTGATCATAGCACGCGCCACCTTGGTGGCCTGCTCAATATCATTGGAAGCACCTGTAGTCACGCTGTCAAAAACGATCTCCTCAGCAGCACGTCCGCCAAGGTATCCAACCAGCATGGCCTCCAGCTCCTTCTGGGTGTTCAGATACTTCTCTTCCTCCGGAACCTGCATCACATAGCCAAGTGCACCCATGGTACGGGGCACAATGGTGATCTTCTGCACCGGCTCTGCATCCTTCTGAAGGGCACTTACCAGCGCATGTCCAACCTCGTGGTAGGATACGATACGGCGCTCCTGTGCGCTTAAGATACGGTCCTTCTTCTCTTTACCAACAAGAACTACCTCTACAGATTCCTGAAGGTCTTTCTGGGAAACTGCGTGACGGCCATTCTTAATAGCCAGGATTGCTGCTTCATTGACCATATTGGCAAGATCAGAACCAACCGCACCAGATGTGGCAAGGGCAATCGCCTCGAAATCAACGGTATCGTCCAGTCTTACGTTCTTCGCATGAACCTTCAGAATATCAACACGTCCCTTCAGATCCGGACGGTCTACGATAACACGGCGGTCAAAACGTCCTGGACGGAGAAGTGCCGGATCCAGTACCTCCGGACGGTTGGTAGCTGCCAGGATCAAAAGTCCCTTGGAAGTATCAAAGCCATCCATCTCCGCAAGCAGCTGGTTCAAGGTCTGCTCACGCTCGTCATTGCCTCCGCCGTAATGGGAATCACGGCTTTTACCAATGGCATCGATCTCATCAATAAACACAATACACGGTGCATTCTTCTTAGCTTCCTCAAAAAGGTCTCGGACACGGGAAGCACCTACACCAACGAACATCTCCACAAATTCTGATCCGGAAAGGGAAAAGAACGGTACATGGGCCTCACCTGCCACTGCTTTGGCAAGAAGGGTTTTACCAGTACCTGGAGGTCCTACAAGCAGGGCGCCCTTGGGAAGCTTGGCACCGATCTCCACGTATTTGCCTGGGTTGTGAAGAAACTCTACAACCTCCTGCAAAGACTCCTTGGCCTCGTCCTGACCAGCCACATCCTTGAATGTGATCCCGGTCTCCTTCTGGACGTAAGCCTTGGCGCGGCTTTTCCCAACGCCCATTACGCCACCGCCGCCTTTGTTCATACGGCGCATAAAGAACATAAGCAGTACAAACAGAAGTACGGACGGCAAAAGCACGCTGAGCATCATTGCCATAAATTCCCCGAAAGCATCCGGCGGCTCAGATTTGAAAATAATGCCCGTTCCTTCCAGCCGTTTGGTAAGGGCAGTCTCATCTTCTGTCAGATTGGTGTAATAACTGATCTCCTGATAAGGATTCACCTGCTTCTTGGGCACGATGGTCAGTGTATCGGACTGAAGTGTAACAGATTTCACTTCATCATTATTCACCATATCAATGAACTTATCATACGTAATCTCACTGGAATTATCCTGCAGCATATTGGTAAACAGGCTGAAACACACCAGAGTAACCAAAAGACATATCAGAAAAGCCAGAATGGACTGATGATTTTTCTTATTGCGGTTCGGATCCTGATTTCTCCTTGGATCCCCTTTATCAGGGCGTCGGCCGCCTTGATTGTTATCCAGATTATTATCCATTTCGTTCCTCCTTACTATCTTTTTTATTATAAAGAAGAACCATAAATAAATCAACCTGGATATTGTGAAAACCCTCTGAATTTTTGAGAAAAAAAGGTCAAAAAAATTTACATTTGAGGGCAAATAGATACTTTTTTTACGGCGCGAACTGTAGTATACTAGGAACATGGTTTTTTCGCGGCGGATACCAATCGCATCTGCTGCATACTTTTTTGTCGTACTTTTTTACAGACAAAATATAACATAATGGATGAGGAACCAAAGATCACTATGCGCAGCAAATATCCCATCAGATATTTTTCGCCAGCATAGTGAAGAATAGCCCAGAGAAAGAGAGAGGAAAGGCAGAATGAAAAAAATTGGATTCGATAATGACAAGTATCTGAAAATGCAGTCCGAGCACATTCGTGAGCGAATCAGCAAATTTGACAACAAGCTTTATCTGGAATTTGGAGGCAAGCTGTTTGACGACTACCATGCTTCCCGTGTTCTTCCAGGTTTTGAGCCAGACAGCAAACTCCGCATGCTGATGCAGCTTTCTGACCAGGCTGAGATCGTAATCGTAATCGGTGCACCTGACATTGAGAAAAATAAGGTCCGCGGCGACCTTGGCATCACCTATGACGAGGATGTGCTCCGTCTGATGAACGAGTTTACCAGCAGGGGACTTTATGTAGGAAGTGTCTGCATCACACGTTACTCCGGACAGGACAGCGCAGACGCCTTTAAGAAGCGTCTGGAGAAGCTTGGAATCAAGGTTTACGTACTTTACAATATCCCAGGTTATCCAAGCAACACTTCCCTGATCGTAAGTGACGAGGGATACGGCAGGAATGATTATATCGAAACCACCCGCCCGCTGGTTGTCATCACCGCACCAGGACCAGGAAGCGGAAAAATGGCTACCTGTCTTTCCCAGCTTTATCATGAATATAAGCGAGGTGTCAGCGCAGGCTACGCCAAATTCGAAACCTTCCCGATCTGGAATATCCCGCTGAAGCACCCGGTAAACCTGGCTTATGAGGCCGCTACTGCTGACCTGAATGATGTCAATATGATTGATCCATTCCACCTGGAGGCTTATGGCGAAACTACCGTCAACTATAACCGCGACGTGGAAATTTTCCCGGTTGTACAGGCTATGTTTGAGAAGATCATGGGCGAATGCCCATACAAATCCCCTACAGACATGGGCGTAAATATGGCTGGAAACTGTATCGTGGATGATGAGGTCTGCCAGGAAGCTTCCCGCCAGGAGATCATCCGCAGATATTATAAGAGCATGGACGCTCTCATGACTGGTACTGGCACAGAGGAAGAGGTTTACAAGATCGAGCTTCTTCTGAAACAGGCTCATGCAGCTCTGGAGGACCGTAAAGTGGTTCCGGCTGCCCTTGAGAGAGAGAACGCTACCGGTGCTCCGGCTGCTGCCATGGAACTGGATGATGGAAGAATCATCACTGGCAAAACCTCTGATCTTCTTGGTGCCTCTTCTGCTCTCCTTCTGAACGTACTGAAAGAGCTGGCTGGAATTGACCACAGCAAGCATGTGATCTCCCCGGATGCCATTCATCCGATCCAGGAGCTGAAGACAGATTATCTTGGAAGCAGGAACCCGCGTCTTCATATGGATGAGACCATGATCGCACTTTCCATCAGTGCTGCCACCAATCCGGACGCACGCCTTGCCCTGGAGCAGATTCCGAAGCTGAAAGGCTGCCAGGCACATACTTCTGTTATGCTGTCTTCCGTAGATATCCTTTCCTTCCGCAGGCTGGGCGTAGAGCTGACCTGCGAGCCGAAATTTGAGCAGGGGAAAAAGTTGCAGTAATATAGGTTGTTTTTCATAAATTGCTATTAATTTTTACATGCAGATAGCTGGTGGAACTGGATATTTGCGTGTAAAAGAAAGATTCTGCTAATATAAAAACTCTGACAAATGATCTTCTTATGAATTATCATTTGTCAGAGTTTTTCTCTCATAGTGAGTTTTTTAATTTTCTCAAAATTCCCTTAAAGCTTTCCTTTTAGATCTATCTTTCATAACTCATTTTCCTCGCCGTCTCTTCCGGCACCTCGATCAAACCAAATTTCCAGAACAGCGGATAAATATAGGAAATTCCTCTAATATCCCCTAACGCCTTTGGTCGCTTCACTATCCCCGATATTTTCTGGCAATTTTCAAATGCCATTCTCACACTGCTCCAGGACAGTGTCTTACTGTTCTCGCGGCGGTCAATAAGGAGCTCTTTGTTGTAGGTTCCGTTTTTGCCGATTTTCAGCTTGTACTGGAATGGGAGGCCGGAGGCGGTATAGAAAGGGTAGTTCTGGAAGGCTACCACTGCAGACCAGAGAGCTTCCTCTGTGCAGTTCTGGTGAAGTTTTTCCAGTAACAGCTCCTGTTCATCAGAAAACTTCTGTTGGATTTTTTGATCATCTTCTGAAAGAGTCAGCTTCAGCAGCCGTATAATCCCTCTAATTTCCTTTATCAGCTGAACATTCAGTTCTTCGAAATCAATCTGCTTCACTTTCCCGGCGTACTTCTCCTCCAGAAGCTTTGCCTGCTCCTCGTCATGATCCTTGTATCTTGCCTTTCCTGCCATATAAGCATAAGAATTGGCTATGGCGGGATATTCCTGATTCTCCTGTAAATAAAAAGCGGAAGGATTCTCTTCCATATCCCGCTCCAGATGGTCTAGTTTTTCCAGAAACTCCCTGGTAACCTCCGGAAAATACGCTTTCATATAAGTCAGATTCTTATGCAGACATACAGCGCTTTTTTCCATCATCTGACGTTCCTTTGGATTTTTCAGATAATCATACTCATAATCCTGTACTTCCTGCCCTCCTATGGAACGGATCAGCTCACTGTACCAGTACATATGCTGCACAGAATTGTCCGGGAACATAAAGTAAGTGGAAAATTCATGATCGATCATGGGTGCCAAACGCAGGATTTCTCCATTTTGGTCACAAACAAAGGCGATATTTTCATAATGATAATTCTGATCGCCCTTCAGCACTGAAACCAGGATCTGCATCACAAGCTGTCCCGCCATCTCCTTATGCTTCTGAAAATAGGCGGCCTCCAGAATCTCTGTGTAATCATAAAACATCATACAATAATTCTCATACTGATCAATATCCACCTTCTCGTCCGGATATTTTCTGAAAAACTCCAGGAGATTCAATAGCTGCTCCCCTTCCTGGTAAATCATGGGAACCGCCGTCCCATAATCATAATACTTCGCAGACTCCACCTCATAACCATGGCAAAAAGCCAGCTGATATCTGGGCACAGCCATAAAATATTCCTCTATGATCCCAGACCAGAACACCTCCGCATAGGCAAAAAGCGGAGTGGAAAAAGGCTTGGATTTGCTCAGGGGCTTAAAGATCACATTTCCTTCGTATATAGGAAAATGCTTTTCTCCCTTTACTACACCAACAGCTTCCGCCTGTAGATTGCCGATTCGGTCTGAATAATTAAAATGGACTGTTTCGTAATTTGTTTCTGTTTTCAAGAGGTATCACGTCCTTTTATTCATAAAAATTTCATCCTGGCAAAATTTTTCGCCATAAAAGCAGCCCATTTTTACTCAAATTCCCTCTTCAACGCTTCCTCCATCACATCAACCGGTGCCTCCACGCCTGTCCAGAGGGTGAAGTTCAGTGCAGCCTGCTGTACCAGCATTCCAAGGCCGGTGACGATTTTTGCGCCGTTCGCGGCGGCTGTCTTGAGGAAAATGGTCTCGGCTGGATTAAATATAACATCACATACACACATCTGATTTGTTATGGTGGAATAATCGATATCTGGCTTGTCTGTTACATTTGGGGAGAATCCAATTGAAGTGGCATTTATCAGAATCTGTGTATCCGCCGGGATTTTCATGCTGCTCTCCCAGGTAAGATACTGTGCACTGCTGTCCGTCTCCGACTGGATGAGAGATGCCAGTTCTTCCCCTTTTTCAGCACTTCTGTTAATAATATTAATATGGACAGCTCCGTTTAACGCACACTCCACAGCAATCGCCCTGGCTGCACCACCTGCGCCAAGAATGGTCACCTTTTTGCCTTCCAGCGTCTCTCCTGAATTCTTTAATGCAGTTACAAAACCTTTTCCATCTGTATTCTCGCCATATAATTTCCCATCTTTCTGGATAACCGTATTCACAGCTCCAATGATCTTCGCCGCAGGGCTAAGCTCATCCAGATAAGGAAGCACCTTAATCTTATGCGGCATAGTCAGATTGATCCCCTTCATGCCAAAGATCCGCACACTATCCATAGCCTTTCCCAGATCTTCCGGCAGCACCTTAACGGTCAGATACCGATAATTCAAATCCTTCGCCGCAAACGCAGCCTCCTCCACTACACCCGTAGGATTATCATCCACCGGATCACCAAACACACCAGTTAATTCTGCACGATAGTTTTTCATGTTTGAACGCCTCCCTCTATTTCTGGTACTCTTCTATCACACATTCATATTTCTTTGTCTTTTTATCATAATTAATCCCAACCAGCAAAATCTCCCCAGTATATTCTGCAATAGACTCCGGATATTTTTTCTCGTAAATCTGTTGAAGAGCCGTTTTCGCATTCTTATTCCATTTCAATTCTACTACAAGCGCTGGATAATCAGCTTTGTATTCTGGTTTCGGTATATATACAAAATCAGCAAAACCACGACCAGTCGGAAACTCGCGGACGGGTTTGAAATAATACTGCATGGAGCTTAGGTATGCAATCGTAAGTACACTACTTAGGGAATTTTCGTCATTGTACTGGATTCCAGATGCATACTGAGTGTGAATCTTTTCTATACTTTCTACAATGGCTTCTTCATCCATATCCAGGGTTGCCTCCAAAAGACTGGCAGAGTTCTTCCAAAATGCTGTCATTTCACTCCATTTTTTGTTCTCTACAGCAAGCGTAAGTTCCTGCCGAATTTCTTCATTTGGAATAAATGCGGTTCTTCGATTCTGATCGTATCCCAAATAGCCAAGATGGATCATATACGTAAGAACCTCATCACGGCTCTGTATATTTACCGTATCATTTTTAAAAGTTGCCATATTCACTTTCACTTCATCGCCTGACAACATTTCGATAACAGCGGACTTCAAGCCATCAAAATCCATATTGATCAACGGCACGATTGTCTCGTAAGAAGCAGTCTCTGACCAGTAGTTCTTAAATTCGCCATTCAGCATAACTCCCACAACCGCCCGCGGATTATATATTGATGCTCATTTAGGAGATAATCATCATACCACCTTTTGACCTTTTCGTAATTCTGATGGTATTTTTTTGCAAGCATATTCGCCGCATAGGATTTCCCAAATCTCCTGGGGCGGCTGTTGCAAATATACGCATCTGTAGTATCCAGAACGCGATTCATATATTCGATCATACCAGTTTTATCCACATAAATTCTGGAATTCAATGCAACCTGAAAAGCACTGTTGTCCGGATTCACAAATCTTCCCATCTCGAATACGCTCCTATATAAAAAAGTTTTCACAGTATCACTATTTTCTATTAATAATGATACCATGAAAACTTTTTGGTCTCAATAATTTTATGCGTGTTTATAAATTCTTACATTGGTATTATTCGCACAAGCTGTGGTGCAAGCTTTACCTACATTTATCCCATCTTTTGAACCAGTTTTTCAAATTCCTTTTCATCCTCTATAAATGTATATGGAGCATACTCACCATATGCAGTAGGGCGACTAATTGTTACCAACTGAACTCCTTTCGAAGCCACTTGCTGATTCATTCTTCTTTTCATTTCAACCAAATGACTTCCATGTCGAGTCTTTATTGCAATGCAGCCATGTACATTCTTATTTTTGGCAATTAGATAGCACATTTTTCAATGCCTCCTCAAATTCATTTTCATTTCGAATTTCTCATTTTCTTTTACTCAACTTCCAGAGAAAGAACCCAGGGTTAGTCCTGACACCACTAACTAATTTTAACGTATCCTTCATTCCGCTTCCAATACCATATAATGCACCCACTGCACTTAACATATTGTTTTGTCCTGTCCAACCATTCGAAATTAGTGATGCCATGGTAATCGTTACATCAAATCCAAAAGATTTAAGCAAAGAACTCATTTCTCGATTAATCTTATTAATATATACCTCATTACTGCAAAAATGCTCTTCATACTTTTTCTTCCTCATTTCCACTTTCTCCCATTCTGCCATAATGGGAATAGTAATATTGTGGATTATATTTTCTGTCAAAATAGTGCTTCCGTTTTAGCCAAATAAATCCATCACTTTTTGTGATAATAGAAACATCAATTGGTCCTCCAACTGTACCAATGTTCTGATCCAATGCCACTTTTCTTCGAAGAGATGTTATATTAATCATAGATTCAGCTAACAGCCCTAATTCTTCAATGGGTAAACTGGAAACAGACAAAATAATCGGTTTCATATAATCTTCGATTCCAATTTCTGTCGTATGTTTCAAAATGTCTTCAGTAAGTGAATTAATCTGATCGTAAACTATACTCTTCTTTCCTGGGACAAAACAACTGTCATCAATATTTTCCATACATTTAGCAATTTGTCTTGGAAGTTCTTGTGATAAATCTCTTAAAAATCTGTCATTAATTCCAAATAAAAAAGTTTGCATAACATCTGTTTGTGCTAATGGAATCACCGATGCTGGATTATTTTCACAAATTTCTACTGTTTCAAGCTCATAATATCTTAGCCTACCATTAATACACCCACTTATATGAAGATGCCTCATATGAGGATAAATTTCCTCTTCTCCATATCCAGCTATTGCAATTCCAACATAATTATTTCTATCAAAAATTGTATCAAACAATTCACATGACTTTTCACATAGAGCATTAACTTGGCTATCGGTAAGCCAACTATATTCCAATTTCATTTGAAATAATTTTCTAAACTGCCCCAAATACTTATTTTTTATGTATCCTGTAAAACCATTATCTACACATGGAGGTAATGAAGCCACATACATAATTGTACCCAAGTATGCCCGTTCACCCACTTCACTTTTTTCTTCATCTGTTAACATTCTTTCTAGTTCTTTCTCTTTCGCCTCCATATAGTTTCTATAGTCTCCCAATAAACCACACATCAAATTACTGAAAAGACTCATTACATAATCATCTTCATTTATCTTAAATCTAAAAAGATCTGAATTATTTTGGATATATTCCAAGAAATCATCCACATAGTCTTTCAAATGAGGAAATGTTTTATCACCAAGGTTTCTTTTATACTCCTTAACAATAATCTCTACCGGAACATTCATTAAAGTAGAATTTGCGTAAATTATTAATCCTACTGGTGCAATTCGGGAAAGCGAAAATAATTTATTCGCAGAATTATGTATCGCCTCATGATTTCCTATCATAACAGCACTATCAGCTGCCATTGCTATTGCCTGCTTATTCATTATGCAAATACCAGCACTCATATTTTGCTCCCTTCTCTCCACTTTATTTTACAGAAAAAGTTTCATACTCTCTAGAAACCATAATATATCTCACAGCAGGGCGTTATTTCTGCCTGATATACACTTTTAATTAACTCTATTATATTAATCGCAACTTCATATTTATCAATATTAAACTGACGAAACGCTAAGTAACCTGATTTTATTATCATGCTGTATCCTTCTGCATTTCTATCCAACCGGCCACCCCTTAGTAAAGATATACTTTTCCCCCTCCAGATCCGTTATCACTATTTTTATATGTCCGTTTAAATCAATTCCATATTTATTAAAAACATTTCTTTTATTCTCTACCCTAATTTCATTAGCTATTATTTCATTCGGTGTTATAATTAAAAAATTTTTATCCAAATCTCCTGTTGCCATAACCCCTAATAAATCATTTTTATTACTTTTTACTTCTACATTCTTAATGTAAATTGGAATTCTTCCAACATTGGCAATTGAAATTCTTAAATTATGCCCAGTCTCATCACTCCCCCAATAGCCTATCATTACAGCCAATTTCTTTTTATACGGCATTTTACCGACTTTCCAAGTAAACAATACCGTTAACAAGCTTGTCAAAATTGTTAATGTACATAATACAGCTGAAAAAAAACCTTGATTTTCATTGCACCAAGCAATAATACTATTCATGTTTTCCCCCTCGTATTCTCTATAAATTAAGGATTAACTTTCGTCATTACATCAAAAAATGAATTTCTAGTGCTTGATTTTCCCGTAACACTTCAAAACCACTATTATAATGTCTAGTTCCGTTTTCATTTTTAATGAGCTTACTTACAATATTATCGAATTTAACTCTATCCTTCTTATATGTAGTCAAAAATATTTCCAGTTCTTCTATTGTCATAACATAACAATTTGAATCTCCCTCAAATAACTCTGGTAATGAAGAAATTATCATTTGTGTGTTCGAAGGCATACTCTCATATAACAAAAAATTGCTTATATGCTTTTTCTATGTTTCTCCTATAAAATATATTAATCTGCGCAACATCAGGTGTCTGCTGCTTTGCTCCAATCCCCAACGTTCCAGATTTTAATTCAAATAAAAACACGGCTTTATCAAACTCAACATAGCCGTTTAACAAATAGTCACTTAAAATAGTTTTTCCTTCCATTTGCATTACAATACATCTCAGATTATTTATAATATATACGACTAAACTCGACAAAAATCACAATACTCCTACAGTAAATATATTAAATTTCTCCATTTTATTAATCTTTCCTACTATATGTTCCACTGGAATAATTTAAAATTGAAGATTTAACAGACATATCATAAGAAATATTCTCCACAACAAAAACAATTCTTCTTTTTTCACATTCACATTTAATCCATCTTTCTATTTCTAAATTTTTAAGAAGCTCATCTACCAATTCCTTCTCAATGATTACAAGTTTACACTCATCAATCTGATGTATAGCCATATAATTATAGATCCACCATTCTACAACATCATAATATTTTTCTTCTAATTCACGTATTATATCCAGTTCATCATCAATCCAAGTCTTTAATTCAAATTTACCATTAGAAATTGCATTCAATGCACCTTTTGCTTCTATGTAATTATACGCTCCACAATTATAGTATTCATACTGTAAAAATGCTTCATATATTATTCTTACATCTTCTACAGACCTAGTTTCAATAGCACTATTTAATTTACTTATAGTTTCAAAAAAGTGCACTAATTCCATATATAAAGCAGCACCTTGATATCCTATATGTTTTGCCAAACTGTTGTAATACATCTCCCATTGTGGAATCATTGGTAACGTAATTCCGTTCTTAGCATAATACTCTATATTCATAAACTTTTTTGAAATTTCTTCCATTCCTTCTTCTAAAAATGCAGCTTCTCTTATCCCTTCTCCACATGAAATTTTTTCCTCTCTTTTATATAAGAAAAAGCCTAATGATAACGCACCAACAAAGCTTAAATAAGCTCCATAAAAAGACAAAAGATCAGCTTCTTTAATGGTAGAATCATTAAAGAATAATACCTTATGCCCTAAGAATGGAAGAGATGCGGTGAATTGAATTATTAATATCAGGGTCGCGTATTCCATCATCCATTTTTTCAAACGTGCTCTTCCCAAATGTACCATTACTCCACACCCAATTAGCATTGTAACAATAACTATCTTATTAGATATTTTAGTATTCATCCAAAATCCAGCCAATATATTTTCTGGATTAATTTCCATATCAATTAATACAAGAAACAGCGTCATTATAAAAATGATTTCTGTCCCGTATTGATAAAAAAACGACTTCTTATTTTTCATTAGCATTACCTCTAGGACTTTCAGGGCAGTGTCAAAACTTTGATTATCCTCATTATAAGACCATCTGCCTGTTGATTATTCTTATATAGTTTTCTGTGTCTTGTCAGTTCGGCAAATCTGAATCTATTAAGACATTGATTATCTTATCCACGTAAATGAAAATCATTAAAATAGGTTGCTGTACGATTCTTCAAAAATATCATTATATAAAAAAATATTTTCTGGATACCCAATAAATTGATAAAAGAATGATTCTGGAAAAAAATCTCGTGTATTGAGTATATTTCCAAACCTTCCTTCCATACCTTCTTCCGCTAACATTTCTTTAATGATTTTTATAGTATCTGAGTAAATATGTGTTGACCGTAACTTTCCAACACACCTTTCTAATTGAAATTCAATTATTCTCGGCTTTCCTTTACTATTTGTATCATGCATCCACTTATTAAAACTTTTTGATTCAGACATTAATTCATGTATAGCATTTGTCGCAACTACTCCACACCATGCGTCACTTAATGTCTTATATTGTCTACTTTTTTGTTGAGCCTCAACAATATATGTAAACAATCTTGTCATTAGAATCAAATTTCTATGTGCATTTACTGGAATAAATGTTCCTAAAACCGAAATAGCCCCATTACGAATAAACATATCTGCTATGTTAACAGCCCCCATTCCTCTTGGACTAGAATGACACGCACTTAAGATTACTATCGGAGGTACATTGATATCCTCAGAAGCCATCCAAAATTCTTCACCAACCATTATTCCAGCCATATTTTGTTTGATATTATAATATCCATGAGCTGAAATGTATAATATATCTGCGTCCTGATTGTTCTTAATAAATTCAAGTATACTTTCAACACTATAAGTTTGTTGATAGGTAACTGAGAAACCTTCATATTTTTTTTCCATGTCAATCAATGTACTACGCACAAAATTGCTCATTAGATATACATATTTATTTTCATCATTATTGATAATGCATTCCGCTATAGCAACTTTACACTTTTTTCCTAAATAAACTTGGTTTTTTTTAAGTAATTCCAATTGCAATTGTCTAGTTAATGGGGTCAACGGTCTATAAGAAATACTTTTATAACATTGCAATGGAACTTCATCATTTTCTAAAATTGCTAATCCTATTGGAAAATCAGAAAATATAGTAATATCTTTTGCTCTTTTTAGAACTTCTATTTGAAAACTATTAAAACAACTACCAAGTAGCTTTCCTAAATCGCTAAATGTCTTCCAAACATATTTATTATTTGTTCCATTCTTGCATCTTTGTTCAAGTTCTCCATATTTTTTATACAGTTCTTCTTTTGCGCATGATAATTCCATTAAAATTCCACCACGTGCAATTGCTCTATGCACTCCCATTATCCTAATAGCTCGTTTTTCATTTTCAGATAATATATTGACAGATAAGCCATACTTTTTTTGTGATTTAGGAATACCGGGGAAAGTTATCACGACACTAATATCAAATTTATACCTTTGTTTAACAATCTCATCGTCATATACTTTATCATCCCAACAAGTTATGCCTTTTTTTTTCATTGAAATCAAGGCGTTAAGATGCGATATGTTTTTCCATTGTATGTCAATACACTTTTTTTCTATCTCACTACAATTGAATATCTCAAACAGTAAATCATTTGCTTTTCCAAATTGTCGGCTAATGTAAAGAGCCGGTAATGCTTTTAGTTTTTCTCCTTCTAACCTAAAGTGAATGTTAATATCCTTAACTGCCTCAAATTCAAAATCATTTGTTCTTTTTGACAGCCAAATTTTTTCCCACTGCTTTTTGATTAATTCTCGGTTTAACTCATGAGTATAGTATGTTCCTAGCAATGGTTTTCTTTTCTCACAGTTGTTTTTTATATCTTTACTGCAATCTTCAGTTAAAATGAACATAGTGGGGGCAATATTATCTATCTTCAAATTAACAAGTACATAATCTGGAACAAGAACAATTTGATGCGGTGTATCATATGATGATGCCATAAATTCTTCATCTAAATCATATACATCAAATACATTTCTAGGCAAATGCATTATATACTCTATTGCACCTAATGTTCCATTCAAATCATCATCTAACAGATGCATCGTCCCATTAGTATTCTTTTTTACCGATTCTAAATTTCTAAACAAAACTATAGGTCCACTAAAACCATTTTCATTACTTTTGAACACTATAAAATATGTAAAATAATATTCCATTTATATTCCCTCATTTCTACACTACAAAGTACACGGTAAATAGCTAGTACCGTGTACCTCTAAAAAGCTTCATAACATACAAGAAAAAGTACTTTAGGGGACAGTCCATCAAGAACCGCCCCCTAATAATCAATGCGCCAGATAATTAAAACTTTCGATGCCCAATCAAAGTTTCAATAGCTTTGATTATCTAAATTTCAGAAAATTTACATTTTATTTTTCTGTCTATTATGTTTCAATGTATCATTCATCAAACGTTCTTTTAACTCTTTTGGCACAGCTTTTCCCATTCCAAGTAATACAACCGCTTTTCTTCTATCTTGTCTCTTCGTCGATGAATGATCAGAGTCATCGTATCCCATAAGATCAATTCCAAGCGAAGCAGCTTCTTCATACATTTTTTCTCTTTCTCTGATTTCTTCATTCGTTGGTTGAATAAAATTTCTCTTAATCATGTATCATTCACCTCCATAAATAAATTTCAACCCTATTGAACCACAGGTTCTTAGAAACTCCCGAACACTTCCGTTTTCTGTTTTTTCGTATATTTTATCATAGTAATTTAAAGCAGCATACCTGTCAAATGTATCCGTTTTTATCAAATAATACAACCTGCCATTATTACACACCACAGACATCATTATTATTGCATCTGATGTCAAAAAGGATTACAAATCTCTTTCTGAAAAGCATGAATTCTTCCCGATATCTTTCTCCCTTTACTACACCAACAGCTTCCGCCTGTAGATTGCCGATTCGGTCAGCGTAATTATAATGTAATACATCAAAAATCATTTTCTATCAAATCCTTATGAAGTGTATTTTTCCTGTAAAATATCAATAGCAAATTTCTTCTCATTTCTGAAGATAACTCCTCAGAGTCTTTTTTATATCGTCATCGCATTTCAAGTCTTCCCATTCAAATACGCTTGCATCAATTCCAGGAAATGTGCTTATCACTCCATCGTCTTCACACTGCCCGGAAAAGGACCGGATTACAAGACTCCCATCTATATACGCACTTATAAATGTTTTTCTATCCTTTGTCACTGCACATTCCATCGGTTCCGTCTGATTATTCCGAACAACTTCTACTGCTTTCCATTCGCCCCGCTCTTTCCCATATACCATTTTATTAATCAATTCCCATAACAAAATGTCACCATTTGTTGCCAGTCCAGCCAAAATAATCCGATTTGCTGTAAAAAACTGTAATTTTTTTATCGATCTTCCACGAGTAGGCAATCGCCACTGGCACTGTCCCGTTTTCACAATTCGGACCCGTACTACCTTCTGTCCATCCAAAATATCTCTGCGAGTTTTGTCATTCCGATTGGCCCGATATCTTTCCTGCGAGTAACTTGCTGCAAATCGATTATCAGCACCGCACATTGCAATGGCTGTAACTTTTCCCATATGGCCGGGGCAAAAATTTAGTCTTTGTAATTTTTCATCCCATGTGTATGCATTTCCATTTTCCAACAAGATGATTGCGTTTCCATTTTGTGCAGACTCTATCTTGTCTGCTTTTTGCCTTCCTAGTCTTTTTAGTAACCTTTGAGAAACAAACCGGGTTCCACCATGCTGCGTCTCCGGACCCACTCTTCCATCATCAATATTCACTTTTCTGTATGTTCCATTTGAAAATTGGCACTCTAAGATATGCTCATTTCCTGGAAAACTAACATTACTTACCCGGTATTTAAAATACAATGTATGAAGATATTTGCGTTTTACAACATCCCATACTTGAACGATTTTACCGCCAGATCCTAATGCTGCAATTGTTCCGTCCGGAGTAAATGACACTGTAGATATTTGTGTATCGCTCAATGACAATTCTCCAATGCACTCCTGCGTCTGTACATCCCAAATTTGCAGAAAACCGCTCTCATACCCAATTCCTAAGTATCTGCCGTCCTCAGATTGTTTCACACATGGCCCTAACAAATCCGATTCGCTCAGCCTCTTTTTAAGCTCATTCACCTTCTCCTTCATTTCTTCTGTAATGGAATCAACATAAACCACTTCATCAAAGCTACAATTTTCTATAATGTCATAAGCAATCGTTGGCCATTTCACCGTCTTTCCATCATATTTTATAATCAGAAAATCATCTGTATTATAGCCAATAACCGCTGATTTAAGGCTTCCCAGTTCTCCCACGATCATTTGACTCTGAGTTGATAAATTGACAACTGACACAATTCCATTTTTAGAAATTGCGGCCATTGTCCTTCCATCGTGAGAAAAGCTTATATCTATAATGCAATCATGATGCTTGTCATTAATAAAAGTCTGCCGGTCAACCCATGCATTATTTATATTAATCTTTCCTGTGAATTTACTTTTTAAATGATCCGCTAAAGGAATTCCCCGTAAATCAATTCCGGATAGATCACGCTCTCCAATTTCTTCACTTAACCAACAATTCACAATGTTTGCAACAAAATTATCCGCAGCAGGCCTTTCCTTTTCTCTATATCCGGAAAGATACTGGTTTGCAATTCCATTTTCTCCCCACAGCGGTTCCTCATGCATATAGCGAAGATAACCCATAACACCACGATGAATTTTTTCTTCATGCCACCGTCTTTCTGTTCTAATATTATTTCTAAGACAATCGTACAAATAAGCTGCGGAAAGATAATCGCGGAAAACCTGATGTGAAAATGAAACTCTTCCTGAGCCAGCTTTTAAAAGACATAGTTCTGTTACTATGAGATTGTACGCTTTATCTTCTGAAATTTCTGCACTCTGAATACGAAATTTTCTTCTTATCTTTCGTATTACAGCTACATCACAGCTTTCACCTATCCATGCATTTGTCTCCGCAACTGCATTACTCAACGCACGCTCAAAATCATCCTCTCCCCAAACTGTAGTATTTTTCCGTTCCAATTCATATCCAAGCTGTGGAAGAACTCTCTTAATTATTAAATAGCTATCAACTACATCATTCCCACTGACCATTTCCCTATCTAACAAAATTGCAATTTGCGATAAGTAATAATCATGGATCAGATCAACCACATTCGTTATTGGCATTTTCCAGTCTAAATAATCCAGGTCCAGATGCTTACTTACAACCGGACAGGTACATGCATACAAAAGTGCCATCATTGGGTTTCGGAGAAGAATCCTTAGATTCTTATGCGCCACAATATTATTCCACTCTTTTTCATCAAAAAGGCCACGATATTGCTCTTCTCTAAGATCACAGGTATGAATCATCCAAAAATGACTAAGTCCATAATCTCTCAAAAAATCAAGCCGTGAAGATATTACAAGCTGAATTCCCTGCTGCTGTGATAATTTCTTAATTTCCGCAACATATCTCTGTGCACCAGAGCCTGTTAATTCGTTAAATCCATCAATAAATAATGTGACATCTGGATGCAAATGTCTGGAACATGTTAATGAAACAAAACGGCTCTTAGAGCGTTCATCTATTTCCTTATATATACACTTTAAGACATAATCTAATATTCTTTCATTTCCAAATCCCTCTCGCGCCTGCAGTGACACATATACTGCCAGTTTTCCATCCTCAAGCAATCTTCTGCACTCTTGATACATCATAGTACTCTTGCCCATGCCGCCGTCGCCAAGAATCAGTGCATTACAGGATACTTCCGGATGTTCATTTTTGTAAGTCCATAATTCCCTCATAAGCGTCGTCAACGGAGTTTCTGTATTATTATTTATATATGTCCGGCCATTCCATTCCAAATCTGTAAAAAGCAGGTTGTTCACTTTGACACCATCAAAAAGATTTCCCTCCTGGGAAAGCTGATAACAGGCTTCACGAGCATTAAAAAGCTCTGGTGATACATTCTTTTCTCTTTTAATTCCCGGAAGCCTTAATACGAAAGGGTAAATTTGATCATTTTCCGATCCTGTTCGTGCAAAGGGATACAATGCCCAGCCTTTTTTCTCATACCAGGCATGAACTTCAAGAATCCCTTCTCCTGTATCTAAATCAAGTTCTCCAGTAAGGAAACAAGATCTTGCCCCATATTGAAGTGCAAGGTTTCCACTTTGGCATTCCCAGAACTTTTCACGCTGCCTGCGAATCAGATTTTCATGTTCATGACCTGCCAACCATAGCTGCACATCTGTACTTTCCAACAATTTTTCAACCTCGTTTCGCTCCTGCTGTGTCAAAAAATCAAACGAATAATGTGTAAGAAGAATTGTTGGCTTGTTTGGAGCACATTCGTCCAATGCATCTAACAGTGCACCTGATCCAATTACGAAGTCACGATTTCTTCCCTGACCGTAAGTCAAAGTTGAATCCACATGTAGAATATTAAACTGCGCTGTCTTAACCACAAAATGCGGTTTTGTGTACATCTCTGCACGTTCTGTTCCAAGCAGTTTTCTGATAAAATTTATGAAATCAGTTTCCCCTTCTTTTAGGATTCTAATATCAGATTCTGAAATATTTCCCTCAGCCGGAGTGTAATATGAACTATTCCAATCAGTTAATTTATCTATAAGCTCTTTTCTTTCGGAATTTGTAACTTTAACGTCATGATTTCCTGGAACTATAAATAACCGTGTCAAAGGCACCATTCCAGCTTTACATATCGATTTTAAATACTCCACGCAGGCATCTGTATAGCAGCCATTCCACTCTTTAATATCACCTGTGCAAAACGCATAGTCAAAATTTCGATTCAATCCAGCAATATATTCTGGCAATTCACGCCTCATAAGACGTGTTTCTGTTGCTTTATCATTTCCCAAGTGCAAATCAGAAAAATGAATCCATCTAACTCTCCCCACTATACATTCTCCTTCATCTGTATTTATAGATATCACGTTATCACTATTTTCTCTTTGATAATGACACCATGAAAACTTTTGGTGCTCAATAATTTTATTGGGATGTTTTCTGAAAGCTCACAGAGAGTTACTGTTTGATTCTACTTTGATATACACCACTGTTTATATTCTTCCAGTCTTTGTATATATCCTGAAAATTCTGGAACCGTAAAATCAAGTTCTTTATATCTTACAGGATATATAATTCCCTTGCTAATTAACTGTGCTCTTGTTGTTGAAATAGATCCAACTGTTTTATTAAGATTGTGTGCAACATTTGATATCGTACATGGTAATTCACCACATTCTACCATTGCAAAAATAAATTTTTTATCACTTTCTGCACATCTTTCATATCTTGATTTAAAGAATCCTTCGTCCAGAGATGATAAAAATTCATCTATACAATTTTCTACATCAGACAATTCTATGACATCTTTATTTGTTTTATCGTACACAATTTTGCATAACTGTTGAATAAAAAAAGGATACCCTTTTGTAATTTCTACTATTTTGTTTGTGGCTTCATGTGCATATATTATATTGAATTTTTTTGCTGGCTCTTCAATTGCTTTTTCTGATTGCTCATCCGTCAATGAATCGATTTTTTTATACATAAACAATCTTTCGGAATAAGATTTTTCATCAGAAAGCATTTTATATATTTTAGGCAATCCTGCACCTATAATCATAATTGGATAACCTAACTGATTTGCTCTATGCAATGCAGCGATCAAAGATCCTAGCTGGTTTTGCTTCATATACTGAATTTCATCTATAAAGAAACAAATTGGCGTTTCCGTTTTTTGTGCGGTTTCTCCGATTGTTGAAAATACTTCAGTAAGTGTTTGCGTTAAATTATTTGACACATACAATTCCCTATCCTGCATTGATAAAGAAAATGAATTATCTTCTGGGTTAAAAGAAACAACTAAGGACTTTATTGCCTCTAATGGCTTCTGTATTAAATGTTTAAATTTTTCTTTTGCACTTACTGTTCTTAAAAATGCCTGAGAACATTCAGCAATCTGTGAAATAAAGTCATTTCTCTCCTCAATTTCAATATGCTTACAAAAAATACCTTTTTCTTCTGCAATACTTTGCAGCTTATTTATTAAAACAGTTTTTCCAACGCCGCGCAAACCACTAAAAATAATTGATTGAGTAGGTATATCCATAGTTAACGCATCAAACATTTGACTTACGTTCTGAATGTCTTCATCTCGTCCAGCAATATATACTGGCATTAAACCAGCACCTGGTCTATATGGATTTACTTTAAACATACAATCACCTCCGCTTATAAACTTATATTACCGCAATACGTAGCAATAAGCAATACAGTTCCGTGATATTTTTCCTATAAGTACCTATAACTTTTTATACCACAATTTCCCTTAGGGATGAACAGTTCTTTTTGTGAACTTCCAGTAATTTTCCGCCTAAAACTCGCACCACAGCCGCAGCTGTGGTGCATATCCTCAATATCATACAAGGCATACTTTCTACAATGGCTTCTTCATCCATATCCAGGGTTGCCTCCAAAAGACTGGCAGAGTTCTTCCAAAATGCTGTCATTTCACTCCATTTTTTGTTCTCTAGGACGACTAATTGTTACCACCTGAACTCCTTTCGAAGCCACTTGCTGATTCATTCTTCTTTTCATTTCAACCAAATGACTTCCATGTCGAGTCTTTAATGCAATGCAGCCATGTACATTCTTATTTTTGGCAATTAGATAGCACATTTTTTAATGCCTCCTCAAATTCATTTTCATTTCGAATTTCTCCTGCTTCATACATTTTTCGCAAAGTTTTTCCAACTTCATCAGGATACAATAACAATTTTGCTTGCAAAAGGAAATTCTTCACTTGCTGTAATGTTCCTCGACAGCTAATTCTTTATCCCAAGAGAGTATTTTGTCGCCCTAATGCAATTCCCAATGCCCTCTTCGACTTGTTGCACATCCAAAATATTACGTATTTCTATTGGAATACACATAATTTTATTGCGATCAACCTGAGTAGGTGCGTCTAAAGCACTTGGAATATAATTCCAATAGCCTTTGCTGCCAACTATAGTTACGCCAATATACATTGTAGTTGAACGTCCCAGATTTTTATATAGCTCAGCTGTATCTGATATCAGTTTTCTTAATTCATCAAATAATTCAACTGTCATCAGATATATTTCACCATTTATCATTCGTGTAGACAAATCTAATCTCAATTCAACAACGCCACTGTTAAATATTTGCAACTGCTCAAAATTATATAGTTCAGAATAATCTGGAAAATACACTCCATCCACATTAGGAACAGCTTGCCCTCTAATCAAACTATTATACAGTTTATCAAAGTTCAATTTTCCTTGTTTGAACAATTCAAACATTGGGATATAATCCATTTGATTTTTAAATGTAGCTGGAATTATATGCAACAATGCAAAAGGAGTTGCCTCTTCCACCATATATTCATTTAATCGTTCTTCTCTGAATTTCTTAATATCTTCTGACAACATTACAGCATTCAAAAAATCATTTCTCATCTCAGAATAAGACATTGGCTGTTTTCTATTTCCTCTCCTTATATAAAAATGAAATTCTCCCTCTTTTTCTTCTGTAATATATGGTTTATAATAGCCTCTGTGAATATGAAGAACCACAATATATTTATCTTCATACAATGGAATAAAAGAAAAATCAACATCTGGAGTTACTGGCTGAATAGCTTGTAATTCATTTCTACGATCCAGCTCAAAATGATCCGGATCTGATATTGTAATTCCAATCAAATCCTTAGCCATCCCTGAAACTTCACTAATTCCAAAAAAGATATATCCGCCGTCTGAATTTGCGAAAGAACAGATATCATTTCTAAATTCTGCTTGCTTTTTCTTTTTTAAATTTTTATCAGCACATTCAAGCATAGCAAAATTGACTTTATAGTCTATGGAATTGTTCTCTCTAAAAACATCGTTTTCAATGAGAACTTTTATATCTTCCTTAGTCCAATCCCGAAATTCTTTATCGTTTATCTTCATAATGTTATCCTCGTATACAATCAGGCATTTAAGGGCTTACTCTAGAGTGTGTTTTATGTTTCATTCGGCACAGTTCGCTAAAGTTAAACTCAATAATTTTATGCGTGTTTATGAATTCTTACTTGTAAAGGTCTTCCAGCGTTATCAGCCGAACTTCACCTCGCTCTTGTGCCTGAAGAAGTCCCTCTGTGAATCCGCCTTTCGAGAAAATATAGTAGTGATAGTTGTTACCTTTTCCGAAAACTGAGGCATAATCCCGAATCAAGTCGAGTTCATCCACGCCAATTTTCTCATTTCTGTACTTACACGAACCAATGATATAGTCCTTACCCTCAACAGGAGTTCCGACAATATCAATCTGTATTTGCTTTTTCTTCTTCGAGTCTGTACCCCACCACTGACCGATTTCACTCAGCTCAATAGGGAGGCTATCCGAATAATAAAGCAGATAATCCTGACACATCTTCTCAAAAATCAGCCCCATATAATCCGGAAGATACTGCTTTACAGCGTGTGGATAGGTCTTTGCAATCCTGCCAGAGTCAATAACACTCATATTGATTGGCACAAACCGATACCAAAACCGGAAGAAGTTATCTGCCAACAAATAAATGGTTTTCTTACCCGTTTTTTCTGTAATCGGGGTTTCCTTTTTGGCAATACCAAGGTCAATCAGCGTTTTCAGATAC
The DNA here is from genome assembly GCF_020537505.1 of Blautia glucerasea. Taxonomy (GTDB): domain Bacteria; phylum Bacillota; class Clostridia; order Lachnospirales; family Lachnospiraceae; genus Blautia_A. Next base: position 13,871 of record NZ_JAJBMO010000027.1, on the reverse strand, counting down.
TTCGATACGATTGAGTTCTCCTCGCCGACTTTCATCTTGATGTCATTCATTCGGGAAGCTCCCTCTGCAATCGCTTTGATGATTGCATTATAAATGGCCGGCTCCCGAAGTTCATGCTTCAGCAGATTTCCCGGTTCCTCATACAGATAGCTGGAGCGGTCAAAGAAATTATCCAGCAGAGCCTCATCCACACTATCCTTCACATCCAACTTGTTGATATAGTGTGGAACTCCTCCCGTGATTCCATAAATCAGGGAATTGTCCTCTGCGGACAGATTCGGGTGAAACACAGCTGTTTCCTTATAGTCCAGCGGCTCAATCTTAAACTGACCGGTTCGTCTGCCATACAATGGACTTTCCTTGCCAAGTACCTGACTCTCCATGAAGCTCATAGAGGAACCGCAAAGAATCAGGTACATCTTGGACTCCGTCCATTTGTGGTCGATGATATGCTGCAACATCGCTGAAATAGACTGCTTCGCTTTTGCAAGATATGGATACTCATCAATAACAAAGACGATTCTTTTTTCCTTTGAAAGTACTGTCAATTCATCCAGGGCAGCATCATAAGACCTGAACTCCGGTGCAGATTCCATATCTGGCCGCTCAAAACTCATGATTGACTTTGAGAGAGCCTCCAGATTTTCCTTTCCTGTCGTGTTCAATGCAGAAAAGAAAATGGTAGGTTTATCTTTACAGAACTCATTGATCAATGCAGTTTTACCAACACGCCGTCTGCCGTAGATGACAATACACTCAAACTTATCACCAGCGTACCGTTTATTCAGTTTCCGAAGTTCATCCTCACGGCAATAGAATTGACTCATTCGCCCACCTCCAATAATTATACTCGTAAGTTAGTAACTCGTAAGTTACTTTTTACGAGTATAATAAATCAGATGGTCTTCATAGTCAAGTAAAATAAGTCGAACCATTAGAATCGGTCGAAGTCTGACTGACTTGCCAGCTCTTTGTACGGATACAGTTGTCCTGTATCAATGCTGTTCTGTATCATCTCACCAGATGGGTGGATTCCCTTCTTCCAATGTGGGAATGACGGATCATTCTGCTCCTGGTCAATCAAGTTCCAGTACAGGGATCTGATTTTGTAAAAATCCTCTTTTTCTGCCTTACGGAATATCATTTTGTCCACCTCTTTACTCATGGAGTTCCAGCGGCAGTCCATCCGGGTCGTGGAAGAATGTCATCTTCTTACCGGTATAATCATCCACACGGATTGACTCACATTCAATCCCAACTTCTGCCAGCTCCCTCACCGTCTGCTCTACACTGTCTACGCAGAACGCAAGATGACGTAGCCCACAGGCTTCTGGACGGTTCACACGCTTCGGTGGATTTTCTTCAGCGAAAATCTCCAGCTCTGTGTGTTCATTGACACGAAGATCCAGCTTCCAGTCCTTACGCTCTGGGCGATAGTTTTCTCTTATAACAGAGAACCCCAGTTTGTTTACATAAAAATCCTTAGCGGCTTCATAGTCAGATACGATGATTGCAATATGATGTATTTTTGATAAATTCACTGTTGTCACGCTCCATTTCTTTTATTTTCGTTATAAACTATATGTCGGTATTCAAAATATGCCGTGTGTGTTTCGGACTCAGCTCAGAGCCCGAAACACACACGGCAACATTATCAAAACTTGATTACTTTCGGCTCATGGGTAAACGAACTGATGGTAGCCACACCATTCTTGAAGTAGAACACCTCAGTATTGCCATCATCTGCAGCATACATTTTCTTCAAACTCGGATAGGCATCCAGCATAGATTCTCTCGCTTCTACACGATCATCTTCTACCAACTCGCCCGCAACGCGAATCCACTCGTCGCCTTTGAATGCACACAACTCTGCTTTCGGGTTTGCGTGCAGCTGCTTGGAAACATCCTTCTTCTTACCAGTCTGGATGTACAGCTTGCCTTCAAAAATATGCGCTGTGCCAAACGGGCGCACTCTCGGCTGGTCGCCCTCGACCGTTGCCAGGTAATATGTTTCAGCTTCTTTTAAGAATTTCTCTACTTCTTCCATTTTTGTCGTTCTCCTTTTCTTAGTTTTTGATATGTTTTATTTCAGTTTTTCAGCCAAGCAGACTCTATATCTCCAGCCTCCACAATATTCCCTTCTCCCGTAATATAAAACATAAAGCCACGGTGATTTCCCATGGCTCCAGTATATCACAGATCCTAAAACAAATCTGCCTTATATATTCCCTTTTCAAACATTTCTTTAAAGCTGTCCCTGACAGCCATGACATCCTCCTTATAAGTCATTCCATACCAGGTATCATTGGTACGCAGCACTTTCACATCCATTTTTCCTTCAGCCAGTAATTCTCCGATAAAAGTCGGAATCAGATACTCAGCTTTCAACGGATCCGCTGGAACTTCTTTTTCAAAAAAACGGGCAAAACCAGTTTCCAATATCTCCAGGAAGTCTGGTGTTAATCCCCACATATTCATAGAAACAAGAGAATCTGTATCCAGAACTACACCCTCTGCAGTCTTAACAATATTCTTTGTTTCCACAACCTCAGTCAGGTTATTCTGCTCATCCATTTTGCAGATACCACGAGTTACACCGCCATTATCAGACAACGTATTTTTCAGCACAAAACCAGCCATACAGGATTTCCCACCGTTTACCAGATATTCATGAACAGCTCTGAAGCCCTCTTTTCCGTAATAATCATCTGCATTAATCACAATAAACGGAGTATTCAGCAGCTTCTTCGCTGCCAAAACTGCCTGTCCAGTTCCCCAAGGGGCGCACGGGTCAGCCCCCAATGCTTGCACAATTTGTAAACGTATTTATATTCTTAATATATCATGAAAATATTCTTCCAATAACTCCTTATGTTCAAAGTAATTGTTCAACACAAAGAATATAAAAGGCACTAAGACCTCTTTATCATCTTTGTACATTTTGCATTGATAATCCATTGGTATAGTTGAACGATCAATCTTAAAAGTTTTAACTCTTTTTCTGCCCTCTCCTTTAACACCGACATTATATATTCTCTCGTCATAGTTTTCTAAATCGTAGAAAATATATTCATGGTCAAGATGTGTAATCGTATTACCTACATGCTGCAAATGAATCATCTGTGTGACAACAAATTCCCCGTCTTCATGGAAATCCTTGCACAGTTCTTCAAAGGTTATATCGGAACCTTCTACTTTAATCCAAAGGCAGTCTTCATACTCTGCACTATAAAGTCTTGTAACATCTGGAAGTTTTTCAAAATCCCACGAAAAAATCCTTCCTTTTTCTAATGCCTCAAGTAAACTACCCATACAATTTACACCATCATATATATAGAAATCACACGAACGAATTGCAAAATTTCCTATATAATGCTTCTTATATAGCTCATCCAAAACTCCTGCTAATGGTCTTGGCATATTCAAGAATATAGTTTTATCCAAACTCGAATCATAAAGCCGTACTGGATCATTTTGTGAATCAAATTTTCTTATTTCATCCACAGGCAACAATCCCCATGCTCTGAATTCAGATGACTTATCAAAAACATTCTTATATAAAGCCTCTGTATTCGGCTGTTCCCCTGAATAACAATTTTTCATTTCGTTTTTTTTTCTATATAAATTATACGCCAAGTAGACATATACATAGGAAAGAACTCGTTCTGGAGCAGAACTTGCAAGCATATCTTCCTTTGACCTGTACATAGGAAATGCTAACAAATAATTATAATCTGCAACCCACTTAAGCAACGGTTCCTTAACTTCCGACAGTACCCTAAACGTTCCATACTTTTGAGCCAGCCTCGTTAATTCTGAATTGTTGTATTCCTTCACTTCAATACTGAGTAACCTAATTAGTTCCTTATGATCACAAGGTTGTGAAATTAAAGAAAATAATTTCTCATCCTTTTCGCGATATAATCCTGGTATGATCCCGTTAGCATATAATGCCTCCCGTTGTCCTGTCCATATAGGATCAGATTCTGTATATGCTGCATAATTTCTAGAGTCCGAAATTTTTTCACAATAGGAAAAAAATGAATATAATTCCTTTTTATTCATATAATTACTACCTTCTTACTTTAAATATTATCAAATACTCCCCGTTCATTTCTAAGAACGTAAGCGCTTAATTTTTAGGTATGATAGAAAAATCCCCGACTACTTTTCAGTAGCCGGAGCACCTTGACAATTCACATATGATTGATTTGATTCGTTTGCACGACGTTCGATCTCAGCTTTGACAGTTTCGTTCCATGGCGCCAGAAGTTCTAATTCATCATCACTCATCCTATCATCAGGCAGTTTCTCCAGCAGATAGGTAAGATAGCGATAGACGTTTACTCCATTGGCTTTTGCCATTTCTACCATTGTGTACACGATAGCGCTGGCCTGGGCTCCGTTTGGTGTGTCACAGAACAGCCAGTTTTTACGGTATGTTCTTAAGCACATAACCGTAAGAACTGGGAAATGATCGATACGGTCAACGGAGCTGCCAGTTCCGCAATCATTTACAGTATTGCAGAAACCGCAAAAGCCAATAATCTAAAGCCCTTTGATTATTTTGAATATCTGCTGACGGAGATTCCAAAACATACAGACGATAGAAATACAGATTTTCTCGAAGAGCTTCTTCCCGAGTCAAAAACACTACCGGAGCATATCCGAAAGCCTAAGAAGGCAGAGGAAAAATGATACGGCTGCTAAAAGCGGCCGTATCATTTTTCAAGGTACTTGGGTTCTACCGTTTACTATCTCTCAAATATACTTCTGCTTTTTCTTCCGTAACATACTTAAATGTAATTCCCTTTTCATCTCTCATTTTAACAACTAGATGCTCTGATGTCATCATAGGTTTATTTGTTCTATCGCTCATTAAAAACGCTCTTTCCGATTCATTTTAAATATTTATAACAGCCTTAAATATTCTATATTTTTGCTCTACATTATAATGTATACTCAGCTCGTAATTGTATCAACTTATTTTCAATATCCGTAACTTCTTTTTGCAGAGCAGCTTCAGTTATATCTATTGCAGGTTGGAAAATATTCATATTACCTTCAAAATGATTAAACTCGTTCAATAAAGTTTTTCTCGAAGTAAAAAATACCCTATTATTTCTCGCCTTATCCTTTTCTTCTTGTGTCGCTCCCGCTGCAGGTTTAAATGCTTTTTGAATAATATCTGTTAACAAGAGAACTTGTCCTTCTGGATGAGGTATATTAAAAATATCCACAAGTTCGTACTCAACTTTCATACGTGTATGATAATAAATTAATGTTTGTATCAATGTATCTGCCAAGAGCGGATACTCTTCTGCATCAATAATATCAAGCCTAGAAGTTGAAACATTTAATATATCCGAAACTGAGATTATTTCTGTAGGTTCTACCTCATATCCAAATGTCTTATTATAAATATCTGCTATATCAAGTGATCCATTTTCAAACCCATGCATTAATCTAGAAAGTTGTCCATATAAATCCTCTGGATCTTTCATAATATGGATATATCCTCGCAAGAAAGGAATCATTGCCATTAAGAAAAGTCTTTTATCGTGAATTATCGTTGCTAATTTTCCATTTTTATTTTGAAAAAGTTCCACCAAATTAGATAAACTAATTAGTATTTCTTTTTCATCTCTTTTCACTGGCAAAAATCCATTTCGACCACCATCCACATTATTTAAAATATATAGGTTAAAGCAATCCTTCAGTTGAACATTTAACAACCGGATCAAATCCGTGTTATGAGTCAAAATTATTTGTTTTTTATTCTCGAGAAATTTTATAATGCAAAAGGCTATTTTATTTTTATATACTGAATCAAAGCTAGATATCGGATCATCCAACACCACAAATTCTTTTTCTGAATTTCTTGCAAGAAGGAGCGCAAAAGCTAACGATATAAAATTTTGTTCACCACTACTTAAATGCATTTCACTTCTGTCCAATCCAAGGAGTTCTCCTTATCTTAACAGTAAGTGCCTCAAAATATAGCGTAGTGCAAAATAGCAGTATCTCTGCTATAATGCCTACATTATTGTTTGAGGCACTTTTTTCTATTTCGCTTCATCCTGCACTGTTCTGGCAGCTCCTTTGCCCAGGGCAGAAGCCGGTCAATGACCGATGGATTTTCCAGATGATGATTGTTGAGCATCTCTATGAGCAGGTGTTTCAGATACTCATAGACATCCAGATCATTGGCTCTGGCACTTTCCACCAGTGTGTATAAGACTCCGTTTGTGTCTGCCCCTAATATCTTAGGTGGAACTTTCTCTAGAAGTCACTAATGGACGAAGCCCTTTTACAAGTGTCTGAAACTCCTGTTCTGTATCCACAAAATGATAGGGTGCATACTCGCCATATGCTGTTGGTCTGCTAATTGTTACAAGCTGTACTCCCTTATAGCCAACAGCTCGATTCAGTTCCCTTTTTAATTCTACCAGATGCTTTCCATGAGTTGTTTTCAGCGCATAACAACCATGCTCATTACGATCTTTCGCTACCAGATAACACATTCTTCAACACCTCCTTAAATTCATGCTCATTGCGAATCAATCCACTTTCATACTTACCGCGCATTACTTTTCCCATCTCTGTCGGATAATTTTTCTTATACAGATAATCGTGAAGCCAGTTATTCAACTGTCTATCAAACAACGTATTAAACTGGATTTCTATAGGATAATGTCTTCCGCTTTTCTGATAGTACACATGAACACCTCTATAGCCATCATCAAACGCTTTTCCATTCGTTATATCAGCAATTCGGAACTGCGAAAACTTTTCTTCCAATATCTGATCATAGCTATCACAAAAAGCCCTGAAACCTAAAATGTCATTAAATACTTTCCGCGTTTGATGATCCGGATAGTAACGGTTATACTTTAAAAGTATAGAATCCAAACTCTTGATTCTATAATCTAACGCAATACCTGAAAGGATTTCCTGTTCATCAAGCCACTCAGTCATCGCAATCAATTCAGCAATTAATTTCTCTTTATCAAAATAGTGTAAATTCTTCTTCAATGGAATTCCCAGATGTGACTCAAATGACAACACATCCAAAATTTCCACCGATAATCCATTCATTTTCAACAACTGCTCATTCATAAGCATCCCTCCTGATTATCAGGATTCTTCACTTATGCTACCATAGATATGCTGAATTATCAAGGTATGTAAGAGATCCATATTCTTCTCCTAACTCTCTGACTCCAAAACAATATCCTTTATAAATTTTGGCGTAATTTCTTTTAAATACGAGTCATTAATAGAATACAAATTTGCCAATAACACTACATTTTTAAGTTGCAACGGTATTTTCATTTTTGTATTTATATCCGACAACCATACTAGAAAATCTTCTCTTTCAATCCTAAAAAATGCTTTCGCAACTTCTTTGTTTTCTCCAAAGTATTTTAATATTTCATCCATTCCCACATCATCTAAAATACGGATTCGAAATGTGTTTTTTAACATTGGAATCCATTCTCCGGACTTATAATGTCTATATGCTACCTCTGTTAGCAGACTTGAAATAGCCCAGTCACAATTATCCAAAGTAGCAAAAATACCATTCAGTGTTCGGCTAAGATCCTCATTATTTTCCCAATCTGGCAAACACTTATATCGAAAATCATGTTCTATTTCATGCCATCCTTCTGAGAAAATGGTCCGGATCTGAATTTCAAATGATTTATCAATTGGATAAGTCCAAATGACTGAATCAAAATTTTCTTCTACATCTGGTGGCAATTTACATACATAGTTTATTCGCTGCGGGCAAAACTTATCTGTTAATTCTTCATCCCTTGAAATGTTTAAAACATTAAAATGCTGCTTTATCAATTTCTCACACAGCTTGATATCACTTTTGAAATACAAAACAATTCGTATTCCAACCAGATCTTGCATTTTGTAATTCTGAATGTTCTTTTTTGCCCTATTTTCCAATTTATCGCAGACCGATTTTGAACCTTTAATTCTTGAAAATACTTTATAAAACAGTCCACATTTATCCAAATAATTTCTTATTTGAATTTCAAGTGGCTTTATTACAGAAATAGATATACTATCTATATTTCTACTCATATCATCAAATTTATCATTCATCCTGCTATCTCCAGTATTTCCTTAATTTCCTTTATCTTTTCCGTGTTTACAAACCAATAATGCCCCTCTTTATACAGCAGATTTTTATGTTTCAAGCTTTCAAGGGCATTCGCAATCCCCATCCTTGTCTCTTCATTCGGAGTTCTTAATAAAAACATTTCTGGAAGACGTCCTCTTGAAAATCGATTTCCTTTTCTCCAATACATTTTCAATACAATTTGTTCATAATTATCAGTAACAATATTTGCCTCTTCATATGCTGATTCTTTCATTAATTTCTCATGTCCAACACAATTAGCAGAAAAAATCAGTTTCCGATTTGTTGTCGTATCACGTATTACTTCAATATCGTAGAATTTACAATCGTAAAACGAGCATTCTTCAAAAGCTCTCGTTACAAATATGCTCTCCTTAAACAGACAGTTACGAAAAGTACATCTTTTGAAACCATATGATCCATCAAAGAAAACATCTTGAAAGCTTCGATTTGAAAAATAATGGCTCTCATAATTACGCTGAATTGTATTTGCTAATTTAATTTCCGTATCTAACTGTTGTTCATAATTTAGCCTATCTATCTGCGGTAAAACTTTCTCTAACAATTCATTTTTTTTCTCATCAGAGCGGCTGGCATACGCCGTACAGGCAATATCAATATATTTGCCATCCATTTCTTCCAAAATAGAATCATCTTCTAGAATACAATCACCTATCAATATTCCAAATATAAAATCATTAATAAAACCAATTTGATTCTTCTGTGGTGAAATTCTGTTTAATAATGCATGTCCAGCAAGTTTTGTTGCAAACTCCTCTTCTGTAGGACGTTCTTCAATTGCTACATATCGGTCCCTGTATGATTTATAATTGTCATGAATAATCTCAATAAACAAATCTCTTATAAAAGAAATTTCCTCTGCAATAATCTCAAACTCAACAAAATCCTTAGCAATTTGCTCCATAATTCTATATTGCTCTTTAACAGTCAGTTGTAACGATTGCCTCTCTCTTTCTCTTTCCAGCAAAGAATTAAAATAATAAGAAATCACATTTTCAACATTACTACATGTCTCTTCAAACTTATCCATTTCCATGCTTCTCATAAAAGCCAATAATATAGGATTAATAATACTGGCAAAGGGAATTCCATGCTTTTCCAAATATTCTGTTTTTTCAAATCCAATCCAATCAGAAACTGTAGGTTCATCAATAGAAACTCTGGTTACATTACATTTCGGTAAATGCTTATCTTTCCATTCTTCGAAAATATCACCTGTAAATATTGCACTTTTCCTGGAAGTTAAAACAACCTTAGTCTGGCACCCCGGCTCAAACAACTCTGCAATTGTATCCAGCATTGTTTGTGAATCATCCTCCACACTATTAGGATCAGACATGTTTTTATTTGATCTTGAGATCAATTCATCAAAGCCATCAATTATAAGTGGCACTTTTCCGTTTCTAATCTCCGAAATAACAAGTTCTGATGACAGCGATGTAAATTTTCTATCAATTTCATCCAGTAATACATACCGAAAAAGCGCTGCTTTTCTATTCTTCGATAATTCTGTAAAAATAGGGGCAAAATTATCCGTACAGTTATCTGCAATCATTTTAATAAGTTCGTATGACGTACAGGTTTTTCCATATCCAGCAGCCGCCTCCAAAATAATCAATTGTGCTCCTGGTTTTTGAATCTGCTCATAAATTCCGAAAATTAAATCCTTTTGTTCTCCCTCACAATTCCAATTACACTTTGGTTCAACATATTCATAGGTAGCCCCTAGCAACTTTTTGGACTGCAACTCGCCAAAAAGTTCATAATCTTTTAATAAGCGGTCATTAATATTTTTCACAGCGAAAAATCCATTGAATAATAATTCATGTGTTTTTTCCAATGACACATATTCAATGATTCTCACTGAGTAACCAGCTTCTTCAAATTCTCTTTTTAGTTTTGTCTCTTCAATCTGGTTATTAAATTTAATAATTTCTGCATTATAAAAATAGCCATTGCTATAAGTAAAAACTACATAGTCATCCGACTGCTTAACTTTTGAAAAGCCATACAACTCATACAACGCTTCTATTTCTTCTATAATTTTTTCCCCGATTTTCATTTTCCAGTTCTCCGTTCTCTACCGCCTGCCTTGTGAAGTTTTCCTAGTGCTTATAAAAAAATACTATCACACGCATTTCCAAATCTTCCAATTTTCAAACACGCAATGATAGTATCCTTTCATCCTATACAATCATTAAAATTTTCTGTAATTGTAATCATATCTTAAGTTCTTCCCCCCATATATCGCCATGAAAAATATAATAAAGTTTTGGAGTCTATTTTCAACTTTTGTTTAATCATGATACCATAATTTTCATGTTCCTGTCTATCCCACTTGCTGCGTTTATAGAACTTTTACAAACACTCTTATATTTACTACATGAGGCAACAAAGCCACATTTTCCCATAGCTGGTCTCCCATCACAGATCTGAAAATAAATCTGCCTTATATAGTGTTTTGAGGCACTTACGTTCTGACCTCAATGCACTTCACGGATCAAGTAAACGCACAGTTTTTCAAACGACAGACTTTAAAGAAGGATACTCATAACTATTTGTGTACATATACTCTGGTGCACAATCAATCTCTTCATCCAGCCATGTAACAACTCCAGCTACCACTTTATAGTTTTTAAAAATGTTTTCATCCGACAACGGAGCAAATGCTTCTCCTGTTAAAATAGTAGCATCAAAAAGTCGCTGCTCACCTGTAGAAAATGTAAGAATCATCATATCATCTAATGGTTTCGCTGATACTACTTGAATATTTTCTGTCTTTTCACTGGCATATACAATTCCATTTAACGAAAACATACACGCACATCTCCTACTGTAATGGCTTGTATTAACTTCGGTGTACTTTATGTCGAGGATCCAATCGAATAATCTTATAGTAACCAGCTTCAATCACCACGTGTATTCTAAAAACCTCTGTCACCTCATAGTGATACACCTGCATGCCCCTGTAGGTGTCATCGGTATCTGGTTTTCTCGAAAAAGCACGATCCACTTGCGTTACTGTCATTTGAGAAACTTTATTTAAAAATGCCTGAAACTGTTTGACGTTTTCTGGCGTTAATTCCTTGAACGAATATCCATTCTCCAGTGGATATTTAAAGCATAATTCAAAAGGAACCTCTCTATTTTGCTTCTGAGTTAATTTTGCCATTCTTAATCGCCTACATAAATCGACTTATAATAAGAGGCCATTGTAATTGGAGAAATAACAACTGTACACCTCTCATCTGGCTCATATCCTCGTCGCGCTTCCATCCATGGCAGCTCGCGGTGAGTCAATGCTTCAAGGGCGTTTCCGGTATTATCTCCATAGGTATCCCAAACATCTTCAAGAAGATCTTCGTCAGCAGCATCTAATTTCACTTTTACAGATCCCCCGATTCTTATAGGATCATATCCAAAAGACTTAAAGCGTTCCCACAATGCTGGTGAAACCGGACCGTGAACCCACGCCTGATAATCTGTATCTTCTAAGCGATAACCCTTAAGAGCATAACACCATGCCTGGGCATAGTAACACAGCTTTTGTAGTTTTTTCTGAGTCATTTCGCCCTTCAAAAGGAACCAATTGGCAATATCAAAAACCGAATACTTACCTGTTTCCTCCATATTAATATTGGGCATTTCATCGGAATCGACAATGACGTATCGCTGCGTATCCGTGGAAATTGCAGAAGTTACATAAGAGCGATAAGCACTATCGGAGGTTGTTACTGCTGAATTAAGTTTGGTAATCTGCACCTCTTTCATAAATGATTGTCTCCTCTCCATCTGTTATTGCTAAGTTATCATCATCCGAAGAACGGTCGTGTCGCCATCCCTCAAAATTCACTCTATTTTGAATTGCAATTTGACCATCCGGCATAGACGCTCTTACTACAACACCTTCTGTAGAAAAATAATCTGAACCACCAACTACACTTTCAAGCAAGCAGCGTCTAACGGTATATGCACCGTTAACTTCTGTTAGCATAAACGGTTTACTAAAAAGTAATTCATCATTGATATCGTCATAGAGCTTTTTTATGAGTTCATATTGCTCGGGCGATGGTTTTTTGACATTAAGACCCAATTCGTTTTGAGCCTCTCGACGATTGATTGTATAATCATGGCTGCCAGATTCACTACATAAGAACGCTATAATCTTTTTTATTTTATCCGGATCAGTGACCTGATTCTGTATCAGCTGTTCAGCCATCATTTGAATCTGCGCCTTTGAACGATAAACTTCTCCAAGAACCAATGGATGAACAAAATCTGATAATTTTTCAAAAATACTGGCAAGGGATGCATTGTCTGTGATAGACAGTTCGTTCTTCGCAAATTCCAAATATCCCTTAACAGCTTCAACGCTTACAGGGAACAAGCTTCCATCAGGTACTTGTGGATTCAACGCCGTATGCAAGCTTGGATCAATTGGACCGAGAGTGGCTTGTTTTGTCATAACCACTTCATTAGCACCAAGACTAATAATTGTTCCAGAACTATGGGCCTTATGTGGAACAATCACCTGTAATATATCACAATACATACGCAGCAAATTAACAATATTACGCGCTGCGGAAGTGTCACCACCTCGTGTATAAAGAACCAACGAAATCTTATTACATGGCCCGATTTTATCAAGATGATCGATAAAATAATCTATGACATCAGGTGCGATTTGTGCACTCATGTTTGGGCGATCGCTTGTGATATACACCAAAATTTTACTATCAAAAACCTCTTCCAATTGTTTGTAAAGCGCTACACGATCACTATACATATGGCACACCTCCATTTTTGATATTTATTATACACGGTATACATGCAAAATGCTATTCCTTTTTTTAAATCACGAGGCAACTGGACTTAAACTAACCGATAGTGCAGACTGAACGTCAAAGCCATCGGTCATCTTTATCCAAATATTCTTGATACTCTGTCAAATATATTCGTTGGTTCTTCTAAGCGCATCAAAACAAGTTGTTCTAATGTGTCTCCCTACCAAATTCGACACCATTCAACATTATTCGAATTTTTATTCATAATTTGGTCATCTCTCGTTTACAATCTAGCACCAGGTGTCTGACCCCAATGTTGGGTTCTGTGATTCCGAGACGTTCACATGCCTGTGAACTTCCAGAAATTTTCCGCCTAAAACTCGCACCACAGCCGCAGCTGTGGTGCATTCTTGTCATAAGACCGTCCGCTCTTTACGATTGCTGACAGGATTTCATCCTTCCTTATCGCATCCCGCTTGTCCAACAGCTCTTTCAAAACTGCAGTTGCATGGTCATATCTTTTCTTCGCTGCGATTACATCCGCTTCCGCTCTTTTAATCTTTTCATCCAGGGCTTCCCTGCTTGTTTTTCTTGTTCGTGCCATCTTTTTCTCCTCTCTATTCCGCCTTTTTTAATTCTTTACTTAACTCGGATGCATAGTATTTTATGTGATTCGCATCCAGACCAAACGCATTTAATATTGTTTTCTGATTAGCTGTTACTGCATGATCCAGTCTGTATACATTATCCAGTTGACGCACCATTTCTATCTTTTCAAGTTCCTTTAAGGCTACTGGAACTGTCATATAATTCGGTTTCTTTTCCAGGTTTTTCATCTCTTCTTTCAGCTTTATATACATCTTACAGCGCAGTATCATCGCCACAAACTCAACAAATATCTTAGCCCT
>NZ_JAJBMO010000026.1 GCF_020537505.1 Blautia glucerasea | reverse complement strand
CCCATTGTCCGAATGCGTCCCTCTTCGACGAACTTTTCAACCCACAAAATAGCAACTATATTGTCTGGCTGGGCGCAGCTCCGAACTGCTTCTTGTAGGCGCGGGAGAAGGTGGTGTAGTCGGAGAAACCACTTAACTGGGCGGCTTTTAGGACGGGAATGCCTTCGGCAATTTTGGTGCGGGCCAGGAGTAGACGCTTGTTGATGATGTAGTTGTGGATGGTGTAGCCAGTTTCGTCTTTGAATTTTCGCATCATGTGGTACTTGCTCAGATAGTATTTCCGGGCAAGGGTTTCGATGGAGAGGTCTTCGGTAAGGTTGTGGTTGATGTACCGGAGAAGCTCTTCCACCTGGGAGTCGCTGCTGTAGGAGTGGGTGTCGTAGATGTACTGTTTCTCCAGAAAAATGCGGTTTACATATACCATAAACTGGGTGAAAAGGGCGGTGCCAAGAAGGTCACTGCCGAATTTTTCGTCTTTTAGGGCAGCTTCTAATTCATAGAGAAGCTGTTTTAATTTTTCCTGGGTGCCAGAGTCAAGGCGGATCAGGTTGAAGCTTCGGTCGATGGCTTTCTGGAAGCAGCGGAGCAGGTCGGTCGCTGCAATATCGTCCCGGATCCAGAGCACGAAGCGCTCGTAGGGGACGGAGAAGTCAATCTCCGGTTTGTGTATGGCGTGACGGTTCACAAGAAGAATGTCCCAGGGCTTTAGGTAGTAGGATTTTCCCTCAATGTGGTAGGCTGCCTTTCCGGAGAGAAAGACGATTACCTTGTGAAAATCATGGTAATGGTAGGAAAATTCCCGTTTGGTCTGATCTTTGATGTGAAAAAGCCGGAAGTTCTGCTCCAGATAGCCGGTTTTTTCCGTAGGCTCATTAAAATAGTTCATAGGCAGCAGCTCCTGTTCTTGAAAGATTAAGGCATGCATGGCAGTATAAGGGGACTGCCCGCAATATCCTGCGAAGCAATTATTACACAATTGGTTGACTGCAATATTATAAGCTGTTCTTATTATAGAATAATAACCGCATTTTTTGCAATATATTTCGCAAGTTCTTCTATATACATTGGAAAAATAAACGATATACTGGATATATAAGATGCGTTTTAGGAAAGAAAATCCAAAGCCTCGGGCGTTTCGCCAGGAAATGGATTTTGAAGGTTACTGTGCCGTGAGTGGCGGTAACGATTTCGGTGAGTATATAAATTCAGTGAGAAAGGGATTGAAAACAATGAGAGACAGCATTATCATGACAAAATATCAGGGCTTTGGAAACGATTATCTGGTACTGGATGCGAAGAAAAATCAATTGCAGCTACAGGGCAAAAAAGTAGCCCTTCTTTGCCAGCGTGGATTTGGTCTTGGCGCAGACGGTGTGCTTTACGGCCCAGTTGAGATGAATGGAAAAATGGGAATGCGCATTTTCAATTCCGATGGAAGCGAAGCAGCTATCAGTGGAAACGGTGTCTGTATTTTTGCAAAATATCTTATGGACAATGAGTATGTGACAGAGAAAAAATTTGCCATTGAAACTTTATCCGGAACAATTGAGGTAGAGTGCCTGAACGCCAGAGCCTCAGAATTTCGTGTAAACATGGGCAAGGCCTCTTTCCTTTCTAAAGAAATTCCAGTAACAGGAGAGATCCGCGAGGTGATCGATGAGCCATTTACCTTCAAGCAGAAGGAATACAAGGCGACCTGTCTTACCGTAGGAAATCCACATTGCATTATTTTTATGGACCAGATATCCCCGGAAAAAGTGCGGGAGCTTGGACCATATGTGGAAAATGCAGACGATTTCCCGGAAAGAGTGAACCTACAGATCTGCCGTCAGATCGACAAGGGCAATCTGGATATTGAAATCTGGGAGCGGGGAAGTGGATATACAAAAGCATCTGGTACAGGCAGCTGTGCAGCAGCTATTGCAGCTTACCGAAAAGGTTTGATGGAGAACCGGATCAATGTAAACCAGCCCGGTGGCATGATCCAGATTGACATCCAGGACGATGGAACTATTTTTATGACCGGGACAGTTGGATATATTGCGGAGATCAGTGTGGCGGAGAGCTTTTTCTCATAAAAAGAACATGTCGCCTATTGGTAACGTCATCAGCAAAATATTGGAAAAAGTGAGTAAGGATTCAGGTATAGAAGTAAGAAGACTTCTGCATCTGAATCCTTTTTTTCGCGGGCAACGAGCCAAAGTCCGGGCTTGCACGAGACCTTGGCGACTGCCGCGAAACCTATGAGAAACACGCTCTGCGAGTTTTTCATAGGTGCGGGCAACGAGCCAAAGTCCAGTTCTTCCTTCTTATTGATAAAAAAAGTACAATGTGTCACGGAAAAAAAGATAGACACATCTAACATAAATATGTTAAATTAACAAATGTTAGATAATACTAATATGAGCTGAAGAGGAGAAAGAGAATGACTGACAAAAAGTTATTTAGAAAAATTGCTCCGATTATCATGAGCGTGGTTGTTGCAATGACCAGCTCACCTGTCGGAGTAATGGCAGAAGACTTTACCTCTGGTGATGTTGCCGTTGTAGAGGAATATACCCAGGAGGAAGAGACAGATACTTATGACGAGTATTCTGAAGACGTAGCTTCTGAAGATGCTGCTGAAAGTGGCTTTGATGCAGCAGAGGAAGAGGACGGTTTTGGCGATGGAGAAACAGAAGATGAATTTACTTCTGATTCCGAAGCAGCGCTGTTCTCTGACGGAGAGACAGAGGTGGAAACACAGTCTGTTGAAGGTGTGGAGTATGTTTTAATGAACATCCCATATGAGGCTTTTTACAGATCCCAGCTTAGCAACAACAATGTAATAGTAGATGCTTTTACCTCAGCTACCTTAAATAAATCCAGAACAGCTGGTATGATGAACGGTAATGCAGCTTATCATACAGATGCAGCAGGAACCAATCTTGCTGGTGTAACGTTCCCGGTAAAGATCAGTGATCCATCTGTCCTTGCAAACCTGAAACAGGTTACAGAGGATACTTCCGTAACCATTTCTGTTACAAACAGAGGACAGACCAGCAACAACACCTACACTGGAAAGAATGCACTGATCGAAAGTGCTGATTATTCTTATTATATCTTAACAGAAGCTCCTTCTTATTATAAAGAGCTGACCGTAGATGAGGCTGGAAACTTCTCATTTGGACCAGTTCAGGGAATGGATGCACAGACAGTTTCTATTGCATCTACATTTACAACAGATACATCATATGGCGATTATGAGTTAGATCTGAATGATGACACCTTTGGAAAGTATATCACTTTACAGTCTAGTGATTCAAATGCAGTTCTTGACAGTGTTTACGGCGCTGTGATCAATACAACAGACGGAACTACCTATGCTCTCCGCCATCTTGAAAATATCTGGAGAGGCGGCCATCTGGCATGGAGCACTGGATTTACCACAACAGTTCACGGCGGTCCGGTAAGCTCAGCGCATTACGTATCCATGATGGGCAAAACCATTTCCAGTGTAACCTACTATACAAGCAAGGGAATCATCAATTTTGATATTGAGGATACCTATGTTCCGGTAACAACTGGAATCACAGCAACAGCAGCAGATGTAAAAACCTCTGATACAGCTCTTAAGGTAGAGCTTTCCGCTGCGCTTCCTTTCGATTTTGCAGTTTCTTATACCGTAGACGGCGTAAAGGCTGAAGGAAAAGATGGTGTTGTAACAATTGACAAGCTGAAAATGGGACAGCATGAGGTTGTTGTTTCTGATGCAAACGGAAAATATGCCCCTATCAGCACAGCATTTGAGGCAAAAACAGATGTTAAGCCAGCTGTATATAACGAATATGATCTGAAGCTGACAGCAGCTACAGATATTACAGCTGAGCAGTTTGCAGCATACATCAAAGCAATTTCCAAAGTAAAAGTTGGGAAAAAAGAGTATGCAGCAACCGGAAGAGGAGCTGTGACAGTTGTTAAGGAAGATGGTTCCTTTGATTTTTCCAAGGCGGCTGTAAATGAAGGTGATACAGTAACTGTATATGCAACAGGATATGAAAATGTAACCTTTACTTACAGCGAAAGCGTTTATGCATACGCAGGTCTTACATGGGCTCAGTACTGGGCTGCTGAAAATGTTCTCAATGCAGGAAGCACAGCTTCCTCTGATACTGCAGACAGAAGAGGCGAGAAAGACCTTGGCGCATTTGACGCAGTAACAAGAGCAACTTCTAATCATGGACTTCATAGAGGAAGCTTCCAGACAATTGCAACAATTTATACAACAGCTGGAAACTCATACAACTTAGCAGGCTGGAAGGATAAATCAACAATGATCCTTACGGACGGAAGTACAGCTTCTTTTGGAAGAGGCACTGTGAATGGAGAAAATATTGATCATTATGTAGTATCTGGACTGAAATACGTTCCTGTAAAAGTGAAGAGAGCAGACTATAGCGCATTTAAAGAAGCTTATACAGTTGTGGAAAATGGCGGAACCTTATTCGGAGGCTTTGGAGAAGATAACTTACAGGCCTATACAGCAACTGCGGCAGTAACCGGAAGTACCAATGGATTAAAGACAGCTGTGAAAGCAGAGGATGGCTCCTTTACTTTCAGCGCAAGAGCAAACGGTTCCGATTCCGGACTGAAGGATACTGCACAGAAAACAGCAGATGGCATTACAGTTACTGTAAAACCTGGAAATGGTTCCTATGGTGAGTTTCTCAGAGTTGACCTTACCGGAAACTATGGTGGTCTTGGTGAGGCCATGCAGGCTGTAAAATGGACCTATTATGGAAATGACAGCACATACAGCACTCCGCTCCAGTCTTATGGAACTAAGTTTGCAGCAGATAACTGGATGCATAGAAAGATGGGAGTACAGCTTGGACTTAGTGATTCCTTAAGATGCCAGCTTCCAGAAGGATATGATGGAACCGGATACTGGACACTGACAGTTTACGGACTTGGCTATGCAGATTACACTGTAAAATTCCAGGCTGCATCTGAAAATATTGCAAAACCTGCAGGCGATGCAGATTCCGCTCCACTGGAAAACATTATCGCAGAAGCAAAAGCTTTAAATGAGGCTGAGTACACTCCTGAGAGCTGGGCTGCTGCAAAAGACAATATTGCAAACGAGCTGGAAGAGTGCGAGGACATGCTTGCAAACATCAGCCAGCAGACAACTTACGGTGTAGAAGAGCAGATCGGACATTTAAGAGAAGCTATTGACAGCCTTGTAAAAGCGGAATTCAAGCTGAGTGCAGAAAAAGCGTCTCTGGATACAGACAAGAACAAAACAACAACACTGAAAGTTACTACCAACATGACAGGTGATGTTACCTGGAAGAGCAGCAATGAAAAAGTGGCAACTGTTGATAAAAACGGTAAAGTAACAGCTGTAAAGGCTGGTACCGCAACTATCACAGCAACACTGGGATTGAAGAGCGCAGCCTGCACCGTTACTGTTAAAGAAGTTGTAAAGCCAACCCCAACTCCAAAACCAGTAGCTCCAACTCCAGCTCCGGTTCTTACAGCAAAAGCACAGGCCGCAACCATTTACGCTGGTGGAACTACAGGAAACACAACTACTATTAATGTAACAAAGAGCGGAATCACAGAAGCTGCTAAATTTACAAGCAGCAACCCAGCAGTAGCAACTGTAGATGCAAACGGAAAAGTAACTGCAAAGAAAGCAGGAAAAGCAACTATCACAGTAACTGCTGGAAAACTTACCGCAAAAGTTGACATCATTGTTGCGAAGGCTGGCGTTACCGCAAAAGCAAATAGCGCAGTGATCTATACAAAGGGACAGAAATCAACAAACCTTACGGTAACAAAGAATGGTATCAGCGGAACTGCAAAATACACATCCAGCAACAAGAAGGTTGCAACCGTTTCTTCTAAAGGTAAAGTAACCGCAAAGAAAGCTGGAAAAGCAGTTATCACTGTAAAAGTTGGAAAATATACCACAAAGGTTACAATCCAGGTTAAGAACCCAACCTTAAAGCTTGCTAAATCATCTGCAACAATTAAGAAAGGCAAGACCGCTACTATTAAGGCAACCACTACTCCAAAAGGAAAAGTAAAATACACATCCAGCAACAAGAAAGTTGCAACTGTTTCCACTAAGGGTGTTGTAACAGGTAAGAAGAAAGGTACAGCAACCATTACAGTTACATGCAATGGCGTATCTAAGAAATTCAAAGTAAAAGTAAAATAATGTTACCGTTCACTCCGTGACCAGTAACAAAATAATGGCTGCTGTTTTACACACAACCATTAAATGATATGAGTGTCAAAAGGTCTTTTGCCACTCATTTGATACCCCGGATTGCTCCGCAGCTACGCTGCTCCCGCAATCCTCCAAATATTCGAAATCCGCTGATTTACTGCGTAAATCGCTACTTTCTCATATTTGGCGTGTCCCAAGTTCAAACGCCTTATCGTGCAAGCACGAACGGCTTTTTGACCTTTTGACACTGGTATCATTAAATAAGGTAAAAGCAGAAACGGGGGCCGTTTAATAACAGCCCCTGCTTTTGCTTGTAAATGGAAAGTAATTTTACAAAGCAATTTATGATGTACCAGGCAGGAGACAGCATGAAAAAAACAGACGACAATAAGAATCACTTTGAAAAAAAGAATCTGGTTAAATTAGCCCCGGCTGTGGTAGTGATCGCAGCAGTGGCCGCCGCAGGTGCCCGGAATATGGATGCAAAGACCAGTCAGACAGCAGATGAAAAAAGCATTGTAAAATCAATAGAGGTAGAAAACTGGCTGAAAACAGCTTATACATATGAAGAAGAGGAAGAAATTCTGAAAAATAATGGAAATCAGTCTTCTTCCAGTAAGAAAAAGAAATCCCAAACAACATTGAAAACAGGTGGAATAAAAAAGGGTTCTGCCAAGACTCTGCCTGTAAGGTCTGCAGAAGCAACTGGACAGGGGCAGGGAACAACCACCACGCCTACCACAGAAGTTCCGAAAGACGGTTACAAAGATGGCACTTATCAGGGAAGCGGAACTGGTTTTGGAGGAACTATCACAGTACAGGTAACAGTATCCGGGGGAAAAATTACGGAAATAGATATCATAAGTGCTTCTGGAGAAACAGGCTCTTATTTATCCAATGCTACAGGCGTGATCAGCAGGATCCTTTCCAGCCAGTCTCCCAATGTGGATGCGGTCAGTGGTGCTACTTATTCTTCCAATGGAATCATCCAGGCGGTACAAAATGCCTTAGGAAAAGCTGCAAACAGTAAGAAGAAAGTAACCCCGACTCCAAAGCCAACAAAAAAGCCACAGCAGGATACTTCTGTTCATTATAAAGACGGGATTTATGAGGGACAGGCAGAAGGCTTTGACGGGCCTGTAACAGTAAAAGTCACCATAAAAAAAGGAAAGATCAAAAAAATAACAAATACCAATACAGATACTCCGGAATTCTTTAACAAGGCATGGAAAAATATTAAAGCAGATGTGCTTGCAAGACAAAGTCTGTCCGGCGTAGATGCGGTCAGTGGCGCAACATTTTCTTCCAATGGTATCCTTGGAGCTATTTCCCAGGCACTTTCCCAGGCGTCTGCAGATCCTGACTCCGGGGAAAAGGGCGAAATCACGCCAGTTCCAACACAGACGCCATCTGATGAAGCGCCGACAGTAACCCCGCAGCCCACAGTTCCCCCAGATACACCATCTGATGATCCGGATACTCCATCTGAAGTGAAGACATTGAAAGACGGCACTTATACGGCCTCTGCCTATGGATATTCAGGTCTTGTTAATATAACCTTGACCGTAAAAGATGGAAAAATTATTGAAATCACAAATACAAATTCAGATACAAGAAGCTTTTTTAATAAAGCATGGAGAAAGATCCAGCCACAGATTCTGGAAAAACAGACCGCAGAAGGAATCGATACGGTTTCCGGTGCAACCTTTTCCTCTACAGGAATCCTGGATGCGTCAAAATCGGCGCTTGAACAGGCGAAAATTACTGAAGTGGAGCCTACTGTAACTCCGAAGCCTACAAGCACACCAAAACCGACAGAAGCGCCGCAGCCGACAGAAGCACCAGAACCAACCAGCACCCCGGAGCCTACCAGTATTCCAGAGCCTACCAGCACGCCGGCACCAGAGGAGACACCGGAACCAACCAGTGCACCACAGCCAACAGAAGCGCCAGAGCCTACCAGTATTCCAGAGCCAACTCCGGCTGGATTTTATAAAGATGGAACCTATACTGGCATTGGGGAGGGCAATGATGGTCCGGATAGTGTGCAGGTAACGGTGACTATTTCCGGTGGTCAGATCGTCAGTGCAACCTATACTTCCTATGATGACGAGGACTATGTGGATGAGGCCTGGAACGGAATTATTGGACAGGTGCTGGGAAGCCAGTCTGTGGACAGTATAGATACCGTATCTGGCTGCACCTATTCCTCCAAGGGAATTATCCAGGCATTTAGAAATGCATTAAACCAGGCAAAAGGAGCATAACCCATGAAATACCAGAGTTTTATTATGAGAGTTTTATGTCTGATCCTGATCATTGGAGCGGTACTTGGCTACAATTCCATGCAGAAAAAGGACAGTGATACAGAAAAAGACCAGCAGATCGCCAGCCTGACCACAAGAGTGGAGGCTTTGGAAAAGCAGCAGGACGAGATCTTAAGTGCAATTGAGGAGGCTTCCAAGGCCCAGGAAGAGGCGAAGAAGAAAGCAGAGGAAGAAGCAAAGAACAAGAATGACAGTGCTGCGAAAAAGGATGCAGATGCTGCTGATAAAGAGGAAGAAGACCAGGCTGACGCAGACAGTGAAGAGGATTCTTCTGAGGAAAGTGAAGACCTTGCATATAAAAATGGAACCTACACAGGAGACGGACAGGGATTTGGAGGAAACATCCAGGTTCAGGTTACCCTTGAAAATGACACCATCACAGACATTCAGGTGGTAAGTGCACCAGGTGAGGACTCCGCATATCTTTCCCAGGGACAGGGCGTGATCAGCACCATTCTGGCTGCCCAGAGCACAGATGTGGATACCATTTCCGGTGCAACCTTCAGCTCCACTGGAATTATCAACGCTGTAAATGATGCACTTGGAAAGGCGGAAAATCAATGAAAAAAAGGCAGAGAAAAATCCGGCTGATCCGCGCCGGAATCCAGCTTCTGTTTTTCATTTTTGCCCCGGCACTTTTTTCTACAGCCTTTGCCGGTGTAAAATCCATTTTCCAGGCAATCGCAGCGCATCAGGCGGTCACATGGAATTCTTTCCTGGATGTGACAGCCGTACTGCTTGTGGTAACCAGTCTGTTTGGACGGCATTTCTGTGGATATGCATGTGCATTTGGCTCGCTGGGAGATGCGTTGTATGAGCTGACCGTGTTTGTGAGACAGAAAGTATTTCATAAGAAGGGACGCCACGGTTATTCAGAGAAGACGATCCGCATTCTTCAGAAAGTGAAGTATATCTGGCTGGCAGTTTTGCTGATTTCCATTCTTACCGGCTGGTATGGACAGCTTCAGGGCATGAGCCCATGGGACGTATTTTCCATGCTGACTGCGGGAAGACTGCCTGGAGCCACTTACAAGACCGGCATTATCCTGCTGATCCTGATCATGATCGGAATGTGCACCCAGGAACGGTTTTTCTGCCAGTTCCTCTGCCCAATGGGCGCAATTTTTGCTATAATGCCTATAGCACCCTCCGCACTTTTTAACCGTGACCGAAACACCTGTCCGGCGAAATGTGGTGCCTGCAAAAAACGCTGCCCGGCCCACCTTGACATTGACGGTGATACCCCTCTTTCCGGAGAATGTATCTGCTGCCACGCCTGCCAGGGAATCTGTCCGAAGAAAAATATCCGGATCGGGATCCCGAAGGTGAAGGAAGAGAGGAAAGCAGTACAGGAGAATGCAGCAAAAGTTTAAGAACAGTAGATTAAAATAACAGCAGAAAGAACAGGATATGAGTAAGAGAAGAAGAGAAGCGGAATTTCAGAATGAAATTGATTTAAATAAGGTATATTGTGAAAAGAAACCAGTGAAAGGCTTGTTACATAGTTGTTTGAGTTCAGTTAGTGGAGGAACTCATTTGAGACAGAGAGGCGTGGTTGGAGTTCTATGCAGCAGTTTGCTGCTTAGTGGTGCCTCGGGAATAATGCCGGGAAAAACAACTACAGTTGTTTACGCAGCCGACATAGAAAAATACACAAATGCAGACTTCGCAATGGACACAGTAGTTTCCGAAACCCTTTACACCTCCGGCGAAGACATCAACATCCAGATTGGCGAAAAGCTCCGCGAAATGGAAACCACCCTCCTTTCCTGGACAGACGAAAATTCCCAGATTTCCCAGCTGAACAATGCCGACGGCGGGACGGTGGAGGTTGACACTGATCTTGCTGCAGACCTTGCGAAAATCTGTCAGCTCTCCCAGGATTCCGAGGGTGCCTTTGATCCCACCCTCGGAAAGCTCATCCGCCTGTGGGACATCGACGGCGAGAACCCTCACGTACCAGACCGGTCTGAGATTGACGCCCTTCTCCCCGAAGTGGGCTACGGGAAAATCCAGCTGAATGGGAACCAGGTAACCCTCCTGGATGGCTGTACCCTGGATCTTGGTGCCGTTGGAAAAGGCATGGGCTGCGACCTGATCATGGATTACCTGAAAACCCAGCCTGACGTTTCAGGCATGATCCTGAACCTGGGCGGCAGCAGCGTTATGACCTACGGCGAAAAGCCCGACGGCTCTCCCTGGAAAGTTGCCCTCACCGATCCCCGGGATACCGAAGGGGACTACCTTGGAGCCATCACCCTGGATGCCGATCAGTTCCTGTCCACCTCCGGCGATTACGAGAAATATTTCATAGAAGACGGAACCCGCTACCACCACATCCTGGATCCCAAGACCGGATACCCTGTCTGGAATGGCCTCACCTCCGTCACCATCGTCTGCGGCCAGGGCTACCTTGCCGACGGCCTCTCCACCGCCTGCTTCGTCCTGGGTATGGACGCATCCAAGCCCCTCCTGGAGAAATATGGCGCAGAAGCGGTCTTTGTAGACGAAGATAAGAATATATATGTGACAAGTGGTTTGATGGATAAGTTTGAATTGATGAAAGACGGATACACAGTAAACGAAGCATAGGATACGCTTACATAAAAAGAACCCTGGTTGATAGCCAAAACTATCGCCCAGAGTTCTTTTTTTCAACTAACAGCATTTGGACTGGGTATATTCCTAAGCGCGCATCCCCGCGTGGAATATACCCAGTCCAAACGCGTACGGTACTAATACCTCACGGAATCCTCTTTAAAACTTCTTTCGTCAGCACTCCGATCAGCAGTCCCGTCACAACTCCCGACACCATCAGCGCCGGAGCATAATAATACAACAGTCCTATGGTATGCGTGGCAGGAATCGCCACCAGCAGCTGCCCGATATTGTGGGAAACACCGCCAGCCACACTCACGCCCAGGTGTCCGAAGTCCACCTTATTTTTCACAAAAACCATCACGATCAAGCTAAGGGTCGCACCCGCCAGGCTATACATAATACTGGACCCGCTTCCAAACATAAACCCGATAATAAAAATCCTCACAACCGAAACCAGCGCCGCCTCTTTCCAGGTATACCTCTCCAGCACAAAAAGCACCGCCAGGTTTGCCAGCCCCAGCTTCATCCCCGGAATTCCTGCAAAAAAGGGAATCAACGACTCCACATACCCAAAAATAATCGCAATCGCCGCAAACAGCCCAAGATACGCCGTCTTCTTCTGATCCATAGACCTACACCACTGCGTCAAATCCACCATCAGAACCCTGTGAATCTGAATCGCCCTCTCCCTGAATGACTACTCTGTTGGGCAGGCACACAATATATCCACCTGCACTGCCAACCGCCGGCTGCTTTATACAAAGATGATCCGGGCAGTCCGCCTCCGTCATCTTCACTTCGCCGTCCTTAATTTCACACACATTGGTATCCCCGATCTGGATCACCTGATCCTCGTCCAGTGAATACGTCCCATAAAGCTCCCCATCCACTGTGATCTGAATAGAACCATGAGTCCCATGGGGAACCACATAAACGAAAATACAAAGCACCACTGAAATAACCAGCAGCGCACCGATAAATACCGCTTCTTTTTTCTTCAAATAAATACCTCTCTAAGAAAATCAGCCTGCTGCAACACGAAGAAATACATAGGATCCGTCCTGCCAGCACGCTACCCTGTTTTTTTATAAACACCAGTTAATGATAAAAGAAATCGAAACATTTTTCAACCCATTCTAAAATCCATTTTTGAGAAAAAATTGCAACAGGAAGACACGGCCGCTTTTTATTGTAATTTCCCCCCGAATATGCTATTGTATAGTTTGAAAGTCTGTGTGCCGCCGGGGCAATTGCTTTAAGTGAGCGGCATTGTTGAAGAAATGTAGCAGTGAAGATATTCCACAGTTACAGAGAAATATAAGAAAGAAGGTGAAGCTATGGTTGAATTAGACCAGTTCAAGAGCATTCTTGCAACATACACAGAACCATTAGTGGAAGTGAGGGATTCACTTTGACCTGGCTAACAAAGAAAAGCGGGTTGAAGAATTAGAGCGCGAAATGGAAGCGCCTGATTTCTGGGACAATGCAGAAGCTTCCCAGAAGAAAATGAAAGAATTAAAGAGCATGAAGGACGACATGGAGACCTATCAGAATCTGATCACACAGAAAGAAGATATGGAAACCCTGATCGAGATGAGCTATGAGGAAAATGATCCGTCCATGATCGAAGAGATCCAGGAAATGTTAGACGAGTTTCAGGCACAGTTTGACAGCATCCGTGTGAAGACACTTCTCTCCGGAGAGTACGACAGCGAGAATGCCATCATCAAGCTGAATGCAGGAGCCGGCGGAACAGAAGCCTGCGACTGGTGCAGCATGTTATACCGTATGTATACACGCTGGGCTGAACGGAAAGGCTTTTCCATTGAGGTTCTGGATTATCTGGACGGCGATGAAGCCGGTGTGAAATCCGTTACCTTCCAGGTAAATGGAGAGAACGCATATGGACTTCTGAAATCCGAGAAAGGTGTTCACCGTCTGGTCCGTATTTCCCCATTCAATGCGGCCGGAAAGCGTCAGACCTCTTTCGTATCCTGTGATGTAATGCCGGATATTGAGAAAGACCTGGATGTAGAGATCAACGACGAAGATATCCGTATTGATACCTACCGAAGCAGCGGTGCTGGTGGACAGCACATCAACAAGACCTCATCCGCCATCCGTATCACACATTTCCCAACTGGAATCGTGGTACAGTGTCAGAATGAGCGTTCTCAGCATATGAATAAAGACAAGGCTATGCAGATGCTGAAAGCGAAGCTGTATCTTTTGAAACAGCAGGAAGCAGAAGCCAAGCTTTCCGGAATCCGGGGCGAAGTAACCGATATCGGCTGGGGCAACCAGATCCGTTCCTACGTTATGCAGCCATACACCATGGTCAAGGATCACCGTACTAATGAGGAGACCGGAAATGTAGATGCAGTTATGGATGGTGCCATTGATATCTTTATTAATGCATATCTGAAATGGATCGCACTTGCGAAGAAGCCTGCGCAGCAGTAAATGAAAAGGCAGCTGCCGGATCTAAGGCTACTGTGCACAAAGTGAACGGTAACAGATTTCTGAATGCAGGCGGCTGTGACAGCAGGAATTTGCAGGGCGCAGTGAAAGTGGAAGGAAATGCAGGATGCCAAAGACAACAGATAAGAATAAGTACTTTGTAGTAAGGGAACGGGCGGTACCAGAAGTACTTCTGAACGTAGTTGCTGCGAAGAAGCTGCTGGAATCCAAGCGTGCGGCCACTGTTCAGGAGGCAGCAGATGCAGTTGGGATCAGCCGGAGTTCTTTCTATAAATACAAAGATGATATTTTTCCCTTCCACGAGGAAGCCAAAGGAAAAACTATCACATTTATTATACAGATGGATGATGAGCCGGGAATTTTATCCAATGTTCTTCGGGCTATTGCGGAAAACCATGGCAATATTCTGACCATACATCAGAGTATTCCCATCAGTGGGATTGCCACTCTTACCTTAAGTGTGCAGATCCTTCAGGGCGAAGGGGATGCAGAGGCAATGGTGGATGACATTGAACAGATGGAAGGAATCCATTATTTAAAAATATTAGGCAGGGAGTAACGGACAGATGATAAATATTGCAGTGTTAGGATATGGCACAGTTGGAAGCGGTGTAGTAGAAGTCATCCGCACCAACCATGAGCTGATTAACAAAAGAGCCGGGGAAGAGATTAAGATCAAGTATGTTCTGGATCTTCGGGAGTTCCCGGGAGATCCGGTAGAAGAGATCCTGGTTCATGATTTTGAGCAGATTGTAAATGATCCGGAAGTTGAGATCGTAGTAGAAGTAATGGGTGGAACCGGTGCTGCCTATACCTTTGCCAAGAGAGCACTTGAAGCTGGCAAGAGCGTGTGTACCTCCAATAAAGCACTGGTTGCCAAATACGGCCCTGAACTTATGGAAATCGCGAAGGAGAAGGAGATCAATTTCCTTTTCGAAGCAAGCTGCGGCGGTGGAATTCCCATCATCCGCGCTATCAACGGTTCTCTTACAGCAGATGAGATCGACGAGGTTACTGGAATCTTAAATGGAACCACCAACTTTATGCTGGATAAGATGAATACAGAGGGGGCTGATTTTAACACCGTTCTGAAGGAAGCGCAGGAGAAAGGCTATGCAGAGGCAGACCCTACTGCTGACGTGGAAGGACAGGATGCATGCCGCAAGATTGCCATTCTTTCCTCTCTGGCATATGGAAAATTCCTGGATTTTGAGAATGTTTACACAGAAGGAATTACCCGGATCACACCAGAGGACATGGAGTACGCAAGAGAGATGGGAAAAAGCATTAAGCTTCTTGGTACAAGCAAGAGAGTTGGAGAAGATTCCTTCTACGCACTGGTTGCACCTTTTCTGGTAGGACAGGAGAACCCTCTTTACAGCGTAAACGGCGTATTTAACAGTATTTTTGTACATGGAAATATGCTGGGCGACGCCATGTTCTACGGAAGCGGAGCTGGCAAACTTCCTACTGCAAGTGCTGTTGTAGCAGACGTTGTGGAGGCTGCCAAGCACCTTCATGATACCATTCCGAATAACTGGAGCAATGAAGAGATGACTCTTATGGAGCCAGATTCTGTAGAAGGCCGTTTCTTTGTCCGCGTGAAGGACACTTCCCTGGACGAGGTGGATAAGGCCTTTGGCAAGGTGGAGGCTGTGATCGAGCCGGATTCCCTTCCGGAAGAATTTGGTTTTGTTACCGGACTTATGACACAGGGCGAGTACAAAGAGCGTGTGAAAGCGCTGGGAGAGAACGTTCTGGGCATGATCCGTGTGAAAGACTGATATAAAATAAAACTGACAGCGTGAAAGGAAAAAATATGCTGATAGTTAAGAAATTCGGCGGTACCTCCGTTGGTGACAAAGAGAGAATGTACAATGTTGCCAACCGTTGTATCGAAGAATATAAAAAAGGAAATGACGTGGTGGTTGTTTTGTCCGCCATGGGAAAATACACAGATGAGCTGATCAGTATGGCTCATGATATGGACGACAAGCCGCCGAAGCGTGAGATGGATATGCTTCTTACCATTGGGGAGCAGATGTCCGTATCTTTGATGGCCATGGTAATGCATAAGCTGGGCGTTCCGGCGGTTTCCCTGAATGCTTTTCAGGTGACCATGCATACCACAAGCAGCCATCAGAATGCAAGATTAAAAAGAATCGACACAGAGCGTATCCGCCGTGAGCTGGATGCCCGCAGGATTGTCATCGTTACCGGATTCCAGGGAGTGGATAAGTATGATGATTATACCACCCTGGGACGAGGCGGTTCTGATACCACTGCTGTGGCACTGGCAGCAGCGCTTCATGCAGACGCCTGCGAGATTTATACAGATGTGGACGGCGTTTACACTGCCGACCCGCGTAAGGTTCCAAATGCCAGAAAGCTGAAAGAGATCACATACGATGAGATGCTGGATCTGGCAACATCAGGAGCGGGTGTACTTCACAACCGTTCTGTGGAAATGGCGAAGAAATACGGAGTGCCCCTTGTGGTCCGCTCCAGCCTGAATAACAGTGAAGGAACGGTAGTTAAGGAGGTAGTTAGCGTGGAAAGAATGCTGATCAGCGGTGTTGCGCTGGATACAGACGCTGTGAGGATCGCAGTACTGGGACTTCGTGATGTGCCTGGTGTTGCATTTAAGGTATTTGATACCCTTGCAAAGAAAAATATTAATGTAGATGTTATCCTGCAGTCTATCGGACGTGCAGGAACAAAGGACATTTCTTTTACCGTAAATAAGGATGATCTGGATGATGCAGTTGCCACTCTGGAGGAGAGCCAGGAGCGCCTTGGCTTCAAGGAGCTTCACTCTGAGCGCAATATCGCCAAGCTTTCCATTGTTGGCTCCGGTATGCTCAGCAATCCTGGCGTGGCTGCCAAGATGTTTGAGAGCCTTTACAATGAAGGCGTAAACATTAATATGATCTCCACATCCGAAATCCGTATTACCGTCCTCATCAATGAAAAAGACGGAATCCGGGCTATGAATGCAGTACACGATGCTTTCGGCCTTGCCGACTGATCGAATATACATTCTAAGGAGGAATTTCTGTATGAAAAGAAAAGTATTGGGAGTGCTTTTTACAGCAATGTGTCTGTGTGCGGTTCCGTCCGCGGCTTATGCAGAGGCACAGGAAGCCGAAACTACAGAGGCAGCAGGAGAGGCTGCGGATGAGCCTGAGGCTGGTGCAGAAACGGTTACAGAGCTGTCCGACAGCCTGTACGATTTTCAGGTGAAGATCGGGGATAAGGTTTACCAGTTCCCTATGTATTACCAGGATTTCGCAGCAGACTGGACACTTGGCAAGAACGAGGACCCGGAGATGGGCGTTGGAACCAATTCCTATGGTTCCATCAGTTTTTACAAAGGGGACGACCGCGTTTCCGTAGATGTGATCAACCTTGGAATCAACCAGCTGCCATTAAACCAGTGTCTGGTTGCGGGAATTGATATTGATGCAAGCTATGATTTTGATGTGGCGGCTACTCCTGTAGAACTGCCTGGCGGAATCGTAATGGGAAAATCCAATTTTGATGATATCAAAGCTGCTTATGGTGATCCAAGCGATACTTACGAGGGAGACCTGTATACCAAGTATTCCTACTCAAAAGACTATTATGAGGAAGTTCATCTCTATGTATATAAGGATGACAATACTCTGAAGCAGGTAGATATGCGTAACTTCGTAGAGCCAGAAGGATATGACAAGGGAAGTGTAAGCGAGGAAGTTCCGGAAATCGTATCTTCCTATACCGCTCCTACTGAGCTGGGAGATGATCTGCTGGCTCCACAGTTGGAATTCTGCGGAGATCTTTATTCCCTTCCGGCTCCGGTGTCTGCATTCCTTGAGAATGGCTGGGAGCTTCAGAATGTGGAAGATGGCGCTTATGTGGCTGGCCGGGATCTGGAATTTGTAGACATGATGAAGAATAACCAGAGTGTGCATTTCAGTGTTTACAATTTTACCCAGGATGCAACTGCCATCGAGAACTGTTTTGTACGGGAGCTTGAGGTAGGCAATTACGACAGTGATGCTCTTACCCTTACTCTTTCCGGTGGATTTACCCTGGGTGCGAAGAAGGCGGACCTGATCGCAGCTGCAGAGGAAAAAGGCTATGCGTGTGATGAGGACGGAGATTACCTGAATATTTATAAGACTGCAGATACCAAGATTGACAACCGGGCACAGTTCTGGTTTAACAAGGATGAGGATCCGGATACAGTGGCAAGTGTTGCGTACAGAAATGAAATTCTTCCAGAATAAGGGAGAACCCGATCTGGAGGTTTTGCAAAATTAGTAACAGGAGGGAAATATGAGCGACTATGTGATCAGCTGCTGTTCTACAGCAGACCTTACGAAAGAACATTTTGAGAAAAGAAATATTTCCTATATCTGCTTTCATTATGAATTAAATGGAAAAGAATATGCAGATGATCTGGGACAGGCTATGCCATTTGACCAATTTTATAAGGCCATGCAGGATGGTGCATCCACCAAGACTTCCCAGGTAAATGCAGATGAATTCGAAGAATATTTCGAAGGATTTCTGAAAGAGGGAAAAGATGTGCTCCATGTCTGCCTGTCTTCAGGAATTTCTGGCGTTATCAATTCAGCTAACGTTGCAAAAGCGGATCTGGAGGAAAAATATCCGGGGCGTAAGATCCTGGTGGTGGATTCTCTGGGAGCATCCTCCGGATATGGGCTTTTTATGGATAAACTTGCAGACCTTCGGGATGAGGGGAAATCCATCGGGGAAGTTCATGCCTGGGCAGAAGAACATAAGCTGAACCTGCATCACTGGTTCTTTTCCACAGACCTTACGTTCTATATCAGAGGAGGCCGTATTTCCAAGGCCAGCGGCTTTTTCGGCACGATGCTGAATATCTGCCCGCTGCTGAATATGGATGATCAGGGAAAACTGATCCCAAGATTTAAGATCCGTACCAAGAAAAAGGTGATCCGGGCTATTGTAGACAAAATGGAAGAGTATGCCGAGGGCGGACTTGACTATAATGGGAAGTGTTATATTTCCCAGTCTGCGTGCATAGAGGATGCCCGGGAAGTGGCAAGGCTGGTGGAAGAGCGTTTCCCGAAATTAAATGGGAAAGTAGAGATCAATAACATCGGAACTACCATCGGAAGCCATACAGGTCCTGGTACGGTAGCGCTGTTTTTCTGGGGAAACAAGAGAACGGCGTAATTAAAAAATTACAGATGTCAGATGGAAGAATGCTATATTGGGAACAACTGGCATGGCTTAATGGAGCAAAAAGTGAAAACAGCGAAATGGTGCTGCAATATATCTGGCCGGGATGCATCAGAATCCCGGCCTGCTGTTTCACTGCAAAGGAGAATGATGATTATGAAAAAAAGAAGTACGAAGGAAATCAAACTGCAGGCAAAAAAGGCATTGCAGGGACATGTTGGAACTGTGATCCTTGGGCTTCTGGCAGTGTATGGTCTGAATACCTTAGGAACAATCCTTTCTACCAATTTATTTTCTGGCACATCCGCGCTGGATCTGGTTCTCAGTGAAGTATTTATGCTGGTGGTGTCACTGATCGTGGGAATCATTTCCGCTGGTCTGGGGTATATGCTTTTGAATATTTCCAGGGGAAAGGAGTTTTCTCTGGGAGATCTGGGCTACTTTTTCAAAAACCAGCCAGACAGGGTGATCGTTGCAGGCTTTGTGCTGGCGCTGATCCAGCTGGTCACAGCAATCCCTTACTATTACGTGAGCTTTACCACAGATCCGGGACTGACTGTGGATTCCCAGATCCAGTGGCTTTCCATGACTCTGGGACTGCTGGCGGTAAGCACTTTGCTGAATTTTCTTATTTCCCTTCCATTTGCCATGACCTACTTTCTCATGGCGGATGACACAGAGCTTGGAGGAATCCAGGCACTGAAAGAGAGCGCAAGGCTGATGAAGGGAAATATCTGGAGATATGTGAAGCTGAATCTCAGCTTTATCCCGCTTTTGTTATTATCTGTGTTCACGTTCTATATTGCACTTTTCTGGATCATGCCTTATATGGAAATGTCCATGGTGGCATTTTACCGGGATCTGGATGGGGAACTGGACTACAGACTGCCGGAAGATAGGACTATTTAGAAATACAAGCAACAAGAGGAGATTGAAAAAATGGATATTTTACAGGCAATCACCCAGGAACTGGGGGTGCAGAAATGGCAGGTAGAAGCTGCTGTTAAATTGATTGACGAGGGAAACACTATCCCTTTTATTTCACGATATAGAAAAGAAGCTACCGGAACCTTAAATGACGAGCAGCTTCGTAACCTGAACGAGAGACTGACTTATCTCCGAAATCTGGAAGACAAGAAGAATCAGGTCCTTTCCAGCATTGAGGACCAGGGCAAGCTGACAGAAGAACTGAAGGCACAGATCCTGGCAGCACAGACGCTGGTAGTCGTAGAGGACCTTTACCGCCCGTACCGTCCGAAGAGACGTACCAGGGCAACCATTGCCAAGGAAAAAGGCCTGGAGCCCCTGGCAAATATCATTATGCTCCAGATGACAAACAAGTCTATTGAGGAAGAGGCAGAAGCCTTTGTGTCAGAGGAAAAAGAGGTTGCTTCTGTGGCAGACGCCATTGCTGGTGCGAAGGATATTATTGCAGAGCATATTTCTGACGAGGCAGATTACCGAATCCACATCCGTGACCTTACTGCAAAGAAAGGAACCATCAGTTCTGTGGCAAAGGATCCGGAGACACAGTCTGTTTACGAAATGTATTACGAATTTGAAGAGCCGGTGAAGAAGCTGGCTGGACATCGTGTGCTGGCGTTGAACCGCGGTGAGAAAGAGAAATTCCTTACTATTAAGATAGCAGCACCGGAGGAAGATATTCTCCGCTACCTGGAGAAGCAGGTGATCACCCGTGACAACCCGTTTACCACACCAATCCTGAAAGA
Organism: Blautia glucerasea; assembly: GCF_020537505.1. GTDB lineage: Bacteria > Bacillota > Clostridia > Lachnospirales > Lachnospiraceae > Blautia_A. The sequence goes on along the minus strand of NZ_JAJBMO010000026.1, from coordinate 35,983 downwards.
GGTAACAGAGGACAGCTACAAGCGTCTTATTGCGCCGGCAATCGAGCGTGAGATCAGAAGTGACCTGACAGAGAAGGCAGAAGACGGTGCTATCAAAGTCTTTGGCAAGAACCTGGAGCAGCTTCTTATGCAGCCTCCAATCGCAGGGCAGACTGTCCTTGGCTGGGATCCGGCTTTCCGTACCGGCTGTAAGCTGGCTGTTGTAGATCCTACTGGAAAAGTTCTGGATACTACAGTTGTTTACCCGACTGCGCCGACCAATGAGAAGAAGATCCGCGCTGCAAAGGATACCGTAGAAGCCATGATCAGGAAATATCATATTTCCCTGATCTCTGTTGGAAATGGTACTGCTTCCAGAGAGTCTGAGCAGGTGATCGTAGATATGCTGAAGGAGATCCCAGAGGCAAAGGTTCAGTATGTGATCACAAATGAGGCTGGTGCTTCTGTTTATTCTGCAAGTAAGCTTGCAACAGAAGAATTCCCGAATTTTGACGTAGGACAGAGAAGTGCCACTTCCATTGCAAGACGTGTGCAGGATCCTCTGGCTGAACTGGTTAAGATCGATCCGAAATCCATTGGTGTTGGACAATATCAGCATGACATGAACCAGAAGAAGCTGGGTGAAGCCCTGACTGGTGTGGTTGAGGATTCTGTTAATAAGGTTGGCGTAGATTTGAATACAGCATCTGCTTCCCTTCTGGAGTATATTTCCGGTGTTTCCAAAGCAATCGCTAAGAACATTGTAGCTTACCGTGAAGAGAATGGCCGTTTCACAAGCCGAAAAGAACTTCTGAAGGTAGCCAAGCTTGGACCGAAGGCATTTGAACAGTGCGCTGGCTTCATGCGTATTACAGGTGGCTCCAATCCTCTGGACGCTACAAGTGTTCATCCGGAGAGCTACGAGGCTGCTTCTAAGCTCCTTGAGAAGCTGGGATATTCCGCAGAGGATATTGCAGGCAGCAGGTTAGCTGGACTTTCCAGACAGATCAGGGATTATAAGAAGACGGCAGCAGAGCTGGAAATTGGTGAGATCACACTTCGTGATATTGTAAAAGAGCTGGAAAAACCAGCCCGCGACCCACGAGATGAGATGCCGAAGCCAATTCTTCGTACCGATGTACTGGATATTAAGGATCTGAAAGAGGGCATGATCCTGAAGGGAACAGTCCGCAACGTAATCGATTTCGGAGCTTTCGTTGATATCGGCGTTCACCAGGATGGACTGGTGCACATTTCCCAGATGAGCGAGAAATTTATCAAGCATCCGCTGGAAGCAGTAAGTGTTGGGGATATTGTGGAGGTTCGTGTTCTTGGTGTAGACGAGAAGAAGAACCGGATCAGCCTTTCCATGAAGGGGCTGAATAAATAAAAAATGTTGGAAAATATACTTGTTGTATATCTAATTATAATTAATATTGTAGCTTTCGGGATGTATGGCATAGATAAGCAGAAAGCCATCAAAAAACAGTGGCGCATCCCGGAAGCCCAGCTTCTGGCGGTGGCTGCCATCGGCGGCTCCGCCGGCGCCCTTCTTGGAATGCAGTTTTTCCACCATAAGACCAGAAAGTGGAAATTCCGTCTGGGCGTGCCGCTGATCCTGGCGGTGCAGTTGATACTGTGGAGATTTTTGCAGTAGGCGGTGGATAAGCTGCTGAAAAAATGAGTTGACGGTGGAAAACGTGTTAGAGTCCGTTTGAAAAATCATTCCTGCAATCTGCACGCAGAAAGCCTTTTTAAACGTGCTCTGGGAAAGGACTGACGAAAAGGAGATGAGAATTTGGAAGGACAGGTTATAGAAAACGCAGTCCAGGAGACTGTGCAGGAAACAGTAGATAAGGTAAGCTTCAACTGGGAACAGATCAAGACTTACTTTAACGGTCATATTCCGGATTTGATCAGCTTCGGAATGAAAGTAGTTCTTTCCATTGTGGCTTTTTATGTGGGAACCAAACTGATCAAGTGGTTTCTGAAGCTTGCAAGGCGTTCCATGGAAAAGGCAGGAATAGATAAGGGGGTAGCCCAGTTTATCTGTTCTTTTGGAAGATTTCTTCTCTATCTGATCCTGGTATTTAACATTGCAACCAATTTCGGTGTGAAGGAATCTTCGGTGGCAGCTCTTTTGGGAACTGCCGGTGTTACCATCGGTCTTGCCCTGCAGGGCGGTCTGGAGAATCTGGCAGGCGGTGTGATGCTGCTTTTGTTTAAGCCTTTTCAGGTAGGAGATTATATTATCCAGGATCAGGCTGACGGTACAGAGGGAACTGTGTATAAGATCGAAATCTTTTACACTACACTGATCACCATTGACAATAAACACGTGATCATTCCCAATGGAAAGCTGTCCAACAGCACCATTATTAATGTAACAGCCCGGAATTTGCGCAACCTGGAGATCAAAGTGGGAATTTCCTACGATTCCGACATTAAAAAAGCCAAAAAGCTTCTGCAGCACATTTTACAGGAAGACCCCGGAACCAAGTCCGACAAGGACATGATCGTCTTCGTAGATGAACTTGCCGACAGCGCCGTAGTCATGGGCCTCCGCGTCTGGGTCCCCACTGACAAATACTGGAAGACCAAATGGCGCCTCAATGAAAAAATCAAAGAATCCTTCGATGCCAACGGAATTTCCATTCCCTATCCGCAGATGGATGTGCATGTGGTGGAGACAACTACTGTGGAGAAAAGTTCCAAGTAAAACGGTCAATACTTTAACGATGCAAAATATGAAAAAAGCTTACAAACGCCTTGCCTGGAGATTTTTTCTGGAAAATTTAGATTTCATATTGAAATTACAACATATCTATTGTATAATCCACCATGAAAAGAAAATTTCTTCGGGGCAGGGTGATCGAAATCTTTAGAGATCGAAATTCCCTACCGGCGGTATAGTCCGCGACCCGCTTCGGCGGCTGATTTGGTGAAATTCCAAAACCGACAGTAAAGTCTGGATGAGAGAAGAACGCGCAGAATATTTAGATTGGTTGATATTTATATGTACGTGCTCATAGCCCTGGAAGAGATTCCGGGGCTTTTTTATGTGGTTGGAATCGCTTTCTATGCATTGGAAAATGCGTGATAAACAGTAACACCTGTTTTCCTGTATGCTGAAGTGAATTTCATCCCATACTTGCAGAAATTTTCTTTAAATATTATAATTTAAGGAGCGATGAGTATGAGCGAACAAGCAATCAGAAATGGAAACGTAATGGAGCGAAGCCGTACCAGAACCATTGCACAGGTGGCAATGTTAGGTGCTGTGGCAGGTGTGTTGATGAATTTTGAGGTACCGCTGCCGTTTCTTGCACCGTCCTTTTACCAGCTGGACTTCTCCGAGATTCCAGCATTGATTGGTTCTTTTGCAATGGGACCTGTAGCTGGTGTGTTGATCGAGCTTGTGAAGATCCTGGTACATCTGGTAACAAAAGGAACTATGACAGCAGGTGTTGGTGATGTGGCAAACTTTCTCTTTGGCTGTTCTTATGTAATTCCAGCTGGACTGATCTATCGTTATCAACATAAGAAGACAAGAGCACACGCAGTTGCAGGTATGGCAGTTGGCGTAATTCTTACCACAGTCCTTGCATGTTTTGTAAATGCTTTCGTACTGCTTCCGGCTTACGGCAAAGCATTTGGAATGCCAGTTCAGGCGTTTATTGAGATGGGTGCAGCAGTACACAGCGGTGTAACAAACCTTCTTACTTTTGCAATTATGATCCTTGTACCATTCAACTTATTCAAATACACATTAACCTCAGTGATCGTGTTCTTTATTTATAAGAGAATCCGTGTGATCCTCCGCGGTGACTGATGAATCTGTTCCAGGTTAGAATCTGCGAGGCTTGCTGTCCAGATTGATAGGTAACTTCGTCAGACCTTTGCAGTGAACAGTAACAACTGACGAAAAGAGGTTCCTATGGGAAAAATCAACAGCATTACCAAACAGACAGATAATCGTTATGTAAACCTTTACAATGTAAAAGCCACCAGCGTACACAACACCCCGGTAAACTATTTTGTAGCTTCTCGTGCCAAAGACGTAGACAGCTTGAAAATGGTAACTCGGAAGAAGAATCCGGATGGTGTGATCATTTACAGTATTTATGGCGAAAAGCATGATAAAGTAGTTTTAATCCGCCAGTATCGTTATACTTTGGGCGATTATATTTATGAATTTCCAGCAGGGCTTGTGGAATCAAACGAGAATTACCATGAAGGTGCAATCCGGGAAATGTATGAAGAAACAGGGTTGAAACTTGCTCCAATTCCGGTAGCAGAAGCATACCAGAAGCCTTATTTTACCACTGTTGGAATGACGGACGAATCCTGTGCAACCGTATACGGCTATGCCAGCGGCGAAATCAGTTCCAAGGCGCTGGAAGATACCGAAGAGATTGAAGTGGTTCTGGCTGACCGTGAGGAAGTAAAACGGATTCTGAAAGAAGAAAATGTAGCGATCATGACAGCATATATGCTGATGCATTTTCTGGAAGATAAGGAACCCTTTGAATTTTTGAATAAGATAAAATAAAAGCAGGAAAATCAGATTTTGTTATGGAAACGGAAGCTTTTATAATGTTAAATAAGGTTAACTTGTAAAAAGGAAAATCCCCGAAATCATATCTCAGTATTAAGGATCTTTTAAATCCTTAAGAGATAAGAGATTCGGGGATTTGTTATTAATGCTTATTCTTTTCGTCTATGATAATGAATTTTACCTGACAAAGTATACGCATCAGAGAAGTCCTTATTCATAATACTCAATGTCTTGATCAGAAGTATCCTCCGTATAGTCTCCATTGTCTCCATTATCGGAACTGGTATCACCGCTATTATCAATGTAATCCAAGTCCTCACTGTCATCCTGTCCGGAATCATCAGAGGTATCTTCTGTATAATCCGGGATATCGGATGTGTCACTTCCTGAACCATCTTCAGAATCATCTGTAGGATAAGTAATCTGGTCACGATCAGAAGAATCGCTATCAGAAGAATCATAGCTGTTATCGTAGGAACTATCGTCCTGACTGTAATCGTAAGAATCATCATAATTACTGTCCTGACTGTAAATTGGAAATTCTTCCTGCTGTGCAGCCTCCGCTTCTGCGGCTGTTTCTGGAGCCTCTGTTAATGTGGTCTTAGCAGTTGGAACTCTGCTCTCCTTGGGAACAACTACGGAAATTCCAACCATAGCTACACTGAGCAGAATTGCAGTGGATGCAATGTGGAACTCATCTCTGTATTTCATAAACTTTACACCTCGTAAGTAACGATTCAATGTTCTATGTTGAACAGAATCCTAATATTTCTTTTAACAATATTCAACAGATGTCCCCATTATACCATATCTGTCACTGATTTTGTAAAAATAATACTGGAAATTTTCCTTTTCTTTATGCCAAAAACGTCCCCAATAAAGCCAATTACTGCTCCACCAGCGTATCCTCTGCCAGAATATCCAGCAGAATGGAAAATGTGTTGCTGCTGAACGCATTCAGGACCATGGACATATGAGCAGACAGATAATGGATTACCTGCTGGAAAGCAGCAATTTTTCCCTCTTTAAGTAGTATCGTTTTTTACAATACAGATCCATTCACATAAACTATAATATGGACAACTTAAGAAAAAGAACCAACAACGTAAAGACAAAGGCGTCTGCAATTCATTTTGCAGGCGCCTTTTTTCGTACTAGAAAAGGGGGAAATACCATGGGCACACGTATTACGGAGCATCCGATCTTAGGAGTAACGCAGAAGGGAAGATTAGTAAATTTCACATATGACGGACAAAAAATCCAGGGCTATGAAGGGGAACCGATTGCGGCGGCGTTGAAGGCGGCGGGAATTCTGATCCACCGTTATACAAAGAAAGAGCATACACCGCGAGGTATCTTTTGTGCCATTGGCAGGTGCACCGACTGTGTCATGGTGGTAGACGGAGTTCCGAACGTGAGAACCTGTGTAACCCCGCTGAAGGCAGGAATGAAGGTTCAGACACAATACGGTGTATCGGCAGAACCGTTTGAGGAACAGAAAACAGGAGGGCAGACAAGATGAAAAGATATGATTTGATCGTAGTTGGAGCAGGCCCGTCTGGTCTGTCAGCGGCAATTGAGGCAGCAAAAAGAGGACTGAAGGTAGTCGTATTTGATGAGAATGAAAAGCCTGGTGGACAGCTTTTTAAGCAGATCCATAAATTCTTCGGTTCCAAGGAGCATAAGGTGAAGATCAGAGGCTTTGTCATCAGGGAAGAGCTTCTGGCAGAAGCAGCCAGGGCTGGCGTTGATGTAGAGCTGAATTCTACCGTAATTGGAATGTACCAGGAAAAAGAATATGATATTACGAATGTTATAAGAGTAAGAACTGGAGACGAGGGAATTGATGCGTTGTAGGTTGTTCAGGGCGGACGCATTTAGACAAGTGTTATTCCCCACAGACCGGTGCAACGCAACACTTGATCAGTGACGAAGGAGAGTGATTCACATGGAAGAAAAGGACAGAACTTTGGGGCTGCGGAGTGTGGTTTCCATCTCGGTTGGATTAGTTATAGCGACCAGCTGTCTGGTTTCCCTGGGACAGGGAGCTGGAAGTATTGGTGTGGTATTTATCGGGGCGATGGTGATTGCCTGTCTTCTGAATATGACGACCGTGGCATCGCTTTCGGAACTGAATGCGCTGATGCCCAATACTACAGGTGGTCTGGCGCAGTATACACTGGCCTGTATGGGACCTTTTCCCACGCTGATCTCTATGGTGGGAGGATACCTGATCTGCAATATCATGTCATCTGGCGTTGAGGCTTCTATTTTTGCTTATGCCATGGCTTCCACTATTCATTTACCGATTCCAAGTTTGATGTATACGTTCATTATGACGGTGGTGGTTATGATCGCAAACCTGTATGGTGTGGATATGTTTGCCAGGATCCAGGATCTGGTAGCATTTCTTCTGGTAGGGTCTATGCTGGTCCTGGGAGTGATCGGAATGCTGGGGCTTGGAACTGGGGAAGTGGTGCATCAGCCGTATAGTATGGCAGCGCCCCATCTGCTTTACGGTGGAAATCTCCTGGGAAATGCAGGAAAGGTGTGGATGACTTTTGTTTCTGCCCTTGCTGTTGTCAGCACCCAGAACTCTACTGTAAATGGTCTTGCAGGTATCTGCCAGGGAATGGCGAAAATGAACATGATGCCCCGCGTTTTTGCAAAGACAAATAAACATGGTGTGCCATATTTCGGAGTGGTTTTCGTAAGTGTATTTATCTTTGTGTTTGCTGCACTCAGTGACGGATCCTCCGATGCCATCTCCTTCCTGATTCTGGTCGGCTCTGTTTTCTGGATGATCTCCTACATTCTGGCACATATGGATGTGTTGATTTTGCGAAAAAGACTGCCGAAGGCACCCCGCTCCTTCAAGGTTCCCTGCGGCCCTCTTTTCCCAATTATCGGAATCTGTGGAACCGTATATATGATTCTGAATATTTCCACAGATCCGGTAGAGCGAAACATGATCTGGCTGGTAACCGGAATTACCTTCCTGGTGCTTGGGATCTATTCCTTCTTCTGGATCAAATACAAGATGAAAATGCCCGTTTTCAAGAGCGTACCCCTTCAGAAGGTTATGGCTATGGAAAACAGTATGTATTATACCATTCGGAAAAGGCGGGGAATGTGGCGGTAATGGGCAGAATGCGGCGGATAAATAATTTATAAAGAATAAGACGTTTTCTTTTTGGGTAAAGGGGACGTCTTTTTTGTTGTGTACTGGCAATGTTCTGCAAAGCGATTACTGTCGGGCTGTGGACAGTAGCGTCTTTTTAGGCAGGATAAAGGTTATTTATGCAAATAGTATTGTTTTAAGTGAAAAGGAAAGATATAATTATTAATAATAAACAGGAGGTATGTGATCATGAAAACAAACTATGCCAAAAGCGCATACCGAACCTTCCTATTCTGGGGAGTATGCTCTTCTCTGGGAGTTACCGTATCTACCCTTGTGGATGCAACCCTGGTAGGAAATTTTATAGGCAGTACCGGACTTGCAGTAGCGAATATTGCCACACCGGTATTTCTGCTTTATTTACTTATGGGAATCACCATAGGCGGTGGTGCAGGCGTTTTAATTGGGAAAAAACTTGGTGAAGCGGATCTGAAGGGTGCAAATCGGGTTTTCGGCTCTGTATTAAGTGCAGGCCTGATAATAGGTGTGCTTTTTGCAGCAGTGGCACTTATATTTCGCAGCTCCTTGTGCAGACTTCTGGGTGCCACACCGGAACTTTTGCAAAATGCTCTGCAATATTTAACTGTGGTATTCGCCTTTGCCCCAATCTATGTGTTATATAATATTCTCTCTATTGCAGTGCGGACAGACGGAGCGCCAAAGCTGGCAGCCATTTCTTCCGCAGGTGTGATTATTACTAATTTAAGCCTGGATCTGCTCTTTATGAAGGTCTGGAACTGGGGACTTGTAGGTGCATCTGCGTCCCTGTGTATCGCGGAAACAGTGGGAACTTTGCTTTTGCTCACTCATTTTTGGAACAAGCAGGCGCTTTTAAGCCTTCATTTTCAAATTCCCACCTGGAATGAGATCAAAGAATATGTGGAAAATGGATTTGGCGTTGGCTCTGCTTTTATTTTTCAGGCGGTGGTTATGCTGGTGTTTAATACCATGCTGTTAAAGGGCGCTTCAGAAGACGGTACTTTTTCCGTAGCAGTATTTGGCGTTATCTATACCATGAGCACCATTCCAGGCGCTATGTTTGACGGAGCCGGAGCAGCCGCTTCCACGGTTATCTCCATTTTAGGAGGGGAAAAGGACTGGAAAGGAATGCTTGCGGTGTACCATGACGGACTGCGGATCGTGGTGGCAGCAGGTCTTGTAATTGTGTTATTTTTTGTGGTTGGAGCAAAGCAGATACTGGTTTTCTTCGGCCTGAATGATAGTGCAGCACTGGGAACAGCAGTCACAGCCTTTCGGTTTTATGCATTAAGCGTAGCTCTGGCAGGCGTGAACGTGGTAACTACATCCTTCTGGCAGACAATCGGAAAGACGAAATGCGCCTCTGTTTTATCACTTCTGCGCAACTTTATCCTTATGCTGGTGACGGGATTCCTGCTGATTAGCAGAATGGGAATTGTGGGACTGGCCCTGGTGTATGTAATAAGCGAAGCCGTATGTCTGTTGCTTGTTTTGGCAATCCAGATATTTGGAAAAATAAAAGATTACATAAAAGAAAAATACAGCTTTACCAACCGGGTTTTCGAAGAATACTATCCCATTGAGGAAGGCAGTATGGAAAAAATGTCCCAGAATCTGGAAGGACTGTGCGACGAATGGGAACTTGATTTTAAACAGTCCTTCTTCATCCATCTGATCGTGGAAGAACTGCTTTTGAATATTATGAAATTCGGTATTGGAAAAACAGATAAGAAATATTATGTATCCGTAAAAGTAATGGACAACAACGGTGAATGCATCCTGCGGATCCGCGACAATGTCAATTCCTACAACCCCTTCGACCTCCGCGGTGACGAGGTTGACCGGGCCGTAATGGAAATGATCAAGAAAAAGGCGAAATATTATGAATATCAGAGGAAGCTGGTGTTTAATTATCTTTATGTGAAGATATAACTTGTTTTGCATACATCAGAGAAAATACCTGCTTCTGCTTTAGAATTATGTGACAGATGTGTGCCTTACCGCTTGCGCCGGTACTCATTAGGAGTCATTCCAGGGTGTTTTCGATTCCGCTATTTTTGGGGCAAAAGTATAACTAGCCTTTGCCAGAAGATTATACAGTCCTTCAAGGCTGTCCAGCCTTTCCGAAGCCTGGATAAAATAATCGGAAAGCTGATAGGCACTGTCATAATCCAGACCACCTTCTATTGCAGCACGGGTACAGATGGTTGTAGTGATGATGATATCATTCTTCAGCTGGCGAAGTACCGTAGAACCGGTAACACCCAGATGATAATTGCTGTCACTGAATTCAATATTTTTAAATCCCTGGTAGTTACCAGTCCGCACAAGCTTATCCGAATAAATTTGGAAAAGAACATCCGGTATTCATGTCCCTGAATTATGAAAACGGAAAATTTCAATAGCAGCTATTTATCCCACTTTTCTTTCCGATATTCCCCAGGGGTTGTCTGGTAGTGTTTTTTGAAAGCTCTACAAAAATAATCTACATTGTGAAAACCAGTTTCGGCTGAAATGGTGCTGACTTTTTTCTCTGTATGGGAAAGCAGAAGGGCAGCCTGTTTCAGCCGATAGTTTATGAGATAATTGACCGGCGTGATGTGAAGATAGCTCCGAAAAAGGTTTAAGGCAGAGCTTTTGCTGATCATAGACTGTGCAGCAATCTCATCCAGGGAAAGATTTCTTCTGTAATTTTCGTGAATAAACTGCATCATCAGCTGGAGCCTTGCGCGGTTTACAGAGAACTGTCCAGTGATTTCCGGCGAAGTGGAAAGGTCTGTATGCTTGTATATTTCCAGCCAGAGCTGTTGCATAAGGGAAGAGGTCAGAAGATGGCAGAAAGAACCGGAAGTCTGCGCAGAAATAATCTGCTTCATAAGATCAAGAACCCTGGCCTGCCAGGAAATCTCCCTGCGAAAAATCCAAAAAGGAATATTCGATGAAATGATAGGCTTCACATAATTCTGGTAAATATAGCTGTCTGTAGCTACAAGGAAAGAGGGCATGCAGAGAAAGTTTGGGATGACAGCATCCACAGGTGAGGAAAAACGGTGAAGGAATTTGGAATTAATAAAAATGCCGCTGTCAGCTGTCAGCTCCAGCTGTTTTTCCCCAATCCAGACAGTTACGGTTCCGGATTGAACATACACAAATTCCAGCTCCGTATGCCAGTGCCAGTCTATGCAGTTAAAATCAAACTGGGCTAAATGCTCATAATAGTAGCGAAAGGGATAGTCCTGGCTTCCGTGTGGAAGAGTTTCCATTAAATTTTCGTCAGTAATAATTTTGGTATATACGTTGGTTTCTTTCATGTCTTGTTTATCCTCAAATCGAGACCTGGAGCCTGTTTGAAAATCATTCCCGCAATCTGCTCGCCTCACTTTGCGGTATATTTTGCAGAAAACCTTTTTCGAACATGCTCTGGGAAGTGCCCCGAAAAAATAGTAAATTATTGTTTTTACGATATTGTACAACAAAAATCATAAATAATCCAATGAAAAACACATTCAAATATAATATAATCCAATAAGACAAAAATCTTCTTTAAAGAAGAAAAAAGGAGAACTAATCATGCCAAATTACAAGAAAACCAAACGAGCCTGTTATATGGGCTTTATCACCCAGGCTATAGCAGCAAATTTTGCACCTTTGCTGTTTCTGAAATTTCACACAGATTATCATATTTCCCTTGGAAATATTGCACTGATCTCCACCTGCTTTTTCTTTACCCAGCTGTTGATTGATTTGTTTTGTGCCCGGTTTGTGGACAAAATCGGATATCGCGTGTGCATTGTGACCTCTGAGATCAGTTCCGCTTTAGGACTGGTGGGGCTGGCATTTCTTCCGGAGCTTTTGCCAGATCCTTTTGTGGGAATTATCATCAGTGTTATTGTTTATGCTGTTGGAAGCGGACTGATTGAAGTGCTTTGCAGTCCCATTGTGGAAGCCTGTCCTTTCGAAAATAAAGAGGCAACCATGAGCCTTCTTCATTCCTTCTACTGCTGGGGATCTGTGGGAACCATTGCAGTTTCCACCTTGTTTTTCGCGGTTTTCGGAATGGATAGCTGGAAGTGGCTGGCAGTTTTGTGGGCAATCGTTCCGGCCGTTAATGTTTACAACTTTGCTACTTGTCCCATCGAGCATCTGGTGGATGAAGGGGAAGGCATGAAAATCGGGGAACTGTTTCGTAAGCCTGTATTCTGGATTGCCGTGTGTCTGATGGTGTGTTCAGGAGCATCAGAGCTGTCCATGTCCCAGTGGGCATCTGCTTATGCAGAGGCGGCACTTGGACTGTCAAAGATCATTGGAGACCTGGCCGGTCCCTGCATGTTTGCCATTACGATGGGAATTAGTCGTGTGATCTTTGGAAAATACGGAGATAAAATGGACTTGACGAAATTTATGGCTGGCTCCGGAATTTTATGCGTATTCTGTTATCTTCTTGCATCTCTGTCCTCCAATTCGGCAGCAGGATTGATTGGCTGTATTGTCTGCGGATTTTCCGTTGGAATCATGTGGCCTGGCACCATCAGTATTTCTTCTAAGAAATTTCCGGCTGGCGGAACAGCCATGTTCGCCCTTCTTGCCATGGCAGGAGATCTTGGAGGCAGTATAGGCCCTGGAATTGTGGGACGTGTCACACAGAATGCAGGAGATAATATCCGCGTGGGTATGGGCGTAGGACTGATTTTCCCAGTGGTGCTGCTGGTGATGATTTTTCTGCTGAAAAAGGTGAAAGTAGAGGAAAAATAACTGATATTTGAATGCTTTACAATCTAATAAGAAGGCTGAGGTATTATTTAAAACGGGTTGGCGTAAATTAAAGATAAGTATATTCTGAGTATGCATATGCTGCAAAATGGAGGGAATATGCCAGATCAGAAGCTGGATAATCTTTTAAACCTTGCAATGGATGCTACAGAAGAGGAAAGAGAGAAATCCCGGAATCTGAATGTGGGGTATGAGAAGCAGACACGAAAGTGGGAAATTATTGTGAAGTATAGTGAGGTGGGGAACGCTAATGCTGGGAATGCTGGTGCGATAAGATCTGGGAAAACGGAAAATATAGGAAATATAGAAAAGTCTATGCAGGAAAAATCTAATGGTTCGTTAGGTTGTGAAATGGGTGATTCTGTTAAGGTGTTGCTTGGTGGACCCGAAATCTCCGTGGTCCCTCTCCTTGGCGGGTATGCCATTGTGACGCTTCCTGAAAGCATGCTGGATGAATATTCCAGGCGTCCCCAGATAGAATTTATAGAAAAGCCCACCCGTCTGTATTTCGAAGACTTGTTTTCCAAAGAGGCAAGCTGTATTACCCAGGTGCAGCGCGATGAACCTGGAAATCTACAGCTGACAGGGCGCGGCGTTTTGATCGGAATTGTGGATTCCGGTGTGGATTACCGCCATCCTGCATTTCTCACAGCAGATGGAAAGTCCAGAATATTGCGTTTGTGGGATCAGAGTATTCCCGGTAATCCCCCGGAAGGCTATGCAACAGGAACTGAATATACCAATGAGGAAATCAATGAGGCATTGTCCCTCTCTGTGCAGGAGGGACGGCGCCTTGTTCCGTCTGAAGATGTAAGCAGTCATGGAACCGCTGTGCTTGGAGTGGCAGCTGGCAGCGATTTTTCCCGTGGTGCAGTGAACCGGGGCGTGGCATATGAAAGTGACCTTCTGGTTGTAAAAATGGGAATTCCAAGACAGGATTCTTTTCCAAGAACTACAGAGCTGATGCAAGGCGTGGATTATCTGGTTCGGCAGGCCATACGGCTTGGAAGACCAATTGCGATCAATTTAAGCTTTGGAAATAATTATGGTTCCCACAGAGGGGATTCTCTGTTAGAAACCTACCTGGACAACGTGTCCGGCATGGGGAAAAATGTGATCTGTGTAGGAATGGGCAACAATGGAAATGATGCTCTGCACGCTGGAGGAAAGCTTTCGCCAGGTGAAATCCAGGAAATTGAACTTGGTGTTGGTGCCTTTGAGCCTACCTTAAATGTGCAGCTTTGGAAAAATTACGAAGATGAGATGGAAATCTATCTGGAAAATCCAGCCGGGGAGCGTGTTGGCCCCCTTTTTGAAACACTGGGCGCCCAGCGTTGGCAGGCGGGAAATACGGAACTTCTGATTTATTATGGAAAACCGGCACCCTATCATGTGACGCAGGAGATTTATGTGGATTTTCTGGCGCAGGATGAGAAAAATCCCTATGTAGACAGTGGTGTGTGGAAAATAATCTTAGCAGCAAGAAGTATAAAAAGCGGGGAATATTTTCTGTGGCTTCCAGGTGGCAAAACTTTAAATCCAGGCACAGCCTTTTATCTTCCTCGTCCCCAGGGAACTCTCACAATCCCTGCCACCGCCAGGCGCGTGATCAGCGTCGGCGCCTACGACGCCCGTCAAAACACCTATGCCGATTTCTCCGGCCGCGGCTGTAGTGCTCTTCCATACCCCAAACCCGATCTTGTCGCCCCTGGTGTTGACATCTACGCACCTCGCTTTGGTGGAGGCTATGCCGCCTTTACTGGCACATCCTTTTCCACACCTTTCGTCACTGGAGCCGCCGCTCTTCTTATGGAATGGGGAATCACCCGCCGAAACGATCCCTACCTCTATGGCGAAAAACTAAAAGCCTATCTCCGCCGTGGCGCAAAAGCCTTGCAAGGATCAGAAAAGTTGCCGAATGACTTAATTGGGTGGGGGGCCTTATGTACAGCTAAAAGTCTCCCTCATATGTGAAAGCTAAATGTATTCATCTTGGAATCAATATACATGCACAATACCCCGGATGTGGCTGAAAGCAATAAATAGTCAGGTCTTTCCCGATTTCCGGACTGTAATCATGTAAAATGACCTTTGTACCGTTTAAAGCTACGTCGGCATAAGTAACCAGCCATTTTTTATCTCCATTTTCAAAAACCTCATAAAACGAATTATTCAGCATTTCTGAAACTGGAATTCCCTCTACAACAGCCATTTCCTCATTACAATAACGAAATACAAAATCTACTCCCCTGCCGTTCGCATCAAATACAAGTTCAATAACACAAAAAGCAAGCGGCATGTCATTGAGAATACTACATTTTTCCAACAATTCAAGGGGGATCATTTTCTCTGTTTTTTCATTCTGTTCTTTAGACAATCCTAACGCCTGTCTGAGCTGTTTATGTTGACTGATATTCCTTTTTCGTCCCTGAAATACACTTCCATCTGTCATGGCATATAATCCGTCATCTGAAATATTTACAATCTGTGATTTTCGAAGAAGAATACCTTTTGTAATATTCACAAATTCTTTATCCGGAAGATAAAGTGCAATCTCTTTCACCGGAATTGCAGTCAGGATCTCTTTCCCATCAAAAAATGTAATTTTTGTAAGTGGATTTTGACGTGTAAGATAAAGAATATTAGATATATCAATATTTTTACGTTCAAAAAAATGAAGTACATTATATCTCATGTAAAAATACCTGCTTTCTGTTCATTAATAATTTTCTGACTTTAATGTTACTATAAATTTCTTCAAAATACAATAAAACTTTTCATGATTTCATTTTAAACTCTTGATAATAGATAATTATTTTGATCTTAAATTAATATATTGAAAAATATCTAAAATTTACATGTATTTACTCATTTTAAAATTATAGAAATATTGTTGTTTAAGTGCGTTTATGCTAAAATAAAAACAGTGAGGATGAGGATATAAAATACGGAAGGAGGAAAAGAAAAACGAAAGCTAATTCAGGTTTGAAAAAGAACAGAACAAAGGGGGAAAGATATCATGAAAAGAAAAAAAGTTATTACTATGATTGCCGCTGCATTGGCATTTACCATGACTGTCTGTGGCAGTTCAACCGCAATTGCAGCATCAGAATTAACAGCGGAAAGCAAACCGGCTACCCAGTATACGATTGATGCAAATCAGGAAGTTTATGCATTGCTTGATTTTGAAGATACTACGGAGTTTGAGAATGCGACCAAAGGTCTGCTTGCTTCTCCGGATACTCTGGATATTTGTGATGAAAACGGGAAGGTTGTATGGAGTCAGACGGCATATGCTTTTCTGGATCAGGACGCTCCGGATACAGCGAATCCCAGCCTTTGGAGAAATACACAGCTGAATCATATTTATGGCCTTTTTGAAGTAACCGATGGAATTTATCAGGTGCGTGGCTATGATATGTCCAATGTCACATTCATAAAAGGTGATACAGGATGGATTGTAGTAGATCCATTGATGAGTGTAGAGTGTGCACAAGCGGCTTTTGCCCTGGTGGAAGAGAATCTGGGCACTTTTCCTGTAAAGGCAGTGATCTACAGCCATTCCCATGTTGATCATTTCGGTGGAGTCAAGGGAATTGTTTCGGAAGAAGAGGTACAAGCCGGCAATGTGCAGGTAATTGCACCGGAAGGCTTTGAGAAGCATGCTGTCAGCGAGAATATTTATGCAGGTACTGCTATGGGACGAAGAGCAAGTTACCAGTATGGAACAATGCTTGAGGGTGGTGAAACAGGATCCCTTGCCATTGGTATTGGTATGGGACAGTCCAAGGGCAGCACAAGTTATATTTCTCCTACACTTGAAATCACACAAACTGGTGAGAAGCATACCATTGACGGAGTGGAAATTGAATTTCAGCTTACTCCGGGCACCGAAGCACCGGCAGAGATGAACTTCTGGATTGGATCGAAAAATGCTTTGTGGATGGCTGAAAACTGTACAGGAACACTTCATAATCTGTATACACTCCGCGGAGCCCAGGTGCGTGACGGAAACGCATGGGCAGAGTACATCATGGAATCTCTGGCTCTTTATGGCGATAAAGCTGATGTGGTATTCCAGTCCCATAACTGGCCACATTGGGGAAATGACATTATTCAGGAATATATGATCAATACGGCAGCTGTATATAAGTTTATTAACGACCAGACATTGCTTTATATTAATGAAGGTTATACGGAAACAGAGATTGCCAATATGATCCAGCTTCCCGAGGAACTGGAGAAAGTCTGGTATACCCGTCAGTATTACGGTACAGTTTCTCATAATTCGAAGGCAGTATATGAGAAATACATGGGCTGGTATGATGGTAATCCTGTCCATCTTGCTGAACTTACACCATCGGATTATGCCAAAAAGCTGGTAGAATATTTTGGTAATACAGATGCGGTTCTTGAAAAAGCAAAAGAAGATTTTGCCAAGGGAGAATATCAGTGGGTAGCCCAGATTACCAATACGCTGGTTTTTGCTGATCCGGAAAATACGGATGCACGTTATCTGTGTGCGGATGCATTGGAGCAATTGGGATATCAGGCAGAATCAGGTCCATGGCGCAGTGCTTACCTTTGTGCCGCACAGGAACTGCGAAATGGTACAAATACCGATGATGCAACGCGAAGTAACGGTAACGGTGATGTTTTCTTACATATGACACCGGATATGATTCTGGATTATCTGGGAATTCTTGTAGATACGACGAAGATTCCAGATCTGACCTTTACAGCAAATCTTATATTGCCGGAAGGTAATTATGTACTCCGTGTGGAAAATGGTGTACTTCTTTATCAGAAAGATACACAGGATGCGGACGCGGATGTGACATGGACTACCAAACGTGCCGGACTGCTGTCTATTATTCAGAAAAACGCGGAGAATGTTGCAGCTTTGATCCAGCAGGAGGGTGATGAGACCTGCCTGACACGATTGATGGATGCGGTTACTGTTACGTCAGAGTATAAATATTTTAATATTATTGAACCATAAAGTTTTGGGGCGGAAAGGAAAGATAATATATGAAAAATAAATTATGGAAAATAATGATTGTGAATAGTATCCTGATTTCAGCAATTACACTGTCAGGTAAAACAACGGTAAGCGTTCAGGCAGAAGAAACAGAGCTTTCAGCAGAAAGTGAAACGGATCAGCAGATCCTCTTCGATGATGCGGTTGAAGATGCAATGATCATTGACAAGGATGAAATTCTTCCCGTAGTAAGTCTGGAGGAGGGACAGCCATATGCCGTTTACGATCAGGAGGGCAGAATCCTTCTTTATACATTTCATAAATATCCGGACAGTTATCCGGATGGCGCAGATGTAAAACTGGAATGGGGAAATGTATGGACGTTTACAGGCGGCGAACTGGAAGAATGGTATCAGAAAAATAAAGAGAATGTGACAGATTGGCAGACAAGAATAAAAGAACTAATTGGTCTGCGCCCGGATAATGAATCCGATTATTTTACGGCTATGTGGGCAAAACCGGAAGACGTTTTCCGCCCGGCATATGTCTCAGATATCGGAACAATAGAAATGACGGATGCATTTTCGGAGGAAGTTGATGAGGACTATAAAGAATGGTTTGATTCAAATATTATCTCCAGTTATTTTGATGGGAAATATCCATGGACGAGACTGGGATATACATATGACTGGGCAGATAACGGCTCAGAATATGGGCTCTCTGAATTTATCATCAAAAAAGACAGCGATGTAAAGGTTGCATATACTGTTGATCTGAAGGAGATGCTGAATAAATTGGATAATAATTCCTGGAATCCTGCTGGACTGTAAATAAAATATTTGTTGAAATAAGAAGAAAATGGAAGGATAAAATTTTAGCAATGACATAACATCCTCCCCACCTACTTTGTGACAATTAACAATTGTAATTGTACGCTGGAGAAAAAACAGGCTGTAAACGAATAATTAAACAGTAATCTGGAGACATAAGTCCCCCTTTTAAATCTGGAAAAAGCAGAGCAAGGAATCTGTAAAAGTTTCAGAGAAAAAGGGGGATTTTTTATGTGATTTTTGTCTTGCAGAGTGAGGGAAAATTATTTATTATGAAGGAAGGTGTAATAATAGGAAAAAGGAGGACTGGCATGATCAGCATTGCGATTGTAGAAGATGAAGAAATGTATGCAAAGCAGCTTCAGCAGTTTCTGCATCAATATGAAAAAGAGAACAAAGAGATGTTTGACATTACAGTCTATTCAGATGGCGATCAGATTGTAAATAAATATAAATCCCAGTACGATATTATCCTGATGGATGTGGAAATGAAATTTATGGACGGAATGTCTGCCGCTGAAGAAATCCGCAAAATTGACACGGAGGTTGTGATCATTTTTATTACGAATATGGCACAATATGCGATCAGGGGATATGCGGTGGATGCGCTGGATTATGTACTGAAGCCGGTGTCTTATTTCGCATTTTCCCAGAGGCTTAACCGCGCCATCAGCCGGATGAAAAAGCGGGAAACGAAGATTATCATGGTGAATATGAAAGGTGGCATGGTCAGAATCAATGTTGCAAATATTTATTATATTGAAAGTCAGGGACATACTCTGATACTCCATACCATACTGGGTGACTATGAGACAACAGGGAAAATGAAGGAGATGGAGGAAAAGCTTTCGGAGATGAATTTCTGCCGTGGAAATAAGGGATATCTGATCAATCTCCAGCATGTAGACCGGATCCAGGATGGATGTGCTTTGGTGAAGGGAGAAAATCTGACATTAAGCCGTGCACGCAAAAAGGTCTTCATGGAAGCCCTGACCAGATATTGGGGAGAGGTGATAAAATGACAGAATATTATCTGCCAGATATTCCAAGACTTTATACGGCACTTGCAGAGTGGATGGCTTGTATGATTTTTATTCTGCCCTTAAAAAAAAGATTTTCACCGGCTGTAACAGGCTGCTTTGCAGCAGGGACGTTTGGAATACAGAGCGTATTCCTGATCTCTACCGGTGGGGTAAGGCTGATTTTCTGGATCCCCTGTATGATATTTGCGGTTTTTCTGATGGTTGCTTTTGTTTTTTGCTGCTGTGAGATAAGGCTGACAGATGCTGCGTATTTTGGAATGATTGCTTTTGTAGCAGCTGAATTTATGGCTTCTGCCGGGTGGCAGATCCTGTGTTATACAGGGAAAGAAGCATGGATGTCCTGGTGGCAGCAGGGAATGGCAATTCTTCTGATCTATGGTGTGATTGCAGTGATATTGTACAAAATTCTCCATGTTCATCTGCCAAAGGATGGACAGATGGAAATCACAAGAAGGGAATATTTTTCCGGACTCCTGATCAGTATTGCCGTATTTGCTGTCAGCAATATGAGTTATGTGAATGTGAACACGCCATTTACAGGCAGATATTCTTTTGAAATAGGAAATATCCGTACTATAGTAGATGTTGCAGGAATTGCAATCCTATATGCACATTTGATACAGTGCTGTGAGCTTCGGGTAAGAAAAGAACTGGAGGCGGTACAGAATGTGCTTCAGAATCAGTATGCGCAATATAAGCAGTCAAAGGAAAGTATTGAGCTGATCAATTATAAGTATCATGATCTGAAGCATCAGATCGCGGTGCTAAGAAGTGAAGCTGATCCTGAAAAAAGGGAAGAATTTCTGGATAAAATGGAAGCAGATATAAAGAAATATGAAAACCAGAACAAAACAGGAAATAAAGTGCTGGATACCGTGCTGACTACCAAGAGTCTTTATTGTGCAAAGCATAACATTACCTTTACCTGCGTTGCAGATGGAACCTTGCTGGATTTTATGGATGTTATGGATATCTGCAGTATTTTTGGAAATGCACTGGACAATGCCATTGAATGCGAATTGAAGATTCCTGCTAAAGAAAAAAGGCTGATACACGTCAGTGTCTCAAAACAGAAAAACTTTCTGCTTCTCCGGTTTGAAAATTATTATGATACGGAACTGAATTATCAGGGTGGAGCGTTTATCACAACGAAACGAGACAAGGAATTTCATGGTTATGGACTGAAAAGTATCCGCTATACGGTAAATAAATATGATGGCGCTGTATCCATTGATACCAAGGAGAATTGGTTTGATCTGAAGATACTGATACCGGTCAGCGAAAAGAAAATGGAGACGTGGAACAGCTGACTTTCATATATGGTGATGTCGCCAACAGGCGACATGTTCGTTTGGATAATTGTTAGAAATTCAGATAATTGCTGAAATTTCAGACAATTGTCTTGACACAAGATGTACATAAGCGTATACTACGAATAACTTAATACATACACACAGAGAAGAGCGATGTTGTTCAAACATGGCTCTTTTTGTAGTTTTTGCAATAATGAGTAAAAAACTCATGCTAAAGTGTGTTTGAAAAAGGTTTTCTGCAAAATATACCGCAAAGTGGGCGTGCAGATTGCGGGAATGATTTTTCAAACAGGCTTTAGAGTGTGTATGTAAAATTGCAGAAGGAGGTTATGCAGTATGGAGGACTTAAACGAGATCGTAACAAGGATTGATGATTTTGTATGGGGACCGGTTATGTTGATCCTGCTTGTAGGAACAGGAATATTTCTGACAGTGCGAACCCGGTTCCTTACCTGGCGAAATCTGGGCTATGCGTTGAAAAGCACTCTCAGCAAAGAAGCTCGCACGAAAAGCAGAGGAGAGGGCGATGTATCTCCGTTTTCCGCTCTGACCACAGCTCTTGCAGCAACCATTGGAACCGGAAACATTGTAGGAGTTGCCACTGCCATGGTTTCTGGCGGCCCGGGTGCATTGGTATGGATGTGGATTTCCGCAGCATTTGGTATTACTTCCAAATTCAGCGAGTGTATGCTGGCCATCAAATACCGTGAGGTAAATGCCAAAGGAGAAATGAGCGGCGGTCCCATGTACACTATGAAAAAAGGCCTGAAAAATAAAACACTGGGCGTGATCCTGGCATGGCTTTTCGCATTTTTCGCAGTAATAGCATCCTTTGGCATTGGAAACATGACTCAGGGAAACTCCATTGCAAGCGCTCTTCATGCAACCTTCCATGTGCCAATGAAAATCTCCGGAATTATTATAACAATATTAACATTATTGATCATTGTTGGTGGAATCAAATCTATATCTAAGGTTTCTTCAGTGGTAGTTCCGGTAATGGCAATTTTCTATGTAATCTGCGGACTTATTGTAATCCTTGGAAATATTTCAAATCTTCCATCCGGACTTGCAATGATCTTTAAAATGGCCTTTTCCGCAAAAGCAGTTGGCGGCGGTCTTTGCGGAACTATCACAGCCTCTATGATGAGTGCCATGCGATATGGTGTTGCCCGGGGCGTTTTCTCAAATGAAGCTGGCATGGGCTCCGCAGCAATCACAGCGGCAGCAGCTACTACGGACAATCCGGTACGTCAGGGATACATAAATATGACCGGAACCTTCTGGGATACCATTGTGGTATGTACCATTACAGGACTTGCAATTGCATCTTCCGGGATGCTTGGAGCCACAGACGCAGCAGGAAATCTGCTTACCGGATCGGATGTAACAATCGCGGCATTTGAAACGGTCCTCGGTAGTGCCGGCGGCTGGCTGGTAACCATCGGCATTACCCTGTTTGCCTTTTCCACCATTCTTGGCTGGGAATATCATGGGGAAAAGGCTTTCGAGTATTTGCTTGGCAGTCATAAATATAACATGATCTACCGAATCGTATTTTCTCTGGTAGTCTATGTAGGCTGCACTCAGACACTGAGCCTGGTATGGAATTTCTCAGATATTGCCAACGCATTGATGGCAATTCCAAACCTGATCTGTATGCTGCTTCTCAGCGGGGAAATTGCCAGGAATATTGAGGCGTTTCAGCCGGAAATAAAGAAAAAATCGCGTTCGAAACACAGTTAACTGTCTTCGATAATTATAGAGAAGAGTAAGTGATTCTGTAAGAAAAAACCATACACAAAATGCACAAAAACAGATTGATAAAATCGTACAATATGTACAAAAAAGTGTATTGCAATTTTCTAAAAAAAGTAGTAAAACTTTAATTAAATAAAGAGAAATGCATGGAACAGGACAAATTACAAAAGATAACCGGAACACAGAGAGCCGCAGGCTGGTGAGAGGCGGCAGAAGGTATTTTGTGGTATCACCTGGGAGCATCCCACTGAATTTAGTAAGCTGGGACGTAGTCTTCACGTTACAGAAGAAGCTGTTTATATAGACAGCAATGAGTGGTCGTATTTAGTAATAGATACGATAATACAAAGTGGTACCACGGAAATTCCGCCTTTGTTATCCATTGGATAGCAAGGGCGTTTTTAATATATATTAACCACTTGACTACAAATGAAAGACGAGGAGAAAGATTATGAGTGGAATTATGATGATGGTAATTGCTATCGTAGTTCTGGGCGGCGCCTATCTTCTGTATGGCCGTTACCTTCAGAACAAATGGGGAATTGACCCGAAAGCAAAAACTCCGGCTTACGAAATGGAGGATGGAGTTGACTATGTACCGGCTGATACCAATGTAGTATTTGGACATCAGTTTGCATCCATTGCCGGTGCCGGTCCGATCAACGGACCAATACAGGCTGCAATTTTCGGATGGCTTCCGGTACTTCTTTGGATCCTGATCGGTGGTGTATTTTTCGGAGCAGTTCAGGATTTTGCATCTATGTATGCCTCTGTAAAGAATAAAGGACGTACAATCGGATACATTATTGAAGCGTACATTGGAAAACTTGGAAAAAAATTATTCCTTTTATTCTGCTGGCTGTTCTGTATTCTGGTTGTTGCGTCATTCGCAGATGTTGTAGCCGGAACCTTTAATGGATTTGCTACAAGCGACGCAGGAGAAGTTACAAAAGTGGCAGCAAATGGAGCTGTTGCCACTACTTCTATGTTATTCATTTTTGAAGCAGTTGGACTTGGATTTTTCCTGAAATATACAAAGTTCAATAAATGGGTTAATACTGCTTTTGCAATTGTGCTGTTGGTTGCAGCAATTGCGCTGGGTCTTCAGTTCCCAATGTATGTAAGCCTTGGAACCTGGCACATTATTATCTTTGTATATATTCTGATAGCCAGTGTAGCTCCTGTATGGGCGCTGCTTCAGCCGCGTGATTATCTGAACAGTTATCTGCTGATCTTCATGATCGTGGGCGCTGTTATCGGTGTATTTGCGGCGAACCCGGCATGTAATCTTCAGGCATTTACAAGCTTTAACGTAGATGGACAGTACATGTTCCCGATCTTATTTGTAACAATTGCCTGTGGTGCAGTTTCCGGTTTCCATTCCCTGGTATCTTCCGGTACTGCTTCCAAGCAGATTAAAAATGAAAAGAACATGCTGCCGGTTTCCTTTGGTGCAATGCTTATGGAAAGTATGCTTGCAATCATCGCATTGATCGCAGTTGCATCCTTTGGACAGGGCGAGGCTGCTGCACAGGGACTTACCACTCAGCCGCAGATTTTCGCAGGTGCGATCGCAAACTTTCTTTCCGTGCTCGGGCTGCCACACTCCCTTGTGTTCACCCTGATCAACCTTGCAGTATCTGCATTTGCGCTGACCTCCCTTGATTCTGTAGCCAGAGTCGGACGTTTGTCCTTCCAGGAATTTTTCCTTGATTCCGACACAGATGAGGAAAATATGAGCTCATTCCAGAAAGTGGTAACAAACAAATACTTTGCAACCATCATTACACTTGTACTTGCTTACATGCTTACCAAGGTTGGATATGCAGAAATCTGGCCACTGTTCGGTTCTGCAAACCAGCTGTTATCCGTACTGGCACTGGTAGCCTGCGCCGTATTCTTAAAGAAAACCAAGCGTCAGGGCTGGATGCTCTGGGTACCAATGGTATTTATGATGGCAGTTACCTTTACCGCACTTGGAATGACAATCGTAAAGCTTTCCAAAGCATTTGTAACAACAGGTCTGGATCTTGGAAATTCTTTACAGCTGGTATTTGCAGTATTACTGTTAATACTGGGTGTGCTGGTTGCAATCCAGGGTATTAAGAAGCTTTTGGAAAAACCAGAAACCGAAAAAAAAGCAGAACGGGCGTAATAAGAATAACCCGTCACAAAACAAGTCCCCTACGCAGTACATTTTACAGACTGCGTAGAGGACTTGTTTTTACTTATTGCCTGTTATTGATTTTTTTGTTGAAATACAGAAAGAAAATCACATTAAGCAAAATTCCTACTAATGTAGAGGATGGTGCCGCCAGGCCAATCTTTGTCAGACTGGCATCAGGCTGAATGCTCATATAATATGACATTGGAAGACGTACCAGAAGTGTCTGAAACAATCCCTGGAACATAACCCACAAGGTCTGATTATTTCCGTTAAAATAACCTACCATACTGAACATAATTGCTGTTAAAATTGTTTCAGGAGCGAAGCCCTTCAGATACTCAAAGCCTTTCTGGATAACGGCTGCATCCGTTGAGAACAGGCTGGCAAGTACATCACCCTTCAATAGAACCAGAACAAAAACCAGACATCCGAATAGCAGTCCGACTCCGATTCCGGTGAACATAGACTGCTTTGCACGCTTTGGCTTTCCTGCGCCTACGTTCTGGGAAACGAAGGAGGCCATGGACTGCATCAGTGCACTTGGAATCAGCATGGCAAAGTTTACAATTTTGCAGGCGACCCCATATCCGGAGGAGGCTTCCAGCCCCAGTCTGTTTACAAATGCACAAAGTGCCAGGAAGGACATCTGGGTAAGAAATTCCTGGAGAGCCAGAGGAAGTCCGATTCCCAGAAAACGTTTACATTGGGAATTAAAACGGAAGTCGGATTTTTTGATGGAAAAGGGCAGCTTCTTTTTCAGCAGGAGGACAATTGCACAGACTACACTGACCGCCTGTGCGAAAACGGTTGCGAGAGCTGCGCCGGCGGCATCCAGATGAAGTCCTGCAACCAGAAACAAATCTCCGAAAATATTTACAATACAGGCTACCAGAACGAATAAAAGCGGCGATTTACTGTCACCCAGCCCACGAAAAATAGCAGCGAGCAGGTTATAGGCAACAATGAAGAAGATGCCGCTTCCACAGATTCTTACATAGCTTGTGGTAAGTGAAACAGCCTCCACAGGAGCCTGCATAAGCACGGAAATAGGGTGGGCGAAGGTAATCATTACAATAAAAAGTATGGCAGAGATAACAGCAAAAACAACTGCAGCACCGCCAATGACAGAGCCAATCCGTTCAGGCTTTTTTTCGCCAAGATAGCGGGCTATGAGGACTGTGATTCCCATAGCAAACTGTGTTACCACAAAAGTCACAAGGTTCAGTACCTGGCTTCCGGTAGAAACAGCAGATAATCCAGAGGTGGAGCCGAAGCGTCCAACTACCAGAAGGTCTACGGCACCATATGCTGCCTGCAGTACAAGCGCTCCCAGAATCGGCAGCATAAAAAGGGCAAGCTTTTTCAGAATGCTTCCCTGGGTAAAATCATTTTTTTCATTTGTCAAGGTCAATTCTCCTTTCACACATAATCTTATAAAATTTCTCCATGGTCCGGATGGTACACAGAATGTCCTCCTCTGGAATCCTGTCAACATAACCGGACAGGATAGTAAAGTACTGCTTATTGTACTTCCCTGAAAGGGCTTTTCCAGCTTCTGTGACAGTCAGGTAGGTAACCCGGCCGTCCTCGGCGGAGGCAAACTTTTTCACATAGCCTTTGGCTTCCATGTCCTTCACTGTACGGGTTACACCGGGACGCGGGAGAGAAAGAGCGTCACTTACATCTGATACCTTCACTTGAATTCCCTGTTTTTCCAGCTTTTCAATGATATCCAGATACTGAATATAGGAAGATGCAACTCCATCTGGCAGAGGCGGCAGCATATCCCGGATCCGCTTGCCCTGATAACAGGCATCCATCATACGCTTGATAAGTTCAATATCCATAGGTATTTCTCCTTATAAAAAATAATTACCATTGTTAATTAACAGTGGTAATTATAAGAAGATGATAAACTTTTGTCAAGAAAAATGTGTAATTACATGCTTTGCCTTGATTTTTAAGTGTTAAACCGAATGGATAAATTTTTCCACATAAAAAAGTGCAGCCCCGATCGCCGGAGTATACTGTCCATGTGTTCCCACAAGAAGCTGCTCTTCTTCCAGTTTAAAAGGAGTCATGGAATTAATCTGTTCCAGAAGATAATCGGTGTCTTCTTCTGTAAAATAAGGTGCCAGATATCCACTGATAATGATTGGTGCATCAATAATCAGATTCAGGTTTTTCATTGCAAAAGCCAGATGATTGAGATAATCCTCCCAGATTTGTATAAGCTGAGGGGATTTTTTTTCTTTTAAAAGAGGGAAAAATTCCTTTATAGCCATGCCGCTGGCCTGTTCCAGAGAGTTAGCAGAGCAATAGGTTTCCAGGCAGCCCCGTTTTCCGCAGTAGCAAAGCGGTCCGTCGGGGTTGATGCATATATGCTCAATTGTTCCGCTGTGCATGGAACGTCCCTGGTGAATCTGGTGATTGGTGATAATGGCACCGCCAAGATTTCGGTTCAATAAAAAAACAACAGCACTGTCAAGCTCCGGATGATTCCATAATTCCAGAAAAGCAGCTGATTTGGAGTCGTGCTCCAGGTGGCAGGGATAAGGCAGATGCCTGGAAAAATCCTTCAGACGCATACCTGTGTTGTTCATAATGTTTCCGTAGATAACAGTGGTATTATCCGGGGAAGTAATTCCCTGGGTAGCGATGGAAACCCCTAGAATTTTGTCCTCCGGATACTGTTTTTTGTCAATAAAGTCTTTGACTTTGTCAGTGATCTGCTGATAATACGCAGCTGTGTTTGAGTAGGTAAGCGGAATGGTATCGGTACAGATTGTATTTCCATACAGATCGATGGCGGTGATATGAAACATATTTTTTAATATGCCAACACCAATGGAAATTTTGAAATCCGAAACAATCTGAATGGCATTGGCCTTTCGTCCTCCGGTGGAAGCAAAGTAACCATTTTTCTCAATCAGCCCTTCATTTTCCAGAAGATTTAAATTTTGGCTGACAGTAGACAGACCCATCTGCAGATCCTGGACAATCTGTAGCTTGGAGGTCAGTTTGCTCCGGTAAATGTATTGGTAAATCTTGGAACGGTTTATCTTTTTTAAAGCAATGGTGGTTAATCCTTTTTCACTCATGATAGTCTCCTAGTTATGTTCTTGGTACAACGTAAGGTTAGTAACTGTTAACAAATACTCAAATACGTAATGCTGCTGTCCACTGGTAACAAAGCGCGTATTGCAGACCATGAAGTGAACAGTAATCACGTAATCTTTACTTTATCAGATAATGTTAAGTCTTACTTGCATTTTAGTATAGAACAGTTAAAAAAGCAATAAGTAGAAAACTACTGGTAAAACCATACAAAAATTGGAAACAAAAATTATAATTTCTGTCAATGGATTTTTTTAAAAGAAAGATATATACTCAACTTACAGTTAAGACATACACATAAGTTAAAACAAAAAGAAATATAAAGAACAACAAAACAGATTGGGATTGAGAATCAGATCTGTACAAGAAGAAAATCAAGGAGGAACAGAACATGAAATTAACATTAACAGGAATCAAAGATCGTGAAGCATGGGAAAAGGCAGGAATCCAGCTACCTGGCTATGATGTGGAGAAAATATCTGCCAAGGCGAAAGAAGCTCCGGTATGGGTACACTTTGGAATCGGCAATATTTTCCGTGTATTTATCGGCGGTATTGCAGACGGACTTCTGGAGGAAGGAATTCTGGACAGGGGAATCACCTGCGTGGAGACTTTTGACTATGATGTAGTGGATAAGATTTATGAGCCATATGATAATCTTGGATTAAATGTAATCCTTCATGGAGACGGAACCCGTGAATATAAGGTTCTGGGCGCTCTGGCAGAAGCAGTAAAGGCTCAGTCTTCAGACCTGGCTCAGTGGAACCGCCTGAAAGAAATTTTTACCAGCAAATCCCTTCAGATGGTATCCTTTACCATCACGGAAAAAGGATACGCATTACATAAAGCTGACGGAACCTGGTTCCCATTTGTACAGGCTGATATCCAGAATGGTCCGGACAAGGCCACAGGTGCCATGGCAGTTCTGGTGGCAATGCTTTATGAGAGATATAAAGCAGGCAAATATCCGATTGCTCTTGTATCCATGGACAATTGCTCCCAGAATGGTGCAAAGCTTCGTGAGTCTGTGCTGACCATGACAGAAGAATGGAAGAAAGCAGGATTTGTAGATGATGGATTTGTAAGCTATGTAAGTGATGAGAAAGTGGTTGCTTTCCCATGGACCATGATCGATAAGATCACACCTCGTCCCAGTGAGCAGATCGCAGCTGACCTTGAGAAGCTTGGCGTGGGAAGCATGCAGCCTGTTATCACAAACAAGAAAACATACATTGCACCATTTGTAAATGCTGAGAAACCACAGTATCTTGTAATCGAGGACAGCTTCCCCAACGGACGTCCTGCTCTGGAAAAAGGCTTCGGCGTATACATGGCAGACAGAAATACAGTAAACCTTTCTGAGCGAATGAAAGTAACGGTATGTCTGAATCCGGTTCATTCTGCAACTGGTCCTCTTGGCGTGGTTCTTGGATATGACCTTTTTGCCCATATGCTGAATACAAATGAAGACATGATGAAAATGGCACGTATGGTAGCCTATGGTGAGGGTCTTCCGGTAGTTGCTGATCCTGGAATCCTTTCCCCACAGGCATTTGTGGATGAGCTCTTTAACGATCGTTTCCCAAATGAATACCTTGGCGATACCAACCTTCGTCTTGCTGTGGATGTATCCCAGATGGTTGGAATCCGTTTTGGAGAGACTGTGAAGGCATATGTGAAGAGATTCGGGGATGCATCTAAGCTCACAGCAATTCCTCTTGGAATCGCTGGCTGGTTAAGATATATGCTGGCAGTGGATGATGCAGGGAATAAATATGAACTGGCACCAGATCCGATGAATGAGGAACTCCAGGAACAGTTAAAGGATATTGTTATTGGAAAGCCTGAGACTTTTAAGAATCAGCTGAAACCGATCCTTTCTAACGAGCGCCTGTTTTTCACAGATCTTTACAAAGCTGGTGTGGGAGAGAAGATTGAGAACATGTTCCGGGAAATGATCGCAGGACCAGGAGCTGTGAGAGACACAATCCATAAATATGTTGCGGCGTAATAAATTTATCTGGGATGCACGATGCTGATAAGTCCCGAATATAGGATTGTAAAAATGCGGGTGTTGATAGTGGTTTAACTGTAGACTATTGAATGAGAAATTTGGGGAGGAAATACAAAATGACAGAACCGGTATTTGCGGCGGAGTCAACCAGACTGCTGATCGCGGCAGCAGCAGGAATTATATTGCTTCTGCTTCTTATCATTAAATTTAAGATTCATCCGATTTTATCACTGCTGATTTCAGCGCTGGTTATTGGACTTGGAGCTGGAATGCCGGTTCCAACACTTGTAAGCACAGTGGAAAAAGGTGCCGGGGATACCCTGCAGGGAATTGTCCTGTTAATTGGACTTGGCTCTTTGTTTGGTGGAATTCTGGAAGTATCCGGAGGTGCACAATGTGTTGCCCAGACTTTGATCAATAAATTCGGCGAGGAAAAATCCGGAATTGCACTGGGAATCACAGGGCTGGTAGTTGGTACAACCGTATTCTTTGAGGCTGGTGTGGTGATTCTCATTCCACTGGCATTTGGACTTGCAAAAAAGACAAAGAAATCTACTTTATATTATGTGATTCCTCTTCTGGCGGGACTTGCCACAGGCTTTGCCTTTATTCCACCATCTGCCGGCTCTGTTCTGGTGGCAAATATGCTGAACGTGGATCTTGGCATTATGATCGCAGTTGGTGTGCCTGTTGGAATTCTGTCACTGGTTTTTGCCGGTATTTTAGGGTCAAAATTTATCGGCAGTAAAATTGATGCAGGGCTTCCTTCAAACATTCAGGAGATTCGGGAAGCTGAAGAAGGAAATCTTCCGAAGTTTTCTACGGTGTTATGCATTATCCTTGTACCGTTGGTATTGATTTTGTGTAATACAATTTCAACTTATATTCCTGGTATTGATCCCGTGAGACCAGTACTGGAATTTCTGGGAACTCCATTTGTAGCGCTGATCATAGCTGTGCTGTGTGCCATGTACTTTCTTGGTAAAAAGCAGGGGTATGATGGAGAACAGTTAAAGAAAATTCTGGACCGTTCCCTTCGCCCTACAGGACAGATCCTTCTGGTAATCACTGGCGGTGGGATTATCCGCTGGGTGCTTCAGGACTGCGGCATGGGAACTATCATCGGACCAGCCCTTGAAAAAAGCGGTCTCCCATTAGTATTGGTTGCCTTTCTCATCGCAGCACTGATCCGCGCATCTGTTGGAGCTGCAGTGGTAGCCATGACAATGGCTGCGGGAATCATGGCTGCCATGCCTGGAGTAGCAGGACTGTCACCACTTTATCTGGCTGCCATGGTCTGTGCCATCAACGGAGGCTCGACCGCTTTCAGCCATGTAAATGATTCTGGTTTCTGGCTGGTCAGCTCCCTTCTCGAGATTGATGAGAAGACAACCTTGAAATCTTGGACTATGATGGAAACCATCATTGGAATTACAGGTCTGGTCTGTGCTATTGTGATCAGTCTGTTTGCGTAGGAGCGTGAAAGCGATGAAAATAAAAGTAATATTGGGAACTATGCAGAATGCAAGTAAATTGGTCAGTATTGTAGAAGCAATTGCATATGATGTGGATTTATGCTATGGCCGTTATATAGTAGATGCAAAATCCATGCTGGGAGTTTTAAGCCTGCCGGATTTTGCCTATGGAGAATTGCAAATTCCAGTTGAAAGCGAAGTGGAAAAGAGGCAGATTTTAGAAAAGCTAGACGAAGCCGGGCTGTTATATGAGAAAAAACAGGGAAAATAATGTTAAGAGTTTTCACTATGCTGGAGGCTGAGTTATTTTGCTTTTCAAACATAGTCAAAATCTCATCCACAGACTCTGCCATTTTCCGGCGGGGCCACTCAATCACCCATCCATAAATCAAGTAGGAAAATGCAGAAAGGGCATATGCCATCGCACCTGGAGTATCCGGTGTGATGGCATATGCCCTTTCTGCAATCTGCACGCCACACTTTGCGGTATATTTCGCCCGAATTCGCTCTAGTCAATCTATTTTTATCTATCCTTGCTCAAAAAATGAAAGAGTGATATGATAGAGAAACATATACTACAAAACTGGGGCAAATGATATGATTGACGCTCCTTTTTCAGACACAGTCTAGAGCCTGTTTCCCTGTCATCGGGGAGTGAACCATATGGGAAGACTGGCGCTGGGCTGGACAGAATAGAAGTGGCTGCTGAAAGGGGAAGGAGTTACGCTGAAAGAAAATGGGTGTGTAGATTTGAAGAAATATTTGTGGGAATGTTGAGAAATATGATTTTAGAAAGGGTGTATAACGATAAAGAAAAATCTAAAACGAATACGGAATATATTTCTATGGTTTCTGCTCATCGTAGTGCTGGTAAACGTTTTTGCACCGCTGTATTGTAGGAAACCAGATGAGAAATTTGTGGAAACGCTGAAACAGACAGAGTTTACTTCCAATACGCCAGGGGGCGAACGGATCCGATGTATTGATGACAATGAAGAGGCGCTTCTGTGGAGGCTGCGGATGATTGGGAATGCGAAGAAGAGTATTGTGCTGGCGACTTTTGATCTGCGGGCGGATGAAAGTGGGACGGATCTTCTGGCAGCGCTGAATCATGCCGCTGAAAAAGGTGTGGAAATTAAGCTTTTGATCGATGGGATTTATCAGCAGCTATTTCTAAACGGAAGCAAAGAATTCCAGGCGCTGGCTGCACGGAAAAATGTGAAAGTAGGTGTCTACAACCCAGTGAGTCCAGTAGGTTTATTTAAGCTCAATTACCGTATGCATGATAAATACGTGATCGTGGATAATGAAATGTATCTTCTGGGCGGCCGTAACAGCAATGATATTTTCCTGGGAGATTATACCACGGATATCAATGTGGACCGGGATATTCTGGTGTGGGATACTACGAAAGGCAAGGGGGAATCCCTGCAGGAGCTGGAGGCATATTTTCATCAGGTATGGAATGAAGATTGCGTGAAAATAAAGGGCGGAAGAAAAAAGAATATTTCAGAAAATCGGACACAAAAGGAAAAGAATATGGAAAATGGAATAACAGACGGCACGCAAGGATATCTGTCAAAGTACGAAAAACAGTATCAGTCCTTAGAAGCCCGTTACGCTGCTCTGACAGAAAAATCCCCTGATATTGAAACCTACAATTCCTGGGAAAGGGATACCATCCCAGCAAACAAAATTACCTTGCTCAACAACGGAACCCAGGCTGGTCCCAAGACACCGCTGGTACTCCAGGCAATCCGCTATCTATCCCAGGAAGCAGACAATGTAACCATCCAGACTCCATACGTAATCTGCAATGGCTACATGTACGATACATTAAGCGAAATCTCCTCCCACGCCCAGTTGAAAATTATTCTCAATGCAGTAGAAAAAGGCTCCAACCCCTGGGGCTGTACCGATTATTTAAACCATAAAAAGAAAATTCTGGAAACCGGTGCCGACGTATATGAGCTGATGAACCAGGTTCCAGTACATACCAAGGCTGTTCTGTCTGACGAACGATTGTCCATTGTGGGATCCTATAATCTGGATATGAGAAGCACTTATCTGGATACAGAGTTAATGCTTGTCATCGACAGCAGGGAACTAAATCAGCAGATCCAGTCTACTGAGAACGTTTATATGGAAAAAAGCAAGGAAGTCCTGTCAAACGGACAGGAGACCGAAGGGGCGCAGTACGAAACGAAAGTGCTGAACTGGCAGAAAAAACTGTTCTATGGAGTGCTGCGGATTATAATCAGACCATTGCGCCAGCTGTTATAAAAAACAATACAAGAAAAAGGGCTTAAGGGCATATAAAAACTATAATAATACGATTAAAATCTGTCAATATCTTCATTTGCTGTTCCCTAAATCCACATAAAACCACACGCTCTAGTATTGTAAAGAAACGGAAAGGAAAAGGAAAAAAATCAGTGAAAAATCAAATAAATAGTAAATTAGGAATTGATTTTTTGTATAAAAGCAGTTAGAATGACCTGTGGGGATAAAAGAAGTTCCCCATAAATAAAATCTAAGAACAAAGGCAGGTGAACAGAATGGATAGTTGCGATTCTCATGGGCGAAGTAGTTGCATAGGATGGAAAAACGAAATGACAGATGAGTGCAGCGTGCATTCTGTTCTTTCATTATAATAGAGTGTGGTGTGAGCCGACTTTCTGATCACATTTCTTTTTTCAATCCTATGAAATCCACAAAGAAATTACAGTGCCAATAAAGGGACTTATCTGATAACAGCAGAGGAACGATTGTGATTCTGCGCCTTTTTGGTGTGTATATTTGTGCTGTGTCCAGGTGAAAATGATAGTTATCTGGATCACTTCATATGCCCTGTGCGGGATCCAATATTCCCTGAAAAGAACAGAAGAGATTCTGTTTGAATACGGATTTTACTATCCGTAAAAATGGACTTTGCCAAGTCCGCTGAAAAATACATAAGATAAACACTACAGAGCTTTTTATACGCTCAGAACAGGTGAACTGTCTTATTGTCAGATTGGAGAAAGTAGGATGGAGAAAAGAGTGCAAGACTACACCCAGGACATTCTGGCTGTAGTAAGAAGTAATACTTCTCCAGCTGCTATGAGCAACAAGCTGGAGGATTTTCATGCCAACGACCTTGCTGACGCAATGCCGAGGCTGACCGTTCAGGAACGTTATAAACTGTACCGTATTCTGGACTTGAACATGCTGTCTGATATTTTTGAGTATACAGACTCAGACAATGCAGCAGAATATGTGAAAGAGATGGATGTAAAAAAAGGTGCCGCTATTCTTTCACGCATGGAGACCGATGCCCTTGTAGAGGTACTCCAGAAAATTGATAAAGCCAAAAAGAAATTATTGTTCGAATTAATGGATGATGATGTCCGCCACGATATCGAAATGATCGCTTCCTTTGACGAGGACGAGATCGGTAGCCGTATGACAACCAACTGCATCATCATTCGTGAGAATCTGACTGTAAAGCAGGCTATGAACAGCCTTGTGGAGCAGGCTGCCAGGAATGATAATATTTCTACAATCTTTGTGGTAACAGAATCACAGAAATTTTATGGAGCCATTGATCTGAAGGACCTGATCATTGCCAGACAGGATAAGTCCCTGGACGATCTGGTGGCAACCTCTTACCCATATGTATATGCGGAAGAGGACATTGACGACTGTATTGAAGAACTGAAAGCTTATTCCGAGGATTCCATTCCTGTACTGGATAATGACAACCGCCTTTTAGGTGTTATCACATCTTCCAACATTATCGACCTGGTTGATGATGAGATGGGAGAAGATTACGCCATGCTGGCAGGTCTTACTGCAGAGGAGGACCTGAAGGAGCCCCTGAAAGAGAGTATGAAGAAACGTATGCCATGGCTGATCGTTCTTCTTGGTCTTGGCATGGTGGTATCCTCTGTAGTAGGTGTCTTCGAGAATGTAGTTACCCAGCTCCCCATTATCATGGCCTTCCAGTCTCTTATCCTGGATATGGCCGGAAACGTTGGTACCCAGTCCCTGGCTGTTACTATCCGAGTTCTGATGGACGAGTCCCTCACCGGCAGGCAAAAGCTGGAACTGGTATTGAAGGAAATGCGGATCGGCCTTTGCAACGGTGCATTGCTTGGTATTTTGTCCTTCGTACTTATCGGACTTTACATCTATTTATTTAAAGGAAAAACACTGTTGTTTGCATACGCTGTATCCGGCTGTATTGGAGTCGCCCTTCTTCTAGCCATGCTGATTTCCAGTGCCGTAGGTACCTGCATCCCTCTGTTTTTCAAAAAAGTAGGCGTAGACCCCGCCGTAGCCTCCGGTCCCCTGATTACTACTGTCAACGACCTTGTTGCCGTTGTAACCTATTACGGCCTTGGCTGGGTATTCCTTATCGGGGTTTTGCACCTGGCAGGTTAATAACATTGTATATTGAAAGCTCTTTAGGAAAATTTTCTTAAAGGGCTTTTGCTATTTAATGTGTTGGTCGTTATCCCGGACGCGATTTCACAATGTATATTCACCGCCGCGCGGAGCAACGTTCCGGCGAGCTAATGACTAACTACGACTAAGACGCTCAGGAGAGCCTTCGCGCCTAAGTCTCCGTAAGTCATGGATCTCGCCTCCACTAAAACCGCTCCTGAAATGCGCGGCTACGTGAATATACATTGCAAAATCGCTGGTTACTGGCAGAGGGAAGAAAGAAACAGTAACGGCAACAATGGGGTGGGTGACGTAGCTGCTATCCCGCATATTTACTGGCTTTTCTAATCTACCGTTGCCAAAAGGTATCGGGAAACCAACACATGT
>NZ_JAJBMO010000025.1 GCF_020537505.1 Blautia glucerasea | reverse complement strand
CCTGTAAGTTCCACACTTCTTTCATCGGGCTGACTACAGCCAACAAAAATCTGGAAATGAGTTCCGTCTTCTTTTCGTATTCCATTTTCATCTACAACGGTAAATGCCCTGGGAGAAATAGTAAGACTAATAGTCTGGGTTTCGCCTGCATTTAGAAAAACAGGAGTAAATGCTACAAGTTCTGGATTCCTTACTGCAAGTGGAGAATCGGTATTTTTAATATATATCTGGATCACATCGCGAGTGGCGGTGTGTCCCTGGTTTGTGACTGTGGCTTGAATTGTAACTGATGCCTCGTCATTCGTGCTGACAGCCGCATCCGTTACCGTGACCTTTCCATAAGTCAACCCATATCCAAAGGGGAACTGTGCCTTATTTTCCATATAGCGGTAAGTGCGTCCCTTCATGGCATAATCGGTGAATTCCGGAAGCTCTTCCAAGGTCTCGTAGAAGGTTACTGGCAATTTACCGGACGGGGAAACGTCGCCGAATAAAATCCTGGCAGCTGCTTTTCCGCCCTGGGAGCCTGGATACCAGAGAACCATCACTGCGTCGAAATGCTCAGCAGCATAAGAAAGATCGATATCACTTCCTGCCATGAGACACAGGATCACTGGTTTGCCGGATTCCGCCATGGCTTCCATCAGATCCAGCTGAACCTGAGGCAACTGCAAAGTCTCCTTATCACCGGAAGCGTAGCTGTTTCCAGTATCTCCTTCTTCGCCCTCCAACGTCTCATCAAGTCCCACGCACAGGATCACCACATCGCTGTTTGCTGCAACGATCTTCGCCTCAGCAAGCCGGTCCTGGGTAAAAGCAAGGTGCTCGGTGCGGTCACGGAAAAGATCACAGCCAACAGAACTGAGGACGCGTACATTGTCTCCAAGATAGTCCTGAAGACCCTCCTGGATGGTGCAGTAGCGGGAAGCGGTGCCGTGGTAGTTTCCAACCAGAGCCGCCCGGCTGTCTGCGTTTGGTCCTACAATTCCAACTGTTTTGATCTTATCCTTTTGCAAAGGAAGGATTCCGTTGTTTTTCAGAAGTACGAAGCTCTCCTCGGCAGCTTTCTGGGAAAGTGCCAGATGAGCTGGGGATTCTACCTCTGAGTAAGGAATTTTGTCATACTCAGTTTCTTCAAACAATCCCAGCATATATCTGGTGGTAAAAAGGCGGATGGCGGATTCTGTGATGGTATCCTCGGTGATCAGCCCTTTCTCATAAGCTTTCAAAATATGAAGATATGTGTTTCCGCAATTTAGATCACAGCCGTTGTTCAATGCAAGGGCAGCAGATTCGGCTGGTGTGCTGGTTACCATATGGTGTTCGTGGAAATCTTTGATAGCCCAGCAGTCGGAAACGAAATATCCCTGGAAGCCCCAGTCGCCGCGGAGCTTTTTCTGAAGTGTGGGACTTCCGCAGCAGGGTTCGCCGTTGGTACGGTTGTAGGCACCCATGAAGCCTTCTACATTTGCCTCTTTGGTCAAAGCTTCAAATGCAGGAAGATAAGTTTCCTCCATATCCTTTGGGGAAGCAATGGCGTCAAATTCATGGCGAATCGCCTCTGGTCCGGAGTGAACTGCGAAATGCTTGGCGCAGGCAGCGGCCTTCATAGTCTCGCCGTCGCCCTGGAGTCCTTTTACAAAAGAAACTCCCAACTCTTTGGTAAGGTAAGGATCTTCGCCGTAAGTTTCATGGCCGCGGCCCCAGCGTGGATCACGGAAAATATTTACATTGGGAGACCAAAATGTGAGCCCTTTGTAGATGTCACGGTCTTCTTCTTTGGAATAAGCGTTATATTTAGCGCGGCCCTCTGTGGCTACTGTATCTGCAATTTTTCCCAGAAGTTCGGTGTCAAAGGTAGCACCAAGTCCGATGGCCTGTGGAAAAACAGTGGCCTGTCCGGCGCGGGCAACTCCGTGGAGCGCCTCATTCCACCAGCTGTAGGCGGGGATTCCCAGACGCTTGATCGCAGGTGCGTCATAGCGCAGCTGGCTTGCTTTTTCTTCTAAAGTCATTTTGCTGACCAGTTCGGTCGCTTTTTTTCGAGCCTCTTCTCTATTCATAGTGTGTCTCCTCCATATCAGCCCTTAACTGCACCTGTGGTAAGACCTTCCACGATCTGGTTACTGAACAGGGAGTAAACAACGACTGTAGGTGCGATTGCGATAATGATCGCGGCAAACATCTGCACATAGTTGGTTGCGTAAGGTCCAACGAAGTAGGTCAGGGTAACAGGCAGTGTTTTTTTCATAGGATCGGAAATAAATACCATGGCAAGAAGCAGTTCGTTCCAGTTGTTGATGAAGGTCATCAGACCGGATACGAAGAAGCCGGTTCTGCAAAGCGGAAGTGCGATCCGGAAAAAGCATCCATAAATTCCGCAGCCGTCAATGGCAGCAGCCTCGAACATTTCTCCTGGCATGGAGCGGAAAAATCCGGTAAGCAGGAAAATGGTCATGGGCAGGGAGAATGTGATATAAGGAATCATCAATCCGCCCTGGGAGTTGGTAAGACCAAGCTTTGCAAATCTTACAAACAGAGGAATCAGAACACAATGTACCGGAACCATCATTCCGATAAGGAAAAAGGTGTGCATGAATTCTGATAATTTCCAGCGCATTCTGGCAATGGCAAAAGCTGCCATAGCGCCGAAGAAAAGGCTGACAATCAGGGTAGCGCCGCAGACAATGACGGAGTTTGCAAGGGCTGTGCCAAGTTTTCCCATCTGCCATGCCTGCTGATAGTTTTCAAAATGGAATACCTCTGGCGGGGAAAATGGTGCTGACATAACACCAGCGTTATCTTTCAGGGATACAGATAACATCCACAGAAGTGGAGCCAGATAAACAACTGCCAGGATCACCAGCAGGATATAAACTACTACGATCACCGGTTTCACCGGCTTTTTCGGAGCTTTTACTTTTACGTTGCTCATTTTCCCACCTCCTTATGACTCGTAAGTTTCTACTTTGATGATTTTCTTTACTAGAAGGGTTACCAGCAGGCAGAGCACCAGTAAAACTACGGAAATGGCACTGGCATAGCCGTACTTGAAGTAGTTAAAGCCTTCTGCGTAAAGTTCGGTTGCAAGGACTTCTGTTCTGTGGTTCGGACCACCCTGAGTCATGTTGTAAACCAGATCAAAGAACTTCAGGGAACCGATACAGTTCAGGGAAAGGGATGTGATCATCATTGGTTTGATCAGCGGAAGGGTAATGTAGCGGAATGCTTTTACCTTTGATGCACCATCTATATAGGAAGCTTCATAGATATCACGGGAGATTCCGGTGATCTGTGCCATATAAAGCATCATGTTCTGACCAAGGTACTGCCACAGGGCAACAAATGCGATAACCCACATGGGAAGTACAATAAATCCGGTAGAGTCCATTAACCACAGCGGACCTTCTATTCCGAATTTGGCAAGCAGGTTGTTGATACCAATTCTCGGGTTGAAAAGGAAGGACCAGAGAAGTCCAAGTGCTGCGGAGGAAAGTACGCAGGGAAGATAATAGATGTTTTTGAAAATGTTGCGGCCTTTCGGGATGTTGGTCAGCATAACAGCAAGTAAAAGACCGAAGATCTGCTGTGTAACTGCTGAAAAGATCATGAAAAAGATGGAGTTTTTCAGGGCAATACGGAATGTGGCGTCACCAAAAAACAGTTTCTTATAGTTTTTTAATCCCACAAATTTAGGGGGTGTAAGTGCTGCGTAATCGCAGAGTGAGTAGTAAACCATCTGTACTGTCGGGATGATCAGGACCAGAAGAAACATGATCAGCGCCGGGGCGATAAATACGAAAAT
The DNA here is from genome assembly GCF_020537505.1 of Blautia glucerasea. Lineage (GTDB taxonomy): Bacteria > Bacillota > Clostridia > Lachnospirales > Lachnospiraceae > Blautia_A. Next base: position 53,454 of record NZ_JAJBMO010000025.1, on the reverse strand, counting down.
GGCTTTTTTGTCGCGCAGAATTTTATCCATAATATCTCCTTCCGTCGAATGTCTGGTGAGACGAGCCAGCTTAAAAATCTCTGGCGTGTGTCAGTCTTTAGGTAAAAAACTGCCGCGGAACATGCCTTAGTCCGTTCCGCGGCAGCCATGTGCCTGGGGTTATAACTTATTTTTTATAAGGGAGGATTTATTCCCAAACGTTCTCTTCATAGAATGTCTGTACGGTCTGGAATGCTTCTTCAGGTGTCTGGTTTCCAAGGAAGATGTCAACCATTGCGTTATCGAAGCAGTCACCAGCTTCTACAGATGCAAGGGACTCATTGTAGAATCCGAATGTACCAGTTGCCTTTGCCATGACATCCTGAACGTATTTCAGCTGTGCAGGAGCTTTGTCGTAGTCGATTTCAAGGTCTTTGATGATAGGGAACTTGCCGCCGATTTCTGCTGTGTATTTCTGAGCTGTCTCGTCTGTGAACATTTTCATAAGAGCAATAACTGCGTCCTGATGCTCTGTTGTGGAGCTCATAAGAAGGTTATCAGTCTTAACGATCATACGGTTCGGGTCATTTGCACCGTCGATTCCAGGGAACTGGAATACACCACATTTGGACTCGAAATCTGGGTTGTTACCATTGATCTGTGCGATTGCCCAGGAACCCTGAACCAGCATAGCTGCCTCGCCGTTATAGAAAGCTGCTGTAGCCTGGTCGTTGGAATCTCCGGCTGCTGTAGCCTGGAAGTACTGGGACAGTTCTTTTAATTTGTTACCTGCTTCGATGCAGTTCTCATCGGTCCAGTTAGCAGTGTGGTCTGCGATTGCTGCAAGGTCAACGCCCTGACGGTCACACAGATAACCGGCGATCATGGATAAGCACCATGCTGTACCAGCGGAGCAGGAGATTGGTGTGTAGCCGGCATCCTGAAGCTTCTGGCATGCAGCGATCAGTTCATCGTATGTGGTAGGAACTTCAACGCCAGCGCTCTCGAACATCTCTGTGTTGTAGTAAACACAAGCTGCTGCGAAGTTGGTAGGAACTGCCATGATCTTTCCGTCATAGGTCATTCTCTCGAAGATACCATCTGTAAAGGATGCGTACCAATCAGCTTCCTGGTTTTCAAGAATATCTGTAAGATCTGCTGCTGCGCCTGCATTTACATATACGTCCATGTTCGGACCAGGGTTACAGATGTAAACGTCCGGTGTCTGTCCGGCTGCGATCAGCGCATTCAGCTTGCCATCGTACTCTTCCAGGTTGGTGGTGATCGGAGTTACGTGATATTTTCCATCGTACTCTTCGTTGAAACGATCAATGACTTCTTTGTAACCTTTGGAAATAAGATCTTCCGTAGCTTCCAGGTCATCCCAGAACATCCATGTGATTTCTTCAACATCATCAGCATAAACCGGTACAGATGTAACCAGTGTTCCAGCTGCCATTGCTGCAGCCATTAATATTGAAAGTGCTCGTTTCTTGTTCATATTGTGAACCTCCTTTTAAAATTTTGTTGTCTCGTATTTGGTAATTCTTACTATAGCAGAGTTTAGAGATGTTTACTTTCTAATTCTTGTTCTTTAGCTCCTAATTATTGCTATTTAAAATTGTACGAAAACATGTACATGTTAAAATATATAATTTGAAATACAAATAATTATGCAAAATATACAATGAAATAGAAGGGTAGTTTCGAATCAAAATGAAAATATGACGGAGTATTGCTGAAAAAATAAATGTTTGCTATAATATATACATATCAAAAAACGCAATTTTTGAGAGTTAAAACGACATATTTCGAAACACAACAAGAGGTGATCGCATGATACATAAACTCAGTGGTATTTACGAAACAGTGGATTTTCGGGAGGATGAACAGATTTGTCTCTATTATAATAATGAATATGAGAACTATCCGCCGCACTGGCATACTTCTTTTGAAGTTTTGATGCCCATCGTGAATGGTTATAGAGCACTGTGCGGTGGAAAGGATTATTATTTGCGGGAAGGAGATATTCTGCTGATCGGTCCCTGTATGATTCATGAGCTTTTTGCACCGGAACAGGGGGAGCGGATTATTTTTCAGCCTTGTCTCAGCCATATTTCCACAAAAGAGCTGAATCTGTTAACGATGATCATTAATCCGGTGACTCTGATCACGCCGGAGGGTTATCCTCAGATTTATGACCGGGTGAAAACACTTATGCTGGAAATCAAGGAAGAATATTTTGGCGGTGCACCTTATCAGGAAACAATCATTATGTCGAAATTTCTGGAGATTCTCGCCTGTGTGGGGAGAGGGCATGTGACTGCGCATACGGCCGGACAGCAGGAAACAGGTGTAAACAGCCGGCAGAAGGAGTATGTGGAGAAATTTATTCTGATCACGGATTATATTAATAATCATTTTACAGAGGATCTGAGTCTGGAAGGGGTGGCGGCCCAGGCGGGTTTCAGTAAATTTCATTTTTCCCGTTTGTTTAAGCAGTATACAGATTCTACCTTTTACAAGTATCTGAATCAGAAGAGGATTGAATTTGCCAAAACTCTTCTTCAGGATCCGGGCGTGAGCGTTACGGAAGTTGCATTTAAGTCAGGGTTTTCCAGCCTTTCGGCATTTCTTCGGATGTTTAAGCTGATGAATAACTGTACGCCTACAGAATTCCGGGAAATGTATAATCCGACGAAGCCGGTGGGGTGGGAGAGTATGAAGGATTGAGAAAATGATAAGGGAAATTCAGCTTGCTTTTTGAATCCTTTGTATTTAGAATAGAAGTGAAATAATCGAGGGCTGAGACAGATTGAGAATATTTGCTGGATGTTTATAACGGGAGGTTACATCAATGATACATGAAAAAATAGAAATCCAATTAAAAGACTCTGAGTTCACAGCAAACTTATTTACCTATTTTCTGGATAATTCTCCGGAGATAGATCCAGAGAGAAGGAGACCAGTTGTATTGATCTGTCCGGGTGGCGGATACGCAATGACATCGGACAGAGAGGCTGAAGCGCTGGCTGTTAAGTTTATGGCAATGGGGTATCATGCAGCAATCCTTCGCTACAGCGTTGCACCGGCACGTTTCCCGGAGGCACTTCTGCAGCTGGCCACAGCAGTTGCAATGCTCCGTGAGAATGCAGATAAATGGAATATTGATACTGAGAAAATTGTTGTTCAAGGCTCCTCTGCCGGTGGACATCTGGCAGCAAGCCTTGGTGTTTTCTGGAACAAACCGTTTGTGGCGGAAGCCCTGGGAATGGACGCTGAGAAATTTCGCCCGAATGGACTTATGCTCAGTTATCCGGTAATTACTTCCGGAGAAAAAGCACATCAGGGTTCCTTTGAGTGTGTTCTTGGAGAAGACTATGCAGATGAAGAGAAACGCAGATTTCTGTCACTGGAATTCAATGTAACCAAAGATACTCCACCGACGTTCATGTGGCACACTGCCTCGGATGACACCGTTCCGGTAGAAAATTCCCTGCTGTTCTTCCAGGCACTTCATGCGCTGGACATTCCGGCAGAATTACATATCTATCCTGTAGGAGGTCATGGCCTGGGCCTTGCAACTGCTGAAACAGCCTGCCCCAATGGCTACGGCATTCAGGCAGAATGTGAAACCTGGGTACAGCTTGCCGGGGATTGGATGAAACATTTATTTGAAGCGAAAGAAATAATGAAAGCGCCGTGGGAATAAGGCGGTACAGACGAGAGGGAGTACAGAAATGTATTCCCTTTTTTTATATGTGGCATGTATGATACCAATGTTGAAAGATCTTTTTTGACTTATATTATATGTATACAAAATTGACGGAATTGAGAAAAGTTTAACATACTCATTCCATAGTGTGCGGCGATTATATTACAGAACAAAATGTACTTAAAGTATTGTTTTTATATTATTTTGCTGATATACTTTTTTATCTTAAATATATAGGAGGTGATAATAATGTTAACAAGAGAAGATTTGCAGGCAATTGCTGGTTTGCTTGTACCGTTGGAAACGCGCATTGGAGAGCTGGAGACTAAGTTTGATAAGTTCGAAATAAGAGTTGGAGGACTTGAAGCTAATCTTCTGAGCGTAGACAAACATGTCTGTGAATTGGATATGAAGGTTGCACAGCTTGATACGAAAGTTACAGAACTAGATGGAAAAGTAACACAGCTTGATACGAAAGTCACAGAACTTGATGGAAAGGTTGCGCAGCTCGATACGAAAGTCACAGAACTTGATGAAAAAGTAACGCAGCTCGATACGAAAGTCATAGAACTTGATGGAAAAGTAACGTAGCTCGATACGAAAGTTACAGAACTTGATGGAAAAGTAACGCAGCTCAATACGAAAGTCACAGAACTTGATGGAAAGGTTGCGCAGCTCAATACGAAAGTCACAGAACTTGATGGAAAGGTTGTGCAGCTCGATACGAAAGTCACAGAACTTGATGGAAAGGTTGCGCAGCTCGATACGAAAGTCACAGAACTTGATGGAAAAGTAACGCAGCTTGACGTGAAAGTCTCAGAGGTTGACAACAGCGTAAGAAGTCTTTGGATTCATGTAGAAAACCAGACAGAGAAACAGCTTCACATCGTAGCAGAAAACTATTCTAACCTTACCAACAAACTTGATGAATTACAGAAGATGAAAGGCGTTCAGGACACATTGTTGTTCTATGCCAATAAACACGAGAATGATATAAGAGCCATAAAACAGAGATTATGTATGTAAACGGTATGGTTGAAAGGATACATAAGAGTTATTTATAGCAGAACGAAAGAAGACCGAATCATATAAACTTATGAAAAACATAGACTATTAAAACACAAAAGAAAATATATAAACATAACGAATAAATTGAGATAATTACAGAAGATAATACGCTATATATGAGCGTTAGAATAAAAAAGATAATATATTGAGGAGTATATTGCTGGCAGGCAGTATACTCCTTATTATTTTGAAAAAAATGTAGTTGACAAACAAACACAATTATAGTACGCTAAAAACATAAATTGTATACAAAAATACATCAATGTAAACAATGGAAGGAGCTTAAAACCAATGGCAATTAGCAGGGTAAATACAACTGAATTACGAGTTCAGGTTTATAATTATTTGGTGGATCAAATTTTGAGCGGGGATTTGAAGCCGGGAGATAGTATAGCGGAGTCGAAATTAGCTAGTGAATTTAATATCAGTAGAACTCCGGTCAGAGAAGCTGTACGACAGTTAGCAGCAAGTGGTATTTTGGAAAGCAAACCGAATTGCAATACGACTGTCGCCAAATGGAATGATGAAAAAATTCTTCAATTGGAAATTGTCCGGACGGATATGGAGAATCTGGCAGCTAAGCTTGCAATTATTTATGGAAATAACAGTGAGTTTCAGGAAATGCATAAATTTAGTAGTGCATGTTATGAGGCGGGAAAAAATAATAATATAGTAGATTTATTAAAGTCTGACAGTGCTTTTCATATGGAGATTGCAAAGATTGCCAAAAATGATTTGTTGTATAAATTTTTGCGAGAGGTGCATGATCAGATTCAGTTTTTACTGTGTTGGAGAAAGGATTTTTTAATTTCGGCGGATAAACAGTATATGCAGCATGAACAGATTATTGAAGCATTAAAGAAACGTGATGAGAAAGAAGTTTTAAGATTGCTGACTCATCATAACAGACATGCATTTAAAGTTGATGATACTAATTTTTTCGAATCTGAATTTTTTTTATAAATACAGAAATTATAATTAAAAAAGCTAATGACTCCTAAGACCACGACTTTGAAATGTAGCGACAATAAAAGCAAGTACTGATAGTTATAGAATCTATTAGTATTTGCTTTTTATCTATCTGAAAAAAGAGATAAACTTAGTAAAAATTAGTGTTGAGAAAATGTTACTAATTACAGCACGATAAAAGTGTGCAAAATAACAGAATTGTATACAATTATGTTATTTTGCATTGACACACGACAGAATGTATACTATAATAACACTATCAAAAACAACAGAACAAAAATGTATTGGAGGAAAAATCTATGAAGAAACGGGTAATTAGTTGTTTGGTAACGGGATGTCTTGCACTTTCTATGATGACCACCAGCGTCTGGGCGGGAGATGCGGAAACCGCAGACACAAAGGAGGTAAAAGAATTTGATATGACTAACGTGCCAGAAGGTGGCTACACAGTTGCTCTTTGTAATTTCTCATTGGGAAATACCTGGCGAGTTCAGATGGAGAAAACATTTGAACAGCAGGCTGAAATGTACAAAGAGATGGGCTTGATCAAAGAGTATTATACTACTAACTCTGACGGTGATACTTCACAGCAGGTATCCGATATGCAGGATCTGGTTACAAAGGGTGTAGATGTTATCTGCCTTACTGCTGCGTCTCCAACAGCATTAATTCCCGCTGTTGATGATGCGATGGATGCAGGTGTTACAGTTATTTCCTTTGACGCAGGTGTTGATACAGATAACGTTACAGCTTCCTTAACAGTTGATAATTATGATTTCGGTGCAAAAGATGCAGAATGGCTTGGAGAGCAGTTAGATGGAAAGGGCAAGATCGTTATTCTTGCAGGACAGGCTGGATCCAAGAATGCAGAACTTCGTGTACAGGGCGCACAGGAAACTCTGGAAGAGCAATATCCAGATATTGAGACAATTTCCCTGAACTATTGTGATTATGATTATGCGACAGCAAAGACAGCAATTGAATCTCTTCTTTCTGCACATGATGATATTGATGGAATCCTTTCCCTGGGCGGTGCTATGAGCCGTGCATGTATCGATGCATTAGAAGCTGCTGACCGTGAATTGGTACCGATTACAGGTGAGGCAAATAATGGATTCTTGAAAATGTGGAAAGAAAGACAGGCTGATGGATTCACCAGTTGCTGTCCAATTTCTCCAAGTACTTCTGGAGCAGATGCCCTTGATCTTGGTTTAACTGCAATCACTGGCGGAGATTTTGAGAAAGTAAATGTTTATGATATTGCTCCTGTTACAGATGAAACTCTTGATGATTTCGTAAGAGTAGACCTGGATGATAACTACTGGGCACCAACAATTCTGAATGAAGATACATTACAGGAAATGTATGGTTCAGGTGCAGCAGAATAAGGCTGATTTAAAACAAATTACAGCAGGATGGGTTCAAAAGCCCACCTGCTGTCTTAGAAAAGGAGTACATATATGGATCGTGAATATTTAACACTGGAGCATATAGAAAAATCCTTTGGCGGTAACCGGGCACTGAAAGATGTAAGTTTTTCTGTAAAAAAGGGAACCGTACATGTGCTGGCGGGAGAGAATGGAGCGGGAAAGAGCACCGTTTTAAAAATTTTATGCGGAAATTACCATGCAGATTCCGGAGAAATTTACCTGGAAGGCAACAAAATTGTGGCTGCGAATCCAAGACAGGCACAGGATCTTGGAATAGCCATGGTATATCAAGAACTTACGCTGGTAAGCGAGCTGACCGTTGAAGAAAATCTTTTTCTTTCTATAGAGCCAAAGAATAAATTCGGTTTAATTGACAGAAAAGAAGTAAGAAAACGTATTCTTGCCTTGATGGATGAATATGACATTCATATCAATCCAAAGGCAATTGCTGGCAGATTATCTGTTGCAGAACAGCAAATGGCTGAAATTCTGAAAGTCTTATTAAAAAATCCTCAGATTATCATTTTAGACGAGCCAACATCTTCCCTGCAAAGTGAAGAAGTAGTTAAGTTATTTAATATTGTACGAAATTTAGTAAAAAAAGAGAAAACAATCATTTTTATTTCACATAGAATGGAAGAAGTTTTTGAGATCGGAGATTATGTAACTGTATTCAAGGATGGAACCTTTGTTGGAACCCGTAAGATTTCTGAAATCGATGTTGATGAACTGATTAAGATGATGGTTGGAAGACCATTGACTCAGATCTACCCTAAGAAATCAGAAATGGTAGAGGACACAGTTTTACTTGAGGTTAAAAATCTAAAATCAGAGAAATTAAATGATGTTTCCTTCCAGCTTCATAAAGGAGAAATCCTGGGTATTGCTGGTCTTCAAGGTCATGGACAGACAGAATTGCTGGATGCAGTCAGCGGTGTGCATAAGCTTACACAAGGAACTATTAAAGTTGATGGAAAAGAGGCAAAAATTAAAAATGCAAAACAGGCATTAGATAATGGAATTGCCCTGGTTCCCTGCGATCGTAAAAACGAAGGGTTGATGTTGATTCTTCCAATCCAGCAGAATTTAGCGCTCTGTTCATTAGATAAGCGCTCAAAAGCAGGTTTCATTAACCTAAAAGAAGAGCAGAAATTTGCAGAAGAAACCCGTAAAAGCTTAAAAATCAAACTTCATAATCTTACTGATCCAGTTTCCAGCCTTAGTGGAGGTAATCAGCAGAAGATTGTTCTAGGAAAAGAACTTGGAACAGATCCTAAAATAATGCTATTTAATGATCCAACAAGAGGAATTGATGTTGAAGCTAAGAGTGATTTCTATAACATTATGAGAAAACAGGCTACGGAAGGAATCGGTGTAGTTTTGTGCTCCAGTGACATGATGGAAATTATCGGCATGAGTGACCGCGTACTTGTAATGTATGAAGGAAGAATTACCGGTGAGCTTCAGAAAGATGAATTAAGCGAAGAATTAATAATGAAGAAATCAATGGGAATTGTAGAGGAGGTGGCAGAAAGTGATAAATAAGGTGAAAGCTTTGCTGAAAGATCAGGACTTTATGCACCGCTATGCAAGTGTAATTTTTGCAGGACTGTTCCTTTTGGCATTTAACATTCTGGCAATTGTAATGAATTCTACATTCCTGTCGCTGAGAAATATTAACCGATTGATTGAAGCAGCATTTCCGTTAATGATGGTAGCTTTTGGACAGACAATTTGTCTTTTGATTGGAGGAATTGATATTTCCCTCGGGTCTATTGTTTCTTTGACAAACGTTGTCTGTATTACATTCATTAATGCTGATTCCGAATTTGGATGGATACCTGGAATTTTAGCAGCAATAGTTTGTGGATTTCTGTGCGGGGCGTTAAATGGATTCATTACACAGCAATTTCATATTCCAGCACTGATTGTAACTATATCCATGTCAATTGTGTATGCTGGTTTAGCACTATTTATTATGCCAGTTCCTGGCGGTATGATGCATATGGGGTTCTATAAATTTATTAAATTTAAATTTTTTGATGTAATCCCGAACAGTATTATTCTAATTTTTATTATTTTGGTAATTGTAAGAACAATTACAAACAGAACTGCGTTTGGAAAAGCTGTCCGCGCAATGGGAGGAAATGTTCAGTCTGCGTATTCAGCTGGAATTAATATTAAGAAAACAGGAATACTTGCATTTGGTTTATCTGGATTACTGTGTGGACTTGGTGGAATTTATATGGCAGTATATATTAATTCGGGCGACCCTACAATTGGAACTGGAATGCAGATGAATGCTATTTCCGCATCTGTAATTGGTGGTGTATCTATGGTAGGAGCGAATGGTGATCTGATTGGGACTATGTTTGGAGTGTTCATTTTTACTTTAATCAGTAACCTACTGAACCTGAATGGTATTTCAACTAACTATCAGTTCTTGATCAAAGGCTTCATTTTGATTGTAGCGCTGGCAATTAGTTCAATACGGAATCGTGAAGAGTGAGGTGACATAAATGGGTGAGGCAAATGCTGTGAAAAAAAATAATTTCATACAGACGTTAATGCGTCCGCAAGTGCTGGTGTATGTGATTCTGATTATTATGCTGATTATAGCCAATATTGTGTCGCCAGGATATCTGAAGGGAAAACACTTACTGAGTATGCTGAGAATTGCAGCATTTCTTGGAATTGTATGTATTGGACAAAATCTTGTAATTTTAATTGGTGGTATTGATATGGGTGTTCCCTATGTCATTATGATTGGTAATGTTATTGGGGCGGAGATTCTTAAGGGTCAGGATTCTAATATTGGAAAAGCACTGGTTGCAGTTATTTTAGCTGGTGCAATTATAGGTATTATTGAAAGTATTGGAATTAATTACTTTAAGATAAATGCATTTATCATGACATTGGGAATGGGAATTATTGTTGAAGGTGTTGCGATGGTAACGACAGGAGGAGCTCCGAAGGGTTCTTCTTCTCCAATACTTACTAAGCTTACCTCAATGAATACTATTGGTGGAATTTCTGGAATCATTATTATTTGGGCAATTGCAGCGACTGTATTTATTATTGTTATGAAATATACGAAATTTGGCCGCTATGTGTATGCGTTGGGAGCTAATTCAACTGGAGCAAGATTTTCTGGTGTTCATACAAAGAAAATCAGGGCACTGGTATATATTGTATCTCCAATCGTGTGTGCATTCGTAGGATTTATGCTGGTTGGCTATACTGGAACGACCTATCTGGAGGTTGGTGACAGTTATGATCCATCTAATATTGCTGCAGTTATTCTTGGGGGTACAGCAGTTACAGGAGGACGTGGAAGTTATGTTGGAACTATCGCAGGTGTCTTGATTATGACGATATTGACAGATTTCCTTACCATTCTTAATGTAAATGAAGCAATTCGTACTATGGTAAACGGAATCGTACTGATTGTGCTACTGATTGCTTATTCCAGAAATAACACAAAAGATGTATAAGAAAGCTGGTGGTATTATGAATTTTAAAATAGTTCATGAAAAATATTGTCCAGGAGTTTATGGGGCAGGAAAAGTTGTTCGGAATCAGAAAGAATGGGTTGCATTTGTATCAGAATTGGAAGGAACTGGAGTCATTGATCTGGTTGATCCGGATACTTTTGAAACTGTCTGTGCCAGTACAGCGCCTGGTGGGGGAATGAATATTGTGCCATTGAAGGAAAATGGGGAGTTCCTTTGTATTCAGAAGTTTTTTCCTGTGTTTAAATCTGAAGGCGCAGATGTAGTTTGGGGCTATGAGGATGAAAACGGCTATCATACAAAAGAGGTATTGCAGCTTCCATTTTTGCACAGAATCGAAGTGGTTCAGATTCGAAATGAGGATTACCTCATGTGTGCAACATTGTGTAAAACAAAAGAATATATTGATGACTGGAGTTATCCAGGAAGTGTTTATGTTGGTAAAATTAATTATGAGGAACGTTCAATTGGTGAATTGCAGGTTGTTTATGCTGATATTTTCCAGAATCATGGTCTGACTAAGCTTGAAAATCAAGGAGGAATCCTTATTGCTGGAAAGAATGGAGTACACCGTTTAGTGCCACCGGCAGTAGAGAATGATGAGTGGGAAATTATTGAAGAAATCACAGACCCCACAAGTGATTGTGTCGCAGTAGATATCGATGGAGATGGGGAGCTTGAGTATGGCACAATCACTCCATTTCATGGCAAAGATTTTAATATTTATAAAAAAACAGATGGGAAATTTAAGAAAATTTATACACTTCCGGGAACTCATAAATTTGGACATGCTATTTGGGCCGGTGCTTTTAATGGCAAGCCAGCATTTATTGTAGGATTCCGAGATGCGGGAAAAGAGCTTATTTTGGTTGAGCAAAATGGAGAAAAGATTGAAGAACATTTGATTGATGCTAATCTTGGCCCGGCAAATGTAACTGTAATACCTCACAAACAAGGAGATCTTATCTGTGCGGCAAACAGACAGACAGACCGTTACACTGTTTACTGTGCAGAATGATAATAACAAATAACTTAAAATAAACGAAAGCGTAAAGGAGAAAAAATTATGGGTAATGAAGTGGAAAAAACAGATGGAAGAGGTTTAGTATCTGGAAAATGGATTAGAACAAACAGAGAGATGACAAGAGAACGTTGGATTCTTGAGTCTTTTCCAGAGTGGGGGACATTTTTAAATCAGCATATTGAGAACTATGAAGTGCCAAAGGGAGAAGTTGCTCTTTGGTGGTGTGGGGGTCCTTCATGGGTTCTGAAGACAGATGAAGGAGGTATTTTCCTTATTGACCAGTGGTGTGGACCATCTCACTATACGACAATTGATTATTGTGGTGTGTGTAAGCAGAATGGTGCAGCAAGTATGAACTGGCTTCGCCTGAATCCACAGGTAATTGATCCATTTTCATTTAATAGAGTAGATGGTGTTTTCTGTACACATGTACATAATGATCATTGTGATATTTATACTGTTAAAGGAACTATGCAGACAACAGATGCTAAATATGTAGCTCCGCCGGAAACTGTAAAGAGATTAAAAGAATTTGAGGTTCCGGATGACAGAATTATTACTGCGCATGTAGGCGAAAGCATTAAAATGGCAGGAGCAGAAATTGTATTCCTGAAAAACTATGATGATTGCGCAACAAAGACTGGAGATGGTCCTGCACAGCCATACGATGAGGTTGCAACTTCTTTCCTGTTCAAAACATCTGCTGGAAATATCTTATTCTTGGGAGATACCTGGTATAATGATGGATATGTTGCAATTGGCCAGAAGTATGATATTGATGTTGCTATTTTTGATATCGGTTGGAACGAGCCTGGTGCATTTGATAAGATGACACCTTATGATGGTGCGAGACTTGGAAAAGCGTTAAAAGCAAAGGTCCTTATCCCAGATCATTGGGAGAACTGGGCAAACTCTTCTTCAGATCCGGATATGCTGGTAAGACAGTTCGAGGACCTGTGTGTAGATTGCTGCCCAGAGTGCAAAACTGTTATTATGCGTTGCGCTGGACAGTTCAACTATCCATCAGATCAGGACATCAAACGTTACAGATATCCAAGCCAGAAGGAAAACTTCCGTTTGGAGCATTCTATTTACGGAAAAGAAGCATAATAAGTAGTAAGCAGAGGGGCTGGTCGTTTAGATCAGCCCCTTCCTTGTATATTACTCTATAATTCTATTTAATATCCAGTTCCGGCGGCTCATCCATAGTGTCGGAAACATATTTCCCGTTCTTTTTACGCTGCCGGACGCATTCAGTAAGCAGATACTCGATCTGGCCGTTGACGGAGCGGAAATCATCTTCTGCCCAGGCGGCAATCTGATCATAAAGCTTTGCAGAAAGCCTGAGCGGAATCTGTTTCTTTGGTCTGGTATCAGCCATTAGTACAGACTGCCGGAATTAACCACCGGCTGGGCATCGTGATTGCCACACAGTACAACGAGAAGATTAGAAACCATGGCCGCTTTCCGCTCCTCGTCAAGCTCAACCACATTGTTCTCATTCAACCGTTCCAGTGCCATTTCAACCATGCCAACAGCACCATCTACGATCATCTTTCTCGCATCAATAATAGCAGAAGCCTGCTGTCTCTGCAGCATAACAGCTGCAATTTCAGGAGCATAAGCCAGATAGGTGATGCGTGCCTCAATAATCTCAAGACCAGCCTCCGCAACCTTCTGCTGAATCTCATCCCGGATACGTCCGGCTACAATTTCGCTGGAACCACGCAGGCTGCCCTCATCTGCAACGCCATCCCCTGTTGTATCCACATTCGGAGCCACATCATAAGGATAAATTCTTACAATATTACGAAGGGCACTGTCACACTGCAGGGAAAGATATTCCTTATAGTTATCAACATTAAAAACAGCCTTTGCAGTATCTGTCACACGCCACATAACCGCAATTCCAATTTCTACAGGATTACCCAGACAGTCATTGATCTTCTGACGGTTATTATTCAGCGTCATGATTTTCAGGGAAATCTTCTTACTTACATAAGAGCTATTGGAAGATCCACCAGTGCCTGCCGCAGCTAATGTCAAAACTGATTTGGCAGTATTACCGCCATCCACATCGCCGCTCTGATTTAATTTCGTCTTAGCTGCCGGATTCACTGCTGTACAAAAAGGATTTACCCAATAAAAGCCATCATCCTTCAGTGTGCCCACATAATTACCGAACAAAGTAAGCACCAGGGCCTCCTGGGGTTTCAGTACCTTTAATCCAAGAAATGGAATCCATCCCAAGGATAACCAGATGAATCCGACTGTAGCCATTGGAATACAGTAAAAGATGGAACCGATTACAGCAAGTGCTGTTGCTGCCGCATACAACAAAATGAAGAGAATCATCATTGCCATACCATTTTTCTTACTGCTTAAAACTTTTTCCTGCATAATAAACCTCCTGACTGGTATATGCATTGCTTTACCATAAAGATATGTATGAACTGGTTGATGTATAAATGATATCATTTTAATATCAAAATGTCAATACTGAAGAATCTTTGATGTGTAGAGGAAAATGCTGCGCAAGCCAGGCTCTTATAATACTCCGGTGCATCGTCAGAAAATCCTTGATGCGGCCCGCGAGTCCATCATCCTTCTGAAAAACGAAAAGAACCAGCTCCCTCTTTCCCAGGAAAAGACCAAAAAGGTTCTTGTGATCGGCGACAACGCCAACCGTATTCAGTCCTACGGCGGCATTGCACCGGAAATTCTGGAAAAACAGAATGCATACCGCGCCGGGGTTGTGAAAAAGACAGCAGAAGGCGGCTACGACACCGTAATCTTCGTAGACGGACAGAATCACTTTCAGGATCTGGAGGGACATGACCGCCCGGATATGAAACTATGACACCAGACAGGTACCGGTCCTTTTCCCATTTGGTTACGGGCTCTCTTACACTGAATTTGTGTACAGCAATTTGCGTGTGGAAGGCTGATTTAGGTTACTGTTCACTCCGTGACCAGTAACCGCTCCGCGATGCACAGAAATCATACATTCGCATGATTTCGCGCCGCAATTCTCGGGTTTTCTGTGAACGTTGTTCACAAAAAACACCTCGCGGAATATTACCAGTGAACAGTAACGATTTAGGTTACTGTATTAAATTTTCTGTTCTTCCCCTCTTGACTTCTCCCATAAACAAGAGTAATATGAACTACAACGCAATGGCGCGTTAGTGTGATAACGCCGCCATTGCTTTTTTTTTACCTCAAAACGAGGAAACACGCTGGAAAAAGCCGGCTGTGATGTGATTAATGAGTTTAACAAAGAGGAGGAAAGAAGCATGAAAAAGAGCTATTTATGGAGAAAAATGACAAGTGGTCTTATGGCAGCTGCTGTTACGGTAACCGCAATGCCGGGATTTGGACTTACAATGGTACAGGCAGAAGAGAAAAAAACATTAAAGGTAGCAATGGAGTGCAGCTATGCACCATACAACTGGACACAGCCAGATGATTCCAATGGAGCAGTTCCTATTTCCGGAAGCTCTGATTACGCATATGGATACGACGTTATGATGGCAAAGAAAATCTGCGACGAGCTGGGCTACGATCTGGAAATCGTGAAACTGGACTGGGATTCCCTGGTACCGGCTGTACAGTCTGGAAAGGTTGACTGTGTTATCGCAGGTCAGTCCATTACCTCCGAGCGCCAGCAGATGGTAGACTTCACAGAGCCATACTACTATGCATCCATCGTCACCCTGGTAAAAAGTGACGGAGACTATGCAGACGCTGCAAGTGTAGCAGACTTAAAAGGCGTAACCTGTACATCCCAGCAGAATACCATCTGGTATGATTCCTGCCTGCCACAGATCGAAGACGCAAACATCCTTCCGGCACAGGAAAGTGCACCGGCTATGCTGGTTGCCCTGGAGTCCGGGAAATGTGATGCCGTTGTAACAGATATGCCTACTGGAATGGCAGCCTGCGTAGCTTACCCGGATTTTAAGCTCCTTGATTTCTCTGGCACAGACGGCGCCTTCGAAGTATCTGACGAGGATATCAACATCGGTATTTCCGTACAGAAAGGCAACACCGAGCTTCTGGATGCCCTGAACGGCGTACTGGACAAAATGACAGAAGATGATTACACCGCAATGATGGACGAGGCAATTTCTGTACAGCCACTTTCTGAGTAAAGGAGATAAAAACTATGCTTCCTGAAACCTTCTGGGGCCGGATCCAGTATCTGCTCCAGCAATACGGTTCCTCCTTTTTATCAGGAGCCGGAAATACAATGATCATAGCCATTGTAGGCACCTTTTTAGGGTGCCTTATTGGCTTTATAGTTGGAATTATCCAAACAATTCCTGTAGATAAAAGAGATTCCACCGTCAAAAAGACACTGGTTGGAATTCTCAAATTTATTATGGCATGTTACGTGGAGTTTTTCCGCGGCACACCTATGATGGTACAGGCCATGTTCATCTATTATGGAAGTGCTTACCTGTTCAACATTAACATGTCTATGTGGTTCGCCGCATTCTTTGTAGTTTCTATCAACACCGGAGCCTACATGGCAGAAACTGTCCGCGGCGGAATCCTTTCTGTTGACGAAGGCCAGACCGAGGCAGCCAAAGCCATTGGAATGACTCACGTACAGACTATGATAAGCGTTATTCTTCCCCAGGCTCTGCGCAACATTATGCCTCAGATCGGCAACAACCTGATCATCAACATCAAAGATACCTGTGTCCTTTCCATCATTGGAATCGTAGAACTTTTCTACACCACAAAAGGCGTTGCCGGAGCTTACTACACCTATTTCGAAGCCTTCACCATCGCTATGGTAATGTATTTCATCCTTACCTTTGTATGCTCCAGACTGCTCCGCCTGCTGGAACACAGGATGGAAGGGCCGCAGAACTATGACCTTGCCACAACGGATACACTGGCTCACACAAGTGGTCTGTATTCCTACCCTAAGAAAAAGGAGGAGAAATGATCATGAGTGAAAAAATCCTTGAAGTGAACCATCTGGAAAAAGCATTCGGCAGCAACCAGGTCCTGAGGGACATTGATTTTTCCGTAAGCCCGGGTGATGTAACTTGTATTATCGGGCCCTCCGGATCCGGTAAATCCACCCTGCTCCGTTGTCTGAACATGCTGGAAACTCCGTCCTCCGGAGAAATCAGTTACCACGGAACCGACATTACCAGCAAGAACGTAAACGTTCCGGAATACCGTTCCAAAGTAGGTATGGTGTTCCAGAATTTTAACCTTTTCAACAACATGACAGCTCTGAAAAACTGCACCATCGGCCAGGTCAAGGTTTTAAAAAAGAGCAAAGAAGAGGCTGAGAAAAAAGCCCTGTATTATCTGGAAAAAGTAGGAATGGCGCCATACATTAACGCCAAACCAAAACAGCTTTCCGGAGGCCAGAAACAGCGTGTGGCAATCGCAAGAGCCCTTGCCATGGAACCGGAAATCCTGCTTTTTGATGAGCCGACTTCTGCACTGGATCCCCAGATGGTGGGAGAGGTTCTGGAGGTTATGAGAGACCTTGCACACGAAGGCCTGACCATGATCATCGTCACCCATGAGATGGCATTTGCCCGTGACGTTTCCAAGCGCGTCATTTTCATGGCAAACGGCGTCATTGTAGAAGACAGAACGCCGAAGGAACTGTTTGAAAACCCGCAGGATCCTCTGACAAGGGATTTCTTAAGCCGGTTTAGAAATGCGTAAAATAAAATGCAGAAAATCACAAAAAACGATTTTCTGCATTTTTTATCTTTACTTCAATAAGTTGATGTTCACAGTGGTGGGGAATGTGTGCTATACTGGATAAATAGAACTTGTTTACAATATATTTGAAATTCGGTATTTAACCATAGAGCCTGCCCGCAAAATTATTTCCGCAATCTGTGCGCCCCACTTTGCGGTATTTTTTCACCTGAATTCGGTTGCCGTAGCACGTTGCACCGCCTTCATCCAGGTAAAATCTCCCACAAATTGAGAAGCACATCTTGCAAAAAAGAGTTTTGGTGGGACACGCTCTTGCAGAATTAAGGAGAATCCATGATCGAAATAGGAAAAAAACAGAAGCTTATTGTGGTAAAGACCGTAGATTTCGGTGTTTACCTTGCAGCGGATAAAAATGCAGGACAGGAAGACAGAGTGCTTCTTCCTGCCAAACAGGTTCCGGAAGGAACCAGAGAAGGCGACACGCTGGACGTATTTATTTATAAAGATTCCAAAGACCGCCTGATCGCCACTACCAGAGAACCCCTTCTCCAGGTAGGCCAGACCGCAGTCCTGAAGGTCCTTCAGGTAACCAGGATTGGCGCATTCCTTGACTGGGGACTTGAGAAAGACCTGCTTCTTCCATACCATGAGCAGACCAGCCGCGTGCGGGAAGGCCAGGAATGTCTGGTAGCCCTCTACGTGGATAAGAGCAGCCGCCTCTGTGCTACCATGAAGGTATATCACTACCTTTCCACCAGAACTCCATACGTAGCAGGCGATTCCGTAAAAGGCCGCGTCTATGAGATCAGTGACCGCTTCGGCGTATTTGTAGCCGTTGATGACAAATATTCTGCCCTTATTCCTGCCAGGGAAGCCAACGGCAAATACCGCCCAGGCGAAGTCCTTGACCTCCGGGTTTCCGAGGTGAAAGAAGATGGCAAGATGAACGTCACCGACCGCCAGAAAGCTTACATCCAGATTAATGAAGATGCCGAGAGTGTCCTCAGCGTAATCGAAGAATTCGCCGGCGTCCTCCCCTTCGACGACAAAGCCTCTCCAGAGGTCATCAAACGCGAATTCGGTCTCAGCAAAAATGCGTTTAAACGCGCAGTTGGACACCTTCTCAAAGAAGGCAAGATCGAAATTAAGGACAGACGCATTTATAAAAAATAATTAAACCTGACACCCACTTATTGGAAAATAATAAAACCAGCATACCATATTGGAACCCTAAAATATGGTATGCCGTTTTTTTTTCTAAAAATACGAACGGGTGTTTACCAGAAATGCTGTATGTGTTAAACTGTTAGTTGATTATAAATATTATTGTTTTGCTATTTTGCGAAGAAGGAGACCTCACAATGGCATTTACCCACCTCCACGTCCACACGGAATACTCCCTGCTGGACGGTTCCAATAAAATCAAAGAATACGTTGCCCGTGTAAAGGAGCTTGGGATGGACAGCGCCGCCATCACAGACCACGGCGTTATGTACGGCGTCATCGACTTTTACCGGGCAGCAAGAGCAGCTGGAATCAACCCCATCCTAGGCTGCGAGGTATACGTAGCCCCTGGTTCCCGCTTTGACCGTGAGATCGGCAGTGGCGATGACCGCTACTACCATCTGGTACTCCTGGCAGAGAACAACCAGGGCTACCAGAACCTTATGAAAATCGTATCCAAAAGCTTCAAAGAAGGCTTTTATTATAAACCCCGGGTAGACCTGGATCTTCTCCGCGAATACCACGAAGGCCTGATCGCCCTGAGCGCCTGCCTGGCAGGTGAAGTAGCCCGCTTCCTCACCCGGGGCATGTACCCCGACGCCAGGAAAGCCGCTCTCCGTTACCAGGAAATCTTCGGCAAAGGCAACTTTTTTCTGGAACTTCAGGATCACGGAATCCCGGAACAGCAGAACGTAAACCAGCAGCTTCTCCGCATGCACCAGGAGACCGGAATCGACCTGGTAGCCACCAACGACATCCACTACACCTATAAAGAAGACGCTGACCCTCACGACATCCTTCTCTGCCTCCAGACAGGCAAGAAGCTCTCCGACACAGACCGTATGCGCTACGAAGGCGGCCAGTACTACGTGAAATCCGAACGGGAAATGGCAGCCCTTTTCCCATATGCATTGGAAGCCCTGGAGAACACCCACAAGATCGCCCAGCGCTGCCACGTAGAAATCGAATTCGGCGTAACCAAGCTGCCTAGATTCGATGTCCCAGAGGGTTACACTTCCTGGGAATACCTGAACAAGCTCTGCTTCGAAGGCCTGGAACGCCTGTACGATCCGGTCACCCCAGAACTTCGGGAGCGCCTGGAATATGAGCTGAACACCATCAAAAATATGGGTTACGTTGACTACTTCCTCATTGTATGGGACTTCATCCACTACGCCCGCAAAAACGGCATTGAAGTAGGTCCCGGACGAGGCTCCGCAGCCGGAAGTATCGTAGCCTACACGTTGGGAATCACCCTGCTTGACCCCATTAAATACGACCTTCTGTTTGAGCGGTTCCTGAACCCGGAACGAGTTTCCATGCCCGATATTGATGTGGATTTCGGCTTCGAGCGCAGACAGGAAGTAATCGACTACGTTGTGCGCAAATACGGCAAAGACTGTGTGGTTCAGATCGTTACCTTTGGTACCCTGGCAGCCCGTGGTGTTATCCGCGATGTAGGCCGTGTCCTTGATATGCCCTACGCCCAGGTGGACTCTATTGCGAAAATGGTTCCTGCCAAGATTCCCAATGTAAAAGTTGTCACTATCGACAAGGCCATGGAAGTAAACCCGGAGCTGAAGAAAGCATATGACGAGCAGCCGGATGTCCATCACCTGATCGACATGGCAAAACGTCTGGAAGGTCTTCCAAGACATACCTCCATGCATGCCGCTGGTGTAGTGATCAGCCAGAAGGATGTTTCCGAATACGTGCCTCTTTCCAGAGCCCAGGACGGAACCATCGTCACCCAGTTCGTCATGACCACGTTGGAAGAGCTTGGACTTCTGAAAATGGATTTCCTTGGTCTTCGAACCCTGACTGTTATCAACAACGCAGTAAAAAATGTAAAGAAAAACTATGGCATATCTCTTGATATGCAGAAAATAGACTACAACGACCAGAAGGTACTGGATTCCCTTGGAACCGGACGTACCGACGGTGTTTTCCAGCTGGAGAGCGGCGGAATGAAGGGCTTCATGAAAGAGCTGAAGCCTCACAGCCTTGAGGACGTGATCGCTGGAATTTCCCTGTACCGCCCAGGCCCCATGGATTTCATCCCCCAGTACATCCGGGGCAAGAACCGCCCGGACACCATCCACTATGATTGCCCACAGCTGGAGCCCATCTTGAAGGCAACCCACGGCTGTATCGTGTATCAGGAGCAGGTTATGCAGATCGTACAGAGCCTTGCTGGATTCACCCTGGGACGAAGCGACCTTCTCCGCCGGGCTATGTCCAAGAAGAAGCTTAGCGTCATGGAGAAAGAACGCCAGGCCTTCGTTTACGGAAATGAAGCGGAAGGGGTTCCAGGTTGTATTAAGAATGGAATTGATGAAAAGATCGCAAATAAGATCTACGATGAAATGATTGATTTTGCACAGTATGCTTTTAATAAATCCCATGCTGCAGCATATGCTTACGTTACCTACCAGACCGCTTTCCTGAAATACTATTATCCGGTAGAATACATGGCTGCCCTGATGACCTCTGTTATTGATAAGCCGGCCAAGGTTGCCGAGTATATTCAGGTCTGCCGTCAGATGAACATCCCTATTCTGCCGCCGGATATCAATAAAGGAGAGTACGGCTTTTCCGTATCAGGAGGCTCCATCCTCTATGCCCTTTCCGCCATTAAGAGTGTAGGCCGTCCGGTTATCGAGGCAATCGTGGCAGAGCGAAGGGAACACGGCGAATATCTTTCTATGAAGAACTTTATTGAGCGGAATATTGAAGCGGTGAACAAGCGTGCCATCGAGAACTTTATCAAGGCAGGTGCCCTGGATTGTCTGGAAGGAAACCGCCACCAGAAAATGATCGTTTTTGGTCAGATCGTGGACGATATTTCCCGTAATAAGAAGCTGTCCATGGCCGGACAGCTGAGCCTTTTTGACATTGCCAGCGAGGAGGATAAGAAAGAATTCGAGATCCGTATGCCCAACCTGGAAGAATACGACAAGGAGACCATTCTGGCCTATGAAAAAGAGGTTCTTGGCATTTACCTGAGCGGACATCCCCTTGACCGTTACCGCAGTATCATGGAGAAAATGATCTCTGCCAGAACCATTGATTTCCAGCCTTTAGACGAAGAGGACAATGAGTCCGGTGACCCAGATGAGTCCAGGGTAAGGGATAATCAGAAGGTTATTATTGGCGGAATGATCACGGAGAAAAATGTAAAATATACCAAGAACAATAAAGTGATGGCATTCCTCACCCTGGAGGATCTGCTTGGAACCGTGGAGGTTATGGTTTTCCCAAGAGACTATGAGAAGTGGCAGAACATGATAAACGAAGATGCCCGTGTATTTATCCAGGGCCGCGTATCCGCCGAGGACGACAAGGCCAGTAAGCTGATCCTGGAAAAGGTCCGCGCTTTTTCCGATATTCCAAGAGAACTCTGGATCCAGTTTGAGAGCAAGGACGACTATAACCAGAAGGAGAAGGAATTGCTGGAAGACCTGCGAAAGTCCCAGGGAACGGACAGTGTTGTGGTCTATCTGAAGGATGTAAAAGCCATGAAAAAATTGTCCGCAGCATACCATGTGAACCTGCAGGAGGACTGGCTTTGCCAGATGATGAAAAAATATGGTGGGAACAATGTTAAAGTAGTGGAAAAAGTCTTGAAAAACCTTTAAAAATGCTATAAACTAATGCTGAATATGTGTATAGAAAAACGAGGGCGCTTCCACTAAACGGACATGTCGTCTCCGGCGACATTACCATATATGAAAGTCAGTTGCTCCGCAACTGCCGAACGTATTCGTAATCCGGGCTAACGCCCTGCTTACTCATACGTTCCAGCCTGTCCGATATCCATGAATTCGACATGCAAGCATGACGAATTCACGGCTGCCGTCCAGGACTTTCATAGTAAAATGGAGACACAGCTCCCGACGATTCATAAGATGGAGGAGATTATTATGGCAGAAAACAAAGTTAAGACCATTGGTGTCCTGACCAGCGGCGGTGACGCTCCTGGAATGAATGCTGCAATCCGTGCAGTTGTTAGACGTGGACTGTCCAGCGGACTTAAAGTAAAAGGTATTCAGAAAGGTTATAACGGTCTTTTAAATGAAGAGATCATCGACATGACAGCAAGAGATGTATCTGACACCATCGAGCGTGGTGGTACAATTCTTTACACTGCAAGATGTGCCGAGTTCCGTACACCGGAAGGACAGCAGCGTGGTGCAGAGATCTGCCGCAAGCATGGTATTGATGGACTTGTTGTAATCGGTGGAGACGGTTCCTTTGCCGGCGCCCAGAAGCTTGCCAACCTTGGAATCAATACAATCGGTATTCCAGGAACCATCGACCTTGACATTGCATGTACCGAGTACACCATCGGTTTTGACACAGCTGTTAATACAGCTATGGAAGCAATTGATAAGGTTCGTGATACTTCTACTTCCCATGAGAGATGCAGTATCATCGAGGTTATGGGACGCGGTGCCGGCTGGCTTGCACTGTGGTGTGGTATCGCCAACGGAGCTGAGGATGTTCTGATCCCTGAGAAATATGACTATGATGAGCAGAAGCTGATCAATAACATTATTGAGAGCCGTAAGATGGGTAAGAAACACCATATCATCATCAATGCAGAGGGTATCGGTCATTCACAGGCTATGGCAACCCGTATTGAGGCTGCTACAGGAATCGAGACACGTGCTACTATCCTTGGTCACATGCAGCGTGGTGGAAGCCCTACATGTAAAGACCGTGTATATGCATCTATGATGGGTGCTATGGCAGTAGACCTTCTTCTGGAAGGCAAGAAGAGCCGTGTTGTTGGATACCGCCATGGTGATTTCGTTGATTTCGATATCAATGAAGCTCTTGCAATGGAGAAGAGCGTAACTCCATATATGTGGGAAGTTTGCGAGTCCCTTTCCCATAACTATAAGAAATAATAGCAAAAATACGGTTCACTTTGTTTTAGCCGCGTGTCCCGGGATTATTCCGGTGCGCCGGCAGCAGGTGGACCGTAATTATAAAAGAGTTATTGCTCACTGAATTCTCCACAAAGGTGTATTTTGTGATGCCTTCAGTGAATAATAACATAAAGGATGCTTATGTTCATTCAAAACCTGCAATATAAATTGCACAAACTGAATACGGCACAGATCATTACCCTCAGCTTTGCGGGGGTAATTTTTGTAGGGGGACTAATTTTGTGGCTGCCCTTCTGTACCGCAGCAGGCCAGACCACTTCGTTCTCAGATGCCATGTTTACAGCCACCACCTGTGTGTGCGTAACCGGGCTTGTGACGGTGACTATGGCCACACACTGGAGTCTGGCCGGCAGGCTGGTGATCCTTCTGCTGATACAGATTGGCGGAATTGGCCTGATCGCACTTGCCAGCATTATTTTTATTTACCTAAACAAAAAGATTAGTCTGAGAAACCGTCGGATGATCCAGGAATCCTACAATCTGGAGCAGATGTCCGGTCTTGTAACCGTGGTAAAAAAGGTGGTTCTCTGTGTATTTGCCGCAGAAGGGATTGGAGCAGCAGGTTATGCGTTTTGCTTTATTCCAAGATTTGGTCTTGTGAAAGGGCTTGCGCAGGCTGTTTTTACAGCGATTTCAGCCTTCTGCAATGCGGGGATTGATCTTCTCGGAGAGAATAGCCTGGCGGATTATGTGACCAACCCTTTGCTGAATATTGTTACCATGGGGCTGATCATTGCCTCTGGACTTGGATTTCCCGTATGGTGGGATCTCGGAAAAAGAATAAAAATGGTTTTTCAAAAGAAGCTTTCTCCTGGCAGATTTTTTAGGACGCTTCGTTTGCAGAGTAAGATCGTGTTGACCACAACCGGGATTTTACTGGCAGGAGGAACTGTTCTGATTCTCCTTTTTGAGTATCACAATCCGGACACCTTGGGAAAACTGTCTTTTGGACAGAAACTGATGGCTGCGGCATTTCAGTCTGTGACTACAAGAACTGCCGGATTTTTTACAATTGATCAGGGAGCGCTGACCAGCGGAAGTGTAATGAGCTGTCTGTTTCTTATGCTGGTGGGAGGTTCTCCTATGGGAACTGCCGGCGGGGTGAAGACGACCACACTTGCGGTAATTGTACTTTGTATCATCACCAACCTTCGGGGAAAAAAAGATGTGGAGGTTTACGGAAGAAAGATCCGCAGCAGTTATATCCGTTCCGCACAGGTTGTAGTGGGAATGGTGTTTGGTGTGCTGTTTATTTCCGTGTTGGGGATTTTTGCAGTAATGCCGGAGGCTTCATTTGTGGATGTGCTGTATGAGCTTACCTCCGCAGTTGGAACGGTAGGTCTTTCCAGAGGACTGACTTCCGTTATGAATACACCTGCCAAATGGATCGTTATTTTTACTATGTATCTTGGAAGAATTGGTCCGCTGACACTGGGCGCCGCTGTTGTATCCCGTGCGCAGAAGCGTACCAGGGATGTGCATCTGGCAGAAGAGAATATTATGATAGGATAAGAAATGTTGTCTGTGGGCGACATTATACCGCATGAAAGTCCGTTGCTTTCATGGCAGATTTTAAAGGAGATTACAATGAGCGGAAAATCCTTTGCAGTAATCGGACTGGGGCAGTTTGGAATGACCCTGGCGAAAGAGCTTGCTGAGTCGGATTATGATGTTTTGGCAATTGATGATAAAGACGAGAATATTCAGGAAATTGCAGATAGAGTTACCTATGCGGTGCGGGCTGATGTGCGCGAGCCTGGAATCCTGAAATCCCTTGGCGTGCAGAATGTAGATGTTGCGATCATTGCAGTTGCAGAGAATATGGAAGCCAGTATTACAGCCACCATGCAGGTGAAGGATCTGGGAGTTCCGCTTGTTCTGGCAAAGGCTATGAATTCACTTCATGGCCGGATCCTGGAGAAGATTGGTGCTGATCAGGTGATCTATCCGGAGCGTTCCATGGGTGTCCGCGTTGCACGTAATTTTACAGCCAGCGGATTTGAGGACGTGTTTGAGCTGTCTGCAGATTTCAGCATGGCGGAGTTTCGGATTCCGGCAGACTGGGCTGGAAAAAGCCTTTCCGAGACCAGAGCCCGTGAGAAATACTATATCAATGTGGTTGCGGTGAAACAGGGCGATTCAGTGAATGTAAATCTGGATCCCTCTGAAAAGCTGGAAGCGGGATGTATTCTGGTGGCAGTTGGCAGGAATGAGGATTTAAACAAATTCCGGAAACCGCTGTAGCATGGAGGATAATTTATGATAACCAGTGCAAATAATACACAGGTAAAAAATATCATACAGTTAAATCAGAAAGCCAAGGCTCGTAGAGAACAGGGCCTGTTTGTGGCTGAGGGACGGAAGATGTTCGGGGAAGCTCCCAGGGACTGGATTTCCAAGGTTTATGTAACCGGGTCATTAACGGAGGATGCATCTTTGATGACACAGGTTATGGCACTTCCAGAAGAAAAAAGAGAAATCGTGGCAGACAATGTTTTCCGCCAGATGTGCGACACCAAAACCCCACAGGGAATCCTTACGGTGCTGAAGAAGCCAGTATGGACTGTGGAAGACATTTTGAAAGGAGACGCTCCTCTGGTAATGGTTCTGGAGGATCTTCAGGATCCTGGAAATGCAGGAACGATTTTCAGAACTGGGGAAGGTGCTGGTGTTTCCGGTATTTTCCTTACCAAAACCTGCGTAGATATCACAAATCCCAAGGTGATCCGTTCCACAATGGGATCTATTTACAGAATGCCTTTCCTATATGTGGAGGATGTGGTATCATTAAAGGCAGAACTGGAGCAAAGAGGTATCCGTACTTTTGCAGCCCACCTGAAAGGAAAGAATTCCTATGATCAGGAGGATTATCAGGGCGGCACAGCGTTTCTTATCGGAAATGAAGGGAACGGCCTTACAGAAGCGGCGGCAGAAGCTGCTGACTGTCTTATCCGGATCCCAATGTGCGGCAAGGTAGAATCCCTGAATGCAGCTATGGCTGCTGGAATTCTGATGTATGAGGCGGCGAGGCAGAGACGGTAGGAAAAAGGGGGGAGTCTTATGACACCTATTATGTGGCTGGGAATCCTGGCTGTGCTTCTGGTTATTGAAGGGCTTACCACGGCACTTACCACCATCTGGTTTGCTGGAGGTGCGCTTGCTGCTGCTATAGCAGCTGGTGTTGGAATGGGAATCGTGCCGCAGCTTCTTCTGTTTTTCTGTGTTTCACTTGTGTTGCTTCTTTTCACAAGGCCAGCGGCTTTGAAGCTTATGAATAAAGGCACAGAAAAAACAAATGTGGAAGGTCTTCTGGGGAAAAGCGCTGTTGTGATCCAGCAGATCGACAATCTGGCCCAGACTGGCCAGGTGCGCATTAACGACATTGAATGGATGGCCCGGACATCCGACGACAGCGTAACAATTCCGGTGGGGACTGTAGTGGTGATCGAGGCAGTTCATGGCGTTCGGCTTATTGTGCGTCCATAGTAACAGAGTGGCTGATGCTGTCAGATTACCTGCAGATAAAAATGCTGACCAGCTTATGGTCGGAAAACTCAAGTAAATAGGAGGCGTAAATATGGGAAGTATCTTAGTTCTACTGATCGTTATCATTCTGGTTTTGTGGATCCTGGCATCCTGCATCCGCATCGTACCCCAGGCATATGCGATCGTACTTGAGCGTTTAGGCGCTTATCAGGCAACATGGGGAACCGGCGTACACTTCAAACTTCCGTTTGTAGAGCGTGTGGCAAGAAAAGTCAATCTGAAAGAGCAGGTTGTAGATTTCCCACCACAGCCGGTTATCACAAAAGATAACGTAACCATGCAGATTGATACCGTTGTATTTTTCCAGATCACAGACCCGAAGCTGTACGCATACGGCGTTGAGAATCCGATCATGGCCATTGAGAATCTTTCCGCAACTACCTTGCGTAACATTATCGGTGATATGGAACTGGATGAAACCCTGACCTCCCGTGAGGTGATCAATACCAAGATGCGTGCTTCCCTTGATGTGGCGACTGATCCATGGGGAATCAAGGTAAACCGTGTAGAGCTTAAGAATATCATTCCTCCGGCTGCTATTCAGGAAGCCATGGAGAAGCAGATGAAGGCAGAGCGTGAGAGACGTGAGGCTATTCTGATCGCAGAAGGTGAGAAGAAATCCACCATTCTTGTTGCGGAGGGTAAAAAGGAGTCTGCAATTCTTGATGCAGAGGCTGAGAAACAGGCCGCAATTCTTCGTGCAGAAGCTCAGAAAGAGCGTATGATCAAAGAGGCAGAAGGTCAGGCAGAGGCAGTTCTCAAGGTTCAGAAGGCGAATGCAGAAGGCCTTCGTATGATCAAAGAGGCAGGCGCTGACAATGCAGTTCTTACCCTGAAGAGCTTCGAGGCGCTTGCAAAAGTGGCAGATGGTAAGTCCACTAAGATTATTATCCCATCCGAAATCCAGAATCTGGCAGGACTGGCAGCTTCTTTGAAGGAAGTTGTTGTGGATGAGAAGGATAAGAAAGAAGAGTAACGTTCTCGGAACGAGGAAATCAATGCAATGAAAGCTGAACATGGCCGATCTGGAAAGTGAAAGACTGGAAGACTTGTATGACTGGCTAATCTGGAAAGATAGAGGAGAATTATTATGAACTTAAAAGGCAGAAACTTTTTGACACTAAAAGACTTTACACCAGAGGAAATTCTGTATCTTCTTGATTTATCCGCTGAGTTAAAAGCAAAGAAAAAAGCAGGCGAGCTTACCGAGTATTACAAGGGCAAAAATATCGCCCTGATCTTCGAGAAGACCAGCACAAGAACACGTTGTTCCTTCGAAGTTGCTGCACATGATCTTGGAATGGGAAGCACATACCTGGATCCGACTGGCTCCCAGATCGGTAAGAAAGAGAGCATTGCAGATACAGCAAGAGTTCTTGGAAGAATGTATGATGGTATTGAGTATCGTGGATTTGGCCAGGAGATCGTAGAAGACCTTGCAAAATACGCAGGTGTTCCGGTTTGGAACGGTCTGACAAACGAGTATCATCCAACCCAGATGTTAGCAGATATGCTTACCATCCGTGAGCATTTCGGATATCTGAAGGGAATTAAGCTGGTATACATGGGAGATGCCCGTTACAACATGGGTAACTCCCTGATGGTAGCCTGCTCCAAGCTTGGCATGCATTTCGTAGCCTGCACCAGCAAGAAATATTTCCCGAATGATGAGTTAGTTGCACAGTGTAAAGAGTACGCAGCCCAGTCCGGTGCAACCATCACTCTTACAGAGGATGTAGAAGCTGGAACTAAGGACGCAGACGTTATTTACACAGATGTATGGGTATCCATGGGCGAGCCGGATGCAGTATGGGAAGAGAGAATCCATGATCTGACACCATATAAGGTAACATCCGCAGTTATGAAAAATGCAGGGGAGAAAGCTATTTTCCTTCACTGCCTGCCAGCATTCCACGATCTTAAGACAAAGATTGGCAAAGAGATGGGCGGGCGCTTCAACCTGACGGATATGGAAGTAACAGATGAAGTCTTCGAGTCCCCGGCTTCCAAGGTATTTGACGAAGCTGAGAACCGTATGCATACCATTAAAGCGGTTATGGTTGCTACACTGGGCGAGCCGGAGAATAAATAATTCAGCTTCCAGATAATGATAAATTCCGATTATTCCTATGTTCTTATGTTTCCCTTTTTATCCTTTGGATAAGAAGTATCATTTAGCTAAAGAGCTTGGGGTAATTGAAAATTACAGAAAGGGTATCTGAAAATGATTTCCGAGAAAGAATTACGTGAAGAAGCTGCCGCAGGCAGCATCTATAACGAAACCACAATTGCAGATCAGATACATACAAAATGGGCGGGCAAAACCGTCCATTTTGCAAGAGAAATGGATTCTACCAATCTGTGGATTAAGCGTCTGGCGAAAGAGGGGGCACCGGAGGGAACTCTTGCACTGGCAGAATTTCAGTCAGCTGGAAGAGGCCGTCTTGGCCGCTCCTGGGAGGTGCCGGAAGGTACTTCCGTTATGATGAGCATTCTTCTCAGACCGAAATTTGAACCTCAGTATGCACCAACCCTTACCCTTGTAATGGGTATGGCTGTGGCGAAAGCAGTGAAGGATCTTGGTTTTGACGTAAGTATTAAATGGCCTAACGATGTGGTGGTTTCCCACAAAAAAATATGCGGAATCCTTACGGAAATGGGGGTTCGAGATGGAAAAATTGACTATGCAGTCATCGGAGTGGGAATTAATGTAAATATCAAAGAGTTTCCGGAAGAGATGGCGGACAAGGCTACTTCCCTTTATCTGGAGGCTGGCAGGGAATTTGACAGAAGCCAGATTCCAGGGCTGGTGATGGAAGCTTTTGAAGGATATTATGAGAAATTCGCAGCAACCTGTGACCTTAGCGGGCTGAAGGATGAGTATGAAAGTATCCTTGCCAACTATAATCAGCCGGTTCGCGTACTGGCGAAAGAGCCGTATGAGGGAATTGCCAGAGGTATTACAGATGGCGGAGAGCTGCTTGTGGAGAAAACAGATGGAACGATCGTAGCTGTCAGCGCAGGAGAAGTTTCGGTTCGCGGGCTGTATAGTTATGTATAAAGATTGTGTTATTTGAGCACTTTCGCAAATGATATTCCTTGCGGATTATTGTAACATTACAGTGAATCGGGAATATCAGTTGCGAAAATGTTGTTGCTGACACGAATAAAAATGAAAGGTGGGATTTAATTGTATCAGGATAACGTAGTACTTTGCGGCGCAAGCGCCTATGAGCAGAAATATTATTTTAATAAAGATTTTGATTCTCTGCCAGATCATGTGAAGAAAGAGCTGCAGATCATGTGCGTCCTTTTTACAGAAGAGATTGGTGGAATTTTCACATTGGAATTTGATGATCACGGAAACCTGCAGTTTAAAACAGAGGCTACCGAGGCAGATGGATTCTATGACGATATCGGCGGTGCACTGAAGATTAAAAAGCTGCGCGTAGAGAAAGAGGAGCTTTTGGAATCTCTGGAAATGTATTATCGTGTGTTTTTCCTTGGGGAAGATGTGGATAAAGAGACTCAAGGAGAGTAAGCAGTGTGGATAATTTGAAATATGAAGTGCCGAGAAACATGAAGTGGAAAATTGGTAATGTGGAGATTCCTAACCGATTTGTTTTAGCACCGATGGCGGGCGTTACTGACCTTGCTTTTCGCAGACTTTGCAAAGAGCAGGGCGCAGGGCTTCTCTGCATGGAGATGATCAGCGCCAAGGCCATTTCCTATAAGAACAAGAATACCCGGGCGTTGATGGAGATTGATCCTGTGGAACATCCTATTTCTCTCCAGCTTTTTGGAAGTGAGCCGGAGCTTATGGCAGAGGTGGCAAAGGAAATCGAGGGGGAACCTTTGGATATTCTGGATATCAATATGGGGTGTCCGGTGCCGAAAGTAGTAAATAACGGCGAAGGCTCTGCTCTTTTGAAAAATCCGGATCTGATCGTGGAGATTGTGAAAAGTGTTTCTTCGGCTATTGAGAAGCCACTTACAGTGAAGGTTCGTATTGGATTTGAGAATGAGCCGGTGGATATTGTGGATATTGCGAAACGTGTGGAAGATGCCGGGGCTGCAGCGATTGCAGTCCATGGACGGACGCGTCAGCAATTTTATTCCGGAACAGCGGATTGGGAGACAATTGCCAGAATCAAGGAAGCTGTTTCCATTCCGGTTATTGGAAACGGAGATGTGGATTCACCGAAAAAAGCAGAGGCACTTTTCCGTCAGACTGGGTGCGATGCGGTGATGATAGGACGGGCCGTGGAAGGAAACCCATGGATTTTCCGAGAGATGAATCATTATTTTACAACAGGGGAAGAGCTGGCCAGACCTTCTCTTACCGAAGTAAAAGAGATGATTTTGAAGCATGCCCGTGCTCAGATTGGAATAAAAGGTGAGTTCATCGGGATTCGGGAAATGCGCAAGCATGTGGCATGGTATACAGCCGGAATGCCCCACAGTGCAGGACTTCGCAGGGAGTCAAATAATATTGAGAGTTATGCAGACTTGGAGAAGTTGTTAGAGAGACTGTAAATTCATTTGGTGGACGCGGTTCTGCATGGTATATTCCACGCAGACCGTCGCAACGCTGCGCTGAACTAACTGCCAATTGCGGCTAATCCTCTCGGGAGAGCCCTGGATGGTCTGTTTTGGAGTATTTTGTGATAGTTATAGAAGTCAGGAGGTTTGGGCTGGGAATGCTGGAACTTTCTGGCTTTTTCTATGATTGAGAGGGAAAGATTATGGAAAAATTACTGAAAGATAAAAAGGTGCAGGAAGTATTACAATTTCTGCAAAAGGATGACGAAAGAACCTTACGTGAGCACCTGGAAATGTGCCAGATTCCAGCGCCTTCTTATGAAGAAGGAGAGAAAGCGGAATATGTCCGGAAGAAGATGGTGGATGCGGGCCTTTCGGATGTGCATATTGATGAAGTAGGAAATATGTTGGGAACATGGAAAGGTACAGGAAATGGACCGAGAATCATGATTGCAGGACACACGGATACCGTTTTTCCCAGAGAGACAGATCTTACCTTGAAAAAAAGGGGGGAACGCTACAGCTGTCCGGGAATCGGGGATGATACCAGGGCAGTAGCAGAACTGCTCAGTCTGGCAAGAGCACTAAATGCCACAGGAATTCGAGGCGAGGGAGATATTGTTTTCTGTGCAAATGTGTGTGAGGAGGGACTGGGCGATCTGCGTGGAATTAAGCACGCATTTAAAGATATGACTGTAGCGAAGGAAAAGACGGAGTTCCTGGAAAGTGTTCAGCTTTCAAAGAAAACAGAATCTATGGAAAGCGTTCAGTTTTCCAAAAAAACAGAGTCAATGAAGAGTAGTGCATTTTCAACGAAATCCAAAAACCACTACGACGGCTTCGTCTCCATTGACGACAAAAACACCTCTGGAATCATCTACCAGGCGGTGGGAAGTGAACGTTACCTTGTGACATTCCGCGGAACTGGCGGACACAGTTTCACTGGCTTTGGAATCCCCAATCCGATCCATGCAATGGGAAGAGCCATCGCAAAGATCAGCGATTTTCAGACACCGAAAAATCCGAAAACTACGTTTAGTGTAGGCGTAGTAAACGGCGGCACATCTGTAAATGTAATTGCGGCAGAATGTTCTATGCTGGTGGATATGCGCTCTGTAAACGCAGAAGAACTTACCCGATTGTCTGCGAAATTCCACCAGGCTATAGAAGACGCAGTTCAGGAGGAAAATGCTCGTTGGGAGGACAAAGAGAACCCTGTCACCGTCACCTTCGAACAAAAAGGCAAGCGTCCCGCTGGCACCCAGGATAAATCCTGCCAGATCGTCCAGGCTGCCAATGCAGCAAACCAGGCACTTGGTATGGAAACTCTATACATCGGCGCGGCCAGCACCGACGCTAACATCCCCATTAGTCTGGGAATCCCAGCCATCACCGTAGGCTGGGGCGGCAAAGGCGGCGGAGAGCACACCATCCACGAATGGTATGAACACGCAGAATCCTGGAAGGGCCCACAGCGCGATTTGCTTTTATTATTGGCATTATCTGGATATGAAGGTGTACGGGAATATCAGCTTCCGCAGATAAACGGATAAAGATCCTGTGGTAATGTGGAGGCTCTGAGAACTGGCAAGGTTGCAAAAAAGTAAGGCGGATGATAAAATTTTATTATTAGACTGCTTGTTATTCCATTACATCAGGGGAAAGGAGGAGGGTATGATTCGTGTAGCAATAGTTGAGGACCAGGAGTCAGATATTATAATATTAAAAAAAATATTACATCATTTTGAAACAGCAGAGGGGGAAATGTTTCAAATCACGTTGTACCATAGTCCTTTAGCCCTTTTAGAAGGTTATCGCGCAGTGTATGACCTGATTTTTATGGATATTGAACTTCCGCATATGAATGGTATGGAGGCAGCGAGAAAGCTGCGGAAACTGGACACAGGTGTACTGCTTATTTTTGTTACTAAAGTAGCAAAGTATGCAATTCGGGGATATGAAGTTGGAGCCCTGGATTATGTTTTAAAGCCTCTTGAGTATTACAGTTTTGTTCCAAAAGTCAGAAGAGCTATACGATATATTA
Organism: Blautia glucerasea; assembly: GCF_020537505.1. GTDB lineage: Bacteria > Bacillota > Clostridia > Lachnospirales > Lachnospiraceae > Blautia_A. The sequence continues at coordinate 19,743 of NZ_JAJBMO010000025.1, read as the reverse complement.
ATCTAAATGCAGAAAAATATATTACTCTAAACAAAGATCGCGGACAGCGCAGAGTAAGTCTCCGCTATCTTAAGTATGTAGAAGTAAAAGGGCATTATCTCACATATTATACGGTAGATGAAGAAATCGTGGCGAGAGGTAAAATTTCAGAACTGGAACAGAAACTGGAAATGGAGAATTTTGCCCGATGTAACAACTGTTATTTAGTGAACTTGCGCTATGTAACAGGCGTACATGGCCAAATATTGGAATTGGGCAGTATCCAGCTTCCTATTAGCAGGACAAAACAAAGTGAGTTCCTAAATCGTTTGACATTGTACTTGGGAGGTGATATCAAAATATGATCAGCAATTTTCTGATTTTTGGTGAAGATGTATTGGCAGGAGCATTATTCCCGTTTGAGTTATTAATAGCAGTTTGGATGTTTCTTATTGGTCGAAAAAGACGCTCGAATTATATTGCACGAGTGCTTATATCCATAACAGTATACATATTGTTGTTTATGGTAGTGCCTCCAGCTCCAGTTTCCCCTGCCTCACCGGATTTTACTTCTGTATGGGTTTGCTGGTATCGGGTGTTATATTGTGTTGCAGTTGTAGCTGCCTGTGTCTTTTTCGGGTATCTATGTTATAACGAACGGATTTTGAGTCTTTTATTTTGCGCATTGGCCGGATATTCAGTGCAGCATATTGCCTACTTCTGTTATCAATTTATACATATTTTCCTTCCACTTCCGGATTCACTGGAAAAATATTTTATACAATATTTGGTGATGGCATTTATTTATGTGGTTTTTTATCAGACATTTTCAAAATTACTTCAGAATGAGGAATGTATTAATATTGATAATCAAGAAGTGATTCTGTTTTCAGTCATTGTCCTGCTGGTAAATGTGGTGCTTAGTGTGTGGCAGAGTGCAGAACCCAGGGGAGTGCTCACAAAATGGGTAGAAAGTATGTATTCGGTTATTGCATGCCTTTTGATCCTGTTTTTTCAGTTCAGTATTTTTTCCAGATATAAGGAAAAATCCAGGGCAGACCTGATTCATTATATGTGGTTAAGGGATCAGGAACACTACCGCCTCAGCAAAGAAACTATTGATACGTTAAATGTTAAATGCCATGATTTAAAGCATATCCTTCTGAGCCAGCGAGGGCAGTTGGATCAATCAACGGCGGATGAATTAGAGCAGGCCGCGACTGTTTACGATTCCGTTTTGAAAACAGGAAATGAAGCGTTAGATGTGGTGTTAACAGAGAAATTCTTATTTTGTGCCAATAACCAAATAGGAATTACTTGCATGATAGATGGTTCTGCGTTGGGGTTTATGGATGACAATGATATTTACTGCTTGTTTGGAAATATCCTGGATAACGCTATAGAAGCGGTGCTCAAATTAAAAGATACTTCCAGGCGGCAGATTAATTTGACAATGGGCAAAAGGGAAGAGCTTTTGTTCCTGCGTATTGAAAATTATTTTGAGAATCAATTGTCCTTTGTAAATGGATTGCCGCAGACTACAAAAGCAGATGAAAAATACCACGGATTCGGATTAAAGAGCATATCTCTGGTAACTCAAAAATACGGGGGGAATGTCAGTATATCTACTCAAGGTACGCCTCCAGAGCAAACATTTTGTTTAAATATATTTTTTCCCGGGAAAGATCTAAAGTGATCTTTCCCGTTTTTTGCATTATGGGACAGCTGAATGTCGAGTTAGGACAGTTTTATTGACGGAGCTTTCACCTCAAAATATAATACAAGAAATTCTACACAGACATTTCTGTGCAGTAAAAAAACCGAAAATGTGGTGGAAGCTAATAGGGAAAAACTCTATATAAGATAAGTGATTTCCACCCCATCGGGAAAGAAAGCGAGAGGTGGAAAGTGGTAAAAGTAAAAAGAAACAAAACAAAATTCTGGTTCCTCTGGACGCTTCTGTTTGTATCGGTGTTGATCGTCGCATTGATCGGCAACTCCTATGCACTCAGATATAAAGGGGCACTGAACTCCGTGTTGGGCATTGATACGACCCAGGTGGAGGGGCTGACTGAATTATCAGCCAGCGATTATGATTTCACCCAGGAAGATGAGACTCGATTGATTCAGGATGATCATGCTCTCTACCAAAGAATAGTAGAAGAGGGAACAACACTGGTCAAAAATGATGCTGGTACAGATGGTGAACCGGCGCTCCCCCTAAGTGAAAATGATAAAATTAGTATATTTGGTATTGCAGCACCGGCTTATCTTGATCTGAAAAACAGTCTGGAAGAAAATGGAATTCAGGTCAACAAGTCACTTTATGAAGGCTATCAGAGCTTCTACGAGGGAGACTATCAGCCCAGAACTGGAGCAGATCCACGAGAGGTTCCCTGGAGCGAAGTAAGCAAAGTACTTGGTAATGATACTGGTGATACCGCATTAGTAGTGTTTGGAAGACGGTCTAGTGAGGGTACAGATTGTGTTTCCGGTCACAGTGGAAATAACAGTGCCAGTCCATATGCGGAAGCACAGGATTATCTGGCTTTTTCAGAGAATGAACGCGGTCTGCTTACAGCAATCAAGGAATTAAAAGATGAAGGCGTATTTAAAAGAACAATTGTTTTAATCACAACATCTAACAGTATTGATTCAGCTTTCATTAATGATCCGGAGTGCGGGGTAGATGCTTTGGTTTGGACAAGTGCGGACATTAACGATACGGATACATTAACCGGTATTGCAAATCTTCTTACAAACAAAGATGGACTGGATTTTTCCGGACGTTTAGTTGACACAATGTATGTAGACAACCAGCTTTTGCCTGAAATGTCTAACTTTGGTTATGTGACAGCTGATTTGTCCCAGGTGGATGATGAAGTACTGCGTCAGGTTAAGGAAGAACAGGCTAAGTGGCGAGGCGCACAGGGTAATTACTGGAATACCAGTGTTACTTATCAGGAGGGAATTTATCATTCCTATCGTTATTATGAAACACGTTATGAGGATTACATTCTGAATGGTAATGAAAATAATGCATATGTCAATTGGTCTTATGATGACTATGTTGCAGAGCCATTTGGAAAGGGTCTTCATTACAATACGGGAATTTCCTATAGTGATTTTTCTGTGGATGTAAATGACGAAAATGGAACCTTTGATGTAAGTATGGTTATTGAAAACAGTGGTTCCACGGATGTGCTTCATTCTGTAACACTTTATATGCAGACACCTTATAGCGAGCGTGACCGTGAAAATGGAATTGAGGAAAGTGCGATCAAGCTGGTTGCATATGATAAATTTGAAATTCCGGCAAACAGTTCCATTAATGTTACGATTCCGGTGGATCAGAAAGAAATGCGCAGCTATGATGCAAATGTTTCCAAAACTTACATCCGCGATGGAGGGGATTATTACCTTACGGTAGGAGAAGATGTTCACGATGCAATGAACAATATTCTGACAATGAAAACCGAAGGTATGGACGAGGCTGCCCAGCGTATGGCTGAATTGAATGAAAGCGGAGATGCAAGCCTTGTATGGAAAACTACATATGATTTTGATGATCAGGTGTTTGCAACCTCAGATGCATCTGGCGAAAGCGTTGCTATTACAAATCAGTTTGATCATGCAGATTTAAATCGAGATGAAGATGCACAGGCTGCTGGCAACAGTATTGTTTATCTCTCCAGAACCGATTGGGTAGGTACTTTCCCAAAAACCTATTACCAGGTACAGTATAATGATGAGATGGTAAAACAGGCAGCACCACAGACTTATGAAACAGATGAAACCCTTAACGCCCAGATGGATATGCCAGTTACTGGTGCAGACAATGACCTGACAGTTGTTGACTTGATAGGTGAGCCTTTTGACAGTGAGGTATGGGACAAGTTTATGGACCAGCTGACGGTTGATGAACTGGTAGATAATGTTACTTTTGGCCAGGATGTGGGACGCCCGATCGCTCGGCTTGGTATTCCGGCTACAAAGGACTCTAACGGACCGAGTGGTTATGGTGGGGCTGTCGCCAATAGTGAGGAAAAGACCATTTCTTTCACAGGCGGTGATTTACGTGCGGCAACATTCAATGATGAGTTACTGGAAGAGATGGGACGCCTTACTGCCGAGAATATGTACCATCGTGACGGCAGTGATAAGTTGATAAATCTTTGGGGCTGGGGTCTGGATATCCATAGAACTCCTTATGGCGGCCGTAATTCCCAGTATTATTCTGAGGATGCATTTATTTCTGGTATGGTCAGCGCTGCTGAGACAAGAGGTTTACAGGAAAAAGGTGCTTATGCTATGTCTAAGCATTACCTGTTAAATGATCAGGAAACCAATCGTCACGGCATTTCTACCTGGGCGAATGAGCAGACAATCCGTGAAGTGTATCTGCCAGCATTTGAATATGCTGCGGAAAAAGGCGGTTTGGTCAGTGTTATGACATCCTTTAACAGGCTTGGTATGGTTTGGGCAGGACAGGATTCCAATGCTCAGATTAATGTGCTGCGTAATGAGTTCGGTATGTGGGGCTCCTTTATTACAGATATGTATGAGGCGGATTACATGGATGGCGTAGATGGTGTGATCTATGGTACAACAAAGTTCCTTGCCAGTGCTTCACCAAACATTGTTGATCCAATTATGGAATTGGCGAATGCAGGTGATAAACTGCTGATTTCTCAGTTGAAAGACAGTGCAAAACACAATTTATATCAGGTTGTCAATAGCTTTGCATTGGATGGATTTACAGAAAATACCGTAATTCGTACATTGACACCGTGGTGGCAGAATGCATTGCGTGCGTTAATAGCTGTTTGCTTAATTGGCACGATAGGCAGTGCTGCCATGCTTGTCCGGACTATTAGGAGGAAAAAGAAGCTGAAACAGCTCAGCCAGCAGGAAAGTGCTGAATAAGATTAATTACGACCAAAGTGTTATTGGTTCTTTGAGCTAATCAAATACAATTGTTGAGGTAGAAGGATATGAAAAAAAATTTAAAACTCTTTTCACGCAGTGCCATATTGGCACTGTGTGTCACCTCATTAGCGGGGTGTCGTATTCCCGCCGAAGATAGTGAGGACAGCAGCAGTGAAGAAGTTTTATACCAAACCTACTGTGAGGACAGTTACGGCAACAACGCTGTAGATCTAGAGGCTGCTTTGACCTTTTATAAGGATGGTACATATAGGATTGGACACGTTTCAGGTTTGGTGCCTGGTCAGCCTACGAGTACTTATACTTATCATTATGGAACATGGAAAATAGAGGATGGAACATTTTCTATGTATAATTCAGAAGGAGACGAAGTTGGAAACGGCAACAGTGATGTGGATCTTAATGATCAGGAGACCTGGAGTGAGTGGGGAGTCAGCAACTATGAAAATGCAGATGGCAGTATAACCAAGTATCCAAGTCTTTATGCTGTTGAAGAAACAGACAATGGTTTCGTTTTGGATATGCTGGATGCCAATTATTTCTATTGGGGTGCTGCTGAGCATTTGCAATCTGTTTATAGCAATAATTTTGATGAAACAGATTTTCTTACCGCTTATAACGAAGCGAATGGTACGGATCTGGATTCCTTGTCTTATTCCTGGGGTTCGGCTGCGCCTGTTGAGTGGTATGAGTGGGATTCCAGTAATACGGTCTTTGCAGATTCGAATTTTGCCGCTCCAACCTTTGGATAAAAGCGGAATAGTTTACAAAGAAAGGAAGTTGAGTAATCTATATGACGAATGAAGCTGTCGTTTTGGAAAAAGAAGAACAGGTAACATGGCGCGTCGGTGTTGAACAGGCTGTCCGGATTCTCTGTGTGATCGGATTCCTGATTACATTATTGCTGCCGTTTATCATCTGTGATGCATTGGGCAGCGTTGCTCCGGTATTCTCACAGGAAACAGGAATCGTACTGAGTGCAGGGGAAGCATCATCTCAAACACGATTTTTCTACGATTTAAGCTATATGCTGCAAAATAGTGGTGAAGTTTTTGTTCCCCTTCAAGTTTTTGTAGTGGGAGCTCAGTGGATTACCAGTTCTGTTGGAGCCGGTGCTACATTTATGGGTGCTTTAGGTCTCATTGCTATGGCCTTGCTCTATGTTGTACCTGTAGTGTTGTTTGCAGTTCTGAAAACCAGTCGTTATGTGCATAATACGACCATGGATAAAGTTAGAACCCATGTAATTCCTATCTGTGGAGTGCTGTACCTGTTTATTACAGTTATGACTGCAATTTTTGTAATTGGGTATCGCTGGAATTTCTTTTGGGAGTATGACAAGCATTATGATTTTGCTTTCCAGTTTTTTATGGCGTACGGTGGGCTTAAAATGCTTTTCTCAATGATCATTGGTTTCTTCATCACAGTTGGCTGCGGAGCACTTACTGTAATTTACAAAAAAGGAATTGAATAAAAAGTTTAGGGAGGGTGTGATTCAATGGAGTCGTACCCTCCCTTTTTTAGGTTTATGTAGTGGATTGACGATTATTTTATTGCGATCCACTTTTGTTTGGTTGGATTTTTTATAATTAGAAATTCTATTACCAGAGCCTGTTTAAAATACGCTCTAGTCTCTGTTTGTAGTAAATCTGCACGAAAATCCACTTATATTATCGTGAAAAGTTCTGAAAATTCAAAATAAGACAACAATAATCTAAAATATTCAAAATAATTTCTTGCCAAAATCATACCTCATATTTTATACTAAATCTATCTTATATGGAGCAGGACTGATATTGTTCCCCGCAGCCAAAAGTGGCACTGGATCGTGATGGGCGTAATAACAGTATTGCACCGGAAACTCATGAAATGAGCGGGAATATTTGCAGTGACAGATATTCTCAGACCGAAAAGGGAAGAAAATGAATGAGAGACAAGAAACGATGGAGAAGTCTGGCTGCATGGGCGCTCGCGTTTTCTATGGCAATGGGAAACAGCGGCGTTATGGTAATGGCGGAGAGTACAGATGGAGGTTGGGTAGCTGAAGATGAATTTACAGCTTACCCCGAGGACACTCAGCCTGAGATCGTCCAGGAAGAGGATCAGCAAGAAGCTGTTTCAGCAGAAACTGGCGCAGAAGTTGGAGCTGAAAGTGCAGAACTGGAAAGTGCGGAAATTTCAGATTTTGGTTCAGAGATGGAAGCCAGCGGTTTTGAAGCAGGAGAGGAGACAGCAGAGGATTTTATTTCTGATGGGACAGAGGAAATCGCCGCCTTCACAGATGACAATGATGAGGAAGAAGAGGGTGAAGAGCGGGAAGGATATTTTATAGAGGTATTCTGGACTGACCAGACGAATAAAGTAAATACAAATAATGGTGCAGACATACCAATTGGGGTAGTATACGAGTGGAACGAAGATGGAAGACATTATGCAAAATCCATAGAAGATTATACGCTAAAACTGATTGCCGGTGAGGATGGCGAACTGTATGATTCAGAATATATTTCTGAAGCTGAAATTACGGAAAGCAGCCAGCCTGGCAGGAAATATCTTTCTGTTAGTACCAAAGAAAATCCAGGTACAGTACAGTTTAGTTTAGAAGCTGTAGTCGATAATGAAGAGAAAACGACTATAGGACAAAAAATAGAGATTGAGATATGTGATTTATATTATAAACTGATGCCGGCAGGTCTGGATACTTCGGAAGTAGGAAGTGAACTTGATTTTTCCGGATTATATGTGGAAGTTATGGGCGGAGATTCAGAAGACGGTTCTGATCAGCCACCGGAAAATGTGGAGTACTGGGTAGATGACTATAACCGTGATGTATTGCAGGTTGAAGAAGACGAAAATGGAATTCCTGTGTCTGTTCGCAGAATTTCACCAGACGATGGTTGGATAACATTTGTTGCGTATGTAAAAAATGAAGAAGGCGATGACGAAGAAATCTGCCGCAGATCATATGGTATTAGTGAATTGGAATATCCAATCTGGTTCGATTCCGACCGGGACGAAATTTTTAACGACGAAGAGAACTTTGAGGTACCGTTAAATGTAGAAGAACTGGAAAACAGAGATGTGGAAATTCAGTGGCAGATTGGTTATTCGGACAATGCATATGACTGGAGCGATGACCAGAGTTTTACAGAAATCAGCGAAAATGATGTTGAGAAATTCTGGAATATTGATTATGATGCTGAAGTTCTCACTGTAAACGGGGAAAAGCTTGCAGCTGCATACGAATGGCTGCGAGACAATTTCGGTGAGGAGTACAAATTTGCTGCAAGAGTATTTGTAATGGTAAATACCGGTAACGAAGATGAGCAGATTGAATTAAACCGTTGCCAGATTGCGTTAAATACCAGAGAGACTGTATACGATTATCATTTGGACGAATATAACGAATGGCAAATGATGGTGGATGAAGGTTTATGGATTAACAGAATTGGCGACTGCTGGGTAGAAAATGCAGAGAACTGGGATGGCGGGAACCTGCCATACGAAATAACTTCTGTATCTGTTGAGAATGCAGAAGGCGAAGGCGATACTCCGGTTTGCTCTGTGAAAGAAAATAAATACGGCTGGGATGTAATTGCCGAACATCCGGGAGCAGCAATTTTGACCATTCGCTATAAGGATCTTAATGAAGAAGAACAAAGCTTTAGCGGTAACATTCATGTAGACAAAGATATTTATTACCTTGAAGTCAATTATTCAGATGATGATAACCGAATGCTGACAAATGATGTGAAGGAGGCAAATTTAAGTCTTCATCATCAGTGGGCATACAGCGAGGAAGACAGAGGTGATGAGATTGTCAGGGACTTTAAGGTGGAATTACTTCCGGATCAGAACGGAAATTGTTATGATGAAGATGTAATTTATGTACCCTATGTAGACAGAGGCTATAGTGAGCCTGATAAATGGTTTTTACGCATTGAGTCGAAGGATAGAGAAGGAATGGACCAGCTTTATGGTACAGGCAAGTGTTGAGGATGAAGAAGGCAACTGGATTCCGGTAGCGGAGCAGGAAATTTCCGTGGATATTATGCATGATTTCTGTACCATTGAGGGAGAATTGCCTGAAAACATTTTGCTTGGAGAAACATTTGAATTTGACGACTACAAAGATGGTCTGAAGCTGATGAAACGTTCTACTGAAAATGGCTGGGAAGAAATAGAAATTTCAGATTTGGAATTTTATTGGAATTCGGATGATCCAGATGCCTGGGAAGAGGATGCTTCTACTGGAAAATTACTTCGTAAGACCACAGGTGAGATCAGAGGAACCATACGGGCATCTTATGAGGAGACAGATGGAGAGGAACAGAGGTCATCAGATGTTTACCGTGAAGTTGTCTTCGGTGCGCTGGATTATTATACCTATTTCAAAGATATGCGCAGCGGCGAGTATGCAACTGAAATTTTTGAAGATGAGCAATATGAACTGACACTGGATATTGAAAATCTGGCAGACAAAAATGTGAAAATCCAGTGGGAAGTGGGATACTGTGTTGAGGAAGGCGAAAAAACCAAATATACACCTGTAAGCCAGAAAGATTTTGGCAGCTTCTGGTCAGAGTACGAAGAAAATCAATATATTCTGCTGATAGACGGAAAGGCTTTAAAAGAGGCTTATGAGAGTTTACATAATAAATTTGGAGATAACAGCTGGTTTGATGTAAACGCTGCAATCGTATCTGACAATGAGTATGAGATGCCGATTGATACTATCGGTGTTAGTATTTTTACCAGAGACAATGTGCTGGATTACGGTTATCCGGCATGGTCAGTGCAGATGCTTCCGGGAGAAGAATTCCCGATAGAAAAATCTTTTGATTGCTATGAAGAGAACAAAAATTATCCATTCGGACATGTCAGCACATTGACTGTTAAAAATGTAACGGTAGAGGGTGAAGATGCTCCGGTCACAGTGGAGAAAAAGGATGATCATTGGATTATTACAGCTAATTCTCTGGGAGATGCCAATGTTATTTTAAGCTACACTGATATTGACGGAACTTTACAGGAACATACTATTGAATTCTATGTTACCGGTGAAATTTATGCTATGGCAGCAGACGATGAAAATGGAGCAAGCTGGATCCTTAACGGTGAAGAAATGACGATTTCGGTTAAAGTATACCGTCAGGAATTAGATGAAAATGGAAGCGTTAAGATTACAGAAGTATCTGAAAATGCATACACACTTAATGTGCTGGACGATGAAGACAGTATCTATGATACAAATATTCTTGATGAAGTAAGTGTGGAGGGCAGCAGCCTGGTAGTTCGTGCAAATCTGGGAAGTAACTGAGAAGAAAGATGCAACCTGTACAGCAGAGGGAAGTATCCATTACACTTGTACAAAGTGTAATGAGACTAAGACAGACATTATTGAAAAACTGGCACATAATATTGTAACTGTAGTAGACAGCCAGCCAACCTGCGGAGCAGCAGGAAAGCAGCACCAGGAGTGCAGTGTATGCCACGGAGAGCGTAAAGACCTTGAAGACTTACCAGCCACCGGAAATCATGACTGGAAAGAAAGCAAGCAAGACCACTCCGGCCACCTGTACAGCAGAGGGAAGCAAAGAATACACCTGCAGCGTATGCGGACAGACCAAGAGTGAAGCAATCGAGAAGATAGCACACAACATTGTAACCGTAGTAGACAGCCAGCCAACCTGTGGAGCAGCAGGAAAGCAGCACCAGGAGTGCAGTGTATGCCACGGAGAGATTACAGCACTTGGCGATCTACCGGCAACTGGAAAACATACCTGGGGCGATTATGTAAGAAAAGCTGATCCAACTGCGGCAACAGAAGGCTTGGAAGAAAGAACCTGCAGCGTATGCGGAAGTAAAGAGACCAGAGCAATTGCGAAGCTGACTCCATTTGTGAAAGTATCTTCTACAAGCTTCCCGATGAAGAAGAGCCAGTCCGTGAAATTACCAGTCACTCTGGAAAAAGGCGACAGCATTAAATCTGCAGTTTCCAGTAATAAAAAGAAATTGACTGTATCTGTAAAAGGAAATGTAGTAACCTTAAAAGCTGCCAAGAAAGCAACTAAGGGAACCGTTAAGGTAACAATTACCACAACCTGTGGAGCAACCCAGACTGTCACTGTAAAATTGCAGGGCAGCACCGTACAGGCAAAGAAAATTACAGGAATCTCCAAAAAACTTACACTGAAAGTGAAAAAGAAAGCAACACTGAAACCTGTAGTTACCCCGATTTCCTATCAGAACAAGATTACTTACAAATCTTCAAAAACCAAGGTTGCAACTGTAAGCAAAAAAGGCGTGATCACGGCAAAGAAAGCTGGAAAGACCACCATTACAGTAACTTGCGGAAAAGTTAAAGTAAAATGTACAGTAACAGTTAAAAAGTAAAAAATATCCCCCGGAAAGTAAAGTCCCATTAAACGGACATTCCCTTTCCGGGGGATGTTGTATTGTCTGAATTAATTTTGATGCTTTTTCCGAAGGATTACATAAATCAGAATCGAAGTAAACAGCACAAACAAAATGGAGCAGGAGAGCAGGTAATTCAGGGAAGCTCCCATAATTCCCCACTGGTTTACCATAGCCCGGGCAGCAGCGATTGTGATCACTGCGGTTATGGAATAAACCGGAAGCATGCACTTTCCCCAGCGGATGGCGATAAGGATGTTGTAGATCATATAAACCTCTGCGCCGATTCCACCGCCTGTGAGCAGTACGATGAACTGCAGTTTATAAGGAGAAAGGTCTACGCCGTAGATGATTTCCAACAATGTTCGTCCAATCAAATATCCGCCAACTACGATTCCTGCACAGCAGACCAGAATGATTGCAATGATCCGCAAAACATACATGACGAATTTCTTCAGGTCATTTTCCCACCATAACTGGGCGATGGTGGTGATTGTGGGTTTAAATACAAACTCGCACATCAGGGTGATGACGAAAGACGGCATAAACAGAATGCTGTAGTAGGTCTGGTACTCATCGGTCATCACGTTCGCCATAGCGTATTTCGGTACGTTGTAAAGGAGCAGGGAAAGGAAAGTACCGATAAACATTGGGGTACATATTTTCAGCAGCTCAAGTACGTGACGCAGCTTATTGGAAGCTGCATTTTCAGAACTGGCAGTGGATTCGGTTGATTCCCCATATTTTCGTGCAAACCAGGAATTTACCACCAGACAGAGAATCAGGGATGTAATAGCTGTGGCGGTGCAGGTAATATACAGGCTCTTTGTAATCATAAGAATGCCTGTGAAAAACACTGCAGAATAAACATTTCGGATTGCCAGAGCCTTTCCCATCTGCTCTACATGATAATTCTGCTGCAGATTTCCGTGGAAAACATCCTCCACTGCGTCGATCATTTTCATCATAATAACGAAAATACTGATGATAATGTATTCGCCGCTGAAGCTGTAAGAACTGTATATAATTCCAAACAGCATCATCAATCCACAGGTGATTACCCTGGAAAGTTTATATTCGGAAAAGGAATATTTGCGATTCAGGTCAGTGGCCTGGTAAGTACGAACCCCATAGCGGCCGATCTGGAGCAGTAACTGGGCTGTTGCATAACTTAGGGAGAAAAATCCCGCCAGCGTGGCACCGCAGATTCTGGTTACTACAAGAAGATACAGAAAGGAAGAACCCGAATAGCAGGTACTTCCGATCATGTTCCACAGGAACGCTTTTTTTACATTTTTTTCTTTTTTCATTAAAAAATCCTTTTACTATTGAAGAATATTTGGTTCATTGAGGTTAAAATGATAAAATTATGTAAACCAACAATGGGGCAGTTTGAAGTTGGAAATTGTCAAATATAATTTTATCATATTGCTCTCTTGCAAATTTTATGTTACTGGTCACTGAGTGAACAGTAACAAATTTATTTCTTTACAAAAACCGCTTTATACATCTTTCCGGCAATACTATACAACCCTGTCTTCTGTAAAATCGGGTTTACCTTACGGATAATTCTGGTAAGAGTAGAGCCTTTCATATATTTGCGAAGCAGCGCTTCTTTTGTCTCAAGATCTGCCGCTGCATTGTACTCAGTCCAGAATGCCTCCTGATTTCCAGGAGCCTTGGTAGAGTATTCCAGATGTGGCTGCCATCCAGCTGCCTTGGAAACTGGCTGATAAACTGCATTCTCACGAACAATGGCAAAAAGTTTCCGGCCTTTTTCCGTATTGACCAGAACCTCATTCACGCCGCCTGTGACGTCGAACTTAATGCCTGCACTGTCCACATTCCAGAAATCACCCAGGGTAAAATCTGCCGGGCGTTTGTAGCTGGTAAAGTGGCAGTGGAAGCAGGACTGACGGACTGGGAAAAGGCTGAGGAAAATTTTATTAAAGGAAAATTCCTCCAGTACAGGCAGCAGGCTTCCCTTGGAAACAGAAACATCCATCACCTGTTTTTTCCAGGAGACACGTTTGCTCCGCATATTAATGGAAGTGATCCGGGAATCGGAATCTATGTATCTGGTTTTCAGGATTTCCAGGTAATCCTTCCATACGGCAGGACTTGGAACGCCGTGGCAAATATTGTCACAGGTATAGAGCCTGCTGGTATCGGCATGCTTCCTCTCCAGGAAACGGGTAACACCTGCAATCTGGCAGGGGGTTCCGGTGAGAAGCACAGTGAGATTGTCTTTCAGATCGTTGCAGATAGACTGGTAAATCTGGGCAGGATCACTTTGAACATATTTGGAAGTCCGGAAGGAAGCGGCTTTCTCCGCAGAATCAGCGCGCATATGACGGACTTCAAATCCCTCATCAAAAGCGACACCATAAATAACGCCTCCCTGTGCAAGTGTCCAGTCTGCAAGCATGGAAAACATACCGCCGGAGGAGCTTTCACTGACCACGTTCTTCTGATGATTCTGAAGTGCATAAATATCCGGAACTGCGTCAACACCGGTATAATTCTCCTGAAGTGGACAAACCTTGGTACAAAGGCCGCAATGAACGCATAAATCCTGATCAATTTCAGGATAAAGGAAACCACATTCGTCTGCCTTCATGGTAATGGCAGATTTGGGGCAGGTAAAGCTGCAGGCCATACAGCCGCAGCAGTCCTGTTTTTTCTGATTGGGTGTAAGCATAATAAAAACCTCCGGGCTATTTGTCTCCTACCATCTGGCGCAGCTGCTCCATGGAGTGCTCACGGAAACGGGCAATCTGTTCGTTGGCATAAGTAAAATCAATTTCTTCGGTAAGCTTCTCATAAGAAACATCATCCATGGTCCTGTCTGTAAGATTTACCATGTTAAGAAGCTGCTGGACACGGCGGTTCATGTGATGGCCGTTTACCTTGGCGAAAAATTTCCGGTTAAAAATAAGGGAAAATACAACACCGTGGAAGGAGTCGGAAATGACGTATTCTGCATTTTTGAAAAGTCCCATCCACTCGGCTGGACCAATGGCAATCCTGCAGGCACACTTCAGAAGCCCTACCAGTGGGAACGGGATGTAAACAATGCGGTAGCCTGTCTTATCATGAAGACGGCGGGCAAAGTCAACGATCTCTTTGTTGATTCCAAGCTGGTAAACCAGAATGTATTTATCCTTATATTTCGGCTCTACAAGAAGCTTATCCCATTCCTCAGCGGTGAGAAGAAGGGTAGGATCACATACAACTTCCGGACGTTTCTCAGTCAGGTTCTCTACAATATCAGCGCCGTAATCTTCGCGGACCAGGATCTCATCGAAATCGGACAGAAGCTCTTTATACTTCTGCTGGTATTCTTCTGGTGGGAGGTTCTCGCCGATACTCGCGGCATAGCTGCATTTCTTTTTCCCCTCTTTTACGAAATCAAGGAAATAGGTGGTGTCAAAATTAGTCAGCTTATAGTCCCAGATCTGGTCGCTGCCGGCAATGTAAATGTCGTATCTGCCAGCAACCGGCTGCATTTTGCCCTGGGTAACAGGCTGGCTGTAACGCATGTGCTTACGGAATTTGTTGCATTTGAAACGGCGCGGAATATAACAGATGTGGCCGATGGCACCGTAAATGTAATTAAAAAGTCCCTTCTTTTTCAGATTCACAAGACGGAAGGGATTGCTGATATAATCGCAGCGATAGTCAATGATCTCTGGCTGGGTGCCAATCTGGCGCAGCTTCTTCTGAAGCGCGTAGCTCTGCAGAATGGCACCGTAATTGTCATAATTATGGAAGGTGATCACACCTACTCGTTTTTTTGTCATAAAATCCTCCTGGGTGTATAGGGCACATGACGCCCGAGTAACGGATGGGCGATGGATTCTGTGCTGTATGGTATATGGAATGCAAAGTCCTGGATATAGGACTTTGAGCTATGGCTCATATTGGTGCGGACCGCCATGGCTGTTAAGTTAGTCTCTTAATAATATAACATATAGAAGAAAAAATAAACAGCTTTTACAGGTGGATTTATAATTCCATTAATTGTACTGGTAGCTTTAGTTGTGATTGTTAAAGGGAGCTTTGGAAATATTCAGACTACAGGCTGTGAGAATGTTGAAGCGAAAAACGCAGAAATTAAACTGGTTGATTTTCCAACAGAGTAAGTTATAATGAAAATAACACAGAAAATTTACAATAGAAAGGATTAAGGTGTGAAATGGCGGGATATTTAATTGCAGAAACGACACGCGAAGAGCGGGAGAAGATCGTTGCAGAATCACTGGGAAACATTGAAGCGAACTGCGACGGCTGTATGGCCGGTCTGGCGGAGATGTATCAAGACTACATTGATGGGAAGAAGGAGCTTCGCCAGATTAACATGGAATTTAATGCAAGATATGTAAAAGGCGAGGACATGCCAGGCAGAAGCCGGTGTCCAATGTAAGGGATATTAACTATAGATATATTGTAGCAGGAGGATTTTTGTAAATGATACTTGAAACCTGGTACTATGAAGTGGTTTCTATGGACGGAGACTACGCCAACCTGCGCCGCGCAGACATAGATTCCCCCGAATTAAAGCTGGTGGCCCGGGCCCTTTTACCTGCGGAAATCAAAGAAGGAACGAAACTGAAATATGAGATGATGCAGTATGAAGTAATAAAATGAATTCCCAAAGGCCTTTTAATACGGATAATATAAAATCAGGAAATAACTAAAGCAGAAGTTTTCAGAAAATGTAATGAAAACTTCTGTTTTTTTTAACCGATTGTTACTGGTTCTTTTTTTATACTGGTGTTATTATGTAAAAAAGTTATAATATAGGCATATTAGAATATACTGTAACTGTTCAATGGAGAAGAAAATATGGACAAAAACGTATTAAAGGTTCGTATGCTTGGAACCTTTTCACTGGAATATAAAGGAAAGGAACTGGTGCTGGACCGAAATAAAGCATCGAAGACCACACAGCTTTTTCAGCTGCTTATGCTTCACACCAAGGATGGCGGAATTTCCAAAGTGGCCATGATAGAAGCCCTTTATGGAAGAGTTGAGGTGGAGAATAAGAACGGAAGCCTGAACAACACCATTTTCAGACTTCGTAAACAGCTGAAGGATATTGGACTTCCGGACAGCAGATACATAAATATCCAGTCCGGAATGTGCTGCTGGGACGAAAACATCCCGGTTCAGGTAGATATAAACGAGTTTAAGAAGCTGGTAGAAAAAGAGCGGGCGGAGAAAAGAGAAGAGGACAAGCTCCATCTCTGGATGCAGATCTGGAAAATTTATAAAGGTGAATTTCTCCCGGACATGATCGGTGAGGAATGGGTTGCTGTGGAGAATGTCCAGTGCAGAGATGATTACTTCCATATTACAGGGGAACTGTGCCGCTGGCTGAAAAACCATGAACGGTATGAGGATTTACATAAAGTAGCCCACAGGGCCGCTGAGATTTATCCCTTTGACGAGTGGCAGGTCTGGGAAATCGACAGCCTGATCGGAATGTCCCGGTATAAGGAAGGCCTTGAGGTCTACCAAAACACCGAAAAGCTTTTGTTCGATGAAATGGGAGTAGCCCCTTCGGAGAGACTGTTAAAGCGTTTCAAACTGATGGGAGAGCGAACCTCGCAGGCAGCAGGCGCCCTCACTGATATCAAGGAAAGGCTTCGGGAAAAAGAAACCGCAGTAGGCGCGTATTTCTGCCCGTTCCCCAGCTTTGTTGATATCTACCACGTATTCAGCCGTATGGTGGAGCGTTCAGGCCTATCCGTGTTTGTCATGCTTTGCACACTGGATTATAAGACCCATAACATTTCGGAAGAGAAAGAACGTGAAAAGTCCGAGCTCCTTAGACAAGCCATCCAGTCCTCCATCCGAAAAGGTGATTTTTACACCAGATACAACGCCCGGCAGTACATCGTCATGCTGATTGAAATCAGCCAGGAAAACTGCCCCATTGTTTCCAAACGGATTGCCAAGGCCTTCAACAAACTGTCGGGGGACAAGAAATCCACACAGGTTGATTTCTATGTGGCATCCACTGGAGAGATGTGTGAAACAGAGGTGTAAATTACAATTCACTCAGCAGTAGGCGGCGAATGTGAAGTTAGTTGCCTTTAATTTATGAAAAAGACTTGAAAAATGCTAAAATTGCCATACAAAATCTCATGTTTTTGAGACTCTTTCGAGAAATGAAAGAGATGGAGAAAGAGCTAAAGTGATAAAATATATTTAAGAACCATATATTATCATGCAACCGAAAATAGTTCCCAATTCGGTTAAAAATAAATCTACATATCCAAAGAAAGGAATGAGAAATTATGAAAAAGAATGGGTATTTAAGAAGATTTCTGGCACTGTTTCTCGCTCTCGTGATGATCATGGCCGATTCATCCGTGACAACCTTTGCGGCGACGGTGGGAAGGGTAAGGCAGCAGAATGCGGTGCAGGATGTGGAAGTTACCGTTACAGGAGTAGATGGAACTTATTATCTGTCTGCGATGCAATCGAGTGAATCAAATCAAGCAACATCGAAGGTTGCGAAAGTTGAGGTAACTGGGGGAACAGGAACAGTAAGTCTGGAATCAAACCAGTGGAATCGGGATATCAGTTCTGATCCAATCGTAATGTTATCATTAAGACAAGGTAGTTCTTATAATGCAGGAGAGTCCTACGACCAGAGTAAGTATGATATTATTCGAAACGGTGGAATATTAAAATGCGATAACGGAAAAGTTTGTTCCGTAAGCATAAACTCTAAAACTGTTATATTAACACAGATTCCAATAAATGCAGGAACCAGCAAGAACTTTAGAAATATTTTGGGATCCTCCACCAATTTTGGAATAGTTGCAAATGAAGCCACATTCAGAGGACATTTAGAATCAAATTTTGCCATTGGAAAATTAAATTTTGAGGGCAGCAATGTCCAGATGGCTAAGAACAATAATGGTGGCGCAGGCTATAACTATATAGGTGAGTTTGTTGGCGATAACAAACTGCAGATCGGATTAAACGGAAATGCAGGCGGATCTATTGTTTATGCAGGCAAAGGCGTAGAGGGCAAAATTAAAACTGATGATAGTGAGTTGATCTTTGACTTTGATACTTATACAGAAAGTCAGATCAAGGGAATTGTAAGAGGTATGGTAAATGAAATTAAAACAACATCCACTACTCTTTACAATGAGCCGAATTCTGTAGCATATGAATCTGTTAAGGATAAAAAAGGAGATGAATATACCAATATTAATATCGCCAAATATGGCGCAGCGGCTGGTACCTATTATGTAAGATTTCAGCCGGGTGAATTTAATTCATTTATGAATAGCACGAATCGTATGATTACTATTCGTGAAGATCAGAATATTGTATTGAATATACCGGATACAACTGTTGACTTTAATCAGTTCAAATTCAGAATTGTAGATGCAAATGGAAATATTATATATGAGAAAACAACAAATGCAAATTCTGATGAGGATAGAGTTGCACAGAATGTAATATTCAACTGTCCGTATGCAACGACTGCAGCTACTCATACAGCAACTGGTATTTTCTTAGTTCCCAATGCAACATTTACCAATGCAGCTGTTTCAGCAGGTTGGGTTATTGCAGATACAATTGCAGCAATTGGTGGACAGGAATGGCATAATGTTTTCCATGGTATGACAGTAGTAGATACTAGTTTCCAAATCAAAGTAACGAAAAACGTTGATGGAAAAGTTGCATCAGAGAGTAAATATGATGGTAAATTCCATTTTGAACTTTTGAAGAAAAATGGAGATTCCTGGACTTCAGTAAAAACAGTCACTAATACTAATGGAACAGTTCTGTTTGATGATCTTGGAAAGTTTGAGACAGAAGGAACACATTATTATAAAATTGTAGAAACAAAGTCTGATCTGTCTGATGTAACGATAGATGGAAAGACAATTTATGTAAAAGCTGTTATTAACAAAGTAAATGGTAATAAATTGGTAGCAACTGTTACATACTATTCAGATGAGAATTATTCAACGACGATGGCGAGTCCTTCGTTTGATAACAAATCTATTCCTAAGAAAGTTAAAATTAAAGTCACAAAGGTTTGGGATGATAAAGAAAATCAGGACAGACTGAGACCAGAAAGCATTAAAGTGCAGTTGTATGCTGATAATGCGAAAGTTGGTGATGAGGTTACACTGAGTGATAGTAATAATTGGAGCTATACCTGGAAAGATCTTGACCAGAAGAATGGTGAGAATGATATTGCATACACAGTAGAAGAGGTCGGAACGGTATTTGGATATACAACCGTAGTGACCGGGGATGCCGAGAACGGATTTATCATCACAAATACCCATACCCCGGAGACAACAAAGGTAGAGGGAACCAAGACCTGGGATGATGCAGACAACCAGGACGGAAAACGAG
>NZ_JAJBMO010000024.1 GCF_020537505.1 Blautia glucerasea | reverse complement strand
CCCTCCGGCATAACTTTGATTTAGATTCCGTACATAACCTGAGCGGTTTTGACCGCAGGCTGGTGTGCGTACCGAAATTCTGCCCCAGGGAGTGTCCGGGGAAAGCAGGATGCCGTTATCAGAAATATTTGGATGTTTCCAAAAAAGAGGAAGTTTTTATACAGATATGCAATCACAATTATCTTCTGGCAGACGCCATGCACCGGATGAATGAATACCGGCCTCTGCTGGCGGATTACAGAGCATTGGTAGTAGATGAAGCACATAAGCTCCCAGAAGCTGCCAGCCAGATGGATGGGAGAAGTATTGGAAGAGAGGATGTGCAGGAAATCTCGTATTTCTTAAACAGGGAGCATAAAAGTTCGGAAGGTAAGAGACTACAGGATTGGTTTAATACACTTTCAATGGAAATCCGTAAGGATCAGGCCGGGATGGGAGATGACATAGCTGGAAAAGAAAATTTCTATTTTCCGGCAAAGTGCCGATCTTCTCTGGAGCAGGTAAGGGGGAATCTCAGTCTTATGCTTAAAAGACTTGCTGGAAATGTCCCTTACTGGATCTTCCGGCGGCTGGAAGAGATGGAAGAGCTGTTCGGCTGGTTTCTGAAGAAGGATACCAGATACGTTTTATTTCTTCAGCCAGACGGCAGGGGAGATCCTGTGTTTATGGCTGTTAGCAGAGAGATTCCAAGGTTTCTCCATGATTCCTTATGGGACAGGGGATTTCCCTCGATTCTCACCAGTGGAACTTTAAAAGCCGGAAATGGGTTTGTAAGGACCAGACAGATGACCGGGCTGGAAAAGAAAAGCAGAGTCCGGGAGTGTGTAGCAGAATCCCCATTTTGTTACAGAGAGAACTGTCTGCTCTATATTCCTGAGAATTTAAAAGCGACGCTCAAGGGAAGCCGGGAAGAGGTCGAGCAACTTGCAGGCCAGATCCGTGATCTGGTGTGTTCTACTTTTGGGCATACACTGGTACTGTTTACATCTTATACCCTGATGGGAAATGTGCAGCAGCTCCTGCGGGATCAGATCCCGTTCCCGATGGTGCAGGTATGGAGAAACTCACAGGAAGAAATCGCACGGTTTAAGAAGATGGAAAATGCCGTTCTGTTTGCAGCCGGCTCCTGTTGGGAAGGTGTGGATTTTCCGGGGGATATGGTATCGTCCCTGATCATTGTAAAATTGCCGTTTGCTGTACCGGACCCCATCCATGAAGCACAAAGGGAACAATACCGATCACTGGAATCCTACATTCAAAATGTTGTTGTTCCAGATATGCAGAAGAAACTGCGCCAGGGATTCGGACGGGCGATCCGGACGGAGCAGGACACCTGTGTAGTGTCCATTTTAGACCACCGAGCGGCAAAGAAAGGAAAGTACCGGGGAGATGTTCTGGACGCCCTGCCAAAGTGCCAGATGGCAGAAAAAATCGATGAAGTAGAGGACTTTATCCGAAGCCGGAAAGTGGAGCGTTACTACAGCTGATAACATCCGTGGTGTTGTTGGTTCTGCCCAGATCTGGACAGAAAATAAGACAAAAAGTTTAGTGGTATTTCAGGAGCGGTTTTGACCGAATTGGTGGTATTTGTGATAGCTTTATCGGCATGAGTTGGGTATACTGTGTATAGCGTTAGAGGAAAGGAAGTGAGCAGGAATGAGACGATATGAACTGGAAAAAGAAAGAGAGGGTTCCACCGTTTATTTCTTTATCAGAGATGTGGAAACACTGGATATCGTCCTGCTTCCAACCAAATATCTGATGCACAAGATACGGAGTAAATGTTCACCGAATACGGTGCGGCGCTCCGCACTTGCAATCCTGTACTATCTGGAATACATCCATGAAAAGAAAAAGGAATTGACAGACGTATATCAAATGCCTTATGTTGAACAGACAAATCACTTTGTGGAATTTTTATACTGGCTGAAAGCCGGGAAGCATACCAGAGATAAAAATCACAGATCTCCAAACAATGGAACCTGCAACGCATACTTAAGAGATGTGTTCAGGTTCTATCTTTTTATAGAAGAAGAGTACCAGCAGTTCGGGGAGCTGAAAGTCCTGTCCTATAATTATTTTGTAGCCGTGGATGCAGTAGGCGTAAAGAAAAGCATACGATCAAAGAGTTTCAAAGGCTATTTAAAAGAGGAAGAGCATAAGGCGAGAGCAGCAAAGAAAGATGAAATTGTGGAAATCTTGAAAGCGTGTACCAATATAAGAGATCGGCTTCTCATGCTGCTTCTGGCAGAGACAGGCTACCGAATCGGTGAGATCTTAGGAATTGATTACAGTAAGGACATTGATTATCAGAACCACATAATCCGGGTATATTTCCGTGAGGACAATGAAAATGGAGCGAGAGCAAAGAATGCAGAATACCGAAGTGCGAAGATCAGCAAAGATACCTTCGGCTTTTTAAATCTGTATATCGCAGAGTACCGAAAACTACTTCAGCACCAGACAAGCCTGTTTGTGAATATTTCCGGGGATAATATCGGAAAACCAATGAACGTGGAAGCAGTATACTCCATGCTAAAAAGAATGGATAAGAAAACAGGGATTAAGATCACGCCTCATATGCTCCGGCATTACTTTGGAAATGAGCGGAGAAAAGCAGGATGGTCGCTGGAACTGATACAGCTGGCCTATGGACACCGCCACATCCAGACAACCATCAATTATCTGGACATTGTGGATGATGAACTGCTGGATGCCAGCCAGGAATTCTACGAGAAACACTCCTCCCTGTATGGGATTGAGGAATTGCTATAGGAGGTGGTTTTTATGCCTGCGTTTTTACAGTCTTTTATAGAGGCAGAACAAGAACGGAGCAGGCGGATTGAGCAGCTACGAAAAGAAATCCGGGAGTTTGCAAAAGAGGAAGCAGGAAGTTCCATTACAGAACAGATTCTGCTGTTTCTGGCAGATGAGATGGTAGAACATCTTTCGGAAATAGATTATGAACTGCGAATGAAATTTGAATTATACATAACACCGCTGATAAAGCGAAATTACATTTACCGATATACCGGAACGTTCGACCGGATACGGCAGGCGTACATCCGGGAACGGATGAAAACTCCGGCTGGACAGAGGGAATGTGAATGGAAATATAAAAATGAAATACTTTTTGTTCCATACCACTCAGATCCTGTAATCGTAAAGAGTGTGGAAACGGTACGGTGTCGGAGCAACATGGTCTGGAATTTTAAAGCGGCAGCCAGTGAGAAACTGAAACGTCAGATTTTTACCGTGCTGGAATATATTCTGAAGAATTATGAAATTTCCAGACTGAGGGAATATAAACTGACCGGGCTACAGCTTTTTTACGAATTTTGCATCCGGGAGCAGATTACAGATATCCAGCTTCTGGAGCTGGAACAGGAAACAGCATTTCAGGACTACCTGAAGCAGAAAGTCGAGAAAGAGCAACGGCGAAAACGACTGAAGAGCATTGTGGAAACTGCCCGTAAAGTGATTTTTATAGAAACTGATGAAACAAGATGGGATGCTACCATCTGGTATTTAGAGCGGTTTCGTATTGCCAAAGAAAGAATAAACCAGAGTGACAGTATAGAAAAAATATCATTTCAGGAAGTTCTACAGCCCAAGAATCGATTGCTGCTTCAGGAATATATGAAGTACGAAATTGGAATCGGAGAACTGGCGCTCAGCACGGTGTACGAAAGATTCCGAACCATTCGAAATTTTTTGCAGGAGATCAGCGAACTGGAAGTTACCAAGTGTGATGCCAGCCTGATTGATGTATATTTAAAGAATTTGCAGAATGGTGCTATGGGAGCAAAGACATTTAATACCAATGTTTCGGGAATACAGTTTTTTATGAAATTTCTGGAAGTAAAGGGGTATATAAAAAAGGTTCCGTTTTATGCATCGTATTACTTGGAAAAACAGATCCCAGTCCACCATGACAGAAGTGTGGAAGAGGATGTGTATATGGAAATTATCCAAAACCTCTCACAGTTTCCTGAACACCTGAGAATGATGTTTTTACATCTCTGGTGTGTGGGACTCCGGATCAGTGAGGTCTGCACCTTAAAAGGGGATGCGTATTATATCCAGAATGGTGACTGCTGGATGAAGGTCTACCAGGTGAAAATGAAAAATTATAAAAGGGTTCCCATTCCGGTAACATTGTATCGTCTGATGCAGGTTTATCTGAAAAAGCACCCTACCAAAAAAGAAGCATACATTTTTCGGAATCGGAAAGGTGGAGCATTTTCCAAAAGCACCTTCATGGGGCAGATGAAAAAATACTGCTCCCAGATAGGCATACAGAATGGAGAATATATTTTTAAGTCTCATGATTACCGACATACCGTAGCAACCAATTTTTATGAGCATGGCGTATCAATCCAAAGCATCCGGGACTATCTGGGACATACGTTTGAGGAAATGACCATGCAGTATATAGATTATATGCCAAGAAAAATTGCTAAAGAAAATGACGCATACTTTGAGGAAGAGGAAAACAGCCTGCTTGCCTGTATGCAGAAAGGAGAGAAGCATGGATAATAAACTGAAATTCCAACAACTGGAATGTTATAAGCTGGCTACCGATGAGCAAAAGGAAAAGCTGAATAAGGAACAATATTTTGATCTGGATAAACTGCCGGAAAACCAGCTTCAGACAGAATTTGTCGAATACATTTACTACCGTGGAACGCAGGTATCCATCCTGACCATAAAAAGGGAAAGGCATTATTTTAACAGCTTATGTGAATTTTTTCAGAAGTCATCCCATCAGGAAAACAGCCTGCTTGACAGAGAAAAAGACTTCTGGATAAAGCAGTTGAAAATGTGGATGATACAAAACGGTAGGGCTTTGACGAAGCATAAAGTGACGAACATTCAGACTGAATCGGTGGAAAAAGCTGCCCTGATCCGGTATTTTGAAAGCCTTCTGGAATTTACACTGGACCGATCAGAAACCAATGAGCTGGCAAAGGATATCTGGCATCTGGAAAGGCTTCCGCTTATCCTGCGGACAAATCCGATTGTCAACCATAAGACACTAAATTTCAGAGGAATCCGGCAACCAGATATTCGGGAAGAAGTAAAAAAAGCAATTTACCATCATCTGAAAACCGAAGCCCTTGGCAGTATAAAACGTGAACTGTCCGCCATGAATAAATTTTCAAAGTATTTGGATGAAAAGCATTCCAAGATCAGCACCTGCGAAGAGATTGACCGGGAGATCATAGAACAATTTTTAATCAACATCAAGGTAGAATCAAACGGAGGGAATGGCATCCGGGATGACCTGCTAAAGCTTCGAAATGTGCTGGAAACAATCGGAAAAATTTATGATTTTCCACATCTTACAAAACTGTTTTTAAAATCTGATTTTCCGCCAGAACGGAAAGCAGAATTCAAATCTTATTCGGACAGTGAGCTGAAAAGACTGAATGCCCAGATTGTAAAAATGGAAGAGCAGATAGCAAGGGCAATGATCATCCACCAGATGCTTGGAACCAGAATTTCCGACACGCTGACCTTGCGGAAAGACTGCCTTTATAAACATGACCGTCAGGATATGATTATCATATACCAGCCGAAAACAAGAAGATATGAAAAACCGATCAGCCGGGAGCTGGCACAGCTGATTGGAAAGGCAGTCAGTTATGCAAATGAGCATTATCCTGAAAGCATTTATATCTTTGCGGACGAGAACAAACCGGAGAGACCAATCAGTTACCAAACCTTGCAGGATAAAGTGCTTCGAATGATCTATGAAAAAGATATCCGAGATGACAGCGGGAAATTATTCGGATTTGGAACGCATATGTTCCGGCACTGTTATGGGGTAAAGCTGACAGAACTCCATGTGGATGATTGGACCATAGCAAAGCTCCTGGGTCATAAAGGAGTGAAAAGCGTCCAGTACTACCGGAAAATGAGCAATCAGAGACTGGCAGATGAGACAAGGGAAGTAAGAAATCTTATGTCACAGATTATCTTAGCAAATCTGGACGGATGGGGAGAAGAATATGAGCAAATACGACAAGATGCTGGAATTGAATAAAAGAAAGAGCGAAGAAAAAGTGGAACGGGCAGTCCTGACAATACGGACAATGGTGTTGGAGAGAGAAAAGGTGTCCGTACCAGCACTGATGCAAAAGACTGGTTTATCTAGAGGATTCTTTTACAAGAATCCGATTGTAAGAGGTGAGATTGATGCAGCAATGGAACAGCAGGCTGGTATGGTGGATCCAAGGAGAAACATTATCAGTCAGGCGATGGAAGCGGAAATGAATCTGCTCCGGCAACAGCTACAGAAACTGAAAAGCGAAAATGAGAATCTAATAAAGGAAAACCAGAAGTTAAAAAAAGCACTATCCAAGAAAGAGTTGAATCTTATCAAACAGATTTAAGCTATATCATAATGCAAAGTAGGTCTGCCAGAATACAGCAGATCTGTTTTGCATTGTGATATAGAAACAGATTATGCTTAAAAGGCATTAAGCAACCCATAATAATGGGTATTGGACATAGAAAGCAATATGGGAGTATGATGATACCGATAAGAAATAGAGTGTACCTGAAATGCAAACTGTCACAGAAAAATTATGAACTTTATGTAAAAAGTTGCAAAATCTATTGACCTAGAGCTTACTTCAGGTTGTACCATAAAATAAAAAGAGCAAGGAGGAATTTTTTATGGATATCGAACAGATGAAAAAAGACTTAGGTGGAGGTAACGTATTTCCAATCGGTGAAGAAAACGTAGCATTCGCAAAGTATTTTACAGGTGAATGCTATTTGAATATGCTTACAACAGAGAGAGTACCAGTTGGTCTGGTTACTTTCGCTCCGGGAACAATCAATGCATACCACATCCATCATAAAGGTGGACAGATCCTTCTGGTTACTGGTGGAAGAGGATGGTACCAGGAAGAAGGAAAACCAGCTCGTGAATTGAAAGCTGGAGATGTAGTAAATATTTCACCAGAAGTAAAACACTGGCACGGGGCAGCGAAAGACAGCTGGTTCCAGCATCTGGCTGTTGAAGTTCCAGCAGAGGGAGCTTCCAATGAATGGCTTGAGTTTTTACCGGAAGAAGAGTATGACAAATTACCATAAATAAGAAAGATGGAGGTTTGATATCATGGCAAAGATCACACAGATAGCAGGAAGAAATGCTCTGGGAACATTTGCACCAGATTTTGCACATTTTAACGATGACATTCTTTTCGGAGAGAACTGGAATAACGAAGATATTGATTTAAAAACAAGAAGTATCATCACAGTTGTAGCACTGATGGCACAGGGAATCACAGATTCCTCTTTGAAATTCCATTTACAGAATGCAAAGGATCATGGGGTAACACAGAAAGAGATCGCAGCAATCATCACTCACGTAGCATTCTATGCAGGCTGGCCAAAAGGCTGGGCAGTCTTTAATCTTGCAAAAGAGGTTTGGAATGAGGACGAAGCAGAGAAATAACCTGGCAGAAACTGCTCGTCATGAAAGGGTCGCACAAAACACAGACGTGTATGCCGTTAAAGCCCGTAACTATAAGGGATTGCGGAGGGGTAGTCCAGTTTTTTGTAGTAACAACTGGCATATCCATCATGCAAAAACAAGCGGCGGACAGATTCTTGTCTGTGTTGCAGGACGCGGCTATTATCAGGAAGAGGGCAAGGAAGCCATCGAGATGAAGCCAGGCGACTGCATCAATATCCCGGCAGAAGTAAAACACTGGCATGGCGCTGCACCGGACAGCTGGTTCAGTCATCTGGCAGTAGAAGTACCAGGAACAGAAACCTCAAATGAGTGGTGCGAACCTGTATCTGATGAGGAGTACGGCAAGCTGAAATAATTGTAAACTGTATATGAATTCCTACAAAAACATGCTGCATAATAACTGCACATGAAGGACACAGACTGTCAGAAAAAGATAGTTTGTGTCCTTTTTGGCTGTATTTTGTATTTCGTTACAATCTGGTTACACTTATCCTTGTAAAAACATGTATAATATAATTTAACCATTTCTCACAGACAGCTGCCTAAAGAAGTATTTCTCCAGGTGTCTGTGAACTTTTAATCACAAGAAAGGATATGAAATGAAAGCCAGAATCCTTGTAATAGAAGATGAACCCGCAATCAATGACCTGCTCTGCATGAACCTGGAAGTCACCGGATATGAAACCGTAAGCTATTTTAATGGCAATGAAGCCAGCGAAGGCATTGCCCGGGACCACGATTTTCAGTGTGCCCTGGTAGACATTATGCTCCCTGGGAAAGATGGATACACACTTTTACCAGAGTTGAAGCACTACGGCATTCCTGTCATTTTCCTCACCGCCAGAGCTGATCTTGCAAGTAAAGTAAAGGGGCTGAAAGAGGGGGCAGAAGATTATATTGTAAAACCATTCGAAATGCTTGAAGTGATGGTCCGCCTGGAAAAAGTTCTGGAACGTCACGGAAATATCCAGGAACAGATTCAGATAGAAGATGTTGCGATCGATACCGTGAGCCACACCGTTACCCGGAAGGGAGAAGAAGTCTATCTGAAGCCAATGGAGTACAACTGCCTTATGATGTTCGTCCGAAATCCCAATAAAGCCCTTACAAGAGAACAGCTTCTCGCCGGTCTCTGGGGCGTAGAATTTGAAGGAGAGACCAGAACCGTAGATGCCCATGTAGGACGCATCCGCAAGAAGCTGGGCTGGCAGGACAAGATCAAAACTATTCCCCGTATTGGATACCGACTGGAGGTGGAGCTTTGAAGCTTTTTACCAGAATATTTCTGCAGGTAGCCCGCGTGATCCTGATTTTATCCTCCACTGTTTTTTTCTATACTTCATACCGCTGGAAGAATCAGAGCATTCAGTACATCAATAACTATGAATACAGCAAATTCCAGAACAATCTTTTACAATTCGAAGAGAAATTAAGACTTACAAGCAGTCAGTCAGCAGATTCTGATGAAAGAGTCCGAAACCGGATCCTGATCTACGCTTTCCGGCAGATTTTTCACGACAGCGCTGTTTTGTATCAGGATGGCAAAGAAGTTCACAACGGTACCACTTATGACTTTGATATCCAGGGAATCCAGAAGCAGATGGGAAACGTAGAATTACACGGGAAATGGTATGACATGGATACTTATGTCTATGATCCCATTGTCAGCAAAATTGATGGCAAGACTTTGTTGCTCTTTTGTTATTCCTCCACAGAATCCACTACAAATCTGAAGTATCAGATTGTCACTTATAAAGATATTTCTGATGTTCTGGCGAGTAACCAGATCCTTTTTTACCAGGTAGGTGCGTTGACGTTGATCCTGCTTTTATTGACCGGAACCATTCTCTTTTTCAGTCTGCGCAAAATCATGGCACCTCTTACAAGACTAAAGGAAGCCGCGGTCTCCGTATCCGAAGGCAACTATGATATAAAAGTTCCCGCAGAAGGAGATACGGAACTGGCGCAGGTGGGACAAAGCTTTAACCAGATGTCTGCCAAGGTAAAAGAACAGATTGAAAGCCTCTCCGCCATAAACCAAACACAAAGACAGCTGATGGGAAGCCTTGCCCACGAGCTGAAAACACCTATGACCTCCATTCTTGGATATGCAGATACACTTCTCACAGTACGCCTGCAAAGACAGCAGCAGGAGAGAGCGCTCTCCTACATTTCCAATGAATGCCGCAGGCTGTCACGGCTTTCTGTAAAGATGCTGGAGCTTACCGGCCTGTATGAAACTGGAGAAGCACGTTTTGCACCAGCAGAAATTTCCGTGAAAGCCTTTCTGGAAGATGTCAGACAACTGAATCTCTACCGCCTGAAGGAGAAAAATATCCATCTTGAAATTCAGTGTGAACCTGCTGATCTGAAGAAAACCTTTGATAAAGATCTTATGCTAAGTGTGGTAAACAATTTTATTGATAATGCGGCAAAAGCCTCCCTGGAAAATTCCAAAATCATACTGTCAGCAACAGCCGGGAAGCTGATGGTCCAGGACTTTGGCAAGGGAATCCCCGCGGAAGATCTGGAGAAAGTGACCGAGGCCTTTTATATGGTTGACAAATCCCGCTCCCGAGCGAATGGAAGTGTGGGACTGGGACTTGCACTATGTAAGAAAATTGCGGATATACATGGATTTCAGTTGAAAATTGAAAGTGAACTTGGAGAGGGCACTCGGATTTTTATTGAATGGTAGGAAAGTCTATTGGAGTATAAGCGTACAGGTAATTGCTTAGTTCCTTTATCGTTGCATTTTTGGTTGTACCAGTTACATGCCAGATTACAACTCAGTTACAAGTTACGGAAGATTCGGTGTAATTTCCAATGCTACAATCTATACCAGAACATGACCGAGAAGTTACCATTCGCAACATCAAACACCTATTCCCCTGGGTATTCGGTCATGTTCAAACACAGGAAGGGAGACTTCACACACAAATGAGAAAAAACATAGAAAGAATAATCGGACTTACCCTTTGCATGGGAATGTTAGCGGGATGTGCACAGACACCAGAATCGTCCCTTGTAAGGCAGAAGGGAAGTAAAGCATTGGATTCTTACAAAGAAGCGGATAACAATGTGGATATGGTAGAAAGTGACAGTTCCGCTGACCAGACAAATACGTCTCAGAGCACTGGTACTGCTGATTCGATAACCGCCACTGATGATTCTACAGATAACATCTCCGCTGCCAGAACCACCATCCGTGACCTGCTCAATGCGCCTGAGACATATAAGAGCCAGGTAACAGATGACACCGCCAAGCTTGTGGTAAATACAGATGCCTCTGTAGAGATTCCCGATGTGGAGAAGATCTCTGCAATTTCTGTTACACCGGCTGAAGTTACACAGGATCTTCTGGACCGTATTACAGACGCCTTTTTCTCTGATGCGAAGATTTACACTGCAGACAGCTATTATGTCCAGACAAAGGATGAGATTAAGCAAAAAATAGACGAATTAAAAGAAGACGTTGCCAACGGAAATCTGGATCCTAATAATTATGGAACTGATGATAATGGCAACCTGGTATATGATATTTACAATGACATCGAATACTGGGAAGGACAGTATGAATCCGCCCCAGAGACAAAAAATCCGATAGAGGGACGTCCAACTGTAGGAGTACAGACATATAGTGATAACGGAGAAGTTATGGGAGAGAATGAATTTACGGGGGTAGCACAACTGGATGACGGCTCGGAATATTATTATCGTACTTCTTCCTGGGGAGCCTATCCCTTAGAGGTAAGGCTTAACAAGATTACTAAGAAAGACGGTTCGGAAGTTCCTTCTGATGCCACATGGATGGATTATTCCAGTGGTAGTTCATACGAAAAGCCAACTGAGGAATCTATCGGAATTTCTCTGGATGACGCGAAGCAGCTAGTTCAGGAAAAGGTAGATGCTATGGGACTTGGCGATATGAGCCAATGCGGATGGAATTACGCCATCCAGACTTCCATCGGAACAGATGATACGTCCAGTTATCTTGGAGGCGGTTATGTTATCTACTATAGCCGTACCATAAATGGAGTTCCACTTACCTATACCATGGATGCAGGTGGGGCACTTGAAGATATGGACAGCACTATGGAAACCTGGGCTTATGAAAATCTTTATTTCTATGTAAATGCAGACGGAATCGACAGCATGTCTTACAGTAATCCATATACCATCGGAGAGACTAAGACTGAGAATTTAAGACTGCTTCCATTCACTGAGATCATGAATATCTACGAAAAAATGATGATCGTCACCAATGCGGACAACCTGAGTTATGAAAATTCCAGAATATATAGTATTAACCGAATCGTTCTCGGCTATGCCAGAATTTATGAACCATCTACAGACGCCCATACCGGGCTTCTGGTTCCAGTCTGGGATTTCTTTGGATCCCGCAAGATAGATTCCGAGTATGATGGTGAGACCTATTCAGATATCACAGATTACCCCACATGGAGTTTCCTTACCATCAATGCAGTTGATGGAAGCATTATAGACCGCGGTCTGGGCTACTGATATGAAGCAGATACTTGGAATTGTACGCTACAATTTCTTCGGCTTTTTCCGGAATCCAAAGGTGATTTTTACATTCCTTTTGGAATTTGTGCTCAGTTTTCTGCTTACAGGAAGGATCATGGTTGTTATGGAGAGCTACGACACGCCGGTACAGGCCATTGAACCTTTCCTGTGGACCTTCGGGGATGGAACAGCAGTGCTTCTAAGCTCCATGCTTTTGCTCCTGCTGTTCTCAGACCTGCCGAAAATGACACCGGTCACTCCTTATCAGCTGATCCGCACCACCAAGAGGAAATGGCTCTTAGGCCAGTTCGTCTATATTACAGTCGTAACTATTTTATATACATTTTTTATGCTTTTGTTTACTTCTGTGTTATGCATGAAGGACAGCTATCCAGGAAATCTGTGGAGTGACACTGCAGCTATGCTGGGCTACTCTGATCTTGGAAAGAATCTGCAGGTGCCATCTACAGTACGTGTTATGGAAAGTATTTCTCCTTATGGCTGTATGCTGCAGGTATTTCTTTTGCTTTTTTGTTATTCCCTGACCTTAAGCTTTGTAATTCTGGTAGGGAATCTCTACAAAGGAAAAACAAAAGGCATGGTATTTGGTCTGCTTTACAGTATCTATGGATTCCTTCTGGATTCCAATGTATTGGCAGCTGTTTTACATAAAGAAAAGTATGAAATGTACCAGATAAACGTGCTGATCTGCTGGATCAGTCCCTTAAACCAGGCCGTCTATGGAAAACATAATCTGGGCTATGATCCATTACTCCCCAAGCTCTGGCAATCCTGTATATTTTTTCTGGTTCTGGCACTAATATTGGTTATTCTGGCGCTTCACAGAATAAAGAACTATCCGTTTGAATTCCTGGGGGAAAAGGCATGAGTGGTGAAATGAAACGTATGCTTACATCCAAAAGCTTTCTGGCCGCCTGGCTGATCGCTTGTGTATCTCTTGTCCTTGGGCAGACTTACCCCAGTCTGAAGAAGCCTTTGTCATGCGGTACGTTTATAAGCCTTCTGGATAGCTCCATGAAAGGACAGATTGTATCCTTTGCTTTGCCTGTAGCAGCAGTGCTTCCCTGGAGTGATTCTTTCCTACAGGAGTATAGAAGCGGTTTTCTAAAAGCAGCACTGCCCAGAACCAGCCGCATTCAATATGTGGAAGGAAAGGTTTTTTCTATTCTGATGTCTGGGTTCCTGGTCTGGATACTGGCAGTTCTGACAGTGCTTTTTGTTAATTTTGTTATATTTTATCCTTTAGAAATAAAAGGGGATTTTCAAAAAGATCAGCTGGCAGAGCTTCTAATGAAAGCGCTTCGCATGAGCATCCTTGGAAGTATCCTAAGCATCCTTGGCGGAATCTGCGGAACACTATGGGAATCCGCTTATATGGCTTACGGAATTCCTTTTATAAGTTATTATTTCGGAATTATTCTGCACCAACGGTATTTTAAAGATCAACTCTGGTTTTACCCGTCAGAATGGATAGCTCCCTCTGGAAACTGGGGGCCATACCAAACTGGTTTATGGTTATTTTTGTTATTATTTCTGCTTGTGCTGATACCAGTTCTGGGAGGTGTGTTATATGCTAAAATCGAAGAACTATAAGCTGGCGGAACCAGGTTCCTGTGTACATATAAATCATGTTACCAAACGTTTCGGCGAGGATCTTGTTCTAAAAGAAGTAAATCTGAATCTGAATTACGGACAGGTGTATGGTATTGTTGGAAATAATGGTTCCGGAAAGACCGTTCTTATGAAGTGTATCTGCGGTTTTCTGCCGCCTACAACTGGAACCATCCACGTGTTAGGAAAACAAATTGGAAAAGATACTGATTTTCCGGAAAGCCTTGGCGTTATCATTGAGACACCAGGCTTCCTTACCCAATA
The DNA here is from genome assembly GCF_020537505.1 of Blautia glucerasea. GTDB lineage: Bacteria > Bacillota > Clostridia > Lachnospirales > Lachnospiraceae > Blautia_A. The sequence continues at coordinate 46,267 of NZ_JAJBMO010000024.1, read as the reverse complement.
TACAGGAATGAAGAATCTAGAAATACTGGCAAATATGCGGGGACTGATTTCCCAGGCAGATATCCGTCTTATTCTTCAAAAGGTTGGACTGGATCCAGATATGAAAAAGCCCGTTGGAAAGTATTCTCTTGGAATGCGCCAGCGTCTTGGAATCGCCCAGGCCATTATGGAAGATCCCCGTTTTCTCATTTTGGATGAACCCTTTAACGGACTGGATAAACATGGCGTAGTAGAAATCCGGGAGCTTCTTCTGGAACTGAAAGCGGCCGGTAAGACCATTCTCCTTGCCAGCCATAATGAAGAAGATATCCGTATTCTCTGTGACCATGTATATGAAATGGACGGAGGAATCTTGAAGGAAAGGACAGCCTGAACATGAGAGAAGAACGATTACAGAAAAAATCTGTTTTTGTTGTTAAAATAAGCGAAATCATTTGGATTGCTGTAACAACTGCCATGATATTATTTTTTACGTTTCCTTTTGCAGTTTTTGCACAGGAGACTGATCTTGAAAATACAGAAACAGTTTTTGAAGACGAAACAGAAACTGCTCCCGATATAACCCCAGTTCCAGATTCGGATCCAGATCTGGATGGGTTCATATCTGGTGACGATTCTTCTGAAAAAGATAATACCATTCATGTTATTATTGAAAATGGATCCGCTGGCAATACAGACAACAGTAATACAGATCCAGCCGGTGATGGTACTATGACAGGAGGGGATCCTTCTTATGGAGATGTTTATACCGGAAGTACAGGCGGAGAAACCAGCTCTTCTGGTGAAAAGATCCTCCACAAGCCGCAGCTGCTTTTAGAGGACAGTAATCTATCCAGTCAGATACTAAAAGCTGGCACAACCCAGGAAATGTCCGTAACCTTTCGAAATAAAAGCCGCAGCCAGAACGTATATGGATTGAAGATTTCTCTTTCCACGGAAACAAAAGGAATTGAATTTGATAAAAATTCTTTTTACGTGCAGCGTCTGACGCCAGGCGAAGCTATCACTTTAAAACAGAATCTATCTATCGCAGAAGATACAGAGCCAGGTCAGGTAACGATTTTGTTTTCCCTGGAATATGAAGATTCCAAAGCCACCGGTGCCACTGGTACAGAAACTCTGACGTTTAACGTCACACAGCCTGTACGTGCAGAATTGGAAGCGTCTGATATTCCCTCCGTTTTTTACACGATGGACACTGTGGAAATTCCAGTAAAAGCACTAAATTTAGGACGGGATAAAATATATAATGCGAAAATACAGTTAGAAGCAGATGGACTAAGTCCAAAGGAGACGGTATTTCTTGGAAACGTAGATGCAGGAACAGCCGCAGAGGGCTCAATAAGAATATACGTAAAGGGAAGTTCCGGAGCTGAGAACTCTGCTGGAAAGCTGATTCTCACTTACGAGGATTCCACAGGGACCCCCTACCAGACAACTATGGATTTCACCTCCGAGATCAAAGAATCCCAGATCCAGTCGCTAAAAGTTGATGATTCTCAGGAAGAAACCAACAGCTGGTGGTATTCTATTATTGTGGTTCTGGCAGTTTTGCTGGTTTTCATTATTCTGTTTCTTCTCGTCAGATTACATAAGAAATCCATACTCCTGGAAGAAGCAAGAAAGGCGGCATCTCATTGAGAAAGAAAAAAATAGATGGCTTCATCTGCTTTTTGTTTCTTCTCATTTCGCTGGTTCTTTTCTTTTTTCTCAGACTTACCTATGAAATGCAGAAGGAGAAGCAGCAGTATACAGCCTTATTTTCCCTTGGAAATCTCAGTTACGACCAGGATTTTCTTAAAAATGCCTCAAAAATAAAAGGAATTCAGGAAATCTGGCCAGTTGTGGAAATTCCAGTAACGATAAAAACAGATGACTATACCAAAACCACCGTCTTTAACGGAATTGATCTAAATGCTTTCACCGAAAATTTCAGTCAAGACAATTTGGGAAACGCACCACTTTTACTTCTGGGAAGTACTTCTCTGGAAAACATGAAAGACCCTAATGGACATGTCATTTCAAAGAAGCAGCAGAATACATATCTGAAAATAGGAAAAGAGCTTGCTATTACATATACTTTAGACAGTATCAGTTCAAATAAAAGCTCTACTGAAAACAGTAGTCCAATTTCCAGCAGCAGTTCTATGGCTATGGACAATTCTGGTAATAATATTTCATCTGCATCATGGTTCCCTTGTAAAGTCGCCGCGATACTCCCAGGGGAAAATGACCAGATATATATCCCTCTTTCTCAGGCTAGAGCTCTGTGCAGTGAAGCTGGTACTCCTTTGACAGTAACAAAAGTGTTGCTTAAGATAAAAGGGAAAGACAATCTTGAAAGCGCCAGACAATTGTTTGAATAATAAATATGATTTCTATCGAGTATTATTCCTACCGTATGTTCCCACTTTAAGGTGTAATCAGTTTAGACTTTCCCATACTCCATTTTTGACAATATTATTATAAAATAGTTCATAATCTTCTTGTCTCATTCATAAATCTGTAAATTGATTTTACAGTCAAAATGCTATACAATGGATAGCAACCAAGGAGGAGAGGATTATGAAACTGGATAAGAAAAATATTTTTACAATCCCCAATATTCTAAGCAGCTTTCGAGTGATACTGGCATTTGTATTTTTGACTATATTTTATCAGTCAGACCTGGATAACAAAGAACGCTATTCGACTGCGATTATTCTGATTTCCGCACTTACTGATTTTCTGGATGGTAAAATTGCCCGAAAATTTAACATGGTCAGTGAGCTGGGTAAGATTCTGGATCCCATTGCAGACAAAATAACCCAAGGTGTTCTGATCCTATGTCTGATGAAAAAATATCCTTTGCTTCGCTGGCTGTTCCTGCTTTTTACAGTAAAGGAAGCCTTTATGGGAATTGTAGGTGCCAAAGTATTAAAGAAAACAGGCGAGAACAAAGGTGCGATGTGGTACGGAAAGGTTTGTACCGCCTTTTTCTATCTGGTCATGTTCCTGTTTCTCTTTATTCCAGACATTTCCATTCAGATTGCCAATGTGCTGATCTTGATGTGCAGCTTCTTTATGCTTTTATCTTTCATCTTATATGCAAAACGATACAAAGAATTGTTATCATAACTACAAAATATGGTAGTCTTATTTGCACTTACCATCGGATGCGTAATATATCTCTCAAACATAGTTTTTAACTCGTTATATATATAATAAGGCACAAAAAGGACCCTGCAGTCCACAGATCCTTTTTTAGTGAAGTATTTTGCAGCGATTTTTGCTGCGATATATGGATGTATTAAAGTGTCAAAAACATTTTTCAATACCTTAAGCATAAATAACACTAATAAATAAAGGAAGAAAACAGCTATGATATATACATCTGCATATTCATCGCCATTAGGATCTATTTTGCTGGCTGCTGATGAAATTGGTCTTACTGGCCTATGGTTTGAAGGACAGAAATATTTTGCAAATACACTTCCAGAAGGGAGAATTTCAAAGGAAACGGAGATTCTCACAGTGGCAAAAGATTGGCTGGACATATATTTTTCCGGTAAAGAGCCGACATTTACGCCGCCTCTTCATTCTGCAGGATCAGAATTCAGACAGGCTGTATGGCGAATTTTATTAGAGATTCCTTATGGACAAACGATTACGTATGGGGAAATTGCCCGCAGAATGGCAGAAATAAAAAAGGTCACGCACATGTCTGCACAGGCTGTAGGTGGTGCAATTGGACATAACGTAGTTTCCATTATCATTCCCTGCCACCGTGTCGTGGGCACAAATGGCAGTCTGACAGGATATGCGGGAGGAATTGATAAAAAAATTTCACTGTTAAAATTGGAACACGCTAATATAAGTCATTTATTTGTTCCACAAAGGGAACTGCATTTGAGACAGGGCACAGGCACCCTTTGTAAAAGATATTACCTGGATGAACCAGACTAATACTCCGAAAGATATACAAAAAGAAATAACAGACTTAATGAAAGTAGATTTATCCGGAGGCCGTAAAACCAGATTCTCACCATATATCAAAGACAATGAAATTATACTTCCCCTGCCGAAGCAGGAACCGATGGGATTCACAAATTTTATAAGAGAATAATCCCCCCAAAAAGTCAGAAACGATCATCCGCCCCGGCTTTTGACTTTTAGAAGTTTTCCAGAGAAAATGCAATTAATCAGATGTAATCTCAAACTCGTTATGTTATACTTTTCCAAAAGAATACCAGAGCGCGTTTGAAAAATCATTTCCGCAATCTCCCACAAAGTGTGTCGTATATCTTGCAGAAAGCCTTTTTCAAACACGCTTTAGAAAAGGAGCAATTACCATATGATAACCCGTCAGGAATTAATCAATCAAATTGAAGATTATAAGCCATTTAATGAGCAGGAAAAGATGGATAAACTGCTGCTCTTAAACTGGATCAGGAATAATGACAATGCTTTTTCCAGAGAAAATACAGTGGCACATATGACAGCCTCCGCCTGGGTGGTCAATAAAGATAGAAGTAAAGTTCTCATGGTCTATCACAATATCTACAATTCCTGGTCCTGGTTGGGCGGACATGCAGATGGAGAAACGGACTTGCTTTCTGTAGCACTTCGCGAAGTAAAAGAAGAAGCAGGAATTACCAACGTGAAACCAGTGTCCGAGGAGATTTTCTCCCTGGAATCCCTTACCGTAGACGGTCATGTGAAAAAAGGCAACTACATATCCAGCCATTTACATCTGAACGTAACCTATCTGCTGGAAGCAGACTCTGATGAGGCAGTTTCCATAAAAGCCGACGAAAACAGCGGTGTCGCCTGGTTTTCCCCGGAAAAAGCACTTGAGAAATCTACAGAGCCATGGTTTGTAGCAAATGTGTACTCCAAACTTCTGGAAAAAATGAAGCAGTTATAATTATAATGCTCGACAGAGATTAGACACAATAAAATATAGGTATTAGACATTTTACAAAATTCCCATTTAAATGTAGATGTTTTGAATAGCATCTGCGTTTTCGGCCACCGAAAAAAGTGCTTTTGGCGGACGTAACTTTGAATACTATTTCGGAGTCTTTTTCTTTCATTGAAATTTTCCTTTCCTCGTTGTAAAATATTTCATTATACATAAGCATGTTCCAAAACTATTTTCTTGAATTGGAGAACCGATTTAGGAGCATGACCAAAGAAAGAGAAGAAAACATGAGTGATAAAATTGTAGTTTGCCTGGAAAAGGGCGGACAGAGGGATATGGCGGAGTCTTTTTCCAGACGCACAGGGGCTCTTCTTGTGGAAAAGCCTGGGGATCAACTGACGGTGCTTTTTAATTTAAAAGGTGTTTCCCTGACTGGATATGGTCTGACTTATCAAGGCGATTTCGAAAACATGCTACACCGTGTCACAAACGGCCGCCTCCAGCACGAAATGCTTGTTCGGGCTTCCAAGTCGGAAAAAGAGGGACGCAAAGCTATTGACGCCACAGCAGGAATGGGAGAGGACGGATTTCTTCTTGCGGCCCAGGGCTATGAAGTAACTTTGTATGAACAGAATCCGGTAATCGCAGTTCTTTTAAAAGATGCCCTGCGCCGGGCGAAAAAGCATCCGGTATTAAAGGAAATTGCAGCCCGGATGAAGCTGGTGGAGGGCAACAGCGTGGAGTTAATGCCTGCTCTTCTGGATCCGGTAGATGTAATTTATCTGGATCCCATGTTTCCTGCGAGACAGAAGTCCAGCCTGATCAACAAGAAGTTACAGCTGATCCAGAAGCTGGAACCCCCATGCTCCGAGGAGACCGACCTTTTTGATGCCGCTATCAGCGCGGGACCGGATAAGATTATTGTGAAAAGACCTTTGAAAAGTGAGTTCCTGGCTGGGAGAAAACCTTCTTATACCCTGAATGGAAAAGCCATAAGGTACGACTGCTATACCCTATAAAACAATATCATTATTATAAGCTTTCCAGATTTCTAAATGTAAAGGGTGTTAAACAAAACGAAAATGACAATTACAACTTTATGTTATATAGAAAATAATAATCAATATCTGATGCTTCACAGAACAAAAAAGCCAAACGACATAAACGAAGGCAAATGGATTGGAGTAGGCGGACATGTGGAGAGGGATGAGTCACCGGAAGAATGCCTTGTCCGTGAAGTGAGAGAGGAAACAGGACTTACACTTACTGCTTATAAGTTCCGCGGTCTGGTAACGTTTGTAAACAACAAATGTGAATCGGAGCTTATGTGCGTGTTTACAGCAGATGGATATACTGGTGAGCTTATTACTTGCAACGAAGGAGAGCTTCGCTGGGTTGATAAAACACAGGTTCCGAATCTGCCTACCTGGGAAGGCGACAGAGTATTTCTTGATCTGCTCCTTTCAAATGAAGAACGCTTTTTCTCCATAAAGCTACAATATGAAGGGGACCAACTTGTGAAAAAGAAAATTAATTTGTACTAAATATCCCGGGAAGCACCATGCGGAACATGGTATGTGCCTGCTCAAGCCCTCCTTTTTGCCCGTTCCTCATAGGATCACAGTAATAAATGCTGGTGCGCTATATACAGTTTACCCCTGTTTCTAATAATTCAGGATCACCGGATTCTGATCCACGATCGGTTAGTATATACTCGAAAGTTGAAAGGAATCCATAAGTTCCCAAACGTTTTTCTAACATTCCGTTCTGGGTGATTGGTGACAATCTGGTATGGGGACTGTCCCTATTCAATGATTGATTTTTCTTTGCTTGATCCCACGAGAGTGCATTTTATATCCACAGGAAGGACAGTAATGAGCGACTGGTTTGGATTCAAGAAAGAGAGTTTTGGTTTGCCCTTGGATCTGAATATCCGTAATTGTTATATCAGTATCTTCAAGGTCAAGTAAATCTGTGATACTATTCATGTATCCTCCTTTCATTTGGTAGTTTCCGCAAAAACATCATATGAAAAGAAGGATAAAAGGACAAGAGATCCTTATGAAAAAAGGATTGGTCAGCCAAGAAACTGATCAATCCTTTTCCATTACAGGCAGAAACCCTCATGAAGAACCCTCAAGTTTGCCCCTCACGAAGAGAGACCCTCAACAAGTTTGATTCCTCCAATTAATGTAGAGAAAGGCTGCTGGAAGGAAGAATCCAGCAGTCTTTTTTTATACTGGAACTCTGCCAATTGGGATAATAAACCTGAATTATTCACGGAACAGTTTCTTTAAAAACTGACCCATAAGAACTGTCAAATCTATGTCTGTGCCACACCAGACGGAAAAGCATTATACTACATTTAAATCAATTTATGCATATCGAATCAGTAAAACTTGTTAAATACCTAATTCAATAGTATGATAGAATACAAGATACATTATTTCAAAGTAAATTATTGTTAATATGCGGTAACAGGAGGGAAGGATGAAAAGAGAGAGAACTTTATCAATTATTACCACAGGTTATTTTTTATTGTACAGCATATTTTTAATTTTTGTTGAGGGGATTTTGATATACGGAATTTATTTATTCCAAAATGGGACAACTGCAACTGCCAACATGCTTCCGGCAGTAGATGAAATTATGACAGCGATCATTGGATTTTTCACCGTGTTTAGCACTTTCAGCTGGCTGGTATCTTTAATTCTGGCAATGGCGGTTGTGATGCCTTTCGCTATTTGCATTGCAATTTTTATCCATTCCTGTATATGCCTGAGAAAAAATCCTTTATTAGAAAAAAGAAGACTGAAACGTGATGCTCTTGTAAAAACAATCTTCTACATATGTATGTTAGTGTTTTTGATTTCGCAAAGATATCAATTAAACCATCCGGATATTGAAGAAGCTTTACTGATTTTCGTAATGTTTATTATTCCATTTTTAATTTCTATTATAACTTTAATCTGTTGCATGAAAAAGGATAAATTAATTTAAACTGGCGAAAAAATCCAAACTAAGAAGGAGAAAGAATACAAATGACAAAGAAAATAAAATCAAGATTTTTCACCGTTCTAACCATAATTTTAGTATTTCAATTAACGGGCTGTGCAAAGTTGGGCTCCATTATCAATGATATCCACGGATCACTGGTTGGAAATAACTACACCATATATACCTATGATAACTATGGAAGCCAGACATTGAAAACTACAGGAAAGAAAATCAGTATTACCGGAAATAAAATTGAGACAACCAGTTATGACAGCAATGGAAAGGCTGTAACCGGATATGACTTGTCTTCTGTGATCACCATTACAATTGACGGAAAAGAAATTGAAAGCTGTGGAGATACCTGTGTTTTCGTCCAGCAAGGACTGGAACCGGAAGTGGATTTTTCCCTGGATGAAATTGACAGCGATCGTGGAAATGGAATTACGGATAATGCAGCGCTTGCCAGAGTGTTAAACCAGTACAAGAATGACTTTGGAAAATCCAGGATCGTTGTCATAAAATCTCAGCTCGGCCAGCCTATAGCAGCTTTTTCTGGAAATGATGTTTACTGGGAAATCCCAGATGATCTGCCGAAGATGACAAAGCTTATGGTAGATGGAAAGGCACTGTACATACATAGAGCAAATTATCAGATCATTGATAAGGATCTGTTGTGAAAAATAATATTTAGAAAATCCGAATCGTATAAATGTTGAGGTGAAAGAGAATGTTGGAAACCCAAAGACTGATTTAAAGAAAATGGACAGAAGAAGATGCCGACAGCTTATTTGAATATGCCAAAAATCCGGAAGTCGGCCCTATTGCAGGCTGGCCGCCTCATAAAAGTGTAGAAGAGAGTAAAGACGTAATCAGAAATGTATTCAATGGGACGGAGTGTTACGCAATCTGTGAAAAAGAAAATAACATTGCCATTGGTGCCGTAGAATTAAAGCTGAATGGACACACGGATATGACAGAGCGGGATGATGAATGCGAACTTGGCTACTGGCTAGGACAGCCATTCTGGGGACGTGGTTATATGCCAGAAGCTGCCAGTGAACTGCTGCGGCATGGATTTGAGGACCTGGGCATGACAACCATCTGGTGCGGCTATTTTGATGGAAACCAAAAATCAAAGCGTGTACAGGAAAAGCTGGGTTTTGTTTTTCATCATACCTGCAATGAAGTTCCTGTGCCACTCCTAAATGAGATACGTGTTGGACACACCAACGTAATGACAAAAGATTGTTGGGAGAAATTATATAAATAACATTTTCTCGAAATGTGCACTGGCTCAAGTAAGTCGGTGCATTTTTTCTGCAAGGATGATTTTCTAAAAAACTGATACATTTTCCTATAATTTTGGCCTATCCCAAAAACGGATATCAGATATCCTTTAATTTATAAAGATACATACGCTCTGAGTGAGTTCAAAAAAGAGGAAAACGGGGAATTTAGAATGTTTGTAGTTATTGTTCACAGGTAACATTCCGCGAGGTGTTTTTTGTGAACAAAGCTCATAGAAACCCCGAGAACCTCGGCGCGAAATCATGCGAATGCATGATTTCTATGCATCGCGGAGCGTGTTACTGATCACGGAGTGTAATATTCCAAAACTGGGTTACGGAGGGGATACGGTATGATCCGTATGGAAAAAGCCAAGAAACTTTTGATTGCCACCTCCCTTTCCATAGGAGAAATCTCTGTCCAGTGCGGATATGGCGATTACAGAGTTTTTACGAAAGCATTTAAGAAAGCAGAAGGCTGCACGCCCTCCCAATACCGTAGAGATTTTTATGAAGAATAAAATGTTAATTGGACATAGAAAAATAATGTATTAGAAACAAAATAAGCATTCGGAAAGGGGAACAATCTATGAACTACATCTATATTACGAAAGAAAATATCGACAAAGAACACATCTGTTGTGCCATGTCTGGCAAACAGAGCCTTGCCAAAAAGAATGGCTGAAGCAGCGCTTCGATGAGGGGCTTGTTTTTTACCGCAGTGTGGAGCGTGGAAAATGCTTTATCGAATATATCCCAGCAGAAAATGCATGGGTGCCCATTGAGGCAAATGACTGGCTTTACATCAACTGCCTGTGGGTTTCCGGTTCTATGAAAGGCCATGGATATTCCAGCAACCTTTTGAATGAGTGTATCCGTGACGCCAATGCACAGAGAAAGAATGGCATTTGCATCCTGTGCGCCGAGGGACGGAAACGGGAATTTCTCGCCGATCCGAAGTTCCTGGCTTACAAGGGCTTCCGGACTGCAGATGTATCCGATTGTGGGATTAACCTGATGTATTTACCCCTTGTACCCAATGCCGAGCCACCTAAATTCAAGGAATGTGCCAAGCAGACCAAGGTGTCCGGGAATGGCTTCGTTCTATACTACACTGACCAGTGCCCGTACACATACTATTGGGTACCAAAAGTACAGGAAACCGCAAATATACAATCATTTGAAAGAATATAATCCTTCAAAATTGGAATGTGTAGATATCATTCCGTTTAGAATTTTCAAAGAGGATTCAGCTGGAAATAAACTTGCCGGGCTGATTGGAGAAACATCCAGAGCATAAAATAAAAGTACTCAGATTTTCTATGAACCGTAACGTAAACAGTTCCAACATAAGCAGGATTCATGTATAAAATTATGCATGAGACCTGCTTTTATGGTATTATAAGAAAAACAACAGCTAAAGGTTACAATTGGCTGCAGTCTGTTGTTTAACTAAAGCTCTGGTATATTCCAAAAGGAAAAGAATGGCGGTATAAAACATATGTATTAAATGCCATGCTGAACAATTTTTTCCAAATATATTATTGTGAAAGGAACAAAACAAACTATGCAGGAAAAACTAAGAGAAATCGTGGCAGGAAGGATAAAGTTGTGATTATATTATCCGGCAGTGAAGGCCGTCTGGACCATGCCCAGAAGCCGGCAAAATACCACAACTTTACCAAGGCAGCCCAGGCGTTAAACAACAGCCAGCCTAATATCACCCGGGCTATGAACTGTCTGGAACAGCAGCTGAATACCACTTTATTTATCCGCACTAACCGCGGGGTACAGCTTACCCCGGAGGGAGAACGGCTTTATACCCATGTACTTGGTGCAATGGAGCAGTTCCAAGCAGCAGAAGAAGAGCTGGCGGACAGCTCCGGGCTTTCTCATGGAAGTGTGGCGATTGGTGCCAGTGAAACTGCCTTGAATATTTTTCTGCTTGATAAATTAAAAAATTTCCATATGACTTATCCGGGAATCCGGCTGAAGCTTTATAACCATTCCACCCCGGAAGCCATTGAATCCGTAAAAAGTGGAAAGATCGATTTTGCAGTAGTTTCCACTCCGGCAGAGGTGGATTCCCCGTTGAAACAGATCATGCTCATGCCCTTTCAGGAGATCCTGGTTGGCGGTACCACTTTTACAGCCCTGGGAAGCCAGGAGCTTTCCCTTCGGGAGGTAAAAAACTATCCGCTGATTTCTCTTGGACGGGAAACTATGACCTATAAATTTTACAATAGTGTATTTTTATCCCATGGCCTGGATTTTTCCCCAGATACGGAAGCTGCCACTGCGGACCAGCTCCTGCCGCTGGTAAAATGTGAGCTTGGCCTTGCCTTTTTGCCCCATCCAATGGCAGCCCCATCCCTTCTGAAAAAAGAAATCGTACAGATTCCACTAAAAGACGAAATGCCAGAGCGTCAGATCTGCCTGGTATATGACAGCCAGCATCCTATGGGGCCGCAGCAAGAGAGTTGAAAAACACCATTATATCCGGGTGTGTTTAAAATTTATGTAGTTTGTCAAAATTGCAGAAATACAGTCTGGAGAAAATATGATGTTCAGCCCAACCAGTCTGGATTTTGCCCTTAGTATGCTTCAGCGCGGAGCAGAAGGAAAATCAAAGTATGGGTGGATGAAAGGTGAACTGCTTCTGGAGAACCGCTGAGAAAGGAAGTTAAAAGGCTTATGATTTATATAGATCGAATTACAAACATCTGCACATCTGACTATGATGAAGTCTGGTGGATTGTCCGTTCCCCAGATATCCTGCCGCAGAAAGAAAAACTGGTCCAATCCCTTTCCCCATCTAGGGAGCTGTTTCTAAAATACCGGGAAACTTTCCATGCCGAACAATTTGGTCCGGAATTTTTCCAAAATGTATATGTCCCACAATTCATTGCAGAACTGGCGAAAAACGAAGAAGCAGAAGCGGATCTGAACTATCTGTGCAGGGAAAGCAGCAGGAAAAATATTGTTCTCGGGTGCTACTGTGAGGATGAAGAACTTTGCCACAGAAGTATCATTGCAGGGATTCTGCTGGGAATGGGTGCTGAAATTCAGACAAACCAGGAATACCGAAAATACTATGAAATGCTCTGCAGAACGTGTTTTATCCTGTTGTAGTAATTACCTTGCTTACATACATCACCATTTGCAGGTTTCTACATGTAGATCTGTTTTCTTTTTTACTACAATTTCCGACTTTTTTCTTTGCACAATAATTTTCTTGAATTTATATTCATGAGTAGGTATAATAAAATATAGTATGTCAAATTTTAGCTGTTAAATGATGGCTTGTATCAAATAATAGTTAATAATTCCAAAGTAGTACAATATTCACTTTTTTATCCCATAGAATATGAATACCTTAAATCCTGGACAGGATTTTGAGGAACTGCCGGAAAGCTATGTAATTTTTATTACCAGGGACGATATTCTTGGATATGGACTTCCCATTTACCACATTGACCGGCAGATCAAAGAATTGAACGAGGCTTTTCAGGATGAAGCACATATCATATATGTAAATTCCAGGAAGCAGGATGATACAGAACTTGGAAGACTGATGCATGATCTACACTGTAAAAAGGCAGATGAGATGCACAGTCCGATTCTTGCAAAGCGAGTATAGGAATTGAAGGAGACACAGGGGTTGAACTTATGTGCCATGAAATGGAAAAAATCTATAGTGAGGGAATGGAAAGCGGAGAGAAACGTGGCGAGCTAAAAGCCAAAAATGAAGCCATCCTTTCACTGGCTGAAATGGGAATCCCAGTTAATCAAATCGCAAAAGCCGTAAATCTCAGCGAAAAAGATGTCCAGAAATGGATTGATGAAAATTTGTGTGCAATGAAATAATCTCCCGTATTTCTTCCCTGATACGTTCCATGAAGGTGGTGATCCGGTAAAAGAAGCAAAGGTAAACTGGGTAACCGCAAGACGCGCCATTTTGAGAAGTCCGATTCAGCGCATTGGATACGGCGAATATTTAAAACTGGCACTTCAGCTCCCGGATTTTGTTCAGTATATCAAAGAAGTATGCCAGGAATTTGGCGGTGAATACTGGTGTCAGGAAAAAATTATCACAGCTGTAAAAGAATTTGTTTGTTTCTTTTAGAGAAGAAATGTCTTTCTATCATAAATTACTGATGAAACCGTTTTCCATATTCAGATGGTGAAATTCCCATACATTTCTTAAATAGTCTGCTGAAATAAAGCTGGTCTTCAATTCCTACCATAGCAGATATTTCTTTTAAGGAAAGTTTGTCTTCCTTTATCATAGTAGCCGCTTTCCGTATCCTGAGATTATTCAAATAGCTGGTAATATTTGTTCCCACTTCAGATTTAAAAACCCGACACAAATAGCTGGAACTAAGATTGACATTGGAAGAAATGGAAGCAAGTGTAAGCCGGTGCATATAGTTCTCTTCCAGATAGCTCAAGGTTTTTGCCACATCATCTTTATAATGTCCTTCATTTGAGATAAAAGTCTGATAAATCTTCCTTGCCTCTTCATAGTTTTTTAGATTTTCCTGGTAAGGCATATCGGGAGCAAAGGATTGATACATCGTAAAACGGTTATACAATTTCTTTATCAGCTGCTCAACTTTTACTTGGCTTATGCTCAGTTCCTTCTGTGAAAAAACAACCAGTGCGCTAAAATCACTTAGAACAAGAATATAAGGCTGTAATACTCCCTGTACTGCATCAAGAATCATATCACACAAAAGCTTCCCGGATATGGAAAACGCTTCATTTGAAAGGTATTTTTCGAAAGTGACATAACAGATTGCACAGCTCTTTTCCATAAAAGAAAGATCAGTCTCTGAATGTGCCTGCAAAAATGCCGGAAGTGTAGCCTCTCCCTGAAAAAAGGAGAGGAGCAGACCTGTTTTATCCGAAGAAGTATTTACACTTAAATCAGATCTTTCTCCGGCTTTTTTCTGTAGTTTTTCCGTTGTTTTGTTAAGGCATGCCAAAAGATTATCTGGCTGAATTTTTATTTTCAGCAGATAATCGGCTGCCCCGAGAAGCAACGCACTTCTCACAGAATCAAAATCCTCATAGTTGCTAAGTACCAGAATTTCTCCAGGATATCCCTTTTCCTTCAATGTACGGATTAGTTCCAGCCCATTCATTTCCGGCATTTTTAAGTCTGTAATAATCACATCTGGCTGATGTTTCTGAATCAATGGCATCGCCTCCAGACCGTTTGAGGCAGTTCCGCAGATAGAAAAACCATGTTCTTCCCAGGGAAGGATAGAACGGAGAGCAATTTTTACGATTGGTTCATCGTCTATGATAAGTATGGTATACATATTAATTCCTTTCTGTGTTTTTACATTCTGAAACTGAATCCCTATGGTCAATGTTCAGCTTCGGTAATGTTAAAGTGCAGGTTGTCCCATCACCTGGATGACTTTCAATTTTCAATCCGTATTCCCGGCCGAAGTTCAGCTGAATCCGGTCATTTACATTGGAAACCCCGATTTTTTTGCGATCCTTGTGGGGCGCAAGTGCGGCAGGAGTTACTTCAAACCCTTTCCCATTATCTGTAAGCTCTATCATTATATTTCCATTTTCTTCCCAGCATGTGATCATGATTTCCATGACGGAGCCGTCATCGGAAGAACCATGCATGACCGAATTTTCAGCAAGAGGCTGAAGAATCAGTTTTGGAATAAGGCAGGAAAGTAGTTCATCCTCTTCTGTATGGATGGAATATTCAAAACTTCCTGCATAACGGATCCTGAGAATGGAAAAATAGTTTTCCAAGTTTTCCAGCTCTTCCTGGATGGTAATGTACTCATTTTTATTGGTAAGTGTATTTTGTAAAAGACTGCTAAGTGCCTGGATACCATCACTGACGATCTGATCCTTGTGCATAGCAGCCACAAATCGAAGACTGTTTAAGGTATTAAACAGAAAGTGTGGATTTAACTGGTATTGGAGCATCTGTAATTCTAATTCTCTTTTTTTCTCCTCCTGTTCTTTTTGCTGATGAATCAGCCGTTCAATGGTATCCGCCATATGGTTCATGCTTCCGGAAAGATCAGATAACTCATCCGAACAGGTATCCTGGATCCGGACACTTAAGTCTCCGTCAGAGAGTTTTTTACAAAAATCCAACATACTTCGGATTGGTGATGTGATTCCAAGGTATACGGCTGAGACAATTGCAACACACAGAAGAACCAGAAAAACGGCAACGATCAGAATCCTTTTCAACAAGGTGTAGACTTCCGAATTGATATAGTGATAGGGCATGGTATACACGAAAAGCTGATTCAGATTTTTATTAAAGATATATGTGACCAGCTGTTCCTGTCCGTTTTCATCAATACTGAAGGAATCAGTTTTCTTTGGCAGTCTGTTCTTTATGTTTTCCAGTAATTCCTCATCTGCTTTCTGACCCATTCCTACTTTCCTGTCCCAGGAGGAAAGGATAGTACCATCTGTATTCAGATACATGATATTGGAAGAATCAGCCAAACCAATAGGCTCCAGTACCGTTTTGGAAAAGAACTTTTCATCAATAGAGATCAACGTATAACCAATCACCTGGCTCTGATTGTACTGCTCATAAATTCTACGGCCCAGAACAAGAATGTCCCTGTCACGATAAGTATGAACATAAGCCCATACATCCCCTGTTTCTGTCTCCAGCCGGTCCAGTAGCATATCAACATCCTCCTGATAGAATCCGTCATACCCCAGATCATAAAAGATATTTCCATCTGTATCATATACAGTTATATTTTTTGCCTGTGCAGGATAGATGATCTTACTGCGGATCATGGATTGAATTTCGGTGATTGCCTTGTTTTTTTCCATATCTGCCATATCCTTGTTCAGAAGACCATCTTTGATCTCCTGACTGACACAGATAGAGCCACACAGATACTGGTATTTTTCAATTTCACTGACCATGTTCAGATTGATCATGGACAAGGTCTGTGAAATGGAAGCGGAAAGTTTTGACCTAAGTGCGACTGAAAAAATATGAAAAGAATAGCCGCTGATTCCTGCTAATGGTATAATGGAAATCATCAGAAGCGCAATCATAAGCCTGGTTTTAATGCTGAATTTACGGAATCCCTGGTAATGCCGCCTTTTTCTCATTTTAATATTCCTTTTCTCTTACTATGATCAGTTGATATTACAATCCAAAATTCCTTTGCGTCTAGTATCATACGTTCATTATACAGGAAAAAGACAGGATAATCCATTTAAAATGAAAATGCAAAAAAAACGTACATATATAGCACAAGAAAATCCATATGGGGTAATTTGTACAAGAAGATATTCTATATACAGGAGCGTTTTGTCAATTTACCACAAATACAATCGTGCTTATAATAACATCATCAGGCAAACATAATAAAAAGCCAATTAAAAGGAGGAACCAACCTATGAAAAAAAGATTTGCAGCTTCTGCCATGATCCTTGCCATGAGCGCAGCTACCGTGCTTTCCCCACTCACCGCATTTGCAGAAACAGAAGAACAGGAACTGAATATTGCCATTTTCCAGGGAGGATACGGAGATGCTTACTGGAACCAGATGGTAGAACTTTTTGAACAGAGCCATGAAGGTGTAAAGATAAATATGACGATCAGTCCTACCATCGGAGATATTATCCGTCCACAGATTGTTGCCGGAAATGCACCTGATTTTATCTGTCTCAATGATGGTGGAGAAGACGGTGTAATCCTATCCCTTATCAAAGAACATGCGCTTTTAAATCTGAACGATGTATTTGATGGTGAAAATTATGCCGGAACCGGTACTCTTAGGGATGACATTACAGATGGAATCCTGGAAAGTACAAAATGTGCACCTTATGGAGACGATGAGATTTATCTTGCGCCATTTAACAGCGGTCCGCAGGGTCTGATCTATAATAAAACTTTCTTTGATGAGAATAATCTGGCAGTGCCAAAGACATGGGACGAATTCTTTGCTCTTGGTGATAGCGTAAAAGAAATTGATGGACGTGCACTGTTTACCTATCAGGGAATTTATCCAGGTTATATGGAAGAAATGCTCTGGCCGGCAATCGCAAACGAATGTGGCGAAGATGCACTGAAAAAGATTGCAAATTATGAGGAAGGTTCTTTTAACAACGAAGGTGTATTAAAAGCTCTTACACACATCAAGGAAATTGCAGATAACGGTTATCTCCTTGACGGCACTGTTGGTATGAACCATACCGAATCACAGACAGAAATGATGCTTGGAAAGGCAGCATTCATCACAAACGGAACCTGGATGGAAAATGAAATGCAGGATGCACCAAGAGAAGATGGATTTGAATTTGCCATGGCTCCAATCCCAACCGAGAATGCAGATGACGTACATTATGTATTTGACAGCTGTGAGCAGTTCTCCATTCCGGCAGCTGCCAAGAATCCAGAACTTGCAAAAGAATTCCTTCGTTTCCTGTACAGTGATGAGTCCGTATCTGCATTTGCAGAAGCTTCCGGTGCCCTGTATGCTACAAAGAGTGCTCGTGAAGTAGCAAAAGACAAGCTTTCCACAGCAATTTACAACATGTACGGAATCTATGAAGAAGCCAACGCTTCATCCCTGATCATGAGCTTTGCAGCAGTTCCTGCTGACTGTAAGATCAATCCAAAAGACGAGATCTTCAACCCGATTACTTCTGTTATGAATGATGAAATGACAGTAGAAGAATGGGCACAGAATGTGGAAGACGCTTTTGCTCAGGTTCGTGCAGATATGGAAGCTGCAAACTAATCATGTAAGATAGTTACTTTCAACATATAACATTCAGTAACACATGTTTGGAATTGAACAGTAACACTCCTGGAAAAGCTGCTGCACAATATATGCAGCAGCTTTTCTTGACTCTGATAGCCATAAGATCCGTTGTCCGGCCAAATAATCTGTCGGGCAGCCTAAAATAAAAAAGAGGTGACCAAACGTGGTAAAAAAACCAAAATTATTCATTGCCTTGTGTACACTTCCGGCACTGATTCTTACGATCGTTTTCATGATCACACCAATGCTGAATGCCATTTATCTTTCTTTTACCAGTTCTACTGCACTAAGCGTTGGGTTTAACAGTAAATTTGTATTTTTTGATAACTATATTTACATGTTTCGGGACAAGGACTTCCTTCAAGCCCTGTATAATACCTTCAAATTAATGCTTGTGATCCCCGCTGTGACAATCTTTTTAAGCCTTGTATTTGCGTTTATCCTTACACAGGGACAGTTGAAAGAAAAATCCTTCTACCGTACGGTATTCTTTTTTCCAAGCATCGTCTCCATGACAGTGGTTGGTATTGTGTGGTCATTTGTTTTTAATCCTACAAGGGGAATTCTGAACCATATGCTGGATCTTTTCCATCTGTCTACCTGGAAACATGCCTGGCTGGGAGAAGGAAAAACAGCGCTCTGGTGTATCGGTGCAGCACTGGTATGGCAGGCAGTGGGTTACTATATGGTCATGCATGTGGCGTCCATAGACGGAATTTCCCAGGAGGTTTATGAAGCAGCCTCTATTGATGGTGCAACGGGAGCCCAGAAGTTCTTTAAGATTACCATTCCACTACTTCGGAAATCTATTGGAACAACTTATATCCTTTCTTTGTCCGGAACCATCAATTTAAGTTTTACACTGTCCAATGTCATGACTGGCGGTGGTCCAAATGGAGCATCCAGTGTCCTTTTACAGTACATGTACACCCAGGGTATGCGAAACGCAAACTTCGGATATGCCATGGCCATTGCCATGTTTACTCTGATACTGGCAGTGATTCTTGCCATGATCTCACGTAAACTGTCGTCTGAAAAGGAATAGGAGGAAACTGATGAAAACTGTAAGAACCTGGTGCACCAGAATCCTAATGATTTTGTTCACGATCGTATTTCTATATCCGCTTTTCTGGAATCTGATGTCTGCATTTAAAACCAATGCAGAATATCTGACAGATCCCTATGCACTGCCAGCAGCACTCAATCTGGATAACTTTTTATGTGCCTGGGAAAAAGCAAATATTGCCGCTTATTTTGGAAATTCCATTTTTGTAACAATTGTGTCCACATTTTTATTGCTTCTGTTTGTGATCCCTATTTCTTATGTACTGGCAAGATACCGTTTTGTAGGCAGCAAACTGATTTCTACTATTTATATGGCTTGTATCTTCCTTCAGGCAACTTATATTATGATTCCTCTGTTCCTGGAACTGCAGGCGGTGAATGGTCTTAACAGTCTTCCTGTACTATGCTTGGTATATGCGGTCATGCAATTTCCGTTTTGTATCTTCACTTTACAGGGATTTATGTCAGCAGTCCCACGTGATTACGAAGAATCCGCAAGGATTGACGGAGCTACCAATATTCAGCTTCTGTTAAAAGTGATGGTACCCCTGGCAAAGCCTGGAATAGCAACAATCACCATGTTAAGCGCAATGGGATTCTGGAACGAATACCCCCTGGCTTTGGTGCTGCTCACAGAAGATGCAAAGAAAACCCTGCCAATTGGAATGGCAAATCTGTTTGAAGTGCAGAAATACGCCACTGACTGGGGCGCTTTATTTGCTGGTCTTGTGATTGTTATGATTCCAACAATCATCATTTATCTCATTGGTCAGAGATATCTGCTGCAGGGAATCGGAGCCGGAGGACTAAAAGGATAATTATTTGATATCTTGAAACAAATGTTTATGAATAAGGAGGGAGCAAATGCCAACAGATCAGGAATTGATTAAAGTGGTTCCGTCAAAAAGACAGCTTGCCTATCAGGCTACAGAATTTTATGCCTTTTTTCACTTTGGAATGAATACATATACAAATCGGGAATGGGGAGACGGAACCGAAGATCCGGCAATTTTTAATCCGGCAGAATTTGACGCCAGACAGTGGGTGGAGGCGGCCAAAAGTGCAGGTATGAAAGGTGTGATCCTCACCTGTAAACATCATGATGGATTCTGCCTGTGGCCAACAAAATACACAGCTCACAGCGTAACAGCAAGTCCATGGAAAAACGGGCAGGGAGACATAGTACGAGACGTAGCGGATGCCTGCAGTGAGTACGGGATGAAGTTTGGAATCTATCTTTCTCCATGGGACCGGAACCAGCCTTGTTATGGAAGTGGGAAAGAATACAATGATTACTATATCTCCCAGCTTACAGAACTTCTGACAGGTTATGGGAATATTTTTAGCGTATGGCTGGATGGCGCCTGCGGAGAAGGACCAAATGGGAAAAAGCAGATCTACGATTGGGAGCGCTATTATGCCTGTGTGCGTAAATACCAGCCAGATGCCTGTATCTGTGTATGCGGACCGGATATCCGATGGTGCGGAAATGAAGCCGGTGATGTGCGAAAATCAGAGTGGAGTGTTGTTCCTGCCCGCACTGCACTGGCAGAAAGCGTTCAGGAAAAGAGCCAGCAGTCAGACGATGCTGAATTTCGTCAGCGAAAAATCACCAGTGATATGGAAGAACTTGGAAGCCGGGAAGTCCTAAAAGGAGAAAATGATCTGATCTGGTATCCTGCAGAAGTAAACACTTCCATAAGACCTGGATGGTTCTATCATAAAGAAGAGGACAATAATGTCAAAAGCCTGGAAGAATTGAAACATATTTATCTGGGCTCAGCAGGAGGAAATGCAACCTTTCTTTTGAATATCCCACCAATGCCAAATGGACTGCTCCATGAAAATGACGTAAACCGTCTGAGGGAATTTGGAGAGTGGAAACAGGAAGCCTTTTCCTGTAATCTGGCAAAAACGGCAGATATTTTTTCAAAAGATGAGGATCCGGACCATCCGGTATGCAATCTGCTGGAGGGTACTTCTAATACCTGGTATCAGCCTAAAGATGGTAAAATTCCGACTGAACTTATTTTCTCCCTGCCAGAAGTCAGGCGTGTTGGTTATCTGGTGCTAAAAGAAGCAATCCAGTATAGCCAGAGAGTGGAAGCGTTTCAAGTATCCGTAAAGACAGACGAAAATGTTGATTGGGAAAAGATATATGATGGAACTGTAATTGGATATCAGAAGATCATTCCCGTTTTCCGAGAGAATGTAAAAGAAGTGAAAATTCTGATCCAGGATTTCAGAGTTTTACCACTGTTATCATTTGTGGGAATATACCAAGATCGTGGTCAGTCTGACTAGAAATATATTTCTGGAGAGGATGCGAAGATGGATTATTTATCAATGACTTTTAAGCAGCCGGCCGCCAAGTGGTATGAAGCATTGCCCCTTGGAAACGGGGCAATGGGGGCAATGTCTTATGGACGATTTCAGAATGAAAAAATTGAATTAAACCTTGACACCCTCTGGTCTGGAACCGGGAAGTGTAAAGAAAATCCAAACAGGGAGATTGACTGGGAATTTCTCAGAAATAACATCTTTGATAAAAAATATCAGAAAGCAGAAGATTACTGCCGGGAGAATGTGCTTGGTGATTGGACAGAAAGTTATCTTCCAGCTGGTAATTTAAAGATTGATGTAAAAGTACCTGTATTGACAGAAGCAGGCAGCTATAAAAGACAGCTTTCTTTTAAAGAAGCCATAGAAAATGTGGAGTTTTGCCAGGAAGGAAAGAGATATCAAAGGGAATTATTTGTAAGTATGGCTGAACCTGTTATGGCACTTCATTATCATTCCAGCAAGGATTGTAGCCTTGAAATGGCATTGTCCTTGGAAAGTCAGATACACCATCAGACTTCTTTGTTTGAAAAAAACGGACTTCTTATGGAGGGACAGGCTCCTGTTTCTGTAGCTCCTCCTTATTATTCCTGCAAGAATCCGATTGTATATCAAGAAGGACTTGGAATCCGTTTTGCCTTCTGTCTGTATGTGCAGACGGATGGGAAAACTGTTCAGCAAGAAAACAAGCTGTATATAAAAGATGCCCGGAATGTTTTTGTTTATTTATCTGGACTGACAGACTTTGAACAGAAGGATTTTTATCTATCCCGCAAAAAACAGATGCTGGAACGTTTGAGATTTTGGCAATATGACAGGGTGAAAATGGCACATTTGAAAGAATATGCAAAGTACTTTGATCGAGTAAGTTTTACCCTTAACGACGCCGAAGAAAATAACTTTGTGTTAAAAATGTTCTACTTTGCCAGGTATCTGATGATTTCTTCCTCAAAACCAGGTTCCCAATGTACAAATCTTCAGGGAATCTGGAACCATTCCATGCGTGCCCCCTGGAGCAGTAATTATACGGTAAATATTAACACGGAAATGAATTACTGGATGGCAGAAAAAGGAAATTTGAGTGACTGTCACGAACCCTTGTTCCAGCTCATAGAACGAACGGCAGAAAGAGGGATAAAAACAGCAAAAGATGTTTATCACTTAAATGGCTGGGTAAGCCACCATAACCTGGATATCTGGGGGCATTCCAGTCCGGTGGGACACTTTGGACAGGATGAAAATCCCTGCACCTATTCCATGTGGCCTATGAGTTCCGGATGGTTGTGTCGGCATTTATGGGAACATTATTGTTATACTGCTGATGAAACATTTTTAAAAGAAAGGGCATTTCCTTTAATAAAAGGAGCTGTGGAATTTTATCTTGGCTCCCTGGTTCCATACAAAGATTTTCTTGTGACAATTCCTTCCACGTCACCAGAAAATACTTTTGTAACTCAGGATCATACCAGCCATAGCCTTACCTTTGCTTCCACCATGGACATAAGTATTTTGAAGGAATTGTTTGAAATCTATCTGAAAGCCAGCAAAATTCTGAACTGTACAGATTTATCAGCCCAGGTAAAAGCAGCTCTGAAAAAACTTCCGCCCTGGAAAATCGGAAAAGAAGGGCAGCTACAGGAATGGTTTTATGATTATCCGGAAACGGATATTCACCACAGACATCTTTCCCATTTATATGGCCTGTACCCTGGAAATCTGATTTCCAAGGAGAGTCCAGAACTTCTGAAAGCCTGCCGTGTGGTACTGGAAAGAAGAGGGGATGAAGGAACCGGGTGGTGCATGGCCTGGAAAGCCTGCCTGTGGGCAAAACTTGGTGACGGGAATCATGCATTAAAACTTCTAAAAAACCAGCTGCGTTTTACCAGAGAAGAAGAATGTAGTCTGACAGGAGGTGGCATCTATCCCAATATGCTTTGTGCCCATCCACCATTTCAGATTGATGGGAATTTTGGCTTTGCAGCAGCTGTTCTGGAAATGCTAATCCAATATGAAGGAGATAAGATTCTTCTACTTCCTGCATTGCCAGATGAGTGGACGGATGGGGAAATAAGCGGTCTTAAAGCACCTGGAGGGATTACTATTGGTTTTAAATGGAAAAATAAGTGCGTCACAGAAATATCTTTATATTCCATATGCCGTACAGAATGTATAATCCTGTATAATGGCTGTGAAGAAAAAATAGTTTTAAATGCAGAGGAGATTCAGATATTCACAGGAGCTCTTTAACGGCATTAGCGTCTGAAAATAGGAGCATTGTATCTGTCTGTAGGACTTATAAATACTTCTTATAAAGAAGAATATTGCTTATGGGTAAATTCAGAAGATATGGTTATTGCAACCTGGCGCCCTAATGTAACTTACCTTCCTGAGGAACCAGACATGGTCTGGAAATTTACCGGAACTTTCGAATAAAAAAGATACAGATCTGCAGTAATTACTGTGGGTCTGTATCTTTTTTGTAAATCCGGGTTTTATAGTAGTGGATTTTGGAAAAGGGAATCAACTTCGTGGTGTTGAAAGCTTCTGAGTCAGGGGATGTTCCCGGTAGTACATTCTGGTGAAGTTCAAAAACTTCTGCATATCACCACTGATGTATTTTCCCTTTTTCCAAATCATTCCAATCTTTATGTGTATGGGGGAGCTAAGTGGAATCCCAGTGATACCGAAGGAGATAAATTTATCAATCATGCTCGAGTAGAGGAAGCAGCTGTATTTACAGGTTTTTACAAACTGAAGTGTGGTATGAATCTGGCTGCTACGCATGACTATGTTAGGGATGTAGCCTTCCATTTCAAAGCGTGTTTTAATAAGCTGGTTCTGCACAGAATCAGCATTGAAAAAAATCAAGGATTCTTTTGACATTTCTTTGATCGTAACCACTTCTTTGTCTGCCAGTGGATGATCATTGCTCACACAGAAAACAATCTGGTCGTTAGCCAGAACAGCGTTATGGAATTTGTCAATATTATACTGTTCCATATTTACCAGTGCCAGATCAAGCGTATCGTTCTGGACCAGATTACAGGCACGGACAGACCCATATTCCTCCAGTACAACGGCTATATTCGGATATTCCTGATGAAAGGCTATAAGAAGCTCTGGGAAAAATACGGTGCTAAGCATAGGCGGGATTCCAATACGGAGAGGTGGTTTTACTCTTGCCATGCTGGAATAGTCTGCCTGAAGTTCGTTGCAATATTGAAGAATGTAAGTTGCTTTTTCGTAAAGTTCCTCGCCTTCCTGGGTCAGAATCAGCTGGTTCCCTTTTCGATAGAAAAGGCTGATACCAAATTCAATTTCCAGATCACGGATTGCCACGGACACGGTGGGTTGGGTGACATATAATTCTTCAGCCGCCTTGGTGATGCTGTGGCAGCGGCTTGCCGTACAGAAGTAGCGTAATTGGTTGAGCGTCATAATATAAGTACCCCTAATTCTAATTCATTTTTTCTTAAAAAATACCACATACCTTTATAAAATTCAATATCATATGGCAATATTGCACAAAAAACATTTCCGAAAAATGAGATTATAAAAAATATTTATGGGGACATACAGTCCATTAATTTGTTTTTTTACATGTGCAAAGGTTATAATAAACTCATCAAAGGAAACGTGCACGGCCGGTACCTTTCAAGAGAGATTAATACAAAGAAAAAGAAGTGAAAGGAGATTTACAAATGTCTCAACAAACAATCACACTGCTGTTTCTTGTGTTTACGATCATTAGTTTCATCCTTGAAAAAATTCCACTTGGACTTACCGCTTCAATCTGTGCAATTGGATTGACACTCACCGGAGTTTTGGATGTATCTACCACATTTTCACAGTATGTAAACAGCAACGTAATCCTTTGTGTCGGCATGTTTGTAGTCGGCCAGGCATTATTTGAAACAGGAATGGCAAATAAAATTGGAGGTCTGGTTACCAGATTTGCCAGAACAGAAAGAACGCTGATCATTGCAATTATGGTAATTGTGGGAATCATGTCTGGATTCTTATCCAATACAGGTACAGCAGCAGTTCTGATCCCTGTGGTCTGTGGAATTGCCGATGAATCCGGCTATTCAAGAAGCCGCCTTCTGATGCCACTGGTATTTGCAGCAGCACTTGGCGGAAATCTTTCCATCATCGGCGCACCTGGAAACCTGATGGGTGTAAATGCACTTCAGGAAATGGGGCTTTCCACAAGCTTCTTCATGTATGCACCAGTTGGAGTTCCGATGTTAATTTTGGGAATCCTCTACTTCATATTTATCGGATACAGATTTCTTCCAGATGGAAAAGGAGCAGCAGGGGCAGCAATTGAAGATCAGAAAGATTTCAGCGATGTTCCGAAGTGGAAACAGACCGTATCACTGGTGGTTCTGATACTTGTAATCCTTGCAATGATTTTCGAGGAAATGATCGGAATCAGCATTCAGCTTTCCGCCTGTATCGGAGCAATTGTTCTGGTGCTGACAGGTGTACTTTCAGAAAAAGAAGCTTTGGCTTCCATCGATTTGAAAGTAGTATTACTGTTCGGTGGTTCTCTTGCACTGGCAAAAGCTCTGGATACAACCGGTGCTGGTGAGCTGATTGCGGACAAGCTTGTTGGACTTCTGGGGGCAGATCCGAATCCGGTAATCCTTCTTCTGGTAATCTTCATTGTAACCTGTGCACTGACAAACTTTATGTCAAACACAGCCACAACAGCACTAATGATTCCAATTGCCGTTTCCCTGGCAAACAATCTTGGAGCAGATCCAAGAGCCGTTGTTATAGCAACCGTAATCGCAGGTTCCTGTGCATATGCAACACCCATTGGAATGCCTGCAAATACTATGGTAGTAGGTCTTGGAGGATATAAATTCAAGGATTACGTAAAATCTGGTTTACTGTTGATTCTGGTATCCTTTGCAATTTGTATGATTCTGCTGCCCATTCTTTTCCCATTCTATCCCTAAGGAGTGAGAAGAAAAACAAAACGATATAAAGCGGTAAATTACTGCTTTAGATAAATAACCAAAAATAAAATGCCAAACCATTTAATAATCAGGAGGTAAATCATGACTAAGGAAAATGGAGTTAAAGTATTAACAGATATGGTGGCAGACTTTGTTGCCCACATTGGAAAAAAATTACCAGACGACGTAGTAGCAAAACTGGAAGAGCTTGGCTCCCAGGAAAGCGCAGCGCTTCCAAAAGTACTTTATGAGACAATGACCAAGAATCAGGGACTGGCTGTAGAACTGAACCGTCCAAGCTGTCAGGATACAGGAGTTCTTCAGTTCTGGCTGAAATGCGGAACTAATTTCCCATATATCAATGAGCTGGAAGTTCTTCTGAAAGAAGCAGTTGTACAGGCTACTTTCGCAGCACCATTAAGACATAACTCTGTAGAAACCTTCGACGAGTACAACACCAAGAAAAACGTTGGAAAAGGAACTCCGACAGTATGGTGGGACATTGTTCCAAACAGCGACAAATGTGAGATCTACGCATACATGGCAGGCGGAGGATGCACCCTTCCAGGAAAAGCTATGGTACTTATGCCAGGCGCAGGATATGAAGGTGTTACCGATTTTGTTCTTGATCAGATGACAACCTACGGACTGAATGCATGTCCTCCGCTTCTTGTAGGTGTAGGTGTAGGAACATCTGTAGAGACAGCAGCCCTCAACTCCAAAAAAGCACTTATGCGCCCAATCGGTTCTCACAACGACAACGCAAACGCAGCCAAAATGGAGAAGCTTCTGGAAGACGGAATCAATGCAATCGGCCTTGGACCGCAGGGAATGGGCGGAAAATATTCTGTAATGGGAGTTAATATTGAGAATACAGCCCGTCATCCATCTACAATCGGTGTTGCAGTAAACGTAGGCTGCTGGTCACACCGCCGCGGTCACCTGATCGTAAATTCTGACCTTACAGTAACCTGTGATACACATTCCACATGGAAATTCAACGCATAATCGGAGGGAAAAATCATGATCGAAATCAGAGGAGATAAAAAAGTTCTTATTACACCAGTCAGTGCAGAAGACCTGGCTGACATCAAAATCGGCGATATTGTATGGCTGGACGGAGATCTGATGACCTGCCGTGACGTGGCACACCGCCGTCTGGTTGAGTATGGAAGAGAGCTTCCATATGACATCAAGGACAAGGCTATTTTCCACGCTGGCCCTATCGTTCGTAAGATTGAGGGAACAGAGGATGGCTACGAAATGGTTTCCGTTGGACCGACAACCTCCATGCGTATGGAAAAATTTGAGTATGAATTTACCAAGCTTACCGGCGTAAGAGTAATCGTTGGAAAAGGCGGAATGGGTCCGAACACAGAGCGTGCATGCAAAGAGTTTGGAGCAATCCACTGTGTCTTCCCAGCTGGCTGTGCAGTAGTAGCGGCTACGGAGGTTGAGAAGATCGCGGAGCATCACTGGGACGAGCTTGGAATGCCAGAGACCTTATGGTGCAATAAAGTAAAAGAGTTTGGCCCGCTGATCGTATCCATTGATGCACAGGGACGCAACCTGTTTGAGGAGAACAAGGTTATCTTCAATGAGCGAAAAGAAGCCGCTAAACAGGCAATTTATCCAGAAGTTAAGTTTATCAAATAAGGAGGATCCAAACAATGCCAATGACAGCCCCTGGAAAATTTGACAGCAATGGCGCATGGGACGGATTTTGTGGTGAAATCTGGCAGGAAGAGATCAATGTACGCGATTTTATCCAGAAAAACTATACCCCATATGATGGAAACGAATCATTTCTGGCTGATCCTACAGAGCGTACTCAGAAGTTATGGAATCATGTCCAGAAGCTTCAGAAAGAAGAACGTGAAAAAGGCGGCGTTTTGGAATGTGAGACAGAAGTTGTTTCTGGCCTTACCGCATATGGACCTGGCTACATCAGCGAGGATATGAAGGAGCTGGAGCAGATCGTAGGACTGCAGACAGACAAACCGCTGAAACGTGCATTTATGCCTTACGGTGGTATCCGTATGGCAGTTCAGGCAGCTGAAACTTACGGATATGAGATCAATCCGGAACTGAAGAAAATTTTTACAACCTATGTAACTACCCACAATGACGCTGTTTTTGGCGCGTATACTCCTGAGATGCGTCTTGCAAGAAAAACACACGTTGTTACCGGTCTGCCGGATACTTATGGCCGTGGACGTATTGTTGGTGACTACCGCCGTGTAGCTCTTTACGGAATTGACCGTCTCATTGAGGCGAAAAAAGTGGCTCATTACCGCGCTGGCTGCGGAAACATGTACGATGATGTGATCCGCATGCGTGAAGAAATCAGCCAGCAGCTGAAAGCTCTTAATGAAATGAAAGAGATGGCAAAGGTTTACGGATATGATATCTCAAAACCTGCAAGAAACGCCAAAGAGGCAGTCCAGTGGCTGTACTTCGGTTATCTGGCAGCTGTTAAGACGCAGAACGGTGCCGCAATGAGTGTTGGACGTATCTCTACTTTCCTTGACATTTATATTCAGCGTGACATTCAGAATGGTACCCTTACCGAGTCTGAGGCACAGGAGCTGATCGACCATATGACCATGAAATTCCGTCTGGTAAAATTTGCCCGTATTCCGGAATACAATCAGCTGTTTTCCGGAGATCCTACCTGGGTTACTCTGGAAGTGGGCGGCACAAGCCTGGATGGAAGACATATGGTTACAAAGACAGACTACCGTTTCCTTCATACTCTGGAAAACATGGGACCAAGTCCGGAGCCGAATCTGACTGTTCTTTACAGCCCGAATCTTCCAACTGCATTCAAGAAATATGCAGCTAAGATTTCCATTGACACTAGCTCCATCCAGTATGAGAACGATGAGGTTATGAAACCGGAGTGGGGAGATGATTACTCCATCTGCTGCTGTGTTTCCGCAACAAAAACAGGAAAAGAGATTCAGCTGTTTGGTGCACGTGCAAACCTTGCAAAGACTTTGCTCTATGCGTTCAACGGTGGTTTTGATGAGAAACACAGAATCCAGTGCGGACCTGCTATGCAGCGTATTACTTCTGAATATGCAGACTATGACGATGTAATCGAGAAATTCGACTGGTGGATGGACTGGCTGGCAGACATCTATGTAAACGTGCTGAATCTGATCCATTACATGCATGATAAATATTATTATGAGGCTGCGGAGATGGCTTTGATCAACAACGATTGCGATCGCTCCTTTGCAACTGGAATTGCCGGATTTTCACATGTTGTTGATTCACTTAGCGCAATTAAATATGCGAAAGTAAAGATCATCCGTGACGAAGAAGGCATTACAAAGGATTTTGAGATTGAGGGCGACTTCCCGCGTTATGGTAATGATGATCCTCGTGCAGATGAGATCGCAACCTGGCTGCTGCGCACCTTCTTTGACAAGATCCGCCGCCGTCATACCTACCGCGATTCCAAGCCAAGTACTTCTATTCTGACAATTACTTCTAACGTAGTTTATGGCGAAGCTACCGGTGCTACACCGGACGGCCGTAAGGCATACACCTCCTTTGCCCCAGGCGCTTCCCCATCCTACGGTGCAGAGCAGAATGGACTTCTGGCTTCCCTGAACTCTGTTGCCAAGATTCCGTATCACTGGGCTCTGGATGGAATTTCCAACACTCAGACCATCAATCCGGATGCACTTGGACATGAGAATGAGGAGCGCAAGAACAATCTGGTTCAGATTCTGGATGGATATTTTACGCAGGATGCACATCACCTGAATGTAAACGTATTCGGTACCGAGAAGCTGATCGATGCAATGGAACATCCGGAAAAAGAGGAGTATCAGAACTTTACCATCCGTGTTTCCGGTTACGCTGTGAAGTTTATTTCCTTAACAAAGAAACAGCAGCTTGATGTAATTGCGCGTACCTGTCATAAGACTTTATAAATAATATTATGGGACCACAGGAAATGCTGGACAGAGCAGAAGTGAAAAACAAATGGCAGCTTACGCCGTTGAAAAACTTCAAATCGCCTCGTCTGACAGAACGTATGTGGCGTACAGCTCTGGTAGTATTGGTTACATCTATTATTTATAAATATCCTTTGGACGGGCGAAATCCCTGTTTTGCACTGATTGGTGCGGTATACGGGGTAGGAAGTCAGAAAGCGGTATGTCTACAGTACTGGTCCTTTCCGGGTGCTCGACGAGGGATACACTTAAAATGTATGCATATCGTCCAACTATGGTTTTAAATGGAGTGGGAGATATTCCTGCCAGGGCAAAGTCAAAAGCAGAGTAATATCAGATCTAATTTTTTCACATCTTTATACAATCTTAATACGGAATCAGATACTCTTATGCCATCTTTAAAGGCAATTATATATAATGAGTGCAACAAAAAAGTAATTATTCTTAAGGAGTTCTGATCGTTTATGACGGAAAAATCATATAAGAAAAAACATCTGACATCTTTTCAGCTAATAATTCTGGGATTTGCAGGAGTGATCCTTTTGGGAAGCATTCTTTTAATGCTTCCCTTTTCATCTGTAGATAGAATACCAACTCCATTTCATGAGGCTCTTTTTACAGCCACTTCGGCGGTATGTGTAACCGGGCTTGTTGTAAAGGATACCGGAAGCTACTGGTCTCTGGCAGGACAGACAATTATTCTTGTACTTATACAAATAGGCGGACTTGGAGTGGTAACGGTGGCTGCATCTGTTTCCCTTCTTTCCGGTAAAAAAATATCCCTTATGCAGAGAAGTACCCTGCAGGATGCGATTTCCGCGCCTAAGGTTGGCGGAATCGTCAGATTGACAAGATTTATTTTAAAGGGGACATTTTTGATTGAAGCTGCAGGGGCATTGTTACTGCTGCCGGTTTTTTTATGGGATTACAAGGGAAAGGGAATCTGGCTGTCAGTCTTTCATTCTATTTCCGCTTTTTGTAATGCTGGCTTTGATATTCTTGGAACATCTGCCGATCCTTTTCCTTCCCTGACCGGGTATTCTGCAAATGTTCTTGTAAATGTAGTGATTATGCTTCTGATCATCATAGGGGGAATCGGTTTTCTCACCTGGGACGATATTTATACCAACAAACTGAAGTTTAAACGTTATCGCATGCAAAGCAAGATTATCCTTGTGACTACCGCATGCCTGATTTTAATTCCGATCATTTTTTTCTTCATCTGTGATTTGAAAAATCTATCCGCAGGGAATCGCTTATTAGCTGCGGCGTTCCAATCGGTAACTACAAGAACTGCCGGATTTAACACGATTGATATTTCAAAGATGAGTGAAGCCTCAAAAGCAGTTATGATATTGTTAATGCTGATTGGCGGTTCACCTGGTTCTACAGCTGGTGGAATGAAAACCACAACGTTTACAGTTCTTTTGTTAAATGCAATTGCTACATTCCGAAGCCAGGAAAATGCAGGGGCTTTTGGCAGGAGGCTGGAATATCATGTGATAAAAAATGCGGCGACAATCGCTATGCTTTATTTTACGTTATTTTTTTGTGGCGGACTTGCAATCAGTGTATATGAAGAGCTTCCTCTTTTAGACTGCCTGTATGAAGCTGCTTCAGCTGTGGGAACAGTAGGACTCACACTGGGAATTACACCGAAGCTTCATATGTTTTCGCAAATTGTGCTGATTATACTGATGTATCTGGGGCGTGTAGGTGGTCTGACTCTGATTTATGCGGTGCTTTCAAGAAGAAACAGGGGAAATGCAAAACTGCCTCTGGAGAAAATAACAGTTGGATAAGAAGGAGAAAATATAATTATGAAAAATGTATTGCTTATTGGACTTGGAAGATTTGGAAGACATATTGCTATGCAGCTGAATCAGCTGGGACATGAAATTATGGCAGTTGACTGGAATGAGGAGAGAGTAGATAAAGCATTACCATTTGTGACCAATGCGCAGATTGGTGACAGCACCAATGCTGAATTTTTGCGTTCCCTTGGAATAGGAAATTACGATATCTGTTTTGTAACCATTGGAGGAAGCTTTCAGAATTCTCTTGAAACAACTTCTCTTCTGAAAGAACTGGGAGCGAAACTGGTGATATCCAGGGCTGAGCGTGATGTTCAGGAAAAATTCCTTTTGCGCAATGGTGCGGATAAAGTGGTTTATCCGGAAAAGCAGGTTGCAAAGTGGGCCTCGATCCGTTACACAGATGATCATATCCTCGACTATATGGAGGTGGATGCATCCCATGCGATTTTTGAAGTGGAAGTTCCAGAAGAATGGGTTGGAAAAACAGTAGGAGAACTGGATATCAGAAAACGCTACAATATTAATATTCTGGCAGTAAAAAATGAAGGAGAATTTGGTATTGCAATTTCACCGGATACGTATTTTGAAGAGAATCATAAATTACTGGTATTAGGGGAATACAGAGCCCTTCAGAAATGTTTCCGAATATAGTCATTTGTTATGAAGAGGCTGCTATAGAGGTGAAGACAATGGCAGAAGGAATATTGGCTGTTACTGTATTTTGTTTGTTTGGACTTGGATTTTATATTGCAAATAAAGCAGATCAGTTTTGGGGCGAAATTCAGGAAAATACGGAAGAAAAACAGCAGTCATCGAAGATATTGTTTTTGAATACTCTTTCGGATGAAGAATTGTTAAGAGAGATTCATGAGTGTAAAATTGAATATAAGGAAGCTGAAATTATAATTTTTGATGGACAGTCCGGGTATGAAAAAAAGGATTTTGACCATAATACAGTCGCATGATATAATTGCAAAAACGGCAGAAAAGGGGACTGGCAGGATGAGTCTGGGAATTGAAGAGGATAATAAAAAAACAGATGAACCGGATATTGATATCCATATTATTCCGGATACGGTCAAAACAGGAAACTATCAGAAACGGTCATTTACATGGTATATGGAAAAACCGTCTGCAAAGGATTATTTTCTGACAGTTTTTATATTTGCAGTATGTACTTTGATTGGTCTGCTGTTTCAGAAGCTGGATTTCACAGATACAAATATTGTAACCATATACATTCTGGGAGTTTTGCTTACTTCCATTGTGACAGATGGTTATCTATGCAGTGTGGCCGGTTCTTTCTTAAGTGTCTTTTTATTTTGCTTTTTTCTGACAGAACCAAGGATGTCTTTTCAGACCTATGCGGTGGGTTATCCGGTGACCTTTTTCATAATGCTAATTTCATCCGTACTTACTGGGGCACTTGCGGCGAAGCTGAAAACACATGCAAAGCTTTCTACACAGCTTGCCTTTCGTACACAGATTCTGTTTGATACAGACCGTTTGCTGCAAAAGGCTAAAGGAGAGAGAGAAATTCTTGATGTCACCTGTACACAGCTTCTTCGTCTGCTAAACCGCAATATTACAGCATATGTAGTAGAAAACGGAGCTTTATCAGCGGGAAAGCTTTTTTCCGGTGAGGAAAGAGAGGACGCGGAAGATTTTTTAACACCTGAAGAACAGAAGATAGCCAGATGGGCCTATGAAAACAGACAGCGTGCCGGTGCATCCACACATCATTTTCCACATGCCAAATGCTTATATCTGGCAATTCGGAGCGGGAACAATGTTTACGGTGTAATAGGAATACCGCTGCAGAAAGAAACACTGGACTCTTTTGAATACAGTATCCTGCTGTCCGTGATAAATGAATGTGCACTTTCAATGGAAAATGCCAAAAATGCCATGGAAAAAGAAAAAAATGCAGTGATAGCCAAAAACGAACAGCTGCGGGCAGATCTTCTTCGGGCAATTTCCCATGATCTTCGAACTCCTCTTTGCTCCATTTCAGGTAATGCAGATATGCTTCTTAGCAACAGTGAACGGCTGGATGAAGCTACAAAGCATCAGATCTATACGGATATTTATGATGATTCTGAATGGCTGATCGGAGTTGTGGAGAATCTGCTTTCCATTACCAGGCTAAATGATGGAAGACTGAAATTCAAATTTACAGATCAGCTGTTAGATGAGGTGATCGCAGAGGCTCTGCGGCATATCAGCCGGAAGCATGACGATTATAAAATCGTAACTGACTGTGAAGAACTTGTTCTTGCACGTATGGATGTCCGCCTTATTATACAGGTTCTGGTAAATTTAATTGACAATGCCATAAAATATACGCCGCCAGGTACTGTAATCAGAATCCGGGGAACTAAAACAGATGGAAAAGCGCAGATAAGCGTGGAGGATAATGGACCTGGGATTCCGGAAGAAATGAAACCGCATATTTTCCAGATGTTTTATACCGGCAAAACAACAGTTGCGGATAGTCACCGAAGTCTGGGACTGGGGCTGGCGCTTTGTCACTCTATTATAGAAGCCCATGACGGAACCCTGATTCTGACGGACCATGATCCCCATGGATGTAATTTTACTTTTACTTTACCCTTAAGTGAGGTGACATTGAATGAATAAAACATTAATTCTGGTGGTTGAGGATGACAGACCTATAAGAAACCTGATTGTTACGACACTAAAGACACATGACTATAAATATCTGGCAGCAGAAAACGGCTCTTCGGCCATTTTGGAAGCATCTTCTCATCATCCGGATATTGTCCTTCTGGATCTCGGGCTTCCTGATATGGAAGGAGTAGAAGTAATAAAGAAAATCCGTACCTGGTCGAACATGCCGATTATTGTGATCAGTGCCAGAAGTGAGGATACAGATAAAATTGAAGCACTGGACGCTGGTGCAGATGATTATATTACGAAACCGTTTTCTGTAGAGGAATTGCTTGCGCGTATTCGTGTTGCGCAAAGGAGACTTGCAATAACGCAGCCCGGAGAACAGCAGGAAACATCTGTTTTTAAAAATGGTGAATTAGAGATCGATTATTCGGCTGGCTGTGCATATCTGAAGGGTGAAGAATTACATCTGACTCCTATTGAGTATAAGCTGCTCTGCCTTTTATCCCGTAATGCGGGAAAAGTATTGACACATACATTTATTACCCAGCAGATCTGGGGGCGGTGTTCTGAAAATGACGTTGCTTCCCTCCGTGTTTTTATGGCAACACTGCGAAAAAAACTGGAGCCAGAAAAAAATGGTGTGCAATACATCCAGACGCATATTGGAATTGGGTATCGTATGATCAGAATTGAAAGCAATGGTCTGGCCAGGTAATTATTCTCTTAAAAATCATTCTTGAATTATCTTCCTGTTTGTGATAAAATGCCTATTTACAAAAAAGCGGAGGTGCTATATGACATTTTATCAGGAACTTCAGTTGAATCAGGCAGGTTCAAAAGACCTGCTGAAAAAAAGTGAGACCGCAAAAGAAAAAATATATCATCTGTTTGTATATATGGCGAAGGTAGCGGTCACGATGGCATTTTGTTTTTTATTTGTTACTATTTTCAGTATTCTGCTTGGAAATGAGAACAGTATTGTAGGAGTCGTTGTCTTATTATGTCTTATGGTATTTCGAAATGCCGATCTCGGAATCCATACTGGACAGTCTACCATACTTTTGGCTTTGTTTTTCGCAGTTATGACAGTGTGTCCACATCTGGCAAATCAGCTTTCCCCGATACCGGGAATGCTGTTAAATATTGCTGCATTGGCAGTGCTGATTCTGTTCGGCTGTCATAATCCATTTATGTTTAATCAGTCCACACTCGTTCTTGGATATCTGTTGCTATATGGATATGATGTAACAGGAAAAAGCTACGAAATGAGACTGGTGGGAATGGCAGTAGGAGCTGTACTTACCTGTCTGGTATTTTATCGAAATCACAGAAACCAGGTTTATAAAAGAAAGATACAGGATGTACTGCAGGAATTTGATCTCTCTTCTTCCAGGACAAAATGGCAGTTATGCCAGATCCTGTGTGTACCGGCTGTACTTTGTATTGCAGAGCTTTTTAAAATGCCACGTGCAATGTGGGCAGGTATTGCAGCTATGTCAGCAATCTTACCGTTTATGGAAGACATGCAGTACAGAGTGAAGAAAAGAATTGTGGGAAATATTGCAGGAGTTCTTTGTTTTACAGCATTGTATTTCCTGCTTCCGTCATCCATCTATGCATATATAGGAATCCTTGGCGGAATCGGTGTAGGATTTTCCGCAAAATATGGCTGGCAGGCTGTATTTAATACATTTGGCGCTTTGGCTATCGCTGCAGAGAGTTATGGATTAAAGGGTGCAGTCAGCCTCAGAGTGATTCAGAATGTATTTGGTGTTGTTTTTGCTCTGGTATTTTGCGCTGTGTTTTATTGGGGGATGTCAAAAGAAAACAGATGTGAGTAGTAAATCTAATAGACTTTGGAAAAAACATGTCGTATATGATATGGTATGTGAAATACGGAGGAAGAAATGGATAAAGCGTTTTTCGAAATCAGAAATGAAATCGGGAAATGCTTTTTATTTCCGCAGTTTTTTGTTCTGTAAATTTCAATGTACCCAATCTTAATAAAGTGGTATAGTAAATCCAAACAGACTTTGGAGAAAATTGTAATTGTATTACCTGGAAAGGATAGAAGCGAGACAATGCATTATATTAGAATTACAAAAGAAAACATTGATAAGGAACATATCTGCTGTGCTATGTCAGGAAAAAACAGTATCGTAAAAAAAGAGTGGTTAAAACAGCGTTTTGAAGAAGGACTGGTTTTTTATCGGAGTGCAGAGCGCGGAAAGTGTTTTATTGAATATATTCCTGCTGAGAATGCCTGGGTGCCCATTGATGCAGACGGATATATATACATTAACTGCTTATGGGTTTCCGGTTCCATGAAAGGACACGGCTATTCCAATGATTTGCTGAATGAATGCATTCGTGATACAAAAGAACAAGGGAAAAAGGGAATCTGTATTCTGTCTTCAGAAGGACGAAAAAAAGAATTTCTGGCAGACCCGAAATATTTAAAATTTAAGGGATTTTCTGTTGCAGATACTTCGGACTGCGGAATCAATCTTATGTATTTACCATT
The DNA here is from genome assembly GCF_020537505.1 of Blautia glucerasea. Classification (GTDB taxonomy): domain Bacteria; phylum Bacillota; class Clostridia; order Lachnospirales; family Lachnospiraceae; genus Blautia_A. The sequence goes on along the minus strand of NZ_JAJBMO010000024.1, from coordinate 8,968 downwards.
TGACACAGATACTGAGCCGCCAAAATTCAAAGAATGTGCAAGACACCCGAAAGTAGAAGAGAAAGGATTTGTTCTCTATTATACAGATCAATGTCCTTTTACCTGTTACTGGGTGCCCCGTGTAGTGGAAGTGGCAAAAGAACACAATATTTCTTTAAAGGTAATTCATGTTACAAGCAGAGAAGCTGCACAGAACGTTCCGGCACCGGTGACAACGTATGCGCTATTCAGAGATGGAAGGTTTCTGACACAGGGAATACAGTCTGATAAAAAATTTCTGGCTCTTGCAGGCCGGGAATCTGATAGAAAATGAGTTGGCAGAGGAGAAACGAATATGGTAAAAATTATTTCAGACAGTACCTGCGACCTTTCGCAGGAGTTATTAAAAAAATATGAGATTGACATTCTTCCGCTTCATATTCTTCTGGGTGATAAGGAATATGAGGATGGAAAAAACATTACTCCGGATCAGATTTATACCTGGTCTGACGCAAATAAGACAACGCCTAAAACTTCTGCTCCTGCCCTGGCAGATGCCATGGAGCTTTTTCGCCCATATGTAGAGGCTGGAAGGGAAATTGTCTGCTTTTCTATTTCAGCAGGTATGTCCACCTCTGGAAATGTGATGCGCCTTGCTGCTGAAGAGCTGGGGGCTTCTGACAGGATAAAGGTAATCGATTCTGCAAACCTTTCTACAGGCATCGGTCTTCTTGTAATAGAGGCTGCAATTATGGCAAAGAATAACCGGACAGCTTCCCAGATTGTTTCTGAGATAGAGAGGCTAAAGCCAAATGTGCGAGCAAGCTTTGTGGTAGATACTCTTACCTATTTGTACCGAGGTGGACGCTGCAATGCAGTAGCGGCTATGGCTGGAGGTGTTTTAAAACTGCACCCCAGGATTGTAGTAGAAAATGGCGTTATGAATGCTTCTAAGAAATACCGGGGAAAAATTGATTCTGTTATCATGGACTATGTTAAAGATATGGAAAAAGATTTAAAAAATGCGAGACCAGAACGTGTATTCATAACACATTCTGGCTGTGAAGAGGAAACTGTAGAGAAAGTGCGGGCTTATCTGGAAGAGCTTGGCGTTTTTGATGAGATATTGGAAACCAGGGCAGGTGGTGTTATATCAAGTCATTGTGGACCTGGCACGTTAGGTGTTTTGTATATTGCAAAATAAGGAATTCGCTACAATTTCACCTTTAAATCCTGTAATGTGATATTCTTTTTTTGTATGTTTATTGGAGGTGTTGTTTGCATGGAGTATATAGCGCATAAAGATGGTGAAAGAGTACAGACAGTAAAAGAACACTTATATGGTACGGCAGAATTAGCAGGATCTTTTGCGGAAAAATTTTGAAAAAAAGAATGGGGTTATTGTTGCGGAATGCTACATGATCTTGGAAAATATTCCAAAGAGTTTCAAAGAAAAATTCAAAATGATACAGGTGAAAGAGTAGACCATTCAACTGCAGGTGCAAAAGTCTGCAATGAAAAAGGCGGTTACTATTCTATTTTGAGCTATTGTATTGCTGGACATCATGCTGGACTTCCGGATTATGGAAACACCGCAATCAGCAACAGCTTATGTGGAAGATGCAAAAAAAGGATCTGTGATTTCGAAAATTATAAAAATGAAATACAAATTCCAATGCTTCATACAGATCCGGTTGTGTTTGATCCAACTAAAAATTTAGATTTTGCATTAAGTGTTTTTGTAAGGATGTTGTATTCGTGTTTAGTAGATGCGGATTTTCTGGATACAGAATTTTTTATAAAAAATGAAAATACTGGTCGTGTTTCGGGAGAAACGATGCAAATTCTGGAGAAAAAACTAGAACAACATGTTGCACCTTGGTTAAGTAATACTGAGCTGGAAAGTATTAATGGAAGAAGAACGGAGATTTTAGCTCATTGTATGGAAATGGGAAAACAAGAAAGAGGAATTTACCGGCTGACAGTTCCAACCGGTGGAGGAAAAACGATTGCTTCTCTTGCCTTTGCATTAAAACATGCAGTAAAACATCAGATGGATCGGATTATTTATGTGATTCCCTATACGAGTATAATCGAACAGAATGCGCAGGTATTTCGAGAAATTCTTGGTGCAGAAAATGTATTGAAAAATCATTGTAACGTAGAATATAAAGATTCAGAAGAGTTTTATCCGATGCAGCTTGCAAGTGAAAATTGGGATAAACCTGTAGTTGTGACAACAAATGTACAGTTTTTCGAATCTTTGTTTGGAAACAAATCATCAAAATGCAGAAAAATCCATAACATTGCAAATAGTGTTGTGATATTTGATGAAGCGCAAATGCTCCCAATGGATTACTTAAAACCTTGTGTTTCTGTTTTGCAGGAGTTGGTTGATAATTATGCTTCAAGTATTGTTTTATGTACTGCAACACAGCCTGCGCTTGAAATGTTTTTCTCGTCGAAGAATAAAATGATAGAATTATGTCCTCGTATAGAAGAACAGTTCCGCTTCTTTGAGCGGGTTACTTATGAAAAAATAGGAAAAATCTCTCAAGAGGAATTGCTCATGCGAATACAGGGAGATCAAAGTGTACTTTGCATTGTGAATACGAAAAAAACTGCGCAGGAACTGTACAAAAAACTGCAGAAAGAAGAGAAAAATATATATCATTTATCTACAAATATGTATCCCAAACATAGAAAAAGAGTATTGAAAATAATTCGGGAGCAACTGGATAAAAATGAAACGGGCATTGTTATTTCAACAAGTCTGGTGGAAGCAGGAGTGGATCTGGATTTTGACATTGTTTACAGACAGATTGCAAGTGTGGATTCTATAATTCAGGCAGCCGGAAGATGCAACAGGAACGGAAAGAAGGATGTAGCGAAAAGTAAAGTTTATATTTTTGATTTAATTGACGAAAAAAAGGTGGAAATCAGAAATTGCAAATTGAAACAGCAACATCTGTTCTGCAAGACTATGAAAAAGTAGATGACTTAACAGGAATTACAGACTATTTTAAACGTCTTTATCATTATCGTGGAACAAGCCTGGATAAGAAAAATATTATGGATGAATTTAAACAGATGCGTTTTAATAAGCCATAATCCAGGCATTTACATACGGAAAACTGATCAATGCTAAGTTATATGAGCATCCACTTTGTAAAAAAGATCGCAGCCTTTTTTATTACCGGATCCAATGTTCCTTTATGTCAGGACAGAAAAAAATAATCCAGACTGCGTATGTAACTAGGGAAGAACTTCTTTCCCAGCGTTCTTTTTATGAAAAGCAGATAGAAGAAAAAAGGCTGTGTATTTTCAAGTACAGTGTAAAAGACTTTTTCGAATACTGGCTCAGTATCTACCTGCCGGGAATGAAAATAATCTCATCTGCCCGCAGGATAAAGTATAAAGACCTGATCTACAGGTATATCATCCCGAAGATCGGACCTCTCATGATGAACAATATTACAGAAAATGATTTGCAAAAACTACTGGGAAGTACCAATTCCCGGGAAGATTTTGACGATTTATGTCATGTCCTGGTGGATTCCTTTGAAACGGCCTTGGAATACCACTGCACTGACCATGATCCAGCATCTGCGGCCGTACAACTCAAAAACGATATGGTGCAAAAACTCTCTGGAACTTCCTGCGAGATAAATTTATTCACTTCAAAAGATCCAGAAGTACAGAACCTAAACTTTATAGATCCTCATTTTAACAACGAGGATCTGCTCAAACTTATGCGGTAATCGATCTTGCCAGATTCCTGCTGACACTGACGAACATTTAAAACAGACCGGATGATTTGCCAGAATCTGTGTATTTACCGGGATCACTGCTATATGTGAATGTTTATTGCAAACGAAAAGTAGAAAAATGAAATACGAAAAAGCCGTATCCTGCTGCCAAGATTCTAACTTTAAACTGTAAATAATACACTTCCAAAATGGAATTCGTGTATAAAGTCATGCATGAATCCCCTTTTTATGGTATTATTAGAAAACAGAGAACAGGATGGAAAGGAAGAACACAAGATGACTTTTGATATGGACAGTATCATCTGGCTGGTTATTATGGTTCCCTGTAGTATGTTATTTACAGGAATCGGCATCTTTGCATGGAATAGAAAAAAACTATGTGGATTGGATATTGCCTGGTGTTCTGGCTGGCATCCTTTGCTGAAGTATGGAACATGGTCATTGCAGGAATCTTCACCGGAGTAGGCTGTATTGCTGGAATTCCGGTATTGATACTTATATATAATCGAATTTACAGAAAATATAAGGTGTGAATTTGCTTAGAACAATCGGGATCGGTCACAATAAAGGCGTGATTATCAATGCTGTATATCAGTAAGGAAGGAAACAGAGCGATGAGCAGGCAAATACTAAAAAAAGAACATATCATTACAGATAGATTGACATTAGGTCCTTATCGTAAAGAAGATTTATTATTGAATTCGTTTTAACTGTTGGCATTTTTTGTATTTTCAGAAGGGAAATCAAACATGGAGAATGAATTAATTTTGTTTGAAACTGCTGATAAAGAAATAAAGTTAACTGTGCCTATTAAAAATAATACTGTATGGCTTAATAGAAAACAGTTAGCCGAATTGTTTGGAAGAGATGTAAAGACAATTGGGAAACATATTAATAATGCATTAAAAGAAGAGTTGGATAATTCAGTTGTCGCAAATTTTGCGACAACTGCTTCAGATGGAAAAGTGTATCAAATAGAACATTATAATTTAGATATGATTATTTCTATAGGCTATAGAGTGAAATCTAATCGAGGAGTAGAATTTAGAAAATGGGCTAATAGTGTTCTAAAACAGTATATCATACAGGGGTATGCAATCAATGAAAAAAGATTAGAAGCTTTACAACGAACAATAAATATCCAAACAAAAATGCTTGCATGCACTTTGGAAGTAGATGAAGCAGAGGTGTTGAAAGCTGTTAGCTTATATACAAATGCTTTGATGCTGTTAGATCAGTATGATCATCAATCACTTAAAAAGCCTACTGGAAGCAAGGCTATCTATAGAATTACATATGAAGATTGCCGAAATATGGTGAACGCAATGGAAGATTCATTTCACTCGGATGTCTTTGGGATTGAGAAAGAAAAGGGAAAAGTTGAAGGTATTCTTGCAGCAGTTTATCAAAATGTTTTTGGAGGAGATGTTTATCCTTCCTTAGAAGAGAAAGCAGCCAATCTTTTGTATTTTATGATAAAAGATCATCCTTATGCTGATGGATGCAAGAGAATTGCTGCATCGTTATTTTTGGAATTTTTGGCTCGAAATAATATACTTTACAAAGCTGATCAAAAAAGGGTAAGCGATGGTGCATTAGTAGCAATAACATTAATGATTGCAGAGTCAGATCCAAAGGAGAAAGATATTATGGTTAATTTGGTGATGAATTTGCTAATAATGTAAATTTGATTTCAAATCGGAATTTCAGGAGGTTTTTTTATGCCACAAATGAATAAGGGAGGAAAATTTATTTTCGGGAAATCACTCATTCGGACGGATGGAACATTGCGGATTCCACCGCAGGCAATGGAAGAATATCACATTGCAGATGAAGGAAAAGTATATCTTTTTACCGGAAGTAAGATTACCGGTGGCTTCTGCGTCACCCGGAAAGGCCTTTTGCATCCGTCAAAACTTGGTCACATTTTGGACGATACTCCACCGTTGCTTGACTACTCAGCAGGTTCTGGCGAATTTATCAAATACAAGGGGCGTTCCTACTGCTGGGTAGAAATTTCACAGGAGGGGCAAATTCTTCTTACGAAGAAAATGATGGATTTTTTGAAGGTGAGACCCGGAATGGAGCTGCTCTCTATCCACAGTAGCGACATCGCGTTTACGATGGGAGCTAAAGGACCGCTATTGGAAAAAGCAGAAAACTATGATGGTGAAATTCCGCTTTTTTAAGTGTAACAATTTCCAGTTTGATGGAGAAAGCAAAAATCAGTCATGCCCTTTATCATATAGTTTCTGTATATTTTTTGGAAGTTTGTCAGGCAACATGGCATTTATAGCATCTTCGTTACCATCTTTCATTGCTGTTTCGTAATACCAGCACTTGAATTTTAAGAGGGAGAGAGTTTTTTGAAGTTCCTGAATTTCAGTTTCAACAGCTGATTTTCTGGTTTCAAATAATTCTTTCCTTTTTTCATAGCTGGAGCTGCCTTCAGATACCCAGATAAAAAATTGCTTTATATCTTTTATCTCAAGACCGGATTTCTTCAGACATTCAATGATACGAAGTGCTTCTAATTCATTATCGCTGAAATAACGGATATTTCCCTTGCGTTCCAGATTAGGGAAAAAGCCTTCCTTGTCATAATACCTTAATGTAGAAACAGGAAGATTAAACATTGCAGAGACCTGACCGATTGTATACATAAAAAACCTTCTTTCAAATTTATGCTTGACCTAAAGTTAACTTTAGGTTGTAAGATATTTATATCATATACTATTGTTAGTATAATTACAAGAAATTTTGCATATGGAGGATGTTAAATATGTTAAAAACAGAAGAATTAAAGCTGGTATCTGAATGGGATAAAACTTTTCCACAGAGTGAAAAAGTAGACTATAAGAAAGTGACATTTGTAAATCGTTATGGAATCACACTTGCCGCAGATTTGTATAAACCTAAAAATGCATCTGGGAAATATCCTGCGATTGCCGTAAGCGGACCATTTGGGGCAGTCAAAGAACAGTGTTCCGGATTATATGCACAGACAATGGCTGAAAGAGGATATTTAACGATTGCATTTGACCCTTCTTTTACGGGGGAAAGTGGAGGCTATCCAAGATTTATGGCTTCTCCAGATATTAATACAGAAGATTTTATGGCTGCTGTTGATTTCCTTTCTGTTCGGGAAGATGTGGATCCGGATAAAATAGGAATCATTGGAATCTGCGGCTGGGGTGGAATGGCTCTTAACGCAGCTGCGTTGGATACAAGAATAAAAGCAACCGTTGCTTCTACCATGTATGATATGACAAGAGTAAATGCGAATGGATACTTTGATTCTGAGGACAGTGAAGAAGCACGTTATGCAAAGAAACAGTCACTGAATACCCTCAGGACAGAAGAATACCGTAAAGGCGAATATTCAAGAGGCGGTGGTTGTGTTCCCCTTCCGGTTCCGGAAGATGCACCTTTCTTCGTAAAAGATTACAGTGAGTATTATAAAGGCAGATGTTATCATAAAAGGAGCCTGAATTCAAATGATGGCTGGAACAGTATTGGATGTATGTCATTTATGAATCAGCCAATATTAAAGTACAGTAATGAAATCAGAAGTGCAGTCCTTATCGTTCATGGAGAAAAAGCACACAGCTATTATTTTGGAAAAGATGCTTATGAAAATATGATCAAGAACAGCAAGTACACATCCAATAAAGAACTGCTGACAATTCCGGGAGCTGTTCATACAGATCTATACGATAATCCGGATGTGATCCCATTTGACAAAATTCAGAAATTTTTTAAAGAAAACGGAGTTGGTTAATTATGACGTGTGAAGAATATTTGAGTAATATGAAGCCCGGATATATCGTAGATGGTGGAAGTGAAGAACATCTGGTTATGCATGAGCTGTCTCAAAGGGCATTAAAGATAACGATGGAGCTGAATAACAAATATCATACAAAAGAAGAAATTATACAGCTTATGTCGGAACTTACCGGACAAAAAATAGATGAAAGTTTTGGAATGTTTCCTCCGTTTTATACAGACTGCGGACGAAATATCCATATAGGTAAAAATGTTTTTATTAATGCAGGATGTAAGTTTCAGGATCAGGGTGGTATTTATATAGAGGCTGGAGTCCTGATTGGACATAATGCAGCAGTATTGGCAACGATCAATCATATGGAAGATCCCGAGAAAAGAGCAGGTATGATATTTCAGCCGATTCACATCGAAAAAAAAGTGTGGCTTGGAGCAAATGTAACGGTTCTTCCGGGGGGGGGGGTACGATTGGTGAAGGTTCGGTCATTGCAGCCGGAGCAGTTGTAACAAAGGATGTTCCGGCCAATATGATTGCGGCAGGAGTGCCTGCGAAAGTTATACGGAAGGTTAAAAAAGACACTGAAAAAGGAGAAATTTAATCATGGCAAAAAAAGTATTGATCATATCGACAAGTCTTCGAGGAGGCAGCAATTCTGATATACTTGCAAATGAGTGTGCAAATGGAGCAAAAGAAGCCGGGCATGATGTGGAACTTCTTTCTTTGAAAGGAAAAGATATAAAATATTGTATCGGTTGTCTATCCTGTCAGAGGAATGGGATATGTGTACTGAAGGATGATGTTGCAGATATTATGGCAAAAGTAAAGGATGCGGAGGTCATTGTCTATGCAACACCAATTTATTACTATGAGATGTGTGGCCAAATGAAAACACTTCTTGATAGATTGAATCCTTTATATTCGACAGATTATTCATTCAGAGATATTTATATGATTGCAACTGCTGCTGAGAATGATGAAAGTGCATTTGAAAAAGCCTACAATGGTCTGCAAGGCTGGGTAGACTGTTTTGAAAAGGCTTCCTTGAAAGGCATGGTCGGTGGCGGTGGAATTGATGCTGCAAATATAGCTGCAAGCCATGCTGATGTGATGAAAAAAGCATATGAACTTGGAAAGAAATTATGAGTTTGAAAAGAGTACTGTTATTTAGTCTGTGTATATTAGTTTTATCGAGAGTATGAAACTTTTTCTGTAAAATAATGTTTAGAAGGTTCTTCTATGATACAATAACTATCATTAGGAGGACCTTTTATTATGGCAAGACAAAAGAAACCGGTACATCGAGTACAAATGACCGAAGGAAAACGAAACATCATCCATCAGCTTCTAGAAGAGTATGATATCCAGTCTGCTGAAGATATCCAGGATGCGCTCAAGGATCTTTTAGGCGGTACCATTAAGGAAATGATGGAAGCGG
>NZ_JAJBMO010000023.1 GCF_020537505.1 Blautia glucerasea | reverse complement strand
AACAGGTACAAAAAGGGAGATGCGAAAAAACTCAATCGAGTTTTTTCACATCCCCATTTTTGAAAAGAACTTTAGAGGATACGAAAAGAATGTCGACGAAAGCAGAAGATACACAAAAAAAAATACTAGATACAGCCAGAAAACATTTCCTGAAAGATGGTCTGACCGGAGCATCTTTAAGAAACATTATAAAAGATGCAGGGCTTACTACTGGCGCATTTTACAAATATTATCCGACGAAAGAGGCACTTTTTGATGCACTGACGGATCCTTATATGGAACATATTTATCAGATTTATGACCAGATCGTTGAGGAGTTTGAAAAGCTTTCTGCCAGTGATCAGACAAGGAATATGTCGGATACATCCAGTGATGGGATGGAGCAGATGGTTGATTATATCTATGATCATTATGATAATTTCAGATTATTGTTGAAATGCGGAGACAGTGGAAAATTTGAACTATTCATACACAATATGGTAGAGCGGGAAATGAAGTCCAGCTTGAATTATATGGAAAAGATGAAAGAGAACGGTGTGAAAATACCGATTGTAGAGGAAAGCCTTATGCATATGATCTATACGGGATTTTTTTCATCAGTATTTCAGATCATTGAGCATGATATAGACAGGGAGACTGCAAAGAAAAATGTGCATCAGCTGAAAGAATTCAATACAGGTGGCTGGGAACGATTGTGGAATATTGAGTTTCCAGTATAACTGATGCAGGAATTCTGAATAGGTTATGTGTGTTGCAGGTTCTGGATTTCTGAATAAAATTCAGACAGGATAATAATATCAGGTGGTTGATGCCAGTAAACCACCTATTTTATTATATACTGGTTAGTGCGAACTAACAGAAGGTAAAACAATAAAACGAAACAATAAAACGAACGTAAGGAGTGAACAGATGTGAAAGAAAAAAAGAAGTCGGCATTCAGCTGGATCCTGACGTGGGCCGGACAAAAAAGAATTGCCTATGTGTGGAGTGTGTTACTTGCAATAGAAAATGTGATTTTTAAGATTTTGCCGTATTTTATTATTGCAGATGTAGTAAAGCTGTTTTTAAATGGTGAAAAGGAGTTTGAAATATATCTTGCAAAAGCGGTTCTGATTGCATTATCGTTTATCATTGCAGAACTGCTTCATTCACTTTCGACAGCATTGTCACATAAAGCAACGTTTGCAGTACTTGCAAATATAAGAAAATCCTGCTGTGACAAGCTGGCGCGGGTACCTCTTGGCTATGTGAAAGACACACCTTCCGGTACATTTAAAAATATTATGGTGGAAAGAATCGACAGTATCGAGACAACACTGGCGCATATTGTCCCGGAATTCACGTCCAATCTGCTGGCACCGATTGTGATTTTGATTTATTTCTTCCTGACAGACTGGAGACTGGCACTCTGGTCATTGGTGCCGGTTATAGTGGGATTTCTTTCCTATTTTGGAATGATGCTGGATTATAAACCAAGCTTCGAGAGAACGGTTCAGACAACAAAAGATCTGAATGATGCGGCAGTGGAATATATTGACGGAATCGAAGTGATCAAGGCATTTGGAAAGACAGAAAGTTCTTATGCAAAATTTACAAAGGCGGCTATGGCTTATGCAGATTCCTTTATTTCCTGGATGAAACGGTGCTCGATCTTTCATGGACTGATGATGGTGGTCACACCTTATACGCTTCTTACGGTATTGCCATTTGGGGCACATTATGCAGCCAATGGAACACTTGCGATTTCAGATTTTGTCATCTGCATTATTTTATCACTTGGAATCGTTGGACCGTTGATCACAGTGGGTTCCTATACAGATGATCTTGGCAAGATTGGAGTGATTGTTGGTGAAGTGGCAGGAATTCTGGAACAGCCGGAGCTTGAACGTCCAGAGAAAAGTAAAAGTGTTCCAAAAGATAACTCCGTTACTCTTGAAGATGTCAGATTTGGTTATCACGACAAAGAAATCCTGCACGGAGTAACTATGGAGCTGAAAGCAGGAACGGTAAATGCAATCGTAGGACCTTCCGGAAGCGGCAAGTCGACCATCGCAAAGCTGATTGCGTCCCTGTGGGATGTGGATTCCGGAAGCATCAAAATCGGTGGAGTTGATGTCAAAGAACTGGCATTTGCAGATTTTAATCGGAAAATTGCATATGTTGCACAGGACAATTATCTGTTTAATGAAACAGTCCGTGAAAATATCAGACAGGGAAATCCGGATGCTACAGATGAACAGATCATCGAGGTGACAAAGAAAAGTGGATGCTATGAATTTATCATGCAGTTGGAGAATGGATTTGATACGGTTGTAGGAGGTGCAGGAGGACATCTGTCAGGTGGCGAGAGGCAGCGTATCTCCATTGCAAGAGCAATGTTAAAGGATGCTCCGATCGTGATCCTTGATGAGGCAACTGCCTATACAGATCCGGAAAATGAGGCAATTCTGCAGAATTCTATCGCAAAACTGGTAGCAGGGAAGACTCTGATCGTAATAGCACACAGACTTTCTACTGTTAAGGACAGTGACCAGATCTTTGTTGTAAATGATGGAAATGTAACAGCACATGGCACACATGAGGAACTTCTGGTGTCATGCCCGCTTTATAAGGAAATGTGGAATGCCCATATTTCTGTAAAAGATACGGTGAAGGAGGGAGAATGATATGTTTGGGATTCTGGCAAAATTCTTTCGTTTTTCAGGCAGGGAAAATGGCAATAAATTTAAACTGTCGATAGTGATCGGTCTCATAGAGGCTCTTGCCTCAGCAATGAAGATTCCGGCTATTATGTACATACTGATTGGTCTGCTGAGTGGGAAACCGACAGGAAAATATATTGGAGGCTCAGTTGCGATTATGGTTCTTGCAATTGTAGTCGACGTAATCTGCAAGAGATACTCTACAGTGCTTCAGACAGAGGGAGGATATAATGCAAGTGCTTTTATGAGAATCAAGATTGCAGAACATCTGCGATATCTGCCGATGGGGTATTTCAATTCCAATAGTATCGGGGAAATTTCTTCCATTACAACCAATACAATGGAAATACTTGGCGATGTGGCTGCGAGAGTGGTTATGCTGACAATGCAGGGAATTCTGGAAACATCAATGATCATTCTTATGCTGTTTATTTTTGACTGGAGAATCGGACTGATAGCTGCAGCAGGAGTACTTATTTTCTTTGGGGTCAATTCTGTGATGCAGAATGCGGGTAAAAAAGATTCAGAGCAAAAAGTGGTATGCGATACGGAGCTTGTAAACCAGATCATGGAGTATCTGCAGGGAATATCAGAAGTTAAATCATATAACTTGCTTGGGAAACAGGCGAAAAGATTAAATGATGCAAATGAAGCATGTGAAAAGATCAATACAAAGATGGAAATGCTGTTTGTGCCCTATCATTTTCTGCAAAGTGTGATAACCAAAATTACAGGTGCTGTGATCGTGGCTTGCAGTGCATATTTTTATATTAATGGAACTATGAGTGCGGTCTATGCGATCGGTATGACAATTTCAGCATTTATGCTTTATGCCAGTCTGGAATGTGCAGGAAATTATTCATCTCTTTTACATGTGGTAAGCGTATGTGTAGATAAAGCAAATGCAATATTGGAGCTGGATACCATGGATATCGACGGTAAAGAAATACAGCCGGAAAATTACGATATCAGACTTTCTAATGTTTCGTTTTCTTATGACAAACGGAAGATCATTGATGATATATCGCTCTCTATTCCGCAGAAAACGACGACAGCAATCGTTGGACCATCTGGTGGAGGAAAATCAACACTTTGCAATCTGATTGCCAGGTTCTGGGATGTGGATTCCGGGGAAGTGACACTTGGAGGTGTAAATGTAAAAGACTACAGCATGAACAGTCTGATGAGTAATTTCTCATTTGTGTTTCAGTCGGTGTATTTGTTTGCAGACACCATTGAGAATAATATTAAATTCGGACGCCAGGGTGCAAGTCATGAGGAAGTGGTGGAAGCGGCGAAGAAAGCATGTTGTCATGATTTCATCAGCAAACTTCCGAATGGATATGACACAGTGATTGGAGAAGGAGGAGCCACACTTTCCGGTGGTGAGAAGCAGCGTATTTCGATAGCCAGAGCGATTATGAAGGATGCGCCAATCGTCATATTGGATGAAGCAACGGCAAATGTTGATCCGGAGAATGAAAAGGAGCTGATGGATGCAGTAGATGCACTTACAAAGGAAAAAACGATTATTATGATTGCCCACAGATTAAAAACAGTCAGACATGCAGACCAGATTGTGGTTGTTGAAAAAGGAAGAATTGCACAGCAGGGAACACATGAGCAATTAATGAAACAGGAAGGTATTTATAAGAGATTTGTGGATGCAAGGCAGCAGGCGGTAAGTTGGAAACTGGTGCACTGAGAAATAATCCACAGTTGGTGAATATCCAAATTGAATTGTCTGAAAGAGATTTAATTTAAGTTTTGCTAAGTTTCACTGAGTTTTGGGACCATTCAGATGCACAGATCACAATGAATGTCTACAATCATATTGCAGAGAAGTCTCACGTGGAGAATGAGATGTCTAAAATGAATCTGCCGGAAACCGTACCTGCTGTGGTATAAACCATAAGTCGTTGTCGCAAAATGTGGTAAGAAAATCAGACGAATATATTTTTTCAAAGATTTGTCGTAAAAATGTGGTCAAATCAAGAAAATCGAGTGCGAAAGCAAGTGGAAAATCCCTGTAAAGCCTGTAAAATCAAGGCTTCACAAATTCTTCACAAAATAATTAGCACTCACCTCTTGACAGTGCTAATAACATGTGCTATATTACAACTAGAACAAAGGAAGGGGATAAAAAGAGAGCGAAAGATGAAAGCTCTATGAATTCCCTACCACCCGAGTTCCAAGAAACAAGGTAAGCAGCATATATAAAAAAGGAGAGATGACTTATGTTAATGCCTAGTATTTTTGGAGAGAACTTATTTGATGATTTCTTTAATGATTTTCCATTCTATTATGATGATAAAGCAATGAAAGATACCGAGAAGAAGCTTTATGGTAAGAGAGCCAGCCACGTTATGAAGACCGATATTAAGGAAATGGATAACGGATACCAGCTGGTTGTTGATCTTCCTGGATTTACCAAGGATGAAATTAAGGCTTCCTTGGAGAACGGTTATCTGACCATCAGCGCTGAGAAGGGTCTGGACAAAGACGAGCAGGAGAAAGAATCTGGTCGTTACATCCGTAGGGAGCGTTACGCAGGTGCCTGCAGCCGAAGCTTCTATGTAGGCGAGGATATCCAGCAGGAGGATGTAAGGGCTGAGTTCAAGCATGGTATCCTGAAACTGTTCGTTCCGAAGAAAGAAGCGAAACCGGCAGTAGAAGAGAAGAAACACATCGCCATTGAAGGATAAAGTTTTTCCCCTTCAGAAGTACATTCTGAAAGAATATATAAATAAGAAGCGGGATACCGCAGAATCACAGAAAAAAGTGGTTCTGCGGTATCTTTTTTTCCGCTTTTTTTTCCCTATTTTCTGTCTTGACAATACCCCTTGATTTAGCTATAATGATGAAACTGTGAATATCCTAGTGAATTTGTACCCTTTGGGGTAAAAAATGTTCGTATCAGCGGACATTGCTATGGACAGACGGTATCAGGCCCAGGCTTTTCATAGTAAATGGAATTTTCCAGGAGAAACAGCATATAAGAAGTGTATGATACGGGGCGATGGGCGCCGCCGGAATGAAAGGGAGTAAGGCTATAATGGAAGAAAAGAAGAACTTACTAACCTATGCAGGACTTAAAAAACTGGAAGAAGAGCTGCATGATTTAAAGGTAGTAAAAAGAAAAGAAGTAGCAGGTAAGATCAAAGAAGCAAGAGAGCAGGGAGACCTGTCCGAGAATGCAGAGTACGATGCAGCTAAAGATGAGCAGAGAGATATCGAAGCACGTATTGAAGAGATCGAGAAGATCCTGAAGAACGCTGAGGTCGTAGTTGAGGACGAAGTAGACCTTGACAAGATCAGCGTAGGATGTAAAGTGAAAGTACATGACTTCGAATTTGAAGAAGATATGGAACTGAAGCTGGTTGGATCCTCCGAGGCAAACAGCCTGGAAGGTAAGATTTCCAACGAGTCTCCTGTAGGAAAGGCCCTGATCGGCGCACACACAGGCGATATCGTAGAAGTAGAGCTGCCAACCGGTATCATGAAGTACAAAGTGCTGGAAATCCAGCGTAATATCTAAGGGAGGCACAAAAGTGGCAGAGCAGAAGAATCAGGATCTGAATCAGCTGCTGAAGGTACGCCGTGATAAACTGGCAGAACTTCAGGCGAATGGCAAGGATCCATTTCAGATAACAAAATTTAACCAGACCCACCATTCACTGGAAGTAAAGAACATCTATGAAGCACATGAGGCTGAGCTTCTGAAAGACCGTAAAGAGCTGGATATAGCTGGTCTTGACGAGGAGCAGGCGAAGGAAGCTCTCAAGAAGGACTACGAAGAGAGAAGAGCCATCATGGACGCAAGCCCGGTTCACGTATCCATCGCTGGACGTATGATGTTCAAGCGTGTTATGGGTAAGGCTTCTTTCTGTAATATCCAGGATTTACAGGGAAATATTCAGGTATATGTAGCACGGGATGCCATCGGAGCAGATTCTTACGCAGATTTCAAGAAATCTGATATTGGCGATATTTTCGGCCTGGAAGGTTTTGCATTCAGGACCAGAACTGGAGAGATTTCCATCCATGCAGAGAAAATGACTCTTTTATCAAAGAGTTTACAGATCCTTCCAGAGAAATTCCACGGACTGACTGACACAGATATGCGTTATCGTCAGAGATATGTGGATCTGATCATGAATCAGGAGAGCAAGAACGTATTTGTCAAACGTTCCCAGATCCTCAAGGAGATCCGTAACTTCCTTGCTGGCCGTGATTTCATGGAAGTAGAGACTCCAATGCTGGTTTCCAATGCTGGTGGTGCAGCTGCCAGACCATTTGAGACACATTACAATGCACTGAATGAAGATGTTAAGCTTCGTATTTCCCTGGAGCTTTATCTGAAACGACTGATCGTAGGCGGACTTGAGAGAGTCTACGAGATCGGCCGTGTATTCCGTAATGAGGGCGTTGATACCCGCCATAATCCAGAGTTTACACTGATGGAGCTTTACCAGGCATATACAGATTATGAAGGAATGATGGAACTTACGGAATCCATGTTCCGTTACCTGGCAGAGAAGGTGTGCGGATCTGCGAAGATTTCCTATAATGGTATTGAGATTGACCTTAGCAAACCCTTCGAACGTCTGACTATGAACGATGCAATCAAGAAATATGCAGGAATCGACTTCGATCAGGTACCTGATGATGAAGCTGCCAAGAAGCTTGCTGCTGAGCATCATATTGAGTATGAGGAGCGTCACAAGAAAGGTGATATCATCAATCTCTTCTTCGAGGAATACTGCGAGAAAGAGCTGATCCAGCCAACATTCATTATGGATCATCCGATCGAGATTTCTCCTTTGACCAAGAAGAAACCTACTGATCCGAGCAAGGTAGAGCGTTTCGAGCTTTTCATCAACACATGGGAGATGTGTAACGCATACTCCGAGCTGAACGACCCGATCGATCAGCGCGAGCGTTTCAAAGCACAGGATGCTCTTGCAGACGCTGGTGACGAGGAAGCTAACCATACAGATGAAGACTTCCTGAATGCACTTGAGATTGGTATGCCGCCGACAGGTGGTATTGGATACGGAATCGACCGTCTGGTTATGCTTCTCACCGATAGCCAGGCCATCCGTGATGTACTGCTCTTCCCGACAATGAAGACCCTCGGTGGTGTAAAATCCGAAAATGGTGTAAAGGATAAAGAAGTTTCTACACCAAATTCAAAACCTGAAAAGATTGATTTTTCTAAGGTAAAGGTTGAGCCTTTATTTGAAGAAGATGTTGATTTTGATACATTCTCAAAGTCTGATTTCAGAGCTGTAAAGGTTAAAGAGTGTGTTGCAGTACCGAAGTCAAAGAAACTCCTTCAGTTCACTCTTGATGACGGAACAGGCACGGATAGAACCATTTTAAGCGGTATTCACGTATATTACGAGCCGGAAGAACTTGTTGGTAAGACACTTATCGCAATCACAAATCTTCCCCCAAGAGCAATGATGGGCATTGATTCTTGCGGTATGCTTCTGAGTGCAGTACACGAAGAAGAAGGCGAAGAAAAGCTCCATCTGCTTATGGTAGATGACCATATTCCGGCAGGTGCAAAGCTCTACTAAGAAGTACCGTTTTACCCTACAAAACGGGATGTACTTCATTTGTGAAAAAGCTCTGAAAATACACAAATACACCAAATTTACACCAAATGGTGCTTGAAACGGTGCAGAGCCTTAAAAATCGCATAATTTTCAAGATATATGGGCAGTTCCAATCGGGATTGCCCATTTTTTCGTTATAAACCGATGTTTGCACAGAAGATGGATAACAGTTAAGATGTTCCTGACGATACGATATTGTATGAGCTTAAAATCGGAGGAATAAGAAACAAGAAATGTATATGCGATTGACACCGAGAGAAAAAGAGATGGCAGATATGTTTGAGCAAATGAGCAAGGAAGAACAGGAAATAATGATTGAGTTTGCAAAAAGATTACGAACGGAAGACCCTAAAGAATTGGTAAAAGAAATAAATCAGCGATTACATATAGATGATGAGTAATCGGTCGTATGTTGCCCTTTGAGAGAAGAAAAATCTTTTCTTGATGGGCTTTTTTATTTTTACTGAGATTCGCAAACTACAAGAAAAAGCCGAAACTTCATATACTCTAATCACAGAGGAAGTGGAGGTTTTGATATGAGTAACAGTTTAGCGGCAGTACATCCCGAATTGATTGCCGAATGGTCGGATAGGAATTTACCGCTGACACCGGACAGCGTGACTTTCGGCTCGAATAAGAAAGTATGGTGGAAAGGTGCTTGCGGTCACGAATGGGAAACAAGTATAAAGGCTCGTTCCAGTGGCGAGAAATGCCCCATATGCTCCGGTGCGAGAGTGATTGAGGAAATTAACGATTTATGTACATTGAAGCCGGAATTGGCTTCGGAGTGGTCAGAGAAAAATGAAATCAAGCCGACAGAGGTATCTATCGGCTCACACAAGAAAGTGATATGGAAGTGTAAATTAGGACACGAATGGATAGCCACTGTAAAGAGCAGAACCATCAACAAAACAGGCTGTCCGTATTGCTCCCATAATAAAGTTCTTGCCGGATTTAATGACCTTGCAACCCTGTTCCCGGAAGTTGCAAATGAATGGTCGGACAAGAATGAAAAGAAGCCTACCGAAGTTATGGCGTTTGCAAACAGCAAGGCTTGGTGGAAGTGCAGAACCTGCGGTTATGAATGGAATACGCTTATCTCTACACGTTCAGGCGGCAGTAAATGTCCTTGTTGCAGTGGCTATACATTTATAAAAGGCAGGAATGACCTAAAAAGTACACACCCACAGATAGCCAAAGAATGGTCAGAGAAAAACTATCCTCTGCAACCGGATGAAGTCAATGCAAAGTCGAGGAAAAATGTATGGTGGCATTGCAGAAAATGTGGAAACGAGTGGAAATCAGTTATCAATGCCCGTGTGAAAGGAACGGTTTGCCCTGTCTGTGCAGAGCGAGAAGTGCTTGCCGGATACAATGATTTGGCTACGACAGATAAGCAGCTTTTGACAGAATGGAATTATGAATTAAATAAGTTGAAGCCGACGGAAGTTTCAAGAAATTCAGCAAAGAGAGCATGGTGGCAATGCAGATACGGTCATTCTTGGAGTATGAAGATAAACGAGCGTACTGTTCTCGTAAAAGGGTGCAGAATATGTGAGCAGGAGTATCTGTCATTGTTCCCGGCTCTTGTAATCAGTTATTATGCCAATTTGAAAGGATTGAAAGTTGAACTTGGCTCTGATAGGTTATTCGGCATTCCACTTGATGTATATATCCCACTGGAGCAGGTTGCCATTCAAGTGAATACGGACTCGGAGAAGATAGATATAATAAAGGAACATCTCTGTAAACAACGTGGAATCAAACTCATTAAGTTGCCGATGAAGTCAAACGAAGCGGAACCCGAATATGCACAGCGTATCAAAGCGGCATTTCAGAGCGTACATATATTTATATCTTCCGATACAGAAGAAGATGTTAAGATAATCAGGAAAATATTTAAGAACTGGAGGAACAGCCGATGAGAGAAAAGAAATATCACATTTATCTAACCGATGATGAGCAAAGCAGAGTGATACAGTCGCTTATCAATCTGAAAAACAACCTCATAGTACAAGGAAGATACACCGACGCAGTAGATGAAGTTCTTCTGAAAGTGCTGTCCGCAAGGAAAAAGAAACTGAAAATCAAATAATTTCAAGCATTTATGCCGTCTGTTTTTTAACCGAAACAGGCGGCTTTTTTGTTGTCAAAAATTTTTTGGATTTTTTTTCGGAAAAGCAGCGATTTTGGGTGTCCAAAATGAAGCCTTTTGTGCAATGAGTGAAGGGGTTATTTCCTGATGATGAAAACGGAAGCCTTTTCACCTGTTCTTTGACAACTGAATACACAGGTCGTTAAGACTTTAATTTTGATGATAGCCACTTTAGTGGGTACGCCAAAACTTCTGAAAATTTCAGAACAGCGAGAACTCCTGCTATGAGTATCGGATTGCAACCGATATGGCGATGACAGTCAGAAAGATAATGATACTTCTCTACGGAGCTGGCGGAGTACCCGGCAGAGGTTAGATTCCTATGATACAGATAAGCAGCCTGTTCCTTAACGACTTCCCGAAAGCGATATGCTTGGCAAGGGATATTGAGAATAAATATTGCCACGACCGTTTAGGAAATGAAACGGTCAAGTACATAGCCGTTTTTATTGGCTATGAATAAATCGAAAGGAGGACGCAAGAGGTGTCAAACTGCAAAACGATTGCCATATGCAATCAAAAAGGCGGAGTCGGAAAGACAACGACAACGGTTAATCTTGGCGTTGGGCTTGCAATGCAGGGTAAGAAAGTGTTGCTCATAGACGCAGACCCACAGGGAGATTTAACCACCTGTCTCGGCTGGAGAGATACAGACAATTTGGGTATCACGCTTGCAACGAAACTTACAGATGTGATTAGTGAAACGATGAATGACCCGACAGACGGTATCCTGCATCACGAGGAAGGCGTTGACCTTTTACCGGCGAACCTTGAACTTTCGGCGATGGAATATAACCTAATGAACGCTATGAGCAGAGAAACCACTTTGAGGAATTATTTAAGTCAGGTCAAAGACAGATATGATTTTGTTCTGATTGACTGTATGCCCTCACTGAGTATGGTAACACTCAATGCTTTATCTGCGGCAGACAGCGTGATTATTCCGGTGCAGGCACAGTATTTGCCGGCTAAGGGTATGACCCAGCTTGTGCAGACCATTTCAAAAGTCAAGAAGTATATCAATCAGGACATTAAGATAGACGGTATGCTTCTCACTTTGGTGGATAACCGCACAAACCTCGCCAAAAGTACGGTGGAAGCGTTGCGGGAGAATTTCGGAAATCAGATTAAACTGTATCGCACATCTATTCCGATTGCTGTAAAAGCCGCAGAAACTTCTTCCAAAGGAAAGAGCATTTTTGCTTATGAGCCAAACAGTACGGTGTCTAAGGCATACACCGAATTTACGAAGGAGGTGTTAGCTGATGGCAGGAAGAAAGAGCGACTTCACTCTCACGAAGCTCGATGATTTATTTACCACGCAGGCACAGAGAGATGAAGAACAGCTTTCAAAAATCCGAGATATTCCATTGGAGCTGATTGATGATTTTCCCGACCACCCGTTTAAGGTCAGGGACGATGAAGATATGATGCAGCTTGTGGAGAGTGTCAAGGAAAGAGGGGTTATTACTCCGGCAACGGTAAGGCAGAAAGAGGACGGCAGATACGAACTTGTTTCAGGACACAGACGAAAGCGAGCGTGTGAACTGGCAGGGTTTGAAACCCTGAGAAGTGAGATTGTAGACCTGAACAGAGATGAAGCGACCATTTTAATGGTTGAAAGTAATTTCCAGAGGTCAGAGATATTGCCGAGTGAAAAAGCCTTTGCGTATAAAATGCGTTTGGAAGCAATGAAAAGACAAGCAGGCAGACCAAGAAAAGAAAATGTGTCCCCAGTGGGGACGAATTTACGAACCGATGAACAAATTGCACAGGAAACAGGGGACAGCAGAAATCAGATACACCGATATGTGCGTCTGACAAACCTTGTTCCCGAACTGCTTGAATTTGTTGACGAGGGGCGTATTAAAATGCGTCCTGCCGTAGAACTTTCTTATCTCGATGAAGATTGCCAGCGTGATGTGGTTGACGAAATCGACCTGAATGACGCTACCCCGTCACACGACCAGACAATCCGTATGCGAAAGTTATTCAACGAGGGCAACCTTACAACCGAAGCAATCCACGCTGTTATGTCTGAGGAAAAGCCGAACCAAAAGGAAAAAATCGTGTTGAGGGGCGACAGAGTAAGACAGCTTATCCCGAAAAACATTCCCGTCAGTCAGACGGAGGATTTTGTCTGCAAAGCATTGGAGCATTACAACAAGTTTTTGCGTAATCGTGCAGAACGTGACAGCAGATAGCCTGAGTTACAGTTCCCCTTTCTCACACTCTAACCCCTTAGTTATACTTCTACCTACCGAAAATGATATATATTATCTCACTTGAATATAACTATCTCAAAGTATATGTCTATCTCTAAGGGGCAATCGCACAGTATGAACGGACTGGAGGTGTATGGTAAAATGAAAAATTAACGAAAAATCCGCATTTGTTTTTCGGCAGGTAAATCTTGTCGTAAGAGAAAATCCACAAAGGCACATCGTAGAGATACGGTGTGTTTTTCAATTTTTACAGGAGGAAACGCAATGATAAAGTCAAAATTCAAAAGAGTCACGTCGCTTTTCTTGGCGACCCTTATGTGTGTGACCACTTTTGCAGGCATTGGCTCGACAACAGCATATGCTGCTTCGGGAGAAAAAGCCGATGTTTATATGGTCGATTTCCCTCGTGATGGCGATGCTAATTACGATGGGGTATGGGGACACAGTAATTTGACCTTGAAAAATGGTTGGCATACCGGACGTTCCTATTTTACCAATCTTAAGGCTATTGGCTCATACTCAGGCAATGTTGCTTATTGTATTGAGCCGGGAATTTCGCTCAAGGTCGGTCAGACAATGAATAAGTATGACGAAAATTATTTTAATAACCTTGCATCCAATGGGGTTATTTCCGGAGATGAAATCCGTCTTTTCGTTGGTCGTATTTTACAGTATGGCTACCGTGGGACAATCTCGACATCTTGGAGGTCACAGAATGAAGCAGCAGCAAACAGCATTGCACAGGCTTATGCCACACAGCTTCTTATCTGGGAAACTGTTATCGGAGAGCGTGATGTGAACTTCAATCATGTAGCAGCCAGTGGTTGCAGCAATGTGAAAGATGTCATCAATGCAAAGCATCCGCTTCGCAATAAGATTTTCAGTTATTACAACAGTATGGTGCAGAGTGTACAGAACCATGCGACCATACCGAGTTTTTGTAATAAATCATCCGGTTCGGCAAAGACAATAGAACTTGAGTGGAACGGAAGCAAGTACACAACTACTCTGACAGATTCCAATAATGTGCTGTCCAAATATAATTTCAAGGCAAGTATCAGTGGAGTGAGCTTTTCAGTGAATGGTAACAAACTTACTGTTTCTATGGATACTGCACCGAGTAAGGAATTTACCATTACCGCAACGAAGAAAAATGCAGTCCGCAGAGGTGTGGTTGTATGGTCAGAGGGCAAACACGGTCAGAACTCCAGTGTGCAGGATGTTGTCAGCTATGCTCAGGAAGTAAGCGACAGTATCAACGGTTATGTGAAGATGAAAGTCAGCTATGGTTCTTGTCAGATTGTAAAGACCAGTGAGGACGGCAAGGTTGACGGTATCAACTTCACGATTACCGGAAACGGTATCAATCAGACAGTTACAACAGCTAATGGCGGTAAGTTCCAGATTGATAACCTTATGCCGGGTATCTATACTGTAACCGAGCAGTCATACGATAAGTACGAGCCGCAGGAAACACATAGAGTTACTGTTGTAGCAGGACAGATTGCAAAGGTCACTTTCAATAACAAATTGAAGCGTGGCGACCTTCAGGTAGTGAAGTCCTCAGAAGATAACCTTGTTGAAGGTGTGAAGTTCCATCTTTTCGGTACTTCTCTTTCCGGTGATGCTGTTGACCAGTATGCAGTTACAGACAAAAACGGTGTGGCAACTTTCAAAGATGTGCTTATCAGTGGTTCTGAACCATATACCCTTGAAGAAGTAGACACAGCTATCCGTTATGTCGTACCGAAAAATCAGACTGCACCAGTGAAGTGGAAAGAAGTAACCACAAGAAACTTCAATAACATTTTGAAGAAGTTTACTGTAACAGTCACAAAGAGCGACGCTGAGAAAGGCGAAGCACAGGGCAATGCCAAACTTTCGGGAGCAGTTTATGGTATCTATAAGGGCGAAACGCTTGTAGATAAGTATGTTACTGATGAAAACGGTCAGTTCACTACTAAAGAATATGTTTGTGATACCGACTGGACAATCCGAGAAATCACACCGTCAGAGGGATATTTGCTTGATAAGACTATCCATGAAGTAGGTGCAGACCCGAAACTTTATGAGGTGGAACACAACCTTACTTCCAATGATGTAACCGAGCAGGTAATCAAAGGCAATGTGGCTATCATCAAACATACCGATGACGGAGAAACAAAGATTGAAACACCTGAAAAGGGTGCTTCCTTTGAGATTTATCTGAAATCTGCCGGAAGCTATGATGCAGCAAATAAAGATGAGAGAGATACCATTGTTTGCGATGAAAATGGCTTCGGTCAGACAAAAGATATGCCGTATGGTATTTATACCGTACACCAGACTTCCGGTTGGGAAGGCAGAGAGATGATGGACGATTTTGATGTGTTCATTTCACAGAACGCACAGACCTACCGTTATCTTATCAATAACCGTAACTTTGAGAGCTTTGTCAATGTAGTCAAGGTGGACGCAGAAAGCGGAAAGAGTATTCCGTATGCAGGAGCAGGATTTAAGATTTACGACCCGCAGGGCAATCAGGTCAAAATGACATTTACTTATCCGACACCGACCACGATTGATGTGTTCTATACCGACGCAAATGGTTCTCTTGTCACACCTGAGAAACTGGATTACGGCAAGGGATATTCTATCGTAGAGGTACAAGCTCCATACGGATATGTACTTGATGATACTCCAGTATATTTTGATATTACCGAAGAAAATTCCACAGAGGAAGGCGGCGTAACTGTTGTGAAAGTCAATAAGCCGAATATGGCACAGAAAGGTACTATCACGGTTGAAAAGACCGGAGAAGTATTTAGTGGTGTCAATGTAAGTGGTTCTGAGGACAGTGATGTTATTTATCAGCCTGCTTATGAAGTGGCAGGACTTGAGGGTGCAGTTTATGAAGTCCGTGCTGCGGAAGATATTAGCACACCGGACGGTACACTCCGCTATTCAAAGGGCGAAGTGGTAGATACTATCACAACAAGCTCCGATGGATTTGTTAAGAGCAAAGAACTTTATCTCGGAAAATACGAGGTCAAGGAAATTACCGCACCTGATGGAATGGTAGTGAGTGGCGAAACACATACGGTTGAGCTTACTTATGCAGGTCAGAATATCTCTGTTACCGAAACTTCCACATCATTCTATAACGAAAGACAGAAAGTTCAGGTAAGCCTTGCAAAAGCCATTGAAAAGGATAAGACATTTGGTATTGGCGACAACGGAGAAATCAAAAACATCAGCTTTGGTCTTTATGCCGCAGAAGATATTGTATCTGCAAGCGGTACCGTTATTCCGGCTGATGGACTGATTGAGATTGTCAGCGTAAATGAAAATGGAACTGCTGTTATGAAGTCAGACCTTCCGTTTGGCAAATACTATGTCAAAGAGATTGCAACCGATGAGCATTATATTCTCTCTGATACGAAGTATCCGGTTGTATTTGAATACGCAGGTCAGGATACCGCAACGGTTGAAATTAAAGTGAATGACGGAAAAGAAATCAAGAATGAACTTATCTATGGTTCTGTATCAGGTAAGAAGATTGACGAGAATGGAGAAGCACTTGAGGGTGCTGTTATCGGTATCTTCAAAGCCGAAGAAACAGAATTTACAAAGGATACTGCACTTATGACGACTACCTCTGCAAAAGACGGTAGTTTTTCTTTTGCAAAAGTTCCTTATGGCAAATGGATTGTAAGAGAAATCGAGCAGCCAAAGGGATTTGTTCTTGATGAAAAAGCGTATGAGGTCAATATCAGCAAAGCCGAGCAGGTAGTTGAAATTGAGATTGTCAATGAGTATGTTCACGGCAATATCAGACTCACGAAGATGGACGCTGAATATCCAGATAACAAACTTACGGGTGCAACCTTTGAGGTATATAAGGACACCAATGAGAACGGAAAGATTGATGATGGCGATGAACTTATCGGAAATCTTGAAGAAACCGAAACCGGAATTTATGAGATGAAAGAGCTGCTTTACGGAAAATATATTGTCCGTGAAACAAAAGCACCAGAGGGCTTTCTGCTTGATAAGGGAGAATACTCTGTTTTCATTGAGAAAGACGAAACAACTTATTCCGTTGAGAATAAGGCTGGTGTTGGATTTATCAATGAAGCTATGCGTGGAACACTGAAAATCGTCAAGACATCTTCAGACGGTACTCAAAAGATGGGAGCAGGAACGAATGTGCAAGACAAACTTATCGCACTTCACGATGTGGATTGTCCGTGGCGACCTTCAGATTTGGAGCAGCGTTCCGGTAGAATTGTCCGTCAGGGCAATGAAAATCCGCAGGTAGATATTTACCGCTATGTAACAGAGCAGACCTTTGATGCATACCTCTATCAGCTTGTGGAAGGTAAGCAGAAGTTCGCAAGTCAGATTATGACGAGCAAATCTCCGGTCAGGTCGGCAGAGGATATTGATGAAACCGCACTGTCCTATGCGGAGATAAAAATGCTTGCAACAGGCAATCCGTATATCAAAGAAAAGATGGACTTAGACATTCAGGTACAGAAGCTAAAGATGTTAAAATCCAATTTTTTATCGGAGAAATATGGACTGGAGGATAAGGTCATCAAGTTCTACCCACAACAGATTGCTTACTTAAAATCCCGTGTAGAGGGACTTACCAAAGATGTTGAAACAGCAAAATCACACCCGAAACCGATAGACGAGCAGCCGCTTGGAATGATGGTATCGGGTGTTTCTTATTCCGAAAAAGCCGAAGCTGGTCAGGCAATCATCAATGCCTGCAAGTCAATGAACAGTCCCGATGCGATACCACTTGGCGAGTACCGTGGCTTTCAAATGGAACTGTATTTTGATACGGTGCAGCGTAATTATGTTGTGAAATTAAAAGGCGAAACAAGCAGAGATGTACCGCTTGGCGATGATGCTCATGGTAATATCGTGAGAATAGATAACGGCATAGAACGCTTTGAGGAAGCACTTGCTGATACGAAAAACAGCCTTGAAAATACGGAGAAACAGTTTGAAACAGCGAAGCAGGAAATCGAAAAGCCGTTTGCAAAGGAGGAAGAATTGAGGGCAAAAACTGCCCGACTTGACGAGCTGAATATCCTGCTCAATATGGATAAAAAGGAAAATGAGATTGTCGGCGGAGAGCCTGATGAGGGCGAAGCAGTCGGCGGCAGAAAGGAGAAATCGTATGAGAGATAAACAGGAAGGCGGTAGTCGATATGCCATTTATCGCACCTGAGTTAATCATTCAGGCGAAGCAGATGGACTTATTAACCTATCTGAGAAATTATGAACCGTATGAGCTGGTTAAGTTTTCAGGTAACACCTATTGCACCAGAACCCACGACAGTTTGAAGATTTCAAATGGGAAATGGATATGGTGGTCGAGAGGTATCGGTGGCAGGAGTGCTTTGGATTATCTGATTAAGGTCAAAGGGTACAGCTTCCTTGAAGCGGTGGAAACCATTATCGGACACACAGCGATTCAGGCTCCGGTCTATGAAAAGCCACAGCCAAAAGAGGAAAACAAACCGCTTCTTCTCCCTGAAAAATGTGCTTCCAACAGAGTTATTACAGAGTATCTTTTCGGGAGAGGAATAGATTTTGAAATCATCAATTACTGTATCTCTAATGACCTTATCTTTGAGAGTCTGCCGTATCACAATGTTGTGTTTGTAGGCTATGACGAGAAGAAAGAGCCGAAATATGCAGCCTACCGTTCCACGAATAAGCGTAGGATTATGGGCGATTGCAGTGGCAGTAAAAAAGATTATTCTTTTCGGCTTGGTAAGGAAAACTTGGAGGAAGTACACCTCTTTGAGTGTGCCATAGACCTGTTATCCTATGCCACGCTTGCGAAGTTGAACGGGCAGGGTTGGAAAGAAATGAGCTTTGTTTCGCTGTCCGGGGTGTATTCTCCGGCAAAGAAAATTGAGGACAGCAAAGTACCGATTGCACTGGAAAAGTATCTTGGCAGTAATCCATCTGTCAGGAAAATCCGTATCCATTTTGACAATGATATAGCGGGCAGAAAGGCAGCACAGACCTTAAAAAC
Source organism: Blautia glucerasea (assembly GCF_020537505.1). Classification (GTDB taxonomy): domain Bacteria; phylum Bacillota; class Clostridia; order Lachnospirales; family Lachnospiraceae; genus Blautia_A. Next base: position 44,262 of record NZ_JAJBMO010000023.1, on the reverse strand, counting down.
CATTCTGCCGGATAAGTATGAAATCGTTGATGAACCACCAAAAGCAGGTAAGGACTTCAACGATTTTCTTTGTATGCGGATGGGAATTTACAATAAAAAAACACACGAAAGGAATGAAGAACGATGAATGATACAAAGATTAAAGTTCTCTTGGTAGAACCGGAAAAGTACCCGAAGGAAATTGTAATCGACGACACTCTGGAAGCAATGCAGGAGGTTGTCGGAGGGGATATTGAGGAATATATGCCCTTTGATGATGACGTTGCAATCATCTGTAATGAGGAAGGAAAGATGAGAGGACTTCCGCTTAATCGTGCTGTTTATGTGCAGGACAACGATAAGAAAGAGATGGTTGATATTATCTGCGGCAAGTTCTTTATCTGTTATGCACCGCCTGAGAGTGAGAGCTTTCAGAGCTTGCCGGACGATATGATGAAGAAGTATAAGGAACAGTTCAAGTATCCTGAACGCTTTTCTAAGGATGTGGGCGGCAATATCGTGGCTGAACCTTTTAAGCCGAAATCAAAGGATTATGAGAGATAGTAGCCTGAGAACGGGGCAACCCGGAGGAGATGTTTATTCTTAGCGAGCAGACCATTTGGATAAACACAGTTTCCCAAACGGTAAAAGGCTCGTTAGGGGTTGCCCCTAATACCCCGTGAGAAAGGAGAACTTGATTTGAGAGAGTTATTACTTATTGCCGCCGGAACACTGCTCGGCAGTTGTCTTGGCGTTACGATGATGTGCTTATTCCAGATTAACAAAGATTGCAGAGTAAAGAGAAAGGAAGATACCGATTATGAGAAAGAGAAACATTCAGAAGATTGTACGCTTTAACCGCAAGGAAGCACAGGACTTGGCAGCAAAGGCAAAGAAGGCTTGTCTTTCCGAAGCAGGACTTATCCGTTTACTTATCAGAGGTTACGAGCCGAAAGAGAAACCCGATGACCGCTTCTATGATGTGATGAGAGAACTGTCCTCTATCGGTAATAACATCAATCAGCTTGCGGCTAAAGCGAATACACTTGGTTTCATTGACGCACCTATGCTGAAGAATGAAGCTGCAAAGTGGAATAAGTTCCAGTCAGAGATTGAGAGGACATATCTTCGTCCAAATCAGAGCGAAATGAAATGGCAGTAACAAAGTTGTGGTCGGTAACAGAAAGGCTCGGTCAGGTCATTGACTATGCAACCAATCCCGAAAAGACTTCTGCAAATATCAAAAGGGAGTTTTCACCTGAACAGTATCAGGCTCTTGCTGATGTTATTGCTTATGCAAAGGATGAAGAAAAAACAGAGCGAGAATTTTATGTTGAGGGTATCAACTGTAATGTGGCGATTGCCCGTGACCAGTTCATAACGGTTAAGGAACAGTACCAAAAGACAGACGGTATCCAAGCCTATCACGGATATTTGAGTTTCAAGGAAACAGATATATCTCCTGAGATGGCACAGAAAATCGGAATGGAATTTGCAAATGAAGTGTGGGGGAAAAGATTTCAGGTTGTTGTGACAACCCATCTGAACACAAAGCACCTGCACTGTCATTTTGTCATCAACTCTATTTCTTTTGTCGATGGCAAACATTTGTGGGGAGAGGAAAAAGCGTGGTTCAAATTCCGAAAAGTTGCAGACAGGATTTGTGAGAAGTACGGACTTTACTATGACCCGAATCCGAACCGCAGTAAGCAGTCGGATTATCTGACGATGAAAGAAAAGGCAGGTATGCCGACACGCTACTCGGTTGCAAAAGAAGCCATTGATTATGCTATCGACCACAGCAAGACCCTGAAAGAATTTCAGTTTGCTCTCAAGGAAATGGGATATGCCTATAACCTAAGTCCAAGCCGAAAATACTGGACAGTCATTCCAAAGGGATACGATAAGCCGATACGACTGAAAAATCTCGGAGCAGATTATACCAATGACCGGATTGTAGAGCGTATCAAAGAAAATCGTGACAGATGGGCAGAGATTGAGCCGTTCCAGAGGGCGACTTATAAACCAAGACAGTACCGTATGCAGACCAGAGGGCAGAAGCTGAAAAAGAAAGGCGGACTTTATGGGCTGTATCTGTATTACTGTTACAGACTCGGTTATCTGCCCAAGTATAAGAAACAGAATAACGCAAGACTTCATTATCTTTTGAAAGATGATTTGATGAAGCTCGATAAGATTACTGATGAAGTAAGGCTGCTCGGACGAGAAAATATTTCCACGGACGAACAGCTTTTTTCATATAAGACTTCCTTAGAGGAGCAGATGAAAAATCTGATTGCCGGAAGAACACATCTCCGAAAAAAGATAAGAACAAATATTGATGATGGTCAGCTTCAAGCGGCAAAAGATGAAATCGCTTCTATCAATGGAGAATTGAAGAAACTCCGACGGGAAGTAAAACTCTGCGAGGACATTGCGGAGAGGTCAAAGGTTATGGAAGAAAACCTTGAGCATATCGAAACAGAGGAACAAAAACAGCAGAGAAAGGAGAAATCACGCTATGAACAACGGTGGTGACGCAGCAGAGCAGGTCGTTAGGCTTTCGCTTGAAGGATTTGAAGTTGCTGCAAGATTAAGCGGTTCGGCGGCGAAGAATATCGCATTGCTTTTGGTATCGGTTCTGAAGCAGGAACAAAAGACGAAGGGCAAAGCAAGGCTTACCAATATGATTAAGTCAGGCAAGGAGCTGAAAGTCTTTTCCATTCCGCAAAAGGATTTGAAGAAGTTTATCGAACAGGCAAAACGCTATGGCGTTCTTTATTGTGTCCTCAGAGATAAGAACACAAAGGGAGAGAACGCTCCGGTAGATATTATTGCAAGAGCAGAGGACGCTTCTAAAATTCAGCGTATCGTTGAAAGATTTGAACTTGGCAAGGTGGATAAGGCTTCGATTGTCAGTGAAGCAGAGAAGGCTATCGCAGACCGTGAAGCGGTTGAGAAAGAAAAGCCGACCAAATCCAAGAGTGAAATCATTATGGAAGAAGCAGTCAGAAATCCAATGCAGAAAGAGGAGCGAGCAAACGCAAACCCCTCAGTCGCCAAAACAGACAAAAGCCCTCTGTCAAGGCAAAACTCAGAGCCGGTAGAAACGCAATCTGATAAGGGTGTTGCAAAGCCAGTGGAAAAGCCATCGGTCAAAGAGAAACTTGACCGTTACAAGGCACAGGCAAAACAGCAAAAAGAAGCAGAGCGTAAAGAGCCGGAGGTTAAGAAAGACGGTAAGAAGCCACAGCAGAAAAACGGTCAGACGGTACACCGTCAGCCGAAGAAGAAACCCAAAACAAAAGAGAGGTAATTCACTATGACAAATGATTTCAAACCCGCAAAGGCTGGCGGTAATCAGCCGAGATTATCCAAAGAGGAGTATGCAGAAAAGAAGCGAGCAGAAAAAGAAAAAGTCTATCAGATGATTGATGACGCTGCCCGTGAGATTGTGAATGACCCTGAGAAGTTCAAGAGCTTTCTTGATACGCAGAGTCGAATGGACAGATATTCCGCAGCAAATGCTCTCCTTATTTACAGTCAGTATCCGCAGGCGACACAGCTTAAAGATTTTGATGATTGGGGTAAGGACAATGTGAAGATTACCAAAGGGGCAAAGAGTATTTCTATCCTTGAACCAGTGGAATACACAAGAGCAGATGGTTCTCCGGGTATTTCCTACAATGTCAAAAAGGTATTTGATGTTACGCAGACAAATGGAAGAAAAGCTCCGGCAGTGTCAGCAAACCGTGACCCGAAAGCACTTATCACGACAATGCTTGATGTATCTCCGGTAGAGGTTGCGGCAACCGATGAACTTCCGTATCCGAATATGGCAGCTTTCTATAATAATGAAAAGCAGACTTTGTATGTGAAGCGGAATGTGGGCGACAGCGTAGCAGTTGCTCAGTGTGTCGCTCAGGAACTTGGACACGCACAGCTTTCCATCAACAGCGAAAGTTACAGCCGCAGGGATATGGGCTTTCAGGCAGTGTGTATCGGATATATGATTTGCAAGAAGTATGGCGTAGATATACAGAATTTTGCAATTAACCGTATTCCGGAGGGACTGGCTTCCAAAGAGCCGAAAGAAATCCGTGCGGAGCTTTCCAAGACACGAAATGCAATGGCAGAAATTCACAGTCATATCTCTGATGAAATGTTCCGCAAAAAGCAGGAGCGTTCAAAGGAATATGAGAGATAACGGAGGACAGATATGGAAAAAGAAAAACTCTACCACATTGCTTTGGGAGGGAGGGGACGCAAGTCCTGCAAAGGATAAGCTGAACCTTACCTCATGATGAATTTCTTTACCTTGGTGGAAATGAGCAGTCAACCCATAAATATGTGTCGGAGCTGTTGGGCAAGGAAACCATTGATACCAACACGTTCGGAAAGAGTACCGGAAGAAGCGGTAATTATTCCACCAACTATCAGATTAGCGGCAGAGAGTTACTTACCCCTGATGAGGTGCGTATGCTCGATAATCAGTACGCTATTTTATTTATCCGTGGGGAAAGACCCATTATGGATTTCAAATATGACATTATGAAACACCCGAATGTGGCACTTACCACAGACGGAAAGGCAAGTCCTTATAAACACGGAGAAGTCACAAAAGATATTGCTTCGATTGCTATTTGGGACATTGACCCTGCAACACTTCCTGAAAAGGAAATGGAAGAAACGAACTGGGAACTTCTTTCCGATGAGGAGATGGAAGCTCTGTTCATAAAAAATCAAACAAATTAAATTTTGGAGGTATTCAACTATGATTATTTTTAAGAAAAAAGCAACTGACATTCAGGAAACAAAGAAACTGCCTATGACCGGAAAGGTTAAGAAAGGCTTCCGTGCTTACTGCACAATGGTCATTGTCGGTGCGTTGGCACTTGGAATGACAACGACTGCATTTGCAGCGAATGACCCGCTTACCGTAGTCAATAATCTGTCTGACTTTATCTTCGGACTTATCCGTGCCATCGGTATGATTTTGCTCGGCTTTGGTATCGTGCAGGTCGGTCTTTCACTCAAATCTCACGACCCTTCTCAGAGAGCCAATGGCTTCCTGACTCTTGCGGGTGGTGTCATTATTACTTTCGCCAAAGAAATCCTTACTCTTATCACAGGTTAAGATAAGAGTTACACAGTTATCGAGGGGTGTGCCAAGTTAAGGTACACCCCTTAATTGTAAGGAGGTGCTTTGAATGAGTGATAACTGGGTAGTTCAAAATCTTGAAAATGCCCTTGAAACTTGGAATGAAAAACTGTCGGAAATATGGACGCTGATCACAACTACACCGCAGAACTTTAAGGGCGGGAATATCTGGAAGGTTATCGTTGACATCAACGGTGCAGTTCAGGCTATCGGGTTTGCATTGCTTGTGTTGTTTTTCGTGATAGGTATGGTAAAGACCTGCGGAAGTTTTACAGATGTGAAGAAACCGGAACACGCACTGAAACTCTTTGTTCGTTTTGCACTGGCGAAAGGTGTTATCACATACGGAATGGAGCTTATGCTTGCACTATTTAATATCGTGCAAGGTACGATTTCAACCATTATGAATGCTGCCGGATTTGGAACTCCACAACAGACGACTTTGCCCGCAGAAATGGTAACGACCATAGAGGATTGCGGATTTTTCGAGAGTATTCCATTGTGGGCGGTAACGCTTATCGGAGGATTATTTATCACGGTGCTGTCGTTCATTCTGATAATGACGGTGTACGGAAGATTTTTCAAGTTGTATATGTACACAGCACTTGCACCGATACCGCTTTCCACATTTGCAGGAGAACCGACACAGAATGTCGGCAAGAGTTTTATCAAGAGCTATTGTGCAGTTCTGCTTGAGGGAGCAGTCATTGTACTTGCTTGTATTATTTTCTCCGTATTTGCTTCATCGCCACCAGTAGTGAATCCTGATGCAGCAGCAGTTACGCAGGTGTGGGCATATATCGGGGAATTGGTATTTAATATGCTTGTTCTTGTCGGTGCAGTAAAAATGTCTGACCGTATTATCCGAGAGATGATGGGACTTTAAGGAGAGATTTTGAGATGAACCAAAGAGATTGTAAGAAATGCGTTTACTATGGCGGTAAACGAAAAGGCAAAGTCTTTTGCCTGAATGATAAATGCGTGAGGGAGAAAGACCGAAACCGCAGGAAAGGAAACAGATATGGAAGTAAAAATTAACCGAGAAATCAGAAATTATACAGAGTCAATGTTTTTTGGGCTGTCGCTCAGACAGTTCATTTTTTCTGTTCTCGCTTGTGGCGTTGCGGTAGGACTGTATTTCTTGCTCAGACCGTATGTTGGCACGGAAACCGTATCGTGGGTGTGCATTTTGGGTGCTGCTCCGTTTGCGGCACTTGGCTTTGTGAAGTACAACGGTATGACCGCAGAGAAAGCAATCTATGCGTGGATAAAATCGGAGTTTTTAATGCCGAAGAAGCTGGTATTTCACTCCACCAATGTTTATTACGAACTGATGAAGCCAAGCATTGAACAGAAGCAGAAGGAGGTATTGAAGTCAAATGATTAAGACTCTTACAAATTTGTTTAAGCAGGATAAAGAAAAATTTGTTGTACCGAAAGGGGTGCAGGACGTGATTCCCGTGGCAGCTATCTTTGATGATGGCATTTTCAAAGTGGGAAAGGATAAATATTCAAAGACCTACCGCTTTACGGATATTAACTATGCAGTGGCGAGCCGTGAGGATAAGGAAGCGATGTTCCTTGAATATTCCGAACTTCTGAACTCTCTTGACAGTGGTGCAACGACAAAAATCACAATCAATAATCGTCGGCTCAACAGACTGGATTTTGAGCAGACAATTCTTATTCCGACAACCGGAGATAATCTGGACGAATATCGAGAGGAATACAATAAAATGCTTCTTGATAAGGCAACGGGTGCAAACTCCATTGTTCAGGATAAGTATATTACCATTTCCATCAACAAAAAGAGTGTGGAGGACGCAAGAACTTATTTTGCCCGTGTCGGTGCAGATTTGATTGCTCACTTCGGCAGGCTTGGAAGTAAGTGTGTGGAACTGGAAACAGACGAAAGACTTCGTATTTTCCACGACTTCTATCGTGTGGGAGAAGAAAGCTCTTTCCACTTTGATATTAAGGAAACAAGAAAAAAGGGACACGATTTTAAGGATTATATCTGCCCCGACACAATGGAATTTGAAAAGGACTATTTCAAGATGGGAAACCGTTATGGAAGAGTCCTTTTTCTTCGTGAATATGCGTCCTATATCAAAGACAGTATGGTAGCGGAACTTACGGATATGAACAGAAATCTGATGATGTCCATTGATATTGTTCCCGTTCCAACTGATGAAGCAGTAAAGGAAGCAGAGAACCGTCTGCTTGGTGTGGAAACCAATATCACAAACTGGCAGCGTAGGCAGAATGCCAATAACAACTTCTCTGCAACTGTTCCGTATGATATGGAGCAGCAGAAGAAAGAAATGAAAGAGTTCCTCGATGACCTTACGACCCGTGACCAGAGAATGATGTTCGCTGTTATCACAATGGTTATTACGGCAGACAGTAAGGAACAGCTTGAGAATGATACGGAAGCGTTGCTTACCACAGCAAGAAAACATCTTTGCCAGTTTGCAACACTGAGATTTCAGCAGGTAGATGGACTCAATACGGTAATGCCGTTTGGAACAAGAAAGATTGATGCGTTCAGAACACTTACAACAGAGAGCCTTTCGGTATTTATCCCATTCAGGGTGCAGGATATTTTCCACGAGAACGGTATCTATTACGGTCAGAATGTTATCAGCAAAAATATGATTATCGCAGACCGTAAGCAGCTTTTGAATGGTAACTCCTTTATTCTCGGTGTATCTGGTGGCGGTAAGTCATTTGCGGCAAAGGGAGAAATCATCAATCAGGTGCTTTCTTCAGACGCAGATATTATCATCATCGACCCTGAGCGAGAGTATTCACAGCTTGTCAATGCAATGGGCGGAGAGGTAATCAATATTTCTGCTACTTCCGACAATCACATCAATGCAATGGATATGAATAAGGATTACGGCGACGGTGCAAACCCTGTCATTTTGAAATCCGAGTTTATTATGTCCCTTTGTGAACAGCTTATCGGAGGAACAAATCTCGGAGCGAAGCAGAAGTCTATCATTGACCGTTGCACGGCAAGCGTGTATCGCAGTTATCAGCAAAATGACTATCAGGGACATATACCGACCTTGCAGGATTTCAGGGCAGAACTTTTGCAGCAGGACGAACCGGAAGCAAAGGAACTGGCACTTGCCATTGAACTTTTCACACACGGTTCTCTGAATACCTTTGCAAAGCAGACGAATGTGGATACCAATAATCGCCTTATCTGCTATGACATTCTTGATTTGGGTAAACAGCTTATGCCGATTGGTATGCTTGTTGTCCTTGACTCTATCCTGAACCGTATCACACAGAACCGTGCAAAGGGTAAGAACACCTTTATCTTCATTGATGAGATTTATCTTCTGTTCCAGCACGAATACTCTGCAAACTTCCTCTTTACCTTGTGGAAGCGTGTGAGAAAATACGGTGCATACGCAAGTGGAATCACTCAGAATGTCGATGACCTTTTGCAGAGCCACACAGCGAGAACAATGCTTGCAAACTCAGAGTTCATCATTATGCTGAATCAGGCTTCCACAGACAGGCTTGAGCTTGCAAAACTTCTGAATATTTCTGACCTCCAGATGTCCTATATCACGAATGTGGAAGCAGGACACGGACTTATCAAGGTGGGAAGTTCGCTTGTACCGTTTGCAAACAAATTCCCTAAGAACACGAAACTTTATAAACTGATGACAACCAAACCAGGCGAAGCATAAGGAGGGATTTACAATGTCTAAGATTCAATTTCGCAATGCTGCACACAGAGATTTTGTATTGGAAAATCTGGATAAGTGCAAAGTCAACGACTGCTATCACAGAGCATTTTTCTATGTGATGGGTATTTCAGAAGAAACAAGAATGAACATCGGAAAGATGTTTGATTTTAAGAGGGATTGCATCATACCGGAAGGTATGCACGGCGGTTGGCAGACAAGTGGCACAGTCAAGGTTTGCCACCTTGCCTTTAATCTTTGGAATGGATTTACGGAAGAAGGCAGGGAAAATCTCTATACACCGGAGGAACTGTTCTGTTGCGGATATGCTCCGTATTTTATGGAGGGTATCAAGTTGAGGTATCCGGAGTATTGCAGAGATTTGACTCCACCTAAGAGAAACGATATGGAAAGGTAAGAGAAAATGAGCAGAAAAATCTATATTATTATTGCGATGGTATTTACGGTAGTGTTGTCTGTAAGCACCTTCTTTATTATCCGTAATCACATTGACTCTGCCAAGCAGAATGAAGTCTATGATAACCTTGCGGAGATTGTGGAGGACGAGCCGCCAAAGGAAAATGAGGGCGTGACGTTTTCGGAAGATAAGGATTATCTTGCGGAATATTTTGAACTTTATCGGCAGAATGAGGATATGGTGGGTTGGATAAAGGTTGAGGATACCAATATCAACTATCCGGTCGTGCAGTCTGTAAATGAGCCGAACTTCTACCTGAAGCACAAGTTTGATAAGACCTATTCCGCTTATGGCTGTCCATATGTGCAGGAAAATTGTGATGTGCAGAAACCTTCAGACAACATCATTATATACGGACACCATATGAATGACGGCTCGATGTTTACGGGACTGATGAAGTACAGAAACAAGAGCTTTTGGGAAGGTCATAAGACGATTACCTTTGATACACTGACGGACAGACACCAGTATGAAGTGATTGCAGTCTTTAAGACAGTCGTTTATACAGACAGCTCCGATAGCTTTAAGTATTATGAGTTTACGGACGCAGAAAATGCGGCAGAGTTTGATGCGTATGTTGCTAAGTGCAAGGAACTTTCTTTGTATGATACCGGAGTATCGGCAGAGTATGGCGACAAGCTTATTTCTCTTTCTACTTGTGAATATTCAAGAAACAATGGCAGGCTTGTTGTTGTCGCTAAGAGAGTGGATTAAACCCCACTCTCTATTATTTTTCGAGAAAGGAGGAAACCGATGGCTGATATAAAAACAAGAGATACAAGCAAAGGTACAATCAAGACCATAAATAAGGCAGCAGTTGCCACGGAGCGAATGAAGAAAGCCTATGTGATGACGAAAGATAAGGCAGAACATTCCACCAATGCTTCGGAAAATTCCGCAGAGGAATATGCTTCCGATAAAATCGAAGCGGCAACGGATAGGGCTGTTCACGAAACTGCATACCGTGCGGATAAAGTCGGCAGATGGGGTGTGCGTGAAACAAGGCAGAATTATCAGAAAGCCAAAACGGGGATTGAGAATTTTAAGACCAAGCGTGCAGAGAAGCAGCTTCAAAAACAATCGGTCAATCCTGTCGGAAAACAGAGTATCCGAACTCTGGAACATACGGAGAAAACAATTAAACAGTCTGCAAGGTCGGCAGGAAATACGACAGTCAAGACCGTATCGAAAGGTGCAACCAATACTGTTCAAAGGTCGGTCAAGACCGCAGAACAAACGGCAAAGACTTCTATTAAGACCACAAAAGAAGCTGCCATTATAGCACAGAAAACAGCAAAAACAACAGCCAAAGCGACACAGAAAGCGGCTCGGACGGCAAAGAAAGCGGCGAAAGCCACAGCAGAGACCGTCAAAGCCACAGCGAAAGCTACTGTTGCGACAGTCAAAGCGATTATTGCAGGGACAAAAGCACTTGTAGCAGCAATCGCCGCAGGCGGTTGGATAGCGGTTCTGATTATTATGATTGTCGTGCTGTTTGGTGCTGCCGTAGCAATGTTTGGAGGAGGAAGTGACAGTAATTCCTATACTCCGGTAAGTGCAGAGGTAGAAGCCTATGAACCCATCATACAGAAGTATGCCAAAGAGTACGGCATTCCTGAGTATGTGGAACTTATCAAGGCGGTTATGATGCAGGAAAGCGGTGGCAGAGGACTTGACCCTATGCAGGCAGCAGAGGGAAGTTTCAATACAAGGTATCCGCACGAACCTAATGGAATTAAAGACCCTGAATATTCTATCCAGTGTGGAGTTCAGGAATTGAAAGCGGCTCTTACTTCGGCAGAAGTGGAAAGTCCGATAGATATGGAGCATATCAAACTTGCCTTGCAAGGCTACAACTTCGGTAATGGGTATATTTCTTGGGCAAAAACAAAGTATGGCGGTTATTCTTATGCCAATGCAGTGGAGTTTTCCACTCAGCAGGCACAAAGGCTTGGTTGGGACAGTTATGGAGATACCCAATATCCGGCTCACGTTCTGAGATACTATCCGTATGGGCGAGCCTTTACTGCCGGAGGTAATCAGGCGATTGTTGAGGTTGCCTTGACACAGCTAGGCAATCAGGGCGGACAACCTTACTGGAGCTGGTACGGCTTTAATAGTCGAGTGGAATGGTGTGCCTGCTTCGTATCTTGGTGTGCTGACCAATGCGGGTATATTGAAAGCGGACTTGTTCCGAAATTTGCAGGTTGCGTGGATGGTGCAAACTGGTTTAAGTCAAATGGAAAATGGCAAGACCGCACTTATGAACCAAAGGTAGGAGATATTATCTTCTTTGATTGGGAAGGCGACGGTACAACAGACCACGTTGGTATCGTAGAGAAGTGTGAGAATGGCACAGTTTATACCGTAGAGGGCAACTCAGGCGACGCCTGCAAGCAAAGACAGTACGCAGTCGGAAGCAGCAATATCTATGGATACGGTATTCCGGCATATTAAAAATTCCAGACGGTGTCTGGAAAATTGAAAAGATGGCTGCTCAGTTGAGTAGCCATCGGGTACATTATGAGAAATCAGTTGTTTCTCTGTTATTCAGGAAAATATGGTGTGTGTGATAAGTGAAGCTGAAAAGCATATCGGCATTTTCTTTACTGCCGTCTAAAAAGGAAATATCATCGGCAAGGATAAAAAGAATTGCTAACAGCTTCTTGATATATCCAGTGTAGCAGGCATAATCTACATAAATGTTGGCGATATATCCCTCGGCAAATTCTATCAGGTCAGCGTCAATTTCAAAGCTATTGGATAGTTCGTAAACGGTCTTGATGAATTTGTCCTTGTCAGCAATTCGCTCCTTACTGGGAACACTTCTGCGGTTCTTCTGTATAAATTTCAAAAAATCATCAGCTTCCGTAAAGTCAGGAGTGATTGTGTTGCCAGTTCCAAAATCTGTTTTGTAATCCTCAAATTTCTCTTTTTCAAACCGATTACTGAATATTATCTTTTGTTCGTCCATTCCTTTTTACCCCTAAGTTTATTCTATGGAGATTGTTCAATTTGGCTCTTGGGTTGTGATTTGTCTTTCGCCATTAACAATCGTGAATTACTACTTTTATAGTATAACATAAAAAAAGTTGGGAATCATCACTAATAGTTGGTTTGACTTCCTTTGGGTGCGTGTGATTTGAAATCTACTTAACCTATACTATCAGTTATGGAAACACACTAAGGGAGGTGATGCGATGAAGCTCGATACAATCGGCAAGAATATAAGGAAGTTCCGACTTGCGAGGAAATTACGCCAAGAAGATTTGGCTGAGAAAACAGATTTGACAACAAATTATATTGGTATGGTTGAGCGTGGAGAGAAAATTCCGTCACTCGAAACTTTCATAAAGATAGTAAATGCTTTAGGTGTATCATCGGATATGGTTCTTACAGATGTTCTGGAAACGGGATATACAGTCAAGAACTCAATGCTGAATGAGAAGCTTGAAAAACTTGCCCCTGAAGATAGAAACAGAATTTATGAAGTCATAGATACACTTGTGAAGCAGTCAAAGCAAATACTTCCATAAAACACAGAAGTTCGTCCTAATCGACGAGCTTTCTTTTTTCAGTATAAAAAATTTCAGCTATCGACAAATTTTTCGGGACTTCGACAGAGAGAATATGCTATAACAACAACTGTCAGTGATAGACACATACTAATAGACATAGGAGGAAGTAGAAGTGAACGACATTTTCAGACAAATAGCAAAAGAAAATGGAACAACCGAAAAAGCAGTAAAAGAGGAAATGCAGTTTGCCATTCGGGAAGCAATGAAAAGTGCTGAACCGGAAGCAATAGCTTTTTGGAAAGCAGTTGCACCGGACGGAAAAGAGCCGCCGATAGAAAAGGTCATAGCAATGATTGCATTGAATGTTAATAATAGAATGTATAATCGAGGTGCTTCGGCATCTCTTTTTTATTATTCTTTAAAAGAGTCGTATTAGGTGTTTGTAAAAAGTGACACCTTAGTGTCTGAAAGGTTACATTTCTGTCCGGAATCTTGAAATGCCTGAAAATTTAATATATAATGTTAGATGACTAACCGTAACGAAGAAGAATTATAAGATGAAGAGGTGTTACTGATGAAGATATGCTATAACAAACTTCAAAAACTTATGATTGACAATCAAATGAAAAGACAGGATTTAATGCGTGCAGCCGAAATCACATCATACGCTGCAACGAAGATAAATAAGAATGAGCCAGTATCTCTTGAAGTACTGATGAGGATATGTCAGGTGTTTCACTGTGACATCGGAGATATATGCGAAGTTATTTTAGATGAAGATTAAAACACGGAGGTAATTATAGATGGCAAGGGCTGCTAAACCAAAGAAAGAAATATCAATGGAAGAAGCACTTTGGAAAAGTGCTGATAAACTGAGAGGTTCTGTTGAGCCTGCGGAGTATAAGCACGTTGTTCTGAGTTTATTCTTCCTTAAATTTGCCAGTGACAAGTTTGAGGAATGCCGTAATAAGATTATTGCTACACACGGCGAAAAGTATGCGGATATGAAACCGTTTTATACTCAGGAAAATGTATTCTATCTTCCTGAAGAAAGCCGTTGGAAGTACATTATTGAAAATGCAAAGCAGGACGATATTGCCCTGAAGATAGATACAGCACTTTATACGATTGAAAAGAACAACCCGGCACTGAAAGGTGCTTTGCCGGATAACTATTACTCCCGCTTACATATTGATACTGCAAAGTTAGCTTCTTTGCTTGATGAAATCAATCGTATCAATACAGATGATAAAGAGAACGACATTATAGGTCGTGTATATGAGTATTTCCTTAGTAAGTTCGCTCTTGCAGAAGGAAAAGGTAAAGGAGAGTTCTACACACCAAAGTGTATTGTAAACCTGATTGCCGAAATGCTTGAGCCTTACGATGGAATACTTTATGACCCTTGTTGCGGTTCGGGCGGTATGTTTGTGCAGTCCATCAAGTTCGTAGAAGCACACAGCGGTAATAAAAAGAAAGTGTCTATTTACGGTCAGGAATACACAAATACCACTTTCAAACTGGCAAAAATGAACTTAGCTATCCGTGGTATTTCTGCAAATCTTGGAGAAATGGCAGCCAATACATTTACCAATGACCAGCACAAAGACCTTAAAGCAGATTTCATTATGGCAAACCCGCCTTTCAATCAGAAGCAGTGGAGAGCCGAAAATGAGCTTGTAGATGACCCTCGTTGGAACGGCTATGAAGTTCCGCCGACAAGTAATGCAAACTATGGTTGGATACTGAATATTGTTTCCAAACTCTCTCAAAACGGTGTAGCAGGTTTCCTACTTGCCAATGGTGCATTATCTGATGATGGTACAGAGCTAAAAATCAGACAGCAGCTTATAGAAAATCATTTGGTAGAAGCAATCATTATTCTTCCGAGAAACCTTTTCTATACCACAGACATCAGCGTTACCCTTTGGGTACTCAATAAGAATAAAAAGGCTCGTGTTGTGGAACAGAATGGAAAGCTAAAACGCTATCGTAATCGAGAAGATGAAATACTTTTTATGGATTTACGACAGATGGGAAGTCCTTATGAGAAGAAGTACATTGAATTGACAGAGGAAGATAGAGCCAAAGTTACAAGTGTATATCATAACTGGCAGCAGGAAGGCTATGAGGAAACTTATGAGAATGTGCCGGAATTTTGCTATTCTGCTTCTTTTGATGAAGTAAAGGAAAAAGGATTTACTCTTGTACCGAGCAGATATATTGAGTTTGTCAACCGTGATGAGAACATCGACTTTGATACCAAAATGAAATCATTGCAGGGAGAACTCAAAGAACTTCTTGCTCAAGAGGAAAAATCTAAATCAGATTTGCTTGCTGTATTTAAGGAGTTGGGATATGAAATCGAATTATGATATTTTAGGAAACCATATCCGACTGATTGATACTCGGAACAGAGAAAGCATAACAGACAGAGTTTTGGGAATTAACATAGACAAGTTCTTTATGCCGTCGGTTGCAAATGTCATTGGTACGGATTTGAGTAAATATAAACTGATAACAAAAGGAAAGTTTGCGTGTAATCCAATGCACGTTGGTCGTGATGAACGACTTCCGGTTGCATTGTATGATGAAGAAGAACCTGCTATTGTTTCTCCGGCGTATTTTATGTTTGAGGTAGTAGATAACAGCATTTTGAATGAAGATTATCTGATGATGTGGTTTCGCAGACCGGAATTTGACCGTATTTGTTGGTTACATACTGACGGAAGTGTTCGTGGTGGGATTACTTGGGACGATATTTGCAGACTGGAATTGCCTATCCCGCCTATTGAAAAACAGCTTGAAATAGTGAACAGTTATAAGGCGATTACGGAGAGAATTGCTTTAAAGAAGAAGATAAATGATAATTTAGTAGCTGTTGGAACTGCTTCTATCCAAAAGAATGTCGGCAGAGGTGCATTGATAAATCTGACCGAGGCAGAAATGGATAGCTTGACATTTCCAGAGGATTTTAAGGTTAAAACCGTATCCGAGTTTTGTGCTGAAACAAAATCCGGTTCGACACCATCCCGTATCAATAATGAATACTGGGAAAACGGAACGATTTCTTGGGTCAAATCTGGCGAGGTGCATAACAATATCACTTTGCAGACAGAAGAATATATTACCCCGTTGGGATTAACCGAAAGTTCCACAAAACTACTTCCCAAAGACACCGTTTTGATGGCGATGTATGGTGTTACAGCAGGAGAAGTTGGGTATCTCGCAATCGAGGCAACTACCAATCAAGCAATCTGCGGTATGATATGTCGCTCAAAAGCAGAAGCAGCATACTTGTACTTCTCGCTTATTCAAAGTCAAGCGAAGATAAGCAGACTTTCTAATGGTGGAGCACAGGATAACCTTAGTAAAAACTTCATTGACAACATAAAGATTGCAGTTCCTCCGTCCGAGTTCATCGAAAAGTTAAATCTTGCCGCAATCGTTGAGCAAATGACTTTGAATACAAAAGAAATTACCCTACTTGAAGAACTACAAGCCACGGTTTTAGCACAGCTTTCAAGCCACTAAATTATCATTTACAATAGAACTCCCATCAGTGGCGGGAGTTAAAACAAGGGACTGCCACTGGTAGTCGTTCTCTTAAAAAATAAAAGGAGAATTGACTATGAAACAGAACCTAATCACAGATGTTATTCAAGGAATGTTACCTTACCTGAATAACGCACAGACAGAAAGATTGCAGGAGGTGTTGCAACATACACTTTTTGATTATGAGGTAACAAAGACAGAAAAAGATAAGGAGCTTTCAGAACAGAATTTAGTAGAGTCTTTCATATCGGCAAAGCGTATTGAGGGCTGTTCTGAGAAAACCTTGAAATACTATAATGCAACGATACAGTCAATGCTTGATGGCATTGGAAAGGGTATCAAATATATCGTAACTGACGATATTCGTTGTTATTTGACCGAATATCAAGCTAAGAAAAAATCAAGTAAAGTTACGATAGATAATATAAGGCGAATACTTTCCAGTTTTTTCTCTTGGCTTGAGGACGAAGATTATATTTTGAAAAGTCCGGTCAGGCGAATACATAAGGTTAAGACCGGAACAAACATTAAAGAAACCTACTCTGATGAAGCACTTGAACTGATGAGGGATAATTGCACGGAACTCAGGGATTTGGCAATGATTGATATGCTTGCTTCAACGGGTATGCGTGTCGGAGAAATGGTGTTGTTAAATCGTGAGGATATAGATTTTAATGAAAGAGAATGTGTTGTTTTCGGCAAAGGCGATAAGGAGCGAATAGTATATTTTGATGCAAGAACAAAAATACATTTGCAGAATTACTTAAATAGCCGAAAGGACGACAATCCAGCACTTTTTGTTTCATTACAATCTCCGTATAATCGAATGAATATCGGAGGTATTGAAGTGAGATTACGACAGCTTGGAAAACGCTTGGGATTAAATAAGGTACACCCTCATAAATTCAGGCGAACACTTGCAACAATGGCAATAGACAAAGGAATGCCAATAGAGCAGCTTCAGCAGCTCTTGGGGCATAGAAGAATAGATACGACATTGCAATATGCAATGGTCAAGCAGAGCAATGTGAAAATTGCTCATAGAAAATACATTGGTTAAGGTGGTAGGAATGGAAAAAGGATATAAGATATTAGGTAATTACATTCGACTTGTGGACGAGCGTAATAAGAATTTAGCCGTAACAAAGTTGCTTGGCGTAAGTATAAGTAAAAAATTTATTCCTTCAATCGCAAATATTGTAGGAACTGATTTATCGAATTATAAGATAGTCAGAACGGGACAGTTTGCATACGGACCCGTTACTTCACGAAATGGAGAGAAAATTTCTATTGCTTATTTAGATGAAGAAGATTGTATCATTTCAAGCTCTTATACAGTTTTTGAAGTTGAAAATAAAGAGGAACTTGACCCTGAATATCTTATGCTTTGGTTCAGCCGACCAGAATTTGACCGTTATGCAAGGTATAAGTCACACGGAAGCGTAAGAGAGATTTTCGATTGGAATGAGCTTTGTATGGTGGAACTTCCAGTACCGGATATTGAAAAGCAGAGAAAAATAGTGAAAGCCTACAAGACGATAACCGATAGAATAGATTTGAAACAGAAGATAAATGATAATTTAGCGGCTTAATCAACCAAACGAGTTAAAAGCAATGACTGAAGTGCTTCCAGCTTTTTGATTTCAGACTCATTGGTAAGCCTTTGGTCAAAAAATGGCTGTATTATATTGTTGAATTTCAACATTGTTTCACTATCAGGTGTCGTAATAGGGAAATTCTTTAAATTAGCTTGGTTAATCTTAGGTTGTGCGGCACCAGTAACAATCGGTGCCATATTGGTATTCGCCAAGAATAGATACAAGCTATCCTCATTAAAGCCAGCTTTTCCTTTTAGTATGTGTGCGTGATTGTTTGCCCAAAACTTTCCTGAGATATGTTGTATCAACGGGTGTCCATTTTCATCGACAACATAAATACCATCTTCACTAACAAGAAGATATTCTCCATCAAAGATATAGTCATCGACATAATCAACAATGGAAACTGCACCATAATATGGATATATTCGTTCCATATCAGCTCGCTCTAACGAGGACAGTGGCTTACGCATTGAGTCGAAGAACTCCGCAATATCTTCAACGCACCCTGTTTCCCAATTAGATGGGCAAACACCGTCAAATGGGGCATAATCAACAAACCAAGACCTAAAGATAGCTTGAACTGAGTTGAGTAAATTATCATTTACTGCAAGGAGTGTGAAAAATGGATAAAGAAAAGTTAATCAAACTTGCAGAGGATTTATATCAAAGTGCATTTGACGCTAATGCGTATTATGCAATTATGATGCAGTATAGAGAAATGAGCAAGAAGTATAATAATGAAATGAATCTTTCGCCTGCCTTTTATCAAGTAGTGTATGGGGCGTTGCAAAAGGCTTGTTTTATGGAAATTGCAAAATTGTATGATAAAACAAAAGACGTTGTTTCAGTTGGTTTGCTCTTAAAGTATTGCAGAGATAATTTGGACTTATTTCCAGAATATAGAGATATAGTAACAATTAAGGAAGATGGTAGAGAATATTCTTTCCAAGTGCCATATCAGCATCATTTGAAACCAACGGAAGAATGTTTCTATGAAAATGAAGTGAACAGCCAAAGAGAAATTCTAAAACTGTTTGATACACCTGATTTTGAAAAAATACCAGTACGGGTTAATCTGACATTTTCAGAGTTTTTAGAATTATATCAAAAGCGTTTTTGTTCTCTTAGCAAGAAACAAGAGAATATTCGTGTTCAAAGAAATAAAATATATGCTCATAATGACGAAAAACATATTTTAACAGAAGAAAAGGTGTGGGATAAAAATCCAGTTACATATCCTGATATTCAGGAGTTGATAGATTTTGCTCTTGATTGCACAAGGCTAATACTTGGGGCATTGACTGGAGTGAGCCGTGCAGTAAGTTATGGAAATATAGATGATATGGAGGGAACTCTAATGCTTGCAAAATTGGGACTGAAATATCAGGATTATGAAATGGAACAGCGACATAAGCAAATATTGAAAGAGATATATGCCGATAAAAAGGAGTGAACGCAATGGCAAATTTTAATGAACACGCATTGGAAATGTCAATAATGGAGTTGTTCAAAGACGAGGAATACACCTATGTCAGCGGCGACCAGATACACAGAGAAAGGACGGAGGTTCTGCTTACGGACGACCTGAAGCAATACCTCTATAATCGCTATGCGAAAGACGGTATCACACCGAGTGAGGTGGATAGTGTCATTCTAATGCTGCGTAATATTTCCGGTACGATTTATGAAGCAAACAAAGCTGTATTTAAGTTGCTCTGCGATGGATTTATTCTTAACCGTGAGGATAGAACGCAGAAAGACCTCTATATTGAACTTATTGATTTTGACACTCCCGAAAACAATATTTTCAAAGCGGTTAATCAGTTTGAAATTGAAGGCGTAAATAATCAGTTACGTATTCCTGATGCACAGTAAATGAGAGGTGTAAATGTAAATATGTTTTATGACGATTTAAATACAGAAGAACAAGTATCATACCTTATTAAACCAATCCTTCAAGTCCTTCAGGAAGCAGGTGGACAGTTAGAGCGTTCTGAAATTAGAGACAGAATTAGTGAGTTAGATGAGCATATTGCTGAATTTGAACAGAAACTATATACATCTAATAAAACAGGAAATCAGTACAAAAAATTTGATTTTAAGTTTAATTTTGCTATTAAAGAGCTTAGTTATGTCGGACTCATATCTTATGTGAAATTCAATCCAAAGATTATCTATGGTATTTTGTCTATTGTTCTTATCGTAGGAATGTTTTTTACAGGATGTGCATCCAAAAATAATGCAAGTCAACTGAATACAAATGTATCTAACTTGCCAATCCACCAGATGCACGCATCTTTTGTATATGATACTGATAACATTCGCGAAGCTGTTGGTATCTGTGATTACGTATTTGTAGCAAAGGTTGTCAGTTGCGATGGAACCGAGTATCGAAATGTTATAACGACTGAAGATGAAAAAGGAAATCCTAAGGAGGTCGGTTCGCCTTACACTAATTATACTATTCAGGTTCTCGAAAATATAAAAGGTGAACTTATTACAGATAAACCTATTCCTATTGTTAAACAAGGCGGAATTTCAGAAAAACAAGATGCTATTTATCTGTTTGAGAATGATTCACTGCCTTCCGAAAATTCCATTTATATCTTTTTGGCATATGCACAAGAGGATGGTTCGTTACTAATTTCTGGTCCAAATTCAAATGTAATGTGTAACGATTCGAATATGTATTCTATTAATTCTGTCTCAGAGGAAAAATCAGTTACAGAATACGATGAGTTTATTACATATAAAGATGCTAATGATAATGAGATTATTCCAGTTGATCGAGAGCGTTATAAATCTATATATGAGACTGACAATAATTAATCATTATTTCTGAAATATATAGATTAAAGATGGCAGGTAGGTGCTTAACCTATCTGCCATCTTTTCGGTTTTATACCTATATGTAGAACAGTTCGTGCATGTTGGGCTACCATTCGTGCATAGAGGGATTGAAAAAAATTAAATACTCTGTTATATTAAGCACATACCATGGTAAACAAATAAAGTTGTCTGTAATTGTCAGACAATTAAGGAGGGGGGGGGTGAAAACGATGGACAATAAGCAAGTAAACAAGGCACCCCAGAAAAGTGCCCGTCTCGTACTTCAGGCAGTGACTGCTATTGCTCGAAGTAATGCAAATTCATTGTGCCGTGGTTTGTTGTATGAACCAAAAGTACCAACGCAGTTAAAAAAATAAGATTGGGAGGAATTGACTATGATGTTAAAAAGTTTAAAACAGAAGATTGCAAAAGTAGGTATTGGTTTGTTTTGTGCAGGATGTGTATTTCTTTCTTCAGCAGCATATTCTCAGGCGGCATCTTACACCGCTTATGCACTTAAACTGAATAAGACTAATAACTTTACCTCTATGCATGCAAAAACAACATCCGATGATTACATCACAAATGAGGTAACAGCAATTACCAATACCTCTTACGCAAATTTCTGGGCTGTCAATAACAGCAAGAGTAAAATATCTAATAAGTATAAGCAGGGTGTTGGAACAGGATCTTGTAATTTAATCTTTACCAAGAGCGGTTATAATTCTACTAACACACAGGTCGGTATGGGAATGGAAAATTATCAATCTCAATTATCAACTGCATTTGTAAGTGGAAATGTAGATTTTAGATAACAGAAGGGATGGGCATAAACCTCTTCGTGGGTTTATGCCCTTTTGGTAAAGATTATGAAAAAAATGGTTCTTATAGAAATCAAACATTGTATTGATCGTGCAGAATATAAAGTTGTTTTTATTGCTCTAATGATTTTAAATATTGCTTCGTATATTTTATGTGTAAAAAATGATATAGGAAAAAGTTATCAATTTATTCGTTCAGCAAATGAAAATTTCGTATTACAGGGCACTGAAGCGGCATATATTCCATATATAATGTATCTGTTATTGCCTGTTTATGCAACAATTATTGCATCACTTTCCTTAATAAGAGAAGAAAAAAGCAATAGTTCAATCCTACTTATTCAAAGAATCGGGAAAAAGAAATATTTAGCAGGAAAATTATTTGGCATTCTGATTGTAACCTTTTTGACAATAACAATACCAATGCTCATAAATTTATTATTATGCCACTTGACATATCCAATACATGGATATGACAGTGCTTGGGGAGAACCTGATTACGCTATAGGTTTGGTATCATATAACGCTGACAATTTTCTTGATATGGTGAGATTGCAACATCCAACTTTATATAATCTAATATACATTTTTAATTACGGAATTTTTGGCTCGGGATTAGCTATCTTAGCTTATGCTCTTTCATATTATAACAAAATGAAAGTTCTATATTTCGCAAAGATACCTGGTGCTTTGTTTATATTCTATATTGTTTTTAATTTGATTGTTTCTGTCTTTGGGCTAAATGAATTCTCTATACAAGGTTATATTATGCCTAATGTTCATGGAAATATAATAGGAGAAATTGTTCTGATATTGCTTATTTTTGGATTAAGTATTGGCATTATACAGAGAAAAATAAAAAATTATGAAGTTATATAAGAAAAAAATTTTGAATGTTAATGTTGGAAAATGCTTACTAGTATCACTTATAACATTTGTAATTAGATATTTTTATGCTAATGTGTACTTGGGGTTTCATAATAGTCTGGTTACAATAACAGAAGGAGTACGTTCACAAATATATTTTGGGGGAATACTAATAGATCATTCGTTTGACCTTATATCTTTATCATTTTTTGCGATTTTGTTTATCCTTGAGATTTGTTATCTTACAATGGACTTATTTAATGATGCAAATGATAACATGGTAATTCTACTTCCTCGTTATGGGAAAAAACACATAATTTATAAGGATATATTAATAAAAATGATATTACGTGACTGTATTGTAGTTGTTTCCGATTATTTGTTTTTTCTTTTTGTAGAGCATACCTCTAATGGCTTAGAAGATTTCAAAGTTATTTTTATGCTATTGATAGAGATTTTTCATTTGCAAATGATTAGTTATTTGTTTTCATTTTGGAAAGATTCAATTATAGGATACATCGTTGCATTTATTGTATTTTTTATTCCAGTAATGGTGTGTGGATTTTATTTTTCAATGGGAAATGTTATATGGAAAATTTGGCATTATTCCTTGCTACATATTCCTTTATTTAATTGGCATAACAAGCTTATTATATATTATGTCGAAGAAAATTACGAATGGACTACAAGCAATATAGATTTATTGAATTTTAAGTCAAGCTGTCTCATTTCAGTTATATCATCCGCTGTTTTGGTGTGGATAGGTAAATTTCTTTGCGAAAAAAAACAAATATTGTGAGGTGAATGATATCCATGAATTTATATGTAAAATCTATTTCAAAGTCAATTAAAGGTGAAAAAGTGCTTGATGATATCAGTTATACATTTGAATCTGGTAAAATATATGGAATATATGGTAAAAATGGTTCAGGTAAAACAATGCTACTCAGAGCCATTGCAGGTTTTATAAATACAGACAAAGGATACATAAAATATAATCACAAGGCATTACATAAAGATATGGATGTTTTACCAGATTTAGGAGCTGTTATTGAAAATATTTCTTTTTGGAGTATGTATTCAGGATTTGAAAATTTGAAAATGCTTTCCAATATAAAAGGAATTGTATCAGATGAAGAAATATATGAAATAATGATATACTTTGGTCTTGATCCCAAATCAAAGAAAAAAGTAAATAAATATTCATTAGGAATGCGTCAAAAACTAGCTCTTTGTCAAGCACTGATGGAACATCCAAAAATTTTGCTTTTGGATGAGCCAACTAACGCATTGGATCAGCATAGCATTGATTTATTTCGTGAACGTATATTGGAAGAAAAAAAGAATGATACCATTACTATACTGACAAGCCATAATAAAGAAGATATTGAAATATTAGCGGATGAGAAGATATGCATGGAATTTGGTAAAATTAAGGAGTTGATGTAATGAAGAAATTTGTATTAACTATCTGTGTTGTAATCATTTGTATGGTGACAGCCTTATTCTATGGAAAGACTGGGATAAAAACAACTACAGGGGTTCATGATCCTGATATTGCTTTATCAGAAAATACAGCTATGGAAATTTTCTATACAGGAGGGCAGAAAACTTCTTACTTTAACAATGAAAGTAATTACTCATTGGATGATATGGAAAAAGATTCTTCTTTAATAGCTCGTATAACTGTAACAAATTCTCGTGAAATGAGTTTACGATCAACAAAAACAATGGTAAAAATAGAGGAAATCTATAAGGATAATTCTGCTAATCTTTCAGTAGGTGACTGTATTTACATTATAGAACCTGTATCATTTGTTAGAGGTGAAGAATTTTACACTAACGGATGGCAATATCTGAAGACCGAAGATACTTATTTAATATTTTTAAAAAATCTAGGATGTATTGATGGGTATAAATACACCAAAGAGGAAGAAAATTCATTTATGCCTGTATCGGAAATATATTCAAAGAGAAATCTAACTCATGATGAAAGTTGTGTGGTTTTTGATTCGGCGGAAACTCTCTATTCAAGTATATCTATGTTTGCATTTTTGACCTCAGAAAAAACTATAGTAGATAATTATGAGAAAATATGGAAAAACATTACAAATTCAGGTAAGTATGAATGATTTAATTATTTATGAATGAATCTCTCCTATTCTATTTCCTGTGAGAAGCGTATCAATGTTAGAAATTCATGGAGATACTGAATTAAGCAATATGGAATCATTCAATCTTAAAGAAACTAAAAATGGAGATAATAGAAATTGAATAAAAAGAAATTGGCAAAGAGTGTTGTAGGCATTGCTTTAATTGTAAGTGTAGCTATACTTATCGTTGTATGTGTTGGAAAAATAAAGCACATTCAGAATAAAAAAAATATTATTGGTACATGGAAGAATGCAAATGCAGAGGAAGTGTTTACCTTTCAAGAAAATGGAGGACTTGTTGTAAACAAAGATATGCCCGAATTGGGTATTACCTGTGGCAATGCATTATATAGCATATCTTCCTCAAATATGATTTTTGTGGAACAGAGAGATAATAGCGTGAATTTTGAGATAGAAGTAGATCAAAACGAATTAACAATCTTCTTTATGGGTCATAAATATTGGGAATTAACAAAATAGCAATTGCATATAAAGCGATACTCATGATATCCATAACCATAAAATATAGAGCCGATGAATCACTCGTTATTTCGATTGTGAGTTATCGGCTCTATTTCATTATTTATGGAAGGGCTAAAGAAATATCGTATTTTATAGAAATACTTTTGACAGATTTCTTCTCATTTTTATGTTCTTTTATCAAGTGCTATACCATTCCATATTCATCGCATTCACCCAATCTTGCATTTCTGAATCAAGATACAAACGGGCATATTCTAGTGGATTGTCAATCGCCAGTGCATCCAACATTCGTTGAGAGTTAGGAGTAGTAATCAATCCATCTTCTGCCTTGCCACAGTCAATCCGAAGTATGTAGCCATTGTAATAATTGATGTCTATGATGTTGTGATATTTATTATATTCTGCATGAACGATATTCATATTGCAAAGTCCTTTCTCTTATCTGTTTCAGTTGTAGAAGCATCTTGACCAGTTCCAGCCGATTATGTGATTTATATAATGTTATTAGCTGTTACCGGATTTTGCTTCCCTTGTTTTTGCCCTTATGAGGTGTCGTAACACAAGGGAAAAGGATATAACATAAGGGAAAGTCTAAGGGAAAGCTCACTTGCCAAAACTGTAGTAAAATCAAGGCATTGCGGATTTTATCGTAACACTTTATAATACCAGTTAGGTGTTAAAGAATTGTAGGTATCAAAATTCCCATTTATTGGGAAGTCGCTGAGAACGAAAAATCGAAAGTTATGGAGGTACTTTATGAACGAGAGAGAAAAAATTATCCGATTATGGTTTGATATGTGGATTAAGAAAGCAGATTTAGGAATTGACAATATTTTTACAGATGATGTTGTATATACTGAGAGTTGGAGTCCTAAATATGAAAACCGCAAAACGGTAAAGCACTGGTTTGACGAATGGAATACACGCGGAAGTGTTCTTGTCTGGGAGATTAAGCAATTTTTTCATCAAGGCAATCAAACAATCGTGGAGTGGTATTTTAAAAGCAAAATGAATAATGGAAATGTTGAAGAATTTGACGGAATATCTTTAATTGTATGGACACAGGATAACAAAATAAAATCATTAAAAGAGTTTGGTTGCAATCTTCATAATTACAATCCATATCGAGATAGTGATATTCCCGTATTTCGAGAAGAAAAAGCAAATTGGTTTTGAGAGGACTATAAATTCAAGTTTGTCGAGCAAAGGAGGTGCTGTAACAGATGGATGAACATTCCTATGACGATATAATCAATCTGCCGAATCCGACATCGAAGAACCATCCTCGTATGTCACTTCACGACAGAGCAGCACAGTTTGCACCTTTTGCGGCACTTACAGGACACGATGCAGCCATTAAAGAGACTGCAAGGCTAACAGATGAACGGTTAGAGTTAAGCGATGAAGTCATTATGAAATTAAATGACCAATTAAATATGATTAGAGATAATATCGGCACAGAACAGGAAATATCAATAACTTATTTCGTGCCTGATGATAAAAAATCCGGAGGAGCATATCTCACGCATTCCGGCATAGTGAAAAAGATTGATGAATTTGAACGCAAACTGATTATGCAGGATGAAACAGTAATTCCGACTGAACAAATCAGCGTGATACAGGGAGAAATGTTCAAAGGACTATATGAGTAATAGCTTGGAAAGGGCAAACAATGGAAACAAAGCCGAGAATATTATACTTAAAGAAAATATTAGAGGAACGAACGGACGAGGAACATCCGCTTTCGACGACGCAGCTAATCAATATATTGAATGATGAATACGGAATATCTGCACATAGAACGACGGTCACAAAAGATATTGCTGCACTTCAGGAGTTTGGAATGGATATTGTTACTATCCATTCTACTCAGAGCAAATACTTTGTAGCCAGTCGTAAGTTTGAATTGCCGGAACTGAAACTGCTGATAGATGCAGTGGAGTCATCGAAGTTTATTACAAAGAAGAAAAGCAAAACGCTGATTGAGAAGATACATACGATGACCAGTCCGGGGCAGGTGGCAAAGTTGAAGCGTAATAACTATGTGGTCAATCGAATTAAGCCGGATAATGAGCAGATATATTATATCATTGACGCTATAAACGATGCCATCAATACAGGTAAACAGATTTCTTTTCAGTATTATGATTATACCGGATTAAAGAAAAAGGTTCTGAAGAACAAGGGCGAAGTGTATAAGCTCAGCCCGTATAAACTTCTCTGGTGTGGGGACTATTATTATGTTCTCGGATATTCAGAGAAGAAAAGCAAGGTTATCAATTTCAGGGTAGACCGTATTGCTTCCAAGCCGGAGATATTGGATAAAGATATTATTCCTATGCCGGATGATTTTGATATTGAGAATTACACAAAGGAAGTTTTCTTTATGTTCTCAGGCGAGAAAGTTCTTGTGGATTTACGGTGTGATAACAGCTTGATGAAAACAATGGTTGACCGTTTTGGAGAAGATGTGACAACCCTTGCGTATGATATGACTTCTTTCAGAGTACAGACCGAAGTATCAGCCAGTCCGACCTTTTTTGGTTGGGTGTTTGGCTTTAATGGCAAGGTACAAATACTTGCACCGGAAAGTGTGAAAGAACAGTACAGGCAGATGATTGCACAAGCCGATGAGGGTATGCAGCAAAAAGAAAACAAAGAACAGGAAATCTAACACTCCAAAGCATACGATGTCAAGAAACGGCAGAATCTTCTTGAAAAGCTCGCAGTATGAATATGCCGAGGGCGTGGAGTTTGAAGTTTATCCGTCTGCGGATACAACCGACCCAAACTATTATTGTGAAAATTTGTTAGCCGTGAACGAAAAAGCTGAGTAATAAGGACAGCAACTGCGAGTTGCTTGTTTGAGATAATGCGTGAGACTATAATAAAGGTGTAAGGGAGGTACTGCATAATGGATACAAAACAGGTTATACTTGAACTTCGCACTCAAAAGGGAATGTCGCAGGATGAGCTTGCAGAAAAAGTTTTTGTAAGTCGTCAGGCAGTTTCACGTTGGGAAAACGGAGAAACAGTTCCGAATACGGAAACATTGAAATTGCTGTCAAAAGTATTAGATGTTTCCATAAATACACTTTTAGGCTCACCGAGAAAGCTTATTTGTCAATGCTGCGGAATGCCGCTTGAAGATGATGATATTATCGGACACAATCACGACGGTTCTTTCAACGAGGACTATTGTAAGTGGTGTTATGCCGATGGAACATATACTTACAATGATATGGACGATTTGATTGAAGTTTGTGTTAAGAATATGGTAAGCGAGAATTTCACGGAGGAACAAGCCCGTTCTTATATGAAAGAGCTGCTTCCTACTTTGGATTACTGGAAGAAATATGATGAGCTTAGTGATAACGGTCAGTTTGAAGAATTCAAGAAAAAGTTAATCAATGAAATTAACGAATTGAATGTTGACGGAATGCCAAAGGTGGAAAAACTGAATACCCTTGTGGGAAAGTATGTGAATCTTGAGTACCGGCTTCCGAATGGGCAAGCGGCTAAGTTTTTGAATGAGGCAAAGACATATCTGGGCAATCAGCTTGAATGTGAATACGGCGGCGATAGATGTTTCGGCGTTGTTGCAGATATGGATTTTATTCTTATTTGCACTTATGAAGAAGACGGTAAGAATCCGGAACTTGTATTGTATAAGAAAAGATGAGGATAGAGAAAAATAGTAAGCCATTGGAGTTAATGATTTCAGTGCAAGCAAAGAAATTTTGAGGTGTTAGCAAATTGCGACACCTCTTTTCTTTTGCGAAAAACCTACTTGAAAAATTTTTCGTATCAGGTATAATAAAACTATCGAAAGCAAACTGCTTCCGATAGAAAAGAAAGCGAGGTGCAGGTATGAGAAGCAAGAGTCCTGAACTTATGAGTGAGATAAAAAAATATATCGAGGATTATTACCTGCAAAACAGACAATCCCCATCGACTACAAAGATTGCTGAAGCTGTTGGTATTGCCAGAGGTACAGCATACAAATACTTGGTAGAAATGGCTGAGAAGAATATGATTGAGTACGACGGGCAGGAGATTCGCACCAATGTGACCCGTAAGTACAGTGGCGAACAGACACAGACACCGATTGTAGGTTCTATTCCTTGTGGTAGTCCTCAGTATGAGGAAGAAAATATTGAAGAATATGTATCACTTCCTACTGCTATTTTCGGCAAAGGAGATTTCTTTATATTAAGAGCAAGCGGTCAGTCTATGATTGAAGCAGGGATTGATGACGGCGACCTTGTGGTTGTCAAAAAGCAGGTAGAAGCCAATGAGGGCGATATAGTAGTTGCCCTTGTGGATAATCAGAATACATTGAAACGTTACTTCAGAGATGATGAGAATAAGAAAATCATTCTCCATCCGGAAAATAAGAAGATGAAAGACATCATTGTAGATGAGTGCTGCATTCAGGGTGTGGCTTGTCACATCATCAAAGAACTATAGCAGAGGACAGACGAATGAGAACACTTGAAGGAATTCGCTATCTAATCAATTTGGATAGTGCGGAAATACAACAGAACTTTGCCGGAGGAGTTGCACCGCCGGACAAGGTGGAGTCGGAGGTGGACACAACTTGAGTATTTATATGTCAAGAGCCGAGTTGGAAGAAATCAGCGAAGGCTTGATAACAGCTTATGCTAATAAGTTTAGCAATCGAGTGATTCAATCCATCGACATAGAACATTTCATTACAGAATTTCTTATGTTACGAATTGAATACGCTTCTTTCGCAGAAGATGATGCAGGCAGGATTGGTTTTCTGGCAGATGGAGCAACACCACTGCTGGTACATCAGGACGGAAAAATTATTCCCTTTGTTTTCCCGAAAGATACCATCGTACTTGATAAATTTCTTCTTGCTGAAAAGGAGCAGGGACGTCGCAGATTTACAATGGCACACGAAGCGTCACATCATATCTTGAGTAAGATGTATGCAATGCCGAGTGAAGGACGCTTTCATGCAGAGTATGACAGTGAGCGTAGTTATTCCAAAGAGGAACTGGCTCAGATGTTTGCGTCTGTTGAGTGGCAGGCAGATACAATGGGAGCTTCGCTTCTTATGCCGAGAAGAATTATTGAAAATGCCTTGGCGAAATATAATCAGTCAAATCCGATAAGAGTTTATGGCGATAATACCATTACTTCAAAGGATAAAGCAGTTATCCGCAGAATGGCAGCTTATATCGGAGTATCTTATACAGCCTTGGTTATCAGATTGAGAGATATGGGGCTATTTGAGTATCACAATATCCTTGAGTACATTTCCAATGAGTTAAATTTGGGAGGTGTTTCACAATGAGGTTACAGACTCAGGTAGCACCTGAAATACAAAAGAGATTGCTTCTGTCAAGAGTAGAAGCAGAAAGTCTGAAAGAGCGTGATATTCTCTGCCCGACTTGCGGGTTCAGGATACAAAGAGTTTTTTCAGACGCAACCGGACATTTGAGTGTGAAGTGTCAGAAATGCAAGAATGTCCACATTTTAAATCTTGCTTACTTCCGCAGAATCCGTAGGAACGGATATGGCAGGAATTGCAGGCGATGAAGATAAGATTACAAGTAAATATCGAAACGATTTCTAATCGAGTAAGCGGAGATAAGCAATTTATTTGCTAAACTACCAAGCACCGTACGAAGCCGGATAAGTGAAGAATAGAAATATTCTTTGCTATCCAGATTCGACGGTGCTTTTTTTGTTGCTGTTTTATTCGATTATGCTTCGTGCAGTATTAGGTCTTTTCCCTTACTTGGGAAAGGACTTTTATGTTTTATACCGTTTGGCAGTGCCAGATAGCTAAATACCCGTAATCTCCGAATTTTTGATTTCAAACCAATTCAAAAATTCAAATTCAAGGAGATTACGGAAATGACAAAGAACAACAAATTAAATAATCAGGAAGAACTTTTTGCAAGAGATTGCAAACTTATGAACCTCAAATATGAATATGACGGATATACCGGCACAGAAAAATGGGCAGTTATTACTGAACTTACCGAAGAAGAACTGTGGGATAAATATCCGGATATTATCAGCAGATACACTCCATTTGTCCTGCTGTCTATGGCACAGGGAAAAGTGATTATTGACGATAACAGAGAAACTCATAGATGTGAAATGCGAGATGCAAGACATTTAGATGCTTTTTGTTATGAAGATGATTTATTTGAGCAATTCCATAATGAAGCATTCTTAGATTTTGTTGACCCATTTGAACTCAGAGAAGCAGAAGAAATTGCAGAAAGGAAAGAATTACAGCGTCTGCGTGAAATTGAGAAAGTTAGAATAGTGCTTTCAATGATGAAACCAGCTCAGGAACGAAGATTGTATAAGCTTGTCATTGAGGGTAAAAGTTGTCGTGAAATAGCAGCAGAAGAAGGAACTTATCACAGTTCTGTCAGCAAGTCTATTGAAGCGGCAAAGAAGAGTTTTAAGAAAATTTATAAGAACCTCTGATTTTGGGTGTCCAAAATGAACCCTTTTGTGCAATGAGTGAAGGGGTTATTTCATTCCGGATACGAATGACACTTCAAAATATTTAGAAATGTGAGGTTTTACATATGAAAGAAAAAACAATTTGCCGTGGGGATTTATTCTACTACGACTTCGGAACACGAACAGGTTCGGTACAAAGCGGAACACGACCGGTACTTGTAATTCAGGCAGATGATTATAACAGAAACGCACCAACAATTATTGTGGCTGCTGTAACAGGCGTTATCAAGAAAAGATACCTGCCGTCACATATCCTGCTCGGTCAGGAGTTTGGACTCAAGAAGCCGTCAATGGTTCTACTGGAGCAACTTCAGACAGTAAACAAAGATGAACTCAGAGATTACATCGGAACGATTGAAGATGAGCAGCTTTTAAGGCGGATAAATATAACGCTTAAAAAGACTTTCGGACTTTGGATTTATAAGGAAGAAAAGAAAGAAAATATCCGTTGCCTTTGCCAAAAGTGCCTGAAAGATTATATTCACAATCCTGATTATATCGTGCGTCGCCTTGACCCGTTTGCTAAGGTCAAAGACCATTGTGATAAATGCAATCAAACCGGTTGGGATTATGTGATTACCGAAAGACAGTGCAACGCAAGAGAAAAGGGGTGTCAGAATGTCTAAGAAAAGATATGAAATTGTAAGTTATGACATCCCGCTTTGGTTAAAACCTGTTTTATCGGTAACGGAAACTTCAATTTACACAGGGATAAGTGCCAATAAGATATATGAGATGTCAGAATCGGAGGACTGTCCTTTTGTGATATGGATAGGAAGCCGCAGGGTAATCAAGAGAAAATCCTTTGAGGAATACCTCGAAAGGCAGTATTCAATATAGTAAAAAGTCAAATCTGCGATGAGTCCGATTGCATAATGGGCTTATCGCAGAAAAATGAATATACTGATGCCATCAATACAAGGAGGACGAAATGCAAAGCAAAAAAGAAATGCCATTAGAGCATAAGCCTATATTAACCATAAGAGAAGCGTCTTTTTATACAGGAATCAGTGAGAAAAAACTGATTGAAATAACAAATCTATATGCCTGCCCATTTGTATTGTGGATGGGTAATCGCAGATTTATCAAGAGAAAAGCATTCGAGAAATTTATTCAGACATCGGAATTTAAGGGAGGTGCAGATGATGAACAGATTGAGTGATGAGTGGTTTTCCAGTAAAAGCGAGAGCGTTCCGTTGTGGCATAAGATAGCACTTTCTATTGATGAAATGTATGTATATACGGGCATTGGTAGAGAAACAATACGAGAACTTACAAAGCAACCGGAAGCAAAACAATTTATATTGAAAATTGGGAAAAGAACTCTAATTAAACGCAAACAATTTGAAGAATATTTAGACCAGATGTGTTCTATTTGAGGGGAGGAATGTAGATGTACAAAATAGATGGTTCTGAACTTTATGAATATCAGCAACAGCTATTGCAACCACCGGAGGATATACCGATTTGGGAAAAGAAATGTCTTACGGTCGAGGAAGCGGCTGCTTATTCAGGTATTGGAGAGCGAAGATTAAAGGCATTATTGATGGATAAGGATTGCAGTTTCAGAATTGCAAGAAGCGACAGGCTTTTAATTATACGAGAGAAGTTAGAGGAGTTTATTGACTCAAGCACAGAATTCTAGGAGGTAACACAATGGCAAATACTAAAAGAAAAGATAAATCAAGAAAGGTTCTCCGCAAAGGGGAATCGCAACGTCCAGACGGTACTTATCAATTCCGATGGACAGATGAGAACCGTAAAAGACATTGTATTTATGCAAGGAACTTGGATGATTTAAGATATAAGGAAGATGAAATTGACAAGGACAAGAAAGACGGTATCAAGGCAGAAGCTCGCTATACATCACTTAACGATATGTATGAACTTTGGAGAGATTTGAAACGTGGAATAAAGAATAATACTTTTGAGAATTACAAATATATGTACGAGACATTCGTGCGTAATCAGATTGGTTCTCAATTCATAATGTCTATAAAAAAGACTGATATAAAAAGATATTACAACAGTCTTGTTGATGAAAGACATCTGAAACCCGCAACGATTGATAGCATACATACCGTTCTGCATCAGGTCTTTGAAATGGCAGTAGATGATGATTATATCAGAAGCAATCCAACGGACAATGTTTTGCGTGAATTGAAAAAATCACATTGTTTTAAGACTGAAAAACGCAGGGCATTAACCAAACCGGAGCAGGAACTTTTTCTTAACTATCTGAAGAACACACCGGAAGCACAGTATTGGTATCCAATATTTGCGGTTATGGTCGGAACTGGATTGCGTGTGGGCGAATTGACCGGACTCAGGTGGTGTGACATAGATTTAGAGGAAAGCATTATAGATGTGAATCATACGCTTGTTTATTATGACCACAGAACCGAAGGAAGCAAGAAAGGTTGCTATTTCAATGTGAATACAACCAAGACACCGGCAGGTATGCGACAAGTTCCAATGCTTGAATTTGTGAAAGAAGCATTTTTAATGGAAAAAGAAAGGCAGGAACTTCTTGGACTGCATTGTGAAGCTACGGTTGATGGATATACGGATTTCATTTTTGTAAACCGTTTTGGTCAGCCACAGCACCAAGCAACGCTCAATAAAGCAATTCGTCGCATTATACGAAACTGTAATGATAAGCAGTTTTTAGAAAATGATAATCCGGTGGTTTTACTTCCACACTTTAGCTGTCATTCTCTCAGACATACATTTACCACAAGAATGTGTGAAGCCGGAGTGAATGTGAAAGTCATTCAGGACGCACTCGGACACAAAGATGTATCTACTACATTGAACATCTATACAGATGTAACAAAGGAATTAAGAAAGTCAGAGTTTGAGGGGTTGGAATTACAATTTAATCAGTAAATAGTCAGAGAATCAGAAAGAGAGCATATGCCGTAGAGATGCGGTGTGTGCTTTCTTTACTTTATGACGAGAAAGTGGTAGAATGAAACACAGGACTGATAGCAATGCTATAAAACCCAAAACTAAATAAGGATATACACCATTTACACCAATTTTTACACCAAACCTCATTTTTACCTTCACGAAACAAGTGGGAATGGTGTAAAGCTGTTGAATAAAAGCCCATTTATAGGCGGTAAGATTTACAAAATGGATTTAAGTCGTGAGTGGACGATTTCGTCCCGACAATGAGATCTCTTGATGCTGACAAGGCTTCCTCAAAGTCAAAAAATGGCACTGATTCAGCACAGGCTGCACCTGCAGTTGAAGAGAAAATTGATTTCTCCAAGGTACAGATTGAGCCGCTGTTCACTGATTATGTGGACTTTGATACTTTCAGCAAGTCAGATTTCAGAGCCGTTAAGGTTAAAGAGTGTGTTGCAGTTCCGAAGAGCAAAAAGCTCCTTCAGTTTACACTGGATGATGGAACTGGCACAGACCGCACCATTTTAAGCGGAATCCACGCATTTTACGAGCCAGAAGAACTGGTTGGCAAGACACTGATCGCAATTACAAACCTGCCGCCAAGAGCAATGATGGGAATTGAATCCTGCGGAATGCTTCTCAGTGCAATCCACGAGGAAGAGGGAGAAGAAAAACTTCACCTTCTGATGGTTGATAACCACATACCAGCTGGTGCTAAACTGTATTAATAAAAGAATATCAAAAAATAACACTATGCTTTGTACCAATTTTCGAGAGTTTGTACCAATTTTGTACCAATCATTCGGAGATTTTTGAAGAAGTATGGTAAGATATGTGAATGGAAGAGACTGGAATGAGAGTTCTGGTCTCTTTTTTTGTGTATTCAAATTTGCAACAAGGTGTGAAAGTTTAAATATGCTCATAGAAGGGAGAATTGGAACCAGAGCAGGTTCGGAACATTATGGACAGTATGATAGGAAAATTGTATGACATGGAACTGGAAGAACTGGGACGGAGCGCCTGGCAGGATGAAAAATTACTGTCAGAAGTCAGAAAACTTCTGGAAAAGAACAAGGTTTCTATCCAGGTGGAAGATAAAACTGGACGTGAGGGTGTTGATCTGGCATTTGCAATTGCTGAGATAGGAGAAGAAATTGGTTTTACACAAGGGGGTGTGATCCATTTGGTCACACCCTCCCTAGCTTTGGGACTATTCAGAAAAAATGAAATATCTGGAAATAAACAGGACAATCGTGGTAAAATATGGTATGATAAATTTTGATTAAACAGTCGTTCATTATTTATGCTTGGGAAAAATTACGGGATTCGGGTGAGAACATATGATTATAGATGAAGTCCTGTATGAGCGCTTCTGGAATGGGGAGAAAACAGCGGCAGATGAGTTGGTGCATAGGCATGGGGATATGCTGGTACTGTTTTTGAACAGTTATGTGAAGGATATCCATGAGGCGGAGGATCTGATGATTGAGGCCTTTGCGCAGATGTTTGTGAGGCGGCGGTCGGTATCGGAGGATGGCAGTTTCCGCGCCTATTTATATAAGACAGCAAGGCGTCTTGCAGGAAATGCGATAAAAAAACACAGAGTATATATTGGATTGGAAGAACTTCCTTTCGAGCTGCCGGGGGAGGCTCTGGCTGAGACAAGCCTGTTTGAAAATGAACGGAAGAAGCAGCTTTATGAAGCTATGGAAGAACTAAAACCGGAATACCAGGAAGCTCTGTACCTGGTTTACTTCGAGGACATGAGCTACCAGGGCACTGCAGAAGTTATGGGCAGGTCAGAAAGCCAGATTAAAAATCTGGTTCACAGAGGGAAAAAGAGTCTGAAAGAGCTTCTGGGGAAAAATGGATTTGAGTATTAGAAACCGTCACAGATGAAATGTGGCGGTTTTTTCTATGGAAAAAATAAAATATTTTAAATTTTTTCATTTTTAGTGAGAGGATTTTGGATTTGGTGCCTTTTATATAGTATAGAAGAAAATGGAAAGGGGCAGTGGGAGAATGGGATATGGTTCGGTAATACTTCAAAACGGTGCAGGCGGTTACATTCTGATCGGACTTGGGGCATTTATACTGGGAACGGCAGTAACATTATTCTGTCTTCGGATCAGACAGAAGCAGCGCCCTCACGGAGAGCGGAAAAAACATGGAAATGGATTAGAAAGCAGGAATATGGAGGGAGGAACAAAATGAAGAAAAACGAATTAGCAAAAAAGAGCCGGAAACTATTTTCCGCGATCCTGGCAGGAGCAATGCTCACCACATCTGCGATACCGGAATCTTTTGTCTGGGCGGCAGAGGACGTGCAGGGATTCGGAGACGGCGAAGACAATGAGGATGTGATCTTTGAATCAGTAGAAGAATTTGTGGCAGAGGATGCCGTGGAAGAAGGCTTTACGGATGGAGTTGCTCTTTTTAGCAGCGGCAGTGAGATGGCAGTGGGAACAGCGGCTGCGAATACGATTTCGCCGGGGACGGGAGAGGTAACAATCACTTCTGGAGGAACGTATACGGTACAGGGAGGAACATATCAGCCTAGTAAGAGTGGAGTCATTACTATTGATACTACAGAGAAAGTTACTCTGGAGATTACTGGAAACATTAATATGTCAGGGGATGATAAGGGCTGTTTTATTAGTATAGAAAATGCTTGTAAAGAGTTAACGATTATTAATAAGGATACGGTGAATGTTGATAATAATTCTTTTCTGATCAATAATAATAAAGATGCAACAGTTACTTTTGAGGGCGGTACTTATGAGGGTGTAACGGATTTTGCAATACCCATAATTGGAAATGGAGGGGTTGTCAACCTTAAGAATGTTAAATTTAATGCAACTGGTTCTATTTACTATTATGGAAATATTGTACAAAATTATTGGTTCGATCTTAAAGGAACGATAAATATTCAGGATGGAACGATATTGGATAATGGAAGTGGAGATGTGCCTTGTATTCTCGGAGGAACTGTCAATATGTATGGCGGAACCATTACATCGTCAAAGATAAAAGGTGATAGCGGAATAACGGCACCAAACATTAAAGTTGTTGGCGGAAAAATCTCAAATTTTTATGAGGCAATCGAGAATAGTGGTGATGAAAATGTATCAATTACGATTGGAAATGTAACCTTTGAAAATAATAGTAGAGATATTTTGTTGGGGAAAAACAGCGAAAAAAAACTTATCATACAAGATGACTTCCAAGGGACTGCAAGTATTTATCTATTTGGTACTGTTGAATACCCATATATAATTACAACCCCTGGAACATCTCCGGAGATGTGCACAAGGATTACTTATGCTGATGGCTCTCATTCTATAAGTTATGATACAACTGAAAAGTGTCTGTACGTAAGTGATCATCTTCATTTATGGAGTTATTCAACAAGTGCTGATAAAATCATTGCAACATGTACGGCGAAGCCAGATTGTGAATTTAATCCCGGTAAATTAGATTTAACCCTGGCAGCAGCTGATGCATACTATTCCGGCAATACTTATACCGGAGCAACCGTGACAAATGGCATTGCTTATCAGACAGATAATGAAGCGGATATCGTATATTATCTGAAAGACGGCACGAAGACCAACAGCAGCAACAGCGGTGCTGCAAGTGAAGGTGCCGCACCGGTAAATTCGGGACAATATACGGTAAAAGTCACGCTTGGCGGCCAGACCATAAGTGCTGATTTTGAGATTAAAAAAATGGAAATTGATCCGACAGTGACCATGGATGACTGGACCTATGGACAGAAGGCGAACACACCAAGCATAACAGTTAAGTCAGGTGAAAGTGACATCACGGCTTTATACGACGCCTCCGGATTTACCTGTACATACTA
This sequence comes from Blautia glucerasea, assembly GCF_020537505.1. Taxonomy (GTDB): domain Bacteria; phylum Bacillota; class Clostridia; order Lachnospirales; family Lachnospiraceae; genus Blautia_A. Next base: position 5,813 of record NZ_JAJBMO010000023.1, on the reverse strand, counting down.
TACAGATGCCGGCTGTACAGATATAACGACCGCAGCAGATGGTGCAGCCACAAATGGAGGAGTACCAAAGAATGCAGGTACTTACTATGTGAAAGCGGTTGTGCCGGAGAATGGAAACTATGCAGGGGCAGAAGCGGAAGCTTCCTTCACGATCGCACCACTTCCGGTAAACTTAACCTGGTCGAAAACAGATCTGATTTATACAGGAAGTGAGCAGAGTGTATTGGCGACGGTTGCGAATGCACTGGAGGGCGATTCTTTTGCAATTGCCTATGAAGGCAATACACAGACAGAAGCAAGTGACAGCTATACTGCAACGGTAACAGACCTTGGAAATGATAACTATACACTTACCGGTGCCACGGGTGTTTCCCAGAACTGGAGCATCAGCTATCTGCAGAGTTCAGCGGCTGCGCAGGTTTCCGGAACGAAAGGTAACAATGACTGGTACATAAGCCTTGTGAAACTTGTACCGGACAGCGGATACCAGATATCGACAGACAAAACAGACTGGAAGGATTTGCTTGGGGATTACACGGATCAGGGAGAACAGTCTGCAGGATATTATCTGAAAGAGACTGCAACAGGTGCCGTTACCGATAAAAAAACAGTAACCTTCAAAATTGACACCGGAATGCCGTCAGGCAGTATCCGGATCGAGGAAAATACATTTGACAGTTCCCTAAAGAATATTACTTATGGTTACTGGTTCAAGGATAATGTTTCTGTTGATATCACAGGTACGGATAGTGTCAGTGGAATTGCTTCTGTAGAATATCAGGCGGTCAGTGCGGAGGAATCCTATGATGCAAACGGCACATGGAACGCGGCTAATAAACTTTCCCTGACAGAAAGCGGCAAATATGTGATCTATGCACGCATTACAGACATGGCAGGAAACCAGACAATCATCAATTCGGATGGAGTGGTTGTATTTAAAGATTCTGTAGTAGTGGATTCTTCCATCGGCTACACAAGAACAACCAAAGCTTCCGTGGACGCGGAAGTAATGCTGAATGGAAATACAGTAGCGTCTGTAAAAAATGGAGAAACCACTTTAACGGCAGGAACGGATTATACAGTTTCCGCAGATAAAATCACGTTCAGCGGAGAATATCTTGATACGTTGGCGGTTGGAGCTTATACTCTGACTGTTGCATATCATCCCCAGGGAGTAACGGAGTATACAGGCGGTGACAAACCTGCTGACAGCCAGATTACAGTAAATGTCAGCCGTCAGACAGCAAGTGTAAAAATCACAGGTACGCTGGGTAAGGAATACGATGGACAGCCTGCAGATCTGGCATATACAACAAACAGCAATGCCAATGTCAAAGTTGAATACAACGTAAATGGAACCTGGCAGACAGAAGCTCCGACACATGCTGGTACTTATGAAGTAAAGGTAAGTGTACCTGAAAACGGTGATTTTACCGTTGCTTCAGATACGAAGACCTATACCATTAAGCCAAGAGAAGTGGTAATCTCTGGAATTGTCGCAAATGAAAAGGTATATGATGGAACTGCGAATGCAGAACTGGATTACCGCAAAGCGGTATTTACAGGCTTGGTTAAGGGAGACACCCTTACGGTAAGTGCAGAAGGCACATTTGCTGACAGTAATGCAGCCAAAGGAAAAACAGTTACGATCACAAATCTGGTACTGGGCGGCGTTTCAGCAGATAACTATGTTCTGGCTGCTAACGGACAGCAGACAAGTACCACAGCTGATATCAATCCGAAAGAGATTACCGTTACCATCACACCAAACGGTGGAATCTACGAAGGAACCATTACCCCGGCAACAGCCATTTTAAACGGACTGGTAGGAAAAGATGATCCTGCAATCATCCTGACTTATACTGGTACAGCAAATGATGGTACACCAGCGGATGGAAAAGTACCGTCTAAGGCAGGAACTTATACGGTGACTGCTTCCATCAACGACAGCAACTACAGCCTGAAAGAAGAGGGACGTTCTGCTAAATTTATAGTAGAAAAGGCATATCCACAGTTAAGCATTTCCGCTGTGACAGACAAGAATTATGGAGAAGAAGCCTTTAAGCTGGGAGTAAGCAATAAAGGTGACGGTTCTAAATCCTATGCGAGCAGTAATGACAAGGTTGTAAAAGTCGATGAAAATGGAACCGTAACCATTGTTGGGGCTGGGAAAGCAACCTTAACAGTTTCCCTTGCAGAGTGCGCGAACTATACTAAAGATCAGAAAGAAGTTACCGTAACTGTTAAAAAGATTAATCATAGCCTTGTGGTGACGAAGCTTACTTATGAAGTAACTTACGGAGATCCAGTGTTCAAAATTGCAGCAAATGCAGAAGATACAGAGTCCGGTATTCATTTTACAAGTGATAACGAAAATGTTACCACAGTAAGCGCAGACGGAACTGTAACCATAAAAAATGCAGGAACCGCTAAGATTACAGTTTCCATGGATGAAAGCCAGAATTACCTTGCGGTTTCCAAAGAAGTGGTTGTAACCGTTGCGCCGAAAGAAGTAACCGTAACCCCAGGCAATGCTTCCAAGATTTATGGGGAGAAAGACGGAAAGCTGTCTTACCATGCAGAAGGTCTGGCAGATGGCGACAGCCTTTCTGACATTACTTTGACAAGAACTGAGGGTGAAAATGTAGGAATCTATGAGATTACAGCAGCCCAGAAAAAAGGTGCGAACCCGAATTATAATGTGAAGTTTAATAAGGGAACCTTTACAATCAATCCGAAAGAGATTACCGTTGCAATCACACCAAACGGCGGAACCTATGAAGGAAACATTACCCCGGCAATCGCAGCTCTGAATGGTCTGGTAGGAGAAGACAAACCAGAGATTATTTTGATTTATACAGGCAAAGCAAACGATGGAACAGAAGTAAATGGAACCGCGACACCGGTTCTCGCAGGAATTTATACGGTAACCGTGTCTATTACAGACAGCAACTATAACCTGAAAGAAGAAGGCGCAACCGCAGAGTTTGTTGTCACAAAAGCAAACCCAGGGCTTAGTGCAGCTGCCGTGTCAGATAAGAGTTATGGTGAGGGAGCCTTTAAGCTGGAAGTAAGCAATAAAGGCGATGGTTTAAAAGCTTATGCAAGCAGTAATGACAAGGTTGTAACTGTCGATGAGAACGGTACGGTAACGATTGTTGGAGCAGGAACGGCAACTTTGACGGTATCTCTTTCTGAGAGTGCGAATTATACTGCAGACAGGAAAGCGGTTACAGTAACCGTTGCTCCAAAGGCGATAACGGCAACAGCTGATAATCTAAAGAAGATCGTTGGCGGGGCAGATCCTGTCCTTACCTATACAGCAGACGGTCTGGTAGGAGAAGACACCCTGTCCGGAATTACTGTGAAACGAAAAGCTGGTGAAAAAGTGGGAACCTATGCGGTCACAGTTTCCCAGAAGACAGGCGCCAACCCGAATTATAGGATTACATTTAAGAAAGGTACTTTCACAATCCAGCAGGCTGACCAGTCAAAACTGAAAGGAAAAGATGTTTACCGTCTGAAACTCCCGGTATTTTTGGCAAAAGGAAAAGCAAAGAAGAACAGCATTGTTCTTTCCTGGAAGAAATATACTGGTGCAACAGGCTACGATGTTTACTGGCGCTACTGTGATGGCAGTATAAATTATAAAAAAGTTGGAACTGTCAAAAATGGAAAACTTTCCATAACCCATAAGAAGCTGAAGAAAGACCGTGAATATAAGTACTTTATTGCTGCTTATAAAATGGTGGAAGGAAGAAAGATCTATATTGCCAAATCCAATGGCGTACATGTTGCCATGAAAAAGGCTGCAACAACAAACGTGGCTTCCATTAAAGTGAATAAGAAAAAGGTTACTTTGGCAGTTGGAAAAACTTTCACGTTGAAGTGCGAGATCAAAGCCGAAAACAGCAGCAAAAATCTGGTTTTCCACACCAGTTCCTACCGCTATTACACTACCAACAGCAAAGTGGCAACAGTAAGTAAAGCGGGAGTAATCAAGGCAAAAGGCAAAGGCACCTGCAGTATATACGTGCTGGCAAACAACGGGGTGTACAAAAAAGTGAAGGTAAAAGTGAAATAAGGAGAATGGAAATGCGAACAGAACAGGAAAGGATGGAACTGATTCGTAAAAGAACATTGGAAATACGAAAAAAAGAGAAAAAACGCAGACAGCGGATCATTGATATGGGATGTGCAGCTGCCTGTGTGCTCCTAATCATCTGTCTGGGCATGTTAATGCCTCAGATAACTGCTCAGACAGAGGGTACAAGGATGGATGGTGTCTTTGGGGGAGCTGCCAGCATTTTTGGCACAAACAGTGCACAGGGGTATATCGTGATGGGAATAATCTGCTTTTTCATAGGAGTCTGCGTAACAGTCCTTTTATATCGGTTACATAGAAAAGCAGAAAGGGATCATTTCGATGAATTTTGAAATTATTGATAACCTGTTTCAGGTTCTGGTATTGTTTAGCGCAATGGCAGCCTCTGCCGTAACCGCCTGTAAGAGGAAAAGCAGAGATTTTCTGCTCCTTGCAGGCGGCTATGGCTGCTTTATGATGGGGACACTTTACTATGTACTGCATCTCATCATTACCGGGGATATCCCACAGATCTTTTATGTGGCGGAAATCTCCTGGCTGGCGGCATATCTGTTCTTTCTATCTCTTTCTTTATCCAGAAGAAGCACAAAGGGAAATTTTCCAGGTGTTATTTCCATTTTCTGTGCGGTGTTGATTATGTGTTTGATTTTTGTTTTTCAGATATTCGGGCCAGCGTTGCTTTTTTCTCTTTGCTTTGCCGTTACAGAAGGGACAATTGTTCTTAGATGTATGGAAGTGATCAGAAGAGAACGAAAGAAACATCTGCTGGACTCAATCCTGCTGCTTGTATCCTGGCTGCAGGTTGCATTATACATCGTATCTGAATTTTTATCAGATTATACCCGGTTTAATTTTTATTTTGTGGTAGATATGGTGCTGACACTTACGATGGCGTCCATGTATTTTGCCCTTCTAAGAGAGGTTGAGCGTGAATGAGTTACTATATTGAGAATATTTTCCTGTGTTTGGCAGTTCCGCTTATCTTAAGCATGCTATTCCGAAAAGGGAGGCAACGGACATTTACCACATTTGTGATTCTTGGAATGGGATGTTGCCTATTATCAGCTTATGTGAGCAGCTTTTTTGCCGGATATTACCATGCATGCACTGCCGCCGCTGTAATGGAAATTACTCCTGTGTGCGAGGAAGTGATGAAGTTTCTTCCGCTTTTGTTTTATCTGCTGGTATTTGAACCGGATAAACAGGAGGTGATATCTCCGGCAATCGGAATCGCGGTTGGATTTGCTACATTTGAAAACGTATGTTATCTTACAGAAAACGGTGCAGCTGATTTTTACGATATTCTGATCCGTGGAGTATCGGCTGGTTCCCTTCATCTTCTGTGCGGAATTGCACTCAGCTGTGGAATTGCTTATGTATTTCGAAAGAAGTGGATTATGGTTACTGGGACCATCGGTGCACTTGGGGCCTGTGTGGTTTTTCATGGGATTTATAATATACTGATCACAGCAAAAGGCAGATGGAATCTGATCGGATATCTGTTTCCGATATTTTTAATCTTTGCCCTTCTGGTCGTTAAAAAATCGCGGTTTTATAAGAAAATTGAATTTGAATAAAATCAATCTGAAAGAGGCTGTCGCCCAATAAAATAGCAAAAATAAATGCCCTTGCAAGTAAACTTGCAGGGCATTACAGACTGTAGACAAAGCCCTGCTTTTGCAGGGTTTTGCTATTGTTGGAACCGCTT
>NZ_JAJBMO010000022.1 GCF_020537505.1 Blautia glucerasea | reverse complement strand
GCAAAGAAAGCTGGAACCGTAACCATTACCGTGAAGGCTGGAAATGTTACAAAGAAGTGCGTTGTAACAGTAAAGAAATAAAGCACATCTGCCGGAACAGTAAAATAATCAATTCTGGTAACGATGAAAATACTGAACAGCTGCCTCTTCTGGTGAAAAAGAACAGCAGAGCAGTAATAAAGCCAAAATAGCGCAGAATTAAGAAAAGAAGTCATAGACATATGAGCAGACGCGGAAATATGTTTATGGCTTCTTGTGCTTATACGAGCTATGAGCTAAATTCCCAAAGTATGTTTGGCTCATTATAAAATATTTTTGGATAGAGTTTATTTATATACAAAAAAACTTCCGAATCACTTCGGAAGTTTCTAGCAGCCAGTACGAGAATCGAACTCGTGTTTTCGCCGTGAGAGGGCGACGTCTTAACCCCTTGACCAACTGGCCATGTAAGCGGTATGCTTAACATACATATTCAATTTATAGGAAAATAGAGCAGCCAGTACGAGAATCGAACTCGTGTTTTCGCCGTGAGAGGGCGACGTCTTAACCCCTTGACCAACTGGCCTTGTAAGCGGTTCGCTTAACATATGTATTCAATTTGCCGGAAAATAAAGCAGCCAGTACGAGAATCGAACTCGTGTTTTCGCCGTGAGAGGGCGACGTCTTAACCCCTTGACCAACTGGCCTTGTCAACCGACTCGCTTAGTATATCTTACTTTCCGGGAGAATGCAAGCACTTTTTTTATTTTTTTGCAAAAAATTTGAAAAACTTCGAAAAAAGCCAGGAAATATGTGGGTTTCCCATATTAAAAAATTTTGTACAAAATACAAAAGGGAAATTTTACTTGCAAAAATACCATAAACTGGGGTATGATATAGAACGAATGTTTGAACATAAGAAATTGGAGAAAGCGGACGAGTATGTCCGCTTTTCATAACCGTTGAAATAAATTAAGAAAGGAATTAACACCATGGCAAAGAAAGACACTTACGACGCCGGTAGCATTTCGGTCCTGGAAGGACTGGAAGCTGTCCGGAAACGTCCGGGAATGTACATCGGAAGTGTATCCAGAAAAGGTCTGAACCATCTGATCTATGAGATCGTGGACAATGCAGTAGATGAGCATCTGGCTGGCTACTGCTCGAATATAGAGGTAACCCTGGAGAAAGATGGCTCCTGTACGGTTACGGATAATGGACGGGGAATTCCGGTAGATATGCATGCCAAAGGCGTATCTGCAGAACGTCTTGTATTTACCACCCTTCATGCCGGCGGTAAGTTCGACAATTCTGCCTACAAGACAAGCGGTGGTCTGCATGGTGTTGGTTCTTCCGTTGTAAATGCCCTGTCCACTTATCTGGATATTAAGATCAGCCGTGACGGATTTGTACATCACGATCATTATGAGAGAGGTGTGCCCACCATTGAGCTGGAAGCGGGACTTCTTCCCAAGCTTGGCAGGACCAGACAGACCGGAACCTGTGTCAATTTCCTTCCGGATCCGGAGATTTTTGAGAAAACAAGATTTTCTTCCACAGAGGTAAAGAGCCGTCTTCATGAGACTGCTTATCTGAATCCAGACCTGACCATTCACTTTATGGATCTTCGTGGGGATACCCCGGAGGATATCACTTACCATGAACCAGACGGAATCGTAGGCTACATCAAAGATCTGAACCATAATTCCGAAGCGCTTCATGAGCCGGTTTATCTGAAGGGCGAGGCAGATGGAATCCAGGTGGAAGTGGCATTCCAGTACACCAACGAGTTCCGTGAAAATGTACTTGGCTTCTGCAACAACATTTATAATGCAGAAGGCGGAACCCATCTCACTGGATTTAAAACCACATTTACTACGGTAATGAATACTTACGCCCGTGAGATCGGTGTCCTGAAGGAAAAAGATGCCAACTTCACCGGCGCAGATATCCGTAATGGAATGACCGCTGTGGTTTCTATCAAGCATCCGGAGCCCCGCTTCGAGGGCCAGACCAAGACCAAGCTGGACAACCAGGACGCAGCCCGCGCCACTGGTAAAGTAATGTCTGAACAGCTGGTGCTCTATTTTGACCGTAATCTGGAAACCCTAAAAACTGTTTTATCCTGCGCAGAGAAGGCTGCTAAAATCCGTAAAACAGAGGAGCGTGCAAAGACCAACCTTCTCACCAGGCAGAAATATTCCTTCGATTCCAACGGCAAGCTTGCAAACTGTGAGAAAAAGGATCCTTCCCTTTGTGAAATCTTTATTGTAGAGGGAGATTCCGCCGGCGGTTCTGCGAAGACTGCCAGAGACCGTAACTACCAGGCGATTCTGCCAATCCGCGGTAAGATTTTGAATGTGGAGAAAGCCACCATTGATAAGGTTCTGGCAAACGCAGAGATCAAGACCATGATCAATGCTTTTGGCTGCGGATTTTCCGAAGGGTATGGAAATGATTTTGACATCACCAAGCTTCGCTATGACAAGATCGTGATCATGGCGGATGCGGACGTGGATGGTGCCCATATTTCCACACTTTTGCTTACTTTATTCTATCGCTTTATGCCAGAGCTGATCTACGAGGGACATGTGTATATTGCAATGCCGCCCCTTTATAAGGTTATGCCGAAGAAAGGCACGGAAGAGTACCTGTATGATGACAAGGCACTGGAGAAATACCGCCGCAGCCACAAGCCGGGCAGCTTTACCCTCCAGAGATACAAAGGTCTTGGAGAAATGGATGCCCAGCAGCTTTGGGAGACTACCTTAAATCCTGAGACCAGAAGAATGAAGCGTGTGGAGATCGAGGATGCCCGTATGGCTTCCAGTGTGACCGAGATCCTTATGGGAAGCGACGTACCGCCAAGAAAGGCGTTTATTTACGAGCATGCTACAGATGCAGAACTGGATGTTTAAGGTCATTGCGGAAAAAGACAATTTTTTTAGGTTACCGTTTAGACCACGAACGGTAACTATATAAGAAGAGAACTGGAAATCTGGGAAAAAGGACCGGACTCCGGTTTTAGAAAGGAAAATAGATTATGGAAACAAAACAGGAGAATGTAATTGCCACGGACTATGCGGACGTGATGCAAAAATCCTATATCGATTATGCAATGAGCGTTATCATTTCCAGGGCACTTCCTGATGTCCGTGACGGTCTGAAGCCGGTACAAAGAAGAACCCTGTACGATATGTATGAGCTTGGAATCCGTTATGACCGTCCATACCGTAAATGTGCCCGTATTGTGGGTGATACCATGGGTAAATATCATCCTCACGGTGACAGCTCCATTTACGAAGCACTGGTTGTAATGGCACAGGACTTCAAGAAAGGCAAGATTCTGGTAGACGGCCACGGAAATTTTGGTTCCATCGAAGGCGATGGTGCCGCTGCCATGCGATATACAGAGGCAAGGCTGGAGAAGCTGACCCAGGAGGTTTTTCTGGCTGACCTTGACAAAAATGTAGTAGACTTTATGCCAAACTTTGACGAGACAGAGAAGGAACCACAGGTGCTTCCTGTAAAAATCCCCAACCTTCTGGTAAATGGTGCGGACGGTATCGCTGTAGGTATGGCAACCAGCATTCCGCCTCACAATCTTGGAGAGGTTGTGGATGCAGTAAAGGCATATATTAAGAACAATGACATTAGTGTAAAAGGTCTGATGCGTTACCTAAAAGGACCGGATTTCCCTACCGGCGGCCTTGTGGTAAATAAAGATGACCTTCTGAATATTTATGAGACTGGAAGCGGCAAGCTCCGTCTTCGCGGTAAGGTGGAAGTGGAGAAATTAAAAGGCGGCCGCCAGCAGCTGGTGATCACCGAGATTCCATACACCATGATTGGTGCCAATATTGGAAAATTCCTTAATGACGTGGCGTCTCTTGTGGAAACCAAGAAGACCACGGACATCGTGGACATTTCCAACCAGTCCTCCAAGGAAGGAATCCGTATTGTACTGGAATTAAAGAAAGATGCAGATGTAGAAAATCTGACCAACATGCTCTATAAGAAAACCAGACTGGAGGATACCTTCGGTGTAAATATGCTGGCTGTTGCAGATGGACGCCCGGAGACTTTAAGCCTGAAGCAGATCATTGAGCATCATGTGGATTTCGTCTTTGAGATCACCACCCGCAAGTACAAAACCCTTCTTGGTAAAGAACTTGAGAAAAAAGAGATCCAGGAAGGTCTTATCAAAGCCTGTGATGCGATCGACCTGATCATTGAGATCCTCCGGGGCAGCAAGAGCCGTGACCAGGTAAAGAAATGTCTGGTAGAGGGTGTGACAGAGGGCATTATATTTAAGTCCAAAGCCAGTGAGAAAGCCGCTAAGAATCTGAAATTTACAGAGAATCAGGCCACAGCCATCCTGGAAATGCGTCTGTACCGTCTGATCGGACTGGAAATTGCGGCACTACAGGCTGAGTATGACCAGACCATGAAAAATATTGCTTCTTATGAAGATATTTTAAATAATTATGATTCCATGTGCGAAGTGATCATTGCAGAGCTGGATGGAATCAAGAGAGAGTACAGCACCAAGAGAAGAACGGTGATCGAGAACGCAGAGGAGGCCGTTTACGAAGAGAAGAAGCTGGAGGAGACAGAAGTCTGCTTCCTTATGGACCGCTTCGGTTATATGCGCCTTATTGACAAGAATGCCTATGAGCGGAACAAAGAGGCTGCCCATGCAGAGAACAAATTTATCTTTACCTGTATGAATACGGATAAGATCTGTATTTTTACGGATATGGGACGGATGCACTCCATTAAGGTAGCGGATATTCCGCTGGTGCGCTTCCGCGATAAAGGAACGCCGGCAGATAATCTGAGCAATTATGACAGCAGCCAGGAGCAGATCCTTTACGTGGCACCTGTAGGACAGGTGAAATTAGCTACCCTTCTGTTTGTCACAAAGACTTCCATGTGTAAGCTGGTGGCTGGTGCTGAATTTGACGTGGCAAAGAGAACCATTGCTTCTACCAAGTTAGGAGATGAGGACCAGCTGATCTTCGTAGGTCCGGCAGATGAGATGGAACAGGTGGTATTCCAGAGCCAGAACGGTTATTTCCTTCGTATTTTGAAAACAGACGTTTCCACCATGAAAAAAACCTCTGTAGGTGTAAGGGGCATGAAGCTTGGTGACGGGGATGTGCTGGAACACGCATATCTGGTGGAACCCCGTCAGGAATACACCATCCAGTATCACGACAAGCCTTATGTATTAAGTAAAGTGAAACTTGCGAAGCGTGATACCAAGGGAACAAAACCGAGAATTTAAAGGGCGAAATGGGTTGAAAACCCGTAAGCTGGGCATTTTTCTGATAAAAAGCCCTTGCAATTTAGATTTAAAGGTGTTAGAATGTAGGAAATCAGAACTTGTTGACTTAAGGAGTGGGCGTGAGCCCACTCTTTTTGCTGATAAGGGCGAGACTGGAATTTGCAGCTGGAAATTTTGCAAAGAGGTGCAGCTTTTTATGCGTCACCAGGTACAGACTTGCAAGCTGGCGGCAGTTCCAGATTAGAAAGGCAGGTGGGAAAATGAGCAGAAAAGAAGAGTATGAACAGAAAGCAGAAGCAATGCTGGCTCCGATCGTAGAGAGCAACGGATTCGAACTGGTAGATGTAGAGTATGTGAAGGAAGCAGGAACCTGGTACCTTCGTGGCTACATTGACAAACCGGGCGGAATCACAGTGAATGACTGTGAGACAGTAAGCCGCGCTTTCAGCGACAAGCTGGATGAGGATGATTTTATCGAGGACAGCTACATTATGGAGATCAGCTCTCCAGGACTTGACAGACCGCTGAAGAAGGAAAAAGATTTTGCCAGAAGCATTGGAAAACTGGTAGAGATCAGAACCTACCGGCCAATCGAGAAACAGAAAGAATTTTGTGGTGAATTGACAGCATATGATAATAATAGTGTGACCATAGAGGAAGAAGGTACTCCACGTACCTTTGACAAAAAGGACATCGCACTGGTACGTCTGGCGATTGAGTTCTAAGGTTACTAGGAAGGTCCCGGCCGGCAGCTGTGGGAGCACCATAGGCGCGGAACAGCTGACCTTCCTATTCAGGAATGAGCGATTAAACTGGAAAGCAAAAAGGAGGAAATAAGAAAAATGAACAAGGAGTTAATGGGTGCTCTGGATGAACTGGAACGCGATAAAAATATCAGCAAGGAAACTCTGCTGGATGCCATTGAGCAGTCTTTGATCCAGGCATACAAGAACCATTTCGGAAAAGCAGATAACGTACACGTTACCATCAACAGAGAAACAGGTGATTTCAGTGTATTTGCAGACCGCAAGGTTGTAGAGTTCGTAGAGGATCCTGCAGAAGAGATTTCCCTTGTAGAGGCACAGAAGCAGAACACAAATGCAGAAGTGGGCGATATCCTGAAGGTGCCGGTACACTCTGACAAATTTGGCCGTATTGCAACACAGAATGCTAAGAACATCATCCTTCAGAAAATCCGCGAGGAAGAGCGCAAGGTTCTGTACGACCAGTATCATGGCAATGAGAAGGAAGTTGTAACTGGTATTGTACAGCGTGTTGTAGGACATAATGTGAGCGTAAATCTTGGAAAGGCAGACGCAGTTCTTGCTGAGAACGAGCAGGTGAAGGGCGAGACCTTCCAGCCCACTGAGAGAATCAAAGTTTACATTCTCGAAGTTAAGGATACCCCGAAAGGACCACGTATCCTGGTTTCCAGAACACATCCTGGCCTTGTAAAACGTCTTTTTGAGTCCGAAGTTGCAGAGGTGAAGGACGGAACTGTTGAGATCAAGAGCATCGCCCGTGAGGCTGGTTCCCGTACCAAGCTTGCTGTATGGAGCAATGATCCTGACGTAGATCCGGTTGGCGCATGTGTAGGTGTGAACGGTGCCCGTGTCAGCGCGATCGTAAATGAGCTTCGCGGTGAGAAAATCGATATTATCAACTGGGATGAGAACCCGGCAATCCTGATTGAGAATGCCCTGAGTCCGGCGAAAGTAATCGCAGTTATGGCAGATCCGGACGAGAAGACAGCACTTGTTGTAGTTCCAGATTACCAGCTTTCTCTTGCAATCGGTAAAGAAGGACAGAATGCACGTCTTGCAGCACGTCTGACTGGATTTAAAATCGACATCAAGAGTGAAACTCAGGCAAGAGAGTCCGGCGACTTCTATGATTATGACGAGGATGATGACGAGTACTACGAGGATGAGGAGTACGAGGAATCTTCTGAGGGAGAAGAAGCTTCCCAGGATAGCGAAGAGGCTGCTGCCGGTGAAGAGTCCAAAGAGACTGGGGATGCGGTAGAGAATGAAGACGAAGAATAAGATTCCTATGCGCCAGTGTACTGGCTGCAGAGAAATGAAAAATAAAAAAGAAATGATCAGGGTATTAAAAACCGCAGAGGATGAGATTATTCTGGATGCCACAGGTAAGAAGAACGGCCGCGGAGCTTACATCTGCAAAAACCGCGAATGCCTGGAGAAGGCCAGAAAGAATCACGGACTGGAGCGTTCTTTGAAGGCAGAGATCCCGGATGAGGTTTATGAGAGCCTTGAGAAGGAGTTTGATCATATTGAAGAACAATAAGGCGTTGTCCCTGATCGGACTTGCAACAAAAGCAGGCAAGACAGTTAGCGGAGAATTTTCCACTGAAAAGTCCATTAAGACAGGCAAAGGATATCTGGCCATAGTAGCCGGAGATTCTTCGGATAATACGAAGAAGAAATTCCGGAACATGTGTGAATTCTATGAAGTTCCCCTGTATATCCTTTCCGATAAAGAAACCTTAGGCCATGCCATGGGCAAGGAATTCCGCGCCAGCCTGGCTGTACAGGACTGGAATTTTGCAGAAGCCATTATGAGGGTGCTGCAGGAGGAAGGAAAAGAGTGCTAACTACCTGAACCAAAGAGAAAAAAGCGTTCCAGGGAATGCTTTTAAATGTTCCCCGGAAATGCGCTTTTAAATGATAGGGGCCGTGAATCTGCAAAAGCGGCGTCAGGGCCTGGTTTGGTGAAGGGAGAATGGCGTATGGTGATAGATTCACATAAGCCTGCCAAAGATAGAAATAAGCAAAACAGAGAAAATAGAAGAAATAGAGTGAAAAAAGTTATAGATACGGGAAAGGAGAAAGGAATAACATTGGAGACTCCTAAGACAGAAGAGCAGAAAGTGTCAGTAAAGAAAGAAGGCGACGGTGCAGAGGCACCGAAAAAGAAAAAGAATATTATCCGCGTATATCATGCACAGAATGCAAGTGATGGCGGCAAGAGCAGAAAGAAACCAGCAGGTGAGAGAAAACCTCGTCCGCAGGGTACTGCCCGTCCGGCAGCCCAGGCACAGCCAGTAGCTAAAACAGAGGCAGCAAAGCCAGCCCAGAGTGCACCGAAGGTGGAAGCTCCTAAGACAGAGCCAGTAAAGACTCAGAGCGCACCGAAAGCAGAAGCACCGAAAACAGAGGCACCGAAAGCTGATCCAGCAGCTAAGCCAAACGCAGGCGCAGCAAAGCCAGAGGCAGCAAAGCCAGCTCAGGCAGCACCGAAGACAGAAGCTGCAAGACCGGCAGCACAGTCTGGAAGAAATGAGAACCAGCAGCGTCAGGGAAATTCCCAGAACGGTGATGGCAGAAATAATAACCGCAACTTCCGCCAGGGTGAAGGCCGTGGTGACAGAAACGGCAACGGCGGCAGATTTGGACAGGGAAGACCACAGGGGAATGGCGGCCAGGGAGGATTCCGCGGCAACAGAAACAACGATGGCCAGGGAAGACCTGCAAGACAGGGCGATTCCCAGAACAGAGGACCGCGCCAGGGTGACGGAAACGGACGTGGCTTCCGTCAGGGCGAAGGCAACAGAAATGGAAACGGAAATGGCGGCAGATTTGGCCAGGGAAGACCACAGGGGAACGGCAGCCAGGGACGCTTCGGAGGAAAAGACGGTGATAACCGCAGCGAGGGACGTTTCGGCGGACAGAAGTCACAGGGCGGACAGCGTTCCGGCGGTGCAAGAAGAAGCGGCGGATCCGACGCAATCTTCACACCGGAGCTGACTAAGACATCCAAGGACAGCAAGCGTGAGCGTGACAGAGAGAACAAGAATAAGAAGAAAGATTTCGATAAGACCTCTGGCGGCGGACACAGACCAAACCAGGGCGGCAGAAATCAGATGTCCAGAATCCCGAAGGCTCTTCAGAAGCCAGCTCCACAGCAGAAGCAGGAAGAGAAGAAACCAGAGATCAAGGAGATCACAATTCCGGAGAAGCTTACCATCCGCGAGCTTGCTGAGGCTATGAAGATGCAGCCGTCTGCAATCGTGAAGAAGCTGTTTATGGAAGGCCAGATGGTAACCGTAAACCATGAAATTGATTTTGAACAGGCAGAAGAGATCGCTCTTGGATTTGACATTATTGCAGAAAAAGAAGAAAAAGTAGATGTAATTGAGGAACTTTTGAAAGAGGAAGAGGAAGACGAGTCCACAATGGTTTCAAGACCACCGGTTGTCTGCGTTATGGGACACGTTGACCATGGTAAAACTTCCCTTCTGGATGCCATCCGTAAGACAAATGTAACAAGAGGTGAGGCTGGTGGAATCACACAGCACATTGGTGCTTATGTGGTTGATATAGGCGGACAGAAGATCACCTTCCTGGATACACCAGGACATGAGGCATTTACTGCCATGCGTATGCGTGGAGCAAATTCTACAGATATCGCTGTTCTTGTAGTGGCAGCAGACGATGGCGTTATGCCGCAGACTGTAGAGGCGATCAGCCATGCCAAGGCAGCTGGCGTTGAGATTATTGTTGCCATCAACAAGATCGATAAACCAAGCGCAAATATCGAGCGTGTAAAACAGGAGCTTTCCGAGTATGAGCTGATCCCAGAGGATTGGGGTGGAACCACTCCATTCGTACCAGTTTCTGCGAAGACTGGCCAGGGCATTGATGACCTTCTGGAGATGATCCTTTTAACAGCAGAGGTTTCCGAGCTGAAAGCCAACCCGAACAGAGCAGCAAGAGGTCTTGTTATCGAGGCTCAGCTGGATAAAGGTAAAGGACCGGTTGCTACCATTCTGGTACAGAAGGGTACCCTTCATGTGGGAGACTTCATTGCAGCCGGAGCATGTAATGGTAAAGTACGTGCTATGATGGATGACAAGGGACGCCGTGTAAAACAGGCTGGTCCGTCTACTCCGGTAGAGATCCTTGGCCTTGGCGATGTGCCGAATGCAGGTGAGGTTCTCATGTCCTTTGAGAACGATAAAGAGGCTAAGAACTTTGCAGCAGCATTTGTTTCCGAGAATAAGAACCGTCTTCTTGAGGAAACCAAGGGCAAACTTTCTCTGGATAATCTGTTTGACCAGATTCAGGCAAGCGACCTTAAGGAGCTTCCGATCATCGTCAAAGCCGATGTACAGGGTTCTGTAGAGGCTGTAAAACAGAGTCTTGTAAAACTTTCCAACGAGGAAGTTGTGGTAAGAGTGATCCACGGCGGCGTTGGTGCTATCAATGAGTCTGATGTCAGTCTTGCTGCAACATCAAACGCCATCATCATCGGATTTAATGTTCGTCCTGATACCACAGCGAAACAGCTGGCAGAGCAGGAGGGCGTAGATCTTCGTCTGTACAGAGTTATCTACCAGGCAATCGAGGACGTGGAAGCTGCTATGAAGGGTATGCTGGATCCGGTATTCGAGGAAAAGGTGATCGGTCATGCAGAGGTTCGTCAGCTGTTCAAGGCTTCCGGTGTTGGTACTATCGCAGGAAGCTATGTGCTTGACGGTACTTTCCAGAGAGGCTGCAAGGTGCGTATTTCCAGAGGTGAGGATCAGATCTACGAAGGTGAGCTGGCTTCCCTTAAGAGATTTAAAGATGATGTCAAAGAGGTTCGTGCAGGCTACGAGTGTGGTCTTGTATTCCAGGATTTCAATGACGTTAAGGAAGAAGATAAAGTAGAAGCATATATTATGGTTGAGGTGCCACGCTAGGATAAATTTTGCCAGTTTGCGATAACGTAAATTGACGAAAGCTGATGCCTGAGATTGCAAAAGCAATAGAGCGTAGTGATCGCAGGTATCAGTTGGGGGCAATGAACTTGCCCCCAATTTTCCGTTGGCGATACTCTGGGAAGGGAACGCTTTTGACAGGCGCTTTCGGCTTTCCAGAGTGTGTGTACTCATATAGGAGACCAAGAAAATGAGAAAAAACAGCATTAAAAATACAAGGATCAATGCAGAAGTCCAGAAAGAACTGAGCAACATTATCCGCGGTGAGATCAAGGATCCCCGTATCCATCCCATGACTTCTGTAATGGCAGTGGAAGTAGCGCCGGATCTTAAGACCTGCAAGGCATTTATCAGTGTACTTGGCAGCGAGGAATCCAAGCAGTCCACTATCAAAGGACTGAAAAGTGCAGAAGGCTATATCCGTCATCAGCTTGCGAAGAACCTGAATCTTCGCAACACTCCGGAAATCCGCTTTATTCTGGACGAATCCATTGAGTATGGAGTAAATATGTCCAAACTGATTGATGACGTGATCGGGCATGATCATTCCAAAGAGACTGGAGATCAGACTGGGGAAGGAACAGAAGAAGCAGTAGATGAAGAGTAATGGCTGTGCGCCTGTCAGACTGCAGAATATGCAGTTGGCAGAAGTGACAGCTCCAAGAAGAATGAGGTGAAGGGAATGGAGAGAATTGAAGAAATTCTGGATGGCGTTAAGACCATGGGAATCGGAGGCCATGTGCGTCCGGACGGTGACTGTGTAGGTTCCTGCATGGCGCTTTATCTGTATATGAAGACCTGGTACCCGCAGATCAAGACCGATGTCTATCTGGAGAGGCCAAAGCCGGTATTCGGGCATATTGCGTGCATGGATGAGGTACACTATGAGGCTGGAGAGCCGAAGGAATATGATCTTTTTGTAACCTGTGATGTAAGTGCCCTGGAACGTCTGGCTGTAGCAGGAGACCATTTTGTAAATGCAAAGAAAACTGTGTGTATAGACCATCATATCAGCAACCTGGGCTTTGCAGATGTGAACCATGTGTGCGGCGAAATCAGCTCTGCCAGCGAGGTTCTGTATAGCCTTCTGGAAAAAGAGAAGATCAATCTGGATATTGCCACAGCAATCTATACTGGAATGATCCATGATACAGGCGTTTTCCAGTACTCCTCCACATCCCCGGATACCATGCGTATTGCCGGTGACCTGATGGAAAAGGGCGTTGATTTTTCCAATATTATTGACGAATCCTTCTATCAGAAAAGCTACATCCAGAACCAGGTAATGGGTCGTGTCCTGGCAGAGAGCATTATGCTTCTGAATGGCAAATGTATTGTTGGCTATATGAAAAAGAGAGATATGGATTTCTACGGCGTGCAGCCGACAGATCTGGATGGAATCGTAAGTCAGCTTCGCCTTACCAAGGGCGTTGAGGTTGCTATGTTCATTTATGAGCATGAAAGCCAGGTGTTCAAGGTTTCCCTGCGTTCCAACGGCGCAGTAGATGTAAGCAAAATTGCCGCATACTTTGGCGGTGGCGGGCATGTAAAGGCAGCAGGCTGTGATCTGGCTGGTTCCATGTACGATGTGATCAACAATATTTCAGAACAGATTGAAAAACAGCTTTTAGGACAGGAAGAGTAATGGCAGAATTTCAGGGAATCATTGTAATTCAGAAAGAAAAGGGCTTCACATCCCATGATGTGGTTGCCAGGCTTCGGGGAATCCTTCACATGAAAAAAATCGGGCATACGGGGACATTAGATCCGGATGCTGTGGGAGTTCTCCCAGTAGCTCTTGGAAAGGGCACCAAGCTGGTAGACCTTCTTACCGATAAGGAGAAAACCTATGAGGCGGTGCTTCACCTTGGAATCACCACAGATACCCAGGATATGTCCGGAACGGTTCTGGAGGAAAAGCCAGTATCTGTGACAGAAGAGCAGGTAAGAGAGGTGCTGAAAAGCTTTGTTGGGGAGCAGATGCAGGTTCCGCCTATGTACTCTGCCTTGAAAGTGAACGGAAAGAAGCTTTATGAGCTGGCAAGAGAGGGCAGGACCGTAGAGCGGAAGGCCCGCCCAGTTTGCTTTTATGAGATGGAGCCTCTGGAAATGAACCTTCCTTTGGTAAAAATAAGAGTAACCTGCAGTAAGGGAACCTATATCCGTACTTTATGTAATGACATCGGGGAAAAGCTTGGTTGCGGCGGCTGCATGGAAGAACTTCTCCGGTCAAAGGTGGGCCGGTATACTCTGGAAGAGAGCCACACACTTGCCCAGGTGGAAGCGGCTGTGGCAGATGGAACCATTCAGGAACTGATCTACCCGGTTGAGAAGGTTCTGGCTGATTACCCCGCCCTTTCTGCAGATTCCTACGGGGACCGGCTTCTGGCAAATGGGAATCCGCTGTCTGACAATCTGGTAAGTTCCCAGCACAAAGAGGGCTGGGTGCGCATGTACGCCAGTGACGGAACTTTTACAGGTATTTTTCAGTGGGACAAGGGGAAAAAGAAATATTATCCAGTGAAGATGTTTTGATAATTTTTCACAGTGCTTGATCTACTGTGAAGAAACGAACAAGAACTGGTTTTACAGGAGAGATTATGGAATACCTGAAAATAGATGGTGAGTTTCCAAAGCTTACCAACTGTGCAGTAACAATGGGAAAATTTGACGGGATCCACCGCGGGCACCAGAAGCTGGTTGAGAAGATACGTGAGCGCAAGGAGCTGGGAGAGCAGGCTGTTCTCTTTGCCATCGATGCTTCTTCCAATATGATCCTTACCAGCCAGGAGCGGGCTTCCCTTCTGGAAAAGCTTGGCGTGGATGTGCTGGTAGAGTGTCAGTTAAATGAACGGATCCGGCATATGAAGGCTGAGAATTTTATAAAAGAGATTCTTATGGGAGATCTTGGGGCATCCTACGTGGTAGTGGGAGAGGACAACCGGTTCGGCTTTGAGCGGAAAGGCACGCCCCAGCTTCTTAGGGAATTTGGAGAAAAATATGGCTTTGATGTGGAGATCCTTTCCAAAGAAATGGATGGGCACAGAAAGATCAGCAGTACCTATATCAGAGAAGAACTGAAAAAAGGCAATATGGAGAAAGTCACATCCCTTATGGGGCGTGATTATTTTGTGGAAGGCCAGGTGGTACATGGCAGGGGAATGGGACATAAGGTTCTGCTTCCCACCACCAACATCGTGCCGCCAAAGACCAAGATTCTGCCGCCAAATGGCGTGTATGTGACAAGCTCTTATTTCGGAGATAAAGTGTATCACGGGATCACAAACATCGGTTACAAGCCTACAGTTGGGGAGAGCTTTGTCGGCGTGGAAACGTATCTTTTTGATTGTGAGGAAGACCTCTATGGCGAGGAATGCCGGGTGGACTTTAAGAAGTTCCTGCGCCCGGAACGGAAATTTCCGTCCCTTGAGGCATTGAAGAACAGGCTTCTGGCAGATGCAGAGGATGGACGGAGATATTTTGAGGCAGTTGAAAAATAATATTTTATGGAAATTATTTGTGCCGCGATTTTTGAACTTATTACTAAATTAGTGAAAAAATATCGGGAAGAAATGTGAAAAAATAGTTTACAGAATCTGGCGGGTATGCTATACTAGGCAAGGTGTGAACAGGCTTCGTCCTGTCTCATATATAAGAAAGCAGCCCATATTCAGGGGTTGGACACTCCGGCCGTCTCTTAATATGCGGCGATTACGTCCCCACAGGATTGTTATTTAGGACACCTGCATGGGAGACCATTAAGAATAATAAGGAGGAAATCAAGATGATTTCAAAAGAAAAGAAAGCAGCAATTATGAAAGAGTATGCAAGATGTGAGGGAGACACTGGTTCACCAGAGGTACAGGTAGCTGTCCTTACTGCAAGAATCCAGGAGCTTACTGAGCATTTACAGAACAACCACAAGGATCATCATTCCAGACGTGGTCTGCTGAAAATGGTAGGTCAGAGACGTGGACTGTTAGCTTACTTAAAGAAAACAGACATCGAAAGATACCGTGCACTGATTGAGAAATTAGGTTTAAGAAAATAATTAGTATGCGGAAGGGCGGATATCCATCCGCCCTATTTTAAGATGTGAAGAAAGTTATGATTGCTCACAGAATGGATCCGCATTGGAGCCTTTGTGAACAGTGATAAATGTCACAATAGAGGCACTATTGTCTGTAAGGGAGACCTGGCAGATAAAGATTTCCGAGACTTCTGAAAAGGACATTTGAAGAAGCTGGAGTATTTTTCTTTGCAGAAGCAATGCTCAAATGTATTTTTCAGTCGTTTCGGACTTCTGTTGTGGCAGAGGCAAAAGAGCCGCATTATACTTCGGAAGAATAGCTATTTGTGGTTTCAGAAGAAGTGCAGGGTGGCTTCAGATCAAGATTTTATATAAAAAAGGAGAGAAGACATGTACAAAAGTTATTCCATGGAATTAGCTGGAAGAACACTTACCGTAGATATTGGACGTGTTGCGAAACAGGCCAACGGCGCAGCACTTATGCATTATGGTGATACCACTGTACTTGCTACAGCAACTGCATCCAAAGAGCCAAGAGAGGGAATCGACTTTTTCCCATTAAGCGTTGAGTATGAAGAGAAAATGTACGCCGTAGGAAAGATCCCAGGCGGTTTCAATAAGAGAGAAGGAAAGGCAAGCGAGCATGCAATCCTGACTTCCCGTGTAATCGACAGACCTATGCGTCCTCTGTTCCCGAAGGATTACAGAAATGACGTTACACTGGTAGACATGGTTATGTCCGTTGATCCAGAGTGCAACCCGGAGATCCCGGCTATGCTTGGCTCTTCCCTTGCAACCTGCATTTCAGACATTCCATTTGATGGTCCATGTGCGACGACTCAGATCGGTCTGATCGGTGGAGAGTTCATTGTGAACCCTACACTTGCCCAGAAAGATATTTCTGATCTTCAGTTGACTGTTGCTTCCACAAGAGACAAGGTTATTATGATCGAGGCTGGTGCCAACGAGGTTCCGGAGGATCAGATGATCGAAGCCATCTACAAGGCACACGAAGTAAACCAGGAGATCATCAAATTCTTTGACCAGATCATTGCTGAATGCGGCAAAGAGAAACACAGCTATGAGTCCTGTGCAGTTCCGCAGGAGCTGTTTGATGCCATCAAAGAAATCGTTCCTCCGGAAGAAATGGAAGTTGCCGTATTCTCTGATGACAAACAGACAAGAGAGAACAATATCGCAGCGGTCACAGACAAGCTGAAAGAAGCTTTCGCAGAGAAGGAAGAATGGCTTGCAGTTCTTGGTGAGGCTGTTTACCAGTATCAGAAGAAGACTGTTCGTAAGATGATCCTGAAGGATCACAAACGTCCAGACGGTCGTGCAATCACACAGATCCGTCCTCTGGCAGCAGAGGTTGATATCATCCCGAGAGTACATGGCTCCGCTATGTTCACCCGTGGACAGACACAGATCTGTACCATCACAACTCTGGCACCTCTTGCAGAGGCTCAGAGAATTGACGGACTTGACGAATTTGAGACCAGCAAGAGATATATGCATCACTACAATTTCCCATCCTACTCTGTAGGTGAGACAAAGCCGTCCAGAGGACCGGGACGTCGTGAAATCGGTCATGGAGCACTTGCTGAGAGAGCCCTTGTACCGGTACTTCCCAGCGTAGAAGAGTTCCCATATGCAATCCGTACTGTATCTGAAACCTTTGAGTCCAACGGATCTACTTCCCAGGCTAGTATCTGTGCATCTACCATGTCCCTTGAGGCTGCTGGTGTACCGATCAAGAAGCCAGTTGCTGGTATTTCCTGTGGTCTGGTTACAGGCGACACAGATGACGATTATATCGTTCTTACTGATATCCAGGGACTTGAGGACTTCTTCGGCGATATGGACTTCAAGGTAGCCGGAACTCATGATGGTATCACAGCAATCCAGATGGATATTAAGATCCACGGTCTTACAAGACAGATCGTAGAGGAAGCAATCAGACGTACTAAGGAAGCAAGAGAGTACATCCTCAACGAAGTTATTGAGAAATGTATTCCGGCGCCTCGTACAGCCGTGGGAAAATATGCTCCGAAGATCATCCAGATCCAGATCGATCCTCAGAAGATCGGTGATGTTGTTGGTCAGAGAGGAAAGACGATCAACACCATTATCGAGCGTACAGGCGTTAAGATCGACATCACAGATGAAGGGGCTGTATCTATCTGCGGCGTAGATGATAAGAACATGCAGGAAGCAAAGCGTATGGTTGAGATCATTGCTTCTGACTTCGAGCAGGGACAGATCCTTACCGGACAGGTTATAAGCATCAAAGAGTTCGGCGCATTTGTTGAGTTCGCACCAGGCAAAGAGGGAATGGTTCACATTTCCAAGATCTGCAAGGAGAGAATCAACCGTGTAGAGGATGTTCTTACACTTGGCGATAAAGTAACTGTTATCTGCCTTGGAAAAGACAAGATGGGAAGAATGAGCTTCAGCATCAAGGACGTTCCGGCAGAGGCAAAATAAGAATAAAATGCAAGGCTGCTGTGATGAAATGCGCGGCAGCAGATTGGGGATGCCGGACAGATCTGCCCGGCATTCTTTATATCCAGCAGATAGATTCGGTGTAAAAATCGTTAAATTTCAGAGGCTAAATGAATCTGCTAATTGGAATACAGAACGTAATTTACAGGAGGAAACATGAAGAGAATTGCGAAATTTCACAAAGTAAGTAAAGAGCGCTTTGCAGCAGACTGGATGGATGCCTTTTCCGGCGTGACTGCTGATGAAGCTGAGAAGGTATATGAAGGAATCCGCCTTCCAAGACGTGCGACAGCTGGAAGTGCAGGCTACGATTTCTTTTCCCCAGCTGGTTTTACCATCAAGCCAGGTGAGACCATCAAGATCCCTACCGGAATCCGTGTGGAAATGGACCAGGAGTGGGTGCTGAAATGTTATCCAAGAAGTGGCCTGGGATTTAAGTTCCGTTTACAGCTGAATAACACGGTTGGGATTATCGACAGCGATTATTTTTATTCTGACAATGAAGGGCATATTTTTGCCAAGCTGACCAACGATACCAATGAGGGAAAAGTGGTGGAGTTGAAGGCAGATACCGGCTTTATGCAGGGGATTTTCGTAGAATATGGAATTACTGTGGATGATGATGTGACCGATGTGAGAAATGGCGGATTTGGAAGCACTACGAAGTAGTGGGCGGCGTCCTGCTGGACGGCTGATATAGAGGGTGCCAGCGTAAGTAGTAAGCCAGTCGTAAGAGTCAAATATAAGAGATCAATATAAAAGACCACTATAAAAGCAGGTGAATGTGATAAAACGAATAATCACAGACACCTGCCTTTTATATGTGTAGAAATTCGGCTGAAAATCCTGTTAAGACTTTCAGGGCTTTTCAACGGATGCGAAAGCCTTTTTCAAACATGCCCTGGGGCCCGGTTTACTCTAATGGTTCTCCAGCAGCCTCTGCCTCGCGTGCATTCTGTAAAACCGTATCAAATGCGATAGCAGCCTTATTATACTCCTCGTCGCTCTCAATGTTGGAAAGCATTGGGGCACCTGTTTCGGTGCGGGCGAAGGAATACAGATAAACTTCGCCGTCATGGTTCTGTCCCTCTTCGTCAAGTGGAAGAAGCGCGATATATTCCTTAGCGTCTACCGGGAAAATGGTAAGGATGGCGCATTCTACCTCGGTATCATCCTCCATGGTAAGGGTAATGGTGCTGTGCTGGTTCGCATCTGTGCTGCATCCGCCGCAGGTAGAGCAGTCAGAACCGCCGCAGGAAGAGCTGCTTCCACAGCTGCTGCAAGAGTTAGTCATATCTAAATCACTCATTGAAAATACCTCACTTTATAAAAAATTTGTATTTATATGTTACCTGTGAACAATCATAATTACACCGTAAAACAAGGTAACATCGGGCTTTTTTCTTTTACGTTTCCCTAGAAACGCCGTGCCCGGGTAGTATTTAGATTGTACCAGAAAAATAAGGTTTTGTGAATAGGAAAATCTGTGTTATAATAGAGAAAATGTTAGAATATAATAACTGTTCACAGATAATACACCGCTTCATAAAGTATTGTGAAATATGTGGGCAGTAACCATAATTTTTACCGATTGGAGAATAACATGAAGCTTGTATCATGGAATGTAAATGGAATCCGCGCATGTATCACCAAGGGCTTTGAAGAGAGCTTTTCGAAGCTGGATGCGGATATTTTTTGTCTGCAGGAGACGAAATGCCAGGAAAACCAGGTGAAGCTGGAGCTTCCAGGCTATTATCAATATTGGAACTATGCCAACCGTAAAGGCTATTCTGGAACTGCGGTATTTACGAAGAAAGAGCCACTGTCCGTGACCTACGGTCTTGGAATAGAAGAGCATGACAAAGAGGGCAGGGTGATTACCGCTGAGATGGAGGATTTTTATCTGGTTACGGTGTACACCCCCAATTCCCAGTCTGAGCTTCGCAGACTGGAATACCGCATGGAATGGGAAAAGGATTTCCTGGCTTACCTTTTGAAGCTTCAGGAGAAAAAGCCTGTGATCTGCTGCGGCGACATGAACGTGGCACACCAGGAGATCGACCTGAAGAATCCTAAGACCAACAGGATGAATGCCGGCTTCACAGACGAAGAGCGTACCTGCTTTACCAGGATGCTGGAGGCTGGATTTATTGATACGTTCCGCTATTTTTACCCAGATCAGGAAGGTGCCTATTCCTGGTGGTCTTACCGGTTCAAGGCAAGAGAGAAGAACGCCGGATGGAGAATTGACTATTTCATAACATCTCCGTCGTTGAAAGAGAATCTGGAAGATGCGAAGATCCACAGTGAGATCATGGGATCGGATCATTGTCCGGTAGAGCTGGATCTGAAATCTTAAAAGTTTTGCAAGAGTACAGCTGCTGGGCGAGACGTGACATCAGACAAAGACAGGAGGGCTTATAAAGTGGCAATACCGGGAAATAAGAGTGTGATCGTGACATCAGGGTATCCCCTTATACTTGGGGCGAGCAGAATGGCAGATGGATATAATTTTGCAGTGGAAGCGGAAGAGGACTCCGAGGTTTTCCTGCTTCTCTATAGAAAAAGTGGAAAGGAGCCTTTTTATGAACTTCTTCTGGATGAAAAATACCGGACTGGACGGATTTTTTCCGTATTTTTAAAAAAATTAAATGTAACCAATCTGGAATATAATTTCAAAATTAACGGAGAAATTTATCTGGATCCCTGTGCCAGCCGGATCAGCGGAAGAGAGCGTTTCGGGGAAGTATGGACCGAGAATCTCCATAAGGTGCGCTGCGGCTTCTGGTCAGGAGATGGATACGACTGGGAGGATGAGCAGACACCGGAAACAGATTTTGGGGATATGATCCTATATAAAGTTCATGTGCGTGGATATACGAAGCAGGCGAAGATGGCAGCCGGACTTCGGGGCACTTTTTCAGGACTGATCCAGATGATCCCCTATTGGCAGGAACTGGGAATCAATACGGTAGAGCTGATGCCTGCCTATGAATTTATGGAAGTAAGCCGTCTAAAAGAGCCAGATGGCCTGGTTTCCCAGAGGGGCAAAAAGGACGAAATAAATTACTGGGGCTATGGAAATGGCTACTATTTTGCACCCAAAAGTGCTTATTGCGCCACAAAGGATCCCCATAAAGAATTTTGCGATATGATCAAGGCTTTTCATAAGGCAGGGATTGGCTGCATTATGGAGATGTATTTTCCGGCAGAGGCAAATCCTCTGATGGCGCTTCGGGCTTTGCAGTTCTGGAAACAGAATTATCATGTAGACGGTTTTCATGTTTTGGGACAGGGTGCACCTCTGGATCTGATCATGAAGGACGGTCTGCTTGCAGGAACGAAGGTGATGGCAGATGGAATGGATACAGTGGCCCTTTATAAGAACCATAAGGGAAATAAGCGCAGCTTCGCAGAGTACAATCTTGGATTCCTCCAGGATATGCGCAGATTCCTGAAAAGTGACGAGGACATGGTTCCGGCAGTACAGTACCGGATCCGTCATAATCCGGATGATCATGGGGTAATCAATTATAT
The DNA here is from genome assembly GCF_020537505.1 of Blautia glucerasea. GTDB lineage: Bacteria > Bacillota > Clostridia > Lachnospirales > Lachnospiraceae > Blautia_A. The sequence continues at coordinate 52,040 of NZ_JAJBMO010000022.1, read as the reverse complement.
CACTTGTCAGGATGGATTTACCCTGAATGACCTTGTTTCCTATAATTATAAGCATAACGAGGCAAACGGTGAGGGTAATAACGATGGTTGCAGCTACAATTATTCCTGGAACTGCGGCATTGAGGGACCGAGCCGGAAGCAGTGGATCCGCCAGATGAGGGAGCGGCAGATGCGGGCTGCGTTTGCCATGCTTCTGTTTTCCCAGGGAGTGCCTATGATCTACGGTGGCGACGAGATCGGCAATTCCCAGGGCGGAAATAACAATGCATATTGTCAGGATAATCCCATTGGCTGGATCGACTGGCGGGGATTTCGAAAAAATGCCAGCATGCTTGCTTTTGTAAAAAAGGCTGTGGCCCTTCGAAAAGCCCATCCGGTTCTTCACATGAATGAAAGCATGAAAGAGGCAGATTATCTTGGAAAGGGTTTTCCGGATATGTCTTTCCACGGAGAACGTGCATGGTTCTGCAATATGGAAAACACCAGCCGTATGATCGGCGTGATGCTGTGTGGGAAATATGCACAGCTTCCAGATGGAAAAGAGGATGATTTTCTTTATGTAGGCTTTAACTTCCACTGGGAAATCAGGAATATGGCGCTTCCAACACTTCCAGAGGGCATGGAATGGAAGAAAGTGATGGATACCGGAGATCTGACCTGTGATGGATTTTACGGGGAGAATGGGCTGGCTTATGGGCGGGCTGTGGAGGTAGGACCGCGTACTGTGGTTGTACTTAAGGGCGTGAAGAAGCCAGAGCCGGAGAAGAAGCTTAAATCCAAAGGGAAAAAAAATGAAATTGTGCCTTTAGAAGGGACTGGGAAGGCTGATGATAAAGCTGAAGTGTCAGGCAACACAGTGCTGGAAAATGCCAACGCGGAAAGGAGGTCCTCTGGGAATGCATCCGTGGCTTCACTTTAAAACAATTACCAGGCATAAGCTGATGGTCATGCGCTATTGCTTCAAGATCGGACTTTACAAACAGGGACTTCTCCATGACCTTTCCAAATATTCACCGGCGGAATTCCTGGTGGGCTGTAAATATTATCAGGGAAACAGAAGTCCTAATAACGCGGAACGTGAAGATATCGGAGTTTCCACTGCCTGGCTGCATCATAAGGGGCGCAATAAGCACCATTACGAGCACTGGGTGGATTATTCCATAAATGATCCGGAGCATGTGATCATGGGTGCGGAAATGCCCAGGAAATACGTTGCAGAGATGGTAATGGACCGGATCAGTGCATCCCGGACCTATCTGGGAGATGCCTATGACAATCACCAGCCCTTGGAATATTTTTTGAAAAGCAAGCCCAAGCTGTGGTTTGTGCATCCGCAGACCAGGAAGGAGCTGGAGGGACTACTTCGGATTTTGAACGACAAGGGTGAAGAGAAGGCGTTGTGGTATATTAAGCATGTTTATTTGAAAGAAAAACGAAAAAATATATAATATCACTTGCACTTTCATACTCTTCTGTGGTAAAGTATGAAATATGTTATTTTGCTGTCCGGGTAATCGGGAACAGCAAATTTTATAACAGAGGAGGAGAAAAAATTGAGTGGTACAACAGTGATAATTCTGATTGCTTTTGTGTTCTACCTTGCCATGATGATCGTCATCGGCGCGGTTTACATGAAAAAGACCTCCAGCTCAGAGGATTACTTCCTTGGAGGACGAGGGCTGAACGGATGGGTGGCAGCACTTTCCGCACAGGCTTCGGATATGAGCGGCTGGCTTCTGATGGGCCTTCCTGGAGCAATTTATTCTTTCGGTTCCGGACAAATCTGGATTGCAGTAGGACTTTTTATCGGAACTGTTCTGAACTGGGTATGTATATCCGGAAGACTTCGTAAATATACCATCATGGCAAACAATTCCATGACGATTCCAGCGTTCTTTGAGAACCGTTACCGTGATAAGAAAAAGATTCTGCTTCTGATCTCATCCATTGTGATCGTCATCTTTTTCCTGGTATATACAGCATCTGCACTGGCAGCAGGTGGTAAGCTGTTCAATACTGTATTCGGACTTGATTATCATGTGGCTCTGGCTATTGGAGCTGCGGTTATTCTCTGCTACACCTTTATGGGCGGCTTTATGGCGGTCTGTGTAACAGACTTTGTGCAGGGAACCCTGATGCTCATTGGACTTCTTGTCGTGCCGCTGGTAGCGTATTTCCTGCTTCCGGGTAATCTTACAGACCTGATCTCCCAGAGTGGTGTGACTGGCGGCGCAGGCGCATATCTGAACCCGTTTATGAATGGGGACAGACCATATACTTTTGTTGAGATCTTTTCCCAGCTGGCATGGGGCTTTGGATATTGTGGAATGCCTCACGTACTGGTAAGATTTATGGCAGTTAAGAATGAGAAAGAACTGAAGAAATCCTGGGCAATCGCCATTGTATGGGATCTTCTTTCCCTGACAGCTGCATTTGCAATCGCTGTGATCGGAAGAGCTTATCTGCTTCCAACCATTCTTGGAGAGAACGGTGCCGCTTCTTCTGAGAGTGTTTTTATTGAGATGATCCGTAAGGTATTTACCTCAGAGCTTGCCCTTCCGTTTATTGGCGGGCTGTTTCTCTGCGGAATTCTTGCTGCAATCATGTCCACAGCGGATTCCCAGCTTCTTGTAACAGCTTCTGCAGTGTCTGAGGACCTGTATCACAGCTTTATCAAGAAAGATGCGGATTCTAAGGAAATCCTGAAAGTAAGCCGTATTACCGTTATTGTGATCGCGGTGATCGCATTTGTCATTGCATGGAATCCGGACAGCAGTATTATGGGACTGGTTTCCAACGCATGGGCAGGCCTTGGTTCCGCGTTTGGACCAATCGTGGTAATGTCCCTCTTCTGGAGAAGAACCAACCTTCCAGGTGCTATTGCTGGTATGGTGACCGGTGGACTTACCGTTATTATCTGGGACTACATCCCGTTAGTTGGCGGACAGACACTTGGAGCCTACACCGGACTTTACTCCCTGGCTGTTGGCTTTCTGCTCAGCCTGGTGATGATCGTGATCGTCAGCCTTGCGACTAAGGCTCCATCTAAAGAGATTACGGACGAATTCGATAAGGTGGCTGCAAAGTAATTATTTGTAAAAAATAAAAGTTTTATAAAAAAGGTAGTCCTTAGATGGAAAGGGCTACCTTTTTTTCTGAAAATTTGTTATAATAATAACATCTTTAGCAGGGAATGGAAGACGTTTTAATAGAAGCGTCTGGCAGAAAAGGACGAGAATCTGCGGCTGTGAATTTTAAATAATGGTGTTGGACCATACACAGGCAGATGAATTCTGCAATTCCCACACAGAAAGGGGCAACACAAGATGAAGAAATATGATTATTTGATCGTAGGAGCCGGACTTTTTGGAGCTGTATTTGCCCATGAAGCCACCAAGAAAGGCAAGACCTGCCTGGTGATCGACAAGCGTGATCATATCGGCGGTAATATTTACACAGAGGAAGTGGAAGGAATCCAGGTGCACAAGTACGGTGCCCATATTTTCCATACCTCCAAGAGGGAAATCTGGGACTATGTGAACCAGTTTACAGAGTTTAACCATTTCGTTAATTCACCGATCGCAGTATATAAGGATGAGCTCTATAACCTTCCATTTAATATGAATACCTTCCACCAGCTGTGGGGCGTAAAGACACCAGCAGAAGCCAAGGCGAAGATCCAGGAGCAGATCAGCCGTATGCACATTACCCATCCGAAGAACCTGGAAGAGCAGGCTCTGGCGCTGGTTGGACAGGATGTGTATGAGAAGCTGGTAGAGGGCTACACCCGCAAGCAGTGGGGAAGAGAGTGCAAGGATCTTCCTGCATTTATCATTAAGAGACTTCCGCTTCGTTATACTTACGATAATAACTATTTCAAGGATCCATACCAGGGTATTCCCAAGGGCGGCTATACCCGCATTGTGAAGAAGCTTCTGGAGGGCGTACAGGTTTGCCTGAAGACCGACTTTTTTACAAATAGAGAGGAGCTTACCTCACAGGCAGATAAGATCCTGTTTACCGGTATGATCGATGAATTTTACGATTATTGCTACGGCGAGCTGGAATACCGTTCCCTGCGTTTCGAGACAGAGACTCTGGATATGGGCAACTATCAGGGAAATGCAGTTGTGAACTACACCGACTACGAGGTGCCGTATACCCGTATCATCGAGCACAAGCACTTTGAATTTGGCACACAGCCGAAGACGGTTATCACAAGAGAATATCCGGCAGCATGGGAGAAGGGCAAGGAGCCTTATTATCCGATTAATAATCCGAAGAATGATGAGCTTTTTGACAAATACGAGCGCAGGGCATTAGAAGAGAAGAACGTGCTATTTGGCGGACGTCTTGGAATGTACCGCTATATGGACATGGATAAAGTAATTGAGGAAGCTCTTTCCATGGCTGAGACAGAGCTGACCTACGAAGAAGCATAAAGGAGAAAACTATGGATACCCCAACTATTACACAATACTACAGAGAAGCGGACCCGGCTAAACGTCTGGCGCTTTTGAACATGTCCATTGAGGCAGGAGAGGAGCCAGAGCTGAACAAGATCCGCAAGGAGCTTTGGGACATCCGTTATCAGGATAAGTCTGAGCTGGGCGGAGATACCCGCGCAGATGGTTTTATTGCACTTTGGATGCTGATGGAGTTTAACAGAGACAGCAGCAAGCGTTTTATGGGCGTTCGCGGCGGCCGCAAGGAGATCATGAAGCAGCTGGACAGGATGAAATTTCAGGAGCTGAGAGCCAAAGGCAAGGATTATGAGGATCTTCTTTACAGAGAATGCTGCCACATGGTAAAGACCTATATGGAGCTCAGTGAGTCCGATAAGGCTTATAACAGTACCCTGTTTGGCATCCTGAAGATGAGCAGCGAGCAGGCGAAGGATAAGCTGAAAGCCGACATTTACCACACCGCAGTAGAGCTTCCACAGACACTGAAGCTGGAAGAAGAGCTTGGAATCGTCACCCGCGCCGCCCGGGAAATGTACGAATTGCATTTTCCAGGAGAGGGAAGCCTGGGTGCAGACCGCTAAAATGATACCTGATTTAAATTAGACGGTATCATAAAAATGCCAGGCTTAAAATAAGCCTGACATAAATTAGAATTTTATATTGTAGATTTCTTAATACCGCAGCAGTCTCCGGATCTGGAGCTGGCTGCGGTATTTATTATGCAGTTCCAGTTTCAGAACCTTTTCACAGGCATCCAGGATCTCATCATAATAAGTAAACTGATAAATATTTCCTGCAATCTGCACGCAATTATACCTCTGCAAAGAAGTACTGATCTGCTCCATGGAAAACTGGAAATCAAGCTTCGCCTGCAGCATTCGCATTAAGGTAAAGGAAACAAACCCGATCACGAAATGGGCGTTGATCTTATCGGGCGTCCAGGTGAAAGTAGCAGCAGAGTCGCACTGGCTTTTGGAATCCCGGAAAATCTTCTCCATGTGGCGAAGTCCGTTGAAAAGGCGGTAAGGAGTAAGATTATCCGCCTCCAGGTTATTCGTAGCGATAGCGGTATATCCGTCCAGCTTCAACCCGGTACGTCGTCCGGAAGACTCCCTGGCAAGGCGCTGCTGTCTGGCCTGAAGCTCATGATAGTAAACGAATTGTTTTTCCCTTTCTTCAAAAATCCTCTCTTTATAAAGAAGTGGGATGGTCTGATATTTTTCGTTCAAAACCTTCATTTCCTGATACCCATCCTTCAGAACCCAATCCTTGAATTCTGCATTGGAAGTGTGTACAGGCAGACCATAAATATATCCATCTGCTGGAACCCCATTACAAATGAAAGGTTCCGCCTCTGGACGTGCAGGCGCAGTATTATAAAAACGAGTTTTGGGATTATCTCTTTTTAACTTTTTTACTGCGTTAGGGACAGACTGGTTCAACATAATACCACTGGTAGATAGATCATATGCGATTGGAATTCCATTCCTGTCTGTGAGAAAATCCAGGTGAAGGGTGGAATCCGTACGCCTGGTATTTGGCTGCGTGTCAGATGGCATGTTTCCTGGGATGGAAAAAGTATAGTCTGTATGGTCTAAAAAAGTAGAAGCGGCATCTCTGGAAAGGATGCTGCTGGAATGTTCATAAATCCACTTCTGCAGATCTTTTTGAAATCTTACCATAATATTCAAAGCAGAATCCAGGTCTTCTTCTGAGATGCTACCTGGCTCTTCGAAATAGAGCCCTTTTTCAATCGCTTCATTCCAGGTACAGCTTGGGTAAAGAATACGGGAAATAACAATATATCGAAAAATCTCTTCTATATTATAGGTAAGAGAAAGGTTCCAGGTTTTAGTACGCCAGAAAATATCCAGCTGCAGTTCCTTGTAAAGATATTTCAGAACGCCATAGCCTACATTTTTCAGAGAGTGCTCTCCCGGTGAGAGAGTAGCAGTAAGGTCAACATATACCACAGAGTTCTTCTTATCTTCACGCTCCTGGTTCATATCCGAGACCACCTTCTCAAAATGGCTGATAGGATCCGGATAATCTTTCTTCAAATCTTCCAGATACCCCAGCCCCATAATAGTCTTCTGACGGGTGGCTTTCTTCTCTTTGTCATAGTAGGATTCGGTGATGGCAAGGTAAGTTCCCTTTGCCTTAGGAGTCTTTTTCAGAAACATAGGGTGTCCTCCTGTATGGTTTTATCATTTGAAAATGAAGATGCTGCTTATTCTTTGTTTGTCAATTGCATAAGCACATTGGTTTTCTGGCACTCATTATACCACGAGAAAAACTGTACATCAAGATACACCATGAGAAAATACGAAAAACAGAGCGAATATAGTTTAGAAAATAGGAACTGAAATTGTGCAAAACGCTGAAAATTGAATGGAGAGAAATGAAGTAAAAATGTGGTTTTTTGTATGGTGAAAGGAGAAAAAATGAGAAAATGTGTGCTTTTTTCAATAAAAAATCGAAAAAATAGCAAGTACACTAAAATACACACTATAAAAACACGAAAATAAGGGACGGTTAGTGCCCGATTCCTTAGTAAAACAGCAGAAAACAGGGATTTTTTTAAGCAACCTCAAATATTGCCCCTTTAAAAACTGTGTGATATGATGATGAAAACGGGTTTTTGGGCACTTCTGCCTGTAAAGCCACACTCAAAGCTTAATGAAAAAGGAAAACTCGATCATTAAAAAGGAGGACGTAACCATGAAAAAGAAATCGAGGCTGAAATCATTTTTTGCCATACTTCTGGCGGTATCTATGGTATTCCAGCAGTCCAGTCTGACTGTTCTGGCAACAGACGATACCTATGTTGAGGACGAGACTGTAACCCCTACTCCGTCCGAAAGTGAAGCAGAAGAATACACAGAGGAGGAAGCAGAACCGGTAGCAGAAGAGCCCGAAGAACCGGTTGCTGAGGAACCAGAAGAACCTCAGGAAGAACCGGAAACTCCTGCTGAAGAGCCAGTTCAGGAGCCAACAGAAGCACCAGCAGAGCAGCCAACAGAAGCACCTGCAGAGCAGCCAACGGAAGCGCCTGCAGCAGCTCCAACAGAGACACCGACAGCAGAAGTGACGGAAGCACCTGCAGCACCGGAAGCTACTGCAACACCAGCTGCTGAGGTAACTGCAACTCCTACTCCAGAAGTAAGCGCCGTGCCAAGTGAGACACCGACACCTACTCCGACAGAAGCACCGAAGACTTCTTTCAGATACGAAGACAGTCGTGTAGTGATTACAGCAACAGCTCCGGAAGATGCAAACCTTCCACAGGATGCAGAGATCAAAGCTGACTATATCGCACCTGGTACTGACCGCTACAATGCAGCAGTAGCAGCATTCAACAGCCAGCTGAGCAGCCAGTTGGGACTGGACGCTGAGAATACGGAAGCTGAGTACGTACTTTACGATGTATATTTCCTGACCGCTGACGGAAGCCGAATCGAGCCAGAAAGCGGAAATGTAAAAGTAGATATGAACTTTAAGAAAATTCAGGAAAGCACTGTTGAGGGAGACATCGTAAATAAAGATGTTGTCCATCTGGACAATGATGGACAGGCCGAAGTCGTAACCGATTATGTAAATACCAATGAAAATGGTGAAGTTACAGGTATGGGGTTTACGCAGGAGAGTTTTTCGATTGTGGGTGGTGTGACGACTTATGAGAACACATCGGCAGGAGAAGAAAATAATTCAGGTAAAGAAGCTAATTTGACAGAGCTGGTGAAAGCCGGAGGTCTTAAAGTATCAGCAACATCAAGTGTTGAAAACGTGAATCGAAAAGGTACATTAGAGTTTGCTTTCTCATATGTAATTGATGATGATAAGTTGGATATTGCAAAAAATAATCCTACATGGGTTTACGATATAAGCAGCCTCTTAAGCTCTGCTGAAGGTGGAGTGTTTAGTTCTATTGTTGAGGATAGTGTAGGCATAATTTATGACGGAAACACAAATGCAGGAACTTATAAAGTTAAGAATGGAAAAGTATATTTATACATAGATTCAAACTATATACAAAATCACACCTCTGATGTTAAAGGAACATTTTTGCTTAATTGCAGTTTCGATTCTTCTGTAATTAAGACTGATTCAGAAAAAGAAATAGAATTTCCGGGTATAACCGATAAAACAGTTGTCAAATTTGAAGAAGTAAAAACAGAAACTTCTAAGAAGGTACAAGGACAACAAGCTGATGATGGAAGAGTTGTATGGTCTGCTGATGGAAAACTTAATTATGAAATAACATTTAAAGCAAATGCCGATCTTGACAAGCTTGTACTTACAGATACTTTAGGAGCAGGACAAGAAATTATTGGCGGCAAGATTAAAATTAATGATAATATTGAGGTGCCAGTAACTGTAGAAAATGGAGTCTTTACAGTAGATGTGAAAGCAGCTTTAGGAAAAGAAATAAAAGCTGGAGATTATTATAAAGTTACTTATCAGACTACAGTAGAGAACACTGGTTGGAACAGTGAGATTACCAATAAAGCTTCTTGGAACTGGGAGGGCACAAAAAATACTCCAGAAGATGAAACAAAAATTACTGTAAAAAGAGATGTGACTCAAAAAAAAGTAACGAAATCTGAAACAACCAAAGAGGATGGGACAAAAGATACTGTATTTACGTATACAATTACAGTTGGCGATGGTGTAACAGATTTAAATGGTTACAGACTTATAGATAAAATGTCAAAAAATCAGAAATATGTAGAAGGGTCATTTAGTGTGACACCTGAATTACCTGGTTTGACACCCATACCGCCAACTGATTTTTCAAGTGATGATAATCAGCAGCATACTTTTTTGGATTATACGTTTAGTGAATCAACAACAAGTAAATATACGATTACGTATAAAACAACAACGGAGGGAACAGATCTATCGGGTTGGCATAATGTAAAAAATGATATTGAAACATTGCCACCAGGAGAAAATGATGGAAATAAAGACTCAACATATGAATCAGTTGATTATGGAAGTAAATCTAAGGCAGAAATAGAGAAAAAGTTTGAAAAGTTTGATCCCACAAACGATGGAAGCTATGTCTGGTGGACTATTACAGTAAAAGTTCCAACAGGAACAACGTTAAATAATGTCAGAGTACAAGAAAACGATATGGGCTATAGTGATAAAGATGGGGGGCCTAAAAGTACAGATGGATATGCTATTGATGCATCAAAAGTAACAGTTGTAAAAGAAAAGGATGGTTCTTCAGTAGAAGATTATACTTATGATGCAAGTAGCCGTAGCTTTATATTTGGAAGTTTATCTGATAATATTATTATAAAAATACCATTTATTTATGAAGCAGGGTTTGCTACAATTACTGGTGCTGGAAAATGGTTTTATAATAAAGGTACTCTTTATGTAGATAATTGGACTTACATTGGAGAGGATAGCGCTAAAGCTAGATATTTATCTACATACGATGTCACGAAATCACATGGAAATTATAACAAAAAAACACGTGAGGTAACTTGGTTTGTCGTTATCAATGACCTGGCTAAAACATATACACCTGATAAAAATGTTACATTCAAAGATACGATTCCAGATGGAATGTCCTACAAGGAAGGTAGCTTTAACGTTAAAGTCAATGATGGAGCAGAAACTGCAATAGTACCTACGTTGGAGAATAACACTATTAGTGCAAGGTTAGGTGGATTAAGCGGAAACAAATATATAGTTACCTATACAACTGTAGTTGATTCTAAATTTTTAAATGATTCTCATACATATACAAACTGTGTAAAAGTATATGATGAGGGAGAGAAAGAACTGACTGGCACTGAAGATTCTATCACCATTAATCATACTTATATTGCAAAGAGTTCAGATGGCATAAAAGAGCATGATAAATTAGACTATACAATTACGGTAAATGAGGAAGGGTTAAAGCTATCTGATGAGGCTACACTTACACTTATAGATGAATTACCAGAAGGCGTCGAGCTTATGCCTAATGGAATTGAAGGAAAAACAATATTTGCAGCAGATGGAGAAAACCAGCCTGTAAATATATCTTATGAACTTGTAGGGAGAAAATTAAAAATTACTATTCCTGATGAAAAGCATGTTGTAATAAAATACAGAGTAAGAGTATCTGAACTTGGAGATCAGGAACTAATAAATAGAGTTACCTTGTCAGGAAAAGTAACTAAGTCAACGGAAGATAAGAAGAATGTTACTGTTAAATCTCATGGTGCAACTATCAGTGGCAGTAACGATGAATTTATGTTTGAAAAATCAAACAGTGATCTTTCTGAAAAACTTTCAGGAGCTACATTTAAAGTTTATAGTGTGACATATGATAAAGACACTAAGAAAATTACTGGCGATCCGACTTTGCATTGTGAAGTGATAACTGATCAGAATGGACAGGCAAAAGTAACTGATATAAAGGCTGGAGTTATTTACTATTGGGTAGAGACAAATCCGCCAGCAGGATATGAAATATCTGATCCATCAAAACATTATTTTATACGTTATGATGATACAACCATTTCAAAAAATACAGCAACCGCGTTAGTAAGTGAAATAGTTGCAGCAAATGAAGATATTTCAGAGATAATGATCACGAAAGGCGGCATTACCAAAACAGTCACAGACCGTAAGGTAAATTTAACTATTAGTAAAATAGTAACAGGAGGAGATGCTTCAGAGTATGCTGAATCCTTTAAAATAAAGGTTACAAATACAGAGAGAATTAATCTTGAGAATGCGATTGTTTCAAATGTAGTTGAAAATAGTGTTTCTATAAGTGGTAGTACAATAGAATTTTCTATTGCTGGCAATAGTACAGTATCTATTAAAGATTTACCAGCAGGAACTTATACGGTAGAGGAAATGAATGGTGCAAATGTGGTATATCAAACATCGTATAAGTTAGATGGCAAGGATGTTGTTAATGCTGAGTTTGCTTTAGCGTCAGCTAGTGATGGACATTCTGTGGAAATTACAAATACTTATCCAGAAAAAGGAATTCTGAAGCTTATTAAAAAAGGCGTCGGTGGAATGGCGCTTGCAGGAGCAGAATTCGAACTGTATAAAACAGGAAATCCGGAAACCCTGATTGGAACCTATACAACCGGAGAGGATGGAAAGATCACAGTTGACGGCGTAGAACCGGGAAGCTATTATTTCAAAGAAACAAAAGCGCCGACAGGTTATGTAACCCCAAGCGGAGATGCAGCAAAGACAGGGGTTAAGGAAGTTGCAGCAGGCCAGACAGAAGTAAAGACTTATACTTTCGAAATGAGCAATACAGAAGAGAGTAAAGGAAAACTGGAACTGCTGAAGACAGGAGCAGAAGGAGCAGCCCTTGAGGGAGCAAAATTCGACCTGTATAAGGTTGGAAATCTGGATGAAAAGCGTGGCTCTTATGTGACTGGCAAGGATGGAAAGATCACAGTTGATGACGTAGAACCGGGAAGCTATTACTTTGTAGAAACAGAAGCTCCGTCAGGTTACGTAACACCAGGCGGTGAAGCAGCAAGGACAGAGACAAAGACAGTAAAAGCAGGCCAGAAGGAAAAGTTAACCTATACATTCGAGAAGAGTAATACGGAAGAAAGTAAAGGAAAACTGGAACTGCTGAAGACAGGAGCAGAAGGAGCAGCTCTTGAGGGAGCAAAATTCGACCTGTATAAGGTTGGAAATCCGGATGAGAATCGTGGTTCTTATGTAACTGACAAAGATGGAAAAATCACAGTTGATAATGTAGAACCGGGAAGCTATTACTTTGTGGAAACAGAAGCTCCGTCAGGCTATGTAACCCCGGTTGGAACAGATGCTAAGACTGAGACCGTAGTAGTAAAAGCAGGTCAGGCATTCGTAGTAACGTATACGACCAATGTAAGCAACACGGAGGAAAACGAAGGAAAGCTGAAACTGGAGAAGACCGGAACAGACGGTAAAAAACTTGCGGGAGCAGAGTTCGACTTATACCGTGCGGAAGAAGGAAAGGCGGACACCAAGATCAATGAAGTGCCGTTAGTAACAGATGAAAACGGAATCATTGAGATAAGTGTAGACCCAGGAAGCTATTACTTTGTAGAGACAAAGGCACCGACAGGCTATGTAACGCCAAGCGGAGATGCAGCAAAGACACAAGTAAAAGAAGTTCTTGCAAAACAGGCTGAGGTAAAAGTATATGAAGTATCAATGACAAATACGCCTACCAAAGCCACCATCACCAAAGTAGATGCCCTTGGCAACCAGCTTTCAGGTGTAGTACTTGAAATCCAGGATAAAGATGGCAACCCAATTGAGACTTGGACCACAGATGGAACACCACACGTAATCATCGGCAAACTGATTCTTGGTGAAACCTACACATTAGTTGAGAAATCTGCACCAAAAGGTTATGCTTTAGCAAAATCTGTCGAGTTTACTGTAAGTGCGGATGACACTGACAATGTAGTTACGATGGAGAACACCTACTCCGCATCCGGATCTCTGAATCTGACAGCTAAGAAGACCTTGACAACCACAGAGACACCACTTGCAGCAGGTCAGTTTACATTCGAGCTTCGGGATAAAGATGGCAATGTGCTTCAGACCAAGACCAACGATGCTGACGGTAACGTAACCTTTGACGAAATTAAGTACAGCCTTGTAAAAGATGCAGCTTACAAAGATAACACAGATAAGAAAGTAGATGATACCGGCGAGTATCAGTACACTGTAAATGAGGTGAAAGGTGACGCAGCAGGTTACACCTACGACGACACCATCTACACCATCAAGGTAACTGTAAAAGATGCAGGCAACGGTACTTTAACAGTAACTCCGGTTATCCATTCCTCTAAGGCAGCCTCCGAGGATGCAACCGTAGCAGGCATGGAATTTACCAACATCTACACTACATCTGGTCAGATTGTCCTTGGTGCAACCAAGACTCTGGAGGGCCAGACACTGGAAGCAGAGCAGTTTAGTTTCCAGGCAACAGAAATTGATGCAGATGGAAATGCAGTAGAAAATGGTTACAACGAAACTGTGAAGAATGCTGACGGCGGTGCCATCACATTCCCAATCATCACATACGAGAAATCCGGAATCTATTATTACCAGATTACCGAAGTAAAAGATGAGAAACCGGCATACCAGTATGATGAAAGCAAATACGTTGTAAAAGTAGACGTAACAGATGACAATGCAGGCAAGTTAACAGCGAAAGTTACCGCAGTCACAAAGAACGGAGAAACTGTAGAGAACGGCAAACCTGTAGAGAATGGTGAACCGGAAGAGGAAAGCAGCTTTGCAAAAGCAGTTGCCTTCACTAACACCTACAGTGCTTCCGCTGACCTTGAGCTGAAAGCCCGGAAGTCTATGAAGATAGAAGGCGAAGAGCTTGGTACCTTCGAGTTTGAGTTGAAAGATGCCGACGGAAATGTAATTGAAACGGTTAAGAACGATGAACACGGTGCAATTAATTTCAGCAAGCTTTCATACAATGAGAAAGCAGTTGGACAGACCTTTACCTACACGGTAAACGAGAAAATCCCGTCAGAAGCGGACATCTACGTATATGACAACACTGTTTATACAGTAACCGTAGAAGTAGAAGACAACCGAGATGGTACTCTGAAGCTTACCACCAAGGTGAATGGTGAAGATTACACGGAAGAAGCAATTAAATTTGTCAATGACACTACCAAGGTCACCATTTCCAAGGTGGACGATACCAGCCTGAAAGCTCTTTCCGGAGCAAAACTTCAGGTTGTGGATGCAGATGACAAGGTTGTGGAAGAGTGGGTTTCAGATGGTACTCCACATGTGATCACAGCAAAACTTGTTCTTGGTGCAACCTACAAACTGGTTGAGGCAGAAGCACCATTAGGATATGAGATCGCAGAGCCGATCACCTTCACCGTTGATGCGGATGATACCAAGAATGCAGTTGAGATGAAGGATGCCATGACCAAGAGCGAGACAGCTGCAATTGAGATCACGAAGGAACTGAAGCTGAACGATGCACTTGCTGGTGCAAAAGACATGACCTTCTATGTAGCACTTTTTGCAGATGAAGAATGCACGATCCTTGCTTCTGATGTAAAAGCACTCGAGTTCAAGAATGCATCTTCTTCAACTGTCACATTTACAGGAGTGGATCTTGGAAGAACCTACTATGTAAGTGAGACTGACGAAGCAGGAAAGGCAGTTGAATCAGGCATGACCCCTGATGGAAAAGTTTATATCCCAGCTTATCCGCAGGGCAAAGAGATCACCGTAACAGAGGATGGCGCAAAGAGCAGCATCACATTCGAGAACCAGTTCAACGAATGGCCGGATGGATTCTACAAGATCGCAAATCTGAATGTAACCAAGGAGCTTCTTGGTGCCGACGGAAATGCTCTGGAAAGCGATGGAGTCTTCTATGCAGGTATCTTTGATGACAAAGAGTGCACAACTCTTTCCACAAGAACTGAGAAGAACATCCTCACGCTTGACCTTGCTGGCGGATCTACTGTATCTGAGAGCACTCAGGCGGTTGTAATGCCTGGTGAATCCTTTAATCTCTATGTTGCAGAGACTGATGCAGAGGGAAATCTGGTTGCTGGTACGGAAGGATTTAAGTATGTAGTGACTGTTAAAGACGGAAATGTATACTTTGATGAAAATAACCTCAATGCTAAGGTAACCATCATCAACCAGGAACAGCCGGAAGCCACACCTACTGTAACTCCTGAGGAGACACCAACACCAACACCAACACCAAGCTCATCCACAGGCGTTAAGACTGGTGATGACACACCAATCGGATTCTATATGGCAATGCTCTTCCTTGCAGCCCTTGCAATCGAAGAAATAACCAGAAGACGCCGTAAAAAAGAACAGGATTAACTAATCACAATTAAATAATCAGAACCGCCCCTGCAGGAAGGAATCCTACCAGATCCGCCTGCAGGGGCGGTTCGTCTTTCCTGGGAAATTTTCCCATCCAACTCTATTGCACTTCCAGGCAACACAATGTTATAATAAACGTTACGAATGAAGTTCAGGCATACTTTGCGAGAGCCTGGATATGCTAGAAAATAAAAGCAATTTCAGGAGATTCGCCACTATCTGGCGGGAAAGCCTGAGATTTTTGGAGGAAAAAATGAAAAAAGAGAACATTCCTGCATATGAAATTGTAAAGCAAGAGAATCTGACCGATATCCATTCTACCGGATATCTGGTACGCCATAAGAAAACAGGAGCCAGACTGGTTCTGATCGAGAATGATGATGAGAATAAGGTATTTTCCATTGCCTTTCGCACTACGCCAAAGAACAGCACCGGTGTTCCACATATTCTGGAGCACAGTGTTCTGTGCGGCTCCCGCAAGTTTCCGCTGAAGGATCCATTTGTAGAGCTGGTAAAGGGCTCTCTGAATACCTTCCTGAATGCCATGACTTACCCGGACAAGACCTGTTATCCGGTGGCGAGCTGCAATGACCAGGATTTCCAGAACCTGATGCATGTGTATCTGGACGCTGTTTTTTACCCGAATATTTATGAGAAAGAGGAGATCTTCCGTCAGGAAGGATGGAATTACCATCTGGAGCAGAAGGAAGGCCCGCTCACATACAATGGTGTTGTATACAATGAGATGAAAGGCGCATTTTCTTCCCCGGACGAGGTGCTGGAAAGAGAAATTATGAACCATCTTTTCCCAGACAATACCTACGGCGTGGAATCCGGCGGCAACCCGGAGAATATTCCGGAGCTTTCCTATGAAGAGTTTCTGGATTTCCACCGCACCTACTATCATCCATCCAACAGCTATATTTACCTTTACGGAAATATGGATATGGAAGAGAAGCTGCGATTTATTGATGAGAAATATCTGTCCGCATTTGAGGCTTTGGACGTAGATTCCAGCATTAAGGAGCAGGCAGCTTTTTCCCAGGTGAAAGACCTGCAGATCGAGTATCCCATTGCGGAGAACGAGGAAGAAGAGGATAACACATACCTCTCCTATAACATGGTTGTGGGAAACGCCATGGACAGCACCCTGGGTGTGGCCTTTGATGTGCTGGATTATGCACTTTTAAGTGCGCCGGGAGCACCGCTGAAGCAGGCTCTTCTGGACGCTGGAATCGGTAAGGATATTTATGGCGATTACAGCGACGGTGTTCTGCAGCCGTATTTCTCCGTGATTGCAAAAGGTGCCAGAGCTGCTCGGAAGGAGGAATTTGTTTCTATTATCCGAAATTGTCTTCAGGACATTGTGAAAAATGGAATTGATAAGAAGGCGGTTCTTTCCGGAATCAATTACATGGAGTTCCGCTACCGCGAGGCAGATTTTGGACAGTTCCCCAAAGGTCTGATGTATGGACTGGACATTATGGGAAGCTGGCTTTATGATGATGAGAATGCTTTTTCCCAGGTAAAGCTTCTGGAGATTTATGATAAGCTGAAAATTGCAGTAAATGAAGGCTATTTCGAGAATCTGATCCAGAAATGGCTTCTGGACAATACACACGGTGCGATCCTGACTCTTGTGCCGAAGCGCGGTCTTGCAGCCCAGCGCGAGAAAGAGCTGGCGGACAGGCTGGAAGCATACAGAAGCAGCCTTTCCGATGAACAGCTGGAAGAAATGGTAAGAAAGACAAAAGCCCTTGAGGCTTACCAGGAGTCTGAGGAGAGACCGGAGGACCTGGAATGCATTCCTATGCTGAAGCGTTCCGATATCCGCAAAGAAGTGAACGGTTTTTCCAATGAAGAGCTTCAGGTGGAGGACAGCCTATTCCTGTATCAGGATGTGTGCACCAATGGAATCGGTTATGTAAATATTATGTTCGAGATTAAGGATATGGCTGTTGAGAAGGTCCATTATCTTGGACTTTTGAAGTCTGTTCTCGGATATGTGGATACAAAGAATTACACTTACGGTCAGCTGTTCAATGAGACCAATGCCAGAACCGGCGGTATCCAGTGCGGCGTAGATGTTTTTGACAAGGCGAACGACCCGGAAGCGTTCCGTACTATGTTTACCATCCGGGGCAAAGCACTGTATTCCCAGATGGATTTCCTGTTCCAGATGATGGAAGAAATCCTGAATACTTCTAAGCTTTCAGATACCAGACGTCTTGGTGAGATTATCGGGGAGATCAGGTCCAGAGGACAGGCTTCCCTGATTGGCGCAGGTCATCAGACTGCAGTACTCCGCAGCGCTGCCTACGGATCTCCAATGGCAGAATATCAGGATGAGATGGCAGGCGTGGGCTATTACAAATTTATCGAAGACCTTGAGAAGAATTTCCAGGAGAAAAAGGACGAGATCGTAGCCGGGCTTCAGAACGCCGTGGCAGAGATCATCCGAAAGGATTCCTTTATGGTAAGCTATACCGGAGAAAGAGAGTCTGTGGAACAGGTGAAGGCCTTAAG
This sequence comes from Blautia glucerasea, assembly GCF_020537505.1. Taxonomy (GTDB): domain Bacteria; phylum Bacillota; class Clostridia; order Lachnospirales; family Lachnospiraceae; genus Blautia_A. The sequence continues at coordinate 34,179 of NZ_JAJBMO010000022.1, read as the reverse complement.
TGGTGTTCTGAAGAAGAGCCTGCCGGAGCGTACCTGTGAGGTTCCGGAAACTGCCATTACCTGCAGGAAAAAGAACGAGGGCTTTAAGACCTCCGGACAGGTTCAGTATGTGGCAAGAACCGGTAACTTTGTGAAAAAAGGTTTCACATACACGGGCGCCCTGGAAATCCTGAAGGTTGCTTTAAGCTATGATTATCTGTGGATCAACCTTCGTGTAAAAGGCGGCGCATATGGCTGTATGAGCGGTTTTAAGAGAAGCGGAGAGAGCTTCTTTGTATCCTACAGGGATCCGCATCTTCGCCGTACCCTTGAGGTATATGAGGGAGTTCCGGAATATGTGCGTACTTTCGCAGCAGATGAGCGGGAGATGACGAAATACATTATCGGTACCATCAGTGGAAAAGACGTTCCAAGAACACCGCAGACACAGGGCGCCCTTGGCAGAATGGCTTATTTCCGCGGGCTTACTGTGGAGATGATGCAAAAAGAGCGTGACCAGATCCTGAATGCTACTGTGGAGGATATCCATGCGCTGGCTCCGCTGATCGAGGCAGTTCTTTCTGATGATCAGCTTTGTGTAGTTGGAAGCGAGAGCGCGATTGGGAAGGCGAAGGATGTATTTATGGAGACAAAGCCGCTGATAAGCTGTTGATAAAAGTTAAGAAAGATGAGGATATATTTTCATGACACCAGATTTTAAATCCGGATTTGTTGCAATTATTGGGCGTCCCAATGTTGGTAAATCAACCCTGATGAACCACCTGATCGGACAGAAGATCGCGATCACATCCAAGAAGCCCCAGACCACCAGAAACCGTATCCAGACGGTCTACACCTGTGACAAAGGCCAGATCGTTTTTCTGGATACTCCTGGTATCCATAAGGCGAAGAATAAGCTTGGAGAATACATGGTAGCCGTTGCAGAGCGTACCCTGAAAGAAGTGGATGCGATTATGTGGCTGGTTGAGCCATCCACCTTTATTGGTGCCGGTGAGCGCCATATTGCAGAGCAGCTCCAGGGCGTTGGCGTGCCGGTCATTCTGATCATCAATAAGATCGATACGGTGAAAAAAGAGGAGATCCTTCCGGCAATCGACACGTACCGCAAGATCTGCGATTTTGCCGAGATCATCCCTTGCTCTGCACTTCGCGGACAGAATACAGAGGATATTATTGACAGTATTTTGAAATATCTGCCTTATGGACCCATGTTCTATGATGAAGATACCGTAACGGATCAGCCTCAGCGCCAGATCGTGGCAGAGGTGATCCGTGAGAAGGCTCTTCATGCACTGGATGCGGAGATTCCACATGGCATTGCAGTCGCCATCGACAAGATGAAAGAGCGTCCGGGCAAAAATCCTATGGTAGATATTGAAGCGACCATTATCTGCGAGAGGGATTCCCATAAGGGCATCATCATTGGAAAAGGCGGTGCCATGCTGAAGAAGATCGGCAGCAATGCCAGATTTGAGCTGGAGCGCATGCTGGATTCCAAGGTAAACCTGAAGCTTTGGGTGAAGGTGAAGAAGGATTGGCGTGACAGTGATTTTATGATCAAAAACTTTGGCTACGATAAGAAGGAAATCTGAAAATGAGTGATCTGATCACGGTACAGGGCATTGTGCTTTCTGCCCAGCCTGTAGGGGAGTATGACAAGCGGATCGTGCTTCTTACCAGGGAAAGAGGGAAGATTTCTGCTTTTGCCAAAGGCGCCAGAAGGCAGAACAGCCCGTTTATGGCGGCGGCGAATCCTTTTGTTTTCGGGAATTTTACCCTGTATGAGGGGCGCAGCAGCTACAATCTGAACCAGGTGACCGTGACCCATCATTTCGTGGAGCTGGCCACCAGGCAGCCGGGGGTTTATTATGGCTATTACTTTCTGGAGCTGGCAGATTATTTTGGAAGAGAGGGTACAGACGAGAAGAATATGATGAATCTTCTTTACCTTACTGTGAAGGCTCTTCTGAATCCGGAGATTGATGACCGGCTGGTAAGGTGCATTTTTGAACTGCGGACTATGATGGAGCAGGGCCTGATGCCGGAGCTTTTCCGGTGTGTGAACTGTGGAGAAGAGATTGCCGGGAAAGAGAATCTGTTCTTTTCCCAGGAGGCACATGGGATCCTGGACGGGGATTGCCTGAAGAAAGCAAGCCCAGGAGAAGCCAGAACCGCCCGCCGGATTTCCCCGGCAGCACTTTATACCATGCAGTATATTGTAAGCTCGCCTATAACGAAATTATATAGCTTTACTGTGACGGACGAAGTGCTGTGGGAACTGGAACGGCATATTCAGCCTTATGTGGCAGGGAATACGGATAAGAAATTTAAGAGTTTGCAGATATTAGAAGTTATGATGTAAGCGGATTGGATGTTGCACATAACAGGAAAGTTGATTAATGTGCTTTGCCCTATACTTCGATAGCAGCACATGATTTGCTGCCCAAAAGTGCGGAAATTGTGATTTTGCGGCAGAATGTACGGAATTGAGTACGCGGTATAACTTTACAAAAAGAAAAGTTGCGAGTATAATGTTAGAAAATCATCTATCAAACAATGAGGAGAGATATCATGGAAAAAACAATGGACAAGATTATTGCTCTGGCAAAAGCAAGAGGATTTGTTTACCCGGGTTCTGAGATTTATGGCGGTCTGGCTAATACATGGGACTACGGTAACCTTGGCGTAGAGCTTAAGAATAACGTAAAGCGCGCATGGTGGCAGAAATTCATTCAGGAGTCTCCGTACAACGTAGGTGTTGACTGTGCCATTCTGATGAACCCACAGACCTGGATTGCATCCGGACATCTGGGAAGCTTCTCCGATCCGCTTATGGATTGTAAAGAGTGCCACGAGCGTTTCCGTGCTGACAAGATCATCGAGGACTACAGCCAGGAGCATGGCATCCAGCTTGAGAGCTCTGTAGACGGATGGTCCCAGGAAGAGATGAAGAATTTCATCGAAGAGCATAATGTTCCATGTCCTTCCTGCGGCAAACACAATTTCACAGATATCCGTCAGTTCAACCTGATGTTCAAGACTTTCCAGGGTGTAACAGAGGATGCTAAGAATACTGTATATTTAAGACCTGAGACAGCACAGGGTATTTTCGTAAACTTTAAGAATGTACAGAGAACATCCCGTAAGAAGATTCCATTTGGTATCGGCCAGATCGGTAAGTCCTTCCGTAACGAGATCACACCTGGTAACTTTACATTCCGTACCCGTGAGTTTGAGCAGATGGAGCTTGAGTTCTTCTGCGAGCCGGACACAGACCTTGAGTGGTTTGCATACTGGAAGAGCTTCTGCCTGAACTGGCTGCATTCTCTTGGCCTGAAGGACGAGGAAGTTCGTTACCGTGACCATGATAAAGAAGAGCTGAGCTTCTACAGCAAGGCTACTACTGACGTTGAATTCCTGTTCCCATTCGGATGGGGCGAGCTGTGGGGAATCGCAGACAGAACTGACTATGACCTCACCCAGCATCAGAATGTATCCGGACAGGATCTTACTTACTTCGATGATGAGAAGAAGCAGAAATATATCCCATATGTAATCGAGCCGTCACTTGGTGCTGACCGTGTGGTTCTTGCATTTCTTTGCAGTGCATATGATGAAGAGGTTCTGGACGCTGAGAAGAACGACGTTCGTACTGTTCTTCACTTCCATCCGGCACTTGCACCAGTTAAGATCGGTGTGCTTCCGCTTTCCAAGAAGCTGAACGAGGGAGCTGAGAAGATTTATGCTCAGTTATCCAAGAAATACAACTGTGAATTTGATGATCGTGGAAATATCGGTAAACGTTACAGAAGACAGGATGAGATCGGTACTCCGTTCTGCGTAACCTACGATTTCGATTCTGAGACAGACGGAATGGTAACTGTCCGTGACCGTGATTCCATGGAGCAGGTTCGTATTAAGATCGATGAACTGGATGCTTACTTCGCAGATAAATTTACATTCTGATTTACGTGCCAGGCAGCTCGGAATTCTCATATGATGGGAAGCTGAAAAATGCCGCCGCAGTATGCAAAAACCGCTTAGAGTGTATATAAAGTAATAAAGGGGCTGACTTTCTGAAACCAGATGGTTGGTCCTTTTGCTGTCCGTATTTGTCCGGAACAGCAGTTATTGGAGTTACGAGGAAATGAAAAAAAGACGTTGGACGTGTATTGATATTTTAAAATGCCTGGCTGCTATTGCAGTGGTTGAAATCCACAAGCCTCTGGAAATACAGGGGGGAGATGAGTTCCTGATCCTGTGCCGCTTTGCAGTGCCTGTGTTTTTCATGATTACCGGATTCTTTTATCCGGAAACGGTGGCGAAGAAACGGGAACTGAAGCAGCTTGGCAAAATTTTCACCATCACCATTGGAGCAAATTTGTTTTACCTGCTGTGGGAAATCCTTCTGGCAGTTGAGGAAAGGGAAAATATAAAAGAAGCACTGCTGGCAAGGCTTGAGGAAAGAGTTCCGGAGGATTTCGTTTTGTGGAATCTTTCCCCGCTTTCGCCGCACCTGTGGTATCTGCAGGCACTTCTCTATGTACTTGTAATTGCTTTTGTTGCAGAACATCTGGGACTAAGAAAACTGGCTTACCTGGCGATTCCGGTGCTGTTGGCAGGAAATCTCATAAAGGGAAGCTATTCCCTGCTTTTTGTGGGAAAAGAAGACTGTCATATTTATTATGCAAGGAACTTTCTGTACTGCGGACTTCCCTTTTTCTGGCTGGGCTGCTGGTTAGGTTCCAGAAAGGAGGCTCTTCTTAGCTTCCTGGACAGGAAGAAAATAGGATTTTTACTGTGTGGACTTCCTGTTTTCTGGAATATGGCAGTTATGGAGCAGAAGTGGCTGGAAAAGCGAAATGCCCTGGGAACTCAGGAAGAGTACGCCGGAACCATTTTTCTGGCAATCTGCATCTTTCTTCTTTTTGTTGGCTGGCAGAATTTTTATGTGGAGAATTCTTTTACCAGAGCTTTGGCAAAAGTGGGAAAAGACTATTCCATGCTGATCTATGTTCTTCACTACGCGGTTCTGCAGGCCTTGTCCAGATGCTTTAAAGGCAGAAGAAGCCCGCTTGCAAAGGGATACCATCAGTATGGGATGATGTTTGTGTTTGCTGTCACTGTGATGATGGTGGCAGTTTACGTTAATGCAAGGAAAAAACTGAGGATGTCTTCTGATCCTGAAAATTGAGTGAAAAAATATCGGTACACTTCCAGAAACGCGGAAAGTGTACCGATATTTTTTTGCTCTGCTTAAAGCGTGTCTGAAAAATCATTCCCGCAATCTGCACGTACCACTTTGCGGTATATTTTGCCCAAATTCGGTTGCCGTAGCCCGCTACGGTGCCCTCATCCGGGCAAAATCTCCCACAAATAGTGACGAACATCTTGCAGAAAACCCTTTTCAAACACACTTTAGAATACTTCAATAGTATATGCTGTTTCAAACATCTCATCCATTTTCAGATGATTGATAAACGGTTTCTCCGACAAATCTCCAGTGAATCCGCAGTCATCGCAGCGTCCCATCCATGGCTCCAGGCAGACAAATGGTGCATCCTGTGCAGCAGACCAGATGCCGAAGTTGGGAAAGCCTACACAGCGAAGCTCCAGGTAAGGAGTACCGTCTGGAAGCTGAATGCCTGCTTTTGTGATCTGATTATCAAATACCAGCGCGTCGTGATCGAACATGTGGTCATCAATCTGACAGGTACCATTTTCCAGCTGAAGGGTTGCCCTCTCATCAGCCTTGGCTGTGCCGCTCTCCGGATCCAGCAGAAGATAAGTCAGGCTGTCCTGTCCGTCAAATGTGAGGCGGTAATCACTTCTCCTGGTATCAGGCAGAACCGGAACATTGAATGCGGGGTGACCGCCGATGGCAAAATACATGTCTCTCTCACTGTTGTTTGCTACCTTCCAGCTGACGGTAAGGGTGCGCCCTTTCAGAATATGACGGATGCGGAGCACGAAATCAAAAGGATAAGCCTCTTTGGTCTCTTCTGTGGAACGGATCTGGTGGGTTACAGAATCCAGTGTGGAATCAATACAGGTAAAATCTGTATCACGGGCAAATCCATGCTGCCTGGAAGCATATTCTTTATTACCAATCCGGTAATGATTTCCATAATGCTTGCCTACATTGGGAAAAAGCACTGGTGCGTGACGTCCCCAGAATTTGGTATCTCCCTGCCAGATCACCTCACGGTCCTTCTCCTTGTCATAAATGCTGACCAGCTCAGCACCATGATCGTCAATTGCCACTCTCAGAAAGTTATTTTCCAAAACTCTTTTCATGATGTAAAACCTCCATGTGTGATGTTGCATGTGGAGCCGTGATTCTATCAGTGGCGCTCCAAAGCATTTTCTTCATTATATCACCATATCTGTAAATTTCACCATCAAAAAATTGCATCATTTGTCCAAAATATAAATAATTCATATAAAAACGACATAAAAACATAATTAAATATGCAAAACACACAATATCACATTGACTTTATTATACGTCTTTGGTAAACTATACAATTATAGGGTGAATGACTATGGTAATTTTTGACACCCACATCCATTCGAAATAGGGAGGAATACCACAATGGCAAAGAAAAGAAATATTATTGTAGGACAGTCCGGCGGCCCCACATCTGTAATCAATTCCAGTCTTGCAGGTGTATACAAGAACGCAGTAGAGCGTGGCTTTGACAAGGTATATGGAATGCTTCATGGAATCCAGGGGCTGCTTGATGAGCAGTATATCGACCTTTCTACCCAGATCCATTCCGAGCTTGACATTGAGCTTCTGAAAAGGACCCCGTCCGCATTCCTTGGTTCCTGCCGTTATAAACTTCCGGAGATCCACGAAGACAAAGCAATTTATGAGAAAATCTTCGAGATTCTGAATAAGCTGGAGATTTACGCATTTATCTACATCGGCGGAAATGACTCTATGGATACCATCAAGAAGCTTTCCGATTACGCTATTATCACAGGCCAGACACAGAAATTCCTTGGCGTACCCAAGACCATTGATAATGACCTGGCGCTTACCGACCACACACCAGGTTTCGGAAGTGCAGCTAAATACATTGCAGCCTCCACCAAGGAGGTGATCCGCGATGCAGAAGGACTCACTTATAAGAAAAATATGATTACCATCATGGAAATTATGGGACGAAACGCCGGCTGGCTCACCGGTGCCACTGCACTTTCCAAGTCAGAGGACTGCGAAGGACCAGATCTTATTTATCTTCCGGAGGTTCCCTTTGATATTGAGAAATTCCTTGCAAAAGTAAAAGACCTTCTGAAAAAGAAATCCTCTGTTGTGATCGCGGTATCCGAAGGAATCAAGCTGGCTGACGGACGTTATGTATGCGAGCTTGGAAGTGTAGGAGATTATGTGGATGCATTTGGACACAAACAGCTTCAGGGAACTGCCACTTATCTGGCAAACTTTCTGTCAGCAGAGTGCGGCTGCAAAACCCGCGCTGTAGAGCTTTCCACCCTTCAGAGAAGTGCTTCCCACATGGCATCCCGTGTAGATATTGACGAGGCTATGATGGTTGGCGGTGCAGCAGTGAAGGCAGCAGACGAAGGCGATACTGGCAAGATGGTAGTTATTGACCGTGTTTCCGATGATCCTTACATGGCAGCCACTGGAATCTACGACGTACACCGCATTGCCAACGAAGAAAAACTGGTTCCAAGAAACTGGATGAACAAAGAAGCCAATAATGTGACAAAAGATTTTATCGATTACATCAAACCCCTGATCCAGGGCGATTATCAGCCAATTATGGTGAACGGTGTTCCACGTCATCTGGTGCTGAATGTTGGAAGAAAAAAGAAAATTTGAGAAAATGATAAAATTTTGACTGTTTTTTACCAGAATAACCTTGACGAATGACGAATAAGCCTATAAAATAATTACGTGCGTATAAAACATAGTTTATGTTCATTGAACAAATTTTTAGGAGGAAAATGTAAAATGGCAAAATGGGTTTACATGTTTACAGAAGGTAACGCTGATATGAGAAACCTTCTGGGTGGTAAAGGTGCCAACCTTGCTGAGATGACAAACCTTGGACTTCCTGTTCCCCAGGGATTTACAATTACTACTGAAGCTTGTACTCAGTACTATGAGGACGGAAGACAGATCAACGACGAGATCATGGGTCAGATCATGGAAGCAATCACCAAGATGGAAGGAGTTACCGGAAAGAAATTCGGTGATATCGAGAATCCTCTGCTTGTTTCCGTTCGTTCAGGCGCAAGAGCTTCTATGCCAGGTATGATGGATACTATCCTGAACCTTGGTTTAAATGAAGACGTTGTAGCTGTATTATCTGAGAAATCCGGCAACCCACGTTGGGCTTGGGACTGCTACAGAAGATTTATCCAGATGTACTCTGACGTAGTTATGGAAGTTGGTAAGAAATACTTCGAAGAGCTTATCGACAAGATGAAAGCTGAAAGAGGCGTTAAACTTGACGTTGAGCTTACAGCTGACGACCTTAAAGAACTTGCTATGCAGTTCAAGGCTGAATATAAAGAAAAAATCGGTTCCGATTTCCCGGCTGACCCGAAAGAGCAGTTAGTTGGTGCAATCAAAGCCGTATTCCGTTCCTGGGACAACCCACGTGCCAACGTATATCGTCGTGACAACGATATCCCATATTCCTGGGGTACAGCTGTTAACGTACAGATGATGGCATTTGGTAACATGGGTGATGACTGTGGTACTGGTGTTGCATTTACAAGAGACCCAGCTACAGGAAACAAAGGTCTGTTCGGTGAGTTCCTTACCAATGCACAGGGCGAGGACGTTGTTGCTGGTGTTCGTACACCTATGCACATCGCTGAGATGGAGCAGAAGTTCCCGGAAGCATTCAAGAAATTTACAGAAGTTTGCCATACTCTGGAGACACACTACAGAGATATGCAGGATATGGAGTTCACTGTTGAGCATGGCCAGTTATACATGCTGCAGACACGTAACGGTAAGAGAACCGCTCAGGCTGCCCTGAAGATTGCTTGTGACCTTGTTGATGAGGGAATGAGAACAGAGGAAGAAGCAGTAGCAATGATCGATCCTCGTAACCTTGATACTCTTCTTCATCCGCAGTTTGACGCTAAGGCTCTTAAAGCTGCTACACCAATGGGCAAAGGCCTTGGAGCTTCTCCAGGAGCTGCTTGCGGTAAGATTGTATTCACAGCTGATGACGCTGTAGAGTGGGCTGAGAGAGGCGAGAAGGTTATCCTTGTTCGTCTTGAGACATCCCCAGAGGATATCACAGGTATGAAATCTGCTGAAGGTATCCTGACAGTTCGTGGTGGTATGACATCTCATGCAGCAGTAGTTGCCCGTGGTATGGGTGAGTGCTGTGTATCCGGATGCGGTGATATCGCTATGGACGAAGCTAACAAGAAATTTACACTTGCTGGCAAAGAGTTCCACGAGGGAGATTTCCTTTCCATCGATGGTACAACAGGTAACATCTACGACGGAATCATCCCGACAGTAGACGCTACTATCGCTGGTGAGTTCGGACGTATCATGGCATGGGCTGACAAGTTCAGAACTATGAAGGTTCGTACAAATGCTGATACTCCTGCTGACGCTAAGAAAGCAGTTGAGCTTGGTGCTGAAGGTATCGGTCTTTGTCGTACAGAGCATATGTTCTTCGGTGAGGGACGTATCGATGCATTCCGTGAGATGATCTGCTCCACAACAGCTGAGGAGAGAGAAGAAGCACTTGCTAAAATTCTTCCATATCAGCAGGAAGACTTCGAAGGTCTGTTCGAGGCTCTCGAGGGCAACCCTGTAACAATCCGTTTCCTGGATCCGCCGCTTCATGAGTTCGTTCCTACAGAAGAGGAAGACATTAAGAAGCTTGCTGATGCTCAGGGCAAGACAGTAGAAGAAATCAAGACTATCATCAATTCTCTTCATGAGTTCAACCCAATGATGGGACATCGTGGATGCCGTCTGGCAGTTACTTATCCGGAGATCGCTAAGATGCAGACAACAGCAGTTATCCGTGCAGCTATCAATGTAAAGAAAGCTCACGCTGACTGGAACATCTGCCCAGAGATCATGATCCCGTTAGTAGGCGATATCAAAGAGCTTAAATATGTTAAGAAGTTTGTTGTTGAGACAGCTGATGCTGAGATCGCAGCAGCAGGCGTAGATCTGAAATATGAAGTAGGTACCATGATCGAGATTCCACGTGCAGCTCTTACAGCTGACGAGATCGCAAAAGAGGCTGACTTCTTCTGCTTCGGTACCAACGACTTAACTCAGATGACATACGGCTTCTCCCGTGATGACGCTGGTAAGTTCCTTAACGCTTACTATGATGCTAAGATCTTCGAGAATGATCCATTTGCAAAACTGGATCAGGTTGGTGTTGGTAAGCTTATGGATATGGCTATCAAACTTGGTAAGCCAGTTAACCCGAACCTTCACATCGGAATCTGTGGAGAGCACGGTGGAGATCCATCTTCTGTAGAGTTCTGCAACAAGATCGGTCTTGACTATGTATCCTGCTCACCATTCCGTGTACCGGTTGCTCGTCTGGCAGCAGCTCAGGCAGCTATCGCTCAGAAGAATAAATAATTCATTCTGAATATATATTTAAGTCATACTTCAGTATGATATGTGTCCAAGCGTAAAAATAACCTTGGAGAATTGTAGAAATACGGTTCTTCAAGGTCTTTTTGTTTCTAGAATATGCTCCGGAAAGGAAATTTTATACTAATGAAAACCAAAATTCAGGATATGACCTCCGGTTCGCCGGGGAGATTGATTATTCTTTTTGCAATTCCCTTGATGCTGGGGAATATCTGTCAGCAGCTTTATACAATGGTGGATACTATGGTCGTCGGCCAGATTGCAGGTGTGGAGGCTCTTGCCGCGCTAGGTGCGGTTGACTTTCTGATGTGGGTTGTTACAGGAATATCCACTGGTCTCACTCAGGGATTTTCCATTCAGCTCTCCCAGTATTATGGGGCAAAGGATTTCGAAAATCTGCGTAAATCTCTGGCACACAGTTATCGGCTGACCGCATTCATCGCAGTGGGAGTATTCATTCTCAGCCAGTCCTTTGCTGCAATGGTATTAGCAGGGCTGCATACACCTTCCAATATTATCGGAATGTCATTATTATATCTGCGTATTATTTTCTGTGGAATCCCGGCTACTGCAGCCTATAATATGTTTGCCTCTGCTTTAAGGGCTATGGGAAACAGTAAAACACCATTAACTGCAATGATCATCGCATCTGTACTGAATATTTCACTGGATATCCTTTTTGTGGCAGGCTTCGGATGGGGTGTGGCAGGAGCAGCAATCGCAACTGTGATCGCACAGAGCTTCTCCGCTGTGTACTGTTTCCTGATTTTACGCAGAATTGATATTGTTCATCTGTCCAGAGCAGATTTTATGCCTGCCTCAGGCATGAACGCCCGTCTGATGAAACTTGGTATTCCTGTTGTATTTCAGAATATCATTATCGGTGTTGGCGGTCTGGTAGTCCAGTATGTGATCAATGGCTACGGCTTCCTTTTTGTGGCAGGATTTACAGCTACAAACAAGCTTTATGGTCTGTTAGAAATGGCAGCGATTTCCTATGGATATGCCATTGTTACTTATGTGGGCCAGAATCTGGGAGCCGGAAAGATCAACAGGATAAGGAAAGGTGTCCGAAGCAGTATGCTGCTTTCCCTGCTTACCTCACTGATCATTTCTGCTGCCATGTTTTTATTTGGAAAAAATATACTCTCACTTTTCATCTCAGGTGAACCGCAGCAGACACAGGAGGTACTTGCAATTGCTTTTAAATATCTTTCTATTATGGCTGCCATGCTTTGGGTTTTGTACTTCCTGTATGTGTACAGATCTGCACTGCAGGGATTGGGAGATACGTTAATGCCTATGGTAAGCGGTATGGCCGAATTTGTCATGCGTATCAGTGCTGCGCTGATTCTTCCCCATTTTATCGGGCAGGATGGTATTTTCTTTGCAGAGATTGCAGCATGGAGCGGAGCCACTGTGATTTTATGCATCAGCTATTATGTACGGATGCATAAATATTATTAAGGAAAAATAGAGGATATGAAAGATAAAAAGGACATATGTCTTTTAATAGCTTTTTGATTTGAAAAAATATACTAAAAAACACTTGAAAAAATCTCCTTTTTGTACGAAAATGAAAATAAATATAGAAAAAGGGACATGTGTCCTGTTTTAAAAGTGAGACATATGTCATTGTAGAGATAACAAAGCCAATTTCAAAAAAGGAGGAAAAATTATATGAAGAAAAGAATTGCAGCTATGGTTCTTGCAGGTGCAATGGCACTTTCCCTTGCACCAGCCTACGGAGTGACAGAGGTGAAGGCTGAGGCTGGAGATATGAAGATCGCCATGGTAACTGACTCCGGTGATATTACAGACCAGAGCTTTAACCAGACCACTTACGAGGCATGTAAGGCGTGGTCCGAAGAGAATGGTTCTGAGTTCAACTATTATAAACCAGAGAGCGACTCTGATGAGGCACGTAACGCAAGTGTTGACCAGGCTGTAGCAGATGGAGCTAACGTGATCGTACTTCCGGGATATATGTTCGCAGCTACTATCGTAGAGCAGTCTGAGATGTATCCGGACGTGAAGTTTATTGCACCAGATGTAAGTGCAGGCGATATCTGTGAGAAAGGTGTTGGCGAAGGATACACCTACAATCCGGATGATTATGAAGTGACCGATTACTACAATGCAGACAATGTTTACTGCTGTACTTATCAGGAAGAGATCTCCGGATACATGGCTGGATATGCAGCTGTGAAGCTTGGATACAAGCATCTTGGATTCCTCGGCGGTATGTCTGTACCGGCTGTTACCCGTTTTGGATATGGATATGTTCAGGGCGTAGACGAAGCAGCCAAAGAGCTTGGAATCACAAGTGACGTTGAGCTTGAGTATGTATGCGGCGGACAGTTCTACGGCGACGCAGACATCACAGCTTACATGGATACCTGGTACGGAAGCAAGGGCGTAGAAGTTGTATTCGCATGCGGCGGTGGAATCTACACATCTGCAGCAGAAGCAGCAGCGAAAGTGGATGGCAAGGTAATCGGTGTTGACTCTGACCAGTCCGGAATCATCGGCGAGGACATCACTGTTACATCCGCTATGAAGGGTCTTGCACCGACTGTAAAGACTGCGCTCGATGCGATTAAAGATGGCAGCTGGGAATCTGATTACGCTGGAAAGATTGACAACCTTGGTCTTGTATCTGAGAACCCGGAAGACAACTACGTACAGCTCCCAATGGAAACAACCCAGTGGGATGATAATTTCACTGTAGATGATTACAAAGATCTTGTAAAGAAATTATACAATGGCGAGATTGAAGTAAGCAGCGATATCACAGCAATGCCAGAGACTGAGATCACAGTAAATGATTACGGCAGCATCAAATAAGACAACCAACTACTCCGCATAGTAAATGCAATTATAAATCACGGGTAGGGTTCCGACAGGAAAGCAGACTGGTCTTAACATGAAGAATGGCCATGCAGTGATAAAAAGGGGAGTGAGCAGTGGCCACTTCCCTTTTTTACTTTTGTAAGTACCTATGCTTTCTGGCTGTGAATCTGCCATGAAAAAAGGAGAAAGCGAAGATGAGTGAATATGCAATTGAAATGCTGGGAATAACCAAGCGTTTTCCCGGAATCATCGCTAATGACAATATCACACTTCAGTTAAAAAAAGGTGAGATTCACGCTCTGCTTGGCGAAAATGGAGCAGGTAAATCCACTCTGATGAGTGTTCTGTTCGGTCTGTATCAGCCAGAAGAGGGTGAGATCCACAAAGATGGAAAGAAAGTTGAGATCAAAGATCCAAACGAAGCAAATGACCTGGGAATTGGAATGGTACATCAGCATTTCAAATTGGTAGAATGCTTCAGCGTTCTGGATAATATTATCCTTGGTGTTGAGACCACAAAAAATGGTTTCCTTCAGAAAGAGGGCGCACGTAAAAAGGTTATGGCCCTTTCCGAAAAATATGGTCTTTCTGTAGATCCGGATGCCATTATCGAGGATACCACAGTAGGTATGCAGCAGAGAACCGAGATCCTGAAAATGCTTTACCGTGACAACGAGATCCTGATCTTTGATGAGCCTACCGCAGTACTTACTCCGCAGGAAATCCAGGAGCTTATGCAGATTATGAAGAATCTGGCAGCAGAGGGAAAGAGCATTCTGTTCATTACCCATAAGCTTGGTGAGATCATGCAGGTTGCAGACCGCTGTACAGTTCTTCGTAAGGGAAAATGCATCGGAACTGTAGACATCAGGGATACCAACCCGGAGAAGCTTTCTGCCATGATGGTTGGACGAGACGTAAACTTCGTTGTAGAGAAAGAAGAAGCAAAGCCCGGTGAAGTTGTTCTGGATATCAAGGATATGGTGGTTGCTTCCAAGCATCATAAGAATAACGCAGTCAACGGCGTTTCTCTTCAGGTCCACAGAGGTGAGATCGTATGTATCGCCGGAATCGACGGAAATGGCCAGACTGAATTTGTCTATGGGCTTTCCGGTCTGGAGCCACTGAAGAGCGGCACCATCACTATGAATGGAAAAGACATTACTCACATGCCAATCCGTGAGCGCCTTACCTCCGGTATGAGTCATATCCCGGAAGACCGTCACAAGCATGGCCTGGTACTTGATTATTCCCTGGAAGACAACATCGTCCTTCAGAGATATTTCGAACCACAGTTCACCAATAAATTTGGCTTTTTGAAACGCAAAGAGATTCGCAGATATGCCAACCGCCTGATCGAACAGTACGATATCCGTTCCGGTCAGGGGGCCATTACCAAGGCAAGATCCATGTCTGGTGGAAACCAGCAGAAAGCAATCATTGCCCGTGAAATCGATAAGAATCCGGAGCTTTTGATCGCAGTTCAGCCTACCCGAGGACTGGATGTTGGAGCAATCGAGCATGTTCACAAACAGCTGGTACAGGCAAGAGATGCAGGCAAAGGCGTTCTTCTTATCAGTCTGGAGCTGGATGAGGTTATGAATGTATCAGACAGGATTCTGGTAATGTACGAAGGTGAAATCGTAGGAGAATTTGATCCGAAGAAAGTAACAGTAGAGGAACTTGGTCTTTACATGGCAGGATCAAAGAGAAAGGAGACGAAGAGCAATGAATAATGAATCCAAAAAGAAAGAAAGCATTCTGAGAAACAATGCGGTTCAGACCATCATTGCCTCTCTTTTATGCATTGTGATCGGTCTTCTCATTGGTTATCTGGTACTTCTTATTATCAATCCTGCAGGAGCTGCGGGTGCGATTACTGCAATTATCAAGAATTATTTTTACTATCCAAGCCAGAAGGCTATGATGAAGTATATGGGAACCACACTGGTAAAGGCTTCCGCACTTCTGATGTGTTCCCTGTCCGTTCTGTTTGCTTACAAGGTTGGACTTTTTAACATTGGAGCAGCAGGACAGTATGTAGTTGGAGCCGGAGCTTCCCTGTATTTTGCGTTAAAGCTTGGCATGCCCTGGTATGTATGCATGATCGCAGCAATCGTGATCGCAGCCCTGGTAGGCGGCATCTCCGGTGCACTGAAGGCTTACTTCAATGTAAACGAGGTTATTTCCTGTATCATGCTGAACTGGATTTCCCTGTATGTGGTAAATATGCTTCTTACCCAGGTGAAATCCGAGTCTACTCCGTACACCGTAGATCTTTCCAGCGGCAATAAGAGCGCTCTTCTTCCCAACTGTGGGCTGGACGAGATCTTTTCCGGAAACAAATTCGTATCCATTGGTCTTATTATTTCTGTGGTAATGGCGATCGTAGTGTGGGTACTTCTGGAAAAAACAAAATTCGGTTTTGAGCTTCGCGCAACAGGTATGAACAAAAATGCTGCAAAATACTGCGGCATGAAAGAGAAGAGAAATACCATTGTAACCATGATGATCGCCGGCGGTCTTGCAGGGCTTGGTGCAGCTGTTTTCTATCTCAGCGGAATTGAGACCTGGATGGTTCAGCAGACAACGGTTCCGGGCATGGGCTTTAATGGAATCGCAGCAGCCTTCCTTGGTGGCCTTCACCCCATCGGAGCAATTTTCTCCTCTTATTTTATCCAGCACATCACAAGCGGTGGAAGTTATGTGGATAAGACCATGTATTGTGCACAGATCTCTGATCTGATCTCTGCGTTTATCATTTATCTGTGTGGATTTGTATTCTTCTTCAAACTCTGGTTAAACCGTTATCTCGACAGGAGAGATGAGAAAAAAGCTGCAAAAGGAGGAGAAAAATAATGTTATTATTGATTCAGTATACATTAATATTTGCTTCTGTATTGATTCTCGTAGCACTTGGTGGCTGTTTTTCCGAGCACAGCGGTGTTATCAACATTGGTCTTGAGGGAATTATGGTTATGGGTGCACTTGGCGGTGCCCTGATGATGAAGTATCTTCCGGATTCCGCTCCGGCAGCAGTTGTGATCATACTGGTTGTGCTGGCAAGTGTGATTGTGGGAATGATATTTTCCATGCTCCTTGGTGTGGCTGCCATTCATTTTAATGCAGACCAGACACTGGTTGGTACGGCCTTGAATCTTCTTGGACCGGCAGCAGCCGTTGTTATCGTAAGAGCCATCAATATGGCGGAAAATCCGGACAACGTATCCTCTACGGTAGCTTACAAGGTGGCGAAGAAGGCATTTCTGATAAGATTTGGCAAGTTTGAATTCAGCTGGTTTATGCTTTTTGCTCTGCTGATTCTTATTGCATCATATATTGTATTATACAAAACAAAATTCGGACTTCGTCTGATGGCATGCGGCGAGCACCCGCAGGCTGCAGATTCGGTTGGTATCAATGTTTTCAAAATGCGATATGCAGGTGTTCTGATTTCTGGTGCGCTTGGCGGCCTGGGAGGATTGGTTTATATTACAGCAGGAGTCAGTGAGTGGAAATTTGAGAACGGAGTTGCCGGCTTTGGTTTCCTTGCCCTTGCTGTTATGATCTTCGGACAGTGGAAGCCGGTAAACATCGGACTGGCAGCCCTTCTGTTCGGTCTTTTCCGTGCGCTGTCAAACGTTTACACCGGATTTGATGCTCTGGTAGCACTGAAGCTTCCAAGTACACTGTACAATATGTTCCCGTACATTATTTCCCTGATCGTTCTGGTGTTTGTATCCAAGAACTCCAGGGCACCGAAGGCGGAAGGTATTCCGTACGATAAGGGACAGAGGTGATATACTATGAAAAACTATTCTGAAGATGCCAGCAGGCAGTATCATATCCAGGTTGCAAAGGGGGAAGTTGGCCGCTATGTGATCATGCCGGGAGACCCGAAAAGGTGTGTGAAAATTGCCCAGTATTTTGACAACCCGGTTCTCATTGCAGACAACAGAGAATATATCACATATACAGGAACCCTGGACGGCGTGAAAGTCAGCGTGACATCCACCGGAATCGGCGGACCGTCTGCCTCCATTGCCATGGAAGAGCTTTCCCGGTGCGGCGCAGATACTTTTGTCCGCATTGGAACCTGCGGCGGTATGCAGCCTGAGGTAAAAAGCGGAGATATCGTAATTGCCACAGGTGCCATCCGTATGGAGGGAACCAGCCGGGAATATGCCCCCATAGAGTATCCGGCAGTAGCTAATCTGGACGTGACAAACGCCCTTGTGGCAGCTGCGAAAGAAAAAGGACTTTCCTGTCATACAGGTGTTGTCCAGTGCAAAGACGCTTTTTACGGACAGCATGAGCCTGAAGCAATGCCAGTTGGTTATGAGCTGCTCAACAAATGGGAGGCCTGGAAGAAAATGGGCTGTCTTGCTTCCGAAATGGAATCTGCAGCGCTTTTTATCGCAGCTGGCAAGCTTCGTGCCAGAGCTGGCTCCTGTTTCCTTGTGCTTGCAAATCAGGAAAGAGAGAAGCTGGGACTGGATAATCCGGTTGTGCATGATACAGATATGGCAATCCAGGTGGCTGTTGAGGCTGTGAGAAAGCTGATCAGGGAAGATTCATCGAATTAAGCCCATGACTTCGTAATCAAAAGCAAGTGAGCTTTATGATTACGATATAAGGAATCAAGGTGAAAGAATCTTTAAAATACTATTGGATAATTAAATAAAGAATAGATATGAATTTTACCAGCAAATTGTGACGCACTTCTTATAGAAAGCCTTTTTCAGATACGCTCTGGGGCAATATAAAGTGATAACAGAAATGAGGAAAATAAATGGACGTAAAAGAGATTTTAAAACATGTGGATCATACCCTTCTTCTCCAGCCATCTACCTGGGAAGAAATCAAACAGATTTGTGACGATGCGATGGAATACGGAACTGCATCCGTATGCATTCCGCCAAGCTATGTAAAACAGGCAGCAGAATACATGAATGGAAAAATGGCAGTGTGCACGGTTATCGGTTTCCCAAATGGCTACATGACAACAGCAGCCAAGGAATTCGAAACAAAAGATGCTCTTGCAAATGGTGCTTCCGAAATCGATATGGTAATCAATATCGGCTGGCTGAAAGATCAGAAATATGACCTGATTGAGGACGAGATCCGCACCTTAAAAGCTGCATGCGGTGACAAGATCCTGAAGGTTATCATTGAAACCTGCTTCCTCACAGACGAGGAAAAAATTAAAATGTGCCAGATCGTAACAGCAGCAGGCGCAGATTATATTAAGACCTCTACCGGCTTTGGTGGCGCGGGTGCAACCTTTGCAGACATTGAGCTTTTCTCCAGACATATCGGACCAAATGTAAAAATGAAAGCAGCAGGCGGAATTTCTTCCCTGGAGGATGCAGAAAAGTTCCTTGCACTTGGTGCAGACCGACTGGGAACCAGCCGGATTATAAAAATTGTAAAGAACGAGAAAGCCACAGGATATTGATCAGGTCATTGATTGTAAAGGCGAACAGATGCTGTCTCCGGAATTGATCAGATTATAACGACGTTCATCGAGAAGAGCATTATGTTATCAATGACAATCAGAAAATGTGAATGATAAGAGAGGTGTGAAAATGGAAAAAGAGACGATCAACCATCTGATTGATACAGCAATACACCAGCTGAAATATTCCTATACACCATATTCCAATTTTAAAGTAGGCGCAGCCCTCCTTGCAAAAAACGGGCAGGTTTACACAGGCTGCAACATTGAAAATGCCGGGTACACAGCCACAAACTGTGCGGAGCGTACCGCTTTTTTTAAGGCAGTAAGCGAAGGGGTGAAAGAATTTCAGGCAATCTGTGTCGTTGGCGGTAAGGCTGGCGTGCTCACAGAATATACAGCTCCCTGCGGCGTGTGTCGACAGGTCATGATGGAGTTTTGCAACCCGGAAACCTTCCAGGTCATTCTGGCGGTTGATAAAGAGCATTATGCTGTGTATACACTAAAGGAGCTCCTGCCGTTAGGATTCGGACCATCTAATCTGGAGT
This sequence comes from Blautia glucerasea, assembly GCF_020537505.1. GTDB lineage: Bacteria > Bacillota > Clostridia > Lachnospirales > Lachnospiraceae > Blautia_A. The sequence continues at coordinate 14,690 of NZ_JAJBMO010000022.1, read as the reverse complement.
GAAAGATGCTGACCGAAGAATATTATTATGAAGTATGCTGGAAAATGCCGGAAACAGAGTGATCTGGCATTGAATCCGGCAGTTATAAAGCAGCATAAAGAATTGCAGGAGAAAAAATATGACAATCGAACAATTAAAAGCACTACCCAAGGCAGAGCTTCACTGTCATCTGGACGGGTCTTTAAGCCGGGAGTTCATGGAGAGTCAGCTGGGAAGAAGGGTACAGCCGGAAGAGCTTAGCGTGTCTGATGACTGCACAAGTCTTGCAGAATACCTGGAGAAATTTTCGCTTCCGGGTCAGTGTATTATGGATGAAAAAGGGCTTGAGGCAGCTGGCTACGATGTACTTCGCACCATGAGCCAGGAAAATGTACGCTACGCAGAAATCCGTTTTGCACCTCTTCTTTCAGAGACCTCCGGAATGAACTGCCGTGCTGTGATCGAGGCAGTATTAAAAGGCCTTGAGCGGGGCAGAGCAGATTTTGGAACGGAGTTTGGTGTGATTACCTGTGCCATGCGTCATCACAGCCAGGAGGACAACAGCCGGATGATAAAAACAGCCCGTGAATATCTGGGCTATGGTGTGTGTGCAGCGGATCTGGCAGGTGCGGAAGCAGCATATCCCATGGCACAGTTTATGGAGCTTTTTCAGAACACCCGTAAGCTGGAGATGCCCTTTACCCTTCATGCAGGAGAGTGTGGAAGCGTACAGAACATTGTGGATGCTGTAAAAGCGGGAGCCGGCAGGATCGGACATGGAATCGCCATGCGAGGCCATTATAATATTCAAAAAGAGCTGGCTGACAGAGGCATTGGAATTGAAATGTGTCCTATCAGCAATCTTCAGACAAAAGCGGTAAACAGTCCGTCAGAATATCCCATCCGGGAATTTCTGAACACAGGATTGAAGGTTTCCATAAACACGGACAACCGTACAGTGAGCAACACAAGCCTTACCAAAGAGCTTCAGTTCATCCAGAACACGTATGGCATTCAGGAGGAAGAGATACGGCTGATGATGAAGAATGCAGTGGATACGGCATTTGCCACCGATGAGGTGAAAGAGAGATTATATTCTGAACTGGGAATAAAAGGATAAAATATTGGAAACGAGGGATTTTATTTTGAAAAAATATGAAAGGATTTTCGTGATCGTTCTGGATTCTCTGGGAATCGGTGCCATGCCGGATTCAGAGAAATTCGGGGATGTGGGAGTGGATACATTCGGACATATTCTGGATAAAATGGGCTCCCTGGAAATACCAAATCTTAAGAAGCTTGGAATGTTAAATCTTCATCCGGCAGGAAATATGCAAGGTGTGGAGAAGCCGATTGGCCGTTACATGCGCGTAGGCGAAGCCAGCAATGGTAAGGATACCATGACCGGCCATTGGGAAATGATGGGAATTAAGACAGAGAAGCCGTTTAAGACTTTCACAGACGCCGGCTTTCCGCCGGAGCTGATTGCGGAACTGGAGAAGCGCTGCGGCAAGCGCGTGATTGGAAACAAGAGCGCCAGCGGAACGGAGATCATTGAAGAGCTTGGGGAAGCAGAAATCAATACAGGTGCCATGATCGTGTATACTTCAGCCGACTCTGTTCTTCAGATCTGCGGAAATGAGGAAACCTTTGATCTTCAGAATTTGTATCGCTGCTGCGAGATTGCAAGAGAAATTACACTGAAGGATGAATGGCGTGTAGGCCGTGTCATCGCCAGACCATATGTTGGCAAAAAGAAAGGTGAGTTCAGGCGAACCAGTAATCGTCATGACTATGCTTTGAAGCCAACAGGTCTGACTGCATTAAATGTGTTAAAGGATAATGGGCTGGATGTGATCGGTGTAGGGAAGATCAACGATATTTTCTGCGGCGAAGGAATTACAAAGACCTATCATTCTGACAGCTCTGTACACGGCATGGAGCAGACCATCCAAATCTGCAAAGAAGACTTCAGGGGACTTTGCTTTGTGAATCTGGTTGATTTCGATGCCCTGTGGGGACACAGACGAAATGTGGAAGGCTACGGCAAGGAAATCGAGAAGTTTGACAAGAACCTGGGCGTTCTTTTGGAAGAGCTTCGGGAGGATGACCTTCTTATTCTTACCGCAGATCACGGGAATGATCCCACCTATAGCGGCACCGACCATACCAGAGAGTACGTTCCCTTCCTGGCTTATTCCAAGACCATGAAAGAGGGTGGCGCCCTTGAAAATGAGGATACTTTTTCCATTATTGGTGCGTCTGTTGCAGATAATTTTGAGGTGAAAATGCCGGAAGGAACCATCGGACATTCCATTCTCGAGAAATTATGTTAAAAGAGAAAAGACAGTTATTGGATAGCTGTTGCTCATCCGGGAGATTGTCTGCTTTTGCGACAGAACCCGGATAGAAACAAATGATTTGCAGCACATGGCAGAAAATGAGGAAATCATATGAAACACACTTATTTACACGATGTACTTCCATTCCTTCGTGAACTGGAACGTGAGAAACAGAAACAATTTGAGGCTTATTTCCGTACTGCGCCATTATGGCTTATGGACCTGTTTCAGAGTGAGATAATGGAAGCCGGAACTACTTTTATCAGGGAAAATGAACCGGCAGATACGATTTTCTTTGTTGCCAGAGGAAGAGTAAAAGCCACAGATTACCGGATTTCCGGTATTGCCTATGATTTTATGAAGCCCATGAATCTCATTGCGCTTGGTGGTATGGAAGTGATCCTGGGACAGGATACCTACCAGACCACCCTGCAGACAGAGACAGAGTGTATTGTTACCAAGCTTCCAAGAGCGCAGTATGAGAAATGGATTTATTCAGATACGGAAGCTTTTCGCATGGAGGCAAAGCTTACCTGTGCTTCCCTGTTGGAGGAAGAGCGGCGGAACCGTCTGTACCTGTTTTTGGAAGGGGCTGACAGATTAGCTGTACTTTTTTCGGAATGGTTTGAAAAATATAACAAAAATGACATTTTATGCATCGGCGAAAGCCGGCAGAATCTGGCAGATGAGACAGGCCTTTGCCTGAAAAGCATCAGCCGCGCCATCAAGAAGTTTCAGGCAGAACAGCTGATCGTGAAAAAAGGAAATCAGATCTGTATCGACAGGAAGCAGTACGAAAGGCTGAAGCGGACTGTGGATGAGAAAATCGGCAACGTATAAACGGAAAACAATAATGTTATAAGCTGTCCTGGCAATAAGCCGGATAGCTGCAGATAAAGGAGAAGGTGTACATGAGCGATTTATATCAGAAATTAGAGACTTGCCTTGCAAGTGTTAGAAAAAAGACAGATTTTAAACCGGAAGTGGCGCTGATCCTGGGATCCGGCCTTGGAGATTATGCAGATGAGATCCAGATTGAAACCACCATTGACTATACAGAGATTGAGGGCTTTCCAACCTCCACAGTTGCAGGTCACAAAGGCAGATTTGTATTTGGATATGTGAAAAATGTGCCGGTTGTGATCATGCAGGGAAGAGTGCATTACTATGAAGGCTATCCAATGACGGATGTAGTTCTTCCCACCAGATTGATGGGCATGATGGGGGCGAAGAAGCTGTTTCTTACAAATGCAGCCGGTGGAGTGAATCCGAATTTTAAACCAGGTGATTTTATGATGATCACCGATCACATTACCACAGGAATTCCGAGTCCGCTGATCGGACCGAACATTGAGGAACTGGGAAGCAGATTTCCGGATATGAGTGAGGTATACAGCAAACGATTGCGAGAGGTAATCCGTGCCAGTGCAGAAAAATGCGGTATAGATCTCCAGGAGGGCGTATATGTGCAGTTTACAGGTCCTGCCTATGAAACTCCGGCTGAAGTGAGAATGGCAGCTATATGGGGCGGTGACGCAGTTGGAATGAGCACTGCATGTGAGGCAATGGCAGCCCGTCATATGGGAATTGAAGTGTGCGGAATTTCCTGTATCACCAACATGGCAGCTGGCATTTCGAAGCAGGAGCTGAACCACAAGGAGGTTCAGGAGACTGCAGACAGAGTGGCGAAATCTTTTAAAAAGCTGGTGACAGAAATCATAGCCGGTATGTAGCCGCAAGGAAGTGCGGGTTCCATAAGAGGCAGCGCAAACCAAAAGGTATCACGTAACAAAGGAGAAAAGTAATAATATGGGAATTGTTGTAATCGGTGATGTTTTTATCGATGTGAAAGGGTATTCCACAGCACCATTTATTCCTGGAGGAAGAAATGCCGGTGTGATCCAGCAGATCCACGGCGGCGTAGGAAGAAATGTAGTGGAAGATATTGCCAATATAGAGTTGAAACCAACCTTTGTCAGTCTGGTAGATGACGACGCTATGGGGGATGATGTGATCCGCAAACTGGAGCGTCATAAAGTAGATACCAGATATATGCGTAAGGTAAAAAACGGCATGGGAACCTGGCTGGCTGTCTTTGACCAGGACGGAGATGTGGTGGCATCTATTTCCAAACGTCCGGACCATCGCCCTATAGAGCAGATCCTGGATGAACACGGAGATGAAATTTTCCAGGATGCGGACAGTGTTGTGATCGAGATCGATATTGACAAGGAAATTGTGAAGAAGACCTTTCACTATGCAGAGAAATACGGCAAAAAAGTATACGCTCTTGTATCGAATATGACCATTGCAATCGAAAGACGTGACTTCTTAAGGCGGACAGCCTGCTTTGTATGCAACCAGCAGGAAGCGGGCATCCTGTTTTCTGAGGATTACGGTGACTTGAAAACTGAAGAAATGGCCCGGTGTCTGGCAAAAAGGATCCAGTCCGCCCATATTCCAAAGATGGTGGTTACCATGGGAAGTGATGGTGCAGCTTATGCAGATCAGGAAGGAAACTGGGGCGTTTATCCAGCTATGAAGGTAGATGTGGTTGACACCACAGGCGCGGGAGACGCCTTTTTTGCAGGTGTGTGCGTAGGCCTTACCTATGGAAAAACAATGAGAGAGGCATGTGCCATTGGTACCCGTCTTTCCTCAACTGTAATTTGTACCTCAGAGAACATTTGTCCGAGATTTATGCCGGAAGAATTTGATCTTGACAGGTAGGAGAAGAATATGGAAAGTCTTATTATAGGAATTGCCGGCGGCTCCGGCTCCGGTAAATCTACTTTTACAAACAGAATTAAAAAGCGTTTTGGAGATGACGTAGTAGTCCTTTATCACGACAATTATTACCGCAGACAGGATGGAATCCCTTTTGAGCAGCGTGTGACTGTGAATTACGACCATCCGGATTCCCTGGAGACAGAGCTTCTGGTGGAGCATCTGAAGCTTCTGAGGCAGGGGAAAGCTATTGACTGTCCGGTTTACGATTATTCCCAACATAACCGTTCAGACAAGATCCTTCATATCACCCCAAGTCCGGTGATACTTGTGGAGGGAATCCTTCTTCTGGCAGATCCCAGAGTGCGTGAGCTCCTTGATATTAAGGTCTATGTGGAAGCTGACGCCGATGAGCGTATCCTCCGCCGGATTTCCCGTGATGTGGAAGAGCGGGGAAGAGACTTGAATGGAATCATTAAACAGTACTTAAATACAGTGAAACCTATGCATTACCTTTATGTAGAGCCCACTCGTTCCAAGGCTGATATTGTGATCAACAGCGGAAAGAATGACGTGGCGTTTGATCTGTTTGTTTCGAAAATCAGTATGGAATTGGAGAAACGGAAGCAGGGGTAATTCCAGAAGATGTTAGCTGTAGTTTGGAAACATTGATGTGATGATGCGGCAGAATTAGCAAATGAAAGTTGCTGTTTACGAAATGGGTGATAATTCCGGCATAAAGAATTTTTCTGCGAAATTGGTAGATGGCAACAGATAAAAAGATACAGGAGATCAGAATGTCACAGGAAAAAGAGAACAGACAGCATGAGAATGCGCAGAGTGTGCAGGAGGGGCAGCAGCCTCATAAGCGCAGAGTGCGTTACAAAGGCAGATACCCGAAGAAATTTGAGGAGAAATATAAAGAACTTCAGCCAGAGAAATACCAGGATACCATTCAGCATGTAATGCAAAAAGGTAATACCCCGGCAGGTATGCATATTTCTATTATGGTAAAAGAGATTATTGATTTTCTGGAGATCAAACCAGGACAGATTGGCTTTGATGCCACACTGGGCTACGGTGGCCATACAAAGGCCATGCTTCAGTGCCTGCAGGGACAGGGACATATGTATGCCACTGACGTAGACCATGAGGAAGCAGCCAAGACAAAGAAAAGACTGGAAAATCTTGGCTTCGGTGAGGATATTCTGACCATTAAACTTCAGAATTTCTGTACCATTGATGAGATTGCCAAAGAAGTGGGAGGTTTTGATTTCCTTCTTGCTGATCTCGGTGTGTCCTCCATGCAGATTGATAATCCCAAGAGAGGTTTTTCCTTCAAAGCAGACGGACCTCTGGATCTGCGCCTGAATCAGGAAGCCGGGATCAGTGCGGCAGAGCGGCTGGAACATATTACCCGGGATGAGCTTGCAGGAATGCTTTATGAAAATTCAGATGAGCCATATTGTGAGGAGCTTGCCAAGGCAATCACAGATGAGATCCGCAAGGGAAACCACATGGATACCACCACAAAGCTTCGCCAGGTCATTGAGAAAACTTTGGATTTCCTTCCAGAAAAAGAGAAGAAGGAGACCATCAAAAAGACCTGCCAGCGTACCTTCCAGGCCCTTCGGATTGATGTGAACCGGGAGTTTGAGGTTCTGTATGAGTTTATGGAGAAGCTGCCGGGAGCACTGAAGCCCGGAGGAAGAGCAGCAATCCTTACGTTCCATTCAGGAGAGGATAAGCTGGTGAAGAAAGCGCTGAAGGCTGGATACAAGGAGGGAATTTATTCCGATTATTCCAGAGACGTGATCCGTCCGTCAGCCCAGGAATGTGCCCAGAATGGACGCGCACGGTCTACGAAAATGCGCTGGGCGATTAAATCGGAGTAAACGCGATAAATACGCTGCGCGAGTTTGGCTCGCCTATCGAGTAAATGAGACAAAACACGCTCTGCGAGTTTTGCCCGTTATCGCGTCAGTCGCCAAGGTTTTTCGTACAAGCACGAACTTTGGTTCACCTATCGTATAAATAAAATGGGGGAGGAACCGTATCACTGCAGTTCCATCCCCCATATTTTACAATCTCTAGTTCCCACAACCATATAACTTTGATATACAGCAGGAGATGCTTCGATGACTCCCTCACTGATCTGGTGGCAGTCAAGAACATCTCCTGTTTTTCCATCCAGAAGATAAATATGTCCTGTGCTGTTGCAGTAGAGAACCTTTCCGCTACCATCCGAATTGTATACACATACAGGTGAAGACCAGGCATAGGCAGATTCATGCTCCCAGTTTACTTTCCCGGTATTTTTATCAATGCATGCAAGTACACCTTGTGCCTGTCCGCCGGTTCTGGCAACCGTCACATAAATGTTATCCGACAATTCTTCTTTTCCAATAGCGATGGTAGATTGTACACCGCCTGAAACACTGTCCTCGGAGGAACAGTCGTAAGAGGTCTGCCAGATGATCTCTCCTGTTTCCGCATCAATTTTCCAGACAGGAACCTCTGCTGTGGTGCTGCTTCGCCAGCCCAGGCGGAAAGAGGTGCTGACATACAGGTAAAGGTGTCCGTCCTCCACAGACAAAACAGGAGTAGAGTTGGAGTCATCCAGAATATCCTGCACCCATACAAGCTGCAGGGTATTCAGATCCAGGCACATCAGATTGCCGCCGTTATCTGCAATAAAAAGATAACCGTCATAGATGGCTGCGCTGTCCTCCATACCAAGCCAGTAGGAACCTACGCTGGTACGTGTTCCGTAGTAGCGCCATTTCACAATATGATCCGGATTGATGGACAAGATGCCTGCTTCCGGGTCATAACTGGTATTCAGCTTGATCAGATAAAGAATTCCGTTCTCTCCTGGATAGATCAGGGTATCTGTGGCAGCATCCACAAGGGCAGAGGAATCAAAGTAGCTTAAATTTCCGCGAAGGGAAAATTCATCATTATTTCCAAAGGTATACATCACACTGCAGTCCAGAAGATTCACAACAAAGACCCTGGCAGTGCCTTCATTGCTGTCATAACCTGCGCCCACATACATAATTGGATAACCTCTGGGATCAAGTGCACCTGCTCCTTTGAAGGTGAAACCAAGGTAAAGGGGATCTCTGGTAGCCTCGCCGGTTTCCAGATCCAGGAAATACACATAGCCGTCCATGCAGGCATAGATCACTTCTACAAGATCGTCTTTTTTCTTTGCCCAGTCGTACATATTCATGGACTTCTTTACTTCTCTGGACCATTTTTCCATAAGAGGCTGTCCGGTCCAGCCGCTTCCGGACCAGGTGGCATCTCCGTAAGTAATAGAGCCGGTTTTTGCTGTCCAGAGATCCTGGATTTTTCCATTTTTGATCTGTGTATTGCCATAGGCTGCAGTGTCACGGAAATTGTTTCCGCGGAAGGTGACGATTCCATTCACATCTGTGTAGCTGATCCCGGCATCGAAGGCGTGAGTATCTGTGGAGGTATAATCCGAAGTATTGGCAAGTATCTGTCCGTCCACCTCAATGCATGTGGTTTCTATGTGTAAAGATGGTCTGGTGGAATCTACGCACTTAGGAGAAAATTCTGCCGGTCTTGCCATTGCAGCCTTTACAGCGGCAAGAGAATTGGAGTCATCCATGTCCAGACCGCTGGCTTCCCCAACCATGGAAACTGTATTTACATTTTCCCGTATCCTTTTTACGAGGAAAACTCCTCCCAGTATAATTACTGCTGCAATGATCAGGATCCCTTCTGTAAGAAGAAGTCTTCGGAAGAAATATTTTTGCTGCAGCTGCTTTTTTCGTTTCCCTACTTTTCTTTTCATATTCTGAATCCTTCCCTGTTCATTTGGCAAAAATTATACAAGGTATGATTGGGAAATTCAAGATGTCAAGAGCTGTTTTGGAAATTCAATTTTCAGATTGGGAAAAAGGGCGCAATCTTTTTCTTGACAGTGTATGGCCTGGCTTGTTAGAATATTATTTATCGTGTGAAAAGGAGGAGAAAACATGCTGAAAGTATGGATCGTAGGATCTGAAGGCCAGATTGGCGAGGCAATTAATGAAGTGCTGGATCCGTTGGAAATTGAAGTTTTGAATACAGACAAAAATGCGCTTGATATTACAGAAACAGACGAAGTTCTCCATTTTGGAGAGATCAACCGTCCGGATGTGATCATCAACTGTGCTGCGATCACAGATGTAGAACTTTGCGAGAAGCAGCCGGAGGAAGCATTTCGTGTAAACGCTTTAGGCGCCCGCAACTTAAGCCTTGTAGCAAGAAAAACAGGGGCAAAGATGGTGCAGCTTTCCACAGACGATGTTTTTGACGGTCTGGCACAGAAGCCGTACACGGAGTTTGACAATACAAATCCTAAGACTGTTTACGGAAAATCCAAGTGCGCCGGGGAGAATTATGTGAAGGAGTTTACCCACAAGCACTTTATCATCCGAAGCAACTGGGTCTTCGGAAAGGGAAATAACTTTGTAAACCGTGTTCTGGAGGCTGCAGATCAGGGCAGAGCTCTTGCTGTAGCCGAGGATCAGTATGGTTCCCCTACAAGTGCCAAAGATCTGGCAAGAATTATCCTGCATCTGATCCGCACCAATGAGTACGGAACCTATCATGCAACCTGTCAGGGTGTTTGCAATCGTTATGAATTTGCAAAGGAGATACTTCGCCTTGCAGGCAAAGAGGAGCAGCTGAATCCGGTACCTACCCCGCAGTCTGATCTTTCTTCTGCCAGACCTGCATATGCAGTTCTGGACAATTTTATCCTTCGCATTATCGATGTATATGAGATGCCTGGCTGGAAGGATTCTCTGGAAGAATTTATGAAAGAAAAACGGGAGGGCTAAGATGAGTGCGAAGAAAGAAAAGAATGTAAAAGAGAAAAAGAAGATCAGCTTAACCAGTATGATCTTTATTGCGCTGATCGCCGGAGCAATCACAGGAATGGTTCTTCATTACCTGGTGCCGGATAGCAGTGTGAAGAATGATGTGATTGTTGAAGGAGTGCTGTACGTTTTGGGACAGGGCTTTATCCGCCTTATGAAAATGCTGGTAGTACCACTTGTTTTCTGCTCACTGGTATGTGGAAGTATGGCTATCGGTGATACTAAGAAGCTGGGAAATGTAGGTGGAAAAACACTTGCATTTTATCTGGTCACAACAGCGGTGGCAGTTGCAGTTGCCCTTGGAATCGGAACTCTTTTGAGACCGGGAATTGGTCTTGATATGAGTAAGATCCAGGTAAATGCTTCCGATATTGAGACTATGGAGTCTACCTCTCTGGTTCAGACTATTCTCAATATCATTCCGGATAACCCCATCAAGTCCCTGGCAAGTGGGGAAATGCTTCAGATCATAGTGTTTGCTTTGATCATTGGTGTGATCCTGGCAAAGCTTGGGGAGCGTGCGGAGACCGTTTCCAACTTTATCAGCCAGTTTAATGATATTATGATGGAAATGACCATGATGGTTATGAGTCTGGCTCCTATTGGTGTATTCAGTCTGATCGCAAGAACCTTTGCAACCATTGGTTTCAGCGCATTTGTGCCTCTGGCAAAATATATGATCGCAGTTCTGATCGCTTTGGCAATCCAGTGTTTTGGTGTATACCAGATTTTGCTGAAGGTGTTCACGGGCCTGAATCCGGTAAAGTTTATCCGAAAGTTTTTCCCGGTTATGGCCTTTGCCTTTTCCACTGCAACCTCTAATGCGACTATTCCGCTTTCTATTGATACGCTGTACAAGAAGATGGGGGTTTCCAAAAAGATTTCTTCTTTTACCATTCCTCTTGGTGCGACTATCAACATGGATGGTACTTCGATCATGCAGGGTGTTGCGGTTATGTTTGCAGCACAGGCGTTTGGAATTCATCTGACTCCAATGGATTATGTGACGGTAATCGGAACGGCTACACTGGCGTCTATTGGTACTGCTGGTATTCCAAGTGTTGGTCTTGTTACACTGACTATGGTATTTAATTCTGTCGGGCTTCCAGTTGAGGCGATCGGTATTATCATGGGTATTGACCGTATTCTGGATATGGCGAGAACAGCGGTTAATATTACAGGTGATGCTGTTTGTACGACCATTGTGGCTTGCCAGAATGGGGCTGTGGATAAAGAAGTGTTTAATAAAGCTGAATAAAAATATTGGCGTGTGTATGTGAGTTTAGACTCAGGTATGCACGTCTTTTTTTGTGTAGCGAAGGCGGACGCCTGGGAGGGACAGTATGTTGCGGACAACGTCAAAAAACGGGATTTTACTCCGTCGTCGATTGCAGGTTCCATAAACAAACTCGCCCATCCCAGGCTGATTGTTCAAAGTAACTATGAATTAAGTGAAAATAAACAGCGTATAACACTTGACAACAGTATAGTGCTGTTATATACTGTTTACATAAGGAGGAGTCACATGAAGATCATAATTAATCACTCGTCGATGCAGCCAATTTATGAGCAGATCACAGATCAGATTAAGGCGATGATCATTGACGGGACGTTAAAGGAAGAGGAAATGCTTCCCTCTGTGAGAACTTTGGCGAAGGAGCTGAAGATTAGTGCTCTTACGGTGAAGAAGGCGTATGACTTTCTGGAGGAAGAGGGGTTCGTGGTTACGGTGCATGGGAAAGGCAGCTTTATTGCCAAGAATAACCAGGGACTTCTTATGGAAGAGCGGAAGCGGGAGATTGAGACAGAACTGGAGGAAGTGATTCGGAAAGCGCGGATCAGCGGATTGTCTGAGGAAGAAATCCGGGAACTGTTTGAGCTTATTATGGAGGAGTAGATATGCTGCTGAGTTTGAAGAATTTGCAGAAGAATTATCCTGGATTTTCCCTGGATGTAAGTATGGAAATAGAAGAAGGACAGATCACCGGTCTGATCGGAGCCAATGGAGCAGGGAAGTCTACTACCTTTAAGGTTATTCTGGGGCTGGTTCATCCTGATGCAGGAGAGATTCGTCTGTTTAATAAGGATATGGAGCAGATTTCCCAAAAAGAGAAAGCGGATATAGGCGCGACACTTTCTGACAGCGGTTTTTCAAATTGTCTGACCGTGAAACAGATTGTGCATATTCTGACAGAGACTTATGAGAAATTTGACCGGGAGATGTTTGAGAAGCGGTGCAGCCAGTTTTCCATCCCCATGGATAAGAAACTGAAAGGGTTTTCCACAGGAATGAAAGCAAAGTTAAAAGTGCTGACAGCCACCAGCTTTGATGCCAGGCTTCTTGTTCTGGATGAGCCTACAGCCGGTCTGGACGTGATTGCTAGGGACAGCATTCTGGAACTCCTTCGGGAATATATGGAGACGGAAGGAAGAAGTATTCTGATCAGCTCCCACATTTCCTCAGATCTGGAGAGCCTGTGTGATGATATCTATATGATTGATAAGGGCCAGATCGTGCTTCATGAGAATACAGATGTGCTGCTGGATGAATATGGTCTTATCAAGGCTGACGAGAAGCAATATGAATTGCTTGATAAGCAGCATATTCTCAAGGTGAAGAAGGAGCAATACGGCTACAGCTGTCTCACAGATGAGCGTGCATTTTATGTGGAGAACTACCCGCAGCTTGCAATAGAACGTGGGTCTGTGGACAAGGTTATTACCATGATGATCAAGGGGGAAGTATTATGAAAGGTATGTTTGTAAAAGACATGGAAATTATGAGGGGAAACATGAAAACGTTCATTGGCGTATATATTATAGCCATTTTCTGTTTCCTTAGTACTTCCGCAGGTCCTTCTTTTCTAATCAGTTATGTGTCTGTTCTGGCTGCTGTTATGGCACTGAATACCATAGCAAGTGATGATATGGATAATGGTATGCCTTATATTTTTACTTTTCCTATCAGCAGGAAAGAATATGTGAAGGAGAAGTATCTGCTGGGTGCAGGGATGGTCACGGTATTGTGGGCTGTTGCTGTTGCAATTGTAATTGGCGTAAATGCTTCCGGATATCGTAAGGTGTCCTGGGAAGAACTGATCGCTTCTGCAGCTGCCGGTCTTTTTCTTGCTGTTTTCGCAAATGCGGTTGTGTTTCCGGTACAGTTGAAATATGGAAGCTCTACAGGAAGGCTGGTGCTGCTTGTTCTTGTATTTGGCATCATGGCTGTAGGATGGATTGGCGTAGAACTATGCCAGAAAATGAAAGTGGATTTTTCAGGTCTGAAAAATCTGGGCCTGCGCATTTGGAACCTTGGAATCCCAGTCTGTCTGGCGATGCTGTTTGTTCTTATGTTGCTAATGCTTCTGATTTCCTGTACAATATCCTTAAAGATTATGGAGAAAAAGGAGTACTGATCCGGAAATGAAGAAGAATCAGATTTTTATAAAATGCGGAACTGAATATAAGGAGATGACGAAAGAACTGCTGGAGGCGTGTGATCTGGCAGGGGAGATAGAGAAGAAGTTTGAAACAAAGAGCAGTCTTATTGACAACTCTGAAGCAGAAGTGGACTGTTTTTATTCTTCGGATTCTGTGGAAAAACAGAATTCAGAATTTGGTTTGTACAATATGCGGATCGGCATCAAGCCAAACCTGGTCGCCCCCATGGAAGCCTACTGGGGCGGCACCACTCACCCGGAGGTAGTCGCCGGAATCGTAGAATATCTTCAGGAAAAAGGGTTTTCCAAGCTGGTGATCATGGAAGGTTCCTGGGTAGGAGATAAGACCTCCGAATCCTACGAAGTCTGTGGTTTCAAGTCCCTCTGTGAAAAATATAACGTTCCGTTCCTTGACATGCAAAAGGAAAAGGGTGTGCCTGTACAATGTGGCGATATGACCTTAAACATCTGCAAAAGTGTCCTTGACCTGGACTTCCTTATTAATGTTCCGGTACTAAAAGGTCACTGTCAGACCAAAATCACCTGTGCATTGAAGAACATGAAAGGTCTTCTCCCTAATTCTGAGAAGCGCCGTTTTCACGCATTAGGTCTTCATGACCCCATTGCCCACCTGGGCCTTGCTATCCACCAGGATTTCATCGTGGTAGACAATATTTGCGGCGACTTGGATTTCGAGGACGGCGGCAATCCTGTGGAAATAAACCGTGTTCTGGCAGCAGTGGATCCGGTTCTTATGGATGCCTATGTCTGCGACATGATGTATTATCAGCCAGAAGAAGTTCCTTACATTACAAAGGCTGCTGCTCTTGGCGTTGGCTGTGCCGACATCCGCCAGGCCGACATCAATGCCCTCGACGGTAACCCCGGCGCTCCCATTCCCAAGTCACGGAAAGTGGTAGAGCTTGCCGACGCTGTAGAAGAAGTAGAATCCTGCAGCGCCTGTTACGGCAACCTGATTCCTGCCCTTGACCGCCTGAAGCAAGAAGGCCTCCTTTCAAACCTGACCACCCGAATCTCCATTGGTCAAGGCTACCGAAACCAGAAAGGCACCCTGGGAATCGGCCACTGCACCCGCCACTTCACCCACCACCTGGAAGGATGTCCGCCAACTGAAGAAGAAATTTATGAGTTCCTGAAAATTTATTTAGGACGCTAAGAAAGTTGCTGTTTTGTGGGTTGGTCGTTACCCCGTACGCGATTTCACAATGTATATTCACCGCCGCGCGGAGCAACATTCCGGCAAGCTAGCTGGTAACTACGACTAAGGCGCTCGGGAGAGCCCT
>NZ_JAJBMO010000021.1 GCF_020537505.1 Blautia glucerasea | reverse complement strand
ACCTTTCGCATGAACGAATGGTCCTATTTCTTTTAGGGACTTATTTCACATCCCCTTTTCAATTAAATTAGTGCTGTGGCAATGTCGAAGATTCAGGATATGTGTCGGCAAATAATTCTTGCAATGAAAAAGCCAGGGTGTGTATAATACAAGGCAAAGGTTAGCTTTTATTCGATTTGTGATCAGTCGTGGGAGAAATAAGAGCAGCTGAAAATTACAGGCCGGGATAGAATTATTAGCATTGCTGGCAGAATGAGAACAGCAATATATTTGGAATTGATATAGACACGGCATCTGAAATGTGCTAAAATAAACTCTATCAGATTTTTAAGCTATTTTATAAATTTAGTATATATTTCGTTATTGTCCATAGAGTGGATCATAATTATATTGCTTCTGTCTAATCAGACATTGTATCCCGTAAAATCAAAATTGAAATGTGTTTTAGAAAAGTAATAGTCGAAGAGGTAGATGATTGATGAGAGAAAAGTATGAATCTTTACCTTTGGCGGAGCTGAAAGGAATTGCGAAAGCCAGGGGACTGAAGGGCATTTCTACTATGAGAAAGCCTGAATTAATTGAGCGGATGTTAGAAGAAGATAAGAAAGAAGCTACCGCAAATGAACCGGTGGCTCAGAAGCCGGAGAATACAGCTGCTCCTGTAAAAGCTGAGAGCACAGCTGCACCGGAGCGAAACGAGACCGAGCGGAAGGAAGCATCGGTCAGATCCCGTACAATCGTAAGGCGTAATCCGGAATTTCGAAGCAACAATTACAGCAGAAATGATAATGCAGGCCGTCAAGGCGGTTATAACGGCGAGGGAAGACAGGGAGGTTATGCGAAACGGGAGCAGCCGGTTACCAAGCCAGTGGAAGTTGTCCCACCAGCTGAGATTAAAAGTGAAGAGACCGAGCAGCTACACACTGCCAATGAAGATCAGGCAGAAGCTTTGAGTAATACCTACCAGATTTCTGCTGAGGCTGTTCAGCTTGACAGTGGAGAGAAGGCAAACGGTATTCTGGAGGTTATGCCAGATGGATTTGGATTTATCCGAAGCGAGAATTATCTTCCAGGCGAAAACGATATCTACGTTTCCCCTTCACAGATCCGCAGGTTTAATCTGAAGACAGGAGATATTATTCAGGGAAATATCCGTATTAAGACACAGGGTGAGAAGTTCAGTGCTCTTTTATACGTGACCTCTATCAATGGTTTCCATCCAAGTGAAGGCCAGAAGAGATATAGCTTCGAGAATATGACACCTATTTTTCCAAACGAGCGCCTGATCATGGAGCGCCCTGGTGGAACTACCGCTATGCGTATTGTGGATTTGATCAGTCCTATTGGAAAGGGACAGCGTGGTATGATCGTTTCCCCACCGAAGGCTGGTAAGACCACACTGCTCAAGGATGTGGCAAAGTCCATTCTTAAGAATAATAAAGATATGCATCTGATCATCCTTCTCATTGACGAGCGCCCGGAGGAGGTTACAGATATTAAGGAAGCAATACAGGGTCCAAACGTGGAAGTGATCTATTCTACATTTGATGAGCTTCCAGAGCATCATAAGCGTGTTTCGGAGATGGTTGTGGAGCGCGCACGCCGCCTTGTAGAACATAAGCAGGATGTTGTGATCCTTCTGGATTCCATTACCAGACTGGCCAGAGCTTATAACCTGGTGGTTCCGCCAAGTGGAAGAACCCTGTCCGGTGGTCTTGACCCGGGAGCTCTTCATATGCCGAAGCGCTTCTTCGGTGCTGCACGTAATATGCGGGAAGGTGGAAGTCTTACTATTCTGGCTACTGCGCTGGTGGATACAGGAAGCAAGATGGACGATGTTATTTACGAGGAGTTTAAGGGAACTGGTAATATGGAGCTTGTGCTTGACCGTAAGCTTCAGGAGAAGCGGGTATTTCCGGCTATCGACATTCAGAAATCCGGTACCAGACGAGAGGATCTGCTGCTTAGCAAGGACGAGCAGGAAGCGGTCTACATCATGCGAAAAGCGCTTAACGGCATGAAGTCTGACGAGGCAGTAGAACAGATTTTGAACATGTTTTCACATACTGCCAACAACGCCGAATTTGTGCAAACTGTAAAAAAACAGAAATTGTAACAGTTCAGTACCTTCGCAGCTACACACTTTGCGATGGACAGAAATCATGCAGAGCATGATTTCGCGCCGAAAGCCTCGGGTTTTCTGTGAACTTTGTTCACAAAAAACACCTCGCAGAATATTTCCTGCGAATAGTTATAGAAAATTTTATAAATAACTTGCATTTCTCGTAACGCCATGCTATAATCAGTAGGCTGTGTAAAGTGTGAATTCGTCAGATTCAACGCAAATAAAAGAGAATAAATATAGAGAGGTGAAAATCATGAGAGAAGGAATCCATCCGAATTACTATCAGGCAACTGTAACCTGCAACTGCGGTAATACTTTTGTAACAGGTTCTACCAAGCAGGACATCCACGTAGAAATCTGCTCCAAATGTCATCCGTTCTATACAGGACAGCAGAAAGCTACTCAGGCTCGTGGACGTATCAATAAGTTCAACGAGAAATATGGCCTGAATAAATAATTTGAATATTACTGAATGAGAAGGTTGAGGTTGGGAAATCTCAACCTTTCTTTGTAATTTACGCGAGCAACGAGTCAAAGTCCGTGCTTGCGCGAGACCCTGGCGGCTGCCGTGTAATAACGGGGAAATACCGGAACGTGTTTTGCTCATTGAAGCGGGGGCAGTCAAAGTCCGCGCTTGCACGAAAACCTGGCCGTTGCCGTATTAACGAGACGGAGGATAAAATGAAACCATCAAATATCGGTGGACAAGCTGTAATGGAAGGCATCATGATGCGCCATAAGGATAAATATTCTATTGCAGTACGCCGTCCTGATAAAGAAATTGAAGTAAAAGTAGAAGATTACAAATGCATCTTCGGCAATGCCAAAATCTGGCGCAAACCGATCATCCGTGGAATGGTCAGCTTCATTGATTCTCTGGTAACCGGAACCAAGTGTCTGATGTATTCAGCAGAGATCGCAGGAGATGAGGAGGACGAGGAAGAGGCAAAAAAGAATGCCAACCTTTCTCCAGAGGAACTGGAAGCCAAAAAGAAAAAAGAGGACAAGGCATTTAAAGCCCTGCTTTATGTGACCGTGGCTGTTTCCATTGTGATCTCCATTGCTGCATTTATGCTGCTTCCCTACGCTCTGGCCAGCCTTTGCCGCAGGGTGGGGGCTTCAGAGGTGATCGTTACCATTGTGGAAGCCTTTGTAAAACTGGGATTGTTTATGGGATACATGATCCTGATCTCCAGAATGAAGGATATTCAGAGAACCTTTATGTACCATGGTGCAGAGCATAAATGCATCAACTGTGTGGAGAACGGAAAGCCTCTTACTGTGGAGAATGTGCTGGAGAGTTCCAGATTCCACAGACGCTGTGGAACCAGCTTTTTGTTTCTGGTTATGCTGGTAAGTATTTTCCTGCACTTTATTTTTGTATTGGCACCATCATACTGGCTGCGCCTTTTCGGACGTCTCCTTATGGTACCGGTCGTATCTGGAATTTCTTTTGAGATTATCCAGTGGGCAGGCAGAACAGACAGCAAGTTTGCCCTGATGATGAGCAAGCCAGGTATGGCCATGCAGAAGTTTACCACCAAAGAGCCTACCGCAGATATGGCAGAGGTTGCTATTAAAGCAGTAGAGGCCGTGTTTGACTGGAGAGCCTACTTAAAGACAGAGTTTGATCTGGATATTCCATATGAGAACGAGAAAACTGTTTCAGAGACAGCCGAAAGCGGAAACATGGAAGAAAACACTGGAAAAGTGCCGGAAACAGGAGATGTGCAATGACTTCTCTGGAAACATTATTAAAAGAAGGAACCAAGGTTCTGGAACAGCATGAGATCCAGGAAGCCAGGCTGGATGCCTGGCTTCTTCTGGAGTATGTGACTGGTGTGAGCAGAGCCTTTTATTTCGCCCATTCTGATGATGCGGTGGAAGAAAAGAAAGCCACTGCATATCGAAAAGCCATTGCCAAAAGAGCGGAACATGTCCCCTTACAGCATATTACCCACCAGGCCTGTTTTATGGGCTTTGAGTTTTATGTAAATGAGAATGTTCTGGTGCCGAGACAGGACACAGAGACCCTTGTGGAAAAAGCACTGGAGATCCTGAAAGGACGAAAAAGTCCCAGGATTCTGGATATGTGCACAGGGTCCGGGTGTATCCTGCTGAGTCTTCTGGCTCTTACAGAGGAGGCGCAAGGAGTGGGAGCCGATGTTTCCCCAATGGCTCTTCAGGTGGCAAAGAAGAATGCAGACAGCCTGGGAGTGGCAGACAGAGCGGATTTCGTAGAAAGCGACCTGTTTTTGACACCTTTTTTTCAAGAAAAGACTGGCAAAGATATGCCACTCTATGATATCCTTATCTCGAATCCCCCATATATTAGAAGTGCAGACATTGAAGAGCTTATGGAAGAAGTGCGGGATCACGATCCCAGACTTGCATTGGACGGCCATGAGGACGGTCTGTATTTTTACCGGAAGATTGTATCTGAGGGAAAGCTTTTTCTGAAAAAAGACGGCTGGATGCTGTTTGAAATCGGATATGACCAGGGCGGGGATGTGTCAAAGCTGATGAAGGATAACGGCTTCACAGATGTGCAGGTGGCCAGGGATCTGACCGGACTGGACAGAGTGGTGCTGGGAAAGAAATAGCTTCAAGGTGCAGTAAACATAAGAAGAGAACCGATCTATCAGACTGAAGCAACAAATGATGAGGCAGTGGCCTCAGAGAAAAGAACAAAGATCATACTGCTGTGAGGCATTTTACAGCAATCAGAAAATAACAGGAGGAAAACCATGTTTGACAAGTTGGACGATTTGCTCATACGTTTCGAGGAAGTTCTGAACGAGCTGGGTGAGCCGGATGTAACATCCAATCCAGAACGTTTTCAGAGGCTGATGAAGGAACAGAGCGACCTGCAGCCAATTGTGGATACCTATAAGGAATATAAGAAAAATAAAGAAACCATCCAGGACAGCCTTTCCATGCTTGAAGAGGAGAAGGATGAAGAGATGAGAGAAATGCTGAAGGAAGAGCTTTCTGACGCCAAGAAGCGTGTAGAAGAACTGGAGCATGATCTGAAGATCCTTCTTCTGCCTAAGGATCCCAACGATAATAAGAACGTTATCGTGGAGATCCGTGCTGGCGCAGGTGGAGATGAGGCTGCTCTTTTCGCTGCTGAGATTTACAGAATGTATGTGAAATATGCAGAATCCAGACGCTGGAAAACGGAGATGATGAGTTTAAATGAGAATGGAATCGGCGGATTTAAAGAGGTTACTTTTATGATCAATGGTGCTGGTGCTTATTCCAGACTGAAATATGAGAGCGGTGTACACCGTGTACAGCGAGTTCCAGAGACTGAATCCGGCGGAAGGATCCATACTTCTACCTGTACGGTTGCGATCATGCCGGAGGCAGAAGAAATCGACTTCCATCTGGATATGAACGACTGTAAATTTGATGTGTTCAGAGCCTCCGGAAACGGTGGACAGTGTGTCAACACCACGGACTCCGCAGTCAGACTTACCCATATTCCTACAGGAATCGTTATTTCCTGCCAGGATGAGAAGTCCCAGCTGAAGAATAAGGATAAGGCTTTGAAGGTACTTCGTTCCCGCCTGTATGAGATGGAGCTGGCGAAACAGCATGATGCGGAAGCAGAGGCAAGACGAAGCCAGATCGGTACAGGTGACCGTTCCGAGAAGATCAGAACTTACAACTTCCCTCAGGGACGTGTGACAGACCACCGTATCAAACTGACTCTTCACAGACTGGATAACATTCTGGGCGGCGATCTTGATGAGATCATTGACAGTCTGATCGCAGCTGACCAGGCTGTAAAACTGAGCAATCTGCAGGAGCAGTAAGCTTAGAAAATTAGAATCATAAAGCAGAAAACTACATGACTGGAACAGA
Organism: Blautia glucerasea; assembly: GCF_020537505.1. GTDB lineage: Bacteria > Bacillota > Clostridia > Lachnospirales > Lachnospiraceae > Blautia_A. The sequence goes on along the minus strand of NZ_JAJBMO010000021.1, from coordinate 68,450 downwards.
CTGAATGCCGGAAGACCTATAGAGATGAGCTTTCAGAATGTAGTACAAATATAACAACAATCATGTGAAAAATGGGAGGGTATATACCTATGAAAAAAACAGCTCTTGTAATCATGGCAGCCGGAGTGGGAAGCCGCTTTGGAAATGGAATCAAACAGCTTGCACCAGTTGGTCCGAATGGAGAGATCATTATGGATTATTCCATCAGAGATGCATTGGAAGCAGGTTTCAATAAGATTGTTTTCATTATCCGCAGGGATCTGGAGGAAGAATTTAAGAGTACCATCGGTGCAAGAGTAGAGAAGATCGCAGAAGTTGCATATGCTTATCAGGAGCTTGAGAAGCTTCCAGAGGGCTTTACCAAGCCAGCTGACAGAACCAAACCATGGGGAACCGGACACGCAGTTATCTGTGCAAGAGAGTTCCTTACAGAGCCATTTGCAGTTATCAATGCAGACGATTACTATGGCAAAGAGGCCTATGTAAAAGTACACGATTATCTGGTTCAGGAACAGCCGTCAGACGATGTGCTTCATATCTGTATGGCAGGCTTCAGACTTGGAAATACCTTAAGTGATAACGGAAGTGTTACCAGAGGCCTTTGCCACATTACAGACGGCAAGCTTACCGGCGTAACAGAGACACATAATATTTTCAAAACCGCAGATGGTGCAGAGAGCCGGGAGGATGGACAGCCAGTAGAGAAGCTTGATTTAAATGAGCTTGTTTCCATGAACATGTGGGGACTGACACCTGCATTTATGGACACATTATATAATGGATTTGTAGAATTCCTTCAGAATGTGAAGCCAGGAGATCTTAAGGCAGAGTATCTTCTTCCGGTTATGATCGACGAACTGATCCAGAAGGGAGCAGCACAGGTTGATGTTCTTGAGACAAAGGATACCTGGTTTGGCGTAACCTATCAGGAAGATAAGGAAGTTGTAATCAAAGCATTCAAAGAGCTCACAGAGGCTGGTGTATATCCAAACGGACTTTACAAATAAAGAAACACAGGGGTGTATAGTAAAGAGGACTGTCAGGGAAAAACGCAGGCAGAATAGAATGATTTTTATTACTGTTCATTGGAAATATTCTGTAAAATGCCTTTGGCGAAGACTATGAACAGTAACTGATTTTCTGTAAATAATGAGTTCGGGTTTTGGAATAAGGAGGATAATCAGATATGGGAAAATATTTTGGAACAGATGGATTTCGTGGAGAAGCAAATGTTCAGCTGACAGTTGACAATGCATTTAAAGTAGGTCGTTATGTAGGCTGGTATTATGGCCGCGATCATAAGGCGAAAATCGTAATCGGAAAGGATACCAGACGAAGCAGCTACATGTTTGAATATGCCCTGGTTGCAGGTCTTACCGCTTCCGGTGCAGATGTATATCTTCTTCATGTAACAACAACTCCGAGTGTATCCTTTGCAGTCCGTACAGAGGATTTTGATTGCGGTATTATGATTTCTGCAAGCCACAACCCATTCTATGATAATGGAATCAAGCTTCTGAATGGAAACGGCCAGAAGATTGAGGCTGAGATCGAGGAGCGTATTGAGGCTTATATTGACGGCGAGATCGAGGAGCTTCCACTGGCCCGTAAGGAAGACATTGGACGTACTATCGACTTTGCTTCCGGACGTAACCGCTATATTGGATATCTGATCTCCATTCCAAGCCGTGACTTTAAGAATGTAAAGGTTGGTCTTGACTGTGCAAACGGAAGTTCTTCTGCAATTGCAAAGAGCGTTTTTGAAGCACTTCAGGCGAAGACCTATGTAATTAACAACCAGCCAGATGGAACGAACATTAACACAAACTGTGGCTCCACCCATATTGAGGTTCTGCAGAAATTTGTGGTAGATAACGGCCTGGATATTGGATTTGCTTATGATGGAGACGCAGACCGCTGTATCGCAGTTGACCACCGGGGAAATATTATCGATGGTGACAAGATCATGTATGTCTGTGGCAAATATCTGAAAGAGCAGGGCAAATTAAACGGAAACACAGTGGTTACCACGGTTATGTCTAATATGGGACTTTACAAGGCTCTGGAGCGTGAGGGTATGCGCTATGAGCAGACCGCTGTTGGTGATAAATATGTTGCAGAGAACATGCTGGCAAATAATTACAGTATTGGGGGAGAGCAGTCCGGTCATATTATTTTCAGCCGTTATGCAGCTACCGGAGATGGTATCCTCACTTCCCTTATGGTTATGGAAGCCTGCGTAGATAAGAAAGCAACCTTATGTGATCTTGCAAAAGAGATGAAGGTTTATCCGCAGGTACTTCGCAATGTGCGCGTAGCAGATAAGAAGACCGCCCGTGAGAATCCGAAGGTGGCAGAGGCTGTAGAGACAGCTGCCAAGGCACTTGGCGACTCCGGACGTATTCTGGTCCGGGAGAGCGGTACAGAGCCGTTGATTCGTGTTATGGTGGAGGCTGAGACAGATAATCTTTGCCATCAGTATGTAGACAGCGTTGTGAAAGTAATGGAAGCCGAAGGGCTGATCGTTGGTTGAGCATGAAAATCAGAAAAACAGCATTAATATTCACAGCCTGCATGGGACTTTCCCTTCTGGCAGGCTGTGGGGATGAAAAACAGCAGATTTTTAAAGAGGCTGAGAAGGATCTGGAGCAGGGAAGCTATGATTATGCCCTGGATGAATTTACCACCTCTGTGGAGAACAGTATTAATCTGACCACTTCCTACCGGGGAATTGGAATCTGCCAGCTCCGCATGGGAAATTATGAGGATGCGGTCACTGCCTTTACAAATGCCCTTAGTACAGAGAAGGTGAGCAAGTCTGTGGCGAAGGATCTGTATTTGTACCGGGCGACTGCCAGATTGCAGGCTGGCCATCTGGAAGATGCAATGGCAGACTGCCAGATGCTGGCACGGAATTATGATATGGATGCAGACTGCTGGTTCCTTACTGGTAAGGTCGCACTTGCTATGGATGGATATGATGAAGCATCCTATGATTTCGAGCAGGCCTATGGAGAAGATTCCAGCTATGACCGGGCAATCCAGATTTACCAGGCTTACCTGGAAAAAGATATGGAAGCAGACGGCACCCGATATCTGGAGGCTGTTTTGTCTACAGAAGCCAAAGGGACAGATGATCTGTGCGACCGGGGGCGGATCTACTACTATATGGAAGATTACGCCAATGCGAAAAAAGAACTGACGGATGCGTCAAATCAGGGAAGCCAGGAGGCGCTCCTTGTTCTAGGCATGGTTTATAGTGCCCAGCAGGATTATGCAAATGCCCGTTCCATGTACCAGCAGTTTGTAAATCAGAAGTTGGAGGATACCAGCAGGAATCAGACGCAGACAGCAGCACCTGGCTATAATGGTCTGGCAGTGTGTGATATGGCAGAAGGAAATTTTGATTCAGCGTTGGAGAATATAAACAACGGAATTTCCGTGGCTGCAGATGATGAGATGCAGAGCCTTTTATTTAACGAAATTGTTATTTATGAGAAAAAACTGGATTTTTCCACAGCGCAGGCGAAAGCACAGGAGTACGTGGGAATGTATCCGGATGACGAGGAAGCTGCCAAGGAACTGGATTTCCTGAAGTCTCGGACAGGTACCGTTCAATAAAAGGTATAATAAAGGATCTGAAATTCATGTAGAACAAACGTGAACTTCAGATCCTTTTTATCATAGATCAGATTTTCTTAACGTAAATACGGTTTGTTTTATACATGGGGCGTCCGTTCACACCGCTGAGATCGTAGGACATATCAAAATAAGAATCCACTTTACTTACAAGAGCCCAGTCAGGATCATATATTCTTCCGCCAATTTCTGCCCAGCCGTGACCGCCGGAGCAAATTACATATACCTTCTTCATGCCGACAGCATTGGCCAGATAAGCAAAAGCTGCTGCATAGGAAACACAGTCGCCGCGGCCTCCGCGGAAGAACATGTCTTCAGCAAAATCTTTTTCCCAGTTAGCTGTGTTTCTGAAATCACGCCAGCAATAATAGGTGTATTTTTTCTTAACGTAATTGAAACAGGTGCGCAGACGTTTCTTTTTATTCATGCCCGGTTTTGTGATCTTCTCAACGATCCGGTTGGCTTCGGTCATGATCTTCAGCTTACGTGCGTTAGATCCGGATTTCTTGGCCCGGCCTTTGGAATCAAGGGTAATTCCGTTTATCTTGGTAGAAGTCAGCATGTATGCACCTTTTGTGGAAGTGCTGATGCGGAAGTAGTAATAGTTTTTGCCGATTTTCTTCCATCCATAGCGCTGAATGCCTTTTTTATCGAAAAAGTAATAGCGTGATCCGATCTTTACTTTTCCAGTGACCTTCTTGCCCTTGGAATCGTAATAGTAGTGATATCCTTTTACTGTTTTCCAGGTGCCAGATGCAGCTGGTTTAGGGGTGGTGGCAGCAGTAGTGGCAGCAGTGGATGTATTCATCTGTACCGCAGCCATTGCTGAAAGCGGGCTTGTAAGAAGTGTGCAGGATAAGAGCAGACTGGCTATAGCTGTTTTAAAATGTTTCTTTTTCATAGAAATTCCTCCTTAAACAGTTGGTTGGAAGACCAATTAATAGTAATTCTATTATAACCTATTTCAGAACTGGTTTGGTATTATTAATTTATCTTTTTATGTTACTCTTTAAAAAAGCTGTAAGAGTGTGTTATACTCTAAAAGATACAGAAATTTAGGAATCAGACAATAAAATCCGGAAGGAGGATTTATGGAATATATTGAAGAAATACAGGAGCGGGTGATCCTGGTGGGCGTCCAGCTGGATGAAACCGACAATGTAAAAGAGTCCCTGGACGAGCTTGCGGAGCTGGCAGATACGGCCGGTGCAGAAACAGTTGGAAAAATCATCCAGAACCGTGAAACTGTTCATCCTGGAACTTATATAGGAAAAGGAAAAATTGAGGAAGTACGTGCTCTTATGCTGGCCGCAGACGCTACCGGAATTATCTGTGATGACGAGCTTTCCCCTGCGCAGATGAATAATCTGGAGCATGAGCTGGAATGCAAGGTAATGGACAGAACCCTTCTGATCCTGGACATTTTTGCCAAACACGCCACTACCAGCGAGGGTAAGATCCAGGTAGAGCTTGCCCAGCTCCGATACAGAGCTTCCAGACTGGTTGGCCTTGGAGCTTCTTTGTCCAGGCTTGGCGGCGGAATCGGAACCAGAGGTCCTGGAGAGAAAAAGCTGGAGAGTGACCGTCGTCTGATCCGAAAGCGGATCACGGCGCTGAAGGAGGAGCTTTCCCAGGTGGAGAAACACAGAGAACTGCTTCGCACCGGACGAACCCGTGGAAAGATGAAGACTGCGGCTATTGTAGGCTATACAAATGCCGGGAAATCCACTTTGCTGAATACTTTGACTGGCGCCGGGGTACTTTCTGAGGACAAGCTTTTTGCAACCCTGGATCCGACTACAAGGGCGCTGACGCTGGATGACGGACAGCAGATCCTGCTTACAGATACCGTCGGATTTATACGCAAACTGCCACACAATCTGGTAGAGGCTTTTAAGAGTACCCTGGAAGAAGCGAAATACGCAGACTATATCATTCATGTGGTGGACTGCTCTAATCCACAGGCGGTGCAGCAGATGGAGGTTGTTTACGATACGCTGCAGGAGCTTGAGGTCCAGGGAAAGAAAACCATCACCTTATTTAACAAGATGGATATGGGGGCGGCGATCCGCATGCGTGACAGCAATGCCGACCATACCTTGAAGGTTTCAGCGAAAACAGGGGAAGGCCTTGAGGATTTAAAGGCACTTCTGGGGAAAATCCTTTCTGAAGAGCAGATTTATGTGGAAAAGCTTTTTGGTTATCAGGAGGCTGGCAAGATCCAGCTGATCCGGGAGTATGGACAGCTGCTTTCCGAGGAATATACGGATACAGGAATCCTGGTGAAAGCCAGAGTTCCCCAGGAGATTCATGGGAAGATTATGTGATGAATGGAAAGTACCCTTGAATTCATTTACGTAATTTATGCACTCAACTTTGCAATCTATTCTGCTCGAAGTGGGGTGTAGCAGCTGGGAAATTGAGACTTGTTAAGTAATTCACATAAGAGGAACGGGAGATTAATAAAAAACAGGAGATGACATTATGGGAAAATACACAGATTATATTATGAAAACAGCACAGGATCTGCTAGCAGTGCCAAGCCCAAGCGGTTTTACACATATGGCAGCCGATTTTGTAAAAAAAGAATTTGAGAATCTGGGCTATGAGCCGCAGATCACACAGAAGGGGGCTGTGCTTGTAAAGCTTGGCGGAAAAGATGACAAAAATGCAGTGGTTCTGGCGGCTCACATGGATACACTTGGAGGTATGGTCTGCCAGATCATGGACAACGGACGTCTGAAGCTGACAAACATTGGCGGTATGAACCCAAACAATGCGGAAGCTGAGAACTGTAAGGTTTACACAAAATCTGGCAAGGCTTATGATGCAACTTTCCAGCTGGAAAATGCGTCTGTTCATGTAAATGGCGAATACAGCGATACCAAACGTACTTATGAGACTATGGAAGCCATTCTGGATGAGCCGGTGAAGAACAAAGAGGATGTGAAAAAGCTTGGAATCATGACCGGTGACTTTGTCTGCTTTGATCCGAGAACCGTAGTGACTGAGAGTGGTTACATTAAGAGCCGTTTCCTGGATGACAAATTCAGTACCGCCATTCTTCTTGGCTATGCAAAATATCTGAAGGAGAAAAAGGTTCAGCCAGAGCGTACTATTTATGTGCTGATCACTTCTTATGAGGAAGTGGGACATGGCGGATGCGCTGCTATCCCGGAGGGGGTAACAGAGATGATCTCCGTAGACATGGGATGTGTTGGAAAAGGCCTGGAATGCGATGAGACCATGGTATCCATCTGTGCGAAGGACAGCATGGGACCATACGATTACCAGGTGGTTTCCGGTTTGATAGGGGCAGCACAGGAGAACGATATTGCATTTGCAGTGGACGTTTATCCTCATTATGGATCTGATGTGGATGCAGCACTGAAGGCTGGTTATGACATGAAACACGGTCTGATCGGACCGGGCGTGTACGCTTCTCATGGTTATGAGCGCTCTCACAGGGACGGAGCGAAAAATACACTGAAGCTTCTGAAGGCATATCTTGGGTAGGAGAGAGTATGAAAGCAGTAAAAAAAATTCTGAACAATATTTTTATTGATGGATTAAGCGGCATGGCCCTGGGCCTGTTTTCCACTTTGATCATCGGAACTATTTTGAAGCAGGTCGGGGATCTGATGGGCGGTACCTATGGAGCTTATCTGGGTACATTTGCCGTCATTGCCCAGAGACTGACTGGTGCTGGAATTGGTATCGGAGTGGCGTATAAATTCCGGGAATCCACATATGTGCTTTTGTCTGCGGCGGCAGCGGGAATGATCGGTGCTTATGCGTCGAACCTGATTGCTGGAACTCTGCTGTCTGATACAGGTGCACTTGTGCTGTCAGGTCCTGGAGAGCCTCTTGGCGCATTTGTGGCAGCTTATGTGGGAATCACGATTGGAAGACTGGTTGCTGGAAAAACAAAACTGGATCTTCTGATCACACCGGCAGTGACCATCCTTTCCGGTGGTGCAGTTGGCATCCTGGTAGGTCCCGGGGTGTCAAAATTTATGACATGGCTTGGAAATCTGGTAAACTGGGGAACTGAGCAGCAGCCGATCCTGATGGGAATTGTGGTTTCTGTTATCATGGGAATGGTGCTGACTTTGCCAATCAGCTCTGCGGCGCTTGGAATTATTCTGGGGCTGAATGGTGTGGCAGCAGGCGCTGCGACCATCGGATGCTGCTGTCAGATGATCGGCTTTGCAGTGACAAGCTTTAAGGATAACGGCGTTGGCGGCTTTTTTGCCCAGGGAATTGGAACCTCCATGCTGCAGATTCCTAATATTATGAAGCGTCCGCTGATCTGGCTGCCACCGACATTGGCTTCTGCCATTCTTGGACCGATTGCTATTGCCGGACCGTTCCACATGACAAACAATGCCACTGGCTCTGGAATGGGAACCTCCGGTCTGGTGGGACAGATTATGACCTATCAGACTATGGTGGCTACGGAGTCACCTGTTCTGGTAATCCTGAAAATTGTTGTATTCCATTTTCTTCTTCCAGGACTTTTGTCTTACATTATCTATCGGGGAATGAGGAATATGGGATATATTAAGGATGGGCAGATGAAGCTGAATGTGTAAGACCGATGATATTGTAAAAAACTTTATGAGGAATCTGTTCTTGAAGTAAAAAAATTATTGACATCTAATGAATGTTAGAATATACTAACAATATAAGCAGAAACCAAGTATCGTTACCGTTCACAAAAAGTGTCACTGACATTACCGTGACAGTAAAGTGAACAGCAACAGCTGATCTACAGGTAACTTGAAAGGAGTTTTGTATGGGAACAGTAGTTGTAGGTGCTATCGTACTGGCTATCGTTGGTCTTGCAGTCCGAAGCATGCACAAAGACAAAAAGAACGGAAAAGGCTGCAACGGAAATTGCGGAAGCTGCGGCGGATGCCATTAAGACCAGATGCCTGTTTATTTACATTTTTACATATGCCAAAGTAATAGGAAGGACTGCTGTGCTGGAGAAATCTGGCATGGCAGTTTTTTCATGAATAAGGATTCCAAAAACCGTGTTGTCGTCAGGCTTTGACGGCTGTTATGATATGGAGCTTTCAAGTACAATGAATTGTAAGGTGATGTGGATTTAAATTTAAAAACAACGAAAAACCACAACAATCAAAACAAAACACCAATCAAAGCAACAAAATAAGTGTTGAATTATGTTGACACTGAATAGTGGATGACGTATAATGAGCATAGAAAACTATGTCATGGAATAATGGACATTTTTGTTGTCAGAGGGGAGATATTTGATGACATTTAAGGGACTGCATTACAGCCACAGTACCTTAATGAGTGGTCGTTTTCCCTGCCGGAACATCCATGAGAAAGGAGAACCATGGAAAAATACAATACAAGTGAGATTCCCAAATCTTCCAGAATTACCCGTCTGGTTGACCATCTCTATGCCAAGATGCCGGAAATCGAATCTTACAGAGCCAAGCTGATCACGGAGTCCTATAAGGAGACCGAGGATCAGCCGATCATTACCAGAAGAGCGAAAGCTTTTGCCCACATTTTACATAATATTCCTATCATTATCCGTGATGAGGAGCTGGTCGTAGGAAGCAACTCTATTGCACCGAGGGGATGTCAGACATTCCCGGAATTTTCCTATCAGTGGCTGGAGGATGAGCTGGATACTGTTGCCACCAGAACGGCCGATCCGTTCTATATCTCAGAGCAGGCCAAGGCAGATCTTCGTGAGGTACACAAATACTGGAAGGGCAAGACCACCAGTGAACTTGCTACAGCATATATGGCGCCAGAGGCCATCCGTGCCATCGGGCATAACATTTTCACACCAGGAAACTATTTCTACAACGGTGTAGGACATGTTACCGTAAAATACTGGGAAGTTCTCGAGATCGGATATGAAGGCATTATGGCGAAGGCACAGGCTGAGCTGGATAAATGTAACGTAGGTGATGGCGACTATGCAGAGCGCTCCCGTTTCCTGGAAGCAGTTATCATGAGTTGCCAGGCAGTTATGGATTACGCTGCAAGATATGCCAGACTTGCCCTTGAAATGGCAGAGAAATGTACAGATCCCCAGCGTAAAGCCGAGCTTCTTGTAATTGCATCCAACTGCAGCAAGGTACCGGCGAAAGGGGCCACCAACTTCTGGGAGGCCTGTCAGTCCTTCTGGTTTGTACAGCAGCTCCTTCAGATGGAGTCCAGCGGACATTCCATTTCTCCAGGTCGTTTTGACCAGTATATGTATCCTTACTATAAGAAGGATATTGAGAGCGGCGCGATCACCAGAACAGCAGCTCAGGAGCTGATCGACTGTATCTGGGTAAAATTAAATGACCTGAATAAAGTCCGTGACGCAGCCTCCGCAGAGGGCTTTGCAGGCTACAGCCTGTTCCAGAACCTGATCGTAGGTGGTCAGAACAAAGATGGAGAGGATGTGACAAACGATCTTTCCTTTATGTGTATTGAAGCATCTATGCATGTACATCTTCCGGCACCGTCCCTTTCCATCCGTGTATGGAATGGCTCTCCCCATGATCTTCTGATCAAGGCAGCAGAGCTTACCAGAACCGGTATCGGACTTCCGGCTTACTATAATGACGAAGTGATCATCCCGGCACTGCAGAACAGAGGTCTTTCCCTGGCAGATGCCCGTGAGTACAATATCATTGGATGCGTAGAGCCGCAGAAAGCAGGCAAGACAGAGGGCTGGCATGATGCAGCATTCTTTAACATGTGCCGTCCGTTAGAGCTTGTATTTGGCAATGGTATGGATCAGGGGGAGATGGTTGGTATTCCTACTGGCGATGTTACCAGGATGGAAACCTTCGATGAATTTTACGATGCATATAAGAAGCAGATGGAATACTGCATTTCCCTGCTTGTAAATGCAGACAATGCCATTGATGTAGCCCATGCGAAACGTTGTCCTCTTCCATTTCTTTCCAGTATGATCGATGATTGTATCGTCCGCGGAAAGACGGTACAGGAAGGCGGTGCAGTTTATAACTTTACCGGTCCCCAGGGATTTGGTATTGCAAACATGGCTGATTCTCTTTACGCCATCCGTCAGCTGGTTTATCAGGAGAAGAAGTTCACAATGGAGGAACTGAAGGAAGCTCTTGCATGGAACTATGGCAAAGGACTGGATGAGCAGTCTGTGAAAGAGATCACAACCGGTATCTTAAGAGAGATGACCGAGAGTGGTGCCAAGGTTGATGCAGATACAGCAGCTGCTGTACTGAAATCTGTTATGAATGCCCAGATGGCACCTGAGAAGATGGCAAGATATCAGGAGATCCACGATATGATCGCAGAAGTTCCGAAATTCGGAAATGACATTCCGGAGGTTGACTACTTCGCAAGAGACGTGGCTTACACTTATACAAGACCGTTACAGAACTTCAAGAACCCAAGAGGCGGACAGTATCAGGCCGGACTTTATCCGGTATCTGCAAACGTACCCCTTGGCGGACAGACTGGTGCTACACCAGATGGAAGATATGCACATACACCTGTTGCAGATGGTGTCTCCCCATCTGCAGGCAAGGATGTGAACGGACCGACTGCGGCAGCAAGCTCTGTTGCAAAACTGGATCACTTCATCGTATCCAATGGTACTCTGTTTAACCAGAAATTCCATCCGTCAGCACTGTCAGGACGTGAAGGCCTTGAGAAGTTTGTTGCACTGATCCGTTCCTATTTTGACCAGAAGGGAATGCATATGCAGTTTAACGTTGTAAGCAGGGAGACACTGCTTGATGCACAGGCACATCCGGAGAATTATAAGCATCTGGTTGTACGTGTGGCTGGTTACAGTGCGCTGTTTACCACACTGTCCAAGTCTCTGCAGGATGATATCATCCGCAGAACTGAGCAGGGCTTCTAAATGAAAGGCAACAGACTTCCATATAGGAGAACTGTAGTTGAACCCCATAGATCAGCTTTTGTTGCGATGATGAATGTAGCTGTGAATGGGAGATTTCTGAGAAAAATATAAACAGAATTGCTGGCGGCATCTCAATAGAAAGTCCGCTGGCACTTCCGTATAATGGAGAAATCTATGGAATATTTAGACACTACAGGACGTATTTTCGACGTCCAGCGCTATTCCATCCATGACGGTCCTGGAATCCGTACCATTGTGTTTCTGAAGGGCTGTGTGCTCAGATGCCAGTGGTGCTGCAATCCGGAATCACAGGAATATAAAATCCAGACAATGAAGACTCCTGACGGGGTGAAGACTATGGGACGGGATGTAACCGTCCGTGAAATGATTGAACTTGTGGAGAAGGATCGTCCATATTACTACCGCTCTGGTGGAGGAATGACACTTTCCGGCGGCGAATGTCTCTGTCAGCCAGAATTTGCCCGTGATCTTCTTCGTGCGGCCAAGGAGCGTGGAATCAACACCGCCATCGAGAGTATGGCATGCGTTCCCTGGAAAAATATTGAGATGGTACTGCCTTATCTGGATACTTACCTGATGGATATCAAGCATACTGATCAGGAGAAGCACAAGCAGTTTACCGGCAAGCCAAACGGACTGGCCCTTGAGAATGCCAGAAAGGTAGCCCTTTCCGGCCAGACCAATCTGGTGATCCGTGTACCTGTCATTCCCACCTTCAATGACAGTGTGGAGGAGATTCAGTCTATTGCGTCTTTTGCCTCGACATTACCAGGTGTAAAGAAGATCCATCTTCTTCCATACCATCGTCTGGGACAGGATAAATATGACTGGCTTGGAAGGGAATACAAGCTTCCCGAAATCCTCCCTCCAGAACCAGAGCATATGGAGCTTTTGAAAAAAGCAGTACATTCCGTCTGTGACCTGGATTGTCAGATCGGTGGATAATATGTTTTTTAATATGAAAATTTATCAGAAAGACATTGTGTAGAGTAATCTATGCAGTGTCTTTTTTTGTGTGTAATTGGCGGTCTTGCGGGATGCTATGCAGCGATTGCAGCAGCACGCCACGGAAAATCCGTAGTCCTTGTAGAAAAAGGAGCAACAGAACGAAGCGGCTCCGCAGGAAGCGGCTTTGACCATTGGGAAAGTGCCTGTACAAATCCATGTTCCAGCGTTACTGCAAAGGAAATCGCAGAAGCCTATGTAAACGAACAGGACGGCTACAGTAACGGAATCGGACATTATATCGAATGCAGGGAAGGCTATGACCGCCTTCTTGACATGGAATCCTTCGGTGGAAAAATCCGCGACACAGAACGCGGATTTGATCCAAAGAAGCACATGCTTCAGAGCTATGGAACCGGCTGGCAGTCAGCTGCTTTCCTGGATCAGGAAAGGCAGCTGTTTGGTGCCCCCTGGTGGAATCATTACAGACTGGGACCTGAAAACAAATATTGATGGAATTTATGCTGCCGGAGACCAGCTTTATGCATCAGACTGCTGCGGAACCAAGTGCAAAGACCTTCTGACTGAGGGACTTGACCTTCTGGCACAGTACATGAGAATGGAAAGGTTGTAAAAGGCGAGATCCCGAAAGGACTAGACACAAAATGAATAACGAAACACACGAAATGTACGCATCCACGTTTTCCAGCAGTGCAAGACCGCTGGTGTTCGATGAAAACATATGCGTAGGCTGCAACCGCTGTGCAGGATATACAGCTTAAGCTGCCGGGCTTAGATCAGATTTATTTCTGAATAGAATATAAATAAAGGCACTGATATTTTCTGAAGAAAATTAATTTCTCACGGACATATCAGTGCTTTTGTTTTTTGCGTGTGCTTAAAAAGAATCTGGTATTTTTGGAGTACTGTTCGCTGATAATATTGAACGAAGCAGTTTGGGGACAAACCTTAAACGGTAATATTATTTATGGTAAGATCAAAAGAAAAGGTCAAAAGAAAGTGGAAAAAGATTTGCTTAAAGTGTAATTTTTTTGTATGATAGGTGGTATAATAAATATTTGATAAATTCATATCAACTATTTATAAAAGCGGAGAAAGATAACTTTATAAAGACAGTTAGATTGATTGCGGTAAAATCTGGCTGGTGCAAAATATTACATCTAAGGAGAAGTGAGAATGAGAGGACTATACTCGTCAAAGACAAAAATCAGACACCAGATTTTTACTGAAATTGCCCGACTTGCCTATGAGGGTGATATGGAGAAGGAGATGGACGAGCTTCCATACAAGATCCTTCCAGGAGAAGTAGCTACCTATCGTGACAGTATTTTCCTGGAAAGAGCCATTGTAGGAGAGAGGCTTCGCGTGGCAATGGGACTGCCTCTTCGCAATATTTCCGAGCATGCGCCTATTTCCAAAGGCGTGGAGGCCAGCTTAATTGAAGAGAAATATTATGAGCCGCCCCTTATCAATATTATTAAATTTGCCTGCAATTCCTGTCCGGAGAAGCGGGTGATCGTCACAGAGGGCTGCCAGGGCTGTCTGGAACACCCCTGTCAGGAAGTCTGTCCCAAGCAGGCCATCCACATGGAAAACGGGCGGTCGGTGATCGATCAGGACAAATGTATCAAATGTGGAAAATGTCTGGAATCCTGTCCATATAATGCCATTATCAGGCAGGAGCGTCCGTGTGCCAAGGCATGCGGAATGAACGCCATCCATTCAGACGAGTATGGCAGAGCAGAAATCGACTATGACAAGTGTGTTTCCTGTGGAATGTGTCTGGTCAGCTGCCCGTTCAGTGCCATAGTAGATAAGGGACAGATTTATCAGACCATTATGGCATTAAAAAGTGATACACCAGTTTATGCCATTGTAGCGCCTGCTGTGGCAGGCCAGTTTGAGCCGGAATTGAAGAATACCAAGTTGCGGGGAGCTTTTAAGGCTCTTGGATTTACGGATATCAAGGAAGTGGCTGTGGGTGCTGACCTTTGTACCATTGAGGAAGCCAAGGACTTCATGGAGGAAGTACCGGAGAAAATTCCGTTTATGGGAACCTCCTGCTGTCCGGCATGGTCTGTTATGGCGAAAAAGATGTTTCCCCAGTATGCCAACTGCATTTCTATGGCACTCACTCCTATGGTGCTGACTGCCAGACTTCTGAAACAGGAAGAGCCAGACTGCAAGATTGTGTTTGTAGGGCCATGTGCAGCCAAGAAGCTGGAGGCAAGCCGTAAGTCGGTTCGAAGCTATGTGGACTTCGTTCTCACCTTCGAAGAGGTGAAAGGCATGTTTGATGCCAAGGGCGTTGATTTTGCCAGCCTTCCGGAAGAAGAGCCTCTTACCCAGGCCAGCAGTGACGGCCGTGGCTTCGCTGCCAGTGGTGGTGTAGCAGCTGCAGTTGTGAAAGCTGTGAAGCGTATGGATCCGGACCGCGAGGTGAAGGTTGTCAGTGCTAACGGCCTTCAGGAGTGCAAAAAGATGATGATGGCTGCCAAGGCTGGAAAATACAACGGCTATCTGCTGGAGGGCATGGCCTGCCCAGGCGGATGTATAGCCGGTGCTGGAACGGTGCAGACTGTAAAGAAAGCAGGAGTGGCGCTGGAGAAAATGAAGAAGGAAGCGTCATTTGAAGAGTGTATGGATACTTCATTTGGCGGGGAACTGGAGAAACTGGAAGAGCTGTAAATCCTCCAGAATAAATGAGAAGGAGAAAATCAAAATGCGTGCATACGAACGTTTATTAAACTATGTGAAAGTATATACTACAAGCGAGGACGAGCAGGAGAACGTGCCGTCCACCAGCCGCCAGTTTGACCTGGGAAATCAGCTGGCAGAGGAATTGAAAAAGACAGGAGTTCAGGATGTGCGCATTGATGACAAGTGCTATGTGTATGGTGTGATCCCGGCGACAGAAGGGCTTGAAGATAAGCCAGCCATTGGTTTTATTGCACATATGGACACGGCACCTGATTTCTCAGGTGAGAATGTAAATCCACAGATCATCCAGAATTATGATGGCGGGGATGTGAAGCTGGGAGATAGCGAATATACCCTTACCTTGAGAGATTTTCCACATCTTTCCTCTTTAAAAGGAAGAACTTTGATCACCACAGATGGAACCACACTTCTTGGGGCTGATGACAAGGCTGGCGTAGCAGAAATCATGACCATGGCAGAGCAGATTATCACAGAGAACATTCCTCATGGAAAAATCTGCATCGGCTTTACCCCGGATGAGGAGGTTGGCCGGGGCGCAGATTTCTTCGATGTAGCGGGATTTGGGGCTGATTTTGCCTATACCGTAGATGGTGGCGCAGAGAATGAGATCGAGTATGAGAACTTTAATGCCGCAGGTGCAAAGGTAAAGATCAAAGGCTTTTCCGTACATCCGGGCAGCAGCAAAAATACCATGATCAATGCAGCGCTGGTTGCCATGGAGTTCAACAACATGCTTCCAGCGGGCGATATTCCGGCGAACACAGAGGAGTACGAGGGATTTTTCCACCTCTGTGAAATGAGTGGGGATGTATCTTCTGCAAGCCTTGACTATATTATCCGTGACCATGACAGTGCCATGTTCGCCTGCCGTCAGGAGATGATAAGACATATCGCCAAGCTTCTTAACGAAAAATACGGCGAAGGCACCGTCACCCTCACCATCAAAGAACAGTACCGCAACATGAAAGAGAAGATCGAGCCCTGCATGCACCTGATCGACAACGCAAAGAGAGCCGTTCAGCAGTCTGGCCTTTCCCCAGTAACAGTAGCCATCCGCGGCGGCACTGACGGTGCCCGTCTTTCCTTCATGGGTCTTCCCTGCCCCAACCTCGGAACCGGCGGTTACGCCTTCCACGGTCCCTGTGAACACATTACTGCAGAGGGAATGGACTATGCGGTGGAGAATCTGAAGAATATTGTGAAACTGTACGCTTAAGATGTGACAATTAGATAAAATGAGAGCGAAAGCACCTGTCGTGATACTGAACAGCAGGTGCTTTTTTTAAACAGACTCTAGGACAGACCATTTTTCTAAAAATTTAAACAAAATTTTACACCAACAAGACAACAACCTGTTTTTTCTCCCATACAATGATCCTGCGAAAAAGTTAAAAAAATAAAAAAGGAGAAATGATCTGCTTGAAGTACCAGGAAATTTTAAACAATAAGGAAATTAACGCATATCTGAAAAAGGGAGACGCCAATCTGGGAATGATGGGCTTTACGGACCATTCCAAGGCCCATTGCATACAGGTTTCACACAGAGCTGGAAAAATACTGGAGAAGCTGGGATATTCCAAACATGATGTGGAACTGGCAAAAATAGCAGGATATATGCACGACATTGGAAACGCCATCAACAGAACCCATCACGCAGAATACGGTGCCCTGCTTGCAAACGATCTTTTAAAAGAAACCAATATGCCGATGGAAGACCGGATCACCATTGTATCTGCCATTGGAAATCATGACGAATCCACAGGAAACCCGGAAGATGTTGTCTCCGCTGCTCTGATCATTGCAGATAAGACGGACGTGAGAAGAAGCAGGGTACGTCAGAAAGATAGTTCTGCATATGATATTCACGACCGTGTAAACTATGCTGTTACAGAATCCAAACTGAAAATTGAGAAAGACAAATCTGTACTTGCGCTAAATCTTCAGGTGGATGAAGGCATTTGTTCCATGTATGATTATTTCGAAATCTTTCTGGATCGGATGATGCTTTGCAGAAAATCAGCTGAGGTTTTGAAAACCACATTTAAACTTACTGTAAATGGGCGCAAAGTGTTGTAAAAGAAAATGTATTATGGAAGTTCAATGACAGATAACTATCAACATAAAAATACACAAAACAGCACACCTATATTTGTACAATATGTAGAAGCCCAGAAAAAATGATAAAAAATTTCAAAAAATAGTTGTTAAAAGATTATCATTATGATATCTTAATGAGAGCGGAGAAAACCAATATTTTATGCGGAGACGAAGAGGGAAAAGTCCTTTTGTTGAGAATTGTTTGTCAGGAAACACATAGTGACATGACTTGAACCAGGAAAACAGGAAGAAAATCCTCTGTGTTTCTGGTTTAGGCCATGTCACAAGGCAGAAAATAAAGTTTTTAACCGCTTTTTTTTCTAACTGTGATTGTTAAAAAATAAACAAGAAACAAAGGACATCACACAGGGAAAACCAACTAATCCCACGGAAAAGTAACAAAATAGAGGGAAAAGTTGACACAATCCCACACCCCCATGAAAGGAGTTTTATATGAGCAGCAAAATTACCATTATCGGAGCTGGAAGCGTTGGCTCTACAATTGCCTACACACTGGCACATGATGAGATCGCTTCCGAGATTGTTCTGATCGACATCAACAAGGAAAAGGTAGAAGGCGAGGTTATGGACATCGAGCAGGGAACCTGCTTCAGAAGCCCGGTATCTCTGGTAGCCGGAGATTACGCAGATGCCAAAGATTCCGACATCGTAATTATTACTTCCGGAATCGCCCGCAAACCTGGACAGACCCGAATTGAGCTTACTCAGACAAATGTAAACATTCTGAAGAGCATTACCCCTCAGATTGTAAAAGAAGCTCCAAATGCCAAGTACATCATTGTAAGTAATCCAGTTGACATTATGACCTATGTGTTCACCAAGATTTCCGGACTTCCGGAGAATCAGATCATGGGATCCGGAACCATTCTTGATACAGCAAGACTTCGCTATGGACTTTCCGAGCATTTTAAAGTAGCCCAGGGAAATATCCACGCATACGTTTTTGGCGAGCATGGTGACACTTCCTTTATCCCGTGGACCGGCGCTTACATTTCCGGTCTCAGCACAGACGAGTATTATGAGGAAATGAAAGCACATGGCAAGGACGTGAAACCACTTGATAAAGAAGCCATGCTGGAATATGTGCAGAAATCCGGCGGAAAAGTTATTGCAAAGAAAGGTGCAACCTTTTACGCAGTATCCGCAACCGTTTGCCAGCTGGTAGGCCTGATCCTGGCTGCTTCCGATTCCCTTGCAACTGTATCCTCCATGCTTCACGGAGAGTATGGAATCGAAGATGTGTGCCTGAGTACCCTTACTCTTGTAGGACCAAACGGAATTCAGGGAAAAGTGCAGATGCGCATGAACAAAGAGGAAATCGCTTTGCTGAAAAAGAGTGCAGATGCCCTGAAGGAAGTAATCGCACAGATCGAATTGTAAAAATTGGAAAGGAAAAAAAGCATGAAGTACAGTTATTATCCAGGATGTACCCTGAAGAATAAGGCAAAAGATCTGGATGCCTATGCCAGAGCTTCTGCAAAAGCACTGGGCTTCGAAATGGAAGAGATAGAAGATTGGCAGTGCTGCGGCGGCGTATATCCTCTTGGCAGCGATGAGATTGCCACCAAGCTTTCTTCCGTCCGGGCTTTAAACGACGCAAAAGAAAAAGGACAGGATCTGATCACAGTCTGTTCAGCCTGTCATCATGTGCTCAAACGTGTGAACGACGACATGAAAAACGTGGACGACATCCGCACCAGAGCCAATAATTATCTGAAACTGGATACTCCATATGAAGGAGAGACAAATGTTCTTCATTATCTGGAGGTACTCCGTGATGAGGTAGGCTTTGACGAGATCAAAAAGAAAGTGGTTAATCCATTAAAAGGCAAGAAGATCGGCGCCTACTATGGCTGCCTTCTTTTAAGACCGGGAAAGATCATGGCATTTGATAATCCGGAGAATCCGACCATTATGGAAGACTTCATCCGTGCCCTTGGTGCAGAACCTGTGGTATACCCATATCGCAATGAGTGCTGCGGCGGCTACATTTCCCTGAAGGAAAAAGAAATGGCACAGAACATGTGCGAAAAGATCATGGACAGTGCAAAAGGCTTTGAAGCAGATATGCTGATCACAGCCTGTCCACTTTGCATGTATAACCTGAAAAAGAACGGAACCGGTGATCTTCCTGTTTACTATTTTACAGAACTTCTTGCAGAAGCTCTCGGAGTAAAAGAGGAGGTGGCGAAGTAATGGCTTATACATATGGAAATACCCAGAATGCAGCAGAGAGAATCAAAGAAATTTCCGGAGTAAATCCCTTGAAATGTATGAAATGCGGCAAATGCTCTGCAACCTGTCCTGCATTTAACGAGATGGATATCAAGCCTCACCAGTTTGTAACTTATGTACAGAACGGCGATATTGAAGCCCTTGCACAGTCAAAATCCTTATGGAAATGTCTCTCCTGCTTTGCATGTGTAGAACGCTGTCCAAGAGATGTAAAACCGGGAAAACTGATCGACGCAGCCAGACAGCTGGTTGTCCGCGAGCGTGGGCAGAACTATCTGACCGCAGACGAAATTCCGGAGCTGCTTGATGAAGAAACACCGCAGCAGCTGCTGGTAAGTGCATTCAGAAGATACAGGAGGTGAGAAACAGGTGCAGAGAATAGGTGTATTCGTATGTCATTGTGGTACCAATATTGCAGCCACAGTTGATGTAAAAAAAGTAGTAGAGATGACAGCAAAAGAACCGGGCGTTGTTCATGCAGAGGATTATCAGTACATGTGCTCCGAAGCAGGGCAGGCCAAGATCATTAATGCCATCCATGAAAAGAATCTGACAGGAATCGTAGTCTGTTCCTGTTCCCCGCGTATGCATGAGGCTACCTTTAGAAAGGCAGCACAGAAAGCGGGCTTAAACCCATATATGGTAGAGATTGCCAATATCCGTGAGCATTGCTCCTGGATCCACAAGGATATGGAAGAGGCTACCTTAAAGGCAGTGATCCTTGCAAGAGCCGCAATCGCAAAAGTAAATCTGGACGCTCCTCTGCAGCCAGGCGAGAGCCTTGTAACCAAACGGGCTCTTGTAATCGGCGGAGGTATTGCCGGAATCCAGTCTGCTCTTGATATTGCAGAGGCTGGTTACGAGGTTGATATTGTGGAGAAGCTTCCAAGTATCGGTGGAAGAATGTCCCAGCTGGACAAAACCTTCCCAACACTGGACTGCTCCGCATGTATTCTTACACCAAAGATGGTAGAGGCAGCAGCCCACGAGAAAATCAACATTTATACATACAGTGAGGTTGAAAAGGTAAGCGGCTTTGTAGGTGACTTCACCGTTGATATCCGCAAGAAAGCAAGAAGCGTGGATATGAGCAAATGTACCGGATGCGGCGTTTGTTCTGAGAAATGTCCGTCCAAGAAAAATCCAAACGAATTTAACCGTGGTCTGAACAACAGAAGTGCTATCTACATTCCGTTTGCTCAGGCTATCCCAAATGTTCCGGTTATCGACCGTGAGCATTGTACCAAGTTTAAAACCGGAAAATGCGGTGTCTGCTCCAAGGTTTGTGCAGCTGGTGCAATCGATTATGAGCAGAAGGACGAGATCATTACACAGAAATACGGTGCAATCGTGGTCGCAACCGGTTTCGATGTGATTCCGCTTGATAAATACGATGAGTACGCTTACAGCCAGAGTAAGGATGTTATCACCTCTCTTGAGCTTGAACGTATTATGAATGCAGCTGGACCTACAAAGGGGCATCTTGAGAGACTTTCCGATGGAAAAGCTCCGAAGAACATTGTATTCGTACAGTGTGTGGGAAGCCGTTGCTCTGATGAAAGAGGAAAGAGCTACTGCTCCAAGATCTGCTGTATGTACACTGCAAAACATGCAATGCTGATCCGTGACAAATATCCGGATACAAACGTAACTGTTTTTTATATTGATGTTCGTACTCCGGGTAAAAACTTTGATGAGTTCTACAGAAGAGCTGTTGAAGATTATGGAGTAAATTATGTAAAAGGCCAGGTTGGAAAGGTAATCCCACAGCCGGATGGAACTCTTATGGTCCAGGCTTCAGACCTGCTTGAAAATAAACAGATCCTTATGGAAGCAGACATGGTGGTTCTCGCAGCTGCCATCGAGCCAAACAAGGATGTCAGAAAAATTGCAACTATGCTTACCGCAAGTATTGATACCAACAATTTCCTCACAGAGGCACATGCAAAGCTTCGTCCGGTAGAGTCCCCTACAGCCGGTATTTTCCTTTCCGGTGTATGCCAGGGACCAAAGGATATTCCAGAGACAGTTGCACAGGCTGGCGCAGCAGCAGTAAAGGCAATCGGCCTTCTTGCAAAAGACAAGCTGACCACCAATCCATGTACCGCACATTCTGATGAGCTTCTTTGCAACGGATGCTCCCAGTGCGCAAATGTGTGTCCGTATGGTGCAATCTCTTATGAGGAAAAACAGGTAAATGACCACGGAATCCGTGAGACAAGAAGAATTGCTGTTGTAAACAATGCTCTTTGCCAGGGCTGTGGTGCATGTACGGTAACCTGCCCGTCCGGTGCAATGGATCTCCAGGGATTCTCCAACAGACAGATTTTAGCGGAGGTAGATGCAATATGTCGATAGAAGCAAAAGAAGAATTCAGACCGAAGATCGTGGCATTCTGCTGTAACTGGTGCAGCTACGCAGGTGCAGACCTTGCAGGAAGCAGCCGTCTTTCTTATCCGGCTGATGTAAAGATCATCCGCGTACCATGCTCCTGCCGTGTAAATCCAATGTTTATCCTCCGTGCCTTTGAAAAAGGTGCTGACGGTGTGATCATGTGCGGCTGCCATCCGGGAGACTGCCATTACACAACCGGAAACTATTACGCGAGAAGACGTATGACACTTCTTTTCTCCATGCTGGATTTCATCGGTGTGGAAAATGGCCGTACCCGTGTTGAGTGGGTATCTGCCGCAGAAGGTGTAAAATTCTCCCAGACTATGAATGAATTTGTGGAAAAAATCTATTCTCTGGGTAAAAACGTCAGATTGGAGGATTTAAGATGCAGGAACTGATCGCCCGTGCAAAAGAACTGCTGGCTGACGGAACCGTAGCACGTGTTCTTGGCTGGAAAGCCGGAGACCTGCCTTACAATCCGGAAGCAGCATATTTCGAGACCGCAGAAAGCCTGGATGAATTTGTCTACAATGGTTTCTGCGGACAGAACTTAAGTAAAATGATGATCGAGGCTTCCAAATTAGAGGGGAAAACCCTTGTCTGTCTGAAGCCTTGTGATACCTACAGCTTTAACCAGCTGATCAAAGAGCACCGTGTAGACCGCGAAAAAGCCTATATCATCGGTGTTGGATGTAAAGGAAAGCTGGATGTGGAAAAAATCCGTAAAATGGGAATCAAGGGAATCCAGGGCATTTCCGGTGCCGAGCTTACCGATGATTGTGAAGAACTTCACATTTCCACTATCTACGGCGACAAGACCGTAGCTTACAAAGACGCTATGCTGGAGCGCTGTCATGTATGCAAAGGAAAAGAGCACATGATCTACGACGAGATCATCGGCGAATCCAAGGATACAAAAGATGCAGACCGTTTCGCAGAGGTTGAGAGAATTGAGAAAATGAAGCCGGAAGAGCGTTTCGCATTTTTCCAGAAAGAGCTTAGCAAATGTATCCGCTGCAACGCCTGCCGCAATGCCTGCCCGGCATGCAGCTGCCGTAAATGTGTATTCGACAGCACCAAGTTTGACAGTGCACAGAAGGCAAATGTGGATTCCTTCGAAGAGAAAATGTTCCACATTATCCGTGCCTTCCACGTTGCAGGAAGATGTACAGACTGCGGTGAGTGCAGCCGTGTCTGCCCGCAGGGAATTCCCCTTCACCTGTTTAACCGTAAGTTTATCAAGGATATTGATACCTTCTACGGGGAATATCAGGCTGGCGCAGATGCAGAGTCAAAGGGTCCGCTGACCAGCTTTACATTTGACGATGTAGAGCCAGGTGTAGTGGCAGAAAGGGGATAATGTATGTATAAGATTGAGAAAGAAAATCTGGAAGCATTATTCCGGAAAATCGCAGAAAGTCAGGACCTGATCCTTCCCATCAAAAAGGCAGGTCAGACAAACTTTGGCCTCTGGAACGAGGAAGAAGAGGCAGATCTGGATACACTGAAAACCGTAAAATCCGGCAAAGACGCCTTTTTCCCACAGAGCGAGACACTTTATACGGTTGTCCGTGATGGAAAGAAGCTGACTGTTGAGCCAGAAGCGCTTAGAAACCGTCCTTTTGTTGTATTTGGCATGAAAGCCTGCGATGTAAAAGGCGTTGCAGTTCTGGACAAGGTTTTCCTTGCAGATCCTGTTGATACCTTCTATGCAGCAAGAAGAGAACATGGAACCATCGTTGCCATGGCGTGCCATGAGCCAGAGGAATCCTGTTTCTGTAAAGTATTTGGAACAGACGCAGCAGATCCGGCAGCAGACGCTGATACGAAAGGCATTGCTGATGTAGCTGTCTGGATGGTAGAGGGAAGCCTTTACTGGAAAGCCCTTACCGGGAAGGGAGAGACTCTTACGGAAGCAGTAAAAGAACTTCTTACCCCGTCTGATGATGGTCAGGCAAAAGTAGATGCTGAAAAAGAAGCAATCAGAAGCATTGTGGAAAAACTTCCATACACCCATCTTTCCCTGGAAGGCTGGGATGGAAACGCCACAGATGAAAAATTTGGTTCTTCTGTCTGGGAGACCTTATATAAACCTTGCCTGGCATGTGGAACCTGTACCTTTGTATGTCCAACCTGCCAGTGCTACGACATTAAGGACTATGACACAGGACACGGTGTAAAACGTTACCGCTGCTGGGATTCCTGTATGTATTCCGATTTCACTATGATGGCTCACGGAAACAACCGTACCAGCCAGATGCAGAGATTCCGCCAGAGATTCATGCACAAACTGGTTTATTTCCCAGCCAACAACGGCGGCATGTATTCCTGCGTAGGATGTGGCCGCTGCGTGGAAAAATGCCCGTCATCCCTGAACATTGTGAAGGTGATCAAGGCTTTTGAAAAGCATGGAGGTGAAAAGTAATGAGCGAGTGTACCTGTCATAAAAATTATACTCTGGATACTCTGATTCCGCAGGTTGGCGTGATCACAGACATTCACGAGGAGACACCGGATGTAAAAACCTTCTGCGTAACTGCACCGGATGGAGGAAAGCTTTTCGAACATATGCCTGGTCAGTGTGCAATGGTCTGCGCACCAGGCGTAAGCGAAGGTATGTTTTCCATTACTTCTTCTCCCACAAACAAAGAGTATCAGGAATTCAGTATTAAAAAATGCGGAGAGCTGACCTCTTATCTCCACAGCCTTCAGGTGGGAGATGAGATCACAGTCCGTGGACCATATGGAAACCATTTTCCGGTAGAGGATAAGCTGAAGGGTAAAAATCTTCTGTTTATTGCCGGTGGTATCGGTCTTGCACCACTTCGCTCCGTAATCAACTACGTTCTTGACAACCGCGATGACTACGGCACTGTAGATATTCTCTACGGTTCCCGTTCCGCAGACGATCTTGTAAAATTAAAAGAGATTCAGGAAGTCTGGATGAATGCAAAAGACGTAAATGTATATCTGACTATCGACCGTGAGCAGGAAGGATGGGACGGACATGTAGGCTTCGTACCAACCTATTTGAAAGAAATCGGCTTCGATACTAACAAAGTTGCGTTAGTCTGCGGACCGCCGATCATGATCAAATTTGTACTTCAGGGCCTTGAGGAGCTTGGTTTTACAAGAACCCAGGTTTACACAACACTGGAGCTTCGCATGAAGTGCGGTATTGGTAAATGCGGACGTTGCAACATTGGATCTAAATATGTCTGCAAAGACGGTCCGGTATTTAGAATGGACGAGATTGACCAGTTACCTGACGAGTACTAAGTAAACCCAAAAGTTTCAGTAAATACAAGGGGGATTTTTATGACATTGGCAGATACAGCTCATGGATCAGACTGGATACTCTGGGTCGTCTTTGCTGTCTTTGTAATTTTGACCATTGCTTTACTAAGTGGTCATGGCAGCAAATTTATTTCTGGCTATAACACTGCTTCAAAAGAAGAGAAAGCCAGATATGATGAGAAAAAGCTGTGCCGTGTATACGGAATTGGAATGGGCGTGATTGCTATTCTCCTTCTGATAACCGGACTATTTGAAATCTTTTTGCCATCCAGTTTTGTTTATGTGCTATTAGTTTTAATTGTCATAGATGTTGTAATTATTATTATCCTGAGTAACACAATTTGTAAGAAATAGAGTTAGACAATCAGAAGAAAGGAACTCCCAACATGGAAAATATGGTAAACGTATATTTCTTCGGTAAAAAATACACCGTACCAGCTGACCTGACCATTATGACGGCCATGGAATACGCCGGATATACCTTAAAACGCGGCTGTGGATGCCGTCACGGCTTCTGCGGCGCCTGCGCCACAATCTACAGAATCAAAGGCGACAACGAACTGAAAACCTGTCTTGCCTGTCAGACACAGGTACAGGAAGGCATGTATGTAGCAAGCATCCCATTTTTCCCTACAGACAAGAGACTCTACAACATCGAAGACCTTCAGCCAAACCAGCAGGTCATGATGGAGCTCTACCCGGAAATTTACAGCTGTATCGGCTGTAACGCATGTACAAAAGCATGTACCCAGGGCTTAAATGTAATGCAGTACATCGCATATGCACAGAGAGGCGAGCTTGAGAAATGCGCAGAAGAATCCTTTGACTGCGTAAGCTGCGGATGCTGTTCTGTAAGATGTCCGGCAGGTATCTCCCACCCGATGGTAGGTCTTCTTGCAAGACGTCTCACAGGAAAATACATTGCCCCTAAAAGTGAGCATCTTGAGAAACGTGTAGAAGAAATCCATGAAGGCAAATACGATGATCTGATCGAGCAGATCATGCAGAAACCGATCACAGACATGGAAGAACTTTATAACAACAGAGAAATTGAGAAATAAGGAGGGCATAAAAACATGTACGCACCATATCCAGAAAATATGATGGAATCCATCAAAAAGGTAGAGGCTACAAGAGCACAGCGTATGGCAACAGAGCCAAGGCGTCTGAGCGCTGATGAGAAAGATGCTCTTCTTAAGAAATTCCATCCAGACTATAACCCGGATGCATTTGCAGAAATCAAAGTAGGACCAAACAAAGGACAGAAGGCACCACTAGAGCTGGCAGAAATGCTTCACTCCGAAAGCCGTCTTCTGAATGAAAAAATTGACCTTAACAAAATCGATTATGATGTAGATGTACTTGTAATCGGCGGCGGCGGTGCAGGCTCCTCCTGTGCCATCGAAGCACACAATGCAGGTGCCAACGTTATGATCGTGACCAAACTTCGTATCGGTGATGCCAACACCATGATGGCGGAAGGCGGAATCCAGGCAGCTGACAAAGAAAATGATTCCCCTGTCCAGCATTATCTGGACTGCTTCGGCGGCGGACATTTTGCTGCAAAACCAGAGCTGGTAAAGAGACTTGTAATGGAAGCTCCGGATGCAATTAAATGGCTGAACGATCTTGGCGTTGAGTTCGACAAAGAAGAGGATGGAACCATGATCACCACACACGGTGGCGGAACCTCCAGAAAGAGAATGCATGCTGCAAAGGATTATTCCGGATCTGAAATCATGCGTACCATCCGTGACGAGGTTCTGAACCTTGGCATTCCGGTAGTAGAATTTACTTCCGCTGTGGAGCTTCTGAAAGATGAAAAAGGACAGACAGCAGGTGCTGTTCTTCTTAACATGGAAACCGGCGATTACTCCGTCGCAAGAGCAAAAACAGTTGTCATTGCAACTGGCGGGGCAGGAAGAATGCACTATCAGGGATTCCCTACCTCTAACCACTACGGCGCAACCGCAGATGGTCTTGTACTTGGCTACAGAGCAGGCGCTTCCCTTCTTTATCAGGATTCTATCCAGTACCATCCAACTGGTGCCATTTATCCGTCACAGATCCTCGGCGCGCTGGTAACAGAGAAGGTTCGTTCCGTTGGCGCGCAGCTTGTAAATGCAAACGGAGAAGCCTATATTCACCCTCTGGAAACCCGTGATGTGAATGCTTCCGGTGTTATCCGTGAATGTGAGGAAGGCCGTGGCGTAGAGGTTCCTGGCGGACTGAAAGGTGTATGGCTGGATACTCCGATGATCGAGATCCTTGGAGGCGAGGGAACTATTGAGAAGAGAATCCCGGCAATGTTCCGTATGTACATGAACTATGGCGTTGATATGAGAAAAGTGCCGATCGTGATCTATCCTACTCTTCATTACCAGAACGGCGGCCTGGAAATCGATGGAGACGGATTTACAAAAGAAATCCCGAACCTTCTGGTTGCAGGAGAAGCTGCAGGCGGAATCCATGGAAGAAACAGACTGATGGGCAACTCTCTTCTGGACGTAATCGTATTCGGAAGAAATGCCGGTAAAAAGGCAGCTGCAAAATGCAAAGAGGTAGAGCTTGGAAAAATGAATCTGGATCATATTTACGCATATGAGAAAGAGTTAAAAGCAGCAGGAGCAGAGACCGATAAAGTATCTCCATTACTGCTTCCAAACTATGCCCGTCACGAGCAGAGATAAAAATGAAATAAATATTATGAAAGAAGGGAGCTTACCAAAATGCGTGAAGTAGAAGTAAGCAGACTTACAGATGTCATTGAAAAACTCTGTATCGAAGCAAACGAACATCTTCCGGAAGACGTAAAATGCGCTATCAAAACATGCCGCGCATGCGAAGACGGAGAGATTGCCAAGGGTATCCTTGACAATATTATCGAGAATTTTGATATTGCAGATAACGAAAATGTACCGATCTGCCAGGATACAGGAATGGCATGTGTGTTCCTTGAAATTGGACAGGATGTGCACTTTGTTGGCGGAGATCTTACTGATGCCATCAATGAAGGTGTACGCCGCGGATACACAAACGGATACCTTCGCAAATCTGTTGTAAAAGATCCTGTGCGCCGTGGAAACACAGGAGACAATACGCCGGCTATGATCTATACAGAAATCGTTCCTGGCGATAAAGTGAAGATCACAGTGGGCCCGAAGGGCTTCGGAAGTGAGAACATGAGTATGATCCGTATGTTCAAGCCATCTGCAGGACTTCAGGGAATCAAGGATTTCATTCTGGAAGTCGTTGAGACAGCAGGCCCGAATCCATGCCCTCCTATGGTTGTAGGTGTTGGAATCGGCGGAACCTTTGACAAATGTGCCCTTCTTGCAAAGAAGGCACTGATGCGTCCTCTGGATTCCCACAATCCGGATCCATTCTATGCAGAGCTGGAAGACGAAATGCTGGAGAAAGTAAATAAGCTTGGAATCGGACCCCAGGGCTTTGGAGGAAAAACCACAGCCATTGGCCTGAATATTGAGACAATGCCTACTCACATTGCGGGAATGCCATGTGCAGTCAACATCAACTGCCACGTTACCCGCCACAAAACGGAGGTGATCTGATCATGGAAAGAAGACATATTACACTGCCTCTGACTGAAGAACTGGCAAAAACCCTTCACGCAGGTGATCAGGTTCTCCTTACCGGAACCATCTACACATCCCGTGACGCAGGACACAAACGTATGTGTGAGGCTCTTGCAAAAGGCGAAAAGATTCCTTTTGATCCAACAGATGCAACTATTTATTATGTAGGACCAACTCCTGCAAAACCAGGTCAGGTCATTGGATCTGCCGGACCAACTACCAGTGGCCGTATGGATGCCTATGCACCAACCATGATGTCTGTAGGAGCCCGGGGAATGATCGGTAAAGGAGCACGTCTGCCTGAAGTAGTAGAAGCCATGAAAAAATATCACGGCGTTTACTTCGGAGCCATCGGCGGCGCCGGCGCCCTTCTTGCCAAATGCATCAAAAAAGCTGAACTTATCGCCTATGAGGATCTGGGTGCAGAAGCTCTCCGTAAGCTTTACGTAGAAGATATGCCTCTTGTAGTCATTATTGACAGCGAAGGCAATAACCTTTATGAAGAGGGAAGAAAAGAGTATCTGGAAGCGCATAAAGAAAGCTGATCTTAGACATATAAGATATATATACTCCACATATCAAAATAGATGTTTACAGAAAGTGTTGTTTATTCTATAATTCAAAGATATGTATGTATACGAAAGACAAAAGACGAAAGAAGGAGCTTATTATGGACCATCATAAAAAGGTACAGACCTCAGAAGCATTTATAAACAGTGCATTTCTTGCAGTGTCAGGAGGATTTCAGGATGCCTATACCTATTTTACCCGCGATGGCGTTTTCTCCAACGCCCAGACCGGAAACGTGGTACTGATGAGTGAGCGGTTTATGAACGGTGAAGTGAAAGCAGGTCTGCATTATCTCATTCCCCTGACCGCATTCTTCCTTGGTGTTTTGTTAGCGGAACGCATTCAGGAAAAATTCCGTTATGCCAGACGCCTTCACTGGCGTCAGGGAATCCTTCTGGTAGAGATCATCCTGTTGTTTCTGGTTGGCTTCATCCCAGGAAACCTGAACGTGCTTGCCACCACCCTGGTATCCTTTTCCTGCGCCCTTCAGGTGCAGACCTTCCGAAAGGTTGAAGGAAATTCCTACGCCAGCACCATGTGTATCGGAAATCTGAGAAGCGGCACTGCAGCCCTTTCCGCTTACATGCGTGAAAGAAAGCCACGCATGCTTCATCAGGCCTTATGCTACTTCGCCATTATTTTTCTGTTTGCCATTGGTGCAGGAATTGGCGGCAGACTTTCAATGGCTTACGGCGAAAGAGCCATCTGGGTATCCAGCATCCTGCTTCTTATCAGCTTCCTGCTGATGTTTATTGAGGAAATCGAAGAGGCGGAACACCACTGGCAGTGAGAAATTAATAAAGCTTCAGTACCTTTACAATTACAAATTATAAAAAAACATCCAGTCTCCATACAACGATGGCAGGCTGGATGTTTTTTTATACAATATAATCTGTCGCAAATTGTGAGGCACATCTTGCGGAAAGTCTTCCTCAAACATGCTCCGCAGTTTAAGATAAAATCCCTGTAGACTGTAAAAACAGAATAAACATCATAACCGGTGTAACAAAGCGGATCATGACGCGGTACAATTTTTTTCTGCGGAACTTATCCCCGCTTCTTTCCATTTCGCTAATCACATAATCCGGCGTTACGATCCAGCCGATGAGAATTGTGGAAAGCAGTGCAATAAACGGCATCATAACACTGTTGCTGATGTAATCCATAATATCAAGAAGCTGTCCTACAGAACCGTTCGGAAGCTTCACTTCCACGTAGAAAATACTGTATCCCAAAGCGATAACTGCGGAAGCTGCAAGGTAGATCACAGATAAAACAAGAACTGTTTTTTTACGGCTGGTATGAAAAATTTCCATGCAGTTTGCAGTAATAGATTCCAGTACGGAAATACAGGAAGACAATGTTGCAAAAATAGCAGTTACAAAAAACAGGATTCCTACGAAGGTACCGGCTTTTCCCATTGCAGAAAATACCTTTGGCAGGGAAATAAACATCAGGCTTGGCCCGGCACCCATTCCCTCAGTGCCAGAAAAAACATATACTGCCGGGATGATCATGGCACCTGCAAGAAAGGCAACACCTGTGTCAAAAATTTCAATCTGATTGATCGCCTTGTTCAGGTTCACTTCAGGCTTTACATAGGAGCCGTAGGTGATCATAATTCCCATGGATACACTGAGTGAAAAAAACAGCTGGCTCATGGCATCCAGCAGAATCTGCAGAAAACGCTGCACAGTCAGTCCCTCAAAGTCAGGTGTCAGGTAGTAAAGAAAGCCCTGTAAGCCGGTACGAAGCTGACCGGAAGCATCCGTATGTGAAATCGTAAGAGAATACACAGCAATCACTACGACCAGGACCAGCAGGACCGGCATCATCCATTTGGATACTTTTTCAATCCCCTTTTCCACGCCATTGTATACAATGAAAGCAGTAACACTCATGAAAAGCAGTGCGAAGATCACCGGTGAAGTGGAAGAGGTGATAAAGGCTGTAAAATAGTCATCTGCGGCAGCTGCCTGCGCCTGACCGGTTACGTATACCACCGCATATTTGGTGATCCATCCGCCGATTACCGCGTAATAGGTCATAATAAGCACTGGTACAAGGAAGGTAAGGATTCCCAGGAACTTCCATCTGGGACGCATCTGGGTATAGGCTCCGATGGCACTCTTCTGCGTACGCCGTCCGATGGCAATATCAGAGGTGAGAAGGGTAAATCCGAAGGTAAGTACCAGAATCAGATATATAATTAAAAATAAGCCGCCTCCGTCTTTTGCGGCAAGATA
The DNA here is from genome assembly GCF_020537505.1 of Blautia glucerasea. GTDB lineage: Bacteria > Bacillota > Clostridia > Lachnospirales > Lachnospiraceae > Blautia_A. The sequence continues at coordinate 36,753 of NZ_JAJBMO010000021.1, read as the reverse complement.
TGGGAATCTCCACAAATTTCCCACTCCTACAGCACTTCCGGCTGCTGCCAGGACAAAACCAAGCTGTCCTGAAAAATGGTTTGATTTTTTTTCCATTACATTTGTTTCCCCCTTAATGTTGTAAGAATAGGATAACATATGACAAGATAATAGTAAAACAAATACTTAAATTTTTAGCGAGCAGAAAGGAGTATAAGTTATTGTCCACTCCGTTCACAGTAACACACTCCGCGATGGGATTGAACATGGCGATGCAGATAAGACCATCGAGAGCTTTACGAAAGCAGTAGAACGTTTCTCCAATATGAGCTGATAAGTGTCTGCTTTTGCTATTTTTACTGAAATTTAACAGGAACAGGTTAATGTAAAGGGGCTGTCGCACTAAGTCAGTTTGTGGAGACTATGGATTTGACTGCAGTGCTAATAAGTATACTTTCGTCTGGAAGAAGGCAGTAACAAAAAAACAGGCAAAACTTTTGCAGAAACTTGCTGATTTTGTAGCTGAGTGTGAGTTGCTTTATGATATAAAAATCGTTTATGGAAATACGATAAAAATAAAGCATGTAAAGAAGCTCCGCAAAAAACTGTATGCATTAAAAGAAACTGAAAAAATAGTGTTTGTGCATGGGATTGGAAAAAGAAAAACGCCGCTTCACGAAAATTCATTCGTTAAAGCGATAGCCCCCTTCAATTAAGTTGATAAAATTTATCAAAGTATATCGAGAATATTTCTCTGTATTTGTGCCGATAAAAATGGGCTTACAAATTAGAAAAAACGAATGAAAGTACAGAATATAGGACTTATATATGGGGAAATCCATTTTTTTCCAGATAAATTGTACTTTATTAAAAGCATGGACCAAACTGATTGACGGCGAAAAAACAATCCCGTATACTACAATCGTTAAACCAATAACAATTCTTCAACATACGCGGAGAACTATAAAATAAAGAAAGAGGTACAAGAATGAAAGATTTTGCACAGTGGGAAGGCTTCGAAGGAAGTCGTTGGAAAGAACAGATCAACGTTCGTGATTTTATCCGTCACAATTATACCCCTTATGACGGAGACGATTCTTTCCTGGAAGGCCCAACTGAGGCTACTGACAAACTGTGGGGAAAGCTGCAGGAGCTGCAGAAAGCAGAGCGTGCCAACAATGGTGTGCTTGACATGGAGACAAAGGTTGTCACAGGCCTGACTGCATACGGACCAGGATATATTGCTGAAGACCTGAAGGATCTTGAGAAGGTTGTAGGACTTCAGACAGACAAGCCTTTGAAGCGTGCGTTTATGCCATACGGCGGAATCAAAATGGCTGAGCAGGCATGCGAAATGTACGGCTACAAGGTAGATCCTCAGATCCACGATATGTTTACAAAATATGAGTTCAAAACACATAACCAGGGCGTTTTTGACATTTACACACCAGAAATGAAAAAAGCACGTCACAGCCATATCCTTACCGGACTTCCGGATACTTATGGACGCGGACGTATCGTTGGCGATTACAGACGTGTGGCTCTGTACGGTATTGATGCGCTGATCGAGGGCAAAGAGAAAGACTTTGCAACAAGCGACCGTCAGGGTATGAGACGTTATGATTTCCAGCTTCGTGAGGAAATCGCAGATCAGATCCGTGCTCTTAAGGGAATGAAAGAGATGGCAAAGATCTATGGTTATGATATTTCAGAGCCGGCTAAGAACGCTCATGAGGCATTCCAGTGGCTGTACTTTGGATATCTTGCAGCAATCAAGACTCAGAACGGTGCTGCAATGAGTGTTGGACGTATTTCCACATTCCTTGATATCTATATTGAAAGAGACCTTAAGAATGGCGTGATCACTGAGAAAGAGGCTCAGGAGCTTGTTGACCACATGGTAATGAAATTCCGTATGGTTAAATTTGCGAGAATTGAGTCCTACAACCAGCTGTTCTCCGGTGACCCGGTGTGGGCAACTCTTGAGGTTGCAGGTATTGGTGTTGACGGACGTCACATGGTTACCAAGAATGACTATCGTTTCCTCCATACTCTTGAGGATATGGGACCGGCTCCGGAGCCAAACCTTACTGTTCTTTATTCTTCCAGACTGCCAGAGAACTTCAAGAAATATGCTGCTAATATTTCTGTTACAACAAGTTCTATCCAGTATGAGAACGATGATGTTATGCGTCCGGTATGGGGCGATGATTATTCCATCTGCTGCTGTGTATCTGCTACTGAGACTGGTAAGGAAATGCAGTTCTTCGGAGCTCGTGCAAACCTTGCAAAATGCCTCCTTTACGCAATCAACGGTGGTGTGGATGAGAAGTTAAAGACTCAGGTAGGACCGGAGTACAAGCCGATCACTTCCGAGTATCTTGATTATGATGAGGTTATGCAGAAATATGACCAGATGATGGACTGGCTGGCTCATCTGTATGTAGGAACCCTGAACATGATCCACTACATGCATGACAAATATTACTATGAGGCAGCTGAGATGGCTCTTATTGATACCAAGGTTGAGCGTTCTTTTGCAACTGGTATCGCTGGATTTTCACATGTAGTAGACTCCCTGTCTGCTATTAAGTATGCGAAGGTAAAAGCTATCCGTGATGAGGATGGAATTACCACCGATTTCCAGGTTGAGGGTGATTTCCCACGCTACGGTAATGATGATGACAGAGCAGATGAGATTGCAAGAAACCTGCTTTCCACCTTCATGGATAAACTGAAACACATCCATACCTATCGTGATTCCAAGCCAACCACTTCTATTCTTACCATTACCTCTAACGTTGTTTATGGTAAAGCTACCGGAGCTCTTCCGGATGGAAGAAAGGCTGGAGAGCCTCTGGCACCTGGTGCAAACCCATCTTACGGCGCAGAGCAGAATGGACTTCTTGCTTCCCTGAACTCTGTTGCAAAGCTTGACTATGAGGATGCACTGGATGGAATTTCCAATACACAGACCATTAATCCGGAAGCTCTTGGACATAGTGATGAAGAGCGTACAGATAATCTGGTACATGTACTGGACGGATATTTCAACCAGGGTGCACATCACCTGAACGTAAATGTATTTGGCAAAGAGAAACTGATCGATGCTATGGAGCATCCGGAAAAAGAGGAGTATGCAAACTTCACTATCCGTGTTTCCGGTTATGCCGTTAAGTTTATCGATCTGACAAGAGAGCAGCAGATGGATGTTATTGCCAGAACCTGCCATGACAGAATGTAAGTCTGATATTGTAAAATAGTATCGGTGAAACAAAAGGGCATGCAGTACAATATATGTTAGAGCTTGCATGTCCTTTTTATGAATATGAATGCAAAGGAATTAGAAATGTTAAAAGGCTATGTTCATTCTCTGGAGAGCTTCGGGTCTGTGGACGGACCTGGAGTGAGATATGTGATTTTTCTTTCTGGCTGTGCTATGCGCTGCCAATTCTGCCATAATCCGGATACCTGGAATATGACAGATGGAAAAGAGTACACCACGGATCAGCTTTTGAAGACAGCACTTCGGTTTAAGTCCTACTGGGGCGAGAAAGGCGGTATCACGGTGAGCGGCGGGGAACCACTTTTGCAGATGGATTTTCTCACAGAGCTTTTCCGTAAGGCAAAGGAAGCGGGAGTCCATACTACTTTGGATACCAGCGGAAATCCTTATACGACTAAGGAGCCGTGGCATTCTAAGTGGCTGGAGCTGATGAAGTATACAGATCTTCTGCTTCTGGATATCAAGCAGATCAATGAGCAGGAGCATGTGAAGCTTACCGGGCAGACGAATACCAATATTCTTGCCATGGCCCGTGAGCTTTCGGATATGGGTAAGCCTGTTTGGATCCGGCACGTACTGGTACCGGGGGGCAGCGACAAGGATGAGTATCTGCACCAGCTGGCGGATTTCATTAAGACGCTGAAAAACGTTGAGCGCGTGGAAGTTCTTCCGTATCATACACTGGGAACCTTTAAATGGGAAAAGCTGGGTATTCCTTATCCGCTGGAGGGCGTGAAACCTCCGGTGCAGGAGAGGATTGATAATGCCAGACGGATTCTTGGGGCGATTTAAGAGCGTGAAAGAAAGTAAATAAAACTCCTTAAGGGGAGGCCGTTGCGGACTGGAAATGAGTTCGCAATGGCCTCTTTTAAGTTGCTATTTTGTGGGTTAAAAGTTCGTCTAAAAGGGATGCATTCGGACAATGGGTATTACTCACTCACCGGCGCAACGCTACGATGAACTAATCGCTAACTGCGACTAAGGAGTTCCGGAGAGCCGTCACTCCTAAGTCTTCGTAAGCACTGGATTTCATCTACGCTAAGGGCGCGCCTGAAATGGTTCGCTGGAGTAATACCCATTGCCCAAATGCTGTGTACTGGCTGGAAGCCAACACCCTAAACAGCAATGTAATGTTTAATGATTAGTGGATAGAAACGAGAAAATTTCCTGTAAAAATCGCTGTCCATATTTCTTAAGCTTATTCTGTCCTACGCCGGATACGTTAAGCATTTCGTCCTCATTCTGGGGGAGTTTCTCGCACATGTCGATAAGGGTTTTGTCGGTGAAGACGATGTAGGGCGGGACGGATTCTTCTTTGGCAATTTGGAGGCGGAGCTGGCGTAAGGTCTCGAAAAGAGCGGAGTTACGGCTGGAGTTTGCGGCGGTGGTGCCAGCGGATGAACCCACTTTGGAAGCGGAAAAACTGTCTTTTTCGAATGGATTTTTGCGTTTCTTTGAGGCTGATATTTTCTCTTTTTCTTTGAATTTCTTTACTATAATTTTGATATTTTTTGTTTGTAAATCTGCGATGTTTCCTACTTTTAGGACACTATATTCGCCCTCAGTCTGAATGATATAGCCCATGCGGATCATCTGGCTTATAAGGAGCCGGAGGTCGGCTTCGGTGCGGTTTTCCAGTTTGGCATAGCAGTTGTAGGAGGTGGCACCGATGTCTTTCAGGCGGGCTTTTTTGGAGCCAAGGAGGGTGCCGGTTACAAGAGCCTGACCGTAGCGGCCGCGCATTTCGGTGATGCAGCCGATTACCCATTTGGCGTCCTGGGTCATGTCAAGTTCTTCAAATTCCTGGTGGCAGTTACCGCAATTGTCGCAGGGGGTATCTGTGGTTTCGCCGAAGTATTCCAGAATGTAATTACGCAGGCAGGAGGTAGTCATGCAGTAGCCTTCCATAAGCTGGAGGCGGCGGGAATCCTGGCGCTTTACCTGGTCGATTTCCTGAAAATCCATGCCCTCGAAGTCTTTGCTTCCAAGAAGCAGTTTGCTGATCATCACATCCTGGGCGGAGAAGAGAAGAATGCATTTAGCTGGTTCGCCGTCTCTTCCGGCACGTCCGGCTTCCTGGTAGTAGTTTTCCATGCTCTGAGGCATGTTGTAATGGATGACGAAGCGCACGTTGGACTTGTCAATTCCCATACCAAAGGCATTTGTGGCGATGACTACCTGAGCACGGTCGTAGATGAAATCATCCTGGCTTTTCTTGCGGATATCGTTGCTCATTCCAGCGTGGTAACGGGTTACAGAGACGCCTTGTTTCTATAATTTCTCATACAAAGTATCCACGTTTTTTCTAGTGGCACAGTAGATGATTCCGCTTTCGTTTGGATGGGTTTCTATGTAATTCTGGATAAAGATGCCCTTCTGCTTTCCAGTGAGATGTTCCACTTGATAATAGAGATTTTCTCTGTCAAAACCAGTGACAACAACGTTGGGATTCTTCAGTTTCAGGATCCTTGCAATGTCATTTTTTACCACTTCTGTTGCGGTGGCAGTGAAGGCACTGATGATCGGATTGCCAGGCAGCTGTTCCACAAAATCTATGATTTTTAAGTAACTTGGACGGAAATCTTGTCCCCATTGGGAGATACAGTGGGCCTCGTCTACAGTTACCATGGAGATAGGAGTATGGAGCGCGAAGCTTAGAAATGAAGCTGTTTCCAGTCGTTCTGGTGCTACATAAATGATCTTGTAAACTCCCCTTGCAGCAAAAGAAAGAGCCTTATTAATCTGTCCCTCAGTCAGCGAGGAATTAATATAAGCCGCGTGAATTCCTGCTTCATTCAGAGATTTCACCTGATCCTGCATAAGTGAGATCAGCGGTGAAACCACCAATGTAATTCCTGGCAAAAGCAGCGCTGGAACTTGATAACAAAGGGATTTTCCAGCCCCTGTCGGCATAATTGCCAGCGCATCCCTTCTACTTAAAATGGTATCTATAATTTCTCCTTGCCCATCCCGGAAGGAGTCGTATCCGAAGTAAGTTTTTAGAATTTGTAAGGGCGTTACTGGTGAAGTAACAGAATTAATTTCTTGTATATTCGAATTGTTTGTTGTCAATTTATTGACCTCCTGCGATGAAAATAGGTAATTGTTTAGTTGTTGCAAAGCTGCACACTTTGAGGAATAATGTCTGCTGAGGTGCTTCTAATTTTTTATCATTTTTAATGCTGCCTTCGCTGTCTTGCCTGTAAGTTCTGTAATACTGGAAAGCACAGGCACATCTCCATATTTTCGGTTTTCATAAAACGCATAATAACATCCATATAGAATATAAGTGAGCATAATATTAATGTCCTTGTCCTCCCGATATTGAGGGTAAGCTCCAAACACCAGTTCTTTCAAGGCCACTTCGATTTTCTGCACCAGGCATTTACTCCTGCTTCCCGAAAACAAAATCCCGATCAGCGAATCCTTTGCCAGAAACCCCATAAACAGTTCCCTGGAAAAAAAAGTGGTATCCTCCAGCACTCTCTCCGGATGAGTGAGATTCTCCATAATTGATACCACAACTTCCGTTTCCAACGTATCCGAGAGATGATAAATATCCTGATAATGGGCATAAAAGGTAGATTTATTGATCTGTGCTTTCTCACACAATTCCTTAATTGTAATCCTCTCCAGCTCCTTATGAGAACGCAGTTCTATAAAAGCATTTATAATACTCTGTCTGGTTTTTTCAATTCTGATATCCATACTTATATATCCCCTATTTCAATAAATTAGAAATCCAACACATTCTAAAAAACGTTGGATATCCAACTAATGTCGCTTTTCGTCGGTGGCATTTTCCTCTCCACGCAATTATACTCATTATACAAAGAAAACCAACTACTGTCTAATATCTTTTTATAATGAATGGGAGAGCAAAAACATGGATTTTTACAACTTTTATACAGGAAAAGAATTTGAAGCATATCAGTACCTTGGTGCTCACGTATGGGATGGCGGAACCACCTTCCGTACATTTGCCCCGGCAGCGCAGCGAGTATCTGTAATTGGTGAGTTCAACGGCTGGACAGAGACTCCTATGAACCGTGTTCATGATGGCAATTTCTGGGAATGTACCATAAATGATGTAGGCTCTGGCCTGATGTATAAATACAGAATTTACCGTCAGGATGGCTCCTTCGTAGACCACGCAGACCCCTATGCTTTTTATAGCGAGATGCGTCCAGGCACTGCTTCAAAGACCTATGATCTTGGCGGTTATGAATTTGGCGACAGCAAATGGCTGAAAAACCGCAAAGCAAGCTACGACAAACCAGTAAACATTTATGAAATGCATTTTGGCTCCTGGAAAAAACGAGGCGAAGGGCAGGAAGACTGGTACACCTATGAGGAACTGGCACCGATCCTTATCGCCTATCTGAAGGAACACGGCTATAATTATTTGGAGATCATGCCTCTCTGTGAGTACCCATGCGACGAATCCTGGGGATATCAGGATACAGGATATTTCAGTCCAACCTCCCGCTATGGTAAGCCGGAAGAACTGAAAGCATTTGTAGACCAGTGCCACCAGGCTGGAATTGGGGTCATTCTGGACTTTGTTCCAGTGCATTTTGCAGTGAATGATTATGCGTTGGCAGAATATGACGGAACAGCCCTTTATGAATATCCAAACATGGCAGTTGGCCGCAACGAATGGGGAAGCTGCAATTTTATGCATTCCAGAGGAGAAGTTTGCAGTTTTCTGCAGTCCTCTGCCTATTACTGGATGAATGAATTCCATTTCGACGGCCTTCGTATGGATGCAGTAGGAAATCTGATTTACTGGCAGGGGGATGCAAGCCGTGGAGAAAATCTGGCAGCTCTGAAATTTATCCGTACCATGAATCAGGGCTTAAAGGAGCGAATCCCTGACTGCCTCCTTTTTGCCGAGGATTCCACTCCATATCAGGGTGTGACAAAGCCGGTATGGGAGGGCGGACTTGGATTTGATTACAAATGGGACCTTGGATGGATGCATGATACTCTGTCTTATTTTCAGGCAGATGCAAAAGAAAGACAGGAAAAATATCACAAGCTGACATTCTCTATGATGTATTTTTACAATGAGCGCTATATCCTGCCATTGTCCCATGACGAGGTTGTCCACGGAAAGGCAACCATCGCCCAGAAGATGAACGGTGGTTACGACGGGAAATTTCCACAGGCAAGAGCTTTCTATATGTATATGTATGCGCACCCGGGTGCAAAGCTGAATTTTATGGGAAATGAGCTGGCACAGCTGAAGGAATGGTGCGAAAAGGATGAGTTGGACTGGATTCTGCTGGAATTCCCTGTTCATGAAGCATTTCATAAATTCATGGCAGATCTGAATCAATGCTATCTGAAGAACAGTGCTTTTTCCCAGAGAGATTTCAGCCAGGATGGTTTCTCATGGGTGGATTGCCATCAGGAGCAGAAGTGCATGTATCTGTTTGAAAGAATCAGTGGTGACCAGAAAATTTTGGCTGTGTTCAATTTCTCCGACGAAATCCAGGAATACACTTTGAAAAAAGATTATGCCGGATATGAGCTTCTCCTTGCAAGTGATATGGTGAAATATGGCGGTAAAAAGCGCTATACCAAGAAGGAGAAGGTAATTACAGGGGGCAAAGCAGTATTTAAAATGGGTCCGTTCTCTGCAAGATATTATTTGGTGAAATAAGCTTTGATAACGACAGGCGGCGAGGCAGCTTTTGGCGGTGCTGCCTGTTGGCGTTTAGGGCAAATAAAAAGACCTGTCTCCGGATAAAATTCTACAATGATGGATCCCTATCAGTGATTTTATCTGGAGTACAGGTCTTTATGATTACTGTGTACAGCAATCAATGAGCTTCTGTAATTATAAGAAAATGTAATGCAAAAACGCAATGCGTATAATTTATTTACCAGGAGAGAGATGCTCCTTGATAGCGGTAAAGCTCTCTGGACTGATGACATGCTCGATACGGCATGCATCGGAGGTTGCAGTTTCCGGATCAACACCCAGACTGATCAGCCAGGAGGATAAAAATTCATGTCGCTCATAAATCATATCTGCAATCTTTTTTCCGGATTCGGTAAGATAAATATATCCTTCTGGAGTGACAGTGATATGGTTCTTTTCACGAAGGTTCTTCATAGCGACACTGACACTTGATTTCTTAAAGCCAAGTTCATCAGCAATATCAACGGAACGAACAACAGGTTTCTTTTTGCTGAGGACCAGAATCGTTTCCAGATAGTTCTCAGCGGATTCATTAGATTTCACGATAGATCACCTCAATTTCTTGTTTGTGTAACAGCACAAGTATAATACCTATAGAATACCATAGTTTACCGATTTGGGCAATTATTTTTTGCAGAAGAAAAAGGTACCAGCTTCGCAAGCAGTAGAATTACTATAATTGTAATCACTTCTGAACTCAGGAACGAGCCCCAGACGCCGTTTAATCCCAGTAGTTTTGAGAGGATTACGGCACTGAGGGCAATGGCAATAATGCCTCTCATGAGGGAGCCTGTGATGGCTGGGATGGGGCTGTCGGTGGCGGAGAAGTAGGCTACCAGCATAATGTTGATTCCGGCAAAAAGGAAGCCAAGGAAGTAGATCCGCAGGCCAGTGTGGGCATAATTTAAAAGCTGTAAATTGTTTTCGCTGTTAAAGATTCCAATAAGAACGTCTGTGAAGCCAAAGGAAATAAACACAATAACCAGCTCAAGGACCAGGCAGGAAAGAAGACTCCATTTTAGAAGTTTTTTCACATTTTTCTGGCTGCCTTTTCCATAATTCTGGCTGATCAATGGCTGCGCACCCTGGGCAAGACCATTGAAAATGGACATAGCAACCAGGGAAAGATTGGCGATCACCCCATATGCCGCAACGCCTACATTTCCTGCAATTCCAAGGATCAGCATATTAAAAATAATCGTAGTGATGGCAGAAGAAATTTCTCCAACAAAGGCTGAAATTCCAAGCTGGCAACAGGAAACCAGGTGGCGGAGGGAAGGGCTTTTCCACTTAAATGCTACGCCATTTCTTTTTCCAAGAAAATGTGTGCTGCAGACGGTCATGGTAATTGCAGGGCTGACAGCTGTGGCAAGAGCAGCGCCGGCAAGCCCCAGTCCCATTGGAAACATAAAAATATAGTCAAATAAAATGTTGAATAAACTTCCTGCAATGGCCCCTGTCATGGCGCGGGAAGGCGCATGGTCGTTTCGGGCAAAGGCGGTAAAAGTATAGTTAACCATAAAAAGCGGCGAAGCAATCAGCATAATACGCAGATAACTTTTGCCCAGTAAGATCAGTCCCTGATCTGCGCCAAGGATTGCCAGGAATTTCCCCGGAAAGAAAATTCCGGTGAAAATAAAGGGAACGCTGCAGAGCAAAGCCCAGAAAACAGATTGTGTAAAATAGAAATCCGTATTCTGCTGTCGGGATCTGTCAATGGAATATCTGGTTGCAGAGCCAATGCCGATCATGGATCCGATGGCATAAACCAGTCCATAAACAGGCAAAATCAGGTTCAGAACCGCAAGTCCATCTGCACCGGACTGGACGGAGATGAAAAAGGTGTCCGCAAGAATATAGATGGAAAAACCGATCATGGCAGCTACGCTCTGGGTAGTATATTTGAAAAATTGTTTTTGCATGTCTAAAGGTTATCCTTTCTGAAAAATATCAATATTGTTATAAAAAAGATAATGATTTATTATCTACGGATCCAGAAGAGGATAACGTCTGTTTTGCTTTACCATAAATAAAAAGATCACTTTCGTTAAAAAGAAATTTATCAAAATCTTTCTCATTATACTATAGGAAATGTATGGTGTAAACATTCACATTTTCCCATGACAAATCAATTCCCTGGGAGTATAATAAATTTGATTATCGTTTTCAGGGAGGTTTTTATTATGTACATTGCTTCAAAGGAACGTTACACCACAATGGAATACAACCGCTGCGGTGACAGCGGACTTATGCTACCGAAGGTGTCACTTGGACTGTGGCACAATTTCGGAGATACGGCGAATTTTGAAAACATGAGACAGCTGTGTTTTACAGCTTTCGACAATGGGATCACACAGTTTGACCTGGCAAATAATTATGGACCGGAACCTGGAAGTGCAGAGATCAATTTCGGAAGGATCCTGAAAGAAGATCTGGGAAAATATAGGGACGAGCTTATTATTACCACTAAGGCAGGCTACGAAATGTGGGATGGCCCTTATGGAAACTGGGGCAGCCGTAAGTACTTGCTGGCAAGCCTGGACCAGAGTCTGAAGCGTATGGGACTGGAATATGTAGATATTTTTTACCATCACAGAATGGATCCGGAAACCCCTCTTGAGGAGACTATGGGAGCATTGGCAAGCGCTGTTCAAAGTGGAAAAGCACTGTACGTAGGACTTTCCAATTATGATGGAAAAACTTTGTCACAGGCAGCCCAGATCTTGCAGGAAATGCATTGTCCATTTGTGATTAATCAGAACCGTTACTCTATTTTTGACAGAACCGTAGAGAAAAATGGTCTGAAGAAGACCACAGGAATCCTGAAAAAAGGTCTGATTACCTTCAGCCCTCTTGCCCAGGGACAGCTTACAGACCGTTATCTCAATGGAATTCCGAAGGACAGCCGCATCCGTACAGACGGCAGATTTTTGAAGGAAAGCAATCTGACACCAGAGCGTTTACAGCAGATACGGGAGCTGAACGACATGGCTGCAGAACGCGGTGAGAAGCTTTCTGAGATGGCTCTTGGCTGGCTTCTTGCACAGGAGGAAGTGACCAGTGTACTGATCGGAGCGTCACGTCCGCAGCAGATCCTTGACAACATAAAAGCAATCCACTGTGCACCGTTTACAGAGGAAGAGCTTGCAAGAATTGATGAGATTGCGGCTGAGAATACAGCCAGATAATAAAAAATTCAGTATAACAGTGAATGTATTGGATCATGCTAGAGAAAATCACATTTTTCAAAAAAATCTTTGATACTGTATGGGAATATCACAGGGACAGTGGGCAGTTATATGTACACCATGACAGTGCTCTGCCTGAATATTGCAATCGGCAGTTGCCATATGGGGGAAGGTTCTTGGCTATCTGCAGAATATTAACCAGGATATGTTTGCAAAAGAAAAGCTGAAAAAAGCAGCTCAGAGAGACTCCCTGACAGGTCTTTATAATGTGGGAACAGCGAAGAAAAGGATACGTGGGATCCTTCGGAACCAGACGAAAAATCTTCATAAAAAAATCGTACAGGGCTTTCTGATGTATAATGAGTTTGCGTAAAACATTACAAAGGAAAGCGCCCCTGTACGATAAAAGTATTATACAACGGACATAATATTCATCTTTCACATAGCAACCATATATCCAAGTGCATTCGTCAAATCTGCATTAACTTTTGAATAATAAGCTGATTTTGCAGTATTATATTCTATCATTTCTGTGGTTTCTTTTATAGAGGAAACATCACTCTCAAGATGACTAAGCGCATCTACTGCTACAGACATTTTTTGAGAAATATCCTTTATGTTTCTGTTAATGCTTGTTAACACATTATACATTAAGTACTGATTTCTCTTTATTGTATTTAAAGAATCAATTACTGCATCAAGCTGATCAATCACCCGATTCGCCAGGATCTCTGCCTCATACAGGTTGTATGCCCCGTCCCCGCCTTCCAGTGTGCTGCATCTTCCTGTACTCAGGTATTCATAAATTGACGAAACAGCAACAAAATCCCAATATTTTGGATGCAAAATCCCAGACTTCAAAAGTTTTTTTAGTACATCACAGGCCTCTGATACTTTCGCATTTATTTCTTCGATTTCATTTTCATAAAATTCTCTGACGGCAGAAATCGCTAATTTTCCTGCACCAGCTTCCAGCTTATCTGTTAAACATTTCTTTTGGGCATTGAGGTCTTTTATCAACTGTTTTTGCTTTTCTAAAGCTTTCGCATTATATTCTTCTCTTTGCCTTACCTCTCTCGTTTTTTCTTTTTCCCATTTTTCATTAAATTCCTGAACTGCTTTTTCATATTTATTCCTTAATCTCTCATTTTCGGCATTAACTTTCTTTTTATTGAAAAAACCAGGTTTGGAATATTCCGGTTCCTGTGGCATGTGCAATCCCAGATCCTCAGGGCGTATTTGAAGAGACATCGCTACATTGCGGCTTTCAGCCTGTACAAGCTCTTTCTCTAAATAAACCATTTCTTTTTTGCATTTTTCCGTAAACTGGCTTTTTTCACGTATCTCCATTCTTTTGGCTTCTATTATTTCAGTGTCAAAATTCACCAGTTGTTCTTTAAGAAAAAAGATGTCCGAATAAAGTTCAAATACATGTTGCAAATATTCAACAAGCTGCTGTCTCTCCAGTGTATTGTTTGCGGGCACAGCAGAAGAAAATGCCATTTTTTCCTCAAACATTTTATCAACTTTTTTCACAGCCATGTTATGATCATTTATCTTTATTGCAGATTCCATTTTTTTTAAATCCAAACCATCCCAGTTGTATAAATCAGGTGGAACAAAAGACATTCTTTTTCCACATATAGGACATTTTGCAGTATTCTTCCACGCATACAAGATATTTACTTTTCCGGTTTCTTCATCAGGTTTCATTATGGATTGAAAATAATTAATATAGGAAGGATCTTGCTTTTTTATGTTTGTTATTTGTGCCAGTTCCAAATGTTTCGGATCTTCCCTCGAACGGATAAAGTCATCAAGTAACGTGAGGGTATACTTCACATCAACCACAAGACGTCCATCTTCTTTTTTTTCAGAAATACGTTTGGAAGAGGAATACTTATATGCTATATCTTCTAAATCTGAAAAAGAATATTTCGAACGATATTCACACTTTTTGTACATTGCTTCAGACACAACCATCTGTTCTTCTACAACAAATTCCTTATTGCCTGCTTCAATATTCTCTTCAATAAGATTAATCAAATCATCCCTTGCAGATTCAATAAACGAGCCACAATGATCACAATAATATAGCCCCAGTACCATAAGCCTCTCCTTTTTATAATTTGCAGAATCAATATTTGCCTTTTCAACAGCCGTATATGCTTTCAACATATTTCAGTTTTATATTATAATATTTCCTATTAAAATTCAACATCACTTTACAACTTTTTCTGTAGAGTTTCATCCCCCTGGGGGGCTTGCGAAAAGTGGGGAATTTTGATAAAATTTTAACATTAGAGTTTAATGCGGAGGATTTACAATTGGATAAATTACTGGACGAAATAGAGAGCTATTGGAGTACCCGGACGGAGGGGTATTCTGAGGTGAATGAAAAAGAGCTGAAGGGGATGCAGAAGAAGGCATGGCTGGAGACTCTGGAAAGCGGATTTTTTGGAAAGAGATCTGGGGAAAATCAGGATGCAGAAGAAGGTTTTGCGGAAACAGAATCTTTCGGAAACAGAAATCCTGATGAAGAGAAAGAACAGCTGAAAATTTTGGACATCGGCACTGGTCCTGGCTTTTTCCCTATGATTCTGGCGGAGGCAGGATATTATGTAACTGCGGTAGATTATACTCCTGGAATGCTGGAAAAGGCTGCGGAAAATGCAGCGAAATTTATCGGGGAAAAGAAGAATCATATTGAGTTTAAACGGATGGATGCCCAGGCTTTGGAGTTTGAGGATGAGAGCTTTGATGTGATCATTTCCCGGAACCTGACCTGGAATCTGCCTCACCCGGAAATGGCTTATAAAGAGTGGCTTCGTGTGCTGAAAAAAGGCGGAAAGCTTCTGAATTTCGATGCAAACTGGTACGGGTATCTTTATGATGATGAGAAGCGTGAGGCTTATGAAAATGACCGCAAAAATGTGGAAAAAGGAAGCCTGGATGACCATTATTTGTGCACAGATATTGACCGGATGGAGAAGATTGCGCTGCAGGTTCCGCTGTCTGAGACCAAGCGCCCGGGGTGGGATGTGAAGGTTCTGGAGGGAATTGGAGCAAAAAAAATAGAAGTGAATGAAGATATCTGGCAGAAGGTTTGGAGCGAGGAAGAAAAGCTGAATTATGGGTCTACGCCGATGTTTATGGTGGAGGTTACAAAGTAATAAAAGAAGGGTGCCGTTACGGTTCAGACTATGAATTGTAGCGGTTACCAGTGATGAAGTTAATAAGTATGAGGCAAAAGAGTATTCCAATACACTGGGTGTGATGTTGAAATATTATATGGAAAAGGTAGAAAAAAGAATGAGTGAAATGATAAATGTAGGCGGTTTATGTGCAGCGCCCGGGCAGCGCGTCCATGGCTTTATTACTATCGGAAATGGAGAATTTTCGCTTCCGGCAACGATCATCCGGGGTGAAAAACCAGGCAAAACAGCCCTGCTCACAGCTGGTATCCACGCTGGCGAATATGTGGGAATCCAGAGTGCAGTAGAGCTTGGAAGAGACCTGAAAATTGAGAAAATGGCAGGAACAGTAATTATTGTAAAGGTAGTCGCCAAAGAGGAATTTGAGAACCGTCACGGTTCTCTTTGCAGAGCAACCGGCGAGAATTTGAACCGGGTTTTTCCAGGAAAAAAAGATGGTACAAAGTATGAAAGACTGGCTTCAGCAGTGGTAGAAGAACTGCAGAAAGTGGCAGATTATTACATTGATCTTCACGGCGGTGATGACTATGAGAAGCTGACTCCCTATGTGTATTATGCAGGAAAAGCGGATCCGGAAGTGATGAAGATTTCCCGTCAGATGGCAGAGCAGGTGGATGTCCCTTATATGGTAAAATCAGAGGTAGCCTCCGGTGGAAGCTACAATTATGCAGCATCCTGCGGCATTCCTTCCGTGCTTCTGGAACGAGGCGGCATGGGAGCCTGGGAGACAGAAGAAGTGCGCTCTATGAAGCGTGATGTGCGCAGTATTTTACGGTTTCTTGGAATCTATGACGGACATAGAAGTATGCGAAAATATTATCCATTAAATGTAACAGATGTGCAGTATCAGTCTGCTTCTTATACAGGACTCTGGTATCCGCAGAAGAAGGCTGGAGACCTGTTTACAGAAGGAGAAATCCTTGGATATGTAAAAGATTATGAGGACCATATCCTGGAAACCTGTACCTCCTATGGGGATGGAGTGATTCTGTATCAGACTGGCTCCCTGCAGGTGATTAAGGATGGACCGGTGGTAGCTTATGGCCGGATCAGCTACGAGGAAGACGACCGAAAAGAGAAGATTGCAGCCTACTGGACCAAGCGAAGCGACAGCTTTCTGGAGCAGAGAAGAGCAGAGTTACATAGTCCGTTGGCAAAGAGATGGCTGGAAGAAATTGAGAAATACCTACCTGAAAAGCCATTAAGCTCTGAAAAAAAGATTGGGGATGAAAGCAAAGAAAGAAAAGACGCAGTTGCAGAAAATAAGGAAAAAGAGACTGGTAATGTTAAACTTAAAATCCTAGATGTAGGCTGTGGAACTGGTTTCTTTACAATCCTTCTTGCAAAACAGGGACACGATGTAATTGGTACCGACCTTACTCCGGATATGATCATAAACTCCCGGATCCTTGCTAAAGAAGAGCTGGTAAGCTGTGATTTCCAGGTGATGGATGCAGAGCATTTAAGCTTTTCGGATGAGAGCTTCGACGTAGTCATTTCCCGAAACCTGACCTGGACCTTACCAGAAGCAGCCCAGGCCTACAAAGAGTGGTCCAGAGTATTAAAACCAGGCGGACTTCTCCTGAATTTTGATGCCAACTACGGCGCCACAAACTTCGCTGAAACCTCCGGTCTTCCGGAAAACCACGCCCACAACCAGCTTGGAAATTCCCTGATGCAGGAATGCGAAGATATTAAACGCCAGCTTCCCATCAGCTCCTACCTCCGCCCCGCCTGGGACGTGGAAGAGCTTGGGAAGACAGGTATGGAACAGATTTCCATTGATCTGGGATTGAGCAGACGGGTTTATAAAGAAAAAGATGAATTTTATAATCCAACCCCGATGTTTGCCATTGCGGCAAAGAAAGCAAAATAATAAAAAATCGCATGGGTATGAAGAAGGGGCAGCAGGATTTCCTAAAATAATATAAAAAACAGCATATAAGGCTGGAATGATCAAGGCTGAAGAAAACTGGCTTGAAGAAAAAGTGAAGGAACCATATATGTTAGATCTTAAACAATTAATATATTTTATAACATGTGCAGAAACCGGCTCCATCAGTGAGGCTGCGAAACTGCTTTATACCACCCAGCCAAGTGTGAGCAAGGCCATCAAAGCTCTGGAAAATGATATGGGAATGGTATTGTTTGACCGTATGCCAAGGGGAATTGCCCTTACTGCCAAGGGACGGGAAGCGTATCGTTATGCCTGCAGAATTGTAAATGACTCCCGGATCCTGGAAGAGATGGGGCATAAAAATATGGCAAAGTATTTGCGTATTTCCCTGAATCCCAGTTCCTGGTTTACCAATCAGTTTGTAGAGTTTTATAAGAAAAATTATGAAAAGGACTATCACTTTGAAATTTATACAGCTGGTGTGCGGACGGTCATGGAGCGCGTGAGGGATTATCTTTCCGATGTTGGTTTCGTATACATAATGGAGCAGCAGAAGAAAGAATTTCAGTATGAGCTGGTGAAAAATCGCCTGGTTTTTAATGTGATGCAGGAAAGCACAGCGACCTTTTATCCCGGAAAAGAAAATATTCTATATAAAGAAATGCCACCTTCCGAAAAAGCAAAGAAGCCAGATATGAAAATTGCTTCAGAAGTGGAAAATAATGGCACTGTAAATACGCTGGCGCAAAAAGACCAGCAGACAGTAAATATGGAACAGATGAAGAACTTCCGCTTTATCCAAAATTTCCGTGATGAATTCCTGGAGTTGGGGGAAAAAGAAAAACGAGGAGTATTCAGCTGGGAAAACCTGGACGTTTCCGTAATCACAAACAGCGATTACATTATGGAAAAAATGCTGAAAGAAACAGATCTTTGCAATATTAGCGGAAACTATCTTTCGGATGACAAGAAAGCTGTAAATGAAGGCATTCCACTGGAATTCAAAAAGAACAGGGTATTTTTCGGATATATCAGAAGGAAAAATGATGAACCGGATGAATTGGTGGAAGAGTTGCTTGAGTTCCTGAATAGTAAATTAAATTGATATTCCAAAAATATAAAAATATATGCCAAATAAGAATAGCCTATAACCCCCTGGGCGGGTTGTAGGCTGTTTTTTATTTTGCTAAACTATACCGTGAATCGTGAAAATGGGTAAAAGCTTATGACTCTCATTTAGAATGTCTGCTTATGCAGGCATATCTTGTTGCTATACGAAATGGAGACAACCAAATGAAGAAATATACAATTAAACGCATTCTTCAGTTGATTCCCATTCTGTTTGCAATTACCTTTCTGTCTTATGGAATGATGCGTATTGCAGGAAGTGATGTTGTAACACAGAAGATGGAGAACACTGGCGTTGTGGTGTCAGAAGCCACGCTGGATGCGGCAAGAGAACAGCTAGGACTGGATAAGCCTTTTCTGACACAATATTTTGTATGGCTGGGTAAACTGCTCCGGGGCGATATGGGAAACAGTTATGTATCTGGTTTTTCAGTATTTGATACATTTATATCGAAGCTTCCGGCTACCTTGCTTCTCACAGTGACATCGATCCTGCTTACGGTCATTATTTCTATTCCTCTGGGAATTCTGGCAGCAGTGAAGCAGAATACAGTTATTGATTACATTATCCGTTTTTGCAGTTTTGTAGGAAACAGTCTTCCTAATTTTTTTGTATCACTTTTGCTTATGTATTTTCTTGCGATCAAAATAAGGATTTTTCCTGTTATTGCAAAGGATGTCAGTTTGAAAAGTGTAGCCATGCCAGCCATTACCCTGGCCATTGCCATGTCTGCGAAATATCTTCGCCAGGTGCGGGCTACAGTGTTGGATGAGCTTGACAAGGATTATGTTGTGGGAGCCAGGGCACGCGGTGTGAAGTTTTCTGTTACCTTATGGAAAAGTATTATGAAAGCTTCCCTTGTTACGATTATCACTTTGTTGATGCTGTCCATAGGAAACCTGCTTGGCGGTACTGCAATTGTAGAATCTATTTTTATGTGGGATGGTGTTGGAAAAATGGCGGTAGATGCCATTTCTATGCGGGATTATCCTATTATCCAGGCTTATGTGATGTGGATGGCAATCATTTATGTGCTGGTAAATCTGCTTACAGATCTGTCTTACCGGTTCCTGGATCCAAGAATCCGTCTGGGAGGTGAGAAGCAGTGAGCGTAAAAAATTTGGATGAAGCGCCAGAAAAGAAAAGTGAAATACTGGTCAAGATGGGGAAAAAAGAACAATGCGGACGGCAAAAGGAAAGTGCAGTGCTGAAAAATGGGAAAAGCAGAGATAATGAAAATCGCGTAACAGTGCGTGTACAGAGAATTAAAAAGAGTCATATAAAACAAAAGCTGATATTTTTTAGCGTGCTGGCAGCATGTCTGGTGATACTGGCAATCTTTGCAGACCACCTTTGCCCTTATGATCCCTATGCCCAGGATCTTTCCAGTGCCCTTCAGGCACCAAGCTTTCAGCATCCGATGGGGACAGACACTTACGGCAGGGATATGCTGTCGCGTGTGATCAGCGGAGCAAGAGCCAGTATTTTTTCTACTTTTATACTGGTGGCTGCGATTTCCATATTTGGAACAATTGTGGGATTGTGTTGTGGTTATTTTGGTGGAATCCTGGATTCTGTTATGATGAGAATTTCAGATGTCTGTCTGGCATTTCCAGGACTGGTGTTTGCAATGGCGATTGCGGCTATTCTTGGGGGCGGTATCCAGAATGCCATTCTTGCACTGGCGGTGATCAGCTGGCCGAAGTATTCCCGAATTGCCCGAAGCCAGACATTGGCATTGAAAAATGAACCATATATCCATGCTGTCATACTGGCTGGAGACAGCTCTGTTCAGATTTTGGTGAGGCATGTTCTTCCGAATATGATCGGACCAGTTCTGGTAACAGCTATGCTGGATATCGGAACTATGATGATGGAACTGGCTGGCCTGTCTTTTCTGGGACTGGGGGCTCAGATTCCAATGGCAGAGTGGGGAAGCATGATGAGCAGCGGTCGGAGCATGATCCAGACTTATCCCTGGGTAGTTCTGTCACCGGGAATTGCAATTTTTGTATCTGTAGTAATTTTTAACCTGCTGGGGGATACTGTTCGCGATTATCTGGATCCTAAGAACGGTCGTTTACAGTAGAGATAAAAAACATATATGAGGAGAAATGTACATGAAAACAAAGAAAATCCTGGCAATTGCATTGGCAGCTGGCATGACAATGGGGTTAGCAACAGTGCCAACAATGGCAGAAGAAAAGAAAACATTTGTATTTGGCGATACCACCTTTAATGCAGAAAATGAGGAGGCGGATATCAATCCACAGAACACCTATGCAGGCTGGGCCTGTATCCGTTATGGCGTTGGTGAAACCCTGTTCCGTTATTCCGATACTATGGAAATCGAACCGTGGATTGCAAAGGAATACGAAAATGTGGATGATCTGACCTGGAAAATCACATTAAATGATGGCGTTGTATTTTCAAATGGACGTGTCTGTGATGGGGAGGCGGTAAAGGAGTGTCTGGAAGATCTGGTGGCAAACCACGAAAGAGCTGCCGGAGATCTTTGCATTGATACCATTGAAGCGGATGGAAATGTAGTGACAATTAAGACCAAAGAGCCAAAACCGGCACTGATCAATTACTTAAGTGATCCTTATGGCTGTATTATTGATGTGCAGGCAGGAATTACAGACAACGGGATTGTAATTGGTACAGGCCCCTATGTTGCCACAGATCTTGTAACAGACGATCATCTTACACTTGTGAAAAATGAGAATTACTGGAATGGCGATGTGAATGTAGATGAGATTACTGTTCGTACGATTTCTGATGGTGATACACTGGCGTTTGCACTCCAGGCAGGGGAAATCAATGCGGCCTATGGTATGGCATATGCAAGCTATCCTTTATTTGAAAATGATGATTTCACATTCTCAAGTACTGCAACAAGCCGTGCATTTTATGCCTGGATGAATTTTGAAAGTCCGGTAACCTCTGATCCGGCGGTACGTAAGGCAATTGCCATGGGAATTGACAAGGACAGTTTCGTATCTGTGTTGCTGAATGGATATGGATATCCGGCAGTTGGTGCATTCCCAGATACTTTCTCATTTGGAGGACAGAATCTGACTACAGAGAGCTATGATCCGGATGGAGCAAAGCAGGTTCTGGAGGACGCTGGCTGGGTTGACTCTGATGGCGATGGAATCCGTGAAAAAGACGGTCAGAAGCTTGTGATCCGCTGGCTTACTTACCCAAGCCGTCAGGAGCTTCCTCTTCTGGCTGAGTCTGCACAGGCAACCTTAAAAGATATTGGTATGGATGTTCAGGTAAACTGTACATCTGATAACAATACCATCCGCAAAGATCCTACCCTGTGGGATGTATATGCAAGTGCCATGGTAACAGCACCTACAGGAGATCCACAGTACTTCTTCACCTCCTGTGCATTGGATGAATCTGTTTCCAATAACGGACATTATCACAGTGATAAGCTGGAAGAGCTTGCTGATGAAATGGAAACGGAATTTGACATAGATAAGCGTGCTGAATTAGGAATCCAGATGCAGCAGACAGTTCTGGATGACAATGCTTATGTATTCTGTTCCCATCTTAGAATGAGCATGATTATGCAGTCAAATGTGACTGGTCTGGTTGCCCATCCCTGTGATTATTATGAACTGACCGCAGATCTGGATATTAATTGAGTATGGAAAAGAAAATATTAACCTATGATTCGGTGGAGATATCCTTTGACGGGAAAGCGGTAGTCCATGATGTAAGCTTCTCCCTTGTACCAGGAGAAATCCTTGGCCTGGTAGGAGAATCCGGAAGCGGTAAGAGTACACTGATCAAGGCTGCTATGGGCCTTCTGGATTCCGATGGCCTTGTGACCAGAGGCGATATCTTTTATATGGGACAGAATATTCTGGACATTCCGGAGAAAGAGAAAAGAAAAATCCGGGGCGCCCAGATTGGTATGATTTTTCAGGATGCAGGAGCTTCTCTTTGCCCAATCCGAACAATTGGAGATCAGATTTATGAGAGCATGTGTGCCCATAAGAGAGTGAGCAGAAATGAGGCTAAAGAACGGGCCATGGAACTGTTTAAAAAGCTGAATTTTAAAGACAGCCAGCGTGTGTGGAACAGCTATCCTTTTGAATTGTCAGGTGGAATGAATCAGAGAGCTGGAATTGCCATTGCCATGCTGATGAATCCACCGGTACTTTTGGCAGATGAACCTACAAGTGCGCTGGATGTATCGGTTCAGCGCCAGGTGGTGCAGGAAATGCTGAAGCTTAGGGAATTGTTTGGAACTACAATTATAATTGTAACCCATGACATTGGTGTAGTCCGCGCAATGGCGGATACCGTTCTGGTCCTAAAAGATGGAAAAACAGTGGAATACGGAGAAGCTGGAAAGGTATTGAACGATTCACAGGATCCCTATACCAGGGAACTGCTGGCAGCAGTACCAAGGCTTAAGAGAAAGGAAAAACATGAATACACTTTTGGAAGCAGAGCATTTAACCAAGGTATTCACCCAGAGGGGAAAAGCGTCTTTTAAAGCTGTGGATGATGTAAGCTTTACTCTGAAAGCTGGGGAAAGTCTTGGAATTGTTGGAGAATCCGGTTCTGGAAAAAGTACATTGGCGAAGATGCTCACAAGGCTTACGGATATTTCAGAAGGAACTTTGAAATTTCAGGGAAAGGATATTACGAAACGGAAGCAGAGACAGCTGAAAGAAGTATATGGCAATATTCAGATGGTTTTTCAGAATCCGGTGGGTTCCTTTGATCCAAGAAGAACTCTGGGAGACGGAATAGGGGAGAGTCTGCGAAATCGTGGAATGAAGAAGGAAGAAGCCTTGAAAAGGGTAAAAGAGCTGCTGGAACAGTGCGGACTTGATGGAGAGTTTGCAGGCAGATATCCTTATGAGGTCAGTGGAGGACAGTGCCAGAGAGCGGCAATCGCAAGGGCGTTGGCAGTAGAGCCGAAGGTGCTGATCTGCGACGAGGCTACCAGCGCACTTGATGTAACTATCCAGAAGCAGATTATGGAGCTTTTGGAGAAATTGAAGGATACACATGGGCTGTCATTTATTTTTATCTGTCATAATCTTGCACTTGTACAGAGCTTCTGTGATAAGGTGATGGTTTTGTATGATGGGAAGGTTGTGGAGAGCGGAAAGCCAGATAATATTATAAACGCGCCGCAGGAAGCGTATACAAAGAAGCTGGTGGATGCGGTATTTGAGTAATAAGTAAGGTGTGCCTGGAAAGAAGATCTATGCAGAGAAACCATGAATAATTCATGGGGTGCTGTATGGATCTTTTTCTATTTGAAGTAACAGGAAATGATATTCCATAAAATGACATAATTATGCAAAATGGGAATGGGTAAATATCCCCCTGGGGAGCTTGTAGCACTGGTGGATTCTGGTAAAATTAGTTTCAGCAGCAAGGCAGAGAAAAGCCGGAAATGCGGATTCTTATACATAGTTACATGTAACACCTCCACTCATTATTACATGTAAATACAGACCTTCTATAGAAAGACAGTTATAGGAAAAAACTTATAACTGCCTTTCTTGTCTAAGAAGAAATGGAGGAAAATTTGATCAGAAATCTTCAGAAAACTATTTTCTGTTGATAATAAAAACAAGAGGGAGAAACGCTATGAAAATCAAAAAAGTAATCAGTTTATTATGTACAGCAGCCATGCTGCTTGCAGTACCTGCCGTGAATGTGTATGCGGGGGCGGAGGATCAGTCCGTGATCGTGACAATGCCAACCACATCAGAGCCGGAGTCCGGATTTGATCCGGCTTACGGATGGGGAGCCGGAGAGCATGTCCATGAGCCGCTTATCCAGAGTACACTGGTTCGTACTACCAAGGATCTTGGAATCGAAAATGATCTGGCAACGGAATATTCCTGCAGCGACGATGGCCTTACCTGGACAGTCAAAATCCGCGATGATGTAAAGTTTACAGATGGAGAGCCATTGACAGCAGGGGACGTGGCATTCACATTTAATACATGCCGAGATGAAAGCTCCGTAAATGATTTTACCATGTTAAAAGAAGCTGTGGCAGTAGATGATACTACAGTAGAATTTCATATGAATGAGCCATATTCTATCTGGCCATATACTATGGCAATTGTGGGAATCGTGCCTGAGCATGCCTATGATGAGAATTACGGACAGAATCCAATTGGTTCCGGCCGCTATATTATGAAACAGTGGGACAAAGGCCAGCAGGTTATCTTCGAGGCAAACCCGGATTACTATGGAGAGGAGCCAAAGATTAAAAAACTGACAGTTTTATTTATGGAAGAAGATGCTGCGCTGGCAGCAGCAATGGCTGGACAGGTGGATCTGGCGCATACAGCAGCTTCCTACAGTGAGCAGGAAATTGAAGGATACGGGCTTCTGAATGTGGAAACAGTAGATAACCGGGGCTTTAATCTTCCTTGTATAGAGCCGGAAGAAAAAGACGGGATTATTTATGGAAACAGCCTGACTGCAGACGTGAATGTGCGCCGTGCCATTAACCTGGCAATTGACCGTGACGAGATGATCGAAAATGTGTTGAATGGTTATGGAACAAAGGCTTACAGCGTTTGCGACAAAATGCCATGGTACAATGAGGAGGCGGTTACTGAGTATGATCTGGATGCAGCGAAAGCCCTGATGGAAGAGGCCGGATGGGCAGAAGGAGACGATGGAGTCCGTGAAAAAGACGGAGAAAAAGCAGAGCTTACCCTTATGTTCCCAAATGGAGATTCTGTGCGTCAGGCGCTTGCAGAGGATACTGCAAATCAATTGAGAGAACTTGGAATTGAGGTAACCACTTCCGGTGTTGGCTGGGATACTGCCTATGACCAGGCACAGTCAGAACCGCTTATGTGGGGATGGGGAGCGCACAGCCCAATGGAGCTTTACAATATTTATCACACCATCGGAGAGTCTGGAAGTGCAGAATATTCCCCGTATGCAAATGAGACAGTAGACAACTATATGGATGAAGCACTTGCAAGCAGCAGCCTGGAAGAGTCCTATGATTTATGGAAAAAAGCACAGTGGGATGGAACAACCGGAATTACACAGGAGGGAGATATTCCATGGATCTGGCTTTGCAACATTGATCATCTCTATTTTGTCCGTGACGGCCTGGAAGTGGCAGATCAGAAATTACATCCGCATGGTCATGGCTGGTCCATTGTAAATAATGTAGATCAGTGGGATTGGGAATAAGCTTTCAACCTGATCCAGACGTAATGGTTCATGAAATGGAAAAAGAAAACAGAATGGACAAATTAAGATGAAACAGATTGTTACTTACGCAGGTAAGAACCTGCTGCGGATTATTTTACTGCTTTTTGCAGTAAGTATTCTCACCTTTGCCCTTGTATCAGCCTCCCCTATTGACCCTTTGCAGGCCAATGTGGGGCAGGCTGCCCTGGGCAGTATGAGTGAGGAACAAAAAGAAAAGCTTCGCTCCTATTGGGGCGTGGATGAACCGCCAGTTCAGAGATATCTGAACTGGCTGAATGCGTTTATAAAGGGCGATGCTGGAATTTCCCTGTTATATCGGCAGCCAGTGGCAAAAGTCATTGCCGTGAAGCTGGGAAACTCTCTTTTTCTTATGGGGCTGGCATGGCTGGTTTCCGGACTGGTGGGATTTTTTCTGGGAGTGATCGCAGGAGTGTTCCAGGGAAGACTGCCAGATAAGCTGATAAAGGGATATTCCCTGGTGATTGCCAGTACCCCTTCTTTCTGGCTGGCTCTGTTATTGCTGATCATTTTTGGAGTGTGGCTAAAAATACTTCCTATTGGACTTAGTGTTCCCATTGGAGTGGAAGCCAGTGGTGTCACATTTCTTGACAGAGTGCGCCATGCCGTTCTTCCGGCGGTTACCTTAAGTATCACTGGAATTTCCAGCATTACCCTACATACCCGGGAAAAAATGATCGACATAATGGAAAGTGATTACATTCTTTTTGCAAAAGCCAGGGGAGAGAAAACAGGAAGTACTATTCTTCAACATGGTATTCGAAATGTGCTGCTCCCGGCGATGACTCTGCAGTTTGCGTCTGTCAGTGAGATTATAGGAGGCTCTGTCCTCGTGGAACAGGTATTTTCCTATCCGGGACTTGGCCAGGCGGCAGTAGCGGCGGGAACTGGAAGTGATGTACCCCTTCTTATGGGAATTACTCTGGCCACTGCTGCGATTGTTTTTCTGGGAAATTTCGCAGCAAATGTGCTGTACGGAGTGATCGACCCCAGAATCAGGAAGGGAGGGGCAGGGCTGTGATGGAAAATGTGAGGAATCATCGGAAGGAAATACGAGGACAGGGCTTGGAATGCGGAAAAAACCTGCAATGCAGACAAAACCTGGAATTCGGATTGCGAATAAGACTGAACCAACGGCAGAAGGCGCGGATTTTGCTGATTTTTTCGGTTATTTTTCTAACCGTTACAGTTATACTGGGAATCTGCTTTCATGATGCGGCTATGGTAACGGATTTTTCCAGGAAAAATCTTGCTCCATGCCTGAGCTATCCCTTTGGAACGGACTGGCTGGGGCGCAACATGTTTTGCCGGACTCTTACCGGGCTTTCCACCAGTATTCTGATCGGAATACTGGCAGCTGGTTTCAGTGCAATTATGGCGCTTATTCTTGGAATTTGTGCGGCAACACTGGGAAAAACTGCGGATTCCGGGATCACATTTGTCATTGACATGGTTATGGGAATTCCCCATGTTCTGCTTCTCATCCTGATTTCCTATGCAATGGGAAAAGGGCTGAAGGGCGTTATTGTTGGAGTTGCGCTCACTCATTGGACTTCTCTTGCAAGACTGATCCGTGGGGAAGTTTTGCAGCTGCGGGAGAGTGAGTATATTCAAATTGCGGCCAAACTGGGCTGCAGTAAATGGCAGATTGCCAGAAAACATATGCTTCCCCATCTTTTCCCCCAGTTTGTAGTAGGGTTGGTGCTTCTGTTTCCCCATGCCATTCTTCATGAATCAAGCATTACCTTTCTGGGATTCGGTCTGTCCACAGAACAGCCTGCTATTGGAATTATTCTGTCGGAAAGCATGCGTTACCTGATCATGGGAAAATGGTGGCTGGCAGTATTCCCAGGGCTTATGCTGGTGCTTACGGTGGTGCTGTTTGAAAAGGGAGGAACGGCGCTTCGCCAGATCCTGGATCCGGGAAGTGTTCATAAATAGAGAAGAGCAGGAGGCCGTTATCCGGTAACGGGTGAAAAGATATGAGTTGTACAAATAAGAAAAAAATACTGGAAATAGAAGAACTTTCGGTTTCATTCCTCCAATATGAGGGGAAAAGCAGCCGCCAGAGCTGGCTTCCGGTTATCTCAGGTTTGTCTGTGGCGGTGCGGAAAGGAGAACTGGTAGCGGTTGTTGGGTCAAGCGGCTCTGGCAAAAGCCTTCTGGCACATGCAATCATGGGAATTCTGCCTTATAATGCCAGAGTATCTGGAAATGTAAAATTTCAGGGGGAGACTCTTGATGAAAGCAAAATTAGGAAACTTCGGGGAAATGAGATTGCTTTTGTGCCCCAGAGCACTATGTATCTGGATCCTCTTATGAAGGTGGGGAAACAGGTTCGTGGAAAAGCTGGTAAAAAAGCAGGCAGTCTACAGAAAAAGCTTTTTAAGAGATATGGATTACCTGAAAATACAGAAGAAAAATATCCTTTCGAATGTTCCGGGGGAATGACCAGGAGAATCCTTTTGACTACGGCACTGATGGGAAATCCGAAGCTGATCATTGCAGATGAGCCAACGCCTGGAATGGATCTGGAGCTGGCGAAAAAGTCTATGGAGGATTTCAGGAGGTTTGCAGATGAAGGTAATGGCGTCCTTTTGATCACACATGACATTGAGCTGGCACTTCAGGTGGCAGACCGGATCGTGGTATTTTATGCCGGAAAAACAGTGGAGGAGGCTCCGGTTTCGGATTTCCGTACAGAAGAAACCTTGCGGCATCCTTATACGAAAGCGTTGTGGCGGGCGCTTCCGCAGAATGGATTTACTCCGCTTGCAGGAACGCAGCCCTATGTGAAGGATATGCCAGAGGGATGCCCTTTTGAACCGAGATGCAGCTGGAAGCAGGACCGGTGTAAGGGAGAAATTCCAATGGTACAGGTTGGATGTGGAAGTGTAAGATGCGTCAGGTATTGTGAACGCAAATCAATTTCTGGTCAGATTGTGGAGGAAAACAATTAATACCGGTATCGCTGGCAATGGGAATATAATTTGTGACGAAGTAATCGAAAAAAGGAGTAAAAATATGATTCTGGAAGCGAAGGACATTTCATTTTCGTATAGTGGAAAAGGGGGAGAACTTTTTTCAAATATAAATTTCAAGGTGGAAAACAACGAAAGAGTATGGATACCGGGACCAAGCGGTTATGGGAAAACAACATTGTGCAAAATCCTCGCTGGTTATTTAAAACCGTGCAAAGGTCAGGTTTTGCTGGATGGAAAGCCTCTGCCGAATAAAGGGTATTGCCCCGTGCAGATGATCTGGCAGCATCCGGAAAAGGCTGTGAATCCCAGATTGAAAATGGAGAAAATTTTGTCTGACGGCGGAACGGTTGAAGAGCGGATCATAGAGGGGCTGGGAATTGAGGAAGATTGGATGAACCGGTATCCCCAGGAATTGTCCGGAGGGGAATTGCAGCGTTTCTGTATTGCAAGGGCATTGAGAAAAGAGACAAGGTTTCTGATCGCAGATGAAATCAGTACCATGCTGGATCTGATCACACAAAGCCAGATCTGGAATTTCCTGTTAGAAGAAGTAAAAAGGCGTGAAATCGGGTTAATCGTGGTATCTCACAGCAATACATTATTGGAACAGGTTGCAGAGAGAAAACTGCCTTTTATGGCAGAGATAGATGCTGCCTGAAAATTTTGAGTGATCCACTTATTTTATACTTCTATTTTCCTGAAAAAACAAGAGCAGATTTTACCAAAAAAATCCTCCAAAAAAAAATATGTTTGGTTAATCATAATCCGGACAGGTGGCTATAATAAGGGACGTAAAAAGAAAAAAGAAGTACTTAACAAAACCTCTTTGTTGAAGGCTGCTAAGCGTTTCAGAATTTTGGAGGAAAAGATAAATGAATACTTTAAAAGCTGAAAAAAGAAGCATGGACGTCAAAGCTAAGAGATTAAGAAGAGAAGGATACGTAACAGGTAACCTGTTCGGCAGAGAAATCGAAGGTTCCATTCCCCTTAAGTTCACCAAGAAGGAAATAGAAGCTCTTCTGAAGAACAATAACAAGGGCAGCCAGGTAATGCTGGAGCTGGATGGCAAGACCTACGATGCGCTGATTAAGGAAGTTGATTATAATCCACTTGCACATACAGTAGAAGAGGTAGATTTCCAGGCCCTGGTAAGCAATGAGATGGTTCATTCCACTGCTGAGATCATTCTGGAAAATGAAGAGAAGGTTATGTCCGGCGTTCTGCAGGATGAGTTAAAAGAAGTAGCATACAAAGCACTCCCGGCAGATCTGGTTGACAAGATCAAGGTTGATGTTGCCGGCATGAAGATTGGTGATACTCTCCGTGTGAAAGACCTTGAGATCGCTAAGAATAAAAACATCCACATCACCACGGATCTGGACGCTGTTATTGCAACTGTCACAGTAGTTCATAATGTTGTACCGGAGACGGAGACAGATACAGAAGAGGCTGCTGAGGAGAAATAAGCTGGCGGCAGTTATTTGAAATGAATTGAATATGTGTGAATGAAAAGGGAAGCTGTTCACTGGAAATGCGGTGGGCAGCTTCCTTTTTGCTGATTTTGGCATTCCTAGTACATCGCAAACAATGTACAGAAACGATTACTGGTAAAAATTCTTCACAAATTTCAAAAACTGCTTTACATGGGGCTTCAGAATCCGGTTTTTGCTGTAGACGATGTAGAAGGTCCGCATGGCAGATTCGTGGTTCAGGGGAAACATGAGGATCTGGTGGGTGGCGGACAGGTCCTTGGCGGAGCAGGCGGAGAGAATAGAGATGCCAAGTCCGCCTGCCACGGATTTGCGGATGGCTTCCAGGTCATTCATTCTGGCAACAATGTGCAGGGTGGAATCTGGAATGTGGTGTTTTTCCAGATAGCGGTCGATTTCCTTTTTTGTGCCGGACCCGGTTTCGCGCATAATAAATGGCTCCTGGAGAAAATCTGAAAAATCAAGGGTACCAGAGGCTGCTTTTTTCTCATATTGAAGAAAATGTTCATTCACCGGAGTGGCGATCACAAGTTTATCCTGACAAAAGGGAATGAAATGGCAGTCTGGCTCGTCGAAGGTATTTCCCACCAGAGCCAGATCCACGCTGCCATCCAGAACTCTTGCTACGGCACCAAGACTGTCGGACTGCCAGGAGTGGAAGTAGATGTCCGGGATCTGGCTGGTAAAGGCACTGAGAATGTCTGGCAGAAGATAGGAAGAGGGAATGGTGGAAACGGCCAGGTCAATGATCTTTTTGTTTTGCCCGGTGAACTCTTCAATAATGTTGCTGCGCATGTTCAGGATATTGGAAGCGCAGTCGTAGAGCTGAAGCCCCCGCTGGGTGATAGTCAGCTTCTTGGTGGTGCGGATCAGCAGGCGCGAATTCAATTCCTGTTCCAGGGAAATAATGTGTGCGCTGATGGTGGGCTGAGTCAGATTCAGCTGGCGGGCAGCTTCAGAGAAGCTTTTATTTTCGACTACGGCGACGAAGGCTTCTAATTGTTTAAATTCCATAGTAATATTGGTGCAGTAACTACTGCTTCCTTTCTTAAGGTAAAATAGTGAAAATGGTTGTCATTAAAAATATAATTAAGAATCTACAATAAAAAAGTGAAAGCAAATTATAGGGAAAGCGCATAAAAAGTTTCTGGCATAGTTTTACAGATTTAGAATTTCTTTTAGCCCCTGGATGGCAAAATCCAGCTCATCTTTTGTATTTTCCGGCCCAAAGGAGAAGCGGATGGTTCCGGCTGGGTAAGTACCAAGGGTTTTGTGAGCGTTAGGTGCGCAGTGCAGTCCTACTCTGGTCATAACTCCATATTTGCTATCCAATTGCCATGCCACCTGGGACATGTCAATCTCCGGTGTCTGGATGGAAACCACAGCATTACGGTCAGTAAGATCTTTTTTACCAATAATACGGATGGATTTGCCAGTATCGTCTAGTGCTTGCAGCTGCTCAAGAAAATATCCGGTGAGGGATAATTCCTTTTCGCATATTGCCTGCATAGGGGAAGCAAATAGGTTGCCATCTGTGAATAAAGTTTTATTTAGGTAAGAGTTAGCGGCATCTGTGTTGGAAGAATATACGTAATCAATGTGTTTATTGGTGCTTGTGGAAGGAATCGCAGATTCAGCTGCCAGAGACTGCGTTTTCAAAAATAAAAGCGCCTCATGCAGCCCATAAATCCCTGGCAGGTTAGGTGTTCCCGATTCGAAACGGTCCGGCAGAAAATCAGGAAGCTTTTCTGTATGGGACACGCTTCCTGTTCCTCCGGAAATCAGTGGTTCCATCTGTTCTGCCAGCTCCTGGGATACCAGAAAACCTCCAGTTCCCTGGGGCCCCCGAAGTCCTTTATGCCCAGTAAAAGCCAGTGCATCAATATGTATTCTCTCCATATCAATTGGCACGATCCCCGCTGTCTGCGCAGAATCTACAATAAAAAAGAGATGATGCCGCTGACAGATTTCACCAAGGATGTCCAGGGGCATTCTGGTTCCACAGACATTGGAAGCATGCAAAGTAACGATTGCTTTTGTTTCAGGTTTTATCAGTTCTTCCACCTTTTCGAGAATCATAGATCCATCTTCGCGGCAGGGAATCCGGTCAAATAAAACTCCTTTAGAAGCCAGCTGTACCACCGGGCGCATAACTGCATTATGTTCCATGGCTGAAACCAGAATGTGGTCACCAGGTTTAAAAAATCCTTTTAAAATGAAGTTGAGGCTGGTGGTGACATTCGGTGTAAAAATCACGTTCTTACATTTGGAAAAGTGGAAAAGTTCTGCCAGAAGCTGCCGTGTCTCATACACAATTTCCTCCGCTGAGTAAGCGCTGGAATAACAGCCGCGGTTCACGTTGACTCCATTCATAGTCAGATAATTCATCATAGCCTGCGCAACACCCGGAGCCTTGGGAAAAGAGGTGCTGGCCTGGTCGAGGTAAATTCGGTTCATTGTTAGATCCTTTCTTAAGCTCTATTCTTCAATCATACCATAATCTATTGAAAATATCTATAAATCTTAAAAATAATCCCACATAATCAATTAGAGCTTTCTGATAAAAAATGCTAAAATAAAGGAAAGATTTGACAGTTGTATAAGGAGGAAAGAGTATGAAAGAAACATTGTCAAAGAAAGAGACACCTGTGATCATTGGCGCAGGCGTCATCATCGGAATCATTGCAGTAGCACTGGTGTATTTTGGAAATCCTGCAAACATGGGCTTTTGTATCGCCTGTTTTCTGCGTGATACTACAGGTGCACTTGGATTCCACAGCGCAGCAGCGGTACAGTATATCCGTCCGGAAATTGTAGGCCTGGTACTTGGCTCCTGCATTCTGGCCCTTGCAACTAAGGAATTCAAGCCAAGAGGCGGCTCTGCCCCAGTTACCCGTTTCGTGATCGGAATGTTCGTTATGATCGGCTGCCTGATGTTCCTTGGCTGTCCGTTCCGTATGATCCTTCGTCTGGCAGGCGGTGATTTCAACGCCATTTTCGGATTGATCGGGTTTATAGCAGGAATTCTTGCCGGTGTATTTTTCCTGAAAAAAGGCTACACCCTGAAACGCTCTTATAAAATGCAGCCAGTTGAAGGCGGTATTTTCCCAGTAGTAGAAATCGGAATTCTTGTGCTTCTTATTGCAGCCCCGGCATTTATCCATTTCACAGAAGCAGACGGCGGTCCTGGTGCAAAACATGCCGCAATCGCCATTTCCCTGATCGCAGGACTTCTGGTAGGAGTCATGGCACAGAGAACCCGTCTTTGCATGGTTGGCGGAATCCGTGACGTAGTTCTTTTTGGAGAGTGGAAGCTGCTGCTTGGATTTATTGCAATTCTGGTAAGTGCACTTATTGGAAATATGGTCCTTGGATATTTCAATCCTGGATTTGCAGGTCAGCCAATTGCACACACAGACGGTCTTTGGAATGCACTTGGAATGGCGCTGGCAGGATTTGGATGCGTCCTTCTTGGGGGGTGCCCGCTTCGTCAGCTGGTACTGGCAGGAGAGGGAAATACAGACTCTGCAATTACCGTATTGGGTCTGATGGCAGGTGCTGCTGTGGCACATAACTTTGGACTTGCTTCCTCTGGAGAAGGTCCTACTGCAAATGGAAAAATCGCTGTAGTTATTGGATTTATAGTTTTGATCGTAATTGCTGCTGTAAACTCTATGAGAAAGAGTGAAGCGTAAAGAGCTTAAGAAATGTGATATGGGAAGAAGATGAGAGCCAAAAAGAGGACAAAGCTGTTACTGGTTACTACAGGCAATGTTTTCTGGGAGGTTCTTATGAAAATGATGAATAGTAATATTATGACAGCTTATTTTGAAGCAGTGAAATACAATTGTAAAAGGAGATTTTATTCTATGAAAACAATCGACGCAAGAGGACTTTCCTGTCCGGAACCAGTGATCCGCACCAAGAATGCGCTGGCATCAGGCGAGAAGGCTTACACTGTAATGGTAGATAACGTAACAGCTAAAGAAAACGTATCCCGTTTTGCCCTGCATCAGGGATATAAGGTTTCTGTAAAAGAAGAGGACGAAGATTTCATCCTCACACTGGAGAAATAATGGGAGACTACATAGCCACTTTTTTTTCCCATTTCGGGGCAATGGCATTTAAGAAAAAATGTGAAAAAGAAGGCTATCCGGCAGTGATCATGCCGGTGCCAAGAAATTTAAGCTCTTCCTGCGGAACCTGTGTAAAATTTGCCGGTTCCCCGGAAACAGCAGAAAACTGGCACTCCGACGAACTGGAGCAACTGGCGGAAATACTTGAAAACGGAAGATTTCAGGTCATATGGCATAGTTAAAATAAGAAAGAGGACCAGTACTGCTATCGGTTCTCTTTTTTATGCGGGTAACGGGGATTTCGCAGAGCGTGTTTTATATCGTGGCGTTTTATTGCTTATTTCTTTTGGTTTTGTTAAAATGAAATCATGGAAGGCTGAGACAATAGGGGGAAGAATATTATTTCAGGAGGTGCACAGGTGAAGGCAGATAGGTCCAATTATGAGCAGGTAATCGAGAACTGGCGGCAGAAATTTCTTGATATGGATCAGGATGTGCTGATTCGGAAATTCAATTTAGAGGCAGACGAAGAGGCTCTCTATATTACATACTTTTCCAGAAAGCTGAGGATTGACAGGCGGGATGGCAGGATCACGGATCAGGGGGTGCGGCCTGGGTTTGATACGGTGATGAATATTTATAATACGTTTTATTATGCAGCAGAGCATCCTGCTGCTTCTGGAAATCTGGTGGCGTTCCGGCAGGTGAAACGTGTTTATCCATTTGAGGCGGCATATCGGAGAACGATCCTCTCACGGCTTCAGGAAATCTTTTCTGGCAAAATTGCAGAATTAAAAAAAGCCTGTGAGATTCTGGGCGGAACACCATTGCCTCAGGGAGATGCTGGATATGTGCTTCCTGTATTTCCATTTCTTAATATAGCGGTACTTTTCTGGGACAAGGACGAGGAATTTGATGCCCAGGCAAACATGCTCTTTGACTCAGAGATTACAGAATTTATGCATGAAGAGAATGTGGTGTGCGTGGCTGCGGATGCGGTGTATTATCTGACAAAGGCAGCAGGGTTACCGCCTGAGAAGATTTATGCAGAGTAAATTATCATAAAAAGAATAAAAATCCTTGGAAAATGTCATTATTGTTATAAAAAATAACTGTTTATGGACTGACGGTGAGGATGTATTATTAGATTGTGGAAAGCTGTTAAAGAAAAATTAAGAAAGTGCTTGTAATGATAAAGAATTACTTTGAAGCAGATATGTGAAAATCGCCCAAAAGTGTTAGTCAGGGTTGTATTTATCAATGTAAAGTGCTACAATTAGAAAGCCTGGGAGGTAAAGGATGCTTCCCAGGCTATTTACGCGAAAAAAAGCCTGGGAATATCTCTGAAATATATGGGAAAGATAGAATCTTTTTGGGGAATAAAAAGTCAGGCGGAAGAAACCGGAGGAAATCTCTTATGAAAAAAGAGAGCTTTAAACAGGGAATTACAGATGGAATCCCTATTGGTCTGGGATATCTGGCAGTTTCCTTTACGTTTGGAATGATGGCCGTGCAGGGGGGTCTGACCATCTGGCAGGCTGTTCTCATTTCACTGACAAACCTGACGTCTGCTGGACAGTTCGCTGGTCTTGACATTATTATAGCTGGAGGTTCCCTATGGGAAATGGCACTTACCCAGTTGATCATCAATTTAAGATACTGTCTGATGTCCTTTTCCCTTTCCCAGAAGCTGCGGCGTGACGAGCCATGGGGACACCGTTATGGCGTAGCATTTGGCGTGACGGACGAGATTTTCGGAGTCAGTGCCAGTAAACCGGGGAAAGTCAGTGCCTTCTATAATTACGGAGTTATGAGCGTGGCAATTCCAGGATGGACCATTGGAACCCTGCTGGGTGCCATCTCCGGAAGTATTCTTCCTGATTTTATTATGAGTGCACTTGGTGTTGCCATCTATGGAATGTTCCTGGCAGTTATCATTCCGCCATCTAAGACAAACAGAGCTGTGCTTCTGGTCGTACTTGGAGCCATGGCGGTGAGCGCATTATTTGCCTGGATTCCTGTATTATCAAAAGTGTCATCCGGATTTGTGATCATTATCACTACAATTCTGGTAGCCGGACTGGCAGCATGGCTCTGCCCGATGGAAGAAGAGAATGCCAAGGAGGAAGCTCATGAAGCCTAATGTTTATATTTATATCCTGGTTATGGCAGGAGTTACATATTTGATCCGAATGCTGCCTCTGGCTCTGGCCAAGAAGGAAATTACCAATCCTTTCGTAAAATCCTTCCTATTCTACGTGCCCTACGCATGCCTGGCAGCCATGACCTTCCCTGCAATCCTGTCCGCTACCGCCAGTGTGATTTCTGCGGTAGTGGGATTCATCGTAGCCCTGATTGCAGCATATAAAGAGAAGAGCTTACTCACCGTAGCCCTTTTGGCCTGTGGCGCAGTATTTATTGTAGAAAGAATAATGGCCTTTGCGATGTAAGCATTTTATAAGTGCTTACGGTCCGCAAGGGCCATTTTTACTGTTGCTATTTTGTGGGTTGAAAAGTTCGTCGAAGAGGGACGCATTCGGACAATGGG
>NZ_JAJBMO010000020.1 GCF_020537505.1 Blautia glucerasea | reverse complement strand
GAAAGTTTCTATGTACCAGCTAGTCCCAGCCAGTACACAGCATTTGGGCAATGGGTATTACTCCAGCGAGCCATTTCAGGCGCGCCCTTAGCGTAGGCGAAATCCAGCGCTTACGTAGACTTATGCGTGAGGGCTCTCCCGAACGCATTAGTCGAAGTTAGCGATTAGTTCGCTGGAGCGTTGCGCCGGCGAGTGAGTAATACCCATTGTCCAAATGCGTCCCTCCTGAAGAACTTTTCAACCCACAAAATAGCAATCGTAAAAGTTTTCGAAAAAATTTAAAAAAATTATAAAATTCCTATTGACTTTTGGTACACACCTGATATATAATACATCTTGCGTTGAGGAAATAACAACTCAGCAAAATACGAGATGCGCCTTTAGCTCAGTTGGTAGAGCACCTGACTCTTAATCAGGGTGTCCAGGGTTCGAACCCCTGAAGGCGCACTGAAAGCACTGTTTTTGCGGACAAAGCGATTGCCGCGGGGACGGTGTTTTTTTGTACTCTAAAAGCCAGTAAAATTAAGGCTTCCGGGGATTTTAACCCACTTCATCATAAATTGAGATCTCACTCTTTTCCCAAAGCAAACCTCTTTTTAATGATTCACTTGAATACAATTTCAAAAAGCTCTATTTTCACTCGCCTTCTCGAAACGCAAACACATCATTCAATGTAAATTGTTTAAATGGAATTGACTATGCCGATTATTATCGGTACAATAATAAAAAACATACGCTAAAATTCATCAGAAAGGAGAAGAAAATTTACAACCATTAAACAAAAATGTAGGGAGGAAAATAAAATGAAGAAAATGAAAAAGACACTTTGCGGCTTTCTTGCATGCCTGCTGTTAGTCGCCGTCACCCCATTATTGGCAAATGCAGCTGCCAAAGCACCTGCTTGTCCCCAAACTCAGACCCTTTATTTTGAAAAATTAGCCCCTGTCAAAAACGTAAATCAGACATCTGTAAGTGGCTATATTTACATCAAAAATCTTTCATCCACAGCAACTATCACCAACATAAAATCGTCCAACAAATACTACACAGCTTACACTCGCCAGGGATTAAATGCCATCCAGATTTGTGAAAGCAATAAGTTCTACATGAAAAATCACAAGATTAAGGCCGGAGAAAAATCTACTTTCAGCTTTGTGGTTAACCAAAATGGTAAAAGCTATAAGTTATCCTGCAAGGTAACCTTCAAGCAGCATCCCGCAGTTTTTAAATCATTTAAGGTCGGCTCCAAAAATTATGCTTCTGCAATCAAAGGTTACTGGCAGTATGGTGCCAAAATTTCCCGCTCTGGAAAAACACAGATAAAAGCTACTGCTGCTAAAAATTACAAAATTGATTTTATCGAAATTGCTTATAGAAAGGGTAACAAAGCTTTCACCAAAAAGATTAAAAACGGACAGAAGGCTTCTCTGAAAAACGCTACTGCAATCACCGTTACCTACCATACAACGAAAAAGCCACAATATTACAAAGCACCTGGCTCTGACTACTACCATTACGAAGGACAGCCAACCCCACTTTATTCCGATTTCCAGTTTATGTTATGGTAATACAGACTCTAGGGACTGTCAGAAGACAGTCCCTTTTTTACACTGAAAATTCACTTTATTATAGAAGAATATGAATAAAAAACTATTTTAGCAACTCTTGTACTCTCTGTTTTTATTATTGCAACCACCCAACAGCCAGTCAATTTAAAGCCTTAAAATTATCAGATAGTTTTCTCTCAAATTCCTAAATTGTTATTTTTTCTGCAAATATTCTATAATATTTTGATTTTGTAAAAGTCAATACCTTTTTCCCGATTTCTGTCGAATTTTACATTTTCATAACAATAACCAAAACATTTGTTTCGATTCCCATTATGTAAATCAACTCATCCACATGCTTTTCCATGTGGATAATGTGGATAACTTTGTGCATAACTTGATTTTTCAGCGTTTTTCCATATTTTGAAAAGTGGAAAACTTTTGCTGGACTAATTCACCTATCCACATTTTCAAGAAGTCTTTGTGCAATCTGCCAATTTCAACATTTTTCGCCATTTCCACTTGAAAAATATCGTATTTACAATACCTTACAAAATACGCACAAATCAAATTTGTTCTCTCACCATTCCCCTGTGTATTTCGCTAGAGCGTGTTTGAAAAAGGCTTTCTAAGACCGGGGACCCTTCCCCTGCGCAAGTACTGGAACATGTAAAATACTTCCAGTCTCTCATCCTTATTCAC
Organism: Blautia glucerasea; assembly: GCF_020537505.1. Lineage (GTDB taxonomy): Bacteria > Bacillota > Clostridia > Lachnospirales > Lachnospiraceae > Blautia_A. The sequence goes on along the minus strand of NZ_JAJBMO010000020.1, from coordinate 77,050 downwards.
TGACAAAACCATCTACTTCAATATAAGCTCCCACTCCCACAGGAGCTTCATAATCATAATTGGAAATCTTGATTCCGGATGCAGATGTGCTGGCATGGATGATCTGTCCGTTTCCAATATAAAGTGCTACATGGCTGATCCCACTTCCGTAGAAGACCAGATCTCCTGGTTCTAAGTCTGCCACACTCTTTTTCGCAGACTGATAATACTGGTCCGCCGCCACCCTGGGCAGAGAATATCCAAACTGGGCAAACACAGACAGCACGAACCCCGAGCAGTCCGCCCCATTTGTCAGGCTTGTCCCACCGTAAACATAAGGATTTCCCTCAAACTGCAGGGCAAAATCCACGATCTGCTGGCGGAGCTCTTCCTCTGAGAGTACATCCCCGGTATCTTCCTCATCATCAGCATTCTCATTTCCATCTACGCCCTTCTCATTCAGCGCCTCCGTGTTTTCAGCGACGTTTTCCTCAGTATTCTCAGCACTCACAGCTTCATTTGCCGCCCCAACTGTCTGAGCCCCTTCCACTTCTTCCTCTGGCATCTCAGCCATAAACGCCTCACCTGCTTTTTTCACAGCAGCCTCAGTCGCTGCAAATGCAGTCTGTGGAAAAATCATCTGGGAACAGACTGTTATACACATTGTCATCCCACAAGCCAGTTTTTTCATTTTATTTTTTAACATTCATACACCTCTCGATTTATATAAAATTACCCTTCATTTCCAGATCCGGAAATTTCCTTTCCATTACTGTTTTCTGGAGTCGCTCTAACATTACGGTGCAAATCCCGAACAGTAACCCGTTTCATTCTTTCGCGATATACTCTTTCGCCTTCAATTGTTACATTTTTATTAAGCTTATGTAACAGTTACGTATAATATCACAACAACCTGCCGCCGTCAATTTTCCCTCCGCCTACCGGGAAAACCGGTTTTCCGTGAAATTCCACAACTTCAACATTCCGTCACACTTCATTTTCGTCAGACCGCCAGTCCCGTACACAAACTCCTCATACGACGGGCGCCATGGAACCAAATATCCCGCATACTCTACCGAAATTCTCAATAATATAGTAGAAATCCCCCCTGCTTCGGAGGGCATATTATGCCAGATACTCCCAAATCCACAGATTATAATTGCCGAGAGCATGCCGAAACCGAAAAGACCCTTTCAAATAACAGGAGTAAATTTCATACTTTTTTCTCACAAAACAACTTTTTTAATTCCTCATTTCCATTTCATAAAAATATAATGCTTCCTGCAATTTTTCTGCTCCTGTTCCTCTCCTTCACCTGGCTTTCCAGCCACATATTTTCTGAAAACGCCCACTTCGAAAAATTTGCAGAATCCATATTTGAAAAGGAAATTTCCGGAAACGCCCTGAATCTCCACTATTCCCTGGCCTACCCGGAAAAGCAGGGCATCTCCCGCCCACGTGCCACCCTTGGCACCATCCCCCAGGACAACGAAAAAGCAGCTGCCCAGTGTCTGGACTATGAAAAAAAGCTAAAAACCTTTTCCACATCCAAACTCTCTGCCACCAACCGTCTCACCCTGGACCTGCTGCTTCTTTACTACCATACAGAAGCCACCCTGGGAGACAGGTATCTTCTGGAAGAACCCCTCAGTCCAAGCCTTGGCATCCAGGCCCAGCTGCCTGTCCTTCTGGCAGAATACGCTTTTTATGAAAATCAGGACATCACCGATTACCTGAACCTTCTGTGCAGCACCGGTGACTACTTCCAAAGCATTCTTGCATTTGAGCAGGCAAAATCAGACGCCGGATTTTTCATGTGCGACGAAACCCTTGACCGCATCCAGGAACAGTGCCGCGCCTTTATACAGAACCCGGATTCCAACTATATGCTGGAAATTTTTTCCCAGAAGCTGAAGAACTACGGCAAGCTCTCCAGCCAGGACCAGGAACAGCTAATCCGAACCCACAAACAAATCCTTCAGGAAAAAGTTCTCCCTGCCTATCAGAAGCTGATCGAAGGCCTGGAACAGCTCCGGGGCACCGGCAAAAACACAGGAGGACTGGCGAATTTCTCCGGTGGAAAAGAATATTACCAATACCTGCTCCAAAGTCAGGTTGGAATCTACCTGCCTGTGGAAAAGCTGGAAAAACGCCTTACCCAGCAGCTTTCCGCAGACTCCCAGGAGCTTTCCCTTCTTTTGGAAAAATATCCGGAACTCTTTTCCCTTCTGGAAGCCAAAGCAGATCTGCCAGGCATGGAGCCGGAGCAGATTATCACCACATTGGAGACTGCTATTTCCCAGGATTTTCCATCCACACCTTCTGTGGACTTTGAGATCCGTTCTGTGCATAAATCTATGGAAGAATTTCTAAGCCCGGCATTTTACCTGACACCGCCAATGGACACTGGTGCGCCAAATGTGATCTACATCAATCACGGACGGCAGATCTCCAATCTGGAGCTTTTTACCACACTGGCCCACGAAGGGTTTCCCGGGCATCTTTACCAGACGGTCTATTTCGGACGGCAAAATCCTTCCCACATCCGTTATCTGATCGACTACAGCGGATATGTGGAAGGCTGGGCAACCTATGTGGAAAGTTATGCCTACGGTTACGCAGCCAGCTACCTGTCCGCAGCCCAAGGCCCTGCCGCGGAAATCACTGACCCACCTGCGACTGCCGGCCTCCAGGCTTCAGATACTTTCTCCGAATCCACCATCACACCCTCCTTGCCAGGTTCTGTGACAGCGGCTTCTCAAAGCACCACCCTGTCCCCAGAGGAAGCCTCCGCCTACACCCGCCTGTCCTGGTTAAACCGCAGTGTCAACCTGTGCATCTACTCCCTTCTGGATGTGGGAATCCACTACCGCGGCTGGACCCCCACCCAGGCCGCCAGGTTCCTGAACCTTTTCGGGATTCGTGACGCCCATGTCACTGCTGAAATTTACCGCTACATCGCAGAAACTCCGACTAATTATCTGAAATACTATGTTGGATACTTAAATTTTCTTGATCTGAAAGAAGAACAGCAGACTCTCCTTGGGGAAAATTTTGACCTGAAAGCTTTTCATCAGCAGATCCTGTCCATCGGACCGGTACAGTTTCCAGTGCTGCGAAAATATATTAACGAGAAGATCGGATAAACATAGCTGCAATTTGCTTCGTTCACATACCTTCGTGGAATAATATCTGTGAACAGCAGCTTTCTGTAACATTTTTTTAAAGATTTATGTAATAACTTCTTTCTTTGGTCACAATAATTTGCTATAATAAATGCAAATTAGCAAACATAGCTTTCCTACATTCATAACAAAGGAATAAAACCATGAAAAAACGAGATAATATTCCATTAAATTATAAAGAACGGCTGAATTCCAGAACCAGCTTTCTGGTATCTGTGGCAGTCCTCATTGTTCTGTGCCTGATTTTTAACCAGATGGACTACACCATGATCCGGCAGCCTGCTGCCCAGGCCAGGAAAACAGCCGAGGCCCAGAAACAAAAGGAGGAAGCCGAGGCAGTTGCCACTCCGGAAGTCACCACCGCCACAGTTCTTGCAGTTGGCGACAACCTGGTACAGCCAAGCCTTCTTTCATCCGGACAATCAGACAGCGGCACCTGGAATTACGACAGCGTTTACGCCAACCTGAAAGCTGACATTCAGGCAGCTGACATCTCCATCGTAAACCAGGAGACACCATTTACCGCAGATCATAATGCAGTTAGTGGTACCGCTCCTTATGCCACCCCCACTGAGATTGGGGATGCCCTGGTAAATGCAGGATTTAATGTGGTCACATCCGCCACTTCCCTCATTGACGACAACGGCACTTCCATGATCACCGAAACCCTGAACTATTGGAAAACCAGCCATCCGGATGTAACACTGGCAGGTATCCATGAGAATCAGACCGGCACAGATGCCCCAAAGATCGTGGAGATAAACGGAATCAGGATTGCCATCCTGGACTATACATTCCCGGCATATGGCAGCCAGGACACAGGTTCTGACCAGTCCTCCGAAGAGGGCACCGAGGATTCTTCCAGCTCCGGTACTGCAGGAAGCAACTCCACTTCCGCCAAAGGTTCTATGATCGATACCTTCACCACCACCGATGTTGCTGCAGCCATCAAGCAGACGAAGTCCTCAGCTGATTGTGTGATCTTCTGCGCAAACTGGGGTAAGACCGAAGAGCCTATGCCTACCGAATATGAGAAAGAATGGGCGAACTTCCTTATGGAACAGGGTGTGGATGTTGTGATCGGCACCAATCCTAATGTGCTTCAGCCTTTCGGTTATCTTACCGATGATTCCGGTCACAACATGTTGATCTACTATTCCCTTGGCAACTTTGTCACCGGACAGGAAACGCTGAAGCAGCTTCTTGGCGGAATGGCAACCTTTACCATCCAGAAGACTGTAGAAGGCGGCCAGACCACCGTTGAGATCCAGGATGCTGCATTGACGCCGCTGGTAATGCATTACAGCTATGACAATAAGGAATATGCTCCTTACAAGCTGGATGACTATACAGATGCACTGGCCTCTGTTCACAGCGTCCGCGAATCTATCGGAGATGAATTCTCCCTTGAGAATCTTTCAACCAAGTATGACGAGATCATGTCCATGAATGTTACACCATCTACGAAGACAGATCTTATGGATGTCACCTTTGATTCTGATGGAAATATGATGGATTCCAATGGAAATTATGTAGAAGATAATGATTCCATCACTTCTTCCTGGTACTATCAGAACCTTTCCAGCCAGAGCAGCTCCGACAGCACTTCCGGCGACAGCTCCGAAGCAGACAACTCCGAATCCGATGGCTCTGATTATTCCGAGGACGATTCAGAAGAATAAAAATGACTAAAATTCGTATTTCGAATGCCCAAAATCCACAGTACTATATGAATAGGCTGTGGATTTTTTTTACGCGTGCAAATAACGTCTTATTTTCACGAAAACCTGTCTTTTTTCACAGGTTGCTTGTTTTTTCAGATAAAATCATATAAACTTTAAATATAAGCGCATAAACGAAAAAACGCTCGGACAACTGCTGTACAATGAAAAATTCAGTTTTTTATCTACAGCCTTTGGACGATTTAAAAGAAAGGGGTTACTATTATGGGACTTATTAAAGCAGCACTGGGAGCCGCAGGCGGCACACTTGCAGACCAGTGGAAAGAATTTTTCTACTGCGATGCCATTGACAACGACGTTCTGGCGGTGAAAGGCCAGAAGCGCACCTCCAAGCGTTCTTCCAATAACAAAGGAAGCGACAACATCATCACCAGCGGTTCCGGAATCGCCGTTGCAGACGGACAATGTATGATGATCGTAGAGCAGGGCAAGATCGTAGATATCTGCGCAGAGCCTGGCCAGTACACCTACGATGCTTCCACTGAGCCAAGTATTTTTTCCGGCAATCTGGGCGACGCCATTCTGAATACCTTCCATACTATTGGAAAACGTTTCACCTTCGGCGGTGACACAGGCAAAGACCAGCGTGTTTACTATTTCAACACTAAGGAACTGGTAGACAACAAATTCGGCACACCGAATCCGATCCCATTCCGCGTGGTAGACCAGAATATCGGACTGGACATTGACGTTTCTGTCCGCTGCAGCGGTGTTTATTCTTATCGAATTGCCGACCCGCTTCTCTTCTATTCCAATGTGTGCGGAAACTTCGAGCAACAGTATGACAAAGAGCAAATCGCGGGCCAGCTGAAAACAGAGTTCATCTCCGCCCTCCAGCCCGCATTTGCAACCATCTCCCAGCAGGGAATCCGCCCAAGTGCACTTCCCGCTCATGCAATGGAGCTTTGTGATGCCATGAACCAGGCTCTTACCCAGAAATGGAGCCAGCTTCGCGGTCTTGTGATCGTTTCTGTCGCCATGAACCCTATCACTCTTCCAGAAGAAGATGCGAAGATGATCAAAGAGGCTCAGCGCATGGCTATCCTCCGCAATCCAGCTATGGCAGCTGCTACTCTTGCAGGGGCACAGGCAGACGCTATGAAAACAGCAGCGGGCAATGCAGGCGGCGCTATGACTGGTTTCATGGGAATGAATATGGCAAATATGGCCGGTGGATTTAATGCGCAAAACCTTTACGCTATGGGACAGCAGCAGGCTGCCCAGCAGATGGCACAGCAGCCAGCTCAGCCGCAGATGGCTTCCCCGGCACAGTCCGCTCCTTCCGCTGAGCAGTGGAAATGCTCCTGTGGCGCTGTGGTTTCCGGCAATTTCTGTCCGGAATGCGGTGCGAAAAAGCCACAGGCTCCTACGGCAGGCGGAAGCTGGACCTGTTCCTGCGGTGCTGTAAATACAGGCAAATTCTGCTCCAACTGCGGTTCTCCCAAGCCGGCAATGAAGCCCCGCTACCGCTGTGACAAGTGTGGCTGGGAACCGGCAGATCCAGCCAATCCGCCAAAATTCTGCCCGAATTGCGGAGATCCTTTTAATGAAGGAGATATCCAGTAAATAAACCGCAATGCCCTATATATGCTGCGCATTTAAACTCTATTGTTTAAATGCGCAGATATCCCATATTCCGAGAGGAGATAAACTATGTCCGATTTACTTGAATATAAATGCCCCTGCTGCGGTGGAGCCATTGAATTCAACAGTAAGCTTCAGAAGATGAAATGCCCTTACTGCGACACTGAATTTGATATGGAAGCCGTCAAAGAGTTTAACGAAGCCGCAGCTGAACAACAGACCGATGACTATAGCTGGGAAAATGCCTCTGACAACGCCTGGAAGGAAGACGAGGCCAGCGGCATGTCCGTCTACATATGCCAGTCCTGCGGCGGCGAGATCGTTGCAGATGAAAGCACCGGTGCATCCAGCTGCCCCTTCTGTGGAAATCCGGTGGTCATGTCCGGCAAGTTTTCCGGTGCCCTCCGTCCAGACTTCATCATTCCCTTTAAGCTGGACAAAAAGGCAGCCAAAGCAGGCCTTTCCAAACACCTTCACGGCAAGATCCTTCTTCCAAAGGTGTTCAAGAAGGAAAACCATATTGACGAAATCAAAGGTGTCTATGTACCTTTCTGGCTCTTTGATACAGATGCCTCTGCAGATATCCGCTACCACGCTACCAAGACCCGCTGCTGGAGCGACAGCGATTACGATTACACGGAAACCAGTCATTACTCTGTTTTCCGTGCTGGAAACATTGGCTTCAACCAGATCCCGGTAGATGGTTCTTCCAAGATTGACAACGATTTAACAGAATCTCTGGAGCCTTATGTGACCTCTGAGGCCGTAGACTTTGCCACACCGTATCTGGCAGGCTATGTAGCAGACAAATACGACGTGTCAGCAGAGGAATGTGCTGAGCGTGCCAACCAGCGTGTGAAAAGAGCCTCTGAGGACGCTTTCCGCGACACCGTCATCGGCTATGACACCGTTACCCCAGAGGACACCCGCATTCAGCTAAAAGGCGGTAAAACCCACTACGCCCTTTTCCCAGTATGGCTTCTTTCCACTACCTGGAAGGGTAACCACTACCTGTTCGGCATGAACGGCCAGACTGGTAAATTTGTGGGCAATCTGCCTGTAGACAAGGGTATTTTCACCAGATGGTTCCTTGGACTGACTGCAGGCTTTTCCGTAGCAGCCTATGTAATTGCATGGCTGGTTCACACATACTTTTAAGGAGGAGCATGCTATGAAAAAACAATCTATAGGAATTATCCTGGCGGCAGCTCTGGGAGTGGGAAGCCTTTTCGGTGCAGCCATTCTAGGTGCAGATACGCCTTTTAATACCTCTTTGCCAGGTACAGGAGCTTCTACTGTACAGGCCGCATCCAACAGTGATGAAGAATATGACCCTTATCAGGACTTTGTAGCTTCCGACGACTTTTCCCTTGTCAAGGACGAGGCGGATCTTCTCACAGATGAGGAAGAGTCTCTGCTTCTGGACAAGCTGCAAACCCTCACCGACGAATACAGCTGCGAAGTGGCAGTCGCCACAGTAGAGTCGAAAAAAGGCTATGAAATGAACTTCTTTACAGACCATTTCTTCGATGAAAACGGCTACGGCGTCGGCGAGAATTATGACGGCATCCTTTTCATGGTCAGCATCGGAGACCGTAAATGGCACATTACCACCCACGGATATGGAATGACCGCATTTAATGATGACGGACTTGCTTATCTGAAAGACAATGTGGAGCCTCTGTTAAAGGATGAAGACTTCTACGGAGCCTTCGACACCTACGCAGACCTGTGCGGGAATCTCTTGGAGATGGCAGCTAACGGGGAGCCTTATACAGAGCCCTTTTCTCCCATGTGGATCCTTATTTCACTGGGTATAGGACTTGTGCTTGCGTTCCTTTGCACCATGGGTATGAGAGCCCAGCTGAAGAGTGTGCGCCCCCAGGACAGCGCAGTGGATTATGTACGTAAGGGAAGTATGGATGTAACAAGATCAAACGATATTTTCCTGTATCATACCGTTACCAGAACCGAAAAGCCCAAGAACGACAGTTCTTCAGGCGGTTCCGACAGCGACCACGGCGGTACGGGAGGAAGTTTCTAAGACTTACAAATTGCAGGAATAATTTTACATATTCTAATAAATCCTGCATTATAAAGTTCTGCGCCTGAAGCAGAAAGCTTTAAACGATATCAGTAAACAAAAAAAGAACCCGATTCACTATGATAAATAAATGTATGAAACATTTAACTTTCTTGAATCGGGTTCTTTTTATATATTTTTCACAAACGATTAATCGTCTTCCAGCTCTTCTTTCTTTACAGACTCAAACACATAATCATTTCCCGGAAGGACAGCGTTCAGCAGAATTCCTACGATTGCCGCAAGTGCAAGTCCTGTAAGAGTGATATGTGCGCCTGCAATGGTAAAAGTAAATCCATCTGAAATACCAAGTCCGCAAACCAGGATAACTGCTGTGATCACCAGGTTACGGGAACGTGTCAGGTCTACTTTGTTTTCAACCACGTTACGGACACCAACCGCAGAGATCATTCCGTAAAGGATGAAACTGATACCACCGATGATCGCGGACGGAAGGGAGCTGATCACCTCTGCCATCTTCGGGATAAAGCTGAGGATAACTGCATAAACAGCTGCCAGACGGATTACATTTGGATCATAAACACGGCTTAGGGCAAGAACACTGGTGTTCTCACCGTAGGTTGTGTTTGCAGGTCCACCGATCATTGCGGACAGGGAGGTTGCAAGACCGTCGCCAAGCAGGGTGCGGTGAAGTCCCGGATCCTCGATAAAGTTGCGGTCAACGGTTGCGGAAATGGCGGAAATATCACCGATATGCTCCATCATGGAAGCGATAGCGATAGGTGCCATTGCAAGGATTGCAGTGATATTAAATTTACAGAGGAAAAATTTCGGAACACCCACAATTGGTGCGCCAGCTACGCCAGCAAAGCTGAGGATTGCACTTCCGTCTGCGTTTGTCATGCCAAAGGCATTCATAATCAGGGCTACTACATAGGAAACCACAATCCCCATCAGGATCGGAATGATACGGAACATTCCAACGCCCCAGATATTGAAGAAAATGACAGTTCCAAGTGCGATCAGGGCAAGGATCCAGTTCTTGGAGGCATTGCTGATCGCAGATGGTGCCAGGCTAAGACCGATACAGATAATAATAGGACCGGTTACAACTGGCGGCAAATAACGCATAACGCGTTTTACACCGATAACCTTAACGATCATGGCCAGTACCAGGTACAGAAGTCCTGCTACAAACACACCGCCGCATGCGTATGGAAGCTTCTCTCCATAAGACATGTTTGCAAAGATTCCGGTATCCAGTTCTGCAACTGTGGCGAAACCGCCAAGGAATGCAAATGAGGATCCAAGGAATGCAGGTACCTTCATCTTGGTCAGTACATGAAACAGAAGTGTTCCAAATCCGGCGCAAAACAAAGTTACCTGAATGGATAAACCTTCACCGTGAAAATAATTGTTTACCAGGATCGGCACCAGAATGGTTGCACCAAACATGGCAAACATGTGCTGGAGCCCCAGAATCAACATCTGCGGGATTCCCAGCTTTTTGGCATCATAAACGCCTTCAACTCTGAACTTCATAAATAAAGCTCCTCCTTTTCCCATGCATTAGAACATGTTTGAAGATTGCGGGAATGATTTTTCAAACATGCTCTAGTATGAGATGTACCAATGCGGCTTATACTGTAAACAGTATCGTATTTCGTCACCGCTGCATAATGAGCCGCAACTTCTTTTCCCATATTGCCGCAATAAACTGCGCAACACCTCTGTCATAGTATAAAGTATACGACAAGTTTTTACAATGATTGACTTTCTATGGAAAGTGCGATATCATTTTATTACTGTTCACAGGTAATGTTCCGCGAGGTGTTTTTTGTGAGCAAAGCTCACAGAAAACCCGAGAACCTCGGCGCGAAATCATGTGAAAGCATGATTTCTGTGCATCGCGAAGCGTGTTACTGATCACGAAGTAAACAGTAACATCATTTTTACAGTATTCCTACAGGGAGATTGCTGTTGCATAGGGCAATGGCAACTTTTATTACACTACGGAGGTTTTTATCATGCCAAATTTTTCAGATATGGACAATGTATTTATTATGGACCACCCACTGATCCAGCATAAGATTTCCATTCTTCGTAATAAGAATACCGGAACAAACGAATTCCGTAAACTTATTGAGGAGATCGCAGTTCTTATGGGTTTTGAGGCGCTTCGTGATCTTCCCCTTGAGGATGTTGAGGTTGAGACTCCCATTGAGACTTGCAAGACTCCTATGATTTCCGGTAAGAAGCTTGCTGTTGTTCCTGTACTTCGTGCAGGTCTTGGAATGGTAAATGGTATCACTACCCTGGTTCCATCTGCTAAGATCGGTCACATCGGTCTTTACCGTGATCCGGTTACCCATGAGCCTCATGAGTACTATTGTAAGCTTCCGGATCCCATTGACCAGCGTCTCATCGTTATGGTTGACCCAATGCTGGCTACTGGCGGATCTGCTATCGCTGCTGTTAACTTCATTAAAGAGCATGGTGGAAAGAGCATTAAGTGTATGTTCGTGATCGCTGCTCCGGAAGGTCTGAAACGTCTTCACGAAGTACATCCGGATGTACAGATCTATGTAGGCCATCTGGACAGAGAGCTGAACGACCGTGCATATATCTGCCCGGGACTTGGCGACGCCGGAGATAGAATTTTCGGTACCAAATAAATTTTTGAGCTGTCAGGCCGCGAAACAGACGGATATACCGTCCCCCAAAGCACCAATGTCAAAATATGAAAACGCGTAAAGTAAAAGGCTGTAATTCTGAAAAGTATCTTACTTCCAGAATCCAGCCTTTTTCTTTTATATTTTTTACAATTATACAAACCAGTAATTATTCACTTTGCAGCTATGAATCCGCTTTTCAGACCTTACCAGACAACTCACATCACAGACACGCTCTCTCCATCTTCGCCTTATATTCCACACAAAGCATAGTGATATCATCAAACTGCGGCGTCTCCCCAACAAAAATGTCGATATCCTTCTTCACTTCCGGTAAAATTTCTGATGGCACTTTGTCCTTCACCCGGTTCAGAACCTGCTCCAGACGCTCCATTCCATAAAGCTGATTCTCCGCATTTGTAGCCTCTGTCACACCATCAGTGTACTGGAAGATCATATCTCCCACATCCAGGGTCATGCAGCCAGCCTTATAATTCATATCCTCAAATCCTGCAAGAACAAAGCCCGGACGGATCTTATAAGCTTCAAAGCTGCCGCCAGCCTTACAGATAAACGGCATTTCATGACCGGCATTTACGAAGCAGAATTCTCCCGTCACAAGATCCAGCACCCCTTCAAAAGCAGTGATAAACAAGCCCTCACTGTTCGCCTCACAAAGAAGATTATTTACTGTGGAAAAGACCTCGCCTAAATCTCTTCCTGGTGTGGTATGGTCCTTGATCAGCGTTTTTCCAATGACCATAAACAGCGCTGCCGGAACACCCTTTCCGGAAACGTCCGCCATAACAATGGCCAGATGGGTTTCATCCACCATAAAGAAATCGTAAAAATCACCGCCCACTTCCTTGGCAGGCGTCATGGTCGCATAGATATCAAATTCCTTCCGGTCCGGGAACGCCGGGAAAATACAGGGCAGCATGGATGCCTGAATGTTTCTGGCAATATCCAGCTCCGTCCCGATCCTCTCCTTCTCAGCTGTCACCTTGGACAGATTGGCAATATAGTTCTCCAGCTCTTCCAGCATAAAATTGAAGGAATCACTGAGCGCCTCGATTTCATCCCCAGTTTTCATGGTGATCCTCTGATCTTCAAACTTTCCGCTTTTGGTGATCTCCTGGGTAAAATCAGCCAGCTTGCTGATAGGTGTGGTGATAGTCTTCCGTACAAAGACAATATACGCAGCCATAGTCACAGCGATAATACAAAAAGAAATCAGAAACATATTGATGAGAAAAGAATTCAGGTAATTTCGAACATCCTTCATATCCAGAATATACTGGATCTCTGCGATTGCCTTTCCTTCCTCGTCCAGGATTACGGAAATCCCAGTATAATTATAGCCGTAGCTATTGTCCGTCACAAGCGGACGGTCCACACCTTTGTTCTGCTGGTACTGGTTCCATATGGTAATGTATTTCTCCATATCAGCCGGATCATTCGGGTTGGCAGCATCCGTGTACAGAATGTCACTTCCGTAAGCGATCTGGTTCGCCGGATCATCGCCCATCTCTTCCACCATGGCATCTATGTAGAAATGAACGCTGTCCTCATCTGGCACAACCAGGGACAAATAGGTAACATCCCCATCTTTTTTCAGCTTGTTAAACAGCGCGGCCATTTCCGAATACTCTTCTGTCTGATCTCCGCCTTCCGCCAGGATCTTCTCCACATCCTGCACTGAGAGCATATCCGCAATACTGTTGCAGTTGGTCATAACCCGCTGTGCATACAGGTTCTCCAGATAGGACCTGGAACTTCTGTAGCTAAAAAGGGAAATCGCGATGGTCAGGATCACACCGATTATACCAAGTGAAAGAATAAATTTGGGAAGAAGTTTGATTTTCATTTGTAGTTCCTTTCCTGAAGTTTCTTATTATTTTCAAAACGGTAACTGTTCAAAACCTTCACAGTTACACGCTTCGCGGAATACTGCCTTCTGAATAGTTACCCGAAACGGTTCCGCGCCGTTTCCAATTACCACCTGTAAAGCTTAGGTTTCTGTTGGATTCCCTGTACGGATTCTTTTAAAGTAAACCTCTGCATCACACTTACAGCGTCCCTTGCAATATGGGCAAAAAAGGTCTTTCTTGTCATACCAGATCTGCTTCGCCGAAGAAAGATGAACAAACTGGCACTTCTGAAGGGCTTTTTCCAGGGGAACTTTACCTCCCGCATTCCAACAGATGATAAACACGTTCTCCACGCCCTTCCCTGCAAACTGCGCCAGCGCATACTCCATCATCAGAACCGCCAGCCCCTGCCTGCGAAACGCTTCTTTTATCCCTACGGACTGAAGCTTTCCTACGAGCTGAGGCTTTCTCACCGACCGAGACTCCCTTACCGGCGCCAGCGCCCCCTGCCCGCAAACCTGTCTGATCTTCTGCACTGCAAGCCTGGCATCCTCTGCAATCTGATCCGCCGACGTAAGATAATAATAAATATATCCAGCCAGCTCTTCCTCTGCCGTTTTCAGCAAAAGAAATGCCCTGTCCTGGCGCCCGATGGTCTGTTCAAGCTCCGCTTTCTGATACAGATTTTCCCCCACACACTGATCCATAAGCTGCAGTGTTTCCTCTATATCTTCTTTTTTCAATGGACGCAGATAAAATTCTCCACAAAAAGTCTTTATCTTCTGTATCTCTTGTGTCATAAACCCACCTTTTCGCAGGACAAAATCTGCATTCCCATGGTAATTTCCGAATCCTTACTGAGAATCTGCTGCCGAAGCCCTTCGTAATTCTCTCCGAGCCACTTCTGCCACTCCTGATAATCCCTGTTATCTGGTTCTTCTGCCAGCAGAATTTCCACATCCTCCGGCAGATAAGAAAAAAAGGTCTGAAAAATCTGATTTTTCCGTTCCAGCTCTTCCTTTCCAGCAGAAATCCCCTGACTCCATACGTGAATGTTACCGTAGCCAAAATCCGCCAGCCAGCCAGAAGCCTTGGCACCGGTATCTCTTCGCCCTGCATATTTATCCTGGTTTAAAATATCCAGAAACTGTTCCAGAAGGTTCTTCTCATCTGGAACAAGTGTGGAAGCACAGTCATTGCTTTCCGTAATGAAGAGCACTCCGTCTTTTTTCAGAAATTGTTCCAATGTGCGAAGCAGCTTCTTTCCATCCAGCAAATGCATTAATACAAAAGAAAGACAGATCAGATCAAATTGTCCTCCGTCAGAAGCATCCACCAGATTCTGCAGATCTTTAGAAAAGGACTGACTCTCCACATCCATCTGATAAAAAAAGAATTTGGAATTTCCATACTGTCTGTGGGCTTTTTCCACCAGTTCCTGGTTGTATTCCAAGCCAATTACCCTGGAAACCCTTTGGTCGGAAAAACGCTGAAAGGTTCTGTTTCCATCATTGCAGCCAATGTCCAGAACGGAAAGCCCTGATTTCCCCTTAAAAAAATGCTCCAGCGCAGGTTTTTCTGCCTGTGACAGCAGCTTATTCTGTATCCGCAGGCGCTCCCGCTCCTTTTTTTCCTGAAATACCAGCTGACTTTGCATGATCAGTCTCCTTGTTTCTTATAATTCACGCCATCCACAGCACAGGCTTTAGAATCTCTATGAATCTTACACCTTGCGGAAGGCTGCTTTTATTTATCACAACATTTTTCTTCCTTCATCTATTTAAACAGCAGCTTCTTCGCATTCTCTTCTGTCACCGCAATCACTTCCTCTGCAGTGATTCCCTTGATCCGCGCCAGCGCTTCTGCAACATAAGGCAGATTCAGGGAAGAATTTCTCTTACCGCGGTTCGGCTCCGGTGCCATATAAGGGCAGTCTGTTTCCAGAACGATCTGGGACAAAGGTGTCATGGCTGCCACGTTCTTCAGCTTCTTTGCATTTTTGAAGGTGAGCACGCCACCGATTCCCAGATAAAGCCCCATTTTCAGATATTCTGCCGCGATCTCCCTGCTGTAGGAAAAACAATGAATGATCCCGCCTGACATATCTTTTTTCATATATTCCTTTACGATCTCCAGGGTATCCTCTGCGGCATCACGGCTGTGGATCATAAAAGGCAGCTTCTCTTCCCTGGCAATGTCCATCTGGGCGCGGAACATTTCCTGCTGCCGTTTATGCTCCGCCTCCTCCTTGTGCCAGTAATAGTCAAGCCCGATCTCTCCGATGGCCACCATTTTCTCCATATGGGAAAGCCGCTGGATCTCGTCCAGGGTATCCTGTGTCATAATTCCCGCGTCATCCGGATGAACTCCTACTGCGCCATACATAAAGGGATACGCTTCCATCAATTCTAAAGTTCCGCCAAATCCGTCGACGGACGCGCACACATTTACAATACAGCCCACTCCCCCATCCTTCATGGAAGAAAGAAGCTGGTCTCTGTCACCCTCGAAAGCCTCATCATCATAATGTGCATGTGTATCAAATATCATTTTCCTGCCTCTTTTTTAAGTATTTCCAGACGCGGTTCCTTTTTCAGTATTTTTGCGCGTACCAGTCGATTTAAAAAAACACAAGTGTTTTCTTTTCAATATTACCATTATATCATACCAAAATCGTACCAGTAAAGCGTTATAAAACGGTTTTTAGACGTCCTATAAAAAAAGGGTAAAAAAGTACTTGACAATTTCAGGAAATAGATAAATAATATGAGAAATCAATCAGCAAGGAAGCCGGTGCAAATATGCGCTGGCTTTTTTGTTTAACAGGAAATTCCCCTGGAATCCCCTATTACAAAATACTCTTTATGGGAGGCGCCCATGGAACTGCACATGTCTACGTTTGTAATCATAAGCATAGCATTCTTCTTTGCCGGAATCATTGACGCCGTATCCGGAGGCGGCGGGCTTCTCACTCTGCCCACCTTTATGCTTACCGGATTTCCCGTACATTTGATCGCAGGGACCAATCAGTGCTCCTGTCTTCTGGGAGGTTTCACCTCTCTTTTCAAATTTATAAAAAGCGGACATGTTTACCGTTTTACAGCTGTCATTGCCGGGATCAATGCCATCATCGGTTCCGTCCTTGGAGCCAGACTGAACCTGATCCTTCCTGCAAAATATCTGCAGATCATCATGATTGTAATCCTTCCGTAAAGTATTTGGGGATCTGGAAGTTTTGAAAGGAGTCAACTTTTAGATCAATACAGGAGAAGTTGTATGTATATTAGGACCATCCGGTTCTGGAAAAACAACCCTCTTAAGATGCACCAATTTCCTTGAAGTTCCCACAAAGGGCCTGGTAACCATAGGCGATTCTACTGTAGACGCCACCCATCACACCAAGAAGGATGTCCATGAACTCCGGCAAAACAGTACCATGGTATTCCAGAATTATAATCTTTTCAAAAATAAAACAGCTCTGGAAAATGTAATGGCAGGACTTACCATCGTGCAAAAGAAATCCAAAGCCGAAGCAAAAGACATTGCAGAACATTACCTTCAGGTAGTAGAAAGGAGAACCATTATGGAAAACTTCGTAGTAACGGTTGGACGACAATTCGGAAGCATGGGACGTCCCATCGCAAAGAAAGTAGCAGAAATGCTGGATATCAGCTATTATGACAGAGATATTGTGGAAGAAGTATCCAAGAGAATGAACGCCCCTCTTTCCCTCATAAGCGATAAAGAGGAAGGGGCAAAATTTGGCCTTGGAAAATACGCAAAAATGCTGCGCCCCCTGGGTTCTGGCACAACAGACCTTCAGGACAAGATCTTCTCTGTCCAGGAGTGTGTGCTACAGGATTTTGCAGACAAGGGGCCGTGTATCATGGTGGGAAGATGCAGCGACTATCTTATGCGTGACCACAAAAACCTGCTCCGGGTATACATCTATTCCCCACTTGACGCAAGGGTTCGTAACTGTGTACAATATTTTGGAATGACTGAGGAAAAAGGCCGGAAAATGTGTGTAGATGTAGACAAGGCCAGAAAGGCTTACCACAGACATTACGCAGGATATGATCCTGGAAGCACCGAATATATGGACCTGATGCTGAACAGCAACAATTTTGGCATTGACGGTACTGCGGAGCTGCTTACCAATGTGATCCGGAAAAATTTCGGATTATAGGATCTGAAAAAATTCTGCCGGATACTGACAGAAAACAGAAATATCATAGACAAAGGACAGTGACGGAAAATGAAAAGACAGATGAAAATGATCGCTTATGCTGTTGAACCGGAAGAAATTCCTATTTTTGAGAAGTATTACAGAAATTATGATATCGACCTTAAGCTTGTAGATGAAAAACCCAATCCCGCAAACATTGCCCTTGCCAATGGCTATGACTGTATCAATGTTCTGTCAGATACTTATATCACAGATGAAATGTGGGATGGTTTTCACGTATGCGGAGTGCGGATCGCGGTCACAAGATGTATCGGTATGGAGCATATGAACCAGGCCTATGCCCACAAGCTTGGAATCCAGATTTTTAATATTACCTACTCTCCTGCAAGTGTGGCGGATTATGCCATTATGATGATGCTGATGCTTCTTCGAAATGTGAAGCCTATCCTTCAAAGGTATCTGGGACAGGATTACACCATGTCCGGAATCCGCGGACGTGAGCTTCCCAATATGACCGTGGGCGTAATTGGCGCCGGTCATATTGGGCAGACCGTTGTAAAGCATCTCTCAGGCTTTGGCTGCAGAGTCTTATACTGGAACCGCCATCCAAAGGAAGATCTGGAAGGTTTTGCAGAATACTGCGATCTGCCCACACTCCTTGCACAAAGTGATATTGTGTCTCTTCATATTGCTTCTAATAAGGAAACTTATCATTTCATGGATCCCGACCGTATTGCTTTCATGAAGCAGGGCGCACTTTTGATAAACACAGCGCGGGGGCCTATTGTGGATTCCGCTGCGCTTATTGAAGCTCTTGAAAGCGGTCACCTTTCTGGCGCCGGACTTGATGTGATCGACGGAGACCGTAATATCTATTACAGGGATCACAAAAATGAGATGATCATACACCATGAAATGGCGATCCTGAATTCCATGCCAAATGTTCTCATGATGCCCCACGCCGCTTATTTTACGAACCAGGCGCTGGAAGATATGGTGCATAATTCGCTGATTGTGACGAGCCAGTGCTTTAAGGATATGAAAGAGCAGCAATAGAAAGTTTTATACAACTATCTAACCAGCACTCCCCTCCACTACGCAGTATCAGCTGCTTCTATGGAGGGGAGTGTTAATTTATGGTAGAGTTTTAGAGAAACTATTATCGGGCACAGTTCCCAGCTTCCCCTGTCATGATCTCGATACCATGTCCCAGGGCGCCAATAATGTATTCCAGACTCTCTTTCACCGCCTTGGGGCTGCCTGGGAGATTGATAATCAGGGTCTGCTTGCGGATCCCAGCTGTGGCGCGGCTGAGCATGGCGCGGTTTGTGATGGTCATGCTGTAGGCACGGATCGCCTCCGGGATTCCTGGAACCTTCCGTTCTGTAATATCTTCTGTTGCTTCCGGCATAACATCCCGTGGGGAAAACCCGGTTCCGCCTGTGGTCAGGATCAGTTCCGCCTGGTTTTCGTCTGCGATTTCTACCATCCGCTTAGAAAGCATGGAGCGGTCATCTGGAAGAATATCCATGGAGACCACCTGATAGCCTTCTCTTTCTACAATCTCTTTAATCGCCGGGCCGCTTAAGTCTTCCCGCCTGCCCTGGTATCCCATGTCACTGGATGTGATAATTGCAACTCGTTTCATAGCCATCCTCCTGTACATATTATCGGACTTTATGTTTATATTATTACAATCCATTAAATCAGACAGTATAACTTTTTCTACTAAACGGACATGTCGCCTATCAGCGACATCACCTTCAATAAAAATTCCTATTATCTTAACCTGCAAAAAGAGTTCTCTATTTACTGATACTTCATCAGCTCGAAAACAAAAAATCCCCACTCTTACCACCAGTCTTCTCAACCAGGTGAATATCCGTCAGCACCATGTGCTTGTCGATTGCCTTACACATGTCGTAAATAGTCAGAAGTGTTACCTGCACACCCGTCAGCGCTTCCATCTCCACACCGGTTTTTCCATCCGTCTTCACTGTACAGAAGGTGCGGATAATCCCCTTTTCTTTTTCCAGCTCAAAATCAATGGTGCATTTGGTGATCGGCAGTGGGTGGCACATTGGCACCAGATCAGAGGTGTGTTTCACGGACATGATTCCGGCAACTCGGGCCACACCAAGAACGTCCCCCTTGGCCACCGTTCCGGCGGTAAGGCGCTCCATAATCCCGGCACCCACCTGGATCGCGCCCGTGGCAATGGCGGTTCTGTGCGTAACGGGCTTGTCCGAAACATCTACCATTATAGCATTGCCACTTTCGTCAAAATGTGTCAATTTATTTTCCATGTTTTTTCCTTTTATAACAATACTGACAATATTTTCCGTTTTCAATCATTTATTTCATTTTTTTATCACAATTATATCCCCCAGGAATCCAGGTTCTGTCAAAAAGCTGTCATTTTCCAGATAAGTACTTTCATATACGGACATGCCGCCGGCCGGCGGCATGTCCGTATATATAGAAATTCCACATAAATGGAAAATTTAAAACAGGAGGTGACATGATGTTGACACTTGAAGGACTTATTGCTGTTTTAAGCTTATGCTTAACAGCGTTTGGACTCGGATACACGATCGGAGGAAATCAAAAAAAATAACCGCCCCAGCCCAACCAACTGAACGGTTATTACAACATATATGAATGGGCTAACGTCTATCGGTAACACCTTTATTTCTGTACATATATTAACACGAAACAAAATATATGTCAATTTACAAAATCAACTTTTCCCTGCAAATCTTATTTCAAAATTTTCCAATTTTTATTTCATAATCCTCTTGACAAAATGGCTTTTATCCTTTATATTAATATCAGTAATAATTACTATTATTAAGGAGAAAGGAGGAAAACCGATGGCCACATTGAAATACAGCCGCCAGAGAGAATCGATCAAGGAATTTCTTACCGGCAGGACTGACCATCCCACCGCTGATTTTGTATATGAGAATATGAAGCAGATCTATCCGAACATCAGCCTTGGAACTGTATACCGGAACCTCTCTCTTCTCGCTGATCTGGGTGAAATACAAAAGCTTTCCAGCTTTGGCGGAGCAGACCGATTCGACGCCCGCACCGCTCCCCATTGTCACTTCATGTGCACCCGCTGCGGCAGAGTGATGGACGTATTCAGCGAACATATTGATAAAAGTCTTGAGAGCATTGCAGCTGACTTTAAGGATGGTCAGATTTCCGATTATAAAGCAAGATTTTTTGGAATCTGCAAGGAATGCCTAAAGGAAGAGTCACATTGAAACACGGCAAAAGGATGAATAAATTCTTCATTTACAGATCATAACTATGCTACGAAGTTACATTTCAACAGTATCCAGAAGCAATATCACAGAAGGTTACCATTCAACAGTAACACAGCTTCCTGTAAATGAAAAAAAGTTTCAATAGCTCTTGACAATCAAGAAACAATATGCTACTATAAAACAGTAATAATTACTATTATTAAAAACTAAACAAAAATTTTTATATAAGAAAAGGAGAATTTAATTATGGCTAAATGGGTATGTAATGTATGTGGTTATGTTTACGAAGGTGAAGCAGCTCCAGAAGTATGTCCAATCTGTAAAGCTCCGGCTTCCAAGTTCACCAAACAGGAAGATGAAATGTCTTGGGCAGCTGAGCATGCTGTAGGCGTTGCTCAGGGCGTCAGTGAAGACATCCTTGCAGACTTAAGAGCAAACTTCGAGGGCGAGTGCTCTGAGGTTGGTATGTATCTTGCAATGGCACGTGTTGCTCACAGAGAGGGATACCCAGAAGTTGGTCTGTACTATGAGAAAGCAGCTTACGAGGAAGCAGAGCACGCAGCTAAATTTGCTGAGTTATTAGGCGAAGTTGTTACAGACAGCACTAAGAAAAACCTTGAGATGCGTGTAGCAGCTGAGAACGGCGCAACAGCTGGTAAATTTGATCTTGCAAAACGTGCAAAAGCCGCTAACCTTGACGCAATCCACGACACAGTTCACGAGATGGCTCGCGACGAGGCAAGACACGGCAAAGCATTCGCTGGTCTGCTTAAGAGATACTTCGGCTAATATTTGACACTTCCAAGAGGGTGAGATGAAAGTCTTGCCCTCTTTTTGTGTGGAAAAAATGTGGAAACTCGCGTCTGCCACCCGCTCAAAAAGTAACAAATGTGGAATTTGAAAAAGTGGAAATTATTTGCGGCGCGTCTGCGCCTTGTTTTCAAGTTACATTATGCCTTTAAAGGCTCATTTCTTTTACGCGGCGGTAAAATGTGTTTGGCTTCAAGCCGACTTCATTCATAGCGGCTGTAGCTGTGATTTCTCCCGCGCGCCAACGTTTGCATACAGTTTTAAACAGTTCTGTATCTACTTCAACAGGCTTGCGTCCTTTATACTTGCCCTCGGCTTTTGCAATCTCTATTCCCTCGCGCTGTCTTTCTAAAATGTTCTCGCGTTCCAATTCTGCAAGTGCGCCAAAGACAGTCAGCATAAATCTGCCTTGTGGAGTAGTTGTATCAATACTTTCTTTAAGACTTACAAATTCAACGCCTTTTTCTGTCAGTTCAGAAATGATAGAAAGCAAGTCACGCGTGTTTCTTGCAATTCGAGAAATACTTTCTACAATCACTATATCTCCCACACGAACAAAAGCCATCATTTCTTTAAACGCGCGGCGGTCTGTGTTTTTCCCGCTCGCCTTATCAGTAAAGATTTTTTCGGCGTTCTGTTCATTCATCATTTTTAACTGTCTTGCTTCATTCTGTTCGATTGTTGAACATCTTACATAACCAACTCTCATTGCTGTGTCCTCTCTTTTGTTTCTGAAGTTATTCTATCATAATTCCAGAAGTATGTCAATAGAGTTGTATTTGTTTTTGAAATATTTCAAAATGCACAAAGCAAGTCTTGTGGCACATTAAAACAGTCTATTTTTCTCTTTCAATGGGGTATAGTCTAATGAAATACCAAAAGAAGATAAAGAAATGGAGCGGGACAACGCGCCCCGCTCCAAGTTATTCTAAATTACAGTCCAAGCAACTGTTTTTTCTTTGCTTCAAATTCTTCTTGTGTAATCACACCGCTATCAAGTAATTCTTTGAAATTTTTCAATTCTTCCGCCGTTCCAAGCGTTGCGCCATTTACTTTTTCTCCCTTTGGAGTTGAAACATATTGTGTATCATTTGCCGTTGCAATATTGTTCATTTTATCCTGCAATAAAATAGGTGGGATAATCGGAACAAAGATAGCCAAAATCAAACACAATGTAGCCATATCAGAGGAAATTCCTTTTGCTGCTGCCATTTTATCTACACGCTGTCCGGTTTTATATGTCCAGTAAATAATATAAAATGGAATAAATAAGCAAAGAAGTAATTTCTTTGTTGGATTGCGATATTCTTCATTTTCTGCTGCATTTGTATAACCAGTCATGCGGTAAATCCATATATAATACCAAATTCCAAAAGTGAATAGAAGCAGCAGAACGTGTTTTGCCATACTGCAATAAATTTCACTTGATACAGGCGTGTTTTGATTTATATAAATGCTTTTTTCTTTTGGTGGCTGAGAACTTTTATAATCGCTTATAAATGTTACCAACAGTGCAACAAAAACAGGCAGTAATGCAAAGAATATTCCACCACGAAACACATGCTCAGGTATTCGACTAATCTCCCTCAAAGAAACTGACAAATTAAAACGAACAACTCCATAACCGCTATATGTTGCATATCTAACAAGTACCAATAAATCGATTATAATTGCCACAACACTAATCGTAATAGAAATTATTTTGTTCTTTGACATAGCAATATAATACATGATTATACCTACGGCAATAATAAATAAGATATAGCTTAAAATATAAAATTTCATTAATGGAAGTCCCCGTTTTCCTCCCATAAAAAGGACATAAGATAAAATAATTGTAATCGTCAGTCCTATAATTACTGCAATTTGACTTTTTCTTGAATTTTTCATTTTCGTTCCTTTTCTTTTATGTAGTTTGCATTAAATTATTAACCGCAAGTCTTACATTCAACGGCACGCCTTTCATTTGTATATATTTTGATACCGTACTTGCGCTACGCCCCATAGCACGCCCTACGGCGGCATAATTGCCAAGCTGTGCATATAACTGATACATTTGAACGATTTCCTGCGGCGTTACACGCGGCGCACCCATTATTTCTTATCGGCAGCAGCTTTTTCTGCTTCTGCTTTCTTTTCAGCAATTATCTCTTTTTCTTTGTCAATTCGTTTTTTGGTTTCTTCAACATTAACTGTTTTCTTTTTGCGAGTAGAAGTCTTTGCATTAGTCTGTGTCAAAAGACGATTGTTTGTATCGTCCATAGCAGTAAAGAAAGAATGCCAGATACGCACGAGTGGGTCTACTGCTGTTGCACCATATTTTTCAAGTTTTTCATTTTCTTCTCCAATTTTTTTAAAAAAATTGTCTGGAATGATGATAATATCTCTGTCAAGGTCAATAGTCACGCGCATTTTGATTTCCTCCTTAGAATTAAAAGATGTAAGATTTTGTTTAATTTTCACAAATTTTGTACTTTTAATTATATATATATATATATATATATTCTGTCAATAGTCTATTTGATTATTATTTTTTCTGCGTTGAAATTATCCTAATTTAGCTTAACTCACTTTAATTTGTCTTATTTTGTTCAAACATATCATTATTTTAATAAAATAAGCCTTAAATTAGCGTATTCCACTCTATTTCAGACAATTAAGCTATAATAAGCCTTATTTTGACGATAACGGTAAATGAAAAAGTGATTTCGTGTCGAAGTTGTCCACGCATAAGCCGCGCCACGCGTAAAAATAATATTTTTCCCGAAATAGGGGCGGGGGTGGCAGCAGGTTTATTATATTCTCCTGCCAAGTTAAAACGCCCTTTATTTTATTCAAATAAAAAATTTTGTTATAATATATTCATAAGAAAAAGATATTTCTTAAATCTAAAAGAAAGGGGGATACCGTATGTTTGGTGACAATGGATTTACTTATCAATTTGCTGAATTTCTGAGAAAAGCAGGAGATGTAAATTTATCATATACATTCCAAAAGGAAATGATGAATCAGCAACTTTATAAACAATTAGAACATGAACAAATTGTCCACGAAGTAACCGAAGAAGTTTTATCACGTTTAAATACAGCAGTTGACACGCAAGAGATATTTAACAAAATAGATGGACTAAACGACAAAATAAACAGTTTAGAACGTAAATAAGAATACACTGGCGGGCGGTTCTGCCGCCCTGCCATTCCAATAGAAAAGAGGTTTATATATGCCCTATACAGTACCTAATCAGCGTACCGTATTCATTCATAGAAACATGCTTTTAAATGATTTCTTAGGAATACAAAACGCAAACTGGCAAGCTGCGGCGCGCGACTTAGGCGCACACGCGCTCATGCTTTATTTATATCTTGCGTCTAATGCTAATAATTATGAGTTTGCGCTCTCACCTGCTGCCATAAGGCAGGCAATAGGAATGCCTGCGTCTACTTATCGCGACCAATTTGTAAAACTGGTAGATAAAGGGTATCTTGTGCAGCGCAAGGAAAGTACTATCTATGATTTCTATGAAACACCACAACGCGTCACGCATACAGAGCCAATAGAAACGATTGACGGCTTAGACTTTACGGCTGACGCTTATGGAACGCCGCAAACCGTAAATAACGAAGCGGGAAAGGATATAGAAATAAATATAAATAAAACAGATACTATAAATATTAGCGGCGTGGAGAAACAAGTTTCTCCTACGCCGATACAATTCAATTTTTAAAGGGGAGAACTCACTATGACAGAAAAAGAAATGTTAGGAACTTTACAACTTGTTTGGGATCAGTTTTAATGAATATTCATGTCCCGCAAGCCCGCCTTCTACTGTCATATGAAAAAATACCATCTCATCATATTCCTTGATTACCGTACTTTCAAGATTGGTAAAATCATCATCCTCTGACCGGTTTAATGCCATGTTGACTGTTACAGGGTATATCTCATTCATAAGCTCTATTATGTTTTCTCTTTCATAATATTCATCATATAAATCATTTATATACTTTTCTGTAATTGCATCGGCTGAATCTTTATGTGATGAAATATACTCATACTTTGAAGCATTAACAATTTCACTGTCCAACTGTTCATAATACGCTTCAGCTTCATCCACATCACCATTTTCTTCTGCTGATTTTGCAGCATTCAAATTCTCTTTGTCCGTACGTTCCTTTATGAGAGTCTCAGTGTCTTTTATAAGGCTACTGGCATCTTTATAATCAGATACGAGTTTAAATTTATCAATCGCCTGCTCATATTCGCCTTGTTTCATCAACGCAACTGCGGTTGTATAGTTTTTTTCCGTTGTATATTGGTTATACCAAGTTATACCAACAGCCAGAACAACAACTATGCCCGCGCATATACCACCGATTTTTCGATAACGTTTCTGCTTTGCAAAGCTTTACTGCGTCTTCATATAACGAAATTGTTTTCTCTGCTCGTGCAGCCGCTCTTGCTATCTGGCTTTACGTCTCTATGTACCACTCCCATGGAGTGAAGCACCCACAAGGCCATGCACAGCTGACAGGTGATCTGCTTGGCCTGTGCCGCTGTTAAAAGTCCGCCCTGCAAAATCTCTCCAAGGGTATCCCCTTGCACATATTCTTCCAGCAGAACTGTTTTCCCCTCCTTTTCCCCTACCTCCATGATCTGGGGCAGATTGGGACATGAAACAGCGAGCAGTTTCCTGTATACTTCACTGCGCTCGCTTTTTTTGATCAGGCAGACCCTGTCATATTCGTCATGAACTGCACTTAAAAGACTATCATAAATGTCCATTTTTCTCCTTGTCAGTAGTTAACACTATGCTGACTGCATATTGTTTTTCAGAATTTTTTATAGTATAGTTTCATTTGATTGTATTGTTAAAACTATTTTAACTTATTGACAAATTATTGTAAAGGCGCGAATATGGAAAAGAAAAATACAGATGGTTTACAGCAGGAGCTTATGGATTCCCCGGATCTGAGTCAGTTTCTGTCCCAGAACCAGGAGCAATTTGAAAATAAGACTGTGGCAGAATTATTGAACCGTCTGTTCGAGAAGAAAACTATCTCAAAGGCAGCGCTTGCCAAACAGGCCGGCATGAGCGAGATTTATCTCCACCAGATTTTTGCCGGCCGCAGGAACCCTTCCAGGAACCGCCTGCTGTGTCTGTGTTACGGGCTGGAGGCGACAGTGGATGAAACCCAGGAATTGCTGAAGCTGTGTGGAATGGCGCAGCTTTATCCCAAATTGAAAAGAGATGCCATTATTTATTATGGGCTGCTTCATGGGCTTAAATTGTTTGAGATTAATGATAAGCTGTTTGATGAGAATGAAGAGACGTTGTTTTGATGCTGCATCATGCTTCACTTTCAAATAATTACTGTTCTTAACAACGTGATTTATAGAATAACACCTGTAAACGGTAATTGAATCAACCTTTAATTTTGAAATTTGAAAAATTATTCTTGCTATAACTTATGTAATATGCTATTATACACACGAAAATAAAACAAAGGGGAATGAATGTCTCCCCGGGATCATCCCGAACCGCTTATTAAGCTGATGACTTCTGCGATAACAATTGCCGCAGAAAGCATCAGCTTTTCTGCGTAAAAAGGAGGAATTTATAACAATGTTAACATCTTTAGCCTTTATTTTTCTTGTAGGCCTTTCCCTGGCAGCAATCTGCCAAGCACTGAAGCTGCCCCGTATTATCGGAATGCTGCTCACCGGTATTCTCTTGGGACCTTATGTACTGGATGTGTTGGATCCATCCATTCTTTCCATTTCCTCGGAGCTGCGGCAGATTGCTCTGATCATTATTTTATTAAAAGCCGGACTTTCCCTGAATCTGGCTGACCTGAAAAAAGTGGGACGACCTGCGATTATGATGGCCTGCATCCCGGCGACTTTTGAAATTCTGGCATACTTTTTGCTGGCCCCTTACTTTCTGGGGATCACCAGACTGGAAGCTGCTGTTATGGGTGCCGTAATGGGCGCCGTTTCCCCGGCTGTGGTTGTCCCAAGAATGGTACAGTTGATGGAGGAAAAATACGGCACAGCCAAAAGCATTCCCCAGATGATCCTGGCAGGTGCTTCCTGTGATGATATTTATGTGATCGTGCTGTTTTCCACATTTTCTACTATGGCACAGGGCGGCAGTGCACATGTGAAGGATTTTATCAACATTCCGGTTTCCATTGTCCTGGGTATTGTACTTGGAAGTGTGACTGGTTATCTTCTTTCCCTGTTTTTCGAGACAGCCTACGCCCACAGCCATATGGTGCGGAACAGTATGAAGGTGATCGTGGTAATGGGCGTGTCTTTCCTGCTGATGTCTATTGAGACATGGCTGAAACCGGTGGTTTCTATTTCCGGGCTTCTGGCTGTGGTAAGCATGGCTTGCGTTTTAAAGCTAAAGTGTACCTCTTCCGTCTCCGCCCGTCTTTCCCAGAAATTCGGAAAGCTGTGGCTGGCTGCTGAAGTCCTGCTTTTCGTACTTGTGGGTGCATCCGTAGATATCCGCTATACCTTGAAAGCAGGTCCTGCAGCCCTGGCTATGATCTTCGCCGCCCTGCTAATCCGCACCCTTGGCGTCACCCTCTGCGTAGCCGGAACCAACCTGACCGCAAAAGAAAAACTGTTCTGCTCCATCGCCTACCTGCCCAAAGCAACCGTCCAGGCCGCCATCGGCTCCGTCCCAATGGCCATGGGCCTCTCCTGCGGACAGATCGTGCTCTCCGTAGCAGTTCTGGGCATTCTGATCACCGCGCCGTTGGGGGCTATTGGGATGGATTGCAGCTATAAGAGGCTGCTGAAACGAGAATCGTGTAGCTAAAATAGCAAAAGGCACCCTTACACAAATTCGTTTGAGGATGCCTTTTTCACTATTCTATTTCAGTTACATATATTTGTTTGAGTTCTCTATCTCTGAATCGTTACGACAATTTTACTTAAAGAATACTGCATCATTTCTGGAAAGAAGATATACACAATATTGATTCATGCTGATTCCTTCTCTCTTAGAATGTTCTGCCAATGATCTATGCAGGCTTCGGGGTATTCTCAACTTAAATTGTCCCGAATAATCTTCCAAGCTGTCTGGCTCATGAATTTCTATCCCATCTTCTAATGCAGCCTCAAGCCAGGCTTTTTTCGCATCCACCGCATTTGCCACTGCACGTTCTAAAGTTTCTCCGCAAGTAATGCAGCCAGGTAAATCTGGATAAGAAACTACAAATCCGCCTTCATCTTTATCTTCCACAATTTCCATACGATAGGACATTGCCATATAATCATTCAACGTCTTCATCATTTTTCACCTCGCCTTCCACAATCAGTCTTACCATCTCTACATACACTTTCTTGATTGGTTCATGCTTCGGTATTGTAATTGGCGTGCACCCTTGTTTTCTAAACGTATAATGACTGCTTCCACTTCTCGGTGCATTCATTTCATATCCATAACTTTCCAATACCTTCCGCAATTCGTCAAATCGGAGGTCTTTCGATAAATTGCATATACGTGTTATCAGTTTATCCCATTTTGACATTTATTATATCTCCTATTCACATTATATGTGGTGTCGCATATGGTGTCAATCATTTTTTTGTTTGTCAATCTCATCATACCGTTTACATAGATTCAAAATGCTTCTGATTTTTTCCATATTATTATCCCAATATTCATCAGCTGCATCAAATGGCATCCCATCAAGCAGCTCCAATCTAAATTTTGCTAAATTATATCCCTCTCTCATACCATCAAAATATATTTCTTTAATAAAATTTCCAAGCTTGTCATCTCCGTAACAATACATCGTTTTAGAAAATTTCTTATTATCGATCAATTTTCCAAGGTCTTCTTTTGACATTCTTTTTCGCCTCCTTGCGGTATATTTTTTATACATTTAGTTTATTAATATAGTAGTAGTATTGTCAAGCCATTTATAAGAATATACAAATATCATAATTTTGACTTTAACATAGATGACCGAATTCGCAAAAGTAATGGATATTTTTCAAATCCTGCTATATAATGGGCTCAGAATAAAAAAACTGCTGTTGCATATTTTTACGGAGGAATTTTCTTATGATAAATTTTGATTTTTTCACTCCTACTAAGATTCTGTTTGGAGCTGGGCGTGAGAGTGAGGTTGGAAAACAGGTTGTAGCCTTTGGTGGACATAAGGTTATGATCGTTTATGGAAAAAAGGGCGGACACATTGAGACTTCCGGGCTTTTGGACAGGGTTCATAAGAGTTTAAGTGATGCAGATCTTTCCTACGTAGATTTGAACGGTGTTGTACCAAACCCACGTCTTTCCCTGGTAAAAGAGGGGATCAGCATTGGACGTGCGGAAGGTGTTGACTTCCTTCTGCCCATTGGCGGGGGCAGCGTAATTGATACGGCTAAGGGAATCGGTTACGGAATTGCCAATGATTTTGAGATGGAAGACCTGCTTTATGGACGTGTAAAAACAGATAAAAACCTGCCCATTGGCGTTGTTCTTACAATTGCCGCGGCAGGCTCTGAGATGTCTTCCTCCATGGTTCTCACCATTGAAGACGGTATGATGAAACGTTCCTATGGGCACGACTGCTCACGCCCCAGATTTGCTATTATGAATCCTGAGCTGACTTACAGCCTTCCGGCGTATCAGACAGCCAGCGGCGCAGCTGATATTATGATGCACACTATGGAGCGTTATTTTACCCCTACAGACACAGATACCAGCCTTACTGACCGGATTGCAGAGGGACTGATGATTTCCGTTCGTGATGCCGCCCAGGTTGCTGTAAAAGATCCTGAAAACTATGAAGCCCGGGCTACTCTCATGTGGGCCGGAAGCCTTTCCCATAACGGTCTGACCGGTGCCGGAAGGGTATCTGATTTCGCCACACATAAGATTGAGCATGAACTCGGCGGTATGTTTGATGTAGCTCACGGAGCCGGACTTGCATCTGTCTGGGGAAGCTGGGCGAGATATGTGTATAAGACAAATCCGGGAAGATTTGCACAGTTTGGTGAGAAGGTTTTCGGAATTGATGCTTCCCAGACCAGCGATTCTGATATTACGGATACTGTTCTCGCATCCATCACTGCCTGGGAGACTTGGTGCCACTCTATAGACATGCCAACCACCCTCACTGAACTTGGCATTTATCCAACCGATGCCCAAATCGAGGAAATGGCTGAGAAATGCGTTTTCGGCAGAAACGGACACATTGGCTTCTTCCAGCCGTTGACGAAAGAAGATATTGTGGCAATCCTGCAAATGGCGAAATAACACCAGCCTGACTCGAAACACAGCATAGAAAAAGAGCATTCACTTCCTCACTGGATTTGTCATTTCTTATTTCTGTGCCACCGCTTCGCCCAGCCGGTTATATATTGTTTTCGCGTCCAGAATATGTGGTACTCCCGTAGCGTCCGCCGCGGCGCCTGCAGTTACCAGAATGTACTCCCTGCCATATATCTGTGCAAAGCTTGCCAGACAATGCCCTGCCTCAGAGGTATACCCGGTTTTGCCACCTAGAATTTCCCCGCCGGTTACCGATGTATCCGACATATTTTTAAACATGGTACTGTAATAGGTAATTCCATCCGGATGTACATTGGTAGCTGGCGTAGAATGGAAATGGCTTTCTGCCACTTCACGGAAAGTATCATTATGTAACGCATACTTAAGCAGCAGCGCAATATCATATGCTGTACTATAATGCTCTGGATCATGTAATCCCGTACAATCCATAAAATGGGTATCCTTCATCCCAATGGACTTGGCCTTCTTATTCATCTTTTCCACAAATGCTTCTTCTGAGCCGGATGCTTCATCTGCCAAAGCCAGACAACATTCTGCTCCGGAAGGCAGCATTACGCCGTAGACCAGATCACGCACTCTCACGCTCTCCCCTGGCTGAAAGCCTGCCTGTGTGGCATCCTGTCCATCCAGAGCATAAAAAATATTCTCACTTAAAGTAATCTCATGATCCAGATCTGAAAATGCTTCCAGCGCCACAATTGCAGTCATGATCTTCGTCATGGATGCCGGATAAATCCGCTCTTCCCCATTTAGATTTCCAATGACCTTTCCGCTTTTTACATCCATTAAAAGCACATTTGAGCTGTTCACTCCCGACACATCCAGTTCCGTCGCAGGCGGTCTGTCGAAAATCCCGAGCACTCCCGACACTTTAGCACTAAGTCCTCTATCCCAACAAAACGCCAAAGCCAACACTGCCAGAATCAAAACTTCCACCAGCGCACTAATCAAAACCCGACGTCTCTGTTTCTTTCTACGAATTCTCCTCTTCCGCTCCATCTGCGCCCGTTTGCTTCGCTCATCCATTTAGACTCTCCTTCCATTTTCCACTGCTTTTATACGCTCCTCTTGCTTTCGTCTATTTCTATACTCTGCCACAGCAAAGCACCATCTTTCACCTCAAGCTCCATTCCAGATTTTCTTTTTGTATCGCTGGTATTTTCCATACTACCACATCTCTCTTTATAATTTCTATAAAAATGAAAAAAAATAAGAGCAAAGTACACATACGCATACCTTGCTCAGTCCTTTTAGTCAAGCGAATATTCGCAATCCGCTTCACTACTTGCTCATAACCAAATAACTGCTTCGCAGTTTATCAATTAGTTTCAATACCCTTCTGGCACAGATACGAATTTCTTCTTCTGAAAGCTTCCCACTTCTGTAACCATCCAGAATACTTTTATGATCATTCTCACTTCCTGGCATGATAATATCATTTCCGGCAGCTGTGCACTTCCATGGAATACTTCCGTCCTCGGGTTCCGTAGTATTCCAGTCCGACATGATCACGCCCTCAAATCCCCACTCATCACGCACAATTCTGGTACACAGATCCTTGCTGTTTGCGGCATGTACCCCATTTACCAGATTATAGGAGGACATAATTGCCGCAGGTTTACTCTCCTTTATGGCAATCTCAAATCCACGACAATAAATCTCACGAAGGGCCCTTTCAGAAAGATGAACATCTACTCCCATACGATTATCTTCCTGATTATTGCATGCAAAATGCTTAATCGTTACCCCGCATCCTGCTTTACTCTGAACCCCTTTGGTAACTGCTGCGGCCAGACTTCCTGCAAGCAGCGGGTCCTCTGAATAGTATTCAAAGTTTCGTCCGCACAGGGGATTTCTGTGAATATTCATTCCCGGTGCCAACCAGAGATTGACGCCAAATTTCTCCATTTCCTCAGCTATCATTTCTCCAAACTCTTTCAACAGCTGCCGATTCCAGGACTGCGCCAAAGCTGTACCAACCGGAAAAGCAGTACAGTACTGATAATACGTATCTGCATTTTGGTGAGGCTTTTCTGTTACCAGAAATCCATTTTCCAAAGAACCAAGAACACCGATTCCATAAACAGAATCATTCTCGCGATTTACCTCATAACTTCTTTGCAGTCTGATACCAGCTGGTCCGTCTGCCATGATCAATACCGGAACTCCATATTTTTCATAAAGAGCTTCTGAAGTTTCGCCAGCTGAACCAGGCACTTTAATCCCTGC
This sequence comes from Blautia glucerasea, assembly GCF_020537505.1. Classification (GTDB taxonomy): domain Bacteria; phylum Bacillota; class Clostridia; order Lachnospirales; family Lachnospiraceae; genus Blautia_A. Next base: position 44,154 of record NZ_JAJBMO010000020.1, on the reverse strand, counting down.
TGCTCCAAGATTGCTGCTAATACCACCAGTATTTCCGTATAAAAGTGGGATCAATTCTTCTACAGGCAGCTCTTCTGCCAGAATTTCCAGCGAGTTTCCCATGACCAGAGACTCTCGGTCAACATTTCCAGCCTTTTGTTTTCTCTGCAATGCTTCAAACTGTATGGTGGGAAAATCAGCATTTCTACTTTTCTCCAGCTGCTTTTCTGCAGCCTTTACATTCTTTGAAGCTTCCAGTTTTTCAGATAATTCAACCAATGCTTCCAGTTTCTGCGTCTGCTCCAGAACTACATCCTGGTTCACATTTATAAAAGCCTCCAGCTTCAGATTGGCTGAATTATTTCCAATCCAGAGACCATACTTTCCTGTTTCCACGATCCAGGCATTTGCATCCTCAAAAAAGCTTGCAATAGTTTTTCCATCAAACAGGATCTTTAACTCCTGTTTTTCTCCCGGCTTTAATACATTTGTCTTTGCATATCCAACCAGGCGATGGTATTCTTTCTCTATCCTGCCCCGGGGAAGTGATACATACACCTGTACAACTTCTCTTCCTGCAAAAGTATTTCCAATATTCTCTACAGATACATTTACTGCAATCTTATCCTTGTCAATTTCAATACTGCAAAACTGAATCTTAAAATCTGTATAAGAAAGACCGAAGCCAAAAGGAAAAAGTGGCTTTACACCAAAACTATCGAAATACCGATAGCCCACATAAATTCCTTCTTTATATTCTTCCAATTCCAGATTTCCATTCAGATAACTAAAATTCTCTGCAAATGGCACATCCGCATATTTTTTTGCCCAGGTTGTTGTAAGCTTTCCGCTTGGAACAGCTTCTCCAAGAAGGATCCTTGCAACCGCACGTCCCCCCTCCTGTCCAAGCTGGGAAATATTGAGGATACCTTTTATCCACTGCGCTTTTTCCAGAATATCTGTAAGCTCCACAGGACCACCGGCATTTATAAGCAGAACAATAGGCACACTTCTGCTGTTTAGAAAAAGAATATCTTTCTCTTCTCGTTCACTAAGATAATAGTCACCTTTTTCAAGACGACGATCTTTTCCTTCACCAGAAATACGGCTGATTACATAAACAACAATTTCAGCTTCCTGGATATCCATTTCAGAAACAGGACGCCCCTCCGGCATGATAAATGGATTGGATGCATAGGCATCAAAAGGATTATTTACATGCTTTGCTTCTTCAAGAATTTTCTCTTTCCATATAAGTCTCGCTTTCTGATAGCGATGTTCATAATCATCCAGCCAGTCCCTGCTGGTGATCCGAATTCCGGATTCTTCCATTCCTTCGTAAATGGTAATATTCTGCCTGTTATTTACATCTCCGGAACCAATCCCCCCTTTTACAGTTTTATCCGCACCGATGCCCAGAAGGGCAACCGATGCAGATAATGAAATGGGAAGAATATTTTCATTTTTCAATAGAACAATGCCTTCCTCTGCCGCTTTTTCTGCAAAAGAGCTATGCTTTTTCTCGCAGACAGATATTTCCGGATTCAAAGTCCCACTGTGCTTAAACTGTGTAAACGCCATTACTCTTTGACACCACCAAGGGTAACACCTGCAATAATATACTTGGAAAGAAGCAGGTACACAACAATGATCGGCACGATCGCAACTGTGATCATCATGTAAATTTTACCCATATCAAAATTCATATAATCAGCACCACGAAGAGTAGCGATCAGAATCGGCACCGTCATTTTACTCTTGGACTGGATGATCAGGGCCGGTACAAAGTAGTTGTTCCAGGAACCAACAAATGTAAAAATCGCCTGAACTGCAATTGCAGGCTTCATAATTGGAATCACAATGCGATTAAAGGTATGGAATTCTCCGGAACCATCGATTCTGGCAGCCTCCACAAGAGAAAGCGGCAGAGACGACTGCAGATAACTGTACATAAAATAAAATACAGCTGGAGATGCAATGGAGGGAATGATCAGCGGCAGAAGGGAATCATATAATCCCATCTTCGTAACCAGACGAAGGAATCCCATTGCAGTAACCTGCGTTGGCATTACAAGAATTGCCATGATAAATGTAAAAGCAACCTTTCTTGCCTTAAACTCATAAGCATAAAGACCATATGCCGTAAGGGATGAAAAATATGTACAAAGTGCGGCACTACAGGAAGATACGATCACACTGTTCAAAATTCCCCGAAACATTGGAAAGCTTCCGTCGTTTGCCACGTTTTTCAGATTCTCAAGGAAATATTTTCCTGGAAGTGCTGAGAAACCTTTCTGCAGATCCCCATGAGATCTGGTTGCATTAATTATCAATACGTAAAAGAAGAACAGGCACATAAAAGACAGAAGAATCAGTACGATATGTGCGAAAACTGTTCTGAATTGGCTTCCTGCTTTCTTCTTCATCTTCTTAATCTTCTCCTTTCTTCCTTAGCACGTTTTTTTGCAGCCTTTTTGGAACCATCCGGATCATTATCATTGGTCATGCGATATACGATGAAGCATAAAATACCACTGATAATAAACAGGTAAACAGATAATGCACCAGCCATACCATAGTTCTTACTCTTCAGATGACTGTTCAGGAACATGATCAGCGTCATAGACGTTCTATCTGGATTACCCTGTCCATTTGTCAGGATCTGTGGTACATCAAACATCTGAAGACCACCAATTATAGATGTGATCAATGTATATGCAAGAATCGGTCTGATCAGCGGCAATGTAATATAATAGAAACGTTGAATACTATTGCAGCCATCCAGGTCAGAAGCCTCAAAAATATCCATACTGATACCCATAACAGCCGCCATCAGCATAATCGTTGTATTTCCAAACCACATAAGGAAGTTCATAAAGCCAATTAATGATCTTGTTCCAACTACAGATCCCATAAAATCAATAGGGTCTTTAATCCATCCAAGAGACATCAGAATAGAATTTATTGGTCCGTTTGTAGAAAACATAGTAAAAAATAAAAGTGCAAATGCAGATGCCATAATCAGGTTCGGCAGATATATTACCACTTTAAAAAACTGTTTTCCTCTTATTTTCAAACGGGCATCTGTAAACCAGGCTGCCAGAACTAACGCAACCACAATCTGCGGCACAAATCCGATCAGCCACAGAATCAATGTGTTTGCTCCATATTTAAACATATCGGATTTCAGCAGACTGATGTAATTTGCCATTCCAATAAAATTGGGTCCGATTTCTTTAATTCCAGAACGGAAATATTCAAAAAAGCTGTAACGGACCGTATCAACCAATGGAATCAAAGAAAAAATCAAATAGATTATAAAAAAAGGAAGGATAAACAGGTAGCCCCATTTTCCATAATTAATGCTTTTCTTGTTTTTCTTCATAACAGTTCTCCTTTACACACATCTTACAGAACAGGAGAGAATCCTATGCTACAGGATCCTCTCCACGTTCCTTATACCAATTTTCAAATGTCACATGGACATTATTTTTTTAATAGTATTCTGCAAGATGTTTTTGCAAACAAAATCCTCAGAACTATCTACATTATTCCGGCCATTTAACCTCAGAGATCTCAGGATAACGCTCTTTAATAGCAGTCTCGAAGTTTGCTTTTGCTTTATCAAAGTCAACATTTCCCTGGAAATAATCACTGAAGGAATTCTGGATCAGTTCTACGCATCCCTGGTCATAGGCAGAAAGCGGAGCAATCTTAATGTTCTCTGCAACAGGTGCGAAATATGTAAATGGATTCTGTCCGCCAAGGAACTCAGAAGAGAAGTTTGCATCATCTGTAGCAGCCTCTGCCATACCACTCTTTGTATTTGTGAAATCTGAATAATCCTTAGAAATCTTTAACAGGTTGTCTTTGTCTGCAGTCATAGCAAGGATAATGTCTTTTGCATGCTCTGGATTATCAGTACCTGTTGCTGCATGAATGTAAGAACCGCCCCAATTGTATTCCTGTGGAGGATTTGTAACTGCCCATGAACCTGCATCGCCATCCCAGTTTGGACTTAATGTAAAGTCGATTCCCCATGCCGGGAACAGAAATGCAAATACTTTTGACTGAGAGCCCATAGCTTTGTTCCAGTCATCGTTCCACTGTCCTTTTACAGTCGGGTTAAGGAAACCTGCATCCAGCCACTCTTTTGAATCATTTACCCAATCCATAATCTTCTGGTCAACTGTAATGGTTGTCTCACCAGGCTGTACCCAGGACTGTGTGATGCTGTTTCCATATAAACGGAAGGTATCTGCATAAGAAGCAAATGTGTAGTAACCTTTCTCCTTCAGTTGAGCAGCAGTCTCTTTCATTGTATCCCAGTCTTTTACTTTCTCGCCTACTTCTGCCGGATCATCTGTTCCAAAAACTTCTTTTGCAATATCACGACGGTATACCAGGGTTCCTGGGCAGCACTGCCATGTAGAACCTCTCTGTACTCCGTCAGAGTCAGAAGCAGTTGTTCTTGTGAAATCGTACTGATCTGCAAGATCTGTATCCGGGTCAATTCCAAGATCTGTAAGCGGCATTGCTACATCTGCATCTTTGTCTGTATATTTGAAAACATAATCGGTCTCAGTTAAGAAAATATCTACTTTATCATCATCAGATGCATCAGCCTGATTCAGAAGCGCCTCATCAAGCTTCTGCTGGTAAACACCATCCTGGTTTGGGTTGATGATCCAATGGATCTCAGTTCCGTCTTTTAAGGTTGTAACAGTTCCATCGCTGGAAGTGGACTCAACTTCTGGATAAATAGCCTCCAGACGTGTACGGAACTCATCGTTCCAGGAATAGATGTTAATAACCTTTCCCTCTTCTCCTTCTGCATGTGCTACGGTTGCTGTTGCAGCCATACCGGTAACTGCCATAACAGCTGTAAGTAACATAGATACTGCTCTCTTCTTCATATAAAAGATCCTCCTTTTTTGAGCATTTTCTTAATGCTGTATCTCTTTGGTGCAATAAATATACCATTTTTATTTTTGACATTATATTATTTCTCTTAACAAAATATCAGATTCATGTCATAATATAAAAAATGACACATTTTTGTTTTGGAGGGGATTACATGGCAATATCAAAAGACTGGTACAACACAGAATTTGAAGAAAACGAAACTGAATCCAAGCACAGGCCGCCTTCTGTTGAATATTCCTTTTATACGGCAGTAAAAACCGGAGATATGGAAACTGTCATACAGAACTGTAATGCAGATTCTTTTACGAATCTGGAGGGAACCGGAGTCCTTTCCAGAAACCCTGTCACGAATCTGAAATACCACTTTGTGGTTACAGCTGCGATGCTTACCAGATATTGCATTGACGGAGGAATGGAGGCAGAGCAGGCCTACCGGCTTAGTGACTTTTACATTTTAAAAATGGATTCCTGCACTTCCCTGCGACAGATTGCAGACCTTCACCACACTATGGCAAAGGATTTTACCGGAAAAATGATCCTGCAAAAAAAATCATCCGTACTTTCCAAGCCAGTTATGCAGTGCATTGATTACATCTATGCTCATATAAAGGACCGTATCACCATAGAAGACCTTGCCTGCCACACCGGTCTTTCCCAGAATTATCTATCCAGGGTATTCAAACAAAATCTTGGAATTTCCATCAGTGACTACATAAGGGAGAAAAAAATAGAAAAAGCCACACATCTTCTTCGCTACTCGGACAAAGCAGTAGTTGACATCGCCAATTACCTATCCTTCTCTTCCCAGAGTCACTTTATTCAGGTATTCGAGAATTTCACTGGTCTGACTCCAAAAAAATACAGGGATAGGTATTATAAATCCATGTGGTAAGCTGACCTAGAGCGTGTTTGAAAAAGGCTTTCTGCAAGATGTGCGTCACAATTTGTGGGAGATTTTGTCCGGATGAAGGCGCCGTAGCGGGCTACGGCAACTGAATTCGGGCAAAATATACCGCAAAGTGGGGCGTGCAGATTGCGGGAATGATTTTTCAAACAGGCTCTAGCACGTAAGGCTCCTGCAATGCATAATTCTCCGCCTTACATAAAAAGACCGGATATTCAGGAATAACCTTTATTTATGCATTGTTATTCCTGAATATCTGGTCATTTTTCTAATTCTTTATCCAGATTAGTTCAAAATAATATTAATTTCATGTACTTTTTCCAAAGTCAGTTTTTCTATTTCAGAGCGCTTCAGGCGAGCCTGCCTGCCGCCTTCTGCCGACAGCAAAGTACCATCACAAAAGGCTTCTTTTATCTGCACTTTATTCCATTCTTTTTTCTCCCTGTTAAAAATGTGAATAGAAAATTTCCTTCCGGCAAATTCTATTTTCAAGGAAGCTTTTCCTTCCTGATCGTACTGCTCAGGCATAAGTGCAGGTGCTATCACCATATCGCCCAGCTGGCCTTTTACTCCAAAAACTTCTGTTATCATGGTCAGCATATACCAGCTTGCAGCTCCGGTCAGATATGCGTATAAGCCTCTTCCCTGATTATCGAAATATTCCGGGATTCCCGGGTACATTTTGCTGCGTTCAAAATCCATTGCAGTATCAAGCAGAGTCTGAAGAACTTTGTATCCTTCTTTGGCGTGACCGGTTTTGTACAATGCATTGGCATACATAACTGCCATATGGGAAAAGACGGCACCATTTTCCTTTTCTCCATATGCAAATCCAAACATTCTTCCCAGGTCAAATTTTTCCTCCTTGAAATCTGTATTCAGGCGGTAGCCACCGGCTTTCCTGTCATACAGATATGCATCTGCACTTCTGCAGATTGCCTGGATCTGTTCCTCTGTAGCGGTACCGCTCATGACGGCAAACACCTGTCCGGTAAGCATCATTCGGGTGTTACACTCTGCACCGGCTTTATTGTCGGTTTCATCTGAAACCGCGCTATATTCTACTTTTCTTCCATGATTATCATAATATCCATTAAACCAGCCTTTATCCCCATCCTGGATCCATTCATTTTTCCGAATATTTTCCACGAGCCAGTCTGCTTTTTCTTCCAGATTGCTGCATACCATTTCCAGAGAAAGCACTGCTTTATTTCCACTGAGATTATGGGCACTCAAATCAGTATATTGCTTCAAAACCTTCTGTTTTTCCTCAGGGCTTTCATATAACTGTTTTCCACAGGCAAACAGACATTCCATTTCTTCTGCAAGCTCAATCCTGTTAATTCCCTGAACGCGCTCTATTTCTCTAAGCACATAAGCGATATCCTTCAAATTTCCAGCATAAGCACAGGTAAAGGCCACACTCTCACCTTTTTCCCAGGCCATGTCCAGGGCATCATTCCAGTCTGCTCCATGCAGACGCATTTCATTATGATCTCCCACATCAAAAAATGCGCACAGATTTTGAAGAAGAATATGTTCCAGAACAGTTCCATGATATATTTCATTAGCATCTGTTTTCTGTAAATTACCATAACTGCTGTTCCATTCTTCATCATGAGCTGTTCCGCGTTTTGACTGAAGATCCTTAAAATATGGAATCTTCTCAAATAAAACATCAAGATCCCCGGTCTGATCCAAATAAAGCTTCGTAGTTACAAACGGCCAAAAGCTATGATCCATCCATACACGGGTAATATTATTCCTGTCTGCAATAAATTCTCCCTGACCACTTCCTATAATTGTGGCATTTGTTCCATCAATACGAACACCTCCATAATTATCAATGATCATCTGTCTTACCTCAGATGGCTCCATGATCAACAAGGCAAGGCAATCCTGCCATAAATCGCGCCAGCCGCGTCCCCCTTTTCCATAATCATGATAGGGGAGAAAAGAACATCCATAAATTCTTCTGAGGATTGGCTGGAAACAGATCCATTTCAGATAATTATCCGCATCTTCGCTTCCAGTTTCAAACGCTACATTAACCTTCCGAATCCAGTGTTCTTTTACTTCTTCCAGCATATTCCGTACCTGGGAGCGGGTCCTGCAGCCAGAAGTCAACGACTCTATCCATTTAGAAGCTTTTGCCGGATCTATTGCCTTTTTATCTGTATTCTCCTTTCTTGGGAACTGCTGCTCACCGGCATCTGCAATCCCACATAGTAAAATATAACCAGCTGTTTCCCTTGGTTTCAGTGTTTTCCGGCTGAATCGGATGCCTCCAACAGCCTCTTTTCCCTGAAGTTCTGTTCCAGAGGGTTTTCCGGGCTTATTAATTCTTACTGCCTCTGGATTCAGAAAGGTTCCGCCTTCTCCTATAAACTCCTCCACCGTAGGATAAAATGACTCCGGCTTCTCTCCGTTTTCATCTGAACCGTATACAAAATATGTAGTATTATTTTTCTGATGTCCCCGCTCGTCAAAGGACAAAACCGGGGTTACTTCCACACCATAATCGGTGGTCCGAATTCGGTGGAGAAGGGAGGTAACATGGCGGTGATCTCGAAGATTATCTGCACTTCTTCCATATACCGGAATTGCACCTGTTGGCACAATTTCCACTTTTTTTTCGGAAATATTTGTGATTTCCACATATTCTACTTCCATGTCCCCAGAAATTGTAACAAAAGATGTTACTTCTGCCTGAAGACCATATTTTTGTGATTTTCGGGAAATCTTCTGCCACATAAAACCAGCTTCCAGTGTGCTTTCGTCCTGCTTATCTGTAAATTTCTGAAATTCCTGTTCTGCAGAATTTCCACAGACAGACCAACAGCCCAGAAGCTTCGGATCTGCTCCAGACAGAGCAGTATCACCTGCTTCTGTGCTTTTATATACCTGACACCAGAAATTTCTGGTATTTCGGTTGTTATGCAGGTTTTCAATACTTACAGGCTCAAGAAGGAAATGATTCTGATCCGTTTTGCTGTCACCTCCCAGATTAGGGGTGATACTGGATTTCAGTCCTTTTTCTCCCGCCATAGGCAGATACAGACCGCTATAATTTTCCGGATCATGTATAATAAAGCTTCCGTTTTTATCCTGAAATTCTATATGTTTCATCAATGTTTCTCGCTTTCTGCCTGCGTCCACCCACCAGGCCTACTAAATTTTTACGACAGATACAATTCAACCTCAGTTTCAGCAGTCAGCTTATCCTGTGGGATATAATTATCTTTTAACTCTTCACCGTTTACAGTAAGTTTCTTAAATCCACTCTCTGCATGTCCCGGATTTTGCACTTTAATGTGCAGGTGACAGCCGCGGAAATCTTTTTCGACTTCAAATCCATCCCATTCCTTCGGTATGGACGGTGCGATACGAAGACCATAGAAATCAGGACGCATTCCAAGAATACCTTCCACACATCCTACCATAACAGTAGACGCAGTTCCAGTAAGCCAGTGTACATGAGAACGGCCAAAATTCGGACTTGCTTTCCCCTCTGTAAACTGACCATAGCAATATGGCTCAAGCCTGCGGATCTCCGCCTTATCATTCTGTGCAGCCGGAGCATTTTCCATAAAGTAGCCAAATGCTCTTTCTCCATGTCCCATTAATGCTTCTGCCAGAATGATCCATCCCTGTGACTGAGAAAAAATCCCTGCATTTTCTTTTGTTCCTGCATTATAAATTACAGCCAGTGCACCGTCAAAAGCATGTGCGTGGTATGGGGGATCCATGAGAATAGCACCATACTCTGTATTCAGTCTTTTATAAACCTGCTCAAGTGCCAGTTCTGACTGCTCCTTTGTTGCAAGCCCACTGATCACAGCCCAGCTCTGGGGATTCAGCCACATATTTGCTTCCGGATCTGTACGCTGTCCGATTATTTCTCCTGCTTCTGTAAAACCGCGGATAAACCGGTCTTCATTCCAGCAAAGCTTTTCAATCAGTTTCCCAAGCTCTTCCTGGCTTTTTTCCAGATATGAGATATATTCTTCATCTTTTTCGTAAGCCGCAAACTCCTTCAAAATGGTCATTGCATAATAAAACTGCAAAGCTACAAAAGTAGATTCTCCATCTTTTCCAAGCCTCAGGCAGTCGTTCCAATCTGCATAAAGTCCCGCCGGCATTCCATGTTTTCCAAGATGTTCCATCGAGAACTGGATCGCACGTTTCAGATGCTCATATACTGTTCCTTCATCTTTATTTGCAAATGGGATTACCTCATCAATAAAATCTACATTTCCTGTCTCTGACACATACTTATATACAGTTGGAAAAAGCCATAAAGCATCGTCAGCGCGATATGCCGGATGCCCTGTTTCCTGTACATAGGAAGCATCGTCTGGCGTATCCTCATGTCCTGGATTATGGGTGAATTTAACAAGAGGCAGACCACCACCATTATCTACCTGGGCAGACAACATGAAACGGATCTTATCCGCTGCCATTTCAGGTGCCAGATGGATCACGCCCTGAATATCCTGCACAGTGTCGCGGTATCCATATCCATTGCGCAGACCGCAGTAAGTAAAGGATGCTGCTCTGGACCAGATAAAAGTCATAAAACAGTTGTAAGCGTTCCATGTGTTGATCATGGTATTAAATTCATTACTTGGAGTTTTTATCTGAAAATGTGAAAGCTGTCCATGCCAGTAACTGATCAGTTCTTCCAGCTCCCTTTCGCAAACCTGCTGGCAATTTTGGTCATAACGCGCAACAATCGCTTCTGCCTCGTCATTCTTTTTCATACCTACAAGAAAAGCCATCTCTTTCTTTTCTCCCGGGGCAAGCTTTAACACTGCTGTCAATGCACCACAGCTGTTTTCATTATAATTTCCCTCACAATTAAGCTTGCCGTCAATTACTCCTACCGGGTTTCCATAACCGTGATATCTCCCCAGAAATGCTTCTTTTTCACCGCACCAGGAATCCACTGGCACGCCGGCCAGACCCAGGAACCGATTTGTCACATCTTTGTTATCTACCTTTTCCCCTTCATCAAGACGATCCAGATTTGCATGGATCATCTGGCGTACACGGTTTCCTCTGAAAACAGTTTTGGTAATATACTGGGAATACTGCAGATTTACCTGATCCTGCTCATAGTTGCTGTTGTTGGTAAATTCCGCATATCCGGTTACATTAATTTCTCTTTCCTTATCAGAACAGTTCTCCACACAAAGGCTCCACACCTCATAAGACTGTCCCAGGGGTACATAATACCTAACCTCAGAATGAATACCGCTGTAATCTGCCATCATCCTGGTATAAGCAGTACCGTGGTGACATTCACTTTTATATTTTTCAAGATCCTTTCCTACAGGCTGCCATGACGCTGACCAAAAATCTTTCGTTTCATTGTCCCTCAGATAAATATATCTTCCCGGCTCGTCAAACTGATTAAAAACATAACGTAAAATTCTTCCGTTAGCCCCAGACTTTACAAAGCTGTATCCGCCTGCATTATTGGACACAATGGCACCATACTCAGGATCTCCCAGATAGTTTACCCAAGGCGCTGGTGTATCTGGTCTGGTAATCACATATTCTCGTTTCTTATCATCAAAATATCCATATTTCATCCCTGCACACTCCTCCTAGTCTTTATATTGACCCGATTTTCCCATATGATATCTCATATGATAAAAAACATATACCAAAACTCACTATAAAATATCAAAATTATGACATGAAAAAAAGCACCCACCTCGCGGTGAGTGCTCTTCATTTTCATCTATTAAGCTAACTTGATCGGGTTGATCTTCACTCCAGGACCCATTGTCGGAGCAATAACAACGCTCTTTAAATACTGTCCTTTCAGTGTGCTAGGTCTAGCCTTTACAATAGCTCCAATCAGCGTCTGGAAGTTGTCGCTTAACTGCTCCTCAGTAAAGGAAGCTTTACCGATCGGCACATGGATAATGTTTGATTTGTCAAGACGATACTCAATCTTACCAGCTTTGATATCATTGATAGCCTTTGTAACATCCATAGTTACAGTACCAGCCTTCGGGTTAGGCATTAAACCTTTCGGTCCAAGTACACGACCAAGACGTCCAACAACACCCATCATATCTGGAGTTGCAACAACAACGTCGAAGTCAAGCCATCCTTCATTCTGGATCTTCGGAATAAGGTCCTCAGCGCCTACGAAATCAGCACCTGCAGCCTTAGCTTCCTCAGCTTTTGCATCCTTAGCGAATACAAGAACGCGAACAGTTTTACCTGTACCGTGTGGCAGAACTACTGCACCACGGATCTGCTGATCTGCATGACGTCCATCGCAGCCTGTGCGGATATGAACTTCGATAGTCTCGTCAAATTTGGCAACAGCAGCTTTTTTAACTAAGCTGATAGCTTCATTAGTATCGTATAATGTTGCGCGGTCAACTGCCTTAGCAGCCTCCACGTATTTCTTTCCTCGTTTCATTTCTATAACCTCCTGTGGTATTTGCGGGGAAAAGCCCTCCCACTTACTATTTGTGATTAATCAACTACTTCAATTCCCATACTTCTTGCAGTACCAGCAATCATGCTTGCTGCTGCTTCGATGGATGCTGCATTTAAGTCTTTCATCTTAAGCTGAGCGATCTCCTCAACCTGAGCTTTTGTAACTTTAGCAACTTTTGTTTTGTTCGGTACGCCGGAACCGGATTTGATATTTGCAGCTTTCTTAAGAAGAACTGCAGCCGGCGGAGTTTTGGTTATGAAGCTGAAACTTCTATCTGCATAAACAGTGATTACTACAGGAATGATCATACCATCCTGATCTGCTGTTCTCGCATTGAACTCTTTTGTAAACTGAACGATATTTACACCGTGCTGTCCAAGAGCCGGACCTACAGGTGGTGCTGGAGTTGCTTTACCAGCGGGAATCTGTAATTTGATATATCCTGTTACTTTCTTTGCCATTTTCGGCACCTCCTATGTGGTATTGGCGGGGGTATGTCCCTCCCACGATATTGTGTTACCTTTGTCTGTTACATTTTCTGAACTTCTGCGAAACTGATTACAACCGGTGTTTCGCGTCCAAACATCTCTACATTGATCGTTACAAGCTGCTTCTGCGGATTGATGGCAGTCACAACACCTGTAGTCTCTTTCCAGGCTCCGCCTGTTACAACAACGGTATCGCCCTCGACGAAATCAACGCGGACAGTCTCATCTTTGATGCCCAGCGGCTTCATTTCCTCTTCTGTGAGCGGTACAGGCTTGGATCCCGGACCAACAAACCCAGTCACTCCACGGGTATTCCGGACAACATACCAGGTATCGTCGTTCATGACCATGTTGATAAGAACATAGCTTGGGAACATTTTTCTCTGGACCTGCTTGGAAACACCATTACGCATCTCCACAACGTCTTCCAGAGGAACCCGTACTTCCAGAATCTGATCCTCAAGATGTCGGTTTTCAATTGTCTTCTCAATGTTGGCCTTTACCTTGTTCTCATAACCGGAATAGGTATGGACAACGTACCATTTTGCTTCTGACATACAATCACCTTTGTCCTTATTTGATTAAAAGATTAATGCATTCCAGAATGCCTGCATCCATCACACTGATGATCACACCGAGAATTACGGTTATGACAATAACAACAACTGACTGTTTCATCAGTGTATCGCGGTCTGTCCAGACAATTTTGTTGAACTCTGCCTTCAGCCCCTGGAACCAGGATTTCTTCGGCTCCTTAGCCTTGGCGGTCTTGCCTGCAGATTTTTCTTTTTCTTGCATAGCCTAACCTCACAATCTAAAGTGACTATTTTGTTTCCTTGTGCATTGTGTGTCTCTGGCAGAACTTACAATATTTCTTGGTTTCCATTCTCTCAGGATGGTTCTTTTTCTCCTTGGTCATATTGTAGTTACGCTGCTTGCACTCTGTACATGCTAATGTAATCCTAACGCGCACAACTTCCACCTCCAGTGTTTTCATTTGCATGGTCTTAAATCAGCCTTTTCGGTGTATCCGCCACCGTTTTTCGGCATAAAAAAAAGACCTAACTTCCATGTCGCTTGTACAGTTTACCACACAGCGGACATATCCGTCAAGTCTTTTGCATATAATTCTTAAGGATTTTTTGACTAAAAATAAGCTCCAATCCATGCTGGATAGCAGCAAAAGGCAGTAGTGTCACAGAAGCTCTGTAAAGCCCTTGGGCGGCAAAGAAAAATCACTTTCCATGCACACTGAGAAAATATAATTCTCAAATTCCATTGTCCTGAAAAAGCCTGGTCTTTTCGGTGATTTTCCCAGAACAAAGCCCTGATCTTTTCGAATGATCTCGAAAGAATCAAGCGGAAGGCTCATCCCCCTGCCTGTCATTTTCATATAACTTTCCTTTAAGGTCCAAAGTGTAAAAAAAGCTTTGCCCGAGTCAGAAGCAGCTTCTATATATTCCCGCTCTGTCGAATGGAAATAATGCTCCGCAATTTCCAGAGGCGCATTGACATTCCGCTCAATGTCGCATCCCACTTCACCATCCGACACTACTCCTACCACATATTCTCCAGCATGGGAGATATTAAAATGGAAATGGTCCGCCAAAGGCTTCCCATTTTCGGAATATTTCAGGCTGCTTTCGGAAAGTCCGTTCCCATTCAGGATCTTTCGGATCATAATTCCTGCTCCCAGACTCCTTTTGCGGTCATCCGGCTGAAGATACCGGATGACCTTCTTTCTTCTCTCTGGTCCAACTTGTTCCAAAAGGCTTTCATTCTGCAAGGGATCCTCAAGAGTATTGATATTGATTCTATATAATTTTATCATTTCTTACTATAAAAGAACCGGATAGTAACCGTGGATTCCCTATGTCTACTCCAGACAGATTACTGTTCACTCTAATCACAGCAATACGCTTCGCCATGCACAGAAATCATGCATTCACATGATTTCGCGCCGCAATTCTCGGGTTTTCTGTGAACTTTGTTTACAAAAACACCTCGCGGAATGTTACCTGTGACCCGCAATACGTTTCGCCATGCACGAATTCAACCTTTATTTTTTCTCAATATTGATCTTCTGGTCAAATCCGGTAAGACTGAAAACATCGTACACTTCATCAGAAACATTTACAATCTTGAAGCCCTCCTTGCCTGCCATCTTCTTATAAGCGGCGATTACCAGACGAAGTCCGGCGGAAGAGATATATTCCAGGTTTGCAAAATCAAACACCAGGCTGGTTGTACCAGGATCAAGTGCTGACAGCTCCTTTTCCAGCTGCGGTGCAGTCTGGGTGTCAAGCCATCCTGTGATCTCCATAGTTACCTTGCTGCCCTCTGTCTTACTTACAATTTCCATTACAATTTCCTCCTTTAAGTTGCGTAAATCAATCAAAGAATGCAAGTCTGTCAAGTGCCTCAATAGCGCTTTCCAGATATCTGTCATCTGTAACCGGCCATTTGTAATCCAGTCTGTAAAGAACCTGTGCTGTAAACCGGTTGCTGTAATCCAGGGTATAGATCTCATTTTCATTATGAGCCGTATACGCGATCAGTCCGGAAACAACATCCGAATCATCACTGTTCTTTGCAAATTCTTTTACTGCAGCCTCAAACTCTTCATCACTTACAATGTCAATGTCAAATCCATGGCTCCGCATTGCATAGATCAGATCCGCCATATAGATATGGTGGCTGTTGCAGGCGTGGAATACGGTAAATCTCCGGTCTGTCTGCACCAGTTTCAACACTGCAAGTGCAGTAGAATCAATTGGTGAAAATTCTGTAACTTCGTGCATAGCCCCAATTGGGAATTTACCAACTGCCTCATATCCTCTCAGGCTTCGCAGGAATCCGTTTGTAATAAAGTTGATCTGGAATTCACCATCTGAATTTCGGCTCATCAGATTTCCTACACGGATAACCTTTCCGTCAAGCCCACTGGAAACAGCTTCCAGTACAGCTCTCTCTGCAAGGAATTTTGTGCGGATATATTCATTTGTGATGTTCTGTCCAATATACAGATCGTTTTCATTAAAGACTCTGGACATTGGCGGAACACCCTCGGAACCCTCTCCGGCAACAGAAACAGTAGAAATCTGGATCAGTCTGCGTCCACTATTTTTACAGAATTCAATCAGATTTTCCACTCCGTGTACATTTATCTTCTCCAGTACATCACCAGCTGCAAAATGCTTTACGCAGGCTGCGCAGTTAATAATGGTGTTAAATTTGTAATCTGCAAATTTCTCCACCTGTTCTTTCGAGGTAATATCGCCATCCACACAGATAATACGCTCTCCAAACAGTTCCTGGCACGGATTATCGAAGTAATACATCAACATATGCATCATTCGTTTCTCCATGGACTCATATTTACCCTTACGTACCAGACAGTAAACCTTACCGTCATAATTATCCAGGTAAGCCTTCAGAACATGAATTCCCAGGAAGCCGGTTGCACCTGTGATCATGATATCACCAATTTCTTCCTTTGTCACCTGGTTTACGTTTTCTTCCACATTTCCGCTGATCACGCTCTGAATCCGGTTATAATTGTAGCTGGAGAATTCGTTCTCACTCTGCGGATTTTCAAATGCCTCACTGTTATCCACGATTGCAGAAAGCTCACGGATGGTCGGATATTTGAAAATGTCTGCATATACAATGGAAATATTCTTGGAAAGGCACATAACAGCAACCTTTGATGCAGTAAGTGAGGAGCCTCCAAGTTCGAAGAAGTTATCCTCAATTCCTACTTTTTCAATGCCAAGTGCTTTTTCAAATATCTCGCAAAGTTTAATCTGGACAGCGGTAACAGGCTCCACATAGGCTGTGCTTGCTGTGGTGGTTACTTCTGGTACCGGAAGCGCCTTTTTGTCTATCTTTCCGCCAGGAGTCACCGGCATTTTCTCAAGATGGACAAAGAAGGATGGCATCATGTAATCCGGAATCAGCGGGTTCAGGAACAGCTTCAGCTCATCTTCCGGAATGATTTCACCAGTATAATAAGCTGTGATATATTTGTTTCCGCCTTTTTCGATCACTATAACAGCAGCATTCTTCACCTTATCGTGCTTCAGAAGAGCTCCTTCGATCTCACCAAGCTCGATACGATATCCCCTGATTTTTACCTGGGAGTCAATTCTGCCAATATATTCAATGTTTCCGTCACCTTTCATGCGGACCATATCACCGGTTCTGTAAAGACGTTTGTCCTCGTCACATACGGAGAACGGATTTTCCACAAATACGGAAGCCGTCTTCTCAGGAAGATTGTGATATCCTCTTGCAATCTGACGTCCGGCATGGCAAAGCTCACCAGAAGCGCCTACCGGAAGCCGTTTCATATTTTCGTCCACAATGTAGCTGCGGATATTCCGCTGTGACTTACCGATCGGGATGTTGTCGTACTGTTTGTCAACCCAGAACTCTGTGGAGGAAACAGTATTCTCCGTTGGACCGTAGCCATTGATCATCTGGTAAGTTCTATCCCGGTAATATTTGAACTTCTCACCACCCAGGGTGACAAATTTCAGGCTCGGAGCATCGTCAAGAAGCTCTGCAACCAACTCGCCCATCTGAGTTGGGAAGGTAGCTGTGGTAATTTTTTCTTCTTTTATGAATTTTCCAACAGCAACCGCATCTTTTCGTATGCTCTCTGGCAAAATGTACAGTACCGCACCTGCAGTAAGCGGAGCAAACAGGTCGATCACGGATGCATCGAAGCAGAAGCTTGCAAACTCTGCCACAATATCATCTGGTGTCAGTTTTCTTGTCATAAGGATATACTCGATCAGGTTCAGCAGGTTCCGCTGTTCAAGCATAACACCTTTTGGTTTTCCGGTGGAACCGGAGGTGTAGATCATATAAGCCAGGTTCTCTGGTTTCGGAGCTGTGAGCTCTACAGAAAGTGCAAAGTCTTTGGATTCTGCTGCCACGTCATCCAGGCTGATCACATTCTGGTCGTAGAAGCCTACCAGACTGCGGTAACGGTCTATTACAAGCAGGTTTTCTGCCTCGGAATCCTTCAGCATGTACTCAATTCTACTCTGCGGATATTCCGGATCCAATGGAACATACGCACCGCCGGCTTTCATAACACCGATATAAGCTACGGCATATTCCTTTGTTCTTCCGCACAGAATACCTGCAACCTTTTCCCTGCCAAAGCCATTTTCCGTAAGCTTCTGAGCAACATAATCTGACATATGGTCCAGTTCTTTATAGGTAAGCTCGCCCATTCCGTCTTTTACCGCCGGTCTGTCCGGATATTTTGCAACAGCTTCCCTGAACAGGTCTACAAAGGTCTTTCCGGCATGGGAAGGATCATCTTCCATTTTGGTTTCTTCCTCAAACATCAGTCTGATGTCTGCCGGCTCGTATTCTCTCAGGATTCCATCTGCCGTTGTTTCCAGGTTATCTGCAAGGTATTTGATGGTTTCCTCGTTGTACATGTCGCCTCTGTACTCAATCTCAAAGACAAACTTATTTCTCTCAATTGAAATACTGATGGAAACAGGGGCTTTCGCCGCATTCAACTGAACAGGCTCTTCCTGCGCATATTCCCCGCCGATATTATCAAAGGCGAAGTTGTCGCCCTGATAGATCACCATGGCATCTGCCTTGATGTTGAACTCATGGCTGATCTGGGAGAACGGATAAATATCGTTGTTCATGGAATTAATCAGCTGCTGCTGGACAGCATTCAGGCAATCCGCAGTGCTTCCTGAGAAATCACAGTAAACGGGAAGAGTCTTTACCAGCATACCCACGGTATCGGAAAGTCTGGAATCGTTTCTGCCGTGGTAAATAGTGGTAAATACCGCATCCTTCCTGAAATTGTATTTTCCAAGAGTAATACCAAAAGCAGAGATAAAGAATACATTCTCTGTAATTCCGTGCTTCTTACAGAATGCCTTCACGTCCTGTACGGAGAACTCACTGGTCTCACGATGATACATCTCTGCGGTTGGAGCTGCTCCGCTCTTGTCTGGATAGAAGTTGATGCTTCCGCCCGCATTTTCAAAAACGGATTTATAGTAGCTCTCTGCATTCTTATAAGCATCACCTGCCAGAGCATCCCTGTTATCAAGGGCCAGATCATAGGAAGTATACTCTTCCACTTCCAGCTTTTCTCCGCTGTAAGCCCTGTTAATGTCGTTCAGGATAATGCCCAGGGAGGTACCATCTGCAACAATATGATGAATGTCAAGGAACAGATAATTTCCATCACAGGTTCTGTGAATCTCAAAGCGGAAAAGCTGCTCATTAAACAGCATGTACGGACGAACCAGAGTTTCCCGGTTCATTCCATTTATAATCTGCGTCTTATAAGTGAAAGCATCATTACGTTTCTGAAGGACTTCTCCTTCGTCGCTCATAAAGAGACGGGTTTTCAGGTAAGGATGAGCTGCAACGGTGCTGTCAATTGCTTCTGCCAGCTTATCCAGGTCAACCTTTTTGTCAAGCTTCAGAAGATATGGGATGTTGTAGATGGTGGATCCCATATTTGCTGTACACTCGATGAAAATTCCCTCCTGGGTATTGGTGAGAGGATAATTTTCCTGGATTTCCCTCTTGGTTTCTTTTCCGGCAGTCTTCACAAAGCCCTCTAACATCTGAATGGTTGGGTGATCCTTGATGTCAGATGTTTTTATCACAATGTCAAAAGCTTTGGAAATAAGGATATTCAGCTTAATAGCAGTGATAGAGGTCAGTCCTGCCTCGTAAATATCTGTGGTAATGCCGAATTCGGTATAGCCAAGAACCTCAGCAATACAGTCAAACAGCTTCTGCTGAGTCTCATTCTCCGGTTTCACGATTTCTTCCACTTTTCGCTCTGGCAGTGGAAGGGCTTTTTTGTTTACCTTCTGATTCTGGTTCAGCGGAATCTTGTCGATCTGCATGGTAACTGCCGGAACCATGTATGGAGGCTTGGTTTCTTTGATGAAATCATTTAACTTATTTATGTCAACCTGACCGTCAGATACTACATAAGCTGCAATATATTTTCCGCCGCCATTTGGATCGTCAAAAGCCACTACGGTTGCATCCTTTATGCCTTCGTATCTTCTTATGACCTCCTCAACCTCGGAAAGCTCAATTCTAAAGCCTCTGACCTTAACCTGGGAGTCTTTTCTTCCAATGATCTGGATGTTTCCATCCGGAAGATATCTGGCAACATCACCGGAATGATACAGGACTTCATAACCTTCTGCATCGTCATAAATATTCTTCGTATAAACTTCCGAAGTTTTCTCTGGTTTATTCAGATAGCCTCTGGAAACCTGCCATCCGGAGATCATCAGCTCACCGCAGGCACCGTATGGAAGCAGATGACCAAACTTATCGGCTATATAAAGCTTGAAATTATCAAGCGCTTTTCCGATTGGAATATTTGAATAATATTTATCCACTTCAAATACAGTTGTAAAAATTGTGCACTCTGTAGGACCATACGCATTAAAGAATTTATAATCCTTCGGCGGTTCCATAGGAACAAGCTTCTCTCCACCTATGGAAAGATATTGCAGACTCTCGCAGCTCATTTCCATCGCAAACTGTCTTCCCACCTGTGTAGTCATAAAGGAATGGGTAACGCCATTCTCTTCAAAATAACGCTGAAGTGCAATAAAATCAAGACGGATTTCTTCCGGAATAATGTGAAGCTCTGCACCGTTTGCAATTGCACCGTAAATGTCCATCATGGAAGCATCAAATCCAAAGGACGCATAAGCTGCTATTTTGGAGCTGTGATCTACCTGGTAATACTTTTTGTACCAGTGGCAGAATGCAGTGATATTTCCATATTCCAGCATACAGCCTTTGGGTACGCCGGTGGAGCCGGAGGTGTACAGTAAAATAAACAGATCATGAAGCTCTGGCTTCTTAAGTTCCACATCACGGTCTTCCAGCAGTGGGATCTCATCTGTAAATAAAACAGGTCCCTGATAGCCGTCTACCAGTGGCAGAAGCTCTCTGTCCGCGATCAAAAGCTTAGCAGCAGAATCCTCCAGCATGTACATAAGACGGTCCTTCGGGTATGTAGGATCAAGAGGCTGGTATGCTGCACCGGCTTTGATCACGCCCATTGGTGCGATGGCCATGTATTCGCAGCGAGGGATCAGAATGGAAACTACATCCTCCCTGCCGATTCCCTGGGATGCAATATATTTTCCAAGTCTGTCGCTGAGCTCGTCCAGTTCTTTGTATGTATATTTCCGGTCTTTAAATACCACTGCTGTGTGGTCCGGAATGGTCTCTGCCAGTTCAGCGAACATGTCAGAAATGGTTTTGCTTCTGTCAAATTCGTTTTCTGTATGATTGAATTCTGCGATCTTGTTTACCCCACTCTGAGAGATCACAGAGATTTCAGAAACATATTTTGTTTTCAGCATGGAGCTCATGGCAGCTTCATAGGAATCCAGGATTCCGTCAATAAAGGCCTGGCTGTACATGTCGCTGCGGTATTCTGCAGTGAGCACATAAGTGTGGTTGTACTCTCTTACCTGGATCAGCAGAGGCATTTTTGCCATATCCAGGGAAAGGTCGTGACCTCTGGCAATGGTGTCTCCAATTGGATAATCGTCGCTTAACTCTGCCTGGTATGCAAAGGTAAGATCCGAATTCAGCCCGTATTTTGCACAAATATCGGAAAATGGGAAAATATCGTTTGCCATGGAGGACAGCATCTGCTCGGAAAGCTCTGCCATATACGCCTGCACAGTAGTCTTCGGGTCGAATTTGCAATAAACAGGAAGAGTTTTTACCAGCATGCAGACCGTGTTTTCAAGCCTGGAATCGTTTCGTCCATTATAAATAGTGGAAAACAGACTATCCTCTGCATTGGAGTATTTTGCCATAAGGATGCCGAACAGACCTGTAAATAAAATATTCGGGGTAACACCCAGCTTCTCGCAATAGGAAAGAATGGCCTCTTCTTTTAGGCCCATGGTCTTCTCCAGATAACCTTTTTCAGGAGCTTCTCCATTCAGGTCCGGCATAGGAAGAGATTCAGTCTCAATTCCTTCAAAAATACTGTCATAATATTTCTCGGCTTTTTTGTATTTGCCCTCTTTCATCTGCTGTTCTTCGTCAAGGGCCGCATCAAATCCGGTATAGGACTCTTTTTCCAGTTTTTCACCCATATATGCCTTATTGATATCCTCGAAAATGATATCATAGGAGTTGCCGTCAGCAATAATATGGTGGAAATCAGTAAAGAGGTATTTCTTATCTTCTGTCACATAAATTGCCACACGAAGGAGACGTCCTTTTTCCAGCTTAAACGGACGTACAAGGCTTTCCTTCTGGCTGGCAAATTTTTCATTTGTGGTCTCGATCACTTCCGGCACAAAAGTCTCATTGCCAGGGCGCTGTACCATCTCCCCATTATCGTCAAGATATACCTGCGTGAGCAGATAGGAATGGGCATTTACCATTCTGGCAACTGCATCAGATAATTTCCGGGTATCCACTGCAGGATCCAGTTCGAAAAGGAAGGGGATATTGTATACGGTACTCTCCGGATTCTTGCTGCATTCTGCAAAAATACCCTTCTGGGAACCAGTAAGAGGATAAACCTCTCTCTTTTCGTAGGTTCTGATCTTTGGTGCCAGCATGATATATTTTTCCAGTTTTTCCACGGTGTTGTTCTCGTGGATATCGCTTGTTTTTACAGTAACGCCAAATTCCTCTGAAATCAGAACACAGAGCTTCATTGCACTAATGGAGGAAAGGCCTGCCTTATAAAAGCTGGTGTCAATTCCGAAGAAATCGTTTTCTACTACTTTGGCTACAATGTCAAAGATCTTCTTCTGCATTGGTGTTTCCGGCTCTTTCAGGTTCTTTGGCTGAGCCACCGGCTTCGGCAATGCTTTTTTGTCAACTTTGCCATTCTGGGTTAATGGCATTTTTTCCAGCTGGATGAAAACGTCTGGAACCATGTAATGAGCCAGGGATTCTGATGCATAACCGGCAAGCGCCTCAGTATCGATCTGGCGGTCTGCCATAAAGTAGCAGCAAAGATATTTATTATCAACCGGTACGGTAATACTGGTGATGATTCCTTCGAAGCTGTTGATCACTTCCTCGATCTCTCCAAGCTCGATCCTGAGGCCGCGGAGCTTGATCTGATTGTCAATTCTTCCGAAAAATTCAATCTCCCCATCTGGAGTGATCCTGGCAAGGTCACCTGTTTTATAGGCTCTTTCTCCGTTAAGAGTGATGAAAACCTCTGCTGTTTTTTCAGGCAGATTGATGTAGCCCCGACCTACGCCAAGACCTGCAATTACAAGCTCTCCTGTCTCTCCGTCCGGAAGAATCCTGTTCTCTTTGTCAACCACATACACCTGAACATTGCCGTTTGGCTCTCCGATGGTAATATTTTTGCTGTCGGTGATCACCTTCATGGTACAGCTGATGGTGGTCTCGGTTGGTCCATAGCCGTTCATAATATAAGCATCCGGGTTTACTGCGCGGATCTTGTCAAAAAGTGCAGGCGGGAATGCTTCTGCTCCTACGTCAAATACCTTGATCCGGGCTGCTGCTTCCTGAAGCTGGGGCAGATCGATCATATTAGAAAGATAGGTAGGAGTTGTGGTCATAATATCCACTTTATTTTTTACAATTAAAGCTCCAAGCATAATGGGATTCAGAATCTCTTCATCGCTTGCGATCACTGCTGTCATTCCATTGGTAAGAGGGAGAAACTCCTCCAGTACCGAGACATCAAATGTCATGGCTGCCATGGAAAGGGAAACACTTCCCCTGCTTACATAGCCATACGTCTCTGCATTCTTAGGATTGGGATTTACAAAATTGGCAAGGTTGATATGCTCGATCATAACACCTTTTGGCTTTCCAGTGGAACCGGAGGTGTAAATGCAATAGCAAAGGTCATGCTCCTGAATCCCGGTATCCGGGTTTTCGGCATTTGGGTTTTCCAGAAGTTCTTCAAGCAGAAGCACTGTACCGGAAAGCCTGGAAAGCAGCTCCTGGCGCTCCTTCTGAATCTCCCTTGTGGTAATAATAAAGGGAGCTCCTGCATCCTCAAAGATGAACTGTACACGGTCATCCGGATAGTCCGGGGCTGCAACAGCAAATGCGCCGCCAGCCTTCAAAATACCCTGCCGGACTGCATAAAAATCACAGCAGCGCTCCAGTACCACGCCTACGATTTTTTCACGGCCAACGCCTTTTTCAATAAGAGAATGGGCAATTCTGTTTGCTCTTTCATTCAGCTGTCCATAGGTAAAGCTTTCCTTACTTGTGGCTACAGCGCATTTGTCAGGATGAAGCCGTACCTGTTCTTCAAATAATTTTGTTACAGGCTGAAACTGAAAAACAAAATTGCTTCTTTCGTTAATGTCAGACATTTCCTGCACCTCCTAAAATGATATTATGGTATTATTCATATCAATTGCGCGGATATAATCCATTGTTTTTGAAATCTTTTTCACCAGCTCGATTCCATGGATATCGAAATCCTCATGGTCATAGCTGTATTCCAACGGATTAAAGTTCACACCGTTGTCCCTGATCCTCAATCTGCAAATGTCATCCTCCAGGCAAAGATTGATGTCGATCCAGTTGGAGGTTTTTCCGCCATACCGGATGATGTTCACAGTCATCTCTTCTGCGCACACAGCGGCAAGATTGGCTCTGTTTCCGGATACGCCGTTTTCCTTGCAAAAATCCATGATCCTTCGGTTTACGGTTCCAGCTTCCTCCATGGTGCTCTTGATAGAAAAATCCAGATTGGTTCCAGGATTTTTGTCCGGAACAATATAAAAGGTAGAATTTTTGTGTTTGATCTTACGGAAGATCCAGGCTGCGATCACGGTTATGATCTCCGTGGTCACGAACGCAGCACCGATTCCATTTGTACCGATTCCATCAATCTGCTTCCAGATTGAGATTCCGATAAAGGTTGCAGGCAGAACTGCCACTGCATTTTCAAGGAAGGTAACAAAGCTTGCGATTGCAGTTTCTTCGATGGATTCATAATAGCTTACAATAAATTTATTCCAGAGATAAGGGATCACGCACAGGGCAAAAATGCGCAGGGCATGAACCATTTCCCTGCCCAGATCTCCGTCGCCGCCAAACATAATGGTGATCTGCTCGGTGAATACCATGATCAGGGCGAATATAACGGCCAGAACTATATAGCTGTATTTCAGCATTTTTTTGCAGAGAACACGGATTCCCACGTAATCTTTTTCCCCAAAGAGGATTCCGGCAACGTTTGGGATCACGCCAATGATTCCGCCTGTCAGCATTTCCACGATCAAAAGAACATTGTCGCAGACTGTGAATACTGCCATTCCGTCTTCCCCGATCTGGTTCATAATGATGGTATTCAGGCCAAGGGATTTTACAAAATTGGTTGCCATGAAAACAAGCATGGGTACACCTGTGACCACGGCTTCCTTAACGATTACGAAGTCCTTTGGTTTCAGCCGCACAAAACGGATATTTCTCTTATCCGAACGAACGTAGAAAAGGAAAACTACCATGGCAAAAAGGAATCCAAGTACGGTTGACAAGGATGCACCTGTGACTCCAAGGGGTGTAAATCTGAGGAATATGTAATCCAGCACAAGATTTATCACGTTGGCTGCGATCAGATAGATGGAGGCAAGCTCCGGATGGTTCTCCACGCCAAGGTAATTTACCATCAAAAGACCAATTCCAATTACCGGCGCACCCAGCATGCTGATGCGGATATAGTCTCTTGTGTAGGTTGTCAAAATACCGCCGCCGGATACCAGAAGCCTGGAAATAGGGCCTGCGGTAAAGAAAGCAAAGATAGAAAAAAGAAGACCTACGGCAAGTGTCACAATAAAAGTAGCTGTGAATAGTCTGGAGGCACCTTCCTTGTCTCGTTTGCCAAGCAGATTTCCCACTGCAATGGAGCCTCCTACGCCCAGGCAGTAGCCGGTAAGCTGGACGATGGTTTCCACTGGAAGGCTCATAGTAACTGCAGACATGGCTTCTACGCCAATTAAATTACTTACAAAAATAGTGTCCACAATGTTTCCCAGCTGAAGGGCTAGTGACATCATAATGCCTGGAACAATGTACTTGTTTAGCTTTGCATTTAATAGTCGGTTGTTTCGGTTTTCCACTGATTCATCCCCTTTTTCATTTGTATTTTTGTTGTCCCCATAAATAAAATTGGACTTTCCCATATTTATTATTAATTTAGCAAAATTAGGAGGATAATTCAATAAAAAGAAGAAAATAACGGTTTATTTAGCGAAAATGACATTGTTTTTTTTAATGTGGCAGAGCATTTTCTGCAGGCTTAAAACGCCTTTCGTGGCAGTCGCCAGAATTTCCTGCAAGTATGGACTTTGGCCCGTCTATCACGTAAATTAAAAACGGTTCTCGGAAGTTTCCTCTTTTTGAGGGTTCTTCCAAGAACCGATATTGTATTTTCCTTATTCAGCCAAAGAAGGAGTCTGCCCTCCACACTCTTTTGTTTTCCTGTTTACAGGTTTCGTACAGTAGTGTTACTGCGCACCACCAGAACAATAACCTTCATGCACTATATTTAAAGAATTTCCAATGCCCTGTGACAAGCTACCTTGTGCCCTTTTTCCACTTCCTGCAGTACCGGGATTTCCTCCTTGCAGCGGTCTGTAGCGTAAGGACAGCGGGTATGGAATTTACATCCAGACGGCGGATTGTAGGCGCTTGGCACGTCTCCCTCCAGGATGATACGCTGACGTTTCTTCTTCACTTCTGGAAGTGGAATTGCAGAAAGAAGCGCTTTGGTGTATGGATGCATGGGGTTGGAATAAAGCTGGGCTTTTTCTGCAATCTCTGCCACGCTTCCAAGATACATAACTGCAATACGATCGCTGATGTGGCGAACCACACTCAGATCATGGGAAATAAACAGGTAAGTCAGATTTTTCTTCTGCTGCATATTTCTCATAAGGTTCAGCACCTGGGCCCGGACGGATACATCCAGCGCGGAAACTGCCTCATCACAGACAACAAATTCCGGATTCAGGATCAGTGCCCTGGCGATTCCGATCCTCTGTCTCTGACCTCCGGAAAACTCGTGGGGAAAACGGTTCAGGTACTGTTTATCAAGACCAACCTCCTGAAGGATCTCTTCTACCATTTCCCTGCGCTCTTCCTTTGTGCCGATCCTGTATACCTCAAGAGGTGCGCTGATCAGATCATAGACGGTCATTCTCGGGTTCAGGGAGCTGTATGGATCCTGGAAAATGATCTGCAGCTTCCGGCGCATTTCCCACATTTTCTTCTTATCATAAGTCAGGATATCTTCCCCGTTATACAAAACCTGGCCCTCTGTAGCCGGGATCAGACGAAGGATAGTTCTTCCCAGAGTGGATTTTCCGCAGCCGGACTCACCTACCAGTCCCAGAGTCTCGCCCCTTTTCACAGAAAGGCTCACATGGTCAACTGCTTTTACTACAGATGGCTGAAGGTTCAGAAGGCCTTTTTTCGCCGTAAAATATTTGGATAAATCTTTTGTTTCCAACAAAATAGTACTGTTCTCGCTCATTATTTCTCACCCTCATATCTGAAGCAGCTTACCAGAGAATTTTCAGCATGGTAAACGCCTGGTTTTTCTTTCATGCAGCGTTCTGTTCCGTAAGGACATCTGGGGGCAAATCTGCAGCCTGCGGGCATGGCATCCGGTGCCGGAACGGTTCCCTCGATGGTATTCAGCATTTCCACATCCTCATCAAGACGTGGAATGGAGTTCAGAAGTCCCTGTGTGTATGGATGCTTCGGTCTTTCGAAAATGTCCTCAATATTGCCGTATTCTACTGCTTTTCCTGCGTAAAGGACAAGCACATCATCGGCAGTCTCGGCAACTACCCCCATGTCATGGGTGATCAGCATGATGGCGGTTCCCATTTTTTCACGAAGCTCGCACATCAGCTCCAGGATCTGTGCCTGAATGGTTACGTCCAGGGCGGTGGTTGGCTCATCTGCGATAAGGAGCCTTGGCTCACAGGATACGGCCATGGCAATCATCACACGCTGGCGCATGCCTCCGGAAAGCTGATGGGGATATTCCTTCATTCTTTTCTCCGGTGCTGCAATCCCAACTCGTTTCAGCACGTCAACGGCTCTTGTCCAGGCTTCCTTTTTGCTGCAGTTCTGGTGGAGCATAATAGGCTCCATTAGCTGGCTGCCGATAGTCAGTGTGGGGTTCAGGGCGGTCATTGGATCCTGGAAGATCATGGCGATATCATTTCCGCGGATCTTGCACATCTCCTTCTCTGGAAGCCCTACCAGCTCTTTTCCATCCAGCCTGATGCTGCCGCCGGAGATCCGGGCGTTGCTGCCCAGAAGCTGAAGGATGGACATGGAGGTGACGCTTTTTCCGCATCCGGACTCCCCTACGATTCCAAGGATCCGGCCTTTTTCTATAGAAAAGCTTACGCCGTCAACGGCGGTGTTAATGCCTTTTTTTGTCTGAAACTGTACTTGTAAATTCTCTACCGAAAGTAAAGATGCCATAACTGTACTCCTTTATTCTTATTGCCATGACAGCAACAAACAAGCCTGCCTGCTGCTTTCATTTCGCACAATGCCGCCTACCTGCGGCGGTCTGTTTGGGAAACCGCGGCATTGTAGCTTTGCCGCAGGTTGATTATCGTGAACTGCATGTTCAGTTCCTGAAATCCGCCAGACACGAGAAGCAGCTTCAAACATAGCTTCTCATACCTGGCGGGTTCCAGGAGCCAGAGCCCTATCCGGGCTCCGCCCTTTTCCCCAGCACTGCCGCGTGGAGCAGGCATAAGGCCTGCCCCAGCAATGCTTATATTACTCTTTATCCCACTCCCAGGAAGACCAGTTCAGACAGTTGAAGTCTGCAACGTTCAGGTTCTTCATGCTCTTGTTGTAAGCGGTGAGAAGATTCTTTGTATATAAGTAGCCCATAGCTGCTTTTTCCACAACTTTTTCCTGATACTCATCGAAGTATGGTTTTCTTGCTTCAAAAGTAAGCTCTGCGTTTCCTTCGTCGATCAGGTCAGAAAGCTCTGTGTCCTGAAGCTGGCAGAAGTTACAGGAGCTGCCTGGGCAGATCATTTCACGGCTCTCACTTGGGTCAAGAGTTCCGCCGGAACCGATAATTCCAAGGTCATGCTCGCCATCCAGCATACGGCTCATCAGGGTTGCAAAGTCCATCTGCTCGATTTCTACGTTTACACCAACATTTGCAAAATCCTGTGCGATCAGGGCTGCACATCTCTCGTTAATGCTGCTTCCGGATGGGATGAAGAATTTCAGTGTCTGACCAGCCGGGAAGCCTGCTTCTGCAAGCATCTCTTTTGCCTTTTCAGGATCGTACTGAACCTGTACTTTGTCGTTATAATATGGACTTACTGGTGCAATTGGTGTCATAATAGCAGTTCCCTCACCCATGAGAAGACCGTTTACCAGTACCTCACGGTTGATTGCCATATTCAGTGCCTGACGAACTTCCTGTGTCAGATACTCTTTCTGGGTATTGAAGATCAGAGTGGAGTAGGAAGTTGTAGGAACAGACTCTGTTACCAGGTTGTCCTGGGATTTCGCAGTTTCCCAGTCGTCAGTCAGTACGGAACCAAATCCGATCATGTCAAGCTCGCCGTTCATAAGACCAGAAAGAACGTTTGCGGACGGTACCACACGAATGATAAGACGGTCAATGTTCGGAGTTCCAAGATAATAGTTTTCATTCTTTGTGAACTCCATACGCTCGCCGTTGATCTCTCTGTCATAGATGAATGGGCCAGATCCTACCGGATTTGCCCAAAGATCAGGAGCGTTGATCTCTTCTGCTGTTTTTCCCTCAAATACATGCTTCGGGATGATGAAAACAGTGTCGATATCCTGAAGGAAAGTATCCGGATACATTGCTTCTTTTAACTTGAAGGTTACTTCGTAATCGCTGTCTGCAGTTACCTCGATAGAGTCCTCGGAAAGCTCTGCGCCGGATTCGTCAACACCTGCAATATACTCCAGGTGATAGCGGCTCTTTGCCTCTACAGAAGGATCAGAATACATCTGGTAGCTGAATACAACGTCCTCTGCTGTAACAGGCTCACCGTCAGACCAGACTGCATCCTCGTGAAGCTTAAAGGTTACAGCGTCGCTGGCATCGTTTACCGTCCAGGACTCAGCAAGACGTCCCTCGATGGAACCATCTGCGTTTGTCTGTGTCAGACGGTCATAGATCTGGTCACAGATAAAACGGGTGTAGTTGCTGGTGGTGTTCAGCGGCATCATGGTGTCCCATGACTGGTCCATGGCAGCTGTTACCACTTTTTCTTCTGCCTCAGCAGCTGCCGGAACAGCGGTTGCTGCAACCATAGAGCCGGCAAGCAGAAGTGCAGCTGCTTTTTTCATGTTGAATTTCATAGTTCTCCTCCTTTTGTTCCTTTGTCGGGGATATTTTCTTTTTCCCAGACAGACTTTGTAAGATGGATCCATCCAGAAAAAAACTCCCTGGACCAATCTTATGTCAACGGACCATCCAGCCTTGTTGTAAGGCCTTAAGAGTCCTGCGACATTACAGCTTAATCTTCGGGTCTAAGGCATCGCGGATGCCGTCTCCCAGGAAATTAATACTTAACACAGTGACCAGAAGTGCAAGTCCCGGCGGAAACCAGATCCATAGCTTCTGGGAAAGCACAGTGATGGACTGTGCGTCGTAGAGCATATTTCCCCAGCTTGCTCCCGGCGGCTGTACACCCATACCAAGGAAGCTTAAGGATGATTCGGAAAGAATGGCGCTCGCCATCTGGAATGTGATCGCGATCAGAATCGGGGCAAAAGAGTTTGGCAAAACATATTTTGTCACGATCTTGAAATTGGATGTTCCAATTGCTCTTGCAGATTCTACATAATCTTTCTCAGATACGGAAAGTACATTCGCATAGATCAGTCTGGCGAACTGTGTCCAGCCAAGCACACCGATCACGCAGGTTACAGACCAGACAGACGGTCCAAGAACTGCAACCAGTACCAGGATCAGCACTATTGACGGGAAAGACATAAAAATATCTGCAATTCGCATAATGATCGCTTCAGCCTTTCCTCTGGCATAGCCGGCAACCAGTCCAAGAGGAACACCAATGGCACAGCTAATCAGCGTGGAAAGGAATCCAACCAGCAAAGAGGTTCTTCCTCCATACATCAGACGGGCAAAAACATCACGTCCGATGGCATCTGTTCCAAGGATATGCGCCCCTCCTGGAGCTGCAGAAAAGGCGGTGTAGTCTGAGGTATAAGGATCCAGGTTCAGGATCATGGGAAGAAAAACCACCATCAGGATTTCCACGATCAGAACCACCAGACCTGCCATAGCCATTTTGTGCTCTTTCAGTTTATCAAGTACCTCGGAAAGATAGCTTACGTTTTCGTTTTTCTGTTTTTTCATTTTTTGTGTCCTATCCTCCCTTATTTATAGCTGATTCTCGGATCCAGGATTCCGTATGCCACGTCAGTCAGGATGTTTGCGATCAAAACTGCTGCAGCGATCATAACGGTGATTCCCATGATTACCGGATAATCCCGTCCGTTAATGGCCGTTACCATTAAAGAACCAATTCCCGGCCATCCGAAAACCTGCTCGGTTACTACCGCACCGCCAACAATAGAAGGAATGGACATTCCCACAACTGTGACAACCGGCGTAAGGGCGTTTTTCAGGGCATGCTTCATAATTACCTTCCATTTGCCAAGGCCTTTCGACTTGGCAGTACGGATGTAATCGTCCTGCATAACCTCAAGCATACTGCTTCGCATATGCCGTACCCACCCTCCGATCTGCTGGAAGGAAAGTACCAGACAGGGCAGGATCATATGCTTCATCAGATCTCCAAAAGTGTGCACACCACTGGAGCTGTACATTCCGCCAGATGGCAGAATCTGAAATACAATGGCAAACAGGTAAATGAATACCAGACCAACGAAAAAGTTCGGGGTTGCCATCATCAGCATGGAAAGTCCGCCGGAGAAATAGTCTCTTCCGGAGTTTGGCTTGGATGCTGCAAAAATTCCAAGTGGAATGGATACGATCAGGGATAGTACAATGGAGCTGGCTGCCAGGATTGCAGTAGCTGGAAGCCTCTCCAGTATCATCGTTGCAACCGGTCTCTGGGTGCTGTAGGAGAAGCCCAGATTTCCTGTAAGCAGCTGCTTCAGCCAGGTAAAATACTGGATGATCACAGGCTGGTCCAGTCCCAGTGCCACTCTCTTACGCTCCAGCTCCGCCGGGGTAATTCCCGGATCCGCCAGAAGTGCATCCAGCGGGGAACCTGGTGCCATGTTCAAAATGAAATACGCCAGTATGGTGATTCCGAAAAACGTGGGAATGGCAATCAGTATTCTTTTTAATATGTATTTCAATCTCATAGTGTTTTCTCTTCATCTCCTTTTCCAACCATGATGCGGATGATCTCTTTGTCGGTCTCGCACATGCCGTCTTTTGCCAGATGACCTACGTTCCGGATGGTGTTTTCCACACCATGGGTAACGATACCGTCTCCGCCATAGAACTGCTGGCCCTGAATATACATTTCATAGCCCATGATCCCGGCGTCAACTGCAGCGGAAATCTTGGCTGCGCAGGAGGCTTTCGCGCCATCGCAGATGATTCCGGAAACAATTGCCAGGGAATTCACGATTGTATGTGCAATTACCTCATAATCACCGCCGTAGAGATAGGCAATTCCGGCACCGCTTCCACAGCCTGCACTGACTGCGCCGCAATAAGCGGAAAGGGTTCCGATCCCGGTTTTCAGATGAATGGTCACAAGATTGGAAAGTACCAGCGCCCGAAGCATTTTATCATGGGAGACTTGCAGCTCTTTTGCAAATTCGATTACCGGAATGCTGGCTGTCATGCCCTGGTTACCGCTTCCTGAGTTGATCACAACAGGGAGCTCGCAGCCGTTCATTCTGGCATCAGAGCCTGCTGCTGCCTTGGCTCTGGCACGGATCTTAATGTTGTCGCCGTAGGTGTGGAGAAGTACTTTTCCAATGTTGGCTCCGTAGTTTCCACGAAGGCCTTCCTCGGAAATGGCCATATTGTAGTGGATCTGGCGCTCCAGCACATCCTTTACGTCTTCTGTGTCCACAGTGTTGGCGAAATCAATAATGTCTTCTATATTTAATATAGAGTGGTCGGTCTTTTTCTCTTTCTCATCAGAACAGACATCTTTCTGGAAAAGGGACTGGCCATTTTTCTCGATGAGGATGATATTGGTGTGGGTGTCTACAATGCGGACACGGGCATTTTCAGCGCCTTTGGATACGGTCAGGTCGATTTCAAATACATGGCCGGTAGACGCTGGGGTGATCTTTGGCGTTACCTGGTCCATGTAGGTTTTGATTTCTTCTTTCTGGCTGGGTGTTACTCCTGCGATTACTTCAAGGAGTGCTTCTGCGTCACCTGCGATCACGCCTGCACAAAGGGCAGCTGCAATTCCACGCATGCCTCCTGTGTTTGGAACGATGACGCTTTTTACGTTTTTGATTATGTTTCCGCTTACTTTAATATCCAGCTGATCGGGCAGATGACCCAGGGTTTTCCTTGCCACAGCGCCTGCATAGGCAATGGCGATGGGTTCGGTGCACCCCATAGCCGGGATCAGCTCTTCTTCCAGGATTTTTACGTAAGCCTGGTATTTTTCATCACTTTTGTGCAATGTTTTTTCCTCACTTTCGCACAGCTATATCAATACTTTAGCACACTATTCTGCTGAAATCAATTAAAAATAATCGTATCCGCCGTGGATATCTACGATACTGCCGTTCATATAGCCATTTTTCAGAATTTCATATGCCATGTCTGCAACTTCGGAGATTTCGCCGAAGCGGTGGAGGGCAATCTTGCGGTTAATGCGCTCATAGCTTTCCGGGGTACGGTTCTTATGCCAGCTGGTTTCAATGAAGCCTGGGGCGATGGCGTTGACACGAATCTGCTTTGGTTCCAGTTCTTTTACCAGGGATTTAGTGAGAAAATGGATGGCAGATTTGGTGACGCCGTATACCAGGGAGGAGGAATAGGCCTGCTGTCCTGCGTAGGAGCCTGTGAAAAGGATACTGCCGCCTTCGTTCATGATGGGGCGAAGTTCTTTTACAAGGAATACGGGGACGGACAGGTTGGTGTTTACGATTTTGGTCCATTCTTCGAAGGTGTAGTCTTCGTATTTGGCGTAGGTGCTGATTCCTACGTTGTTTACCAGCCAGTCTGCGTGGCCGGTTTCTTCTTTGATCCGGGCAGTAAATTTCATCATGTCGTCATAGGATGACATGTCAGCCTGGATCAGGTGGATTTTCTTCTGATTTTCTTCTGGCTGTGCGTGGAGAAAGCTTTCGGCTTGTTCCTTGTTATGTCCGTAGCTTACATATAAAATATCTTCCGGCGCAGAATTCGCCAGGATCTTCTCCGCAATTCCTTTTCCAATTCCAGATGTTCCGCCGGTGATTATGGTTACTTTGCTCATGGGATGTCCTCTTTTCTATCTATACCGTTTCATTGCTATAATAGCAAGAACCAGGTCTTACTTTCAATATTTTTATTGAAAATGGCCTGGTTCTTATGAGCTTTTCGTATGGTTTATAAATTCAGCAAGCGTTCGTAGACGTCTTTTGGGATATACGGCTGCTGATTGTGGATTGGCTCTCCCAGACAGGTCTTTGGGTAAGCGAAGGTACCAGGTTCCATGCGGATTTCAAGGAGCTTCGGTGCTTGGGTACCCTGTAAAAATGTGGATGCTTTTTCGGCAGCCTGGCCAGCTTCCATACAAACGCTGCTGATTCCGTAGGCTTTCGCTACTTCTGCAAAGCTGCAGGAAGAGAAGCCGCTGCCTTCTGAGGTATCCGCATAGACCTGCCCGAAATAGTCGCGCTGGAGATGACGGATCATTCCCAGGGCATGATTGTTCATGACCATCATCGTAATAGGAAGATTCTCACGCCTTACCCATTCCAATTCCTGGATGTTCATCTGGAAAGCGCCGTCACCGCAAATGCAGGCTACCGGCTTACCGGTGGCGTAATAAGCTCCGATTGCTGCCGGGAGAGCATAGCCCATGGCACCATGTCCACCGGAGAAAAGAAGCTTCTGGTCTTTCTGGTTGTGGAAAGACTGGTAACTCCATACCATATGCTGGCCAACATCAACTGCTACCGCAGCGGTATCTGTAAGGGCGTCACTCAAAGCCGCGATCATGCGGTTGGGATAGCGCTCCGGGGTGGCATCATCTACTGCACGCAGAGAAGTACGGATATCCTTACACACTGCCAGCCAGTCGCTGAAATCATAGATTGCCGGGTTATCATATTTCTTTGCAAAGTCCCTGGCGCATTTTGCATTTTCTGCGCTTTCCGCCAGTAAACGGATCACTTCTGCCGCATCTGCACAAAACTTCATCTCGCCCATTCCATTTTCGTGGATATTTCGCTGCAAATTATATTGATCAATATCTACGCGTATAATTTTCGCATTTTTTGCAAATTCGTGGACTTTCGTACCGATCTGGCGGGTGCAAAGGGAAATTCCAAGGCAGATCAGCAGGTCGCTTTTCGCATTTGCGATCATGTTTGCATAGCGGTGTCCATAAGCACCTCCAATGCACCCGAAATTCAACGGATCATCCCATGGCAGGGCTGACATTTCCAGGACACTTGTGATCACTGGGAGCTTCCACTGGCGTGCCAGAGTAAATAACTGGTCGCGGACAGCTTTGTCACTGACACCATGTCCCAGCATAATCACAGGACGCTGGGCTTCTGCCAATGCATGGCGGATTGCATCCGCTGCCAGAGCCGTACAATGTGAGGTTTCTCCATCTGCCAGTTGCACAGAATCTATTGTTTCGTTCGCACCTGGCTTCACTTCCAGTGTCCTGGCTGTCGCTTCGCTACCATTTGCAGCTGCGTCCAGGCTGCTCTCACACGCCTGATCCAATCCCATCTCCGCCAGGCTCATGTCATAAACCGGCTTCTTCACATCCCCACGCTGAATATTCATAGGCAAGTCAATGAGTACCGGTCCCTTGCGGCCGGAATTGGCAATGTGATAGGCTTTATTCAGCGCTTTTACAATGTCCTCATCTTCCCGGATCTGTACAGCATACTTTGTCACAGGCTTTGCCATAGCCACAATGTCAATCTCCTGAAAGCCCTGCTGCCGAAGTCCCGGAATCCCGGAATATTCATAAGTATTCAGCTGTCCAGTGAGAAAAACCACTGGAAGGGAATCAAAATAAGCATCTGCAATACCCGAGATCAGATTCGCCGCGCCAGGACCACTTGTCGCGTAGGCACAAGCGCATCTCTCTCCAGCCTGGGCATAACCGCAGGCTGCAAAAGCCGCTCCCTGCTCATGATAGCTGGAATGGCTTTTTGTGTGAGGATTTTTCTCTATAGAATCAACCAGATGGGCGATCATGGTTCCCTGGTATCCAAAGAAATCATGAATGCCCTTTCTCTGTAAAAACTCAACAATATAATCAGTTACTTTCATATTCTCAGCCTTTCTGCTGTATTCTTCACAGGAAAATCCCCCAAAAAAATCGTAACATCACAGTCTTTTCCTGTCTTCTACTTCCAAAACTTCTCGATCTTCGCCTTCAGCCTGGTGCGTCCTGCCTTATTTAGCACATCCAGGTAAATATGCTGGAGCTCTTCATCGGGAATAAAGATCTCATCATTCTTAAGGCTCTTCACAGTCGCCCTGGTATACGGATTAAACGCCTTCTCAAGAGCCGGATAATCCTTATTCTTATACAGATTTATAATATAATCTTTATTATCCAGGTAATACTTCTCAAGCTCAATTTTGTAAGCACAGAACTTTACATAATTCCAGCTCCAGTTCAGATACTTTTTTCTTCTGGCCGCACGTCCGGATTTCTTTCTGGTGCGCATACGCTTCCGGATAAAGCTCTTCTGGCTGCCCACTTCCTGGAAATAGTCCTCATAACGAATCCGGGCACTTACCATCTCCGATACCTTCGGAGTATAAACCGGCAGCACCTTCTGCTGATAGTCTGCCCCATAATACCTGGTCAGATACGTATTGGTATCAGCCGGGACTGGAAATTTCTTCCCCTCAAGCTCCACTGTTCTGGTCTCGTCAAAGGTTTCCACTGGAAAATATTTCGTCTTTTTCTTCAGACGCACTACATACTCCTGGGTGTTCTCCACGTTCATCCGTCTGCAAAGCATACGGTACAGACTCTTTCCCAGGCGGCCTCTGCCAGTGAGCAGGCGAAGCCTCATAGCCATTCTGCAGAGTGCCCTTTTCTTGCTCCGCCGGTCTCCATAGTAGTCTGCCAGCTCATTCCAGCCAACCTCCTGGGCTCTTGTCCACAGATGCGCCAGCCGGAAACGCTGTTTTCCACGAAGAGGCAGGATATCCACGCCCATACCAGGATATTTGTAGCTTCTTCCCTCATTCAGACGGAAGCATAATGTATTAAGATCTGTATAACGAAGGAAAAATCCATAAAACCGCTTATTATTATTCATGGATTCCACAATTCTTCCATCCTGCGGCTCTCTTTCAAAAGCCAGGCGGAAACGCTCCATGTCCGCAGCGCGCATATAAACCACTCCGGCATGGGGACTGGTGACCTCCTGTCCGGTAACACAGCACAAAGTCAGCTGCGGTCCCAGATAATACGGAATTCCTTCTCTTTTACATATTTTGTCTATTTCGCCCAGAAGCTTCACAACTTCCTTAATCTCTCTATTCAAACTATGTCTGCTCCCATCTATCCATTCATAGTCATTTTCGTTGTCACTGAGAAATCACTGCACTTACGTAAGATCTTTCTCCGTTACTGTTCACTGGTTAAATTCCACCAGGTGTTTTTTGTAAACATAGTTCACAGAAAACCCAAGGGCTGCAGCGCGAAACGTTTACTAGTCATGGAGTGAACCGTAACTTCTCCACCAGCTGCTGCAATTCCTCTACACTTCCATATCTGCCAAGCCACTGGTCCAGATAATCAGAAGCATCCCCGGCCTTTGCATAAACAGCCGCTCTTCTGCTTCCTTCATAAAGATCTGTAAAGAAAATCCTGGCAAGCTCTGTGCGGATAAAACCTGTTCCCATCTGCCGGACAGCTTCCTGGTAATTCTTAAATGCC
The DNA here is from genome assembly GCF_020537505.1 of Blautia glucerasea. Lineage (GTDB taxonomy): Bacteria > Bacillota > Clostridia > Lachnospirales > Lachnospiraceae > Blautia_A. The sequence continues at coordinate 6,237 of NZ_JAJBMO010000020.1, read as the reverse complement.
GCATCCGTCTGGCCCTGTTTTCTTCTCACGTCACCGATCACTTTATATACCTGCGCACGCTTCTCCTTGCGGATCTGACAATCCTTAGCCCGCTCTGCAAGCCACTCCAGATCATCCATTTCTTTGGCATAAACCAGATCCGTACGAACCTTTGCCAGCTCCGTCGGATAGCCCAGACGCTCCCAGGCTCTTGTCAGTGCACGCTTATAAATCTCTGTATCGTTATTCTCCGCAGGACTTTCAGCATTTTCCTTATCGATCCGCTTCAGGATCTCTTCCACCAGTTCTTCCATCTCCTGACGTGTTTTCGCCACATTTGCCCGGGACAGATAATAGTATTCCCGTACTGGCAGATTATCAGGCAAAAGCCGGTACCAAAGATCCATCAGCTTCATGGCGCTCTCTTTCTGTCCATAATCCAAAAGCATCTGGCAGGTTTTCACTGTTTCTTTTCCATAAGGATTCAGGAATTTATCCAGCTCCAGCTGGGTAATTCCGTTATTGGTCTTCTCCCTGGCCTGGGCGAAAAGCTCCAGTGCATCTGCACATCTGCCCTTCATCCAGAGAAGCTCTCCCTTATATTTCAGGAAATAGCCATCCTCCGGAAAAAGCCGTAGTGCCTCATCCATATAAATCTCTGCTTCCACCACATCAATGCCATTGCGGGCACGTTCCATGAGAAAACGGCTCTTAAACTTCACAAAGCCCGGCACTTCCGGGTAGCGCTCCATCAGCGGCGCCAGTGTATCCTCCGCCTCCTGGCAGCGTTTAAACTCATAATCACAGACAGCTCTTCTGAAAAGCTCAATGTCGGATTTCAGCTGTGCCATATCGGAGGGCAGGGTTCCTGTCTGCTCCTTCACAACCAGCATCCGCCATGCCTTGCCGATCCGCTCTGTGTAAACCAGAGTGAGCATTGCCGCATAAAAGGCCTCATCACTGATCTCCAGAAGCACCGGATGATAAAAGGCATAAATACCTCCAAAGTCCTCTCTTCCAATAAAAGGAGCACTTAACTGTATCTGAAAATATCTGTTAAAAATCTCATTTAATTCTTTAAAATCACGTTCTGCCAAGAGACCCTTAATTCCCTGAGGATGCTCAGAAATCCGCGCCTGCAGATCCATCACCGTACTCTTTGCAAGCAAAAGGTTACGCTTATGCTGCATCCTGTGGTTGCGTTTTGCTCCTGCAAGAGAATAAATCTTGCGCCACACAGAATCCCTGCGCAGCTTGCCCTTGCGGATACCTGGCAGGTAATCATCACGAAGCTCTTTGTACGTGATTCCCTCCACCGTAACCGCGTCATGGGACTCTCTCTCCCCGTGAGGCGGAATGTAAGACCACTCATCTCCGTAATGCCAGATCAGATAATCACTCATCCGGTTCGGCACCATGACCTTAATATTTTCAAAATTCATATATTTCACAGGAAACATCATGTCCTTGTCAAAAAGGAACGGGCATCCTCCCCAGCGCATTGCATAGCGCGGACAGTCGGCCTCCTCATAAGAATACATGATCTTCTCCAGCTTCTTCAGTGTACGGTCTTTTCCAAGAAAGGTATAGGAAAACAGCCACCACAGATAGGTTGTCACCGGGATCTCCCAGCGGGCACCGTATACCACTACCATATTTACCAGCTCCGAGTAGATCATCATATGGGTACGGTATTTCTCATATTCCTTATCGTCAGCTGGAATGGGATCCAGAGTCAGCACATCAATGATCTCACCAGCACTGTCCCTTCCTATGATCTGGTGCTTATGCAGGGCGCAGCTGTCCGTAGCAACATATCTGGGAAATGTATTGGTGTAATTCCGATCCACATCCACGCACTGAAGGGCGCGGTGCTCCGGAAGTACGGAGCTGGAAATCTCCACCAGTTTGTTCCAGTCGTCTCTTGGCATATAGATATCCACGTCGTCGTCCCAGGGAATAAAGCCCTCGTTTCGCACAACGCCAATGGCAGTCCCTCCTGCCATTACATATCTCAGATTATTCTCTTTACAGATTTCATCCAGCTCACGGAAAAGCTGCAGCAGATGTTCCTGTTTCTCTGTCATTGGTTATCCTCTCTGGTCTATGATTTCCAGAATGTCTGCCAGGGTCTCTGATTCCTCATTAAAAAGTCTGGTACATTCCGTTCTCTCATCACTGATCATGATTAGCAGTTCCTGTAAAAGATAACGGAGTCCGTTACCCTCAAAATTAAAGCAGAACCGCTTCAAGCCCTTACTGTCGTCAATCTTCGCCTCAAAATATCCGGTGTTCCACCAGTCGTCCGGAATGGTCACGCGCCCCTTCGTTCCAATTACAACAAATTCGTCCTCCACATCTACTGAGGATCCGATTTCGATCGTGGCAAGCGCATCCTGATACTTCATGGTGATCATATCGTAAATGCAGTTCCCGGACTTATCCCTCACTACATTTGATTTCACTTCCTGGTAATCCTTGCCCAGAATCTTAATGATGGCACACAATGGCAGAACTGCGGTCTCGGAAAAGCTTCGTCCGCCTTCGAAATGATCCTGGGAAATGGAACATTTCACACACACAATATCTCCCACAAGAGCGCTGTGTGTCTGCCATACAAGCTGATTAAACGCCCGCAGATACACCAGATTGATCTTCTCCACAAGAAGAACATGGTGTGCCGCAGCCAGTGCAAACAGCTCCTCCAGCTTCTCTTTATTCTCCGCCATAGGCGCATCACTGATCACATATTTTCCCTGTTCCAGAGATCTGCGGATATACTTCTCACGCTTCTCCTGGGCTGTCTTAATATATACCATATCCACCTGGGACAAAAAGCAGTCAAAGCCCTGCTCCCACTCGCTGGTGTCTGCTCCCACGCAATAATAAGAATCCAGTTCATATTTATCACAGAAAGACCTGGCAGCTTCTTCATTCTCGGAAAAAACGCATTCTACATGAAGACCGCTGACGTATTTTGTCTCCCATACAATACCATTATCCTTGTCGTCATCTGTAACCACACCGACTGTGTAGGTGATTCCTTCCCCCCGCAGCTTGGTGCTGGAAATATTCTTGGTACGCTCCAGATATTTCACATCACAGTAGTTCTTCAGATAATCGAATTTACCACGCCAGTCAGACCCCAGTACAAGAAGATCCACCTTATATTTAATGATATCACTGAGCTTCTGTCCCTGATATTCCTCAATGATGATCTCGTCGGCAAAACCGGTACGGCGCACATTCTCAATCCTCTTCAGAAGACTGTCCCGCACATTCAGCTTTCCACGCTCAATATCGTAGCTCTCGCTGGTCACGCCCACGATCAGATAATCGCCCAGCGCCCTGGCACGCTTTAAAATATTATAATGCCCTTCATGGAACAGATCGAAGGTTCCATAGGTAATCACTCGCTTCATATATTTTCCCCTGTAAAATTACTCCCTGTCAACATAAAAAAACCATCACGGTCTGCCTCGCCCCTCCCCATGGGCTTCCTGTTCACTCCGTGACCAGAACCCCTTCGCGATGCACAGAAATCATGCATTCGCACGATTCCGCAAACAACAACCCTAAATATAATTAGTATATCATTTTAAGCAAAGAAAGACAATCCCTCAGGACTGTCCTTCTTCATGCTCTTCCTTCTCTTCCGTATCCAGCATGGCGGCAAGCTCGTCGATTGCCATCTGCCGCTGGGCTAATACTGCAAATCTGTCTTCCTCGTCATTGTCATACTCATCTTCCAGTCCCTCATCCTCCACCTTCTTCTCCCGTTTGAAAAGAAGGAATGTAATAAGACCCATGATGTTGGTGTAGATCCAGTCCACCGGAAGGCTTCCAAGTATCAGCACAAACAGTACCGATATTCCAAACAGCGCCCACACATTCAGAAGCTGTGGAATGTTCAGGATCATAAGTCCATTCATCAGGATCATGATGGGATAATGGAAAAAGTAAATCCCCATTGTATTCCTTCCCAGGAAAATAAATGGATGACGCCTGTCCGGCATAAGGGCAAGCAGCGCAAAGATCACGGTAAAGGAGATGAGATACATCATTCCCCTGACTACCATTCCCTGTACATTGTCCATTCCACTGGCCAGATAAGAATGATTGCCACGGAAAAGATCTACCGGAATGTTATTGCCGATCATATAATTGGTAGCCACAAATAACAGGATGATCACAAAAAGTGCTACTACAATCCTCCCTTTAAACCTGCGAATCACCTTGGTGTATTCGCTCTTCCACAGATATCCAGCCACAAAGAATGGGAAAAATACCACGATTCTGGAAGTGGATAAAAATGTGCTGAACTCCATCCTGGTTCCTGCCCACAAAGCGAAAATAATGCTAAGCGGTACAATAAACCGTATTTTACCAAAAGCTTCAATAGTCAGGCGGTATGCAAACAATGCAAGCAAATACCACATAACCGTTCCGGATGGACGAAGCAGTTCGTAATCCATGTTCGTTCCCAGCCAGATCTGTGACGCCCAGGTAAGCGTGTACCCCAGAATGTAAGGGATCAATAAATTCTTAACATTCTTTAACACATCCTGTGGCTTCTTGGACAGATATCCTGAAATAAAAATAAACGCCGGCATATGGAAAATCGTAATTCCATACCAGATAAAGCGCACCACCTGGTCTGCCTTCACCAGCTGAAATGCAATAATATGGTTAAAAACCACGAGAAAAATCAACAGTATCTTTATATTATCTACAAGATAGGAATATGGAATTTCCTGTTCCCTGGTATTCTTGCTCATCTTCGCCACCTTTATACTCCCAACATGTTTGTAAACACAGACATGTCAATTTTATGAATAAAGGATAACATACTTTTGCGTTTTATGGAACAGTTTTTTAATATTTTGAAATATTTTCCTTATAAGTCAGTTACTGTTCACGACCTTCACAGCAACACGCTTCGCAGAATATTATCTGTACGTATTAACCCCAAATTCTCTCATGTTTCTTTTTGCAGCTGTATTATTCTCCGAATACCTGCTTATGCAGCTTTCGCCCGGTTGGAGTAGCTGCCAGGCCGCCTTCTGCGGTTTCTTTCAGGGCAGTTGGCATTACGTCGCCTACCTTTTTCATGGACCAGATGACCTCATCTGCGGGGATGGCGCTTCGGATTCCTGCTAAGGCAAGCTCCGCTGCTACGAAGGCTCCGGCTACACCGGAGGCGTTTCGCTTAATGCAGGGGATTTCCACCAGACCTGCCACTGGGTCGCATACAAGGCCCAGGATATTTTTAAGAGAAGTGGCTATTGCGGATTCGATCATGTCAGGTGTTCCCCCTGCCAATTCTACAATGGCCGCGGCTGCCATGGCTGACGCGGAACCGCATTCTGCCTGGCATCCTCCCTGGGCGCCTGCAAGGGAGGCGTTATTGGCGATCACCATTCCCACTGCGGATGCAGTAAAAAGGGACATAACGCATTCTTCTTCGGTAAGATCATATTGTTCCTGCATGGTAAGCACTGCTGCAGGCACGATACCACAGCTTCCTGCTGTGGGAGCTGCTACGATTCTTCCCATGGAGGCGTTTAATTCTGATACTGCAAGAGCCCGGTAGAGAGCTCCGCCAAGGAGAGGGCCGGTGAGATTTCTACCTTGTTCTACCGCGGTCCGCATCCGGTAGGCGTCTCCGCCGGTAAGTCCACTGGTACTTTTCAGGTTCGGGGCACTTCCAGGCTGGATGCAGGATGCCATAACCCGGTAATTGTCTCTCATTTTTTCGTATATTTCCTGCCTGGGCAGTTCCATCTGCTCCGCCTGCTGCGAAAGGACCAGGGTGGACAGGCGGGTGCCTTGTTCTTTTGCGGCTTTTAGCAGGGATTCTATTGAATGGTAGTTTAAGTCCACGATTGTTCTCCTTTTTTTGAATTTACCAAGTTGCTATTTAATGTGTTGGTCGTTATCCCGGACGCGATTTCACAATGTATATTCACCGCCGCGCGTCGCAACGTTCCGGCAAGCTAGCTGGTAACTACGACTAAGGCGCTCGGGAGAGCCCTCTCGCCTAAGTCTTCGTAACCATCGGATCTCGCCTCCACTAAAACCGCTCCTGAAATGCGCGGCTACGTGAATATACATTGCAAAATCGCTGGTTACTGGCAGAGGGAAGAAAGAAACAGTAATGACAACAACGGGGGGGTGGGTGACGTAGCTGCTATCCCGCATATTTACTGGCTTTTCTAATCTACCGTTGCCAAAAGGTATCGGGAAACCAACACATGT
>NZ_JAJBMO010000002.1 GCF_020537505.1 Blautia glucerasea | reverse complement strand
AGGGCTAAGATATTTGTTGAGTTTGTGGCGATGATACTGCGCTGTAAGATGTATACGAAGCTGAAAGAGGAGATGAAAAAACTGGAAAAGAAGCCGAATTATATGACAGTTCCGGCAGCGTTGAAGGAACTTGAAAAGATAGAAATGGTGCGTCAACTGGATAATGTATACAGGCTGGATCATGCAGTAACAGCTAATCAGAAAACAATATTAAATGCGTTTGGTCTGGATGCGAATCACATAAAATACTATGCATCCGAGTTGAGTAAAGAATTAAAAAAGGCGGAGTAGAGAGGAGAAAAAGATGGCAAGAACAAGAAGAACGAGCAGGGAAGCCCTGGATGAAAAGATTGAAAAAGCGGAAGCGGATGTGATCGCAGCGAAGAAAAGATATGACCATGCAACTGCAGTTTTGAAAGAGCTATTGGACAAGCGGGATGCGATAAGGAAAGATGAAATTCTGTCAGCAATCGTAAAGAGTGGACGGTCTTATGAGGAGATAATGAACTTCCTGAATGTGGAAGAAACAAAGGAATAGATGGGGAATGCACTATAGCCGCGGCTGTGGTGCGAGGTTTAGGCGGAAAATTTCTGGAAGTTCACATTTATTGTAACTGTAATTGCTTAAAGCAGTTACGCTACCTAAAATATGTACTGATTTTATCACGGTTCTTTTCGGAAGGCAACCCATCATTGTCAAATTTTGTCAAAATGGATGACGAAAAAAATCGTTTATCTCTGAGGTTTTTTGTGCTATACTTATACAACGTATAGGTTTTACAGAAATTTTACTGGAGGAAAAAATGGAAAATCGCGAACGATATAAGAGACTGATCATGTTTTCGGCGTCTGCGGTGATTGTTGCTATTGAGACATTGCTTTTTGCCTACATCTGGTATAGGTTCTATGCGCATAAGAATGTGATCGGCAGACGGTTCGACAGAGGTAATCAGGTAGTAATCGGCCTGTATGTGCTGATGATGTATTTCTTCTATAAGATTTACGGTGGATTTAAGGTTGGTTACCTACGTGTGTTTGAGGTGATCTATTCCCAGATCCTTTCGGTGGTCTGCGTGAACTTTATTACGTATCTGCAGCTGTGCCTGATCGGACGCTGGCGCCTGGGAGAGCATTTGTCCCCTATGCTTGCCATGACTGGAATCGATCTTGTGATCGTAGTGGTATGGGTTGTGGGTATGCGTTTTGTGTATACCAGACTGTATCCGCCCAGACAGATGCTGATGATCTACGGTGGCCGTAATCCTGGGGATCTAAGGAATAAGCTGGAGACCAGGGAGGATAAATATGCGATCAAAGAGATGGCACCTCTTTCCCTTGGCCTTGACGCACTGAAAGAGAAGATTGACGGATATAGAGCTGTAGTGATCGGGGACATTCCTTCCCACGAGCGGAATGTACTGCTGAAATATTGTTTTGAAAGGGATATCCGGTGCTATTCCGTTCCGAAGCTTTCTGATATCATGCTTCGAAATGCAGACGATATCCATCTGTTTGATACCACATTGCTGCTGTCACGTAACCTGCGCCTCACAGCAGAGCAGCTGTTTTTCAAAAGAGTGGTAGATATTGTATTTTCACTGTTGGGACTGGTGATCGCATCGCCATTTATGCTGCTGATCGCGCTTGCCATTAAGCTTTATGACGGCGGTCCTGTGTTTTACAAGCAGCCCCGTCTTACCAGGGATAAGAGAATTTTTATGATCCTGAAATTTCGGAGCATGAAGATGGATTCCGAGGTAAAGGGCGCACAGCTTGCCAGGAAAGAGGATGACAGGATCACACCTGTGGGCAGGATCATCCGCCGGATCCATTTTGACGAGCTGCCACAGATTTTTAATATTTTAAAAGGTGATATGTCTTTGGTTGGTCCAAGACCTGAGAGACCGGAGATCGCAGCGCTTTATAGCGAGCGCATTTCTGAATTTGATTACCGCCTGAAGGTGAAGGCCGGACTTACCGGTTACGCCCAGGTTTATGGTAAATACAACACGACACCTTATGACAAGCTGAAGCTGGATCTCACTTATATTGAGACCTATTCTTTGAGACTGGACATCAAGCTTCTTATGCTTACCTTCAAGATCCTTTTCCAGAAGGAGAATACAGAAGGCATTGAGGCATGGCAGAGGACGGCTGGCCAGGAGAAAAACGAGGAGAAGAACGAGGAGAATATCTGAGACGAGGAGGAAATTTTATGTGTGGAATTGTTGGTTATGTAGGAGATGAGCAGGCGGCACCGATTTTGCTGATGGGCCTTTCCAAGCTGGAGTACAGAGGTTACGATTCAGCTGGTATCGCAGTCCGGAATGAGGAGACAGAGAAGATCGCCATTGTGAAAGCCAAGGGCCGTCTGAAGACACTTATTGAGAAAACAGACGGTGGTTCCGCAGTACCAGGTACCTGTGGTATCGGCCACACCCGCTGGGCCACTCACGGAGAGCCTTCTGAGACCAATGCCCATCCTCACTGCACAGATGACAAGTCTGTGGTACTTGTCCACAACGGAATTATTGAGAACTACCAGGAGCTGAAGACCAAGCTTCTTCGCTCTGGTTATACATTCTATTCTCAGACGGATACAGAAGTTGCTGTAAAGCTGGTGGATTATTATTACAAGAAAACCGGCACTCCCCTGGAGGCTATTTCCAGAGCCATGCTCCGTATCCGCGGTTCTTATGCTTTTGGCGTTATTTTTAAGGACTATCCGGGCAAATTATTTGCAGCCCGTAAGGACAGCCCGCTGATCATTGGAAAAAGTGAGACAGGAAGCCTGATCGCATCTGATGTTCCGGCAATCCTGGATCAGACCAGAAAGGTTTGCTACATCGGCAACCTTGAGATCGCGGAGCTCTCCCGTGATGAGGTTCATTTCTACAATATTGACCGTGAAGAAATCGAAAAAGATGTTGTAGAGATCCAGTGGGATGCAGCAGCTGCTGAGAAAGGCGGCTATGAGCACTTCATGCTCAAGGAGATTCATGAGCAGCCTAAGGCTGTTCAGGATACCATTGGAGCTTATGTAAAAGACGGTCACATTGATCTTTCCGAGACCGGACTTACTGATGAGAAGCTGGCGTCCCTGAAACGTATTTATATCATTGCCTGTGGTTCTGCTTACCATGTAGGCATGGTTGGAAAATATGTGATCGAGTCTATGGCGAAGATTCCCGTTGAGGTGGATGTGGCTTCTGAGTTCCGCTACCGTGACCCGATCCTTGTGGAGGATTCCATGGTGGTGATCATTTCCCAGTCCGGTGAGACTGCAGACAGCCTGGCGGCTCTTCGTCTTGCCAGGGAGAGAAATGTGCCGGTACTTAGCGTTGTGAATGTAGTTGGCTCCAGTATTGCAAGAGAGAGCGACTATACCCTATATACTTATGCAGGCCCGGAAATTTCCGTTGCTACTACCAAGGCTTACAGCACCCAGCTGATCGCCATGTATCTGCTGGCCATCCAGAGCGCCTTTGTTCAGGGAAGACTGGAAGAGAGCCGCGCAGAGAGCCTTCTTAAAGAGATGGAGACACTGCCGGATAAGATCAGCCGTGTCCTGGATGATAAGGAGCGTATCCAGTGGTTCGCAAGCAAGTATGCAAATGCCCATGATATTTTCTTCATCGGACGTGGTATCGATTATGCCATCAGCATGGAGGGAAGCCTGAAGATGAAGGAGATCAGTTATATTCATTCTGAGGCTTACGCTGCAGGCGAGCTGAAGCATGGAACCATCAGTCTGGTGGAGAATGGCACTCTGGTGATCGGTGTGATGACACAGAAGGAGCTTTTTGAGAAGACGCTCAGCAATATGGTTGAGGTAAAGAGCCGTGGCGCTTACCTTATGGGACTGACCAGCTATGGCAATTACAGCATTGAGGATACGGCTGATTTCTCAGTATATGTTCCGAAGACAGAGAAATATTTTACTACCAGCCTTGCCATTGTGCCGCTGCAGCTTATGGGCTATTATGTCAGCGTTGCCAAAGGTCTGGATGTGGATAAGCCGAGAAACCTGGCAAAGTCTGTTACAGTAGAATGATGTTATAAAATTAATTCATCTTACAGATATAAGAATGGAAAAATGACAATATTGTTATAAATATGAGAATGGCGCGGAGAAGTGGATTCTTCGCGCTGTTTCTTTAAAAGATTATTGCAGGTATGATTTTGGCATCAGAGGATGTGTTATCCCGTTTCTTGAAGCTGTTTGTTGTATTGATTTATTTAGAGTAAATGAAATTGGAAAAGGATATGGAGAAGAAGAGGTATAGGATCATAGGCACTGCCGGGCATATTGATCACGGCAAGACCTGTCTGGTGAAGGCACTGACAGGTAAGGATACAGACCGTCTGGCAGAGGAAAAAAAGCGGGGAATTACAATTGAAAATGGGTTCGCTTTTCTGAACCTCCCAGATGGTACCAGGGCTGGGATTATTGATGTGCCCGGGCATGAAAGGTTTATAAAGAATATGCTGGCAGGGGCTGGCGGAATTGACATTGCCATGCTGGTGACCGCGGCGGATGCGGGCGTTATGCCCCAGACACGGGAACATCTAGAAATCCTTTCCCTTCTTGGAATCTGTACTGGTATTGTGGTGATTACGAAAGCAGATCTGGAGTGGAAAGCGGGACTTCGGGAGGAAATCCAGAAGCTTGTCCGGGGGACGTTTCTGGAAAATGCAGACGTGGTGGCAGCCAGTGCTGTGGATGGACGGGGGATTGAAGAACTTCGGGAAAAGCTGTGGAAGCTGTGTGTGAATGCGGATGGCGAGGACACATTGAGCCTTGTCAAAAGAGAAAGTGGATTGGTTGATGAAGGAAAAGTAGTAAAGTATCGTCTGCCAATAGATCGTGTATTTTCATTAAAGGGATTTGGCACCATTATCACCGGTACGCTGCTTGACGGTATTCTGGAATTGGATTCTGACGCCATGCTATATCCCCGTGGCGGAAAAGTAAAAATCCGCAGCATTCAGGTTCATGGTGAGGAAACCACAAGAGCCTTTCCCGGGCAGCGGGTCGCTGTAAATCTTCCTGGAATTGGAAAGGATGAGATTTCCAGAGGGGAGATCCTGGCAGCTGCCGGGAGTATGGAGAGTACTATGATGGCAGATGTGCGGCTGCGCCTGCTGAGGTCCGCACATCGTTCTATAAAAAACGGTACCCGGGTACATCTTTATCACGGGGCAGCAGAGCTTGTGTGTAAAGTGATTTTATTTGATCGGGAAATATTGAAGCCAGGAGAAGAGGCTGTGGTTCAGCTTCGGATGGAACAGACCACAGCAATGAAGACGGGGGACCATTTTGTCATAAGATTTTATTCGCCGGTGGAGACCATCGGCGGCGGTGTTGTGTTGAATCCAAATGCTGTGAAGCGGCGTAGAAGACAGGAAAATCAGGAAGATAGTTTCTGTCCTATAGGAAAGAAAAAAACCATCTGTTCCAAGGCAGCAGAACAGGCAGCAAAAGAAATCCCTGTCAATACAACATTCCTTCGTTTACAGGAATTATACCTGAAATCTGGTTTTACCCCGCCATTGACCGATGAAGTAAAAAGCGTCTTTTCCAAGGAAAAGGATTTTTCCGGAATCTTCTTTGCAATGGTGCGGGGAGGCCAGCTGGTACGCTTTGACGAAAAGCACTATATGCACAGCGAAATCCGTGAGAAAGCATTGGATATGGTACGGTTAATATATGAAGAAAAAGGGGTGATCCAGACCGGTGAATTTCGTGACCGGCTGGGGATATCGAGAAAATGTGCCATTACGTTGCTGGAAGGCTTCGACAAGGAACGGATTACGGTTATGGAAAATGGGACGAGAGTGTTGGGAAAAGCCAGGTAGTCAGCTGCCTGGTGTGAGAGTCCTGCGAAAGAAAGACAAAATGTATATATTTTGGCGGGAACATATGGGAATCGAACCCATCCGGGACGTGATTAGCGCCCCACACTGGTTTTGAAGACCAGGAGGCACACCGGCACCTATCTGCTCCCAGTGAGAGTATAGCGGAGATTGGCGGTTTCGTCAACTTCTTGGATTCCCTATTGACTAAGCGGGGGCAGATAAAGTAGAATAATATTATTCGGGATATTATAGGTATTTTATTTTTGCATTACCGAATTACAGTATTAAAGAGCAATCAGTTGCTGTTCACGGACATCATTTTGCAAAGGATGCTGCCAGAAATAGAGTGAACCGTAACCGTATCCTAAAAGGAGAAAAATATGGCAGAGACAGTTAGAGTAGTAGTAGATGCCATGGGCGGAGATAACGCTCCGGCAGAGCCTGTGAAAGCAGCTGTAGAGGCTGTTACCGAGAGAGAGGACATTGTAGTGATCCTTACCGGTAAGCAGGAAGTGATTGAGAATGAGCTGAGTAAATTTCAGAATTACCCCAAAGAAAGAATCCAGATTGTAAATACCACCGAGGTGATCGAGACAGCAGAGCCCCCGGTTCTGGCAATCCGTAAGAAGAAGGATTCTTCCATTGTGGTAGGCCTGAATCTTGTGAAGAAGCAGGAAGCAGAAGCCTTTGTTTCCTCTGGAAGCTCAGGCGCCATCTTGGTAGGTGGTCAGGTAATCGTAGGAAGAAGCAAAGGTGTACAGCGTCCGCCGCTGGCCCCGTTGATCCCTACCCAGAAGGGAGTATCCCTTCTCATTGACTGTGGTGCCAATGTAGATGCCCGGCCAGAGCATCTGGTACAGTTTGCGAAGATGGGTTCCATTTATATGGAAGATGTAGTGGGAATCAAGAATCCCCGTGTTGCCATTGTAAATATTGGTGCAGAGGAAGAAAAGGGAAATGCACTTGTGAAGGAGACATTTCCTCTTCTGAAAGAATGCCCGGGAATCAATTTCATCGGAAGCATTGAGGCAAGGGATATCCCGGCTGGTTATGCAGATGTGATCGTCTGCGAAGCATTTGTGGGAAATGTGATCCTGAAGCTTTACGAGGGACTTGGAAGTACCTTTATGAAGATGATCAAGACTGGCCTTATGAGGGATACCCGCAGCAAAGTGGGTGCCCTTCTTGTGAAGCCTGCCATCAAGGAGACCCTGAAGACATTTGATGCAAGTGAGTACGGCGGAGCACCTCTTCTTGGCCTGAAGGGACTGGTTGTGAAGACACACGGCAGTGCCAGGGCTGTTGAAATCCGTCACGCTATTTTCCAGTGTGTCCAGTTCAGGCAGCAGAAGATCAACGAGAAGATCGCAGCCCATATGGTGGAAGAGACTACTGGGAAAGAAGCATAATTGCAGCAAAATTTTTATCCAGACTGACTGGGGACAGGGGAACAATATCCGAAGACCGCAGTCAGATCTGGCTAATCTGCTTTAAGGCAGACAGTAACTGTAAAAAGTCTGGCCTGTTTTTAATAAAGAAACACTGACAATCTGGCTTTGCAGGCGTGAACATCGATACGCGGCAGCAGATTTTCCGGCAAAGACCTGCCGGCAGAATAGCCAGTTTGTCAAAGGGAAGGAAGTTTATTATGGAAAAAAAGTTAAAAGTATTGGAAACCCGCATAGGTTATGAATTCAGGAACAAGAGCCTTCTCATCCTTGCACTGACACACAGCTCCTATGCCAATGAGAAGAAGCTTGGCAAGGCAGGCTGCAATGAACGTCTGGAGTTTCTTGGAGATGCAGTGTTAGAGCTGATCAGCAGCGATTTTCTTTACAAGAAATTCACCCAGATCCCGGAAGGTGAGCTGACCAAGAAGAGAGCCAGCCTGGTCTGTGAGCCAAGTCTTGCTTACTGTGCAAGAGATTTTGGCCTGCCCCAGTATCTGCTTTTGGGCAAGGGGGAGGACATGACCGGTGGCAGAAACCGGGACTCTATCGTTTCCGATGCAACAGAGGCTCTGCTTGGAGCTATTTATCTGGACGGTGGTTTTGCTAGTGCAAAGGAGTTCGTTCTGAAATTTATTCTGAACGATCTTGAGAACAAACAGCTCTTTTATGATAGCAAGACCATCCTGCAGGAAATCGTACAGGAGAAAGGAACTCATCTTGTGGAGTACCGTCTGATGAAGGAGGAAGGTCCGGATCACAATAAGAGCTTTACCGTAGATGTTCTTGTCAACGGCCAGGTAATGGGAACCGGCGTGGGCCACACCAAGAAAGCTGCAGAGCAGGAAGCTGCTTACCAGGCAATCCGTAAGATGAAGAAATAGGAAAGCAGTATATGCGGATGACAGACGACTGAAAATCATAACTAAAATATCGCATCTTGTGAATTTTGTGAAATAATGCAAGTAATTTATAACAATAATAACAAGGATTCGAATACATGTATTTAAAAAATATTGAAGTGCACGGGTTTAAGTCCTTTGCACAGAAAATCAATTTCGAATTTCATAATGGAATTACCGGAATTGTTGGTCCTAACGGAAGTGGGAAAAGTAACGTAGGAGATGCAGTCCGCTGGGTTCTTGGAGAGCAGAGTGCCAAGCAGCTTCGAGGCGGAAACATGCAGGATGTTATTTTTTCCGGAACAGAGACCAGAAAGCCGCTTAGCTTCGCCTCTGTTGCCATTACCCTGGACAACAGTGACCACAAGCTTCCGGTAGATTTCAACGAAGTTACGGTCACTCGAAGGCTTTACCGTTCCGGCGAGAGTGAATACCTGATCAATGGAAGTGCCTGCCGTCTGAAGGACATTAATGAAATGTTTTACGACACCGGTATTGGAAAAGAGGGCTATTCCATTATCGGACAGGGCCAGATCGACAAGATCTTAAGCGGTAAGCCGGAGGAGCGCCGTGAGCTTTTTGATGAGGCTGCCGGAATTGTAAAGTTTAAGCGAAGAAAGGCGGCCACCATCAAGAAGCTGCAGGACGAACAGGCGAACCTGGTGCGTGTGACCGATATTTTAAGCGAGCTTACCAGACAGTTAGGCCCCCTGGAGCGTCAGTCTGAGACTGCCAGGATCTATCTTGCCAGGAGAGATACCCTGCGGGAACTGGATGTGAACAGCTTCCTTCTGGAAAACGAGGAGACCAGCCGTGAATTAAAGGAGCTGGATGCCAAGAACACCCAGGCAAATGAAGAACTGGAAGAGAACCAGAAGGCTTACGGGCAGACCAAGGTGGAGTATGACCGTCTGGAAGAAGAACTGGAACAGTTAAACGTCCAGATGGATCAGCTTCGGGAGGAAACACAGAATAAGGCAATCCGCAGGCAGCAGTTAGACGGTGAGATCAAGGTCCTCCGGGAACAGATTTCTGCTGGTGTGCAGAATGAGGAGCACTATAAGAACCGTTTACAGACCATTGAGACGGACCTGAAGGAACGTCAGGAGGCTTTGGAGAACCAGGAAGCAGAGAAATCCCAGCTTCATGTAGCGCTTCTGGAAGCGAAGAAGCGCCAGGAAGCAGAGGAAGACCGGCTTTCCAATATCCAGGCACAGATCGAAGAATGCTCCCAGGCTGTGGAGAACGGCAAGAACGAGATCATCGAGCTTCTCAACACCCGTGCTACTACCAAGGGAAAAGCCCAGCGTTTTGATACCATGATGGAGCAGATCGACATCCGTAAGGCAGGAATCAGCCAGAGACAGCTTCATTTGAAAACAGAGGATGCCCAGCAGCAGACAGAGCTTTCCAAGGCAAAGGAGAAATTTCAGGGAATTACTACCCTGATCCAGGATATGAACGCAGAGTGCCAGCGCCTGGATAATGAAGTACATAAAATTACAGATGAATTAAAGAAGCAGAACAGCCAGATGGAGATCGGCCAGAGCGCGTATCACCGCGAGGCTTCCAGGCTGGAATCTTTGAAGAATATTACCGAGCGTTATGACGGATATGGAAACAGTATCCGCCGTGTTATGGAGCAGAAAGACCGGGTGCCTGGGATTAAGGGCGTTGTGGCAGATCTGATCCAGGTAAATAAGGAGTACGAGATTGCCATCGAGACAGCTCTTGGCGGAAGTATTCAGAATATTGTTACAGACAATGAGCAGACCGCCAAGCGCATGATCGAATTTTTGAAAAAGAATCGTTTCGGACGTGCCACCTTTCTTCCGCTGAACAGTATTAATACCAGAAGCGGTTTTACCCAGAGAGATGCCTTAAAAGAGCCTGGCGTGATCGGGCTTGCCAGTGAGCTGGTGACCACAGGTCCGGAATATGCAGGACTTGCCACCTATCTTCTGGGGCGCGTGCTTGTGGTGGACCACATTGACAATGCCATTGCCATTGCCAGAAAGTACAGGCACAGCCTCCGTATGGTAACGGTGGAGGGAGAATCCTTCAGCCCGGGTGGTTCCATGTCTGGTGGTTCCTTTAAGAATAACAGTAATCTTCTGGGCCGCCGCCGTGAAATCGAAGAGCTGGAATCCAGTGTAAAAGCGCTCCGAAAAGACATGGACGATATGCAGAAGGCCATCAATGACAACCGGAGCAGGCGTAATGTTATGCGTGATACCATTGCAGATCTGCAGGAGAAGCTGCGTCAGCAGTACGTTGCACAGAATACCGCGAAGATGAATATTAACCAGGTAGAGGCTAAGACCAGGGAAATCCAGGCTGGTTATGGAGAAATCCAGAGAGAACAGATGGAGATCCGCCGTCAGATCGAGGAGGCGGAGGCTGATCACAGCAAGATTGCCGAAGAACTGAAGGCTTCTGAGCAGGATGAGAAAGAGCTGGAGACTTTTATCCAGAACAAACAGGAAGAATTAGAAAACTGGAAAACAGAGGAACAGGAGATTTCTAGGAAGCTGGAAGCCCTGCGCCTGGAAGCCAGCACTGCCCAGCAGAAGGAAAGCTTCGCTGCAGAGACCCTGAATCGTTTGGATCATGAGATGGAGGCTCTTCATCAGGAGGAGGCAGACATTCATGAGACCCTGGAGCTTGGCGGGGAGGAGAATGAGCGGAAACGGCAGTCTGTGGAGAATCTGGAGGCCGTGATCGCCACACTTGCCCAGGATGAGACGAAGGCGAAGGCGCAGCTGGAGAGCTGGCAGACTGTGAAGGATGAGAAGAATACCAGTCATAAGGCGTTCTTTGAGAAGCGGGATGAGCTGTCCGGCAGGATTTCCCTTCTGGACAAAGAGTGCTACCGGCTGAAAAGCCAGATCGAGAAGCTGGAGGAGCACCGGGAGTCCCAGATTTCCTATATGTGGAATGAATATGAGATCACCCCGAACAATGCCCTTCAATATAAGAAAGAAGAGCTGAACGATCTGAAGGCCATGAAAAAGGAAATTGCCCAGGTGAAGGATGAAATTCGCAAGCTTGGCAATGTAAATGTAAATGCTATTGAGGAATATAAGGAGATTTCAGAGCGCCATGCGTTCCTTTCCGGACAGTATGAGGATCTGAAGACTGCAGAGGCGCAGCTTGAGAATATCATTCAGGAGCTGGATGAGGGAATGCGGAAGCAGTTTACTGAGAAATTCCAGGATATCCAGAGAGAGTTTGACAAGGCGTTCAAGGAGCTGTTTGGAGGCGGTAAGGGCACTCTGGAGCTTGAGGAGGATGTGGATATCCTGGAAGCAGGAATCCGTATCATTTCCCAGCCGCCGGGCAAAAAGCTTCAGAACATGATGCAGCTTTCCGGTGGGGAAAAGGCGCTTACAGCCATTGCCCTTCTGTTTGCCATCCAGAACCTGAAGCCATCTCCCTTCTGTCTGCTGGATGAGATCGAGGCGGCGCTTGACGATTCCAACGTTGGACGTTTTGCAGGGTATCTTCAGAAGTTGACGAAGAACACCCAATTTATTATAATAACACACAGACGTGGTACCATGAATGCCGCAGACCGGCTTTATGGTATCACTATGCAGGAGAAAGGCGTTTCTACGCTGGTTTCCGTGGATCTTGTGGAGAACCAGCTCACGCAGTAAAAAGGAGGAAAGGAAATGGCAGAGGAAAAGAAAGGGTTTTTTAAAAGACTTGTCAGCGGACTGACAAAAACCAGAGACAACATTGTGGCAGGATTTGATTCTCTTTTCACCGGCTATTCTACAATAGATGATGATTTTTATGAAGAATTAGAAGAAATCCTGATCATGGGTGATATTGGCATCAATGCGACTACAGCTATTCTGGACAGATTAAAAGAGCAGGTGAAGATCCGGAATATCAAAGATCCCAAGGCATGTAAGGAACTTCTCATTGAGACGATTAAGAATCAGATGACAGTGGACAGCACCGAATACGAGTTTGAGAACCGCAAATCCGTGATCCTTGTGATTGGTGTCAATGGTGTTGGAAAAACAACTTCCGTTGGAAAACTTGCTGGCAAGCTGAAGGACCAGGGAAAAAAGGTCATCCTGGGTGCAGCAGATACCTTCCGCGCAGCAGCCGGGGAACAGCTTACACAGTGGGCAAATCGTGCCGGTGTGGAGATCATTGGCGGCCAGGACGGTGCAGATCCAGCTTCTGTTGTTTATGATGCAGTGGCAGCAGCCAAGGCACGTAATGCAGATGTGCTGATCTGTGATACTGCAGGAAGACTTCATAATAAGAAGAATCTTATGGAAGAGCTCCGCAAGATTTACCGCATTCTGGAGAGGGAATATCCGGAGGCTTATCTGGAGACTCTGGTAGTCCTGGATGGAACTACTGGTCAGAATGCACTTGTGCAGGCCAGACAGTTTGCGGAGGTTGCAAATGTAACCGGTATTATCCTTACCAAGCTGGATGGTACAGCCAAGGGCGGTATTGCAGTTGCAATCCAGTCTGAGCTTGATATTCCGGTAAAATATATCGGTGTTGGCGAGAGCATTGATGATTTACAGAAATTTGACGCAAATTCTTTTGTGGATGCCCTGTTTGATATCCATCCGGATGAGTGACGATCATTTCACGGACACGATTAAACATAAATCATATTCTATGAGGTATTTTCGTGAATGATTGAACAGCAGACCACAAATTACAGGAGGAAAAATAAATAATGCTTACATTAGAGAGTTTTGAAGAAGCGGCAGAAATAGTTAAGCAGGTAACCCAGGAGACCAAGCTGGTGAAGAGCAGTTATTTCTCTGAGCTCACTGGAAACAAGGTTTTCTTCAAACCGGAGAACATGCAGAGAACTGGTGCATACAAGGTCCGTGGAGCTTATTACAAGATCAGCACCCTTTCCGATGAGGAGAGAGGCAAAGGGCTGATTACAGCTTCCGCTGGAAACCATGCGCAGGGTGTTGCTTATGCAGCACACAAATACGGTGCGAAGGCAGTGATCGTAATGCCGACCACTACACCGCTTATTAAAGTGGAGCGTACAAAGGGCTACGGTGCAGAAGTGATCCTTCACGGAGATGTTTATGATGAGGCGTGTGCCTATGCGCTGGAGCTGGCTGAGGAAAAGGGTTATACCTTTATTCATCCATTTGACGATCCGGCTGTTGCCACAGGTCAGGGTACCATCGCAATGGAGATCGTTCAGGAGCTTCCTCTTGTAGATTATATCCTGGTACCAATTGGCGGAGGTGGACTTGCAACAGGTGTTTCCACACTGGCCAAGCTTCTCAATCCCCACATTAAAGTGATCGGTGTAGAGCCGGCTGGAGCAGCCTGCATGAAAGCTTCCATGGAGAAGGGAGAGGTTGTTACACTTCCTCATGTAAACACTATTGCAGACGGTACTGCAGTCCAGACACCAGGATCCCAGATTTTCCCATATATCCAGGAGAATCTGGACGGGATCATTACCATCGAGGATGATGAGCTGATCGTTGCTTTCCTTGATATGGTAGAGAATCATAAGATGATCGTTGAGAATTCCGGACTTCTGACTGTTGCAGCACTTCGCCACCTTGATTTCAAGAATAAGAAGGTTGTTTCCATCTTAAGCGGTGGAAATATGGATGTGATCACCATGTCCTCTGTGGTACAGCATGGTCTGATCCAGCGAGACAGAATCTTTACGGTATCTGTTCTGATCCCGGATAAGCCAGGTGAGCTGGTACGTGTGGCTTCCATTATCGCAGAGAATCAGGGAAATGTTATCAAGCTGGATCATAACCAGTTTGTAAGCACCAACCGTAACGCGGCTGTAGAGCTGAAGATCACTCTGGAGGCATTTGGCACAGACCATAAAAACCAGATCGTGAAAGCACTTGAGACGGCAGGCTGCAGACCAAAGGTGATCCGCGCAAGTTTATAATTAGAAAAATGATTGTTTTTTTGAAATGTTTATGAATAAATTCGGCTGTGTCAGTTTTTTGAAAAAGTCTGGCATGGCGGTAAATATAAGGAGTAGCAAGCTATGAAAAAAGTAATTTTAACAGGAGATCGTCCAACCGGACGTCTTCATGTGGGACATTATGTAGGTTCTTTATCTGAGCGTGTGAAGCTTCAGAATTCCGGAAACTACGATGAGATTTATATTATGATCGCAGATGCACAGGCACTTACTGATAATGCAGAGCATCCGGAGAAGGTTCGCCAGAACATTATCCAGGTAGCACTTGATTATCTGGCATGCGGTATTGATCCGGACAAATCCACGATTTTTATTCAGTCCATGGTTCCGGAGCTTACAGAGCTTACCTTCTATTATATGAATCTGGTTACAGTAGCCCGTGTTCAGCGTAACCCTACTGTGAAATCTGAGATTCAGATGCGTAATTTCGAAGCCAGTATCCCGGTTGGATTTTTCTGCTATCCGATCAGCCAGGCAGCAGATATCACAGCCTTCCGTGCAACAGCAGTTCCGGTTGGGGAGGACCAGCTTCCTATGCTGGAGCAGTGCAAAGAGATTGTACACAAGTTTAACACTGTATATGGTGAGACTCTTACAGAGCCGGAGATTGTTCTCCCATCCAACAAAGCCTGCCTGCGTCTGCCAGGTATTGACGGCAAGGCCAAAATGAGCAAATCCCTTGGAAACTGTATTTATCTTTCCGATGAGGCTGATGAGGTTAAGAAGAAGGTTATGTCCATGTTCACAGATCCGAACCATCTTCGTGTGCAGGATCCTGGAAATGTTGACGGTAATCCGGTATTTATTTATCTGGATGCCTTTTGCAAGCCAGAATATTTCCCGGAATTCCTTCCGGATTATCAGAACCTGGATGAGCTGAAGGACCACTATAAGAGAGGTGGCCTTGGAGATGTGAAGGTGAAGAAATTCCTGAACAACGTTCTCCAGGCAGAGCTTGGCCCGATCCGCGAGCGCCGTAAAATGTGGGAGCAGCGCATCCCGGATGTTTACGACATCTTAAGAGAGGGCAGCAGGGTTGCAGAGGCTAAGGCTGCTGAGACATTGAAAGATGTGAAGGCTTCTATGAGAATCAATTATTTTGATGATAACAGTCTGATTCAGTAATAAAGAAAAAATCAGCCCGTGGGCTGGATCGAGAGTGTTTTTGGAAAAAATATAATTTGTAAAGAGAAAATACTTGACAGTCACTGGGAAATACGGTATGATACCCAAGGTGATTACGAATGGAAAAGTTTGTAGAACGTACTTTGCTCTATGATTTTTACGGGGAGCTTCTTACGAAGAGACAGCAGCAGATCTACGAGAGCGTAGTTCTGGAGGATTATTCCTTAAGTGAGGTTGCAGAAGAACTGAATATCAGCCGTCAAGGCGTGCATGATATGATCAGGCGCTGTGACAAGGCACTGGAAGGATATGAAGAGAAGCTGCACCTGGTAGAGAAGTTTGTAAATATCCGGGGACAGGTACAGAAGATCCACGAGCTTGCATCCGGGTATCACGCAGATGATATAGTGGCAATATCCAATGTGATTTTAGAGGAGTTATAATTCATGGCATTTGAAAGCTTGACAGATAAACTTCAGAATGTATTCAAGAAGCTTAGAAGTAAAGGCCGTCTGACCGAAGAAGATGTTAAGATTGCTCTTAAGGAAGTTAAGATGGCACTCCTTGAAGCGGACGTTAACTTCAGAGTCGTGAAGCAGTTCACGAAGTCTGTACAGGAACGTGCAGTTGGACAGGACGTAATGAACGGACTGAACCCAGGCCAGATGGTCATCAAGATTGTAAACGAAGAGCTGGTTAATCTTATGGGAAGCGAGACCACAGAGCTTCCAATCAAGCCAGGCAATGATCTGACCGTTATTATGATGGCAGGTCTCCAGGGTGCTGGTAAGACCACCACCGCAGCCAAGCTTGCAGGTAAGATCAAGTCCAAAGGTAAGAAACCTCTTCTGGTAGCCTGTGACGTATACAGACCGGCGGCGATCACACAGCTGCAGGTAAACGGTGAGAAGCAGGGCGTAGAAGTCTTTACCATGGGTGATAAGCAGAGCCCGGTGGACATTGCCAAGGCAGCCATTGCACATGCCAGGGCAAATCAGCAGAATGTTGTGATTATTGATACAGCAGGTCGTCTTCATGTTGATGAGGACATGATGCAGGAGCTTGCTGATATTAAGTCTAATATTGAGGTGGATGCGACAGTCCTTGTAGTAGACGCCATGACAGGACAGGATGCAGTCAATGTAGCCCAGACCTTCTCTGAGAAGGTAGGAATTGACGGTGTAATTCTGACCAAGATGGATGGTGACACCCGTGGTGGTGCAGCCCTTTCCATCAAAGCCGTAACTGGCAAACCGATCCTGTATGTAGGTATGGGAGAGAAGTTATCTGATCTGGAGCAGTTCTATCCAGAGAGAATGGCATCCCGTATTCTTGGTATGGGAGATGTAATGAGTCTGATCGAGAAGGCTGAGGCAGCCGTAGATCAGGAAGCAGCCCAGGAGATGTCCAAGAAGCTGAAGAAGATGGACTTTGATTTCAATGACTATCTTACCAGTCTTGAGCAGATGAACAAGATGGGCGGCATTTCCAGTATCCTGAACATGCTCCCAGGTATGGGAAGCAAGATGAAGGATGTGGAGAGCATGATCGATGAGAAAGCAATGGACAGAACCAAGTCCATTATCCTTTCTATGACACCGCAGGAGCGCTCCAATCCGGGAATCCTGAATATTTCCCGTAAGAACAGGATCGCCAAGGGTGCTGGTGTGGATGTTGCAGAGGTCAATCGTCTTGTGAAGCAGTTTGAGCAGAGCAAGAAGATGATGAAGCAGATGCCGGGGCTCATGGGCGGCGGCAAAATGGGTGGTAAAAGAGGCGGCTTCAAGCTTCCTTTTTAACATAAAATAATCAAATTAAACTAATAAAGAGAAAGTAAGAAATTGGAGGAAAATTAAAATGGCAGTTAAGATCAGATTAAGAAGAATGGGACAGAAGAAAGCACCTTACTATAGAATCGTTGTTGCAGATTCCCGCAGCAAACGTGATGGAAGATGTATCGAAGAGATCGGAACCTATGATCCGAACCAGGAGCCAAGCGTATGCAAGGTTGACGAAGAAGCAGCTAAGAAATGGCTCGCAAACGGTGCTCAGCCTACAGAAGTTGTTGCTAAGATCCTGAAACAGGCCGGAATCGAGAAATAGTTTAAGAAGTATCTCTTAGGGGGTATTTCTGTAACGTCCAGATTGGAGCGTGTTTATATGCTTGGGGCGTAATCAGGGAGGTGTGTAATGAAAGAATTAGTAGAAGTAATTGCAAAATCTCTTGTTGAAAATCCGGATGAAGTAGTCGTTACCGAGACTGAAAAGGATGACGCTGTTGTCATTGAACTGAAGGTAGGACCATCTGATATGGGTAAGGTGATCGGACGCCAGGGCAGAATCGCCAAGGCTATCCGTACCGTAGTGAAAGCGGCTTCTTCCAAAAGCAGCAAAAAAGTGATTGTAGATATTCTGCAATGATAAGCAATATATATGGACGCAGGAGCTGTGGAGACATGGCTCCTGTTTTTAACTATAAAAGTCCCGTACGACGGTTGCGAATAAGTGGATTCGTGAGTTTCGGATGGGCTGCAAGGAGTTTGAATGGAAGATTTATTAAAGGTTGGAGTAATTACCACCACTCATGGTGTGCGGGGAGAAGTGAAGGTATTCCCCACCACAGATCCGGAGCGTTTCCTGGATCTGGAATATGTACTTCTGGATGCTGGCAGAGAGATGAAGAAGCTGGAGATCCGGAATGTGAAATTCTTTAAGAATCTTGTGATCCTGAAATTTAACGGGATTGATAATATAAATGATATTGAAATGTACAAAGGCAGAGACCTGTGGGTTCCAAGAGAGGAAGCCCAGGAACTGGATGAGGATGAATATTACATCGGTGACCTGATTGGAATGGAAGTAGTTCTGGAGGACAACACTCATTTTGGAACCCTGAAGGATGTTATGGAGACAGGTGCCAATGATGTTTATGTAGTAGAGCTTCCAGATCACCAGGAAGTACTTCTTCCAGCTATCAGGGAATGTATCCTTGATGTTGACCTGGAAGAAAATGTGATGACGGTACATTTGATGAAAGGACTTTTATAAATGAATTTCCATGTTTTGACCCTTTTTCCGGAAATGATCCAGAATGGAATGAACACCAGTATTACAGGACGCGCCATTAACGCTGGAATTCTGTCTGTGGAGGCAGTAAACATCCGCGATTACGCCTTTAACAAGCACCAGAAAGTGGATGACTACACATATGGTGGCGGAGCTGGCATGCTGATGCAGGCAGAGCCGGTTTACCTGGCCTATGAGGCCATTGCCCAGAAAGCCGGGAAACGTCCCCGTGTGGTTTATCTTACCCCCCAGGGACAGGTGTTTAACCAGCAGATGGCCAGGGATATGGCGAAAGAGGAAGAACTGGTCTTCCTTTGCGGCCATTATGAAGGTATTGATGAGCGCGTTCTGGAAGAGATTGTCACCGATTATGTGTCTATTGGGGACTACGTGCTTACAGGCGGAGAACTTCCGGCTATGGTGATGATGGATTCTATTTCCCGTATGGTCCCAGGTGTGCTCAGCAATCAGGAATCCGGGGAGACAGAGTCCTTTGCAGGAAATCTTCTGGAATATCCCCAGTACAGCCGCCCGGAGGAGTGGCATGGCAAAAAGGTTCCGGAGGTTCTTATGTCCGGTCATCATGCAAATATAGAGAAGTGGCGCAGGGAACAGTCTATCATTCGTACTGCCAAAAGGCGCCCGGATCTGCTGAAAAAGGCAGATCTCACCAACAAAGAATGGAATTTTGTGCGGCAGCTGAAAAAACAGTGGAAAGAGGAGGAATCCAAAGATGAGAACATCTGATTTTTACTATGAGCTCCCTCAGGAGCTGATCGCCCAGGATCCGCTGGAGGACAGAAGCTCTTCCAGGCTTATGCATCTTTCTATGGAAGATGGAAGTATTGAACATCGCCATTTCAGGGATATACTGGACTATCTGAAGGAAGGAGACACTTTGGTCATCAATGATACCAAGGTAATCCCGGCAAGACTTTACGGCCACAAAGAAGAGACTGGCGCGGTAATCGAAATCCTTCTTCTGAAAAGAAGAGAGAACGATATCTGGGAGTGTCTGGTAAAGCCTGGCAAGAAAGCACGCCCGGGCGCCAAGCTCACATTTGGCGATGGTATTTTAAAGGGTGAGATCATTGACGTGGTGGACGAGGGAAACCGTCTGATCCAGTTCCATTACGAAGGTATTTTCGAGGAGATTCTGGATCAGCTGGGCGAGATGCCGCTGCCTCCATATATTACCCATAAATTAAAGGATAAGAACCGCTACCAGACCGTTTATGCGAAGAACGAAGGCTCCGCAGCAGCACCTACTGCAGGCCTGCATTTTACGAAGGAGCTTCTGGAGCAGGTAAAGGAAAAGGGTGTCAACATTGCCCATGTAACCCTTCATGTAGGCCTTGGCACGTTCCGGCCGGTTAAGGTGGATGATGTAGAGCAGCATCATATGCACTCTGAATTCTACATTGTAGAAGAAGACCAGGCGAAGCTGATCAACGACACCAAGAAAAACGGCGGCCGTGTGATCGCAGTCGGAACCACCAGCTGCCGTACCCTGGAGTCTGCAACTGGCGAGGATGGCGTTTTGAAGGCTGGAAGTGGCTGGACAGAGATTTTCATCTATCCAGGCTACAAATTTAAGATCCTCGACGGTCTGATCACCAATTTCCATCTGCCAGAGTCTACACTGGTGATGCTGGTGTCAGCTTTAGCTGGAAAAGAGAATATTATGCACGCTTATGAAGTGGCAGTGCAGGAAAAATATAGGTTCTTTTCATTTGGGGATGCTATGATTATTTTGTAAACGATATTCTTACAAAAGTGTGATAATGGGATAAAACACGGTCTGCGGGTTTTACCCGTTATCGCGGCAGATGCCAGGGCCTCATGCAAGCATGTACTTTGGCTCGTTGCCCGCGTAAATAAAATGAAAGCCTCAGAGTTTAGCGGCTCTGGGGCTTTCGCCTGTTATAGCATATGAAATTGATCTAATATGTATTTTCTACCCAATCCAGGAACTTCTCTCCTGGATTTTTTCCATGATTCTGGATTTTTCGTCTCCTTCAGCTGGGGTTGGCTGATAATTATTATAGTCATAGGCAGAGGAGATAGAACACGGAATAATGTTCGTCATATTGTCTGCTTTTACCCCATCATTTGTGATGGTAAAGGTCTGCTGGAAGATCATACTGTCCATATCACTTGGGTAGCTGTTTCCACCGAAGCAGAAATTTCCAAGACTGTATACAATATTTTTGCCCTTATATTCTTCAATTCCCTGAAGCACATGGGGATGATGTCCGCACACCAGATCTGCACCAAGGTCAATGGCCAGGTGGCCCAGAGTGGTCTGGTTGGAATCCGGGACTGTTTCCTTTTCATTTCCCCAGTGGAAAATAACAATGATCAGTTCCGCGCCATCCTCTTTTACCTTGGCAATGTTGTCCTTCAGCTGCTGCTCACGCTCCAGGTGATCGTACAGCTCATAAATTCCCACAAGCCCCACTTTTACGCCTTTTATGTCCATTACGGCGGTTTCATCATAGCCGAAGTGAACGATTCCCTCAGCGTCCAGGGCATCCATGGTATCCTGGAAGCTTTGCTCGCCGTAATCATGACTGTGATTGTTTGCTGTGTTTACAGCCTCTACAGAGCTGCAGGAGTAAATGCCTGCAAAGGAAGCAGGAGCTTTAAATGCAAAGGTTTTGTCCTCCCGGTCATAGCTGTCTGTGAAGGTTCCCTCGTTGTTGGCGATAGTCAGGTCATCTGCCTCAAAAATACCCTTTACGTTCTGGAAAAAGTATTCTTTTCCATAGCTTTCAAAATAAGCGTTCAGGCTGGTGTCGTAATCGAAATTCTCATCTGTGCCAAGAGTACAGTCGCCAACCACACTGACGGTAATCGTGACAGGGGCAGAGTGGTTCCATTTGGTATTGTTTGTTTCAGAATCAGAAGCCGTATGGGAGCTGTCTTTTGCGGAAGTGCCGTTTGGGTCATCACTGTCAGCGGATGAGGTGTTGGTGCTTTCGCTGTCTGAAATATTGGAGTTTGCTGCCTGGGAATCTGAATCAGCAGTGGTTTTTACAGCAGAAGAGCTGGCGGTTCTGGCTTTTCCTCCGGAGCATCCCCGAATGATCAGGATAACTACCACCAGAAGCAGAATACTGCCTGCTGCCACACAGACCTGCCGGATCTTTTTCTGGCGCTGTCGGTAATATCTGGATTTTTTGTATAGATTCTTTTTCTTTTGCATAGGTCATATTTTATCTGAAAAATTTATCGTAATATCCCATTACGAAGATCAACAGAACGATAAGGGGCAGTACATAGGTAAGGTATGGACGTGCCCATTTCGGGAATTTGATGCCGTTTCCAAGATCCGCTTCTTTGATGAAGTTGTCCCATCCCCATCCATAGCGGGTTACGCAGAACAGCAGGTAAACAAGGCTTCCCAGTGGAAGCAGGTTGTTGGAGATAATGAAGTCCTCCAGATCCTGGATGGTGCTTCCGGCGCCAAGTGGCTGAATGCCGCTCCAAACGTTGAATCCAAGTACACATGGCATGGACAGGATAAAGATGGCAATTCCGTTTACCAGAACTGCTTTCTTGCGGCCCCATCCCCACAGATCCATTGCAAAGCTGATGATGTTCTCGAACACGGCAATGATGGTGGAGAGAGCTGCGAATGTCATGAAAATAAAGAACAGCGCGCCCCAGAAACGTCCGCCCATCATCTGGTTGAACATATTGGGCAGTGTGACGAATACAAGACCAACACCCTGTGTCGGGCTTACATTGTAAGCAAAGCATGCCGGAAAAATGATCAGTCCTGCCATGAGTGCTACGAAGGTATCCAGAATGCCGATCTGGATGGATTCGCCCATAAGACTGCGCTCCTTGTCAATATAGCTTCCGAAAATGGCCATAGCACCGATGCCAAGGCTTAAGGTAAAGAAGGCCTGTCCCATAGCGGCATAAATACCGGAGAGCAGTCCATTCTCTTTCAGACGGCCAAAATCTGGGAGAAGATAAAACTTAATTCCCTCAATCGCGCCTGGAAGTGTACAGCTCTTCACACAGAGAACTACCATGATGGTAAGAAGACAAACCATCATAACCTTGGTGATTCGCTCAACCCCTTTCTGCAGTCCCATGCAGCAGGTTCCAAAACCAAATGCAGTTACGAGCACCATCCAGAAGGTCATTTCTCCAGGATTGGAGAGCAGGGTGTTAAATACATTTCCTACCCCTTCTGTGTCAAGTCCGGTAAAAGTACCACTTGCTATTTTAAAGAAATAAGCCAGCATCCAGCCACCTACAGTGGTGTAAAACATCATCAGCATGTAGTTGCCAAGCATGGCGCCGTAGCTGTAGAGATGCCATTTGGTGCCCTTTGGTTCCAGAAGATGGAAGCTTCTTGCTGCGGACTTGCGGCTTGCACGTCCAACTGCAAATTCCATAACCATAATAGGCAGTCCCAGGATTACCAGGAACAGAAGATAAATCAGTACAAAAGCGGCACCGCCGTACTGACCTGTGATGTAAGGGAAGCGCCATACATTACCAATACCAATGGCGCAGCCGGCTGAAATCAGAATAAATCCTAGCCGGGATGAAAACTTTTCACGTTCTTTCATATAGATTTCCTTCCTCTTTTTATAGGTATGAATTCTGTAAAAAATGGGACAAAAGTTCTTTTTACAGAAGAGCTCACATCTTAATAGTATAAGAAGAAAACAAGGGTTCGTCAATAAATATCTTGAAAAAGAAGGGGGAAATGGTACAATAAAGTTGTTGCTCGCGGGTAATATTCCGCGAAGAATGCTGTTATAAAATAGTGAACAGTACATAATAGAGTCGTTAATCTACGAAAGGGAAAAGATATGCTATATATAGGAAATCACACTTCATCATCCAAGGGCTATGCAGCCATGGGCCGTCAGACCGTGAAAAATGGCGGCAACACATTTGCTTTTTTTACCCGGAATCCAAGAGGAGGAAACGCCAAGGCCATTGATCCGGCAGATGTGGCAAAGTTCCTGGAGATTGCCAGGGAACATGAATTTGGGAAAATTGTGGCACATGCACCTTATACCTTAAACGCCTGCGCTGCCAAAGAGAATCTTCGGGATTTTGCCCGGGAGACCTTCGCAGACGATCTGAAACGTATGGAAGTAACACCTGGAAACTACTACAATTTCCATCCGGGCAGCCATGTAGGCCAGGGAATAGAAGCTGGGATCCAGAAGATCGCAGAAATTCTGAATGCTGTCCTCACCGAAGAGCAGACCACCACCGTTCTTCTGGAAACTATGTCTGGAAAAGGCTCAGAAGTGGGAAGCCATTTCCAGGAGCTTCGCACCATCATGGATCGTGTAGAAAAACGGGATAAACTTGGAGTCTGCCTGGATACCTGCCATGTATGGGACGGCGGCTACGATATTGTAAACGACCTGGACGGCGTCCTAACTGAATTCGACCGCATCATCGGTCTTGAACACCTAAAAGCCATCCACCTAAACGACAGCCTGAACGCCCTTGGCAGCCACAAAGACCGCCACGCCAAAATCGGCGAAGGCCAGATCGGTCTCGACGCCCTGGTCCGCGTTATCCGCCACCCTGCCCTCGACGGAAAACCCTTCATCCTGGAAACACCCAACGATGACGAAGGCTGGACAAGAGAAATCGCACTTCTTAGGGAAAAATATTCAGAATAAATTGTGATTTAGTGTGTTTGGTTTCAGTCAATGGGTCTCTTTTGAACAACCTTTGCTACACTAAATAGCAAAACGGTGTTTCAATACCTATGCACTGAAACACCGTTTTGGGTATTATATATTATGAAAGAACCTCGTTCTTCAGCTCATCCCCATTGATATAAGCCTGCGCATTCTCCATAGTAGTTTCGGCAATGTTGGTGAGCGCCTCTTCTGTAAAGAATCCCTGATGAGAGGTCATAGTAACATTCGGGAAGGAGAGAAGTCTCTGGATCAGGGAAGTCTGCATAATGCTTTCGGACAGATCCTCGAAAACATAATCAGATTCCTCCTCATAAACATCCAGACCAACCGCAAAGAACTTGTGATCACGAATACCAGAAATCAGATCCTCTGTCTTGATTAGACCACCACGGGAGGTATTTACAAGAATAACCCCATCCTTCATCTTTGCAATCGTCTTCTCATTAATAATATGTTTGGTCTCATCTGTAAGCGGGCAATGCAGACTGATCAGATCACTGGACGCCAGCAGCTCATCCAGGGAAACATATTCCAGGAAATCAAGATTCTTATTCGGGAAAAGATCATAAGCAATAACCCGCATTCCAAATCCCTTGCAGATCCTTGCCATAGCCTGGCCGATCTTACCAGTACCAATAATACCAGCTGTCTTCTGATAAAGGTTCACGCCCATAAGACCGCTTAAGGTAAAGTTGTTCTCACGGCATTTGATGTAAGCCTTGTGCGTATGGCGGTTAGCGGTAAGCGCCAGCGCCATTGCATGCTCTGCAACCGCCTCGGGGGAATAACCCGGCACACGCAATACCTTCATGCCATATTTGTGGGCTGTCTTAAGATCCACGTTGTTGTAACCAGCGCAGCGCATCAGGATCAATTTCACGCCCTGCTGATGCAATTCCTTAATAACAGGAGCTCCAAGGTCTGCATTTACAAAAGCGCAGATGGCTTCATAACCCTTGGCAAGGGAAGCGGTCTCCTCATGGATATTGGCTTCGATAAATTTAATTTTAATATCTGGAAATTCAGGTAAAAGTTTTTCAAAAAACTGCTCGTCATAATTTTTGGTTCCGTAAAATAAAACTTTCATTATTTCTGGCTCCTTTCTTGTGTCAATCACTCTTTTGTCTGGACTGCTCACGTTCGCTTTGTTTGTCTTTTAGTGTTCCTCAACTTACAGTGGGATTATACGTTATTTTTTTGAAGAAAAAAAGAGGAAAACGCGAAGTTTTTTAACTTCGTCGATTGTGTTAAAAAAATATCAATATAGAAATAGGAATGAAACGAATTTTAAAATTGCATAGAAATTAATACATAACAAAATGTGCAATGTGCACATTACAGAAAGAAATACTAGGCTGTAATCTGGCATAATATAACAGTTATATATAACTAACATTGATTATTATTTAACGGAAACCCAGTGAAATAGACATCGAAAAAGGCAAAAAAACAGGGACTTAAACGGGAAATATCATCATTTAAGTCCCTGAAAGGCTTTTCTGAAATTCATTTAATCGATTTATTCGCCTAATCGATATAGATCTTCATAAAATTCCGGATAAGAAATCTTCACACAGTCTCCACCCTTGATAGAAAGAGGTCCGTCGCAGAGCAGTCCTGCAACAGCAAAAGACATTGCAACCCTGTGGTCCAGATGAGAGTCAATCTCTGCCCCGTGCAGTGGTCTGCCTCCATGAATGATCATTCCATCATCAGTCGGCGTAATGTCCACACCCATATGGGAAAGGTTCTCTGCCATAACCAGAATACGGTCGGATTCCTTTACCTTAAGCTCCTTGGCATCCTTGATCACAGTGGTACCTTCAGCAAAAGCAGCCATCACTGCGATCATTGGAATCTCGTCAATAAGAGTCGGAATGATTTCCCCGCCTACTGTTGTGCCGTGAAGAGAGCTGGTGCGGACCAGAAGATCAGCAGTAGGTTCTCCGTCCATATTAACATTTAACAAGGTGATATCCGCTCCCATATCCCTGCACACGCGGAGCAGCCCGTCTCTTGTAGGATTGATCCCCACGTTTTTCAGAAGGATCTCGCTTCCTGGAACAAGAAGTCCTGCGGCAATGAAATAAGCAGCAGAAGAAATATCTCCAGGGACAGTGATCTCTCTTGCAAAAAGAGACGGCTCCGGAGCAATAGAAGCAGTGGTGCCCTCAGAAGTTACTTTGGCACCAAAATAGTTCAGCATGATCTCAGTGTGATTTCTGGAAAGAACCGGCTCGGTAACGCTGGTGATCCCGTCGGAATACATTCCGGCCAGAAGCACGCAGGATTTCACCTGTGCAGAAGCAACCGGTGAATCATAGTGAATGGCCTTTAAAGGATGGCCTGTAATCCGAAGGGGAACACAGTTGTTCCCCTTTATGCTCGTAATATCAGCTCCCATGGAAAGAAGAGGCGTCATGATCCTCTTCATAGGACGGCTCTGAATAGAATCGTCACCGGTAAGCTCTGATACAAAATCCTGTCCGGCCAGAATACCGGAGATCAGGCGGGTGGTTGTGCCGCTGTTTCCCACATCCAGAATATCTGTAGGAGCAGAAAGTCCATGAAGTCCTTTTCCGTGGACCAGAATTTCTCCCTGATTATTTTCAATATCAATTCCCATTTTGCGGAAACAGGAGATGGTGGAAAGGCAGTCTGCGCCTTCCAGAAAATGGGTGATCTTTGTGGACCCCTTGGCAAGGGAACCGAACATGACAGCGCGGTGGGAGATGGATTTGTCTCCCGGTACGGTAAGCTCTCCGTGAAGATTGGTAAGTTTTTTAATTTCCATAATAATCGTTCCTGTAAATTTTTATTATAATGTTAATGTCTAAATAATAAAATATTAATACTTAGAATTTTTGTTGCTTTTTTATTAGATTTAAATGGCTATCGGGAAAATTGTTTTGGATGCTTTAAGGATGAGCGAAATCTAAGTATGGAGGTTGAAAAATCACGCCATATATGATTTACCCATGTTGCTGCAAACGAATATTATCGCTCGTATACAATGTAATTCCTCTTTTTAAGCAGCGCCAGACCTCTTTCCATGGCATCCTGCTCATAGAATTCTACCTTCAGGACACCTTGCTCAAATTCCCGGTTGTGAATGATCCCGATATTCTTAATACTGATCTTATCCATAGCAAGAATGGTGGCGATGGTAGCAATTCCGCCGGCTTCATCCGCAATATCCAGATACAGCACATAAGCCTTGCGGATCGGTCCGTTGTCTACTACGTCAATGGAATCACGGTAATCCCTGGAGCTTGCAAACATCTGATAAATGGCATCTGCCTCTTTGCCGTCTGTGGCACAATTGTCTACGGAACAGCGGATCTGGATCAGCATGCGGATATAATCGTCCAGTACATTGGAAATGTTCTCATGATTTTCCATGCAGATCTGCTGCCACATAACAGGAGAAGAGGAGGCAATCCTTGTAATATCGCGGAAACCGCCTGCTGCGATAGTTTTCATATATTCTGCATCATTGTCCAGTGTTTTTACCAGATTGACAAGGGCAGAGGCAATGATGTGAGGCAGATGGCTGACACCTGCAGTGATGAAATCATGTTCTTCCGCTGTGAGCACCATAGGAATGGCGCCAAGGGAACTGATCAGCTCTGTAAAATCTCCTATATGATCCAGTCCAACGTTTCCTCCTGGTGTAAGAATATAGTAGGCATTTTCCAGAATACGCTCATTGGAATGGGCAAAACCAGTTTTCTCAGAACCAGCCATAGGATGACCGCCGATGAAACAGTCTGTCATCTCCAGCTCTTCTACCTTCTGATGGATGATTCCCTTTACACTTCCTACGTCTGTGATAATGCAGCCGGGCTGACGGATCTCCTTCAGGTAGGCCAGGCACTTCAGGTTGATCTCCACTGGTGCACACAAAAATACATAATCACAGGATCCAAAACGGAGATCCTTCATTTCCTCACAGACTCCATCTATAATGCCGCTACTGAGGGCGGTGGCAAGTGCTTCCTTGCTGCGGTTATAGGCCAGAATGTGGTAATCCGGATGGTACTTCCGGATGGCCTTGGCGATAGAGCCGCCGATCAGACCGAGACCGATAAAACCGATTGTCTTCATAATTAATGTGTTTCCTTTCCTTCGTTAAAGTGCAAAATTTACCTTATGACATTGTACGAGATTCTGCACAAATTGTCAATTCCTACAGAAATGACAAAATAATCTAAACTTTTTTGAAAAAAGACCGTCAAAATCCCAGAAAATACTTGAAATTCTTCTGAATATTTAGTAAAATATGAACATATCAGACAAACAGGGAGGTATTACATATGGACGTTTTTAGAACTGACCGAATCAGAAATGTAGTGCTGTTAGGACACGGCGGTGCTGGAAAGACAACTCTGGCAGAAGCAATGGCATATCTTGCTGGCTTAACCAACCGTTTAGGACGTGTAGAAGATGGCAACACAGTTAGTGATTATGATAAAGAAGAAATCAAACGACATTTCTCTATCACCACATCTCTGATTCCGGTCCCGTGGCAGAAGAACAAGGTAAACATTCTGGACACTCCCGGATATTTTGACTTCGTAGGAGAAGTTGAGGAAGCTGTCAGTGCTGCAGACGCAGCAATCATCGTAGTATCAGGTAAGGCCGGTGTACAGGTTGGTACACAGAAGGCATGGAATCTTTGCGAGAAGTATAAACTTCCCCGTATGATCTTTGTTACCGATATGGACGTGGACGATGTAAGTTACCGTAAGGTAGTAGACCAGCTTACCGAGCTTTATGGCAAGAAGATTGCCCCGCTGCATTTCCCAATCCGTGAGGACGGCAGGTTCGTGGGATATGTAAACGTTGTAAAGCAGGCCGGAAGAAAATATATCGACAAGGGACAGAAGGAAGAGTGTGAGATTCCTGCTTACCTGGATGAGTACCTTGAGAAATATCATGATATCCTGATGGAATCTGTAGCAGAGACCAGCGAGGAATTCATGGATCGTTACTTTGAGGGAGACGAGTTCTCCGTAACAGAGGTTTCCGCAGCACTTGCAGCTAACGTACAGGATGCAAGTATTGTTCCGGTATGCATGGGATCCCCGATCAATCTTCGTGGTGTATCCAACCTTCTGGACGACATCTGCGGATATTTCCCAAGCCCGGATAAACGTTCCTGCAACGGTATTTCCCAGAAGACCAATGAAATTTTTGAAGCAAATTATGACTTTGCCAAAGCGAAATCTGCATATGTATGGAAATCCATCGTGGATCCATTCCTTGGCAAGTATTCCCTGATCAAGGTTTGCTCCGGTGTTATCAAATCCGATGATACCCTTCTCAATGTGGAGAAAGGTACAGAAGAGCGCCTGAACAAATTATATGTTCTCCAGGGTTCCAAGCCAATCGAGGTTCCAGAGCTTCATGCCGGTGATATCGGTGCAATCGCCAAGTTAGTAAGCGTTCAGACTGGCGACAGCCTTGCAACTAAGGCCAACCCGGTTCTTTATCCGAAGGCAGTCCTTTCCACACCTTATACTTATAAGAGATTTAAGGCTGTGAATAAAGGGGATGAGGATAAGATTTCTCAGGCTCTTGCTAAAATCGCAAGCGAAGATAAGACCATCCGCGTAGAGAATGATGGCGCGAACCGTCAGAGTCTGATCTATGGCATGGGCGACCAGCATCTTGATGTTGTTGTCAGCATGCTGAAGGAGCGCTATAAAGTAGATGTAGAGCTTTCCAAACCGAAGGTTCCGTTCCGTGAAACAATCCGTAAGAACTCTGACGTAGAAGGCAAACATAAGAAACAGTCCGGTGGCCATGGACAGTATGGACATGTTAAGATGCGTTTCGAGCCGTCCGGCGATATGGAGACTCCATACGTATTTGAGCAGGTTGTTGTTGGCGGTGCTGTTCCGAAGAACTACTTCCCGGCAGTTGAGAAGGGACTTCAGGAATGTGTTCAGAAGGGACCTCTTGCAGCATATCCGGTAGTTGGTGTAAAGGCTACTCTGTACGATGGATCCTATCATCCGGTAGATTCCTCAGAGATGGCATTTAAGATGGCTACTATCCTTGCATTCAAGAAGGGCTTCATGGAAGCATCTCCTGTACTGTTAGAGCCAATCGTTTCCATGAAGGTTACCGTTCCGGATAAATACACCGGTGACGCTATGGGTGATCTGAATAAGCGCCGTGGCCGTGTTCTTGGAATGAATCCGGATCATAACGGCAATACCATTATTGAAGCTGACGTTCCGCTTCTTGAAATCTATGGATATTCCACAGATCTTCGTTCCATGACTGGTGGAAGCGGTGACTTCTCCTATGAGTTCGCCCGTTACGAGCAGGCTCCTGGAGATATCCAGCAGAAAGAGATTGAAGCACGGGCAAGCAAGGTTGACGCTGCTGATGAATAAGTAGTATAATTAAAGCGGAGATTTCCAGATGTTGGGATTCTCCGCTTTTTAGAATTTACGCGATAGCGGGCCAAAGCCCATGCCTGCATGAGACTATGGCGGCTGCCGCGATAATAGGGAAAGAGGAGGAGAAATATGAACAGAAAAAGCATCAAGAAAATCATGCTGTTTTTACTGGTCTTCATGCTTGTATTTCCAGTTTATTCAGTTGGAAACGCACAGACCGTTCAGGCAGCATCCTTAAAGGCACCCAAGCTTGTAAGCGCAGTGCGTGTGAACAAGACTGTGAAGTTCACCTGGAAGAAGAGCGCTAGAGCATCCGGCTATTACGTTTATCGTAAAGTGGGAAGCAGTTCCTGGAAGAAGCTTGCCACCGTTCGCGGCGGTTCGAAAACATCCTATGTGGATAAGAAGGTAGTGAGTGGTAAAACTTACTACTATACTGTAAAAGCTTATAAGGGCAGAAAAACCAGCTCCTATAACAAAACTGGAAAGAAAATTGTCTACAAAGTTCCGGCTGCGAAGCCAGCTGCTGCGAAAGCAACCATTGAGAACACAACTTCCGCCTATACCATTGAGGCTGATGTAAATCTTTCCGGATCCGGTACTGGCTATCATGCGAAATTAGTGGCCGTTACTCCCACATCTGCCATTAGCTTCGGCATTCAGCATGACCAGTATGCAAGAGCCCCGTACACAGGCAAGACTATGTTTATGGTCGAGAACGTACGCAGCAACAATCCTGGAGGACAGGATTACTACTGGGTAAAACAGGGCGCGACCAAGAAAACTTATCATCTGATGCTGGCCGTTGAGAAGAACGGAACCTGCAAGTGCTATATTGATGGTAAACTGGTAAAGACTGTGAAGAACAAAAAGCTTGCAAACCGGACCCTTTATCTTCGTGTAGAGGGATCTGCCAGAAAGAAAGGGGATTCTGTGAATGCAGTTTTCAGCAATATCAAGCTGAAAGCCAAGACCTATTCCCCAGATACTGTATGGGGAACTTACGCATTTATTACCAATAAAGGAATGAAAGCTGACGTTTCCAGTTTCTCTGCTTTAGGCAAGATTGCAATTAAGGGTACCATCAAGGGTATTTCCAGCAGCCAGGATTGGGACAGCGCTTACGACAAGGTATCTGGAATTATTCAGTTCACCTGATCGGAATAGTCCGAAGACTGGTTATAGAACCATTTGAGAAAACGAATAAGAAAATAAAGAACAGCATTTCGGCAGAAGAGAGAAATTTCACTGCTGAAATGCTGTTTTTGTTTCCTTTACAGAATCTTTGTGGTCCACTTACTGCAGTCCCATACCTGTGAAACCACATCCTGGTAAAACTCCGGTTCATGGCAGATAAGAAGCACGCTTCCCCGGTATTCTTTCAACGCTTCCTTTAGTGCCTCCTTGGCATCCACATCCAGATGATTGGTAGGCTCGTCCAGAAGAAGGACATTTGTCTCTTTATTCACCAGCTTGCAGAGGCGGACCTTGGCCTGCTCACCGCCGCTGAGCACACGGACCTGGCTTTCAATATGCTTGGTGGTAAGTCCGCATTTGGCAAGGGCGGAGCGGACCTCATACTGGGTGTAAGAGGGAAATTCTGCCCAGATCTCATCAATACAGGTGGTCTTATTATCCCCTTTTACTTCCTGCTCGAAATATCCGATCTGCAGGTTGTCCCCCAATTCCCTTGTTCCTTTTAGTGCAGGAATCAGCCCAAGAATACTTTTCAGTAAAGTGGTTTTTCCAATTCCGTTGGCGCCTACAAGGGCAATCTTCTGGCCTCTTTCCATGGAAAGGGTGAGCGGACGGGAAAGGGGTTCCTCATATCCGATCACAAGGTTTTTGATCTCGAAAATATTTTTGCCAGGGGTGCGTCCCTGTTTAAAATGAAATTCTGGCTTGGGCTTCTCAGCAGCCAGTTCGATCACATCCATTTTGTCCAGCTTTTTCTGGCGGGACATAGCCATGTTACGGGTAGAAACACGGGCTTTGTTTCGGGCAACGAAATCCTTCAACTCACTGATTTCCTGCTGCTGGCGCCGGTAAGCAGCTTCCAGCTGGGCCTTTTTCACTTCGTAAACCTCCTGGAAATGGTCATAATCCCCTACATAGCGGTTCAGCTCCTGATTTTCCATGTGGTAAACAATGTTGATCACATCATTAAGGAAAGGAATATCGTGGGAAATAAGGATAAAAGCATTTTCATAATCCTGGAGATAACGCTTCAGCCATGCAATATGCTCTTCGTCCAGATAGTTGGTAGGCTCGTCCAGAAGGAGAATGTCCGGCTTCTCAAGAAGCAGCTTGGCAAGGAGTACCTTGGTTCTCTGTCCGCCGCTAAGGTCTGTAACATCACGGTCCAGTCCCAAATCCAGAAGACCAAGAGCCCGGGCAACTTCCTCCACCTTGGAATCAATGACATAGAAGTCATGCATGGTCAGGGTATCCTGGATGGTTCCCAGTTCTTCCATAAGCGTTTCCATCTCTTCCGGGGAAGCTTCGCCCAGGGAATCGCAGATGGTATTCATTCTTTCCTCCTGCTCAAAGAGCCAGGAAAAAGCAGATTTCAGTATGTCACGGATGGTCATGCCAGGAGCAAGGATGGAATGCTGGTCCAGGTAGCCTACGCGCACATTTTTGGCCCACTGGATTTTGCCTTCATCTGGCATTAATTTGTCGGTTACAATGTTGAAGAAGGTGGATTTTCCCTCTCCGTTGGCGCCTACCAGGCCGATGTGTTCTCCCTTCAGAAGACGGAAAGACACGTCCTGGAAAATGGCTCTGTCACCAAAGCCATGGGTAAGGTGTTCAACGTTCAAAATACTCATAGGTAACTCCTGTTCTTAAAATAATGTGTATTGGCTGTGATTCTGCACAACAGTCTTTCTGTAAATTTTCGGAATCACTGAAAAGGTAAAATGCCGTTATCAGGACAACTGCTTAATCCCTGTAATATCCGGGGATGCCATGAGAGAATAGTTGGTATAATAAACTACAAATCCAGGCTTTGCCCCTGCCGGCTTTTTTACATTTTTTTTCTGAAGATAATCAATTTCTACCTTGGGAGCAGTGCGGCCTTTGGAATAAAAGGCTGCCAGATTGCCAGCTTCCTCAAAGGTGCGGTCCGGAAGGGTGCCGTCCTTTGTCTTTACAACTACGTGGGAGCCAGGCATCTTTTTGGCATGGAACCACCAGTCGTTGCCAGTGGCAAATTTAAAGGTCAGCTCATCATTCTGGTAGTTGTTTTTTCCCACATAAATATCATAGCCATCACTGGAAACATAATGGAAGGGCTTGGATTTCACCTGCATCTTGGCACCCTTTTTGCTGCCATAGTGCCGTTTCACATAGCCATATTCCATCAGCTCTTCCTTGATCTGGGAAAGATCGCTTTCTTCAGCTGCAATATCAAGGGCGTTGGAAATGGATTCCAGGTGCTCGATCTCGCTGGAGGTATCGGCGATCTGAACCTCCAGGGCCTCCTGGGTACGTTTCAGCTTGCCGTAACGGTCAAAATATTTCTTGGAATTCTCCTGGGGTGTCAGGGCTGGATCAAGAGGAATGGTGATTTCCTCTCCATTATAATAGTTTACGGCTTTGAAGGATTTGCAGCCTTCTTCCAGACCGTAGCCATAGGTGTTGATCAGCTCGCCGTAAATTTTGTATTTGTCCTTTTTTTCCGTGTCCTTCATCTGCTTCTGCTGAAGGCTGAGCTTCTTGCGGTTGCGGTCAAGGGCTGTCTGGACGATTTTGCGAAGGTCCGCTGATTTCTGGCGGATCCGGGTGATGGTGTCACGGGAAGCATAGTAGGTTTCCAGCATTTCAGACACAGACTCAAAAGTCTGGCTGGTAAAGCCCTCCCCATACTGGGTAAAAGGAAGAACGCCGTATTCAACCGGCTCGTCCCCTTTGAAAATAATCGTAGGGGTGAATTCCTCTTTTTTGATCTGGCCCATTAAATTGGAAAATTCCGTGTAAAGCTGTTCTTTTGCATCTGCATCCAGTGCCTGGGCATCGTCATTTCCATCAATGGAAGCACGATAGCAAAGCTCCTGGGCCATAACCGGGCTAAAACCGGTAAGTGTCTGGTAAAGGGCCTTGGAGATGGCATTGGATCTGCCGCAGACCTTTTCCATAAAGTCTTCTCTGGAAATAGTAAGAGGATCCAGCTTATCCTGGGTATGGGGGATAAAATAAGGACGTCCCGGAAGAACCTCGCGGACGGAGCTTACATTGCAGGATACGTGCTTGATGCTGTCCAGGATCATACTCTGGTCATCGCAGAAAATAATGTTGCTGTGCTTGCCCATCAGCTCCATGATCAGAACCTTGTGGCAGACATCTCCAAGCTCGTTCAGATGCTCCAGCTCAAATTCCACCACACGCTCCAGTCCAGGCTGCCGGATGCCTGTGATCCTGGCGCTGCCGATGTGTTTGCGGAGCAGCATGCAGAAGTTGGGAGCTGTGAGAGGACTGATCCGGTTCCTGGCTGTAAAATAAATTAATGGAAGGGAAGCACTGGCGGAGAGAAGCAGACGCTTCTGGCCGTTCGCACCCTTTCCCGTGATCAGCAGTTCATCGTTCTCTGGCTGGGCGATCTTATTGATGCGGCCGCCGGAGAGGTTTTTATTTAATTCAGAAACCATTGCAGCAATGGTGATTCCATCAAAAGCCATAAAGAAAACTCCTTTCAGATAACAACCTTCTTGTGAACTTCGTTCACAAAAAACGCCTTGCGGAACGCTACCAATGAACAGTAACGCGCGAACTTCATTATAACAGCAAAAAAAGGATTTGACTAGGGTTTTGGAATGAACTATAATAAATCTGTATGCGTAGAAGTATTGTCAGACCATAGGGCGGAGAATTACGATAAGAAATCAAGTCCTTTTGGAGACAATTTTCGAAAAAAAATACAGAAAGAGATTACTATGATAAAGAGCATGACAGGCTTTGGAAGAGCCGAGGTGATCACAAAAGAGCGGAAGATCACCGTTGAGATAAAATCCGTCAATCACAGATATCTGGATCTGAGTATTAAGATGCCAAGGAAGCTGAGCTTCCTGGAGGGTGCCATCCGGAACCTTATGAAGACATACATGCAGCGCGGAAAGGTAGATGTATTTATCACATATGAAGATTATACCTTAAGCTGTGATGCACTGAAATACAATAAGGAGCTTGCCAGCGAATATCTGGCCTACATCCGCCAGATGGCAGAAGAATTTGGCCTTGAGAATGATGTGAAAGCAGGTGCCCTTTCCCGTTATCCGGATGTCCTGACTATGGAAGAACAGTCTGTAGATGAAGAGGCGTTGTGGGCAGTACTGGAGGGTCCGCTTCGGGAGGCTTGTGAGAAATTTGCCCAGGCACGTGCAAGAGAAGGCGAGAATCTGAAGAATGATTTGATCACCAAGCTGGATGCGCTTGATGAGAAGGTAAATCAGGTGGAGGCACGTTCCCCTGAGGTGGTGGATTCCTACAGGGAGAAGCTGGAAGCGAAGGTGCACGAGCTTCTTGAGGATTCCCAGATCGAGGAATCCAGAATTGCCGCAGAGGTGATCCTGTTTTCTGATAAGATCTGCAACGACGAGGAGACCGTCCGTCTCCACAGCCATATCCAGGGCATGAAGAAGATGCTGGAGGAGAAAGAAGGCATCGGACGTAAGCTTGACTTTATGGCACAGGAGATGAACCGGGAGGCGAATACGATTCTGTCCAAGTCCAGTGATCTGGTGATTTCCAATATTGCAATTGATCTGAAAACAGAAATTGAGAAGATCAGGGAACAGGTTCAGAATGTGGAGTAACCAAGCGGATTCCCAATGCTGGGAGGATTGTGGGAGCTGCAAAGCAGAGTCACAATTCGTAGGGCTACGAAGCTTACGGTTACTGTTTGCAGAGTGAACAGCAATAATTTTTGGACGTAAGCTCTCCTTATCTTGACAGAAGGGTGAAAACATGGCAAAATTAATCAATATCGGATTCGGCAATATGGTGAATTCCCAGAAAATCGTAGCTGTGGTAAACCCGGATGCCGCACCGGTGAAACGAATGGTTCAGAGTGTAAAAGGTTCCAATTCCCTGGTGGATGCCACACAGGGCAGGAAGACCAAATCTGTAATTGTCACTTCAGACGACATTCTGATATTGTCTGCGATCCAGCCGGACACCATAGCCCGCAGATTTGCAGAAGTAAT
Source organism: Blautia glucerasea (assembly GCF_020537505.1). Classification (GTDB taxonomy): domain Bacteria; phylum Bacillota; class Clostridia; order Lachnospirales; family Lachnospiraceae; genus Blautia_A. Next base: position 292,013 of record NZ_JAJBMO010000002.1, on the reverse strand, counting down.
AGAAAGTAAGGGAGAGGACCATGAGTAGAGGAGTTTTGGTAGTTGTTTCCGGTTTTTCCGGAGCAGGAAAAGGTACCATTATGAAAAGCCTGATGGGGAAGTATGACAATTATGCATTGTCAGTATCCGCTACCACCAGAAACCCCAGACCAGGGGAAGAAGACGGAAGAGAATATTTTTTCCATACGAAAGAAGAGTTTGAGCAGATGATCTGTAAGGATCAGCTGATTGAATATGCCCAGTACGTTGAGAATTACTACGGCACACCGAAGGCCTATGTGGAGGAGCAGCTCTCAGCAGGACGGGACGTGATTCTGGAGATTGAGATCCAGGGGGCACGCAAGATTAAGAAGAAATTCCCGGAGGCAGTTCTGGTATTTGTTACAGCACCTTCCATGGAAGAATTAAAGGAGCGTCTTGTAGGCAGAGGCACTGAGACTAAGGAAGTGATCCGCCAGCGGCTTGCAAGGGCTGCACAGGAAGCAGAAGGAGTTGAGGAGTACGATTACCTTCTGGTAAATGATCAGCTTGACGAAGCTGTGGACAGGCTTCATAATATTATCCAGAGTGAGCACTTCGCTATGAAGAGAAATCTGGATTTTATCCATGAGATCCAGGCACAGGCTGCTAGGTTTATGGAGGAGCAACTGGTATAGTTAAAACTGCCCTACACCAATGGGGTAAAAATTTTATTTAAGCCCTACCTGTTTTTTGAAGCAGTGATGGGGATTTGGCAGAAGTGCAGAATAACCTATTGATCAAAACGGTTTCTGTGAATGAAGAAATAATGATTTGTGGCTATATGCACAAAAATACATTCGAATCCACAAATCTTTATGAAAATAATAACAATAATCACAATTTTGAAAGGAGTATAGATATGATCCATCCATCTTATTCTGAGTTGATTGAAGCAATCAATACAAACAATGAGGACGACGACGAGAGCATGGTGCTCAACAGCCGTTATTCCCTGATCCTTGCTACCAGCAAACGTGCACGCCAGCTGATCGGCGGAGCTAAGCCATTAGCAGATAATGTAAAGGGCAAGAAACCGCTTTCCATCGCCATCGACGAATTATACAATGGTAAGGTTAAAATCCTTCCTGGCAAACATGAGGAAGAGGATCTGGCAGAGATCGCAGGCCATACAGCAGAGAAAGTAGCTGTAGAAGAGAATACAGCAGCTGTATCTACTGAGTCTGAGGAGAGTGCAGAATAATATGAAATTACTGTTCATTTCCCTTGGATGTGATAAGAACCTGGTAGATTCTGAGGAAATGCTTGGAATGCTTGCAGCAGACGGACATCAGATCGTTGACGATGAAGACGAAGCAGAGGTGATCATTGTCAACACCTGTTGTTTCATCGGGGATGCCAAAGAAGAGAGTGTTAACACCATTCTTGAGATGGCAGAGAAGAAAAAAGCAGGTACCTGCAAGGTGCTGATCGTTACCGGATGTATGGCACAGCGTTATAAGAAAGAAATTTCAGAGGAAATACCTGAGGTGGATGCAATCCTTGGTACAACTTCTTACGGTGACATTATTAAAGCCGTGAATGAAGCTGAGGCAGGCAGACATTTCGAAGAGTACAAAAGCATTGATTTTCTTCCGGATATTTCCGGTAAGCGTATGCTGACTACAGGCGGACACTTTGCATATCTGAAAATCGCAGAGGGCTGTGACAAGCATTGCACTTACTGTATTATCCCCAAGCTGCGGGGCAGCTACAGAAGTGTTCCAATGGAACAGCTTGTAAAGGAAGCACAGTCACTGGCAGAGAAAGGCGTAAAAGAGCTGATCCTGGTTGCCCAGGAAACTACCGTGTATGGAAAGGATATTTATGGAAAGAAATCTCTCCATGTCCTTCTGAAAGAGCTTTGCAGGATTAAAGGAATCCGCTGGATCCGTATTCTGTACTGTTATCCGGAGGAGATTTACGATGAATTGATACAGACCATGAAGGAAGAGAAAAAGATCTGTCACTACCTGGATCTTCCAATCCAGCATGCAAGTGACCGCGTTCTGAAGCGTATGGGACGCCGCACTACCAGGCAGGAACTGGTGGATATTATCGGCAAGCTGCGCCGGGAGATTCCGGATATTTTCCTTCGTACCAGTCTGATTAGCGGTTTTCCTGGTGAGACCCAGGAAGACCATGATGAATTGATGGAGTTTGTGGATGAGATTGAGTTTGACCGCCTTGGCGTTTTTCCATACTCTGCCGAGGAAGATACCCCGGCAGCTACTATGGAAGGTCAGATCCCTGAGGAAGTCAAGGAAGCCAGACGTGATGAAATCATGGAACTTCAGCAGGAAATTTCTCTTGAGAAAGGTGAGAAACGTGTAGGTCAGGTACTGACCGTCATGATCGAGGGCAAGGTATCCGGAGAGAGTGCGTATATCGGGCGTACTTACGGAGATGCGCCGAAGGTTGACGGATATATTTTCGTACAGACCGGCGAGCTTCTCATGACAGGAGACTTTGCGAGAGTCCGGGTTACCGGTGCTCTGGAATACGATTTGATAGGAGAGCTGGAAGATGAATACACCGAATAAATTAACTGTAGCCAGAATGATCCTGGTGCCGTTTTTTGTATTATTTATTCTGACAGGCTGGGGCGGAGAGGCAAACCGCTATATCTGCCTTGCTATTTTCGTAGTGGCAAGTATTACCGACTGGTTTGATGGCCATCTTGCGCGCAAGAACAATCTGGTTACCAATTTTGGTAAATTTATGGATCCCCTTGCAGACAAGCTGCTGGTTTGTTCCGCACTGATCTGTATGATCGGGCTTGACCGTTTGCCGGCATGGTTTGTTATCATTATCATTGCAAGAGAATTTATTATCAGTGGTTTCAGACTGATCGCAGCGGAGAACGGTGTTGTGATTGCTGCTAACTACTGGGGCAAATTCAAAACAGCATCCCAGATGATCATGATCATTCTTCTGATTCTGAACTTTGGGGGATTCTTTGAAATCCTGACACAGATTTTTGTATGGGTATCACTGGCTCTGACTGTGATCTCTCTGATCACCTATATTGTTCAGAACAAAAATGTAATTTCCATGCAGGAATAAATATTTGCATGTAAAACAGCCAACATCTTTATTCAGTTAGAGATGTTGGCTGAATTCATAAGAAACCAGAAAAGAGGTATAAAAATGATTGCAGAGCTTGTAGCAGTGGGAACTGAAATTTTACTGGGAAATATTGTAAATACCAACAGTGCATATCTTTCTGAAAAATGTGCCCAGCTTGGTCTTTCTGTTTATTATGAATCTGTGGTTGGTGATAACCACGACAGAATGAAGGCCGTGATCGCATCTGCTCTTGACCGGTCCGATGTGGTAATCCTTACAGGCGGCCTTGGACCAACCGAGGATGACCTGACCAAAGAGGTGTGCGCAGAGGTGATGGAGCTCCCTCTTTCAGAAGATCCCCATTCCAGAAAGCGGATTGAGCGTTATATGAAAGAGTATCAGAAAAATCATCCGGACAGACGTGTGACCTCCAACAATTATAAACAGGCGCAGGTGCCTGAGGGTGCCATTGTGTTGGATAATCACAACGGAACAGCCCCTGGCCTGATCCTTGAGAAAAACGGCAAAACCGCCATTCTTCTTCCAGGACCGCCAAATGAGCTGATCCCCATGTTTGAGGAAGCTGTTTCTCCTTATCTCCGCAAGAAACAGCCGGAGATCATCTGCTCCCAGGTAGTAAAGATCTGCGGAATCGGAGAGAGCCAGGTGGCTGCAGATATTCAGGACATGATCGAAGCCCAGACCAATCCTACCCTTGCCCCTTATGCAAAAACAGGAGAGGTCCATCTTCGCATCACAGCCAAAGGCGAAGACGAGAAAGCCTGCAAAAAGCTGATCAAGCCAGTGGTAAAGGAACTGAAAAAACGTTTCGGCAAAAATGTATTTGCTCTGGCTGCAGATAAAACATTGGAAGAATCTGTTGTGGAGCTTCTGAAAGAAAAGAAACTGACACTGGCTCTTGCTGAATCCTGCACAGGTGGTGCCATTGCTGCACGTATTGTAAATGTGCCAGGTGCTTCCCAGGTATTCAGCCATGGCTTTGTTACTTACAGCAACCGTGCCAAGAGAGAATGCCTTGGAGTGAAGAAATCCACTCTGAAGACAGTTGGTGCAGTTTCTGCAAAATGTGCCAAACAGATGGCAAAGGGCTGTTGTGCTGCTTCTGGAGCGGATATCAGCCTTTCTATTACCGGCCTTGCAGGTCCGGACGGCGGAACGAGGAAAACTCCGGTTGGCACTGTATTTATGGGCTGCTGCTATAACGGACAGACCGTCACCCAGGAGTATCATTTCACTGGAAACCGTACCAAGATCCGTCAGCAGGCAGTGGCAAGCGCGCTGGTTCTTCTGAGGGAATGCATGATGGGTGCATATGAGGGAATAAAATAATATTGGATTGGCTTATTTCATCATCTTCATTAAATTTACCACTTTATCCAGTTTCGCCCGCTCCTGGGGGCTTTTTCCCATTTTCAGGACTTCAATGATGGTATTGATCTCCTGCGGGTTAAAGTGCAATCCGGCATTTCGCCCCTGGGAGGCAGCGTTCATAATAAAAGGCAGCAGGTCAGAGGGGGATTTCCCCGCGCCCTGCTGTGCCATCTGCTGGAGCAGATCAAGCTTGCTCCGGTCCATGCCTGCAAGTCTGGGATTATCCTGCCAGTTTTCTTCCATAAAGAATCACTCCTTTTTCCAATATTTTGACAAGAGACAGCATTGTTTTCTTACTGGCGTTCTTCTTCGCAATTATCCTTCGGGGTGTCTTGTGAGGAGGGCACGTTCATGATCCTGAGCATTTCCACCATTGCTATCATATTGTTGATCTGGTCCAAAGTTTTTCTGGTATTTCCAAAGCAGTAGCGGCGCAGGTCGCTTAAAAGCTCCATTGGCTGTGCCGGGGCAGATGCTGCCTGTATGCGCATGGCTGCAGGTGGGTTCGAAAAAAGAGTCAGTGTGTTGGAAAGCTCTTTCGCTTTTGCAAATACAGATAAAAACTGCTGCTGTCTGGGCGGAAAATAAGGAATCAGAGCTTTTAACAGCTGTCCCTGGTCTGTTCCCACCATCTGGTCGAGTGTAGTCTGTGCGATATATTCTTGTTCCATAGGAATCCCTTTTTTATATCTATGTTTTTATTATTAAAATATGACGGGGAGATACCGTTTGACATATTGTATATTAGGAGGCTGCAAAAAATAGCAAAGGAAATTGAAAGCAGTTTCCGTAAAGTATGAAAGAAACTGGGGGAAGTGTTATGGACAGAAAAAATGAAGGACTTGTGATAGATGGAAATGCAATTTATGAACTGGATCTGGAGTGTGTGAGAAAAAAACAGGAAAGTAAGGGAGCAGCAAACAAAGAATTATGGAAAAGGCAAAAGGGGGGTATTGCTGAAAATAACTGGAAAGAAGAGAAAAATAAATGAAACAGCCTGCTGCAGAAAAACAGGGAAACAAAGATGAAATAGAAAAGGGACAGGGGTGATTTCCTCTGTCCCGGATTTACAGGAAAAAGCCTGGCAATGCAGGCTCTTTTCCTGTGTGAAGCCTTTACATCAGCATCCGCAGCCGTTTCCCCATCCACCGCAGAGAAGCAGAAGGATGATGATGATCCAGCAGCAGTCACCGTTTCCATTGCCACATCCGTTGTTGCAGCCAATGCCGTTGCCGCCGCATGCACAAAGGAGAATGATGATCCAGAGAATGTTGCATCCACAGGAGCCGTTTCCGAAGGAAAGACCACATCCATTGTCACATCCGCAACCATTGTTGCATCCACAGTTACCGCATCCGCAACCGGATCTGTCGTCACTGCATCCACAGTTTGTAGCAGCTAAATCACTCATGCTGTTACCTCCAGAAAATGTTTACAGTTCATCATATGGAGGGGACAGGGGTGGTGTTACAAAGCAGTTGACAGAAATGTGGAATTTCGTTATAATAAATCAAAACGTAATAATTTTGTAATCTTTGAAACCGATTTGACATATTTTCGACAGAATAAGGACAGTTTTACCTGGAGGTATCCAAGTGCTGTTCTTTTTTAGAAAGGGAAAGGTATGGAAAGAGAAGGAAGAAAAGAACACAGAGGTTTTGTACTGGGGGTGCTTATCCTGCTGATTTTGCTTGCTACGCCCATGATGACTAAGGATGTCCAGGCTGCGAAGGCAGGCTTCAAGACCATCAAAGGCAAGACCTACTACATAACATCCAGCGGAGCCAGGAAAAAGGGCTGGCTGACTTTAAACGGTAAGAAATATTATTTTAACAAAAAGACCGGCGTTCAGCTCAAAGGATGGCAAAAGAACAGCAAGGGAAAATACATCCGGTATTTTACCAAGGGCAAGGGGGTCATGGTAACTGGCTTCTTAAAAAGTGGAAGCACTACCAGATATTTCAAGCCTTCCAACGGCAAGCTGGTCCGCGGCTGGCTGACTTTAAATGGCAGGAAATACTATTTTACCAGCGGTACCGGTGCTATGCTAAAAGGCTGGCAGAAGAACAGAAAGGGCGAAAAGCGTTACTTTACGGGTAACGGCGTTATGCTGACCGGCTGGTTTACAGATTCCAAGAAGAATACCCGCTATTTTAACCCAGGCACCGGCTATATGTATACAGGACTTAAGACGATTGACGGAAGCATTTACTATTTTAAGAAGAGCACCGGCGTCCGTTACCAGAAAGGTTTTGGAACTGTTGGAACCAAACACTATTACTTTAGTCCTACAGATGGGAAGGCACAGACTGGCTGGCTGAAGCTGGGAAATAAGAGCTATTATTTCAATTCCAGTGGTGTTATGTACATGAATACCACAGCTACGATCGGCGGAACCATCTATACCTTTGATGCCAATGGGGTTGCCACAGAGAAAAAGAATAACAGCAACAACAATAACAACAGCAACAATAACAGCAGCACTGTTTTCACCTGGTATGATGCCGGGCATGCACGTAATTTTACAATCATGAGCCAGTTTAAGACACATCCTGGTATTGCAGATGGAACCAAATCGGACCTTGATATTCTGGCTGCCATGTGCGAGTCCGAGGCAGGAGACCAGGGAATTGCAGGAATGAAGGCGGTTGCACTTTGTATTCTGAACCGTACCCTTGACAGTGAATTCCCATCCAGTGTCCGCTATGTGGTTTACGAAGGCTCCACGAAATTTGCACAGTATTCCGTTGTGACGAATGGTTCCCTTCAGAAGCGCCTGAACGGCATGTTCGAAGACCGGGCAAGTGCTTATGCAGCAGCACAGCAGGCATTGGACAGCTTTAACGCATATGTGGCAAATGGCACTCCGCGTACTGTCAGCGGCATGAAGAAAAAGGATTTCAATTATAAATACTTTATGATGACTTCCGCATTCTGGAAACAGTCACTGAACTTTAAGAAGGTTGTATATGAGACATACAAGGACCATACTTTCTTTGTAGACTGGGTATAAGCCACAAAAATAAAACACAGGATACTTTATCACAGTAAGTTGTTAAAAAATAAAGGCAAATTCCTTGACAAACACAGGATGGCTTTGTATACTTGCAAGTATTAAATGAGAAAGGCTTTGAAGGGAACAAGTAGCCTTGGAAAGAGCACACAGAGAGCTGCCGGAGGGTGAGAGGCGCGTGCAGAGATCCATTGTGAATACATCCCGGAGCTTTGCACCGAACGATTCTTGAAATGTGGGAAGCACTAGGAACGGACAGGCACTGGGGCTGCTTACAGAAATCCAGTAGGCTGTGACGGAGTGGCATACGTTATCATGCCGGGGTGATAGTTCTGAAGAGGATTTGAAAGCGTTTTAAGCAGGAAAATATTTAGCTGTCAGAGCGCAGACGTGATTTTTTTTCAGTATGGTCACTTATCGAGGCAGGAAGTGCGAGCTTTCTGTGAATTTAGGTGGTAACGCGGGACCCGGTTCTCGTCCTAAAGGGACATGAGAACCGGGCTTTTTTATACTTATTTACAGGAGGAAATGAAAATGACAGTTTGGGAAGAACTGAAAGCCAGAGGCCTGATCGCCCAGGTAACAGATGAAGATGAAATCAAAGAAATGGTAAATAACGGAAAGGCAACTTTTTATATTGGATTTGACCCAACCGCAGACAGCCTTCATGTAGGACATTTCATGGCACTTTGTCTGATGAAACGTCTGCAGATGGCAGGAAACAGACCGATCGCCCTTCTCGGCGGAGGAACTGGTATGATCGGTGACCCTTCCGGAAGAACCGATATGCGTCAGATGCTGACAAAGGAGACAATCCAGCACAACATTGATTGTTTCAAAAAACAGATGGAGCGTTTCATCGATTTTTCTGATGGAAAAGCTCTTATGGTAAATAATGCAGAGTGGCTGATGAATCTGAATTATGTAGAGCTTTTGCGTGAGGTCGGAGCACATTTTTCTGTAAACCGTATGCTTACAGCTGAGTGTTACAAACAGCGTATGGAGAGAGGTTTAAGCTTTCTGGAGTTCAATTACATGATCATGCAGAGCTACGATTTCTATATGCTGTACCAGAAATACGGCTGCAACATGCAGTTCGGCGGCGATGACCAGTGGAGTAACATGCTTGGCGGTACAGAGCTGATCCGTCGTAAACTTGGAAAAGACGCTTACGCTATGACCATCACCCTTCTTCTGAACTCTGAGGGCAAGAAAATGGGTAAAACACAGTCAGGAGCTGTATGGCTGGATCCGAATAAGACCTCTCCATTCGATTTCTACCAGTACTGGAGAAATGTAGATGATGCAGATGTTATCAAATGCATGAAACTTCTTACCTTCCTTCCATTAGAAGAGATCCAGGAGATGGAGAAATGGGAAGGCAGCCAGCTGAACAAGGCAAAGGAGATCCTTGCATTCCAGCTTACTGAGCTTGTTCATGGAACAGAGGAAGCCAAGAAAGCAGAAGCAGGTGCAAAGGCACTTTTCGCAGGCGGAGCAGATACCGCGCATATGCCAACTACTGAGCTTGCAGCAGAAGATTTCGACGAGGAGGGCAACATTGACCTGATCAGTCTTCTTGTAAAATCTGCTCTTGTTACAACCCGTTCCGAGGGAAGAAGAGCCATCGAACAGGGCGGCGTTTCCGTTGACGGCGAGAAAGTGCTGGATATCAAGTATGTACTTTCCAAAGATGTTCTCACAGGTGACGGCGTTGTCCTGAAGAGAGGAAAGAAGAAATTCAATAAGATATTTGTAAAATAAGAAAATAAAAGGGGACCAGGGCTAAGGCAATTCACGATGGGGTGAAAAGGCAGCGGCCTTGGTCCCTGAATCCATAATAGTGAAAAAATATTTTGACCGTAATAAAGATATATGATATCATATAGACCATGCAAGCATTCCAATAAGAGGAATGCAGGTTACTGTTCAATCCGTTCACAAAAACACCTCGCGGAATATTACCGGTGAACAGTAACAAAAGAACTTCTTTATTGCGTAGGAGGAGAATTGAAATGAAGAAATACGGAGTAAACGAACTTCGAAAAATGTTTCTGGATTTCATGGAGAGCAAGGGACATCTTGTTATGAAAAGCTTTCCATTGGTTCCACAGGGCGATAAAAGTGTCCTGCTGATCAATGCAGGAATGACACCACTGAAACCATATTTTACAGGAGCAGAGAAACCACCCCGTACAAGGGTCAGCACATGCCAGAAATGTATCCGTACAGGTGATATTGAGAATGTAGGTAAGACCGCACGTCACGGTACATTCTTTGAAATGCTTGGTAACTTCTCTTTTGGAGATTACTTTAAAAGAGAAGCCATTCACTGGTCATGGGAGTTCCTGACTGAGGTAGTAGGTCTGGATGCCAGCCGTCTTTATCCGTCTGTATACCTGGAGGATGATGAGGCTTTCGATATCTGGAATAAAGAGATCGGAATTCCGGCAGAGCGTATTTTCAAATTTGGCAAAGAAGACAACTTCTGGGAGCACGGCGCAGGTCCCTGCGGTCCATGTTCTGAAATCTATTATGACCGTGGAGAGAAATATGGCTGCGGTAAGCCTGGCTGTACAGTTGGCTGCGACTGCGACCGTTACATGGAAGTATGGAACAACGTCTTTACTCAGTTTGAGAACGACGGTAATGGCAATTATACAACCCTGAAACAGAAGAACATTGATACCGGTATGGGACTTGAGCGTCTGGCTGTTGTTGTGCAGGACGTAGATTCTATTTTCGATGTTGATACCATCTGTTCCCTTCGCAACCTGGTAAGTAAGATTTCCGGCAAACCGTATGGGGTACATCATGAGGACGACGTTTCCATCCGCCTGATTACAGACCATATCCGTTCTGCAACATTCATGATCTCCGATGGTATCATGCCGACCAACGAAGGCCGTGGATATGTACTTCGCCGTCTGATCCGCCGTGCTGCAAGACACGGAAGACTTCTTGGAATTGAGGGCAACTTCCTTGCTATCTTGAGTGCAGAAGTAATTGACGGCTCCAAGGATGGATATCCGGAACTGGAAGAGAAGAAGGAATTTATCTTCAACGTTCTCACCAACGAGGAGAACCAGTTCGGTAAGACGATCGACCAGGGACTTCGTATCCTGGCTGATATGGAAGAGGCTATGAATGCAGCTGGAGAGAAGACCCTTTCCGGTGAAAACGCATTTAAATTATATGATACCTACGGATTTCCTCTTGATCTGACCAAGGAAATCCTTGAGGAGAAGGGCTACGAGATCGACGAGGATGGCTTCAAGGCTGCTATGGATGAGCAGAGAGAGAAAGCACGTTCCTCACGTGAGGTAACCAACTATATGGGAGCTGACGCCACTGTATATGACCAGATCGATACCGCTGTTACTACAGAGTTCGTTGGATATGATCATCTTTCCTTCGAGTCCCCGGTCACCGTTCTTACCACAGAGACTGAGATCGTAGATTCCCTGATGGAAGGACAGAAGGGCACCATTTTCGTAGAGAAAACACCTTTTTACGCAACCATGGGTGGTCAGGTTGGAGATACCGGTGTGATCGAAACTGCAAATGGTAAATTTATTGTAGAAGATACCATCAAGCTTCGCGGTGGCAAATTCGGTCATGTAGGACATATGGAATCCGGCATGATCTCCAAGGGAGAAACTGTTTCCCTGAAAGTGAATGTTACAGCAAGAAAAGATATCGAGAAGAACCACAGTGCTACACATCTTCTTCAGAAAGCCCTGAAAGAAGTTCTTGGTTCCCACGTAGAGCAGAAGGGATCTCTTGTAACTGCTGACAGACTTCGTTTTGACTTTGCCCACTTTACAGCTATGACCGCTGAAGAGATTGAGAAAGCAGAGCAGATCGTGAATGAGCAGATCCAGGCAGCACTTGATGTTCACACCGATATCATGGATGTAGAGGAAGCTAAGAAATCCGGTGCTATGGCACTGTTCGGTGAGAAATATTCCCAGAAGGTACGTGTGGTATCCATGGGCGGCTTCTCTAAAGAGCTTTGCGGTGGTACCCACGTTGCAAATACAAGCTCCATCATGCTGTTTAAAATCGTTTCTGAGTCTGGTATTGCAGCAGGTGTCCGTCGTATTGAGGCACTGACCGGAAAAGGAGTTCTGGAATACTATAAGAAGCAGGAAGCCCTTCTTCATGAGGCTGCCAAGGCCCTGAAGACCAATCCTTCTGAGATGGTAGAGAAGATCGCACATCTTCAGGGTGAGGTGAAGACTCTTGCAAGCGAGAACGAGTCTCTGAAGAGCAAACTGGCTCAGGGGGCTCTTGGGGATGTTATGAATCAGGTTGTAGAAGTAAAAGGTGTGAAACTCCTTGCTGCCAAGGTAGAGGGCGTTGACATGAACGGACTTCGTGATCTTGGCGACCAGCTGAAGGAGAAGCTTGGCGAGGGTGTCGTTGTCCTTGCTGCAGTAAATGAGGGCAAGGTAAACCTTCTTGCAATGGCTACTGATTCTGCACAGAAAGCAGGAGCACATGCTGGTAACCTGATCAAGGCTGTGGCTGCAATCGTTGGCGGCGGCGGTGGTGGACGCCCGAACATGGCTCAGGCTGGTGGAAAGAATCCAGAGAAGGCTGGCGAGGCAATCGAAGCAGTAGCTGGAATCCTGGAAGGACAGATTCACTAAAAAACACTCAAAATTTTGTCAAAAATTTTTGTAAAATTAAACCAAAAGATGTTGACGAACCCCGAGTGCATGATATATAATAATGTTCGTGCAAGAAAAATACCCAGACAGTTGTATTTTAGCACAATCTACAACTGGAGGGAGGTTAGGTGTGAGTCTATGTCAAACGTTATCGTAAAAGAAAACGAGACTTTAGATAGCGCTCTTCGCAGATTCAAGAGAAGCTGTGCAAAAGCAGGTATCCAGCAGGAAATCCGCAAAAGAGAGCATTACGAGAAACCAAGCGTTCGTCGTAAGAAAAAATCTGAAGCCGCAAGAAAACGTAAATATAATTAATTGTGCGCAAAAATCCCTGGCTGCATTCAGTCAGGGATTTTTAAATCCAGCAATACCGTCAAATTTGGCTCATTGTTTTCTGGGAAGAGCTGGTTTTTATATATGATGATATCGCTGGCAGGCGACATGTCCGTTTTGTTGCTGACCGGTGTATGGAGGAGAAAATATAAACTTATGATGATTTTGAAAAAAATAGCCAAGCTTCTGTTTAACCGGGTGTTTTATGTAATATTTGCCATGGCAGTGCAGCTTGGCTGGCTGTTAACCATATTTCTGCGTCTTGCAGGGTATTCCAGATACATGTCTATTACCCTGGATGTGATCAGCATTCTGGTGGTCCTGAAAATTGTAAACCGAAAGATAAATCCCTCGTATAAACTGGCATGGACCATGCTGATCCTTTGTATGCCCATTTTTGGTCTTGTTTTGTATCTTGTATTTGGCCGTTCCAGAATTGCCAATTATATGCAGGATCGTTTTAATGAAATGCTGGAGAAGTCCAGCAACCTTTTACAGACAGATCCCGAAATACATGAACGGCTGGAGGCAGAGGATGCGTCTGCATGCAACCAGTCGGATTATATATACCGCAATGCCGGCTATCCGATCCACGGAAATACCACAGCAGAATATTTTCAGGTGGGAGATGACATGTTCCCAGTTCTGGTGAGGGAGCTGGAGCAGGCACAGCATTATATTTTTATTGAATATTTTATTATCCATGATGGGGTGATGTGGCGGACTATTCTGGATATACTGGAGAAGAAAGTGAAGGAAGGGGTAGATGTCCGTCTGATCTATGATGACATGGGCTGTCTTACCACGCTTCCCCATAAATATTACGAAACCATGCGGGCCAAGGGCATTAAGTGCCAGGTGTTCAATCCCTTCCGCCCGATCCTGAACATTATCCAGAATAACCGTGATCACCGTAAATTCTGCATTATTGATGGTTACGTCGGATTTACCGGAGGCGTGAATCTGGCAGATGAATATATTAACCAGAAGGAGCGCTTCGGTCATTGGAAAGATACTGCAGTTATGTTAAAAGGTGAGGCCGTCTGGAATATGACTGCCATGTTCCTCCATATGTGGAATGTGGTTACTTATAACCGTCAGGACAACAGCCTGGAGGAGTATCTTCCCCATGTATGGCATCCGGAGGCCTTCGCAGGAGATGGATATATTCAGCCATTTTGCGATTCTCCTCTTGACAATGAGACAGTAGGAGAGAATGTTTACCTGAACATTATCAATCGTGCCAAGAAGTATGTATATATTTGTACTCCCTATCTTGTTATTGACAATGAGATGATGACTGCTCTTTGCCTCGCGGCAAAAAGCGGCGTGGATGTGCGGCTGATGACGCCGGGCATTCCGGATAAGAAGCTGGTATTTTTGCTTACCCAGTCCTATTATGAACAGCTTTTGGAGGCAGGAGTGAAGATTTACGAATACCAGCCTGGTTTCCTCCATGCGAAGTCCTTTGTGTGTGATGATGAGATTGGCGTGGTAGGAACCATCAATCTGGATTACCGAAGCCTGTATCTTCACTTTGAGGATGGTGTATGGATCTATCGGAACCGGGTGATTTATGATATCAAAAAGGACTTCACAGATACCCTGGAATATTGTAATCAGGTATCTTTGGAATTCTGCAGGGGCAGAAATATTGCAGTGCGGGCAATGCAGAGCATTTTAAGGCTGTTTGCCCCCATGTTGTAAATTTGATCCAGAATGGAAATATGGGCGCTGTATTGACCTATTGGTAGTTCTTTTGTATCTGTTTATGCAGATGGAACAATGGATTTTTTTACAGAATGAATCAGGAGGCCAGACATGAGAGAAGAGACAAAGAAACAGCTTCAGAGGATTATGGACCAGGCAGTAAAGGCGAATCAGATTGCCGGTATGAATATGATGGTGGTAAAGGACGGCCGGGAGGAGTTGTATCTCCAGTGCGGCTATGCGGACAAGGCAAAAGGGAAAATTATTGAGCGAGATACCCTGTTTCGGCTTTTTTCCATGACAAAGCCCATTACAGCTGCGGCAGCCATGCTCTTGTTTGAAAGAGGTGTGATCGATCTGGCGGATCCGGTGTCTAAGTATATTCCGGGTTTTTCAGATCAGAAGGTGTCCGTTCCAGGCGGACTGGCTCCAGTATGGCATAATGTGACAATCTATCATCTGTTGTCTATGACCAGTGGTCTGACTTACGGTGGAAACAGCAGTGCCACCGAATATGCTATTGGGAATGTGTTAGAAGAGGTGCATGAGCGGCTGGATACAGATCATCCTATGAGTACCTTGGAATTTGCGGATAAGATCGGCAGATGTCCTTTGGAATTTCAGCCTGGGGAGCGTTGGAAATATGGTGTTTCTGCGGATATTCTGGCAGCGGTGGTGGAGAAGGCTTCCGGGATGAGGTATGGTGAATTCCTGGAAAAAGAGCTGTTTCAGCCTCTTGGAATGAAGGATACTGGTTTCTATGTGCCAAAGGAGAAGCTGGACAGACTGGCTGTGGCTTATGAGCAGACTACCGGGGAAATGAAGGAATTCAGGGAAAACAGTCTTGGAATTCGTCTTTCTATGGATGTTTCGCCGGCTTATGAAGCTGGTGGAGCTGGGCTGGTGTCTACTTTGGATGATTATTCCAGGTTTGCAGCTATGCTTTTGGATAAGGGCAATTACCAGGGCAGACAGCTCCTTCAGCCTGGAACTGTGGAGTATATGACCACACATAAGCTTGTGCCTTATCAGCAGGAATGGTTTGACAAGTGGTGGGAGATGAATGGGTATTCTTATGGAAATCTCATGCGCGTGATGACAGATTCATGGAGGGCACCTTTTGCGGCCTGTGAGGGCGAATATGGCTGGGACGGCTGGCTGGGGTGTTATTTTGCAAATCTGCCGAAGGAGAATATGACCATTCTGATGATGATGCAGAAGAAGGATGCAGGGACATTTGATCTTACCAGGAGGCTGCGGAATGTGCTGCTTCTTGGAATGTAATATAAAGAGGACTTAGAGTTATGCCTAGAATTTATGCAGACAATGCAGCAACTACAAAAATAAGCCAGACAGCGATGAACGCCATGATTTCTGCAATGGAAAATACCTATGGGAATCCATCTAGTCTTCATCAGATTGGAATGGAGGCGAATGATGCTTTGCAGACGGCAAGGGAGCAGATTGCGCGCTGTCTTGGATGTACACCGAAGGAGATTTATTATACATCCGGGGGAACGGAATCAGATAATCAGGCGATTGTGTCGGCGGCTATGCTAGGGTTGAAGCAGAATAAGAGGCATATTATTTCTACGGCGTTTGAGCATCATGCAGTGCTTCACACTTTAAGAAAGCTGAAAGATCAGGGCTTTGAGGTGCAGCTGCTGGATGTGGCAGCAGAAGGAAATATTACAGCGGCTCAGGTGAAAGAGGCCATTCGACCGGATACCTGCCTGGTTACGGTTATGTTTGCGAATAATGAGATCGGCTCCATTCTTCCTATTGCAGAGATTGGAGAAGTTTGCCGGGCGCATGGGGTACTTTTTCATACAGATGCAGTGCAGGCAGCAGGGCATATCCCAGTAAATGTAAAGAAGCAGAACATTGATATGTTATCTCTTTCTGCCCATAAATTTCATGGTCCCAGAGGAATCGGCGCCTTGTATGTGAAACGGGGAATTGAACTGACCTCCCTTATGGAAGGCGGCGGTCAGGAGCGTGGGAAGCGCCCTGGTACGGAGAATCTGCCTGCGATTATGGGAATGGCAGCTGCATTGAAAGAAGAGTGTGCTTTGATGGAAAAAAATGCGGTCAAAGTTACTGCCATGAGAGATCGCCTGATTCAAGGGCTTTTCCAGATCCCATATAGCATTCTGAATGGTCCAAGGGATAAGCGATTGCCAGGAAATGTAAATATCTGCTTTGAAGGCGTATCTGGCGAAAGCCTCCTTCTCCTTCTGGACAGCAAGGGAATCTGCGCCTCCTCTGGTTCCGCCTGTGCCTCCGGCGCCCTGGATCCAAGCCATGTTCTCTTGGCTCTCGGCCTTACTCCCGAGATTGCCCAGGGTTCCCTTCGGATCAGCCTTGACATCTCCAACACGGAAGAAGAAATTGACTATATGTTGGAAGTGATCTCCCAGGTGGTAGATCATCTCCGTGGAATGTCAGATGATTGGCAGAAAAGACATTGCAGTAAATAGAAGAATCGTGTATGATACAGAAGAAAAATTTATCAGTAACCAGCGATTTTGCAATGTGTATTCATGTAGCCGTGCATTTCAGGAATGCCTGGACGCACGGCGGTGAATATACATTGCAAAATCGCGTCCGGAAATTACAGTACACTTAACGAGGTATAAATATGGAATCAGACAACATGAAAAAAGCATTAATCGCCATGAGCGGCGGTGTAGATTCTTCCGTAGCCGCTTACATGATGAAAGAACATGGATACGACTGCATTGGCGTTACCATGAAGCTATTCCAGAATGAAGACGCAGGCGTAAGCCGCAAGAAAAGCTGCTGCTCTCTGGATGATGTAGAAGACGCCAGAAGTGTAGCCCACAATCTTGGAATCCCATATTATGTATTTAATTTTACGGCAGATTTTAAGAAACAGGTAATGGACCGCTTCGTAGCCGCTTATGAAAACGGTGCGACCCCCAACCCCTGTATTGACTGCAACCGCTACCTGAAATTCGACAGCCTTTACCATCGTGCACAGGAACTTGGCTGTCATTATGTAGTAACTGGTCATTATGCCAGAATCGAACAGCGGGAAGATGGCAGATACCTTCTGAAAAAAGCAGCCGATCCTGCGAAAGACCAGAGCTATGTCCTCTATTCTCTTACCCAGGAGCAGTTGGCACATACCATGTTCCCCCTTGGAGACATGAACAAACACCAGACCCGTATGATCGCCGACCAGCAGAATTTCTATAATGCAGATAAGCCGGACAGCCAGGATATCTGTTTTGTCCCAGATGGGGACTATGCTGGCTTTATCCGCCGTTTTACCGGGAAAGATTACCCGGCAGGAGACTTCACAGACAAAGATGGAAATGTGCTTGGACAGCATAAAGGAATCATAGGCTACACGGTAGGTCAGCGAAAGGGGCTTGGCATTGCAGCTGGCAAGCCTGTTTACGTCACCAAGATCTGTCCGGCAGAGAACCGTGTGATCCTTGGAGATAATGAAGACCTGTTCCACCGTGAACTGGATGTGGAAGACTTTAATTTCATCTCCTTTGAAAATCCGCCAGCAGAATTCCGCGCCAAAGCCAAAGTCCGCTACCGCCAGAAGGAACAGTGGGCAACTGTGAAGGTTACAGGAGAGCGAAGTATACACATCACCTTCGACGAGCCCCAGCGTGCCATTACCAAAGGGCAGGCAGCTGTACTTTATGACGGGGATATAGTCATCGGCGGTGGAGTGATCGTAGGCTGATAAAATTGCATTATAATAAATCCATTAAAATGTTATAAAATAAAACAACCAGAAGAAATATAGTCGGAATCTATATTAAATTCTGGTTGTTTTTTCTTATACAGACAAAGAGTAAAAACGGAGCGTTCTGAGTGCCGCGAAGTGGTTTGGGGCTAGGTCGTGAACCGTAACCTTGTTTACAAAAAGTTAAGAATATATCTTCACTTTATAGATGACTAACCCCATGGGAAAATGTTACAATAATCCATATCAGGCAGCAAAGTGGAGCGTATAGATTAAAAAATATAATTGATCGTGGCAATTGCCAATTACGGATATAACACCCAGGTGATGAAAGCCGCAGAAGAGGGTGGTGCAACCGGCGGAACTGTTCTTCACGGAAAAGGTGTGGGAATGAAGCGGGCGGAGCAGTTTCTTGGGGTTTCCCTGGTTTCAGAAAAAGAGGTGATCTTTATTGTAGCAAAAGCAGAGCAGAAAAATGCCATCATGACCGCCATTATGGAAAAAGCTGGTCTCACCTCCAAAGCTGGAACCATTGTATTCTCCCTCCCCGTAACCAGCACCGCCGGACTGCGGATTCTGGAAAATGAGGAAGAAAATTCATAATCTCCATACAGAGAGTTATGTGGATGCAGACGGGAATGTGACGAAGAGCAGAAAGCCTGGCTGTGGAAAGGGAAAACAGTTTATGCGATCTGGTTTGGAGATTATAGTAATAAAATTGAGATGTCTGTTTTACAATAGAATAGAATTTATTTTTGAGGAGACCTCCTATGCTTGGAAAGGCAATAAGAAAGGCGGTTTTACCTATTTTGCTGGCTAGTCTCATGGTGGGACCGGGCTGGTGGATTACATATGGGGAAGAACAGGAGAAAAGGACAGAGGATAACGTAAGTGACAATACCGCTGCGCCCGTAGAAGAACAGGAGAAAACGAAAGAGGTAGAAGTGGTTACAGATGACACTCTTGTACAGGCGCCTTCTGCTCTTTTAATGGAAGCCAGCACAGGCACTGTAATTTACGAAAAGGATCCGGACACCAGGCGAAGTCCGGCAAGTATTACGAAGATTATGACGTTGATCCTGATTTTCGATGCGTTGGAGAATGGTACACTGAAAATGAATGACATTGTAACCACCAGTGCTTATGCCAAGTCTATGGGCGGCTCCCAGGTGTTTTTGGAGGAAGGGGAAGCCCAGGATGTGGAGACTATGATTAAGTGCATCGTGATTGCCTCTGGAAATGATGCCAGTGTAGCAATGGCAGAGCATATCGGGGGCAGCGAGCAGGAATTTGTGAGGCAGATGAATGAGCGGGCAGCTGGTCTTGGAATGAAAAATACTCATTTTGTGGACTGCTGTGGGCTGACGGACTCCACAGATCACTACACCACAGCCCGTGACATTGCCCTCATGAGCCGGGAATTGATCACCAAATACCCGAAAATTCTGGAATACTCCTCTATCTGGATGGAAAATATCACCCACGTAACCAGACAAGGCTCCAAAGAGTTTGGATTAACGAACACCAACAAGCTTCTTCGCAGCTACGACGGCTGTGTAGGATTAAAAACAGGAAGTACCAGTCTGGCAAAGTACTGTGTATCTGCTGTGGCGTCCCGAAATAACATTACCCTAATTTCCGTAGTTATGGCAGCGCCCGATTACAAAGTCCGCTTCAAGGATGCTGCTGCCATGCTGAACTACGGTTTTTCCAAATGCAGTCTTTACACAGATGAAAATCCCGAAAAGCTTCCCCAGATAGAGGTCCGAAAAGGAACTAAGCCAACCACCGAAGTAAAATACGAAAAGAATTTCCAGTATCTCAGTACTGACGGAAAAACCATAGGCGAAGTGGAACGGAAACTGAAGCTGGAAACCCAGGTCCAGGCACCTGTAAAAGCAGGCGGTATTGCCGGGACTCTGGAGTATTACCAGAATGGACAAAAACTTGGGGAGGTCAACATTCTTTTCACTGAAACCATAGAAAAAGCAACCTATAAAAACTGTCTGGAAAGGTTATTAAAGCTATTGTAAAAAACGTAGTATGGCAGGAGAACCTGATTTTCGCCTTTGCCCCTAAAAATAGTTGTACAAATTACAGAAGCATTTTGACAAAACAGTCCTCGGCGGTTTATAATAAACTCTGTATGAAAAATTTTTGCAGCTGTCATACAAAAATACAGCCGCAAAACCAGAGGAGAATCACATGAAACAAGAGAAAAAACAGACTGGAAGATTAAAGCTGCTGGCAGGCTATTATAAACCATATAAGGGACTGTTTTTTGCTGACCTTTTTTTTGCATTCCTTGGAGCAGCAGTGACACTTGTCATTCCACTGATGGTTCGTTATATTATGAACTCCATAAGTGAAATGTCAGCGGATGAAGCGAAGACCATGATTTTGAAAATCGGGGTTGGAATGCTGGTACTGATTCTGGTGCAGCTTGGAAGCCGTTATTTTATTACCTATTATGGGCATATGATGGGCGCTTATATTGAGCATGATATGCGAAATGAGATATTCAGCCATTACCAGAAGCTCTCTTTTGCATTTTATGATAATCAGAAGGTCGGTCAGCTTCTTTCCCGGATCACAAGTGATCTTTTTGATATTACAGAGCTTCTCCACCATGGACCGGAGGATATTCTGATCTCAGTGATCAAGCTGTTCGGAGCACTGGTCATTCTTATGAATGTAAAGCCGCAGATGGCGCTGCTGTGCTTCGCAGTTGTAATTATTATGCTGATCTATGCGCTGATTTATAATAAAAAGATGAAAAGTGCATTTAAGGAAAACCGTGTGCGCATGGGCGAGATCAACAGCCAGATCGAGGACAGTCTTTCTGGAATCCGCGTAGTAAAATCTTTTGGAAATGAGAAGCGCGAGATTGAGAAATTCCGTAAAGGAAATGAGCGTTTTGTGGATTCCAAGCGTGTGACTTACCGCTATATGGCAGGTTATCATGCTGGCATGGATGCGTTTACCACGCTGATTACAGTTACTGCACTGGTTTCCGGAGCCCTGTTCCTGGCAGCAGGGGATTTAAGTGCCACGGATCTTGTAACATTCCTTTTGTATATTAACAATTTTACAGAGCCGGTTACCAAGCTGGTAAACTTTACCGAGCAGTTCCAGAACGGCTACAGCGGTTACGACCGCTTCCTGGAAATGATGTCCATTGCGCCGGATATTGAGGATGCACCGGACGCTGTTTCTTTGGATCATGTGGAGGGGGATATCCGTTTTGAGAACGTATCCTTCCATTATGAGGATCATGATGAGAAAGTGCTTTCCAATGTAAATCTGGAAGTAAAGCCTGGTGATTACGTTGCCCTTGTAGGTACTTCCGGGGCAGGAAAGACTACCCTTTGCAGTCTGATCCCCAGATTTTATGATGTTTCATCCGGTGCCATTTATCTGGATGGAAAAGATATCCGGAAGATCAAACTGAAGGATCTTCGTAATCAGATTGGAATTGTCCAGCAGGATGTATATCTGTTTGCTGGAAACATTATGGAAAATATCCGCTACGGCCGTCCGGATGCTACAGATGAAGAAGTAATCCAGGCAGCCCGGCTCGCCAATGCCCACGACTTTATTATGGAAATGCCAGACAATTACGGCACAGACATTGGACAGCGCGGCGTGAAGCTCTCTGGAGGACAGAAACAGCGCCTTTCCATTGCAAGAGCTTTCCTGAAGAATCCACCGATCCTGATCTTCGACGAGGCAACCTCAGCTCTGGATAACGAGAGCGAGAAGGTAGTGCAGGAGTCTCTGGAACGCCTTGCAAAAGAACGAACCACCTTCGTGATCGCCCACAGACTTTCCACCATCCGCAATGCCAGAAGAATCCTGGTACTGACTGAAGAGGGAATTGCAGAAGAAGGCACCCATCAGGAGCTGATGGTAAAAGATGGTGTTTACGCGAAGCTTTGTAAGGCTGGATTGTAAAAGCTGTGGCATCTCAAAAGCTATGAATGTGCTGAAAGAGCTTATATATTGGAGGAATTGCAGCATGAAGGAAATAAGAACAGAAGACGCAGTAGGTCATATCCTCTGCCATGATATCACGCAGATCATCAGAGATAAGAAAAAAGGAGTCCTGTTTTCCAAAGGACACATTGTAAAAGAAGAAGACATTCCGTTACTCCTTTCCGTTGGAAAAGAGCATCTTTTTGTATGGGAAAAGAAAGAGGGAGTTCTTCATGAAAATGAAGGCGCCGATATTCTATATAAAATCTGTGCGGGAGCTTCCATGCATGGAACAGACGTGAAAGAGGGCAAGATCGAGCTGGTCGCTGACGAAGACGGTGTGCTGAAAATCCGCAGGGATGCCCTTCTGGCAGTGAACTCTCTGGGCGAGATGATGATCGCCTCCCGCCACGGAGATTTTCCGGTGAAAAAAGGAGATAAACTGGCAGGAACCAGGATCATCCCCCTTGTGATCGAAAAAGAAAAAATGGACAAAGCTGTGGAAGCCGCTGGTCCAGAACCTATTTTTTCCATTCTTCCCTATCACTTCAAGAAAGTAGGAATCGTCACAACCGGAAGTGAAGTAAAAAAAGGTCTGATCCAGGACACCTTTACCCCTGTACTGAAAGATAAGCTTGCCGAATATCCAGCGGAAGTGATCGGCCAGACCACTCCGGGAGATGACAAGGCACAGATCACAGCCGATATTATGGAATTTATTGATCAGGGCGCAGACATGGTAGTCTGCAGCGGCGGCATGAGTGTAGACCCCGATGACCGTACCCCTGGTGGAATCCGTGACACCGGAGCACGGGTAGTCACCTATGGTGCACCAGTACTGCCAGGTGCCATGATTCTCATTGCTTACTACGAGAAAGATGGAAAACGCATCCCGGTCCTTGGATTGCCTGGCTGTGTTATGTATGCGAAGCGCACTGTATTCGACCTGGTCCTTCCAAGAATCATGGCAGATGATGAGATTTTTGCAGAAGAAGTGGCAGCATACGGAGAAGGCGGTCTCTGCCTGAACTGCAAGGTCTGTACTTTTCCTAACTGCGGATTTGGAAAGTAAAGGAGATTTATGGAAAAATTCCGAACAGTAACCTATGAAGTCCACAACCCGAAAATAAAAAAAGGCGTACGTTTTGCCGTCCTTGCAGACCTTCACGGAACCATTTTTGGTGAAGAAAACAGTGCTCTGCTGAAAAAAATCCAGGAGCATGCCCCTGATGCCATTCTTCTTGCCGGAGACATGGTGGTCCGGATGGATCCATCCACCCTGGAAAGCGCCAGAAATCTGCTTTGCACACTGGCAAAGGATTTCCCCACCTTTTATGCTATGGGAAATCACGAAACCAAAATGAAGGCAGAAGGACACCTTTATCGGAATGAGTACCTGGAATACAAGGCAGAATTAAAGCAGAACGGAATCTGTTTCCTGGAAAACGAAAAAATTCCCATTTCCTTATGCGGAAATCTTTTTGTGGTAAATGGACTGGAGCTTCCCTTGGAATACTATCACAAACCTTTTTCACCGGAGCTCACCTCTGAAAAACTGGAAGAGCTTATGGGAAAACCAGATCCAGCTGCCATAAACATTCTGCTTGCCCATAACCCCAAATATGGCAAAGCTTATTTTCGCTGGGGCGCAGACCTGATCCTGTCCGGGCACTACCATGGCGGCGTACTCCGTTTTTCCAGGCATGTGGGTGCCATCAGTTCCCAGTTTATACCTTTTCCCCAATACTGCTGTGGCGATTTTTACAAAAAAGGTAAGTGCATGATTGTAAGTGCAGGCCTTGGGGAACACACAGTGCCTCTTCGGATCCATAATCCAAGAGAACTGATTTTTATAGAAATGAAACTGTAAGGGAGAGAAGAAAGACCATGGCAATTCCCGTAAAACTGAATGTTTTTGAAGGACCCCTTGATCTGCTCCTTCACCTTATAGATAAGAATAAAATTGATATTTATGATATACCGATTGTGGAAATCACAGACCAGTACATGGAATACATTCACGCCATGGAAAAAAAAGACCTTGGTGTGATGAGTGAATTTATGGTTATGGCCGCCACTCTTCTGGATATCAAATGCCGGATGCTCCTTCCAAAAGAAGTGAATGAGGAGGGAGAAGAGGAAGATCCAAGAGCCGAGCTGGTTCAGAAGCTTCTGGAATATAAGATGTACAAGTATATGTCTTATGAGCTGAAGGACAAGATGGATGATGCCAGCGGCGTTTATTTCCGCGGACCAGATGTGCCAAAAGAGGTGCTTCAATACCGGGAACCAGTAGATCCTTCTGAGCTTCTGGCAGGTCTTACCCTGGAAAAATTAAATGCCATTTATCAATCTATTATCCGGCGCCAGGATGACAGGCGGGACCCGATCCGAAGCCAGTTTGGTAAGATCGAGAAGGAGGAGGTCAGTCTTTCTGATAAAATGCTGGAGATGAAAGAATTTGCAAAAAACCATAGAAAATTCAGCTTCCGCGAACTTCTTAAGAAACAGTGCTCTAAGGTACAGGTGATCGTTACCTTTCTTTCTGTGCTGGAATTGATCAAAATGGGACATATCCATGTGGTTCAGGAAGAGATTTTTGACGATATTCAGATTGATGTTGTGACCGAACCGGAGACATGGAAGAATCTGACGGAATTTGCAGAGGAAGAAGGATAATATATGGAAATAAAACGATTAGAAGGTGCTATTGAGGCCATTCTTTTTGCAATGGGAGAATCTGTGGAGCTCGGGCAGATCGCGAAGGCAATCCAGCAGGATAAGCCGACCACAGAGAAGCTGCTCCACAATCTGATGGATAAATACGAAGATGAAGGCAGGGGGATCCAGATCATTGAGCTGGAGGACTCTTACCAGCTCTGCACCAAGCGGGATTATTACGGCTGCCTGATCCGTATTGCCATGCAGCCCAAGAAACCGGCTCTTACCGATGTTATGCTGGAAACTTTGTCCATCATTGCGTACAAACAGCCGGTTACCAAAGCGGAGATCGAGAAGATCCGAGGGGTAAAAAGTGACCATGCAGTAAATAAGCTGGTGGAATATAATCTAGTTAAGGAACTGGGAAGGCTGGACGCACCGGGACGACCGATCCTTTTTGGTACTACAGAAGAATTTCTCCGTACCTTCGGGGTCCAGGGACTTGAAGAGCTGCCTGCTGTGGATCCGGTGAAAATGGCGGATTTTAAGGCAGAGGCGGAAGAGGAAGTTCAGCTGAAGCTGGATGTGTAGGATATCGTACAGGACAGGAGAGGATAAAAATGCCAACAACATATGCACATGATTTGTTCGGTCAGAAAGTATACAGACAGATGCCGGATGAGGTAAAGAAGATCATTCGGGAAAATGGAGAACTGTATCGCATTGGTCTTCACGGACCGGATATTTTTTTCTATTATTTTATTTTCAAGAATCACGTAAGTGGGGTAGGATACCGGATGCATAAGGAAAAAGCACGGGCATTTTTTACCCAGGGCATGGCACAGATCAGGGAGACTGGCAACAAGGCACTTCTTGCCTATCTTCTTGGCTTTGGCTGCCATTATCTTCTGGATTCTTCCTGCCATTCCTTTGTCAATGAGATGAATGATAAGGGCAGGATTTCCCACAGCCTTCTGGAAATTGAATTTGACCGTTTTCTTATGGAAGAAAATGGGAAAAATCCTTATGCCTATTACCCTTCTGACTGTATTAAAGCAGCGAAGAAAAATGCAGAAGAGATCCACAAGGTATTTCCTCTTGTAAAAACAGGTGATATTCTTCTTAGTCTGAAGCTGATGAAATTTATGACCAATCAGCTGGTCTGCGACGATGGTGGTACAAGACGTGCACGCTTGTCGAAGATTTCCAGTCTTGGAGGAAGAAAGCGCCAGTCAGCCCTGATCGATCACTATATGATGGCTCAGCCAGCTGGGGGCAGCAGGGAACCGGTGGAAGAGCTGAATGAATTATTTGAAAGAGCGGTGGAAGAAGCGCCGGCAGAACTGCTGGAGCTTTATCAGCTTTCAAAAGAGGACAGACCATTGTCTGCGCGGTGGGATCTGACTTACAATGGTTAGATGTGATATATAAATTGAAAATGAGACGAATTTCAGGGACTGGTATTTCTATGAGATACCGGTCCCTGGTTTCATATACGTGAGCAACGAGCTAAAGTGATATATTGGATAACAATGGAAAACTCCCAAAGCGTGTTTTTGCATAGTTGGGGACAGGTCTGCGTAAAATACTATAAATGGAATGTGGGGTGGACTATGAAAAGCAGAAACAGATTCCTTGTTTTTACACTGACTGTTGTACTTGCTTTGTGCACCGCTGTCCAGGCAGCAGGAAGCACCGGCACAAATGAAAAACAGACTGTCAGTTCCATTGTGCAGATGATACCGGCAGCAGTTGATATGAAAGAAACAGATGGACCGGGAAATCTCTATGCCTTATCTGCAGTTCTCATGGATGGGGATTCCGGCAGAGTACTTTATGAGAAAGAAGGTTACACAGCGCGCCCGAATGCCAGCACCACAAAAGTAATGACCTGTATCCTGGCTCTGGAAAACGGCGCAGGAGACGACTATGCGGAAGTGTCAAAAAATGCTGCCTCTCAGCCAGAGATAAAGCTGAACCTGAAAGAGGGAGAGCAGTACTATTTAGAAGATCTTCTTTATTCTTTAATGCTGAAAAGCCACAATGACACAGCTGTGGCAATCGCAGAGCACATTGGCGGTTCTGTGGAAGGCTTTGCCAGAATGATGAATGAAAAGGCGAAAGAGATCGGGTGCACCAATACCCATTTTGTTACTCCAAACGGTCTTGACAGTGCGGATGCCGGAGGCATTCACCAGACAACTGCCCGTGATCTTGCCCTGATCATGAGTTATGCCATAAAGAATAAAACGTTTCTTCATATTACACAGACCAGAGATTATTCCTTTTCTGATATTTCCGGGAAAAGACAGTTTTCCGTACACAATGCAAATGCGTTTCTGGATATGACGCAGGATGCAGTTTCCGGAAAAACCGGTTTTACGGGAAATGCAGGCTATTGTTATGTGGCTGCCTGTGAAAATGAAGGGAGAACTTTTATCATTTCCCTTCTTGGCTGCGGCTGGCCGAATAACAAAACATATAAGTGGAAGGATGCTATGAAGCTGTTGGAATATGGAAAAGCGAATTTCCATAAGGAAACATACTGGCAGGAACCAAAGCTTCCGGAAATTCCGGTAAGTGACGGAATTGAGGAAGAAACTGCTGAAGATTCGAAAAGCTTTGTGACAGAGAATAGAGAAAAATTGGGAGATGCTTATGTAACTGGTGAAATCAAGATAACGGATTCAGATAAGAAGAAACAGATCCTCCTGAAGGATGGTGAAAAAGTCACCTGCCACCTGCGTCTTGAGAAGAATTTGACAGCTCCGGTGAAAAAAGGACAGCAGATCGGCCAGGTGACATTCAGCCTTGGAGAGCTGGTGCTGGACAACTATTTAGTGACAGCGGACCGTAATATCGTCAAAATCACCTATTTATGGTGTGTAAACAAGGTGTTTCATGACTTTTTTCACTAAAAAGCCTGACATAATATGTATGATATATCAAAAAATCCCCCGAAAATCGAGGGATTTTTTTGCATAAAAACACGGAAAACTATTGAAAAATTGTGTGAAAAAATGTACAATTAGAATCGGCAGAATTTTTGGTTATACTTTTAAATTTTTATAAAATGGAGGGCAAGAAAGAATGAGTAACGCAACACAAAGCTTAGCGGGCACAAGAATCACTTCTTTGCTTGACGCGAACAGTTTTGTTGAGATCGGCCAAAGTGTAACAGCCAGAAATACAGATTTCAACATGACTGAAAAAAAAGCACCTTCAGACGGTGTTATTACCGGATATGGTGTAATTGATGGAAATCTGGTGTATGTGTACAGCCAGGATGTTTCCGTACTGAACGGAACTGTTGGTGAAATGCATGCCAAGAAGATTACCAGACTTTATGATATGGCTATGAAGACCGGTGCCCCGGTGATCGGCCTGATCGACTGCGCAGGTCTCCGTCTCCAGGAGGCAACTGACGCACTGGAAGCATTCGGTGAAATTTATATGAAACAGACTCTGGCATCCGGACTGATCCCACAGATCACAGGTATCTTCGGTACCTGCGGCGGCGGTATGGCGCTTGTACCGGCACTGACAGACTTCACTTTTGTAGAAGAGAAGAAGGGTAAACTGTTTGTAAACACCCCGAACGCCCTTGAGGGCAACCACATTTCCAAATGTGACACATCTGCTGCCAGATTCCAGAGTGAAGAGACAGGTCTTGTAGACGGAATCGGTACTGAGGATGAGATCCTTGGAAAGATCCGTGAGCTCGTAACATATCTGCCATCTAACTGCGAAGACACTGATTCTTACATGGAGTGCACAGACGACCTGAACCGTGTATGCGAGGATATTGAGAACTGCACAGGCGACACAGCCATTGCACTTTCCAGAATCGCTGATAACGGCCAGTTCTTCGAGGTAAAAGCTGACTATGGCAAGAGCGTTGCTGTTGGATTCATCAGACTGAACGGTGCTACCGTTGGTGCTGTTGCAAACAGAAGCGAGAGCTATGATGCAGAAGGCAAAAAGGTATGGGAGTCTGACGGAACCCTTAGCGCACGCGGCGCAAGAAAAGCAGCAGAGTTCGTAAAATTCTGTGACGCTTTCGAGATCCCAGTACTTACTCTTACAAATGTAAACGGCTTTAAGGCTACTGTATGTGGCGAGAAAATGATGGCGAAATCTGTTGGAGCACTGGTTCATGCATTTGCAGACGCTACTGTTCCGAAGGTTAACGTTGTGATCGGCAAAGCATTTGGAACCGCTTACACAGCTATGAACAGCAAAGCAATCGGTGCAGACATGGTATACGCATGGGAGAACGCAGAGATCGGTATGATGGATGCTGACCTTGCAGCCAAGATCATGTATGCAGGCGATGACGCAGCAGCTCTTACTGAGAAAGCAGCTGAGTACAGAGAACTTCAGAACTCTGTTTCCTCTGCAGCAGCAAGAGGATATGTTGACACCATTATCAGCCCGGCTGATACAAGAAAATATGTGATCGGTGCATTTGAAATGCTGTTCACAAAAAGGGAAGAACGTCCGTCCAAGAAACACGGCACGGTCTAAGCGAGGTGGAGCATATGAAACAGATTTTTAAGAAAGTATCCTCCCTTTGCACAGTACTTCTCATGATGGCAGTTCTCACTCTTACCGGAGCTTCCTCCGTATGGGCAGCTGATGAGGTAGATGACACGGTAAAGCAGACCCTGGTCACTACCGCTGAGGGACTTACCGATACCATCATTGCTCTTAGTGATGAAGACATTGAGAATTATACCAAGTCATCTGATGAATTTACTGTTGGTGCAATGACTGCATGGGCAGGCTCCAAGGGTGAAGTTGGGGCTTTAAAGGAGAGAACCGGAGAGACAGAGGTGAAGGCTTCTGACAACGGATATACCGTTACTGTACCGGTCTCCTTTGAGAAAGCAGATGCAAATTTCGTTTATATTTTCGATGCTTCTACAGGAGCACCTACATCCCTTACTGTTGATGTACAGTACTCCATGGCTGAGACCTTAAGAAGAGCTGTTATGAATACTATCATGGGTATTGCGATCGTATTCATCGTTCTTATTT
This sequence comes from Blautia glucerasea, assembly GCF_020537505.1. Classification (GTDB taxonomy): domain Bacteria; phylum Bacillota; class Clostridia; order Lachnospirales; family Lachnospiraceae; genus Blautia_A. The sequence goes on along the minus strand of NZ_JAJBMO010000002.1, from coordinate 262,396 downwards.
TCCTGAGCTTCCTGATCTATCTGTTCAAATTCATCCCGAATCCGGAAGCAAAGAAAAAAGCTCAGGCAGCAGCTCCTGCACCTGCTCCGGTGGCAGCACCAGTGGAAGCAGCAGAAGCAGATGATACAGAACTGATCGCGGTTATCGCAGCAGCAATTGCAGCAGCTGAGGGAACCACAACAGATGGATTCGTTGTTCGTTCCATCCGCAAAATCAATCGTAAAAAGAGATAAATACAGGAGGATCCTAAAATGAAAAGTTATACAATTACCGTTAACGGAACAGCATATGAAGTAACTGTTGAAGAGACAGGAAGCGTTTCCGCACCAGCAGCTGCAGCTCCTGCAGCAGCTCCGAAGGCAGCACCGGCACCAAAGGCAGCTCCGAAGGCAGCAGCCGGAGCAGGCGCAGTTAAGGTTGCAGCTTCCGTACCTGGAAAGGTTCTGAAAATCACAGCAAGCGTTGGACAGGCTGTAAAAGCCGGTGACAACATTGTAATCCTGGAATCCATGAAGATGGAGATCCCGGTTGTAGCTCCTCAGGACGGAACCGTTGCAAGCATTGATGTTGCAGAAGGTGCCTCTGTAGAAAATGGAGATACCCTGGCAACAATGAACTAAGTCGGGAGGTAATAGGATGTCTTACGTAGCAGACACTTTGTCCAACCTGATCCATCAGACTGCATTTTTTAACCTGACATGGGGAAACTACCTGATGATCGTGGTTGCTTGTGTATTCTTATATCTTGCCATTGCAAAGGGATTTGAGCCTCTTCTGCTTGTTCCCATTGCATTTGGTATGCTCCTTGTTAATATTTATCCGGACATTATGGCAAATCCGGAAGACATGTCCAACGGTGTTGGCGGTCTTCTTCATTATTTCTACATTCTTGATGAGTGGAGCATTCTTCCTTCACTTATCTTTATGGGTGTAGGTGCCATGACAGACTTTGGTCCGCTGATCGCGAACCCGAAGAGCTTCCTGATGGGTGCAGCAGCACAGCTCGGTATCTATATTGCTTACTTCCTTGCAATCTTCCTTGGATTCAACGGAAAAGCGGCAGCTGCAATTTCCATCATCGGTGGTGCAGATGGCCCGACCTCTATTTTCCTTGCTGGTAAGCTTGGACAGACAGCCCTTATGGGACCAATCGCTGTGGCGGCATATTCCTATATGTCCCTGGTTCCGATCATCCAGCCTCCGATCATGAAACTGTTTACCACGGAGAAAGAGCGTAAGATCAAGATGGAGCAGCTTCGTCCTGTATCCAAGCTTGAGAAGATCCTCTTCCCGATCGTAATCACAATCGTTGTCTGCATGATCCTTCCGACAACTGCTCCTCTGGTTGGTATGCTTATGCTTGGTAACCTGTTCAGAGAATGCGGCGTTGTTAAACAGCTTACAGAGACCGCTTCCAATGCACTTATGTACATCGTAGTTATCCTTCTTGGTACATCTGTTGGTGCTTCCACAAGTGCAGAGGCATTCCTGAATGTGGATACTCTGAAGATCGTTGTATTAGGTCTTGTAGCATTTGCATGCGGTACCTTCGGCGGTGTTATGCTTGGAAAGCTTATGTGCAAACTTACAGGCGGCAAGATCAATCCGCTTATTGGTTCCGCTGGTGTATCTGCGGTACCTATGGCAGCCCGTGTTTCCCAGAAGGTTGGTGCTGAGGCTGATCCTACCAACTTCCTTCTGATGCATGCAATGGGACCAAACGTTGCCGGTGTTATCGGTACAGCCGTTGCTGCCGGAGCATTTATGGCTATTTACGGAATCTAATAATGATACCAGAAATTCGGATTTTTCCCGGCATTCTATAGTGAAACCGGGAAGTCCGGATGAACAAAATAAATAAGGAGAACAATTATGGCAGAAATTGAAAAAAAACCTGTTAAAATTGTGGAAACCATTCTGCGTGATGCACATCAGTCCCTGATTGCAACCCGTATGACAACAGAGCAGATGCTTCCAATCGTTGATAAACTTGATAAAGTAGGCTACCATGCAGTTGAGTGCTGGGGCGGTGCTACTTTCGATGCAAGCCTTCGTTTCCTTCATGAGGATCCGTGGGAAAGACTTCGTAAATTACGTGACGGATTCAAGAACACCAAGCTGCAGATGCTTTTCCGTGGTCAGAATATTCTTGGATATCGTCCATATGCTGATGATGTAGTAGAGTATTTTGTTCAGAAATCTCTGGCAAACGGTATCGATATCATCCGTATTTTCGACTGTATGAACGATCTTCGTAACCTCCAGACTGCTGTACATGCTGCAAACAAAGAGCATGGACATGCACAGGTTGCTCTTTCCTATACACTTGGTGATGCTTATACTCTTGAGTACTGGACAAGCATTGCAAAACGTATCGAGGAGATGGGTGCAGACTCTATCTGCATCAAAGATATGGCTGGACTTCTTCTTCCATATAAGGCAACTGAGCTCGTTACAGCCCTGAAAGAGACTGTTAAGATCCCGATCGACCTTCATACACATTACACCTCTGGTGTAGCTTCCATGACTTACTTAAAAGCTGTTGAAGCTGGCGTTGATATCATCGATACTGCAATGTCTCCATTTGCACTGGGTACTTCCCAGCCTGCAACTGAGGTTATGGTTGAGACCTTCAAGGGTACTCCATACGATACAGGATTTGACCAGCAGCTTCTTGCTGAGATTGCAGATTACTTCCGTCCAATGCGTGACGAGGCTCTTGAGAGTGGCCTTCTGAACCCGAAGAACCTTGGCGTAAATATCAAGACTCTTCTGTATCAGGTGCCAGGCGGTATGTTATCCAACCTTACTTCCCAGCTGAAAGAGCAGCACGCAGAAGATAAGTTCTACGATGTTCTTGAGGAAGTTCCGCGTGTACGTAAAGACCTTGGTGAGCCGCCGCTTGTTACTCCGTCTTCCCAGATCGTTGGAACACAGGCTGTATTTAACGTTCTTATGGGCGAGAGATACAAGATGGTTACCAAAGAGACAAAGGATGTTCTCAGTGGAAAATATGGTGCAACAGCGAAACCATTTAATCCGGAAGTCCAGAAGAAGTGCATTGGCGATACAGAGCCGATTACCTGCCGTCCGGCAGACCTTCTTGACAATGAGCTGGATAAACTTGAGGGCGAGATGGCTCAGTACAAAGAGCAGGATGAGGATGTTCTGTCCTATGCACTGTTCCCACAGGTTGCTACTGACTTCTTCAAGTATCGTCAGGCGCAGGAGACAAAGGTTGATGAGACTGCTGCTGATACCAAGAACGGAGCATATCCGGTTTAATCAGTGATGAATAAGGATTTCTATGGGACAGGTTATATGCTGATTCCATAGAAATTACGACGAAAGACACGTGCAGAGAAGGTTTTTGCACGTGTCTTTTTAAAAAATATACAAAAAACTGTTTGAATCCGGTATGAAAAAAATATTCTACAGTGGGCAAATATCGCCAGGGGCGGCTGGTCACAACCTGGGAATTCCGCAGAAAAAGGTTTTCGAACAGATTTATGAAAGGTATCTAAATGAGTAAAATATTGATCGTAGGCGGCGGAGCTGCTGGAATGATGGCTGGTGTGTATCTGGCAAGAGCCGGACAGGAAGTCCACATTCTGGAGAAAAATGAGAAACTTGGAAAGAAAGTGTATATTACAGGAAAAGGCAGATGTAATGTTACAAATAACTGTAACGCAGAAGAATTGTTCCGTGCAGTTATGTCTAATCCGAAATTCCTGTACAGCGCTTTCTATTCTTTCACGCCCCAGGATGTAATGGAATTCTTCGAAGATGCAGGAGTTCCGCTGAAAACAGAGCGAGGCAACCGGGTTTTCCCTGTATCGGATCATTCCTCTGACATTATCCGCGGTCTGGAACGGGAGCTTAAGAAGGCTGGCGCCCACATCCATCTTCGCACAGAGGTGAAAAAGGTGAATGTCAGTCCCTATGAGGAGCCGGATGTAGCTGAGAAAAAGGCACATCACAGCAGAGTAACCGGAGTAGAACTGGCGGATGGAAGTATTATGGAGGGTAATTATATTCTGGTTGCCACGGGAGGGCTTTCTTATCAATCCACAGGGTCTACTGGAGATGGCTACCGCTTTGCAGAGGAGACCGGGCATAAAGTTACGGAGCTTTCCCCATCTCTGGTTCCCCTTCGGACGAAAGAGGCTTATATTCCAAGTCTTCAGGGACTTTCCTTAAAAAATACCGAACTTACTATTAAGTCCGGCAAGAAGATTCTTTTCCAGGATTTTGGTGAGATGATGTTCACTCATTTTGGCGTAACTGGCCCCATGATCCTATCTGCAAGTGCCCATATTGGTAAGCAGCTGCAGAAGTCTGGAGAATTAACTGCCTATCTGGATCTTAAGCCTGCTCTTACCATGGAACAGCTGGATGCCAGAGTTCTCCGTGAATTTGAGACAGGGCAGAATAAGCAGTTTAAGAACGTGATCGGTGTGCTTTTCCCATCGTCCCTTACCCCGGTTATGCTGGAGCTTGGTGGGATTTCTCCAGAGAAAAAAATCCACGATATTTCCAGAGAAGAGAGGATTCACTTTGAAGAACTGGTGAAGGCATTCCCGTTTACTATCAATGGAATGGGAGAATATAAGGAAGCAGTCATTACAAGAGGCGGTGTTTCTGTGAAGGAAATCCAGCCTGGTACTATGGAGTCCAGAAAGGTAAAGAACTTATACTTTATTGGGGAAGTGCTGGATCTGGATGCAGTGACCGGTGGATATAATCTTCAGATTGCATGGTCTACCGCATATCTTGCAGCTATGGCATTGAAAAATGGATGAAAATCTGTTATAAATGTAAGAAGTGAATGGAAAGCTGCGATGGAAAGTGTTATTTTTGAAACTTATTTTGAAAATACCGTTGAACTGCAGCAAATAAAATACCAGGAGGTAACAGAGAAAATGGGATGTAACATTGCCATTGACGGACCGGCAGGTGCCGGCAAAAGCACCATTGCAAAGAAAGTGGCAAAGGAGCTGTCCTTTATCTATGTAGATACAGGCGCTATGTACCGTGCCGTTGCGCTTTATCTGTTAAAGAATAAAATCCAGGGAGCTGATACCCAGGCGGTTGCAGACAATTGCCAGAAGGCTCAGGTTTCCCTTCGTTATGAGAACGGGGAGCAGGTTGTGATTCTGAACGGCGAGAATGTGAACCAGTATATCCGTACCGAAGAGGTTGGAAATATGGCTTCCAGGACATCTGCTAATCCTGCAGTCCGCGCACATCTTCTTAATCTTCAGAGAAATCTGGCAGCTAAGAATGATGTAGTGATGGATGGCAGGGATATTGGAACTGTAGTTCTACCAGACGCGCAGGTGAAGATCTACCTAACTGCCAGCGTGGAGACCAGAGCAAAGAGACGCTATGATGAATATCTTGCGAAGGGCGAGACCGCTGATCTTGAGGAAATCAAGAAGGATATCGAAAACCGAGACCACCAGGACATGACAAGAGAGATTTCTCCTCTTCGCCAGGCTGAGGATGCAGTGCTTGTAGATTCCTCTCTTATGAACATTGAAGAAGTGGTAGCTGCAATTCTTGGAATTTATAAGGATAAGGTGGAATAGACCATGGAGGTGAAGGTTGCGAAAACAGCAGGCTTTTGCTTTGGCGTACAGCGGGCGGTGGACAAGGTCTATGAGCTGATCGTCAGCTGTCCAGACAAGCTTTTTACCCTTGGCCCTATCATTCATAATGAAGAAGTGGTGGGGGATCTGGAGAAAAAAGGTGTCCAGGTTGCTTCTGAAGAGGAGCTTGGCTCTCTTCCAGAGGGAAGTACTGTAGTCATCCGTTCTCATGGTGTGGGAAAAGAAGTTTATGACCAGCTGAAAGAGTATGGACTTTCTTATGTGGATGTGACCTGTCCTTTTGTTCTGAAGATCCACCGGATTGTAGAGAAAGAGAGTAAGGCTGGTTCCCATATTGTGATCATTGGAGATCCGGACCACCCGGAGGTTGTAGGAATCTGTGGCTGGTGCATGGGGCCATATACGGTGATCCGCACCGAGCAGGACGCACTTGATTTTGTGCCTCCAGAGGGCAAAAATGTGTGTATTGTGTCGCAGACAACATTTAATTATAATAAATTTAAAGATTTAGTTGAAATTCTCCGCAAAAAGAGGTATGATAATACTGTTTTAAATATTCTTAATATTTTAAACACTATTTGTAATGCTACCGAAGAACGGCAGAGAGAAGCAAAGAGCATAGCCGGAGAGGTAGACACTATGTTAGTCGTAGGCGGCCGACATAGTTCCAATACTCAAAAGCTGTTTGAAATATGTAAAAAGGAATGTGAAAATACTTACTATATACAAACACCTGTAGACTTGGATTCAGATATGTTCCAATGCAGTAGTTATGTAGGTATTACAGCAGGGGCTTCAACCCCAAAGAAAATTATTGAGGAGGTTCAAGAACATGTCAGAATTAAGTTTTGAACAGATGCTGGAAGATTCCGTAAAAACAATCAGAAATGGAGAAATCGTACAGGGAAAGGTCATCGATGTGAAAGAAGATGAAATTATCCTGAATATTGGCTATAAGGCTGATGGTATCATCACCAAGAGTGAATATAGCAATGATCCTTCCGTAGTACTCACAGACGCTGTACATGTAGGTGACTCCATGGAAGCCAAAGTGCTTAAGGTAAATGATGGCGAAGGCCAGGTTATCTTAACCTACAAGCGACTTGCTGCAGAGAAAGGCAACAAACGTCTTGAGGAAGCATTCGAGAACCAGGAAGTATTAAAAGCTCCTGTTACTCAGGTGCTTGACGGTGGATTATGTGTTAACGTTGAGGAGACACGTGTATTCATTCCTGCAAGCCTTGTTTCCGACACATATGAGAAAGATCTCAGCAAATATGCTGATCAGGAGATTGAGTTCGTTATCACAGAGTTCAATCCTAGAAGACGCCGTATCATTGGTAACCGCAAACAGCTTCTTGTTGCTGAAAAAGCTAAGAAACAGCAGGAGCTTATGGAGCGCATCCATGTTGGCGATACAGTAGATGGTGTTGTTAAGAACGTTACAGATTTTGGTGCATTCATCGATCTGGGCGGCGCTGACGGACTGCTTCACATCTCTGAGATGTCCTGGGGCAGAGTAGAAAACCCGAAGAAGGTTTTCACAGTTGGTGAGACTGTAAAGGTTATGATCAAAGACATCAAGGGCGAGAAGATTGCCCTTACAATGAAATTCCCGGAGGAGAATCCATGGCTTACAGCCGCTGAGGATTTCGCTGTTGGAAATGTAGTAACTGGTAAAGTTGCCCGTATGACAGACTTCGGCGCATTTGTAGAGCTTGCACCTGGCGTAGATGCACTTCTTCACGTATCTCAGATTTCCAGAGAGCACGTTGCAAAACCATCTGATGTACTTACCATCGGACAGGAGATCCAGGCTAAAGTGGTTGACTTTAACGGCGAAGACAAGAAAATCAGCCTTAGCATGAAAGCTCTTGAGGCTCCAGCTGAGGATGCACCTGTAGAGGAATAATTTTACTAAGAGAAACGCACTTTGTGGGTTTCTCTTAGCTGTTGAAAACTGCTATTCATTGGTTTGGTGAGTGGCGGTTGGTTTTGATATCAAAAATCCGGGGATTTTCCCCGGATTTTTTTATATTCTGTTTGCCAGCTGTGTCAGCACCTTCTGGTTTTTACTGTTTTTTCTGCATACAAATCCAATTTCTCTTGCTGGAAAAGTAAATCCCAGCGGTACTTCTGTAAGTGTTCCCTCGTCCAGCTCTTTTTGCACAAATTCCTTGATCACGCAGGCAATTCCCAGACCTACCTGGGCGAATTGGATCAAAAGATCCATGGAACTGACTTCCAGAATATGTCCCAGTTGTAGCTGGTGCTCGTGAAGCATGGTATTAACAGATTGCCTGGTGATATTTTGTTCATCCAGAAGCATGAAGGTGGCAGTATGGTAAAGGGGCTCTTTAGGGAACAGCTGCTGCTGGTTTTCCAGATATTTTTTGGCTGCCACGAAGGTATCCTGGATCTGCAGCAGAGGCAGAAATTCGTATCCGGAAAGCTTCTGGGGGCGTCCGATCAGTCCAATGTCTATTTTATCTTCATCAAGAAGTTTCAAAGTCTGATAAGTGGACTGGCAGGAGATAATGATACGGATCTTGGGATTGGCTACGATGAAATCCTTTAACCGGGGCATCAGCACATATTTGCATAAAGTAGTGCTGGCACCAATGCGCAGCCTGGGAATTTCCCGGGAACGATTGTGAAGGATGGAGTCTTCCCCTTCGGAAAGAAGATCGAAAGCTCCTTTTACCTTCTCATAGAGAATCTGTCCGTCGGGGGTGAGGAATACGCCTCTGGAGCTGCGTTTAAAAAGAGTGGTATCCAGATTACCCTCCAGTTTTTTGATAGCACGGCTGATGGCTGGCTGGCTGATGTAGAGCTCCTTGGCAGCCGAAGATATATTACCGGTGCGGCTTACCGTGTAAAAAATATGATATAGAGATAGATTTTCCTGCATGAGTTCCTCCTTAAGCTTGAATGTTACCGAATAATAGTAATTTTATAACCACAAGTTATAATAAATATGATTAATATGTATTTTTATTATAACAGGAAATATGCTAAAATAGCAACATACAATAAATCAGGAGGAATACAAAAATGGGAATGACAATGACTCAGAAGATCCTGGCTGCGCATGCAGGTTTGGATCATGTAGAAGCAGGACAGCTTATAGAGGCACAGCTTGACCTTGTTCTTGGAAATGATATCACATCTCCGGTTGCAATCCATGAGATGGATAAGATGACCGTAGATACCGTATTTGACAAAGATAAAATAGCACTGGTAATGGATCATTTTATTCCAAATAAGGATATCAAATCTGCCGAGCACTGCAAATGTGTCCGTGAATTTGCCTGTCGTCATGACATCACCAATTATTTTGATGTAGGACAGATGGGAATCGAGCATGCACTTCTTCCAGAAAAGGGTCTTACTGTAGCTGGTGATGTAATTATCGGAGCTGACTCACATACCTGTACATATGGAGCTCTGGGAGCTTTTTCCACTGGCGTTGGAAGTACAGATATGGCAGCGGGTATGGCTACTGGTAAAGCATGGTTCAAGGTACCGTCTGCGATTAAATTTAACATTGTAGGCAAACCGAAAAAATGGGTAAGCGGTAAGGATGTGATCTTGCATATTATTGGTATGATCGGTGTTGACGGAGCTCTTTATAAATCTATGGAGTTTGTAGGAGAGGGCATTAAGAACCTTTCTATGGATGACCGTTTTACAATCGCAAATATGGCAATTGAAGCTGGAGGCAAGAATGGTATTTTCCCAGTTGATGATCTGGCAATCGAATATATGAAGGCGCATTCCAAACGTCCGTACAAGGCATATGAAGCGGATGAAGATGCTGTTTACGAGGCTGAGTACACGATCGATCTTAGTACACTGGAGCCAACAGTGGCGTTCCCTCATTTACCAGAGAATACCAAGACAATTTCTGAGATTGGCGAGCCGGTTGCAGTAGACCAGTCTGTAATTGGATCCTGTACGAACGGACGTATTGATGACCTTCGTGTTGCAGCTAAGATCCTGATGGGACGAAAAGTGAAGAAAGGTCTTCGCTGTATCGTAATTCCGGCTACACAGGCTATTTACCTGCAGGCAATGGAAGAAGGACTCCTTAAGATCTTTATTGAAGCTGGGGCAGTTGTAAGTACTCCTACCTGTGGACCATGCCTTGGTGGATATATGGGAATCCTGGCAGCTGGTGAGCGCTGTATTTCTACTACCAACCGTAACTTTGTTGGACGTATGGGACATGTAGATTCAGAAGTTTATCTTGCAAGCCCTGCAGTAGCGGCAGCAAGTGCAGTAACTGGCTATATTTGTGCACCAGAAGAACTAGGATTATAAGGAGGAGTACTTATCATGCAGGCAAAAGGCAGAGTTTTTAAATATGGAGACAATGTAGATACAGATGTTATTATTCCGGCACGTTATCTGAATTCCTCAGATCCGGCGGAGCTGGCAACTCATTGCATGGAAGACATCGACAATACCTTTGTAAAAAGAGTACAGAAGGGTGACATTATTGTAGCAACCAAAAACTTCGGCTGTGGATCTTCCCGTGAGCATGCCCCGATCGCTATCAAGGCAGCTGGTGTAAGCTGTGTTATCGCTGAGACATTTGCCAGAATCTTTTATAGAAATGCCATCAATATTGGCCTTCCGATCATTGAATGTCCGGAAGCAAGCAAGGGCATTGAAGATGGAGACGAAGTAGAAGTGGATTTCGATTCCGGTATGATCTATAACCGTACCAAAGGCACCCAGTTCAAGGGACAGGCGTTCCCGGAGTTTATGCAGAAGATTATTAAAGCTGAGGGACTTGTTAATTACATTAACGCCCAGCACTAAAAATTTAAACGTGAAGCCTTGGAAACGGAAGAGGCTTCACGTTCTTCTTCTGGATTCTGTAAAAATATTGGTTTTCCGAAAAAATAGTTGATTTTTTTTACAACATTTGGTACAATATCAAATGTTCGCGGGGTATGGCGTAGCTTGGTAGCGCGCACGGCTGGGGGCCGTGAGGTCGCAGGTTCAAATCCTGTTGCCCCGATTGGCCATTAATGGTTATGTTATTGTTTAAATCGATTACAGTAATCATTGACAAATGACTAGAAAAATGTTAAGGTAATAACCACAGAGAACCTATAAGAGAAATGCTTTGATAAGGAGTAGTACACAGGAACCAGAGCGCAGAGAGTCATCGGTTGGTGTGAGATGACGGAAGGAAACTGTAGAACTCGCCTTGGAGCAGCTGCTTGAAATTGCTTCCTACTTTATAAGGAGAGCAGAGGCAAGAATAGATGCAGACGGATTCCTCCGTTACAGGGAGAGGATATAAGGATGAATCCCGTATCCGTGAAGTGTATGGATTTTTTATTCATGAAATAAGAGTGGTACCGCGTAGGACATATGTCTTCCGTCTCTTGCACCAGTATATGTGCAGAGTTGGAGGGCTTTTTTTATGTGATAAAATCCTTTCGTTCCAAAAGAGAAAAAACAAATTTGTAATATGGAGGAATTAAGAAATGATGAATGTAAGCAAATACAAAAAACAGTATTATCTTCCACCAGAAACCTGTATGGATTGGGCAAAAAAGGACTATATTGATAAGGCACCGGCATGGTGCTCCGTAGATCTCCGTGATGGAAACCAGGCCCTTGTAATCCCAATGAGCCTGGAGCAGAAGGTTGAATTCTTCAAGCTGCTTGTACAGATCGGATTTAAGGAGATCGAAGTTGGTTTCCCGGCAGCTTCTGAGACAGAGTATACCTTCCTTCGTACTCTGATCGACCGGAACCTGATTCCTGAGGATGTTACCATTCAGGTACTTACCCAGGCCAGAGAACACATTATCCGCAAGACTTTCGAGGCTGTAAAAGGTGCGCCGAAGGCCATTGTCCATGTATATAATTCTACATCCGTTGCGCAGCGTGAGCAGGTATTTAAGAAATCCAAAGAAGAGATCCTGAAGATCGCAGTAGAAGGCGCAAAATTATTAAAAGAACTGGCAGGGCAGACGGAAGGAAATTTCCAGTTTGAGTACAGCCCAGAGAGCTTTACAGGCACAGAGCCAGAATATGCACTTGAGGTTTGCAACGCAGTTATTGATGTATGGCAGCCTACCCCGGACAACAAATGCATTATCAATCTGCCAGTAACTGTAGAGCATTCCATGCCGCACGTATATGCAAGCCAGGTTGAGTACATGTGTAAGCACATGCTTCACCGCGAAAATGTAATCGTATCCTTACATCCTCATAACGATAGAGGCTGCGGTGTAGCTGATTCCGAGATGGGTATCCTGGCTGGTGCAGACCGTATCGAGGGAACTCTGTTTGGAAATGGTGAGCGTACTGGTAACGTTGATATTGTAACACTTGGAATGAACATGTATTCCCAGGGCGTAGATCCGAAGCTTGATTTCTCTGATATGCCTCATATCTGTGAAGTATATGAGCGCTGCACAGGAATGACAGTAGGAGAGAGAAGCCCATACAGTGGAGCTCTTGTTTTTGCAGCATTTTCCGGTTCCCATCAGGATGCAATCGCCAAAGGCATGCATTGGATCGAGGAAAAGGATCCGAACCGATGGACAGTTCCCTATCTGCCCATTGATCCTACAGATGTGGGACGTAACTATGACGCAGATGTTATCCGAATTAACAGCCAGTCTGGTAAAGGCGGCGTAGGCTATATTCTTGAGACAAAATATGGACTGAACCTTCCGCCGAAAATGCGTGAGGCAATGGGATACACAGCCAAAGGTGTTTCCGACCACCTTCACAAAGAACTTCATCCAGATGAGATCTTTGATCTGTTCAAGAAGACCTTTGAAAATGTGGTAGAGCCATACAGCATTAATGAGGTCCATTTCCAGCAGAAAGACGGTGGAATTACAACAAAGGTTACCTCTACCTTTAAGGGAAAAACGATTACTACAGAAGCTGCTGGAAACGGTCGTCTTGATGCAGTAAACAATGCCCTGAAGAAAGCATATGAGCTGAAATATTCCCTTGAAGTGTATCAGGAGCATGCGCTGGAACGCAGCTCCAGTTCCAAAGCTATTGCATATGTAGGGATTAAGAAGCCAGATGGAACCATGGCATGGGGCGCTGGCGTGGATCCGGATATTATCCGCGCATCCATCGATGCTCTTGTAACAGCAATCAATAACCGGTAATTTTTAATAAGAAAGAAAAACGGGTAAAACTCGCAGAGCGTGTTCTGCCCGTTTTTTGTCAGAACAAGGCGATGAGAAATGCTTGACGAAAGAATGGAAGCGAAGCTATAATCATACATGAAAAGAGAAAAAGAAGCATACCGGGGAGAATGAAGGGGACAAATAAAAACGGGTAGTTTTTTCAAAAATGTTACGGGCACTTTTGAAAAAACTCTTGTTTTGGCGCGCACCCTTTCTTTTTTTACCTGTTTTTGGATAAAATGGGATGAATACCATAAAAATTACTTGACATTTTAGCTATTATTAAATATAATTTTCCCATACATTACAAAAATGTTACAGAATATAAAAATAAAGAAATCAAAACATAACAAAAGTGCAAGGAAAGAAGAATATGAAATTAAAATTAAGTTTACAGAATGTAACAACTTCCAAGGGCGAAGACCAGAGGAAAAAGAATGGAAATGCCCTTGTACATAATTTTGTAGCTCTTAGTGCCTGTGCCGCGTTGGCGATGATTTTGGCAATTGGATCAAAGGTATCAGAATCGGGCGGGCGAAGCCAAGTATATGCAGCTTCGGATTCAGAGGAGGAATCAGCATCTGCCGGAGTTAATTCGGGGTCGATCAGTTACACCCTGCCTACAGGAATTGCTGGTATGGTTACCAGTGTTGCTGACAGTCCGGCAGTTGGGACTTCGGTAGCACGTATTGGAACCTCCTGCGAGAGAGTGATGGTTGGGCAGCGTGTGAAGAAAGTAAAAGGAAATGCTGACGAGCTGAATGTGGGAGAGTCCATGGCAGACACCGTTGACAGCTTTGATGAGGCAGTATCTGCATCTGCAAACGCCAAACTGATGTCTGATTCCGATTACGATAATCTGCTTCACATTGTAGAAGCAGAGGCTGGAACAGAAGATATTAAAGGACGGATCCTGATCGCCAATGTGATCATGAACCGGGTGTCCAACAGTGAATTCCCGGGTACTGTTACGGATGTTATTTTTGACCAGAAAAATGGTGTTCCTCAGTTTTCTCCTATTTATGATGGAAGATTTTATGAGGTAACGGTTTCAGATGATACCAGGGAGGCTGTAAAGCAGGCTTTGGAAGGTGTTGATTATTCCCAGGGAGCATTGTTCTTCATCCAGCGTTCCGCAGCAGAGAAGCAGAATGTCTCCTGGTTTGATAAAGAACTGAAGAAATTATTTAAATATGGTGTTCATGAATTTTATACCTATCCGGATGAAAAAGACTCCAAGAGCAGTTCCTCATCTCAAACGGAGGATGAAAAAAACGTAGTTCAAATGGTGAAAAAATAAAATTCAGGAAAGTGATGTATCGGCCGTCTGAAATTATTTCAGGCGGCTTTTTCAAATTTGGTGTTGATTTAGCACGGTGAAGTATGTATAATACCTGTAAAGTCGAATACGATAATAAAGAGGTAAATTACATATATTTATCTCATAACAATAAGCGAAAGGCAGGAATAACAAATGCAGGTAATGTACCAGAGCACCAGAGGAAAAGGAGAACCGGTAACCGCTTCCCAGGCTATTTTGAAGGGACTTTCTGAAGACGGAGGATTGTTCGTACCCACACAGATTCCGGCGCTTGATGTTTCTATGGAAGCACTTTCCCAGATGTCTTATCAGGAAACTGCTTATCAGGTAATGAGCCGTCTTCTTACTGATTTTACTGAGGAAGAGCTGCGCACCTGTATTAACAGTGCATATGACAAAAAGTTTGATACAGATGTGATCGCACCTTTGAAGGAAGCTGACGGAGTATACTATCTGGAACTTTTCCATGGTCCGACCATTGCATTTAAGGACATGGCACTTTCCATTCTGCCATATCTCATGACCACAGCTGCAAGGAAGAATCAGGTAAAGAACGAGATTGTGATCCTCACAGCTACTTCTGGGGATACCGGCAAGGCAGCACTGGCTGGCTTTGCAGATGTTCCAGGAACCCGGATTATTGTATTTTATCCGAAACATGGAGTAAGTCCGATCCAGGAGAAGCAGATGGTGACACAGAAAGGCGCCAATACCTATGTAGTTGGTATTACAGGAAACTTTGATGATGCCCAGACTGCTGTGAAGAAAATGTTTAACGATAAAGAGATGGCAGAAGAGCTTGCACAGGCAGGCTTCCAGTTCTCCTCTGCCAACTCTATTAATATTGGCCGTCTTGTTCCACAGATTGTTTATTATGTATATGCATATGCAACATTAGTCCGCCAGGGCAGGATCAAGGCTGGCCAGGAGATTAATGTGGTAGTGCCTACCGGAAACTTTGGAAATATTCTGGCTGCATTCTACGCAAAGCAGATGGGACTTCCCGTGAATAAGCTGATCTGTGCATCAAATGAGAATAAGGTATTGTTTGATTTCTTCTCTACCGGTACATATAACAGAAAGAGAGATTTTATCCTTACAAGCTCACCGTCTATGGATATTCTGATTTCCAGCAACTTAGAGCGTCTGATCTACCGCATTGCCGGAGAAGATCCAGAGGAATGCGCCAAGCTTATGGAAAATCTTTCTAAGGGCGGGGAGTATACAATCACACCTGAGATGAAAGCTCAGTTAAAGGATTTCTATGGCAATTACTGCACAGAAGAAGAAACCAGGGAAGCAATCCGCGAAGTCTACAAGACAGGTGATTATGTAATTGACACTCATACAGCAGTTGCTGCAGGCGTATACAAGAAATATATGAAAGAGACAGGTGACAAAGCTCCGGCAGTGATCGCATCCACGGCAAGTCCCTACAAATTTACCAGAAGTGTTATGGATGCTATTTCAGAAGGTCATGAGAATCTGGATGATTTCGGACTGGCAGATGCATTGGAAAAACTTTCCGGTGTGGCAGTTCCGAAAGCAGTCAACGATATCCGTACAGCACCAGTACTTCATGACCGTGTGGTAGACGCAGAAGATATGCCGGCAACTGTGAAAGATATTCTGGGTATTAAGTAAATTTCCGGTATTTTTTCTGTAAAAAGAATTTGTGCATTTTCTGTTGAAAAACAGTATATACTAGAGTATAATAACTTTTAGAAAAATGAATCCTGGGATGTGCGAGGCCCCTTTTATTTTTGAACCTACATTGACATCAAGGGAATCCAAGATCGCAGTGCGGATGTCAGACCTCTCGTTGTGGTAGGCAGAAGTTCTGTTGAGGATACCCACCTAGCGGTTAGCTAGGCGTCAAAAGAAAGGGAACGGCATTCTGGGATTTTTTAGAACAGGGAGGCAGGTAACATGGGTGTTACAGCAAAAAAATTCGGAGAATTGACCTCAGGGGAGAAGATTACATTATATTGTCTGGAGAATCAGTCGGGCGCTTATGCAGAGGTAATGGATTACGGCGCTATTCTTGTGAAGCTTTGCGTTCCAGATAAAGATGGAAAGCTGAGAGACGTAGTACTTGGATATGATGATGTTCAGCAGTATGAAGTAAACGGATGCTTTTTCGGTGCGATTATCGGAAGAAGCGGCAACCGTATTGCCGGAGCCAGATTCTCCCTTTATGGACAGGAATACCAGCTTGGCAAGAATGAAAATGACAACAATCTTCATAGCGGTCCTAATGGATTTGAGAAGAAGATCTGGACTGTGAAGAATACAGATCCGGATAAGAATGCCATTACTTTTTCCAGAATCAGCCCAGACGGTGAGAATGGTTTCCCTGGAGAATTCCAGGTAGCAGTTACATATGAATTTACAGAGGAGAATACTCTGCAGATTTATTATAGCGGAATCAGTGACAAGGCTACGCTGGCGAATATGACCAATCATTCCTACTTTAACCTTACCGGTGAGGGAAGCGGCAAGGTCCTTGATACATATCTTACCATCCACGCGAAGGATTATAATCCGGTAGATCAGTTTTCCATTCCTACTGGTGAATATGCAGAAGTAGCAGGTACTCCTATGGATTTCAACAAGGCGAAGAAGATCGGGGATGAGATCGGCGCAGACTTCCAGCAGCTGAAATTTACAGGCGGATATGACCATAACTATGTAGCGGACAATTACGCTAAGGGAAATAGAAGAACCATCGCTTCTGCTTATAATGAGACTTCTGGAATTACCATGGATGTGATTTCAGATTGCCCTTGTGTGCAGTTCTATGCAGGTAACTTCGTTGTTGATGAGAAGGGCAAGAATGGACATGTTTATAATAAGCGTGAGGGCTTCTGCCTTGAGACACAGGTTGAGCCAAATGCAGTGAATGTGGAAGCATTCCATTCCCCGGTACTGGAAGCTGGCGAGAAATACCAGTCTTTTACAGCATATAAATTTGGCGTAAGAAAATAATAATAGATATTTTTATCTGGTTTTTTTCATATATTTTAAGTGTATGAAGAAGACCAGATTTTTTTATGGAATGAATTATTTTTTACTGGTACTGTTGGGGTGGCTGCTGCTGTTTCGCAAAGCGGCGGAGGTGAACTGGGAAAGAGGGGAAGAAAGGAAAAGCCATGAGACAGTAGAACTGCTCCAGGAAAAAAAGGATACCGGCCGGGAAACGGCTGCGGTTAAAGAGAAAGGAAGGACAAGCTCCTGGCTGAGTATTGCAATCACTGGTGCAGGTGTTGGCGCGGCTTACAGCTATAAGCAGAAGGAAAAGGCGGAAAACACCAGGGAACTTTCCATTCGTGTTCTGCTCACGGATTCTGGGCAGCAATCGTATTATCATTCCTCTGTGACGCTGCAGCAAAATGGCAAAGAATACACCTATACACCAGATTCGCCGGAAATTCAGAGTGATGCCTTGCTTCTGAAGGGAGGAGAGGAAGGCATTGCAGTAACGTCCATTACCCGGGCGCAGAATCCACCTGTTTATTACGGGACCCTGGAAATTAAGAAAACGGATCAGGGGTTATTGCTGATTAATGAGCTTCCCCTGGAAACCTATTTAAAAGGAGTTGTCCCCAGTGAAATGCCAGCCTCCTACGAAGAACAGGCACTGATGGCGCAGGCTGTATGTGCCAGAACCTATGCAATCTGCCAGATCAAGGAAAAAAGCCTGGAAGAAGAATATGGAGCCGATGTAGATGACAGCGTAAGTTATCAGGTTTATGGGAATTTTCAGGCAGATGAAAAAACAGACAAAGCGGTACAGGAGACAAAAGGGATAATCATGTGCCAGAATGGAAAACCAGTTACTGCCTATTATTTTTCCACATCAGCCGGTCAGACCAGCACAGATGAAATATGGGGCGCAGATAAAGCTGCCACGTATTTGAAAAGCGTGGAGTGTGAGTTTGACCAGAATATGCCATGGAGCAGCTGGAAGGTGACAATTCCATGGGACACCTTGGGAGAGAGAGCAGAAAATCTGGAAGGAGTGGGGGCTTTAAAAGGTCTTCAGGTGATGAAAAAGAGTGCCAGCGGTGCGGTAACCGGACTGAAAATTGTAACAGAAAGGAATCCCATAGAGCTGAATGGAGAATATGAGATCCGGGAATTTCTTTCCCCGGCAGGACTTTTGATAACAGAGAAAGATGGTACGCAGGTAAAAGGCGGCAGTCTTCTTCCAAGTGCGTATTTTAATCTGACAACAGAGGTGGGGCAGGAGGTACAGATTCAGGGAAAAGGATATGGACACGGAGTGGGAATGAGCCAGAATGGGGCAAATGAAATGGCGAAGGAAGGTTATACCTGGCAGGAAATCCTGGCATATTTTTTTCAGAATATTACGTTTGAGACTGTTCCATCGTAGTATTCGACAGCCTCCGACAGGGGCATAAACCGTAATCCAAAGGACCAAAACCAGGAAAAAGTAGACAGAAAGCCTGTTTCGTGATATGATACAAAAAATAATTACGAAAATGCAACAGGAGCAATCGTATGGATAAGAAAAAAGAAAAACAGAGTGTTCTTCAATTGCTGCTTGGCTTTATGGACAGGGCAAATGGAGATCATGTGGGAGCATACGCGGCACAGGCCGCATACTTCCTGATTATGTCTTTTATTCCGTTTATTTTGTTTCTTACAACTATGATTCGTTATACACCTTTGACATATAATATGGTCAGTGAGACCATCCGGGCATTTGTGCCGCACAATATACAGAATTTTGTACTTACCATTGTATCTGAGGTTTATGGCAGAAGTACAGCAGTGGTGCCGATTTCCGCGATTATGGCATTGTGGTCTGCAGGGAAGGCTATGCAGTCTTTGACCAATGGCCTGAATACGATTTACCATGTGAAGGAGACCCGTAACTGGCTGGTGACCAGAATGTATGCAGTGGTATATACGTTTATGTTTGGAATTGCCATTATAGCCAGCCTGCTTCTTCTGGTCCTTGGAAACCAGATCCAGACAATGGCGGGGAAATACGTTCCTTTTCTTGGAAGAATAATCGGGAAGATCATTGGAGCGAGAACAGCACTTGTTTTCGCGGGCTTGTTCCTGGTTTTCCTGATTTTGTACAAAATGCTGCCGAACCGTAAAGCAACCTTAAAGAGCCAGGTACCTGGAGCGATTCTGATTGCAGCCGGGTGGTCTTTATTTTCTTATTTCTTTTCTATTTATTTTGATACATTTCCGGGCTTCAGTAATATGTATGGAAGCCTGACTGCATTGATCATGGTGATGCTGTGGCTTTATATCTGTATGAATCTTCTGCTATACGGGGCGGAGATCAATGCATATTTTGAGAAACAGTTCAGAATGGCACAGGCATCTATGAGAGAAATGTTAAACCGTGAACATGAAGAAGGAGAGAAAGAAGCAGGAAAAGACAAAAAAAAGACTCTTGAAAAAGAACCTAAGAAAAAGGAGAAATAAAACGAATGCTTTTATATATTGTAAGACATGGTATGACACCCTGGAACCATCTCCACAAGGCACAGGGCTCAGCTGATATTCCTCTTGCCCAGGAGGGGATTGATCTTGCGAAAAAGACCGGAGAGGCGTTGCTGGATGTGAAATTTGATATCTGTTTCACAAGTCCGCTGCTGCGGGCCAGACAGACTGCCAGGCTGGTCCTTGGAGGCAGGGATGTTTCCACTATTGCTGATGCCAGAATCCAGGAAATTAATTTCGGAGTTCTGGAAGGACATATTATGCGCACTGGAAATACCATGGAGTCTGACTGTAAGGAGTTTGACCTGTTTTTCCGTGATCCACTGAAATTCCCAAGGCCGGAAAAGGGAGAGAATATTCAGGATGTTCTGGAACGTACCAGAGCTTTCTGGATGGAGAAAACCACAGATCCGTCTTTGGCGGATAAGACCGTTCTGGTATCTTCACACGGATGTGCAGTGCGTGCTCTTCTTCAGAACCTGTATCAGGATCCAGAGAACTTCTGGCATGGATGTGTGCCGCCTAACTGCAGTATCAATCTGGTGGAAGTGCAAGATGGAAAGGCGAGATTTCTGGAGGAAGATAAGGTTTACGCCTGAAATTGAATGATGTGCTATAATATCCCCTGGTTATGTGAAAAAGCTGTGAAAAGCTTCTTTTTACTGACCAGGGGTATGTTTTTTTCTTGTTATTGGATAATAATTGTGATATTATGATAAAAAATGTACCACTATTAATGGAAAATTCACAAAATGCACCAAAGAAGCAGGCTGTGTACGGTTTCTAAGACATAGGACAGCTGACTTTCGTATATGGTGATGCCGCCGAAGGCGACATGTGTGTTTTGTGAAAATACAAATGGGGAGGCAGACAATGAAGAAAAAAATTACACATTCTATATTGTTTGTTGCGGTTCTTGCAGGCACCACTGCTTTGACTTTATTTGCAGGCAGGGGGAATTTATCGTCTACGATTTATAACTTTGTATTTCTGGCGGTGATTGCAGTTCTGTATATGATCGCAATGTTTGGCGGAATGTTCCGAATGAATAACCTTAGCACTGCTTTTCACAGAGCAGTAGAGGAATTGAATGGTATGTTCAAGACTCCGGGTAAGACAGATCCGAAGAATCTGACCTATCTGGGTGAGCTGTTCGATGATAAGTATCTGGACCAGAAGATGGACAGTTTTACAGACAGCATTAATAATAGTAAAGAGGGACTTGGAGATATCGAGGAATTTATTAATGAAGATGAGCTTGATATCCATGTACATAAGAAGCTTCTGGAAATGGTGCCGGATATTTTCACCAGCCTTGGTATTCTTGGAACCTTCCTTGGACTGGTCTGGGGACTTCGTGATTTCCAGCCTACAGACTACAGTGCCATGACTTCTTCCGTGGCAGCACTGGTAGAGGGCATCAAGGTTGCGTTTCTTACTTCTATTTACGGTATTTCATTTTCGATTATTTATACCTTTGGCATGAAGGGAGAGTATTCCTCCATGACAGAGGAACTTCAGGCATTTCTTGAGAAATTTCATTCTTACGTAATGCCTACTGCAGAGAACGAATCCAGGAACCTGCTTCTTGCAAGCCAGAAGCTGCAGACAAGTGCCATGAAACAGATGGCAGAGCAGTTTTCTGTTCAGATGGCAGACAGCTTTGAGAAAGTAATCACACCTACGTTCCAGAAGATGAATGATTCTCTGGATATGCTGGTGGCTTCCGTAACCAGATGCCAGGAAGACGCAATCCGGGAGATTTCGGATGAGTTCCTGAAACAGATGAACAATTCCTTCCATCTGCAGTTCCGTGATTTCAATGTGGCTCTGGATCAGTTAAAGAAGGCACAGAAGGAGAACACCGCTTATACGTCTGCCATGTATCAGACTATGAGCCAGAAGCTTACGGAGACCTATGACAAGCAGGACAAAGCAATTACGGATATGGTAAAAGAGATGGGCGGTATGCAGACCCGGTACATGTCTACTGCCAACCGGATCCTTTCCGAGAATCAGGAAATCCAGAAAATGCAGCAGCAGGATTACCAGCATGTTGTGGATTACCTGAAGGATGCAGAGAAGTCTGCAGCCAAGTTCTGGGTTGCCTGCAACCAGGCTATGCAGAAATATGTTGAGACAGCCGCAGCATCCATTGAGAAAGTGGGAGCTACCGGTCAGGCAAGTGCAGATCTGATTCGCGCCAATCAGAAAATGGCAGAAGAGTTTACTGCTCAAATGGAAGATTTTGCCCAGTATCAGAGACTTTCCTATAAGACTATGGAGCAGGTACGCAAGCTTCTTAGTGAGGTGACCGCTGCCAATACCAGAGACGTATCCTTGATTGCAAGCGGACGAAATGATTCCATAGACAAACTTGGCAATCTGATTGCCCAGCAGAATGAAGGACAGCAGGCTCTTCTGGAGGAGATCAATAAGAATATGAAAGAGCTTTCCAAAGCAGCACAGAAAGGAAAATTTGGCTTATTCAGATAAGAGGAGATAGACATGCGCAAAAAAAGAAAATCAGGGGATGGGGGCTTTAATGTATGGCGTTCTTATTCCGATGTTATGGCTGGCGTTCTGCTTCTTTTCATACTGATCATGTCATTGACACTTTTCCAGGCTCAGAAGAGCTATGACGAGAGTATTCAGGAGAGAGATGAGAAGCTGGCTTTGCAGGCAGAGTATACAGCTGATCTTCTTGCCAAGCAGAATACCATTGATGAACAGGAAGGCGCCATTAAGACCAGAGATGAGAAGCTGACGGCGTTGGCTCAGACTCTTGCCGAGCAGGAAGCAAAGCTGAAAGAACAGCAGGCGCTTCTGGACCAGCAGCAGACAGATCTGGATGAGAAAACCACATTGCTAACCCAGCAGCAGACCAAGATCGATAATATTATCGGTGTCAAAGCAGAGGTTGTAGAGGCGCTTCAGCAGGAATTCCAGAAAAATAATATTAATGTGAATCTGGATGCCCAGACGGGAGCGATGACATTGGACGCCAGTGTATTGTTTGATGTAGATGAGTCAGAGCTTACAGATGCAGGTAAGGCGGCTCTTCGAAATGTACTTCCGATCTACTGTAAAGTATTGATGGAGGATACCTATAAGAATTATCTCGCTGAGATCATTATTGATGGTTATACGGATACAGATGGGGATTACGCATATAACCTGGAATTATCCCAGCAGCGTTCTCTTGCAGTTGCACAGTACCTTCTGGATATTCAGGGTGAGTTCCTGACAGAAGATCAGAGCCTTGACCTTCAGGATTACCTTACTGTAAATGGACATTCTATGGCGAACCCGATTCTGGACGCAGATGGAAATGTAGATAAAGAAGCTTCCCGTCGTGTGGAGGTTAAGTTCAGACTGAAGGATGACGAGATGATCGATGAACTGAGTAAGATCATGTCTGGAACTGATGAGAGCACATCAGCAGATACTACTACAGATACCTCCACTGATAATTCTGCGGACAGCAGTACAGATACCGCCCAGTAAAGAGCGAAGCATTGCTGTATTGCAGAAATACAGTTGTCAGACTGACAAGATAAAGACAGATCAGAAGTGGGATCTGTAAAAGAAAAGAGTATTTCAGATCCTCTGATCAGGGGAAATGAAATACTCTTTGTGTATAGTGGGACTATTTTAGTTTCCAGAAAAGATATTCAAGAGTATGTATCAAATATTGTCTTTGTTTTTCTGTATTTTCCAGAAATTCTTTGGAGCAGGGGAACCAGGTATAGCAGGTCTCCCTTGTTGCTGATTGTTTCAGCCCTTTTTCCATAAATTGACTGATGGATTTTGGAACTGCCATGTCTTCTCCCGGAAGATAATCATAACTTTTATAATTGCTGTAATATTGACGAATACGGCCATTTACAGGTTTTACTAACAGGCTTACCAGATTTTCCTGTCCGGTAATATAAAACTCTTCTGTACTGTTGGAAAATGCAGCAGGCAGGCTATTGTGCAGCTTCATTTGCAAAATAAGATTTTCTCCGTCAAAATCAGTTCCGTTTACATCAAACATTCCATTCTTAAGGGTAAGGTATCCCAACATCTTAAATACACCTCCAAGCCCCAGGAGATCTTCCATGTTGTGTCCCATAACAGTATCCAGGTCTGCCTGTCCTCTATGTGCCATATATTTTTTATAGATTCTGATACATTCACCGCCATTGCAGTAAACCCGTTTCTGTTCTCCGAGAAAGGCCTCCATCTGTTCCTGCTTTAGTCCGGGAAGCTTTAGAAATCCTTTCAGGGGACGCAATACTTTATATAAGTCGAAAGAAGGAATCCCCTCAAAAGGATCGGGAAGTCCATGAAATTTGCAGCGGGCCTGCAGATAGGGCTGGTCAAAGGAATCTCCATTATACTGAATGGTGCAGCTGAAATTTTTTATAAATTCTGAAAATATCTCCAATAATGCTTTTTCCTCCCGAAAATCAGGGGCAAGCCATTGATACAGCTGCCAGGAGCCCTCTTTATAGCAAATTGCGCCAATTAAATACAAAAAAGAAGAATTTCGTCCTAATCCAGTGGTCTCAATATCATAAAACAGAGGTGAAAAATTGACATCATCTGTGCTGTTTCCAGACAAAATTTTAACAGTCTCAAAGGCTGGAAAACCTTGTAAAATCGGCATTTTTTTAACAATCAACATGCTTATACTCCTTTCATTGATTGTATTCAATTATACACAATTTTTTTCCTTTTAGGTAGTGAATTTTTTTACAAAATGTTGTATAGTAGAATTCGTAGAATAGTCAGAATATATAAACACCAGGTCCAAAAGTTCAAAATGTTGTCAGGGTTGTTTGAGAAAACATTTAAACTTGGAACCTGATAAAAAGAAAAGGAGAAATATATGTGGGATTTGGCAATTAACGGAGTGGATTTTTATCACATCGCCAACTGGTTTTACATATACAGTTTTCTTGGATGGCTGTGGGAAACCTGCTACGTGTCAGTACGAAAGGGCAAGCTGATAAACAGAGGCTTTATCAATGGCCCTTTATGTACTATTTACGGCTGCGGTGCACTTGCTGTGTACATGATCCTTCTTCCTATCAGTGACAATCTGCTGTTTTTGTTTGTGGGGGGGATTGTAGTGGCCACTGTACTGGAATATGTGACCGCCGTATTGATGGAAAATATCTTCCATACGTCCTGGTGGGATTACAGCGATAAAAAATTTAATTTTCAGGGACGTATCTGTCTCGGCTGTTCCCTTGGCTGGGGCTTATTTACAGTAGGACTTTTTAAGGTACTTCATCCGATGGTTTCGGATTTTACAGAGCTGTATTCCAGAAGAACCGGTGAGATTGCCGTATGTGTGATCACGGTGGTCTATATTGTGGATTTCGCTTTTTCCGCAGCAGCAGCTTTCCATATTCACGAACGTATTCCTGCATGGGAGCAGGCTCTGGATCAGATGCGTGTGGAGCTGCTTGTACAGGCACGTGAGAAGATGGAGAAGCTGGAAGAGAGCAGTGGCCTTTCCAGAGAGAAGATCAAGAAACAGCTGGAGAGCCAGCGTGGACGTTTTGATGACATTGCCCTGATCAAGGAACTGGAAGAGAAGAGAGCTGGTATGATGAGCGATATTTCCGAAGAACTTCAGAAACGCAAAGTGGCTATGGCTGGAAAAGTCAGCTATAATATGCAGCGTTTTGTAAAGGCATATCCCAATCTGAACCGTGGATATAAGATCCATAGAAAGAAGAAATCCGGCAGGAAGGGTACAGACGCGGAATAAATGAAAAAACTGCCCTTATAGTGCATACAAAAGCTGTGAGGGCAGGCAGTAAGAACTGCAAACTGCTTATAGAATATTTTGCAGGGCGTTATGCGCCAGCTGTGAGCAGTAAGCAATCTATTATCCAGACAAAAGTAAAATAAAATATAAATATCAAAGCAGACAAAAAATCAGGTTGCTGCGGACAAAAGAGTCAGTAATCAATACTATAAAGGCGGTGAATATTAGTGCGATTAACTTTTAAAGGAGGCGTACACCCCTTCGAGGGGAAAGAAATGTCAAAGGACTGCCCGGTGGAGAAATATCTCCCCAAGGCTGATCTGGCATACCCATTGTCCCAGCATATTGGTGCTCCGGCGAAGCCAGTGGTTGCAAAAGGTGACCGCGTGCTGGCAGGACAGATGATCGCAGAAGCAGGCGGATTTGTGTCTGCCCCTGTTCATGCTTCTGTATCCGGTACGGTAACAGGTATCGAGAAACGTCTTACAGCTACCGGAAGCATGGTAGATTCCATTATTGTGGAAAATGACGGATTATATGAGGAGACGGAATTTTCTCCGGCAAACCCGGCGGATCTCACCCGTGAAGAGATTATCGGAAGAATCCGCGATGGCGGCGTAGTAGGACTTGGAGGTGCAGGCTTCCCCACACATGTGAAGCTCTCTCCTAAGGAACCAGACAAAATCGAGTACATACTGGTAAATGGTGCAGAGTGCGAGCCTTATCTGACAAGTGATTACAGGCGTATGATGGACCAGCCAGAGAAGGTTGTGGAAGGCCTGAAGATTGTAGTAGGCCTTTTTCAAAATGCAAAGGGCTGTATCTGCATTGAGGACAATAAGCCGGACTGTATTGCCAAGATGAAAGAGCTGACAGCTGGTGTCCCGAATATCGAAGTAAAGGAAATGATAACCAAATACCCGCAGGGTGGTGAGCGTACCCTGATTTATGCGGTGACAGGAAGAGAGATCAATTCCTCCATGCTTCCAGCAGATGCTGGATGTATTGTAGATAATGTTGAGACAATTTGCAGTATTTACGATGCAGTGGCACTTGGAAGGCCGATTATGAAGCGAATTTTCACAGTAACCGGTAAAGGAATCAATCATCCGGCACATTTTGAAGTCTGTACAGGAACGGATATGGCCGAACTGATCGACGCAGCCGGTGGACTGAAGGAACATGCCGGTAAAGTGATTTCCGGCGGTCCTATGATGGGATTTGCTATGTATGATCTTCATGTACCGTGTGTGAAGACTTCTTCTTCCCTTCTGTGTATGCAGAGCGATCCGGTATCCGATGCGAAAGAAGAGGAGACCGCCTGCATTAATTGTGGACGCTGCGTAAGCGTCTGTCCGGGACATGTGATCCCGGCAAGACTTGCCACCTTTGCACAGCGCGGAGATATGGAGAATTTCCAGAAATTCGACGGAATGGAATGCTGTGAGTGTGGCTGCTGCAGTTATATCTGCCCAGCCAAACGCCCGCTGACCCAGAGCATCAAGTCCATGCGTAAAATGGTGCTGGCAAGCAGGAAGAAGAAATAATAAGGGGGAAGAAACGAATGGAACAAATGTTAAATGTATCATCTAATCCCCATGTGCGGGCAAGGATGACCACTGCAAAGATCATGCAGCTGGTTACCATCGCACTTTTGCCTGCTGCCATTGTGGGAGTTTATAATTATGGATTAAAGGCACTTGCCATCCTGGTGGTATCCACCGGCAGTGCAGTGCTTGCAGAGTGGTTATATGACCATTTCATGCACAAGAAAAATACGGTGAAGGATTTCAGTGCTGTGGTAACTGGTCTCCTCATCGGTATGAATATGCCTGCAGGAATTCCAATCTGGATTCCGGCACTTGGCAGTGTTTTTGCAATTATTGTGGTAAAACAGCTGTTCGGCGGCCTTGGCCAGAACTTTATGAACCCGGCTCTTGCAGCCCGCTGCTTCCTTATGATTTCTTTTGCTGGAAAGATGACAGATTTTTCTGTCTCAGACAGCTTTAAAGGTGCTGTTGACGGTGTAACAGGAGCTACCCCTCTGGCAGCGCTTCGGGACCATGGTTTTGTAGCTGGTTCTTCTGTTCCCATCAAGAACCTGATCTTTGGTAATATCCAGGGAACTATTGGTGAGACTTCTGTCATTGCCATCCTCATCGGCGCAGCAATTTTGCTTTGCTACAAAGTGATCAGTGCAAGGATCCCGCTTACCTATATCGGTAGCTTTGCTGTATTTGTGATTCTTTACATGCTTGCTTCCGGCAAGGGCTTTGATGTAAATTATCTGCTTACCCATCTTTGCGGCGGCGGGCTTATGCTGGGTGCATGGTTTATGGCAACGGATTATGTGACAAGCCCCATTACACCTAAGGGACAGTATGTATACGGTGTCTGTCTTGGTGTTCTTACCGGAATCTTCCGGATTTTCGGAGCTTCCGCAGAGGGTGTTTCCTATGCGATTATTTTCTGCAACCTTCTGGTACCTCAGATTGAGCGTTTCACACGCCCGGTTGCTTTTGGAAAAGGAGGCGCGAAGAAATGAAAAACAAGATCGTGAAAGATACTCTTGCGCTGACCGTAATCACACTGGTTTCCGGACTGCTTCTTGGCTTTGTCAATGATATTACAGCAGGTCCTATCGCAAGCCAGCA
Source organism: Blautia glucerasea (assembly GCF_020537505.1). Lineage (GTDB taxonomy): Bacteria > Bacillota > Clostridia > Lachnospirales > Lachnospiraceae > Blautia_A. The sequence continues at coordinate 234,374 of NZ_JAJBMO010000002.1, read as the reverse complement.
GGCGAAGGAGAAAGAAGAGGCGTACAAGGCTGTATTTGCTGATGCAGCAAGTTTTGAGGCAGTTGTAAGCAGTGAGGATGCCAATCTGGAAAGCTATCTGGATGAAAACGGCTACACAGCCCAGAATATCGACGAAGTTATGCTGGCAAGGGATAATGCAGGCAATGAACTGGGCTATGCGTTTACGGTAACCACAGCAGAAGGCTACGGCGGAGATATCCAGTTTGCCATGGGAATCCGGGATGATGGAACCCTGAACGGAATCTCTATTTTGTCCATTAGTGAGACTGCCGGTCTTGGTATGCGTGCAACTACAGATGATTTCAAGAATCAGTTTAAGGATAAAAATGTAGAGAAATTTACCTACACAAAGACTGGTGCCACCTCAGAGGATGAGATTGACGCTTTAAGCGGCGCGACAATCACTACAAACGCCATGACAAATGGCGTCAATGCAGGACTTGCCGCATTCCGTTATGAGAAAGGGGGCAGCCAGAAATGAAAAAGAATACACCATCTGAACGGCTGATAAACGGTATTATCAAAGAGAATCCTACCTTTGTGCTGATGCTTGGTATGTGTCCTACACTGGCAATCACCACATCTGCCATCAATGGTATTGGAATGGGACTTACTACAACGGTGATCCTGGCAGCATCCAACCTGATGATTTCCCTGCTCCGTAATTTTATTCCGGACAGTGTGCGTATGCCAGCTTATATCGTGGTGGTAGCATCTTTTGTAACAATTGTGCAGATGCTTCTTCAGGGATTTATTCCATTCCTGTACGCTTCCCTTGGAATCTATATTCCGCTGATCGTTGTAAACTGTATCATCCTGGGAAGAGCAGAGGCTTATGCATCCAAGAATAAACCAATCCCTTCACTTTTTGATGGTATTGGAATGGGACTTGGATTTACTTTAAGTATCACCTGCATTGGTGCGGTACGTGAACTGATCGGTGCCGGAAGCATTTTCGGCAGACAGATCCTTCCTCTTGCAGACGCTGCAGCTGGTAAAATGGGTTACGAGCCTGTAACTATCTTTATTCTTGCACCTGGCGCATTCTTTGTCCTTGCATTTTTATCTGCAATCCAGAACAAATTCAAGCTTGGCGCTGCAAAGCGCGGCATTGATCCAAGCAATCCGGATTGCAAGGGCGGCTGTGCTTCCTGCGGAAATTCCATGTGTTCAGGAAAAAGGGGGTAAGAGAAGATGAAAGAATTATTACTGATCATTGTAAGCTCTGCGCTGGTAAATAACGTAGTCCTCAGCCAGTTTATGGGGCTTTGCCCGTTCCTTGGCGTTTCTAAGACCACGGATACTGCGGCTGGTATGGGTGGTGCGGTTATTTTCGTAATCACTCTGTCCTCCTTTGTTACAAGTGTGATCTACAAGCTGATCCTTCAGCCTCTGGATCTGACTTACCTTCAGACCATCGTGTTCATTCTGATCATTGCGGCTCTGGTGCAGTTTGTAGAAATGTTCCTGAAAAAGAGCATGCCTTCCCTGTATAAAGCACTTGGTGTGTATCTGCCTCTAATCACCACGAACTGTGCAGTCCTTGGTGTGGCTCTTACAAATGTGCAGAAGGATTACAACATCCTGGAAGGTACTGTGAATGGTTTTGCAACAGCATTTGGTTTCTCCATCTCTATTGTACTGATGGCAGGAATCCGTGAAAAAATTGCCTATAACGATATCCCGGAATCATTCCAGGGATTCCCAACCGTTCTTCTGACAGCTGGATTAATGGCAATTGCGTTCTTCGGATTTTCAGGATTAATTTAAGGAGGCGTCAGGATGAATATTAGTGCGATTATAGCGGCAACAATTCTGGTTGCAGCAGTAGGCCTCTTCATCGGTGTTTTCCTTGGAGTAGCCGGAAAAAAATTTGCTGTAGAGGTTGATGAGAAGGAAGTTGCCATAAGAGAGGCCCTTCCTGGAAATAACTGCGGTGGCTGCGGATATCCTGGCTGTGACGGTCTGGCAGCAGCGATCGCAAAAGGCGAAGCACCTGTAAACCGCTGCCCGGTAGGCGGCGAGCCTGTTGGAAAGATCATTGCAGGAATCATGGGACAGGAGGCTGTGGAGACAGCCCGTCAGGTAGCCCATGTGAAATGCTCCGGAACCTGTGAAAAGGCGAAAGAAGAGTATGTTTACACTGGTGTGGGAGATTGTGAAATGCTTCCCTTCGTGCCAAACGGCGGTGCAAAAGCCTGTACATATGGCTGCTGTGGTTTTGGAAGCTGCGTGAAGGTCTGTCCTTTTAATGCAATCCATATTATAGATGGAATCGCTGTAGTAGACAAAGAGGCTTGCAAGGCCTGTGGAAAATGTGTTGCCAAATGTCCAAGACACCTGATCGAGCTGATTCCGTATGATCAGAAAGTGGCTGTGGACTGCAGCTCTCACGATAAGGGCAAACAGGTAATGGCTGCCTGTGAGATTGGCTGTATCGGTTGTAAGAAGTGCGAAAAAACCTGTCCAAACGGTGCAATTACCGTTGAAGATTTCTGTGCACATATTGATTATGAGAAGTGTACAGGATGCGGAGCTTGTAAGGAAGCCTGCCCAAGAGGGGTTATCCGGAAGGCATAAAATAAAAATGAAAAGCCTGTATTTTCAGACTGTTGGCATAGAATGTAAATTTTATGAGAACCAGCAGTTGGAATACAGGCTTTTTTTCTTGGGGTTAGAGCGTGTTTGAAAAATCATTTTCGCAATTTGTACGCCCCGCCTTGAAGAAAGTCTTTTTAAACACGCTCTATTGTGCTATGATGTTCTAATCGGGTTTTCCCGGAAGGTTTTTATATTTCAATAAACAAAAGAGGAGACACGCGTATGATCTGGAAATTACTCTGGCTGTTTCTCATCTATTCCTTTGCAGGATGGGTGCTTGAGACAGTTCTTGCATCCCTGAAACAGAAGAAATTTGCCAACCGAGGCATTATCAACGGTCCATTCTGTCTGATCTATGGCTTCGGAGGATTCTTTATTACAGCATTTACAAGGGAACTGACAGGTATCTGGCTGTTTCTCGGTTCTGCCATTGTGGCATCCCTGGTGGAATGGATTGCCGGACATCTGATTGAGATGTGGTACCACGAAAGATGGTGGGACTACCGGAAAATAAAATGGAACCTGGACGGTTACATTAGTGTTCCGACCTCCTGTATCTGGGGCCTTTTGGGCGTATTTGTAGTAAAGATTGGAAATGGTCTTTGCATAAGTGCCTATCAGCTGCTTCCAGGTCTGGCGTCCCGTATTGTGATCCTTACGTTGCTGGGATTTCTGGCCGTGGATGCCATTGCCACTTTAATAATTCTTTTTGGACACAGCAAAAATCCGGAAAAATGGATCGAAACAGAGCATAACATTGATTCTGTAACCTGGAAGCTTGGGGCAAAGATTGACGATTTTGTAAGTCGTCGAATCACCAAGGCTTATCCTCAGAAGCAGCATATGGAAAAAGAGGAGGCGCATCCGGAGATTTTTGCCTACGGCTGTAGTTTTTATAAGATCATTCTTCTGTTCTTTATCGGGGCATTTCTGGGAGATATCACGGAGACCATTTTCTGCCGGATTACAGCTGGGTACTGGATGAGCCGCAGTAGTGTGGTATGGGGAGATTTCAGTATTGTGTGGGGACTTGCCCTTGCAGCAGTTACCGCCCTTCTTTATCGCTATCGGAACCGCTCAGAGCAGTTTCTTTTCTGGATGGGAACTATCCTTGGCGGTGTATATGAATATATCTGCAGTGTTTTCACGGAAATTGTGTTTGGAACTGTATTCTGGGATTACAGCGATATTCCCTTTAACCTTGGGGGCAGAATCAATCTTCTTTACTGCTTTTTCTGGGGCTTTGCGGCAGTGGCGTGGTTTAAGATCTTTTACCCTGTGGTTTCCCGTCTGATCGAGAAGCTTCCGGTAAAACCAGGTAAGGTGATCACCTGGCTGCTCCTTATTTTCATGTTGGCAGATGGAATTGTTTCCAGTGCAGCTCTGGCACGCTATAATGCCAGAAGCAACGGCGTAGAGGCAGCTAACAGCTTTGAGAGCTGGGTGGATGAGCGCTTTGATGATGGGCGGATGGCGAAGATTTATCCAAAGGCGAAAAAGGTGGATTAAAAATCAGGGAAAACAGTTCTTTTAAAGTTTATTACGGAAAGACGGAGCTTGTTTCAGAATATGAGATGGAGGGAAGGTGGCAGTAATAAACGGCGAGAATTGTTAAAACAACGTAAACATTGTAAAGACATGATCGGCGGAACTACCAGGAAAACCATTGCAGCTACTGCTGGAACCGTGGCAGGTGTGGTGATCGCTGGAATTTCCGCCCGGCTGTTCAGCATGGCTTCTGGAATCACAGGCTATAATGTTTCCGATATTGAGACTTTGATGACCTTATGGAACACAAACGGAATCCAGGTAGGCGGCCTCCTTTTTTCAGGACTTCTTATTTCCTGTCTGGGAGCTGTGATGGATGTGGCAATGTCCGTTTGCAGCTCCATGTATGAAATCTATAACCAGAATCTGGCCATGAGCCGCGCCCGGCTTTTTAAAGCAGGAATGCACGTTGCCCGCGATATGATGGGAACTGACAGCAACACCCTGATTCTTGCCATTGCAGGAAGCAGTGTAAGCATGCTCCTTCTGGACTACGCCTATGACCTTCCTTACCAGCAGATCATCAACTCTAATAACATTGGAATCGCCATTATGCAGGGGCTGGCAGGAAGCTTTGGAATCGTGCTTTCGGTGCCGCTGACAGTTCTTATTTGTACAGTTCTTTATCACGGGAAAATCGTAAGAAAAAACTTCTAATTATTTTTACTACCGTTCGGGAAAAGATTAGTTTTAGCCGATTACCAGCGTTGGGACCAGTCATATTCCGCGCGGAGCGCCTGGGCGGTCCGCGTGGAATATGGCTGGTCCTAATTCGCCCCTTTTGAAAAAATACCCGAATGAATGTTTGCTTTTTTCAGCTGGATATGGTATGATGACAAAGAATTTCGAATATAAATTTTTACGATAGATAAAACAGGAGGCCTTCCCCATGCTCTCATTCATCCGAGGAACAGTAGCAGATCTTACAGAGAACTCTGCGATCATAGAATCCAACTGCATTGGATTTGAAATCAATATGACAGGCAATGCCCTGGCACAGCTGCATATTGGACAGGAAGTGAAGCTTCACACTTATTTTCAGGTAAGAGAAGATGCTATGGTTCTTTATGGCTTTTTCAGCAAAGATGATTTACAGGTATTTAAGCTTCTCCTTGGAGTGAATGGTGTGGGACCGAAGGCTGCATTGGGAGTTCTGGCAGGCATTACCGCAGATGAGCTGCGCTTCGCTGTCCTTTCCGATGATGTAAAGACCTTATCAAAAGCCCCTGGAATCGGCAAAAAAACAGCCCAGAAGCTGATCCTGGAGCTAAAAGACAAGCTAAGCCTGGAGGAAGCCTTCGAGCAGAAGCTTGCTAACGAGCAGGCCCAGGCTACTGTAGCAACGGCCGGAGCAGGCATGACAGAGGCCAGGCAGGAGGCTGTAGAAGCGCTGGTTGCACTTGGCTACAGCAGCACAGATGCTCTCCGGGCGGTGCAGAAGGTGACAGACGTGGATCCGACGGATGTAGAGGGAATTTTGAAGGCTGCGCTTAAGAATTTCTAGAGCGTGTCCGAAAAAGGCTTTCTGCAAAATCTCCCACAAAGCGGGGCGTGCAGATTACGGGAATGATTTTTTAGACACACTCTGGGAGTACTTAATTTATAAAATTTCAAGAGGTAAAAAATGGACAATCGTATCATAACCACGGACGTTATGGAAGAGGATTTTTCTTTGGAGGGGAATCTTCGCCCCCAGACCCTGGACGAGTATATTGGCCAGGAAAAAACCAAGAATACCTTAAAAGTATATATCGAAGCTGCCAAACAGCGCCACGATTCCCTGGACCATGTTCTTTTCTATGGTCCTCCAGGACTTGGAAAAACTACCCTTTCCGGTATTATTGCCAATGAAATGGGCGTTCATATGAAAGTAACCTCCGGTCCTGCAATCGAGAAACCTGGGGAAATGGCAGCAATTTTGAACAATCTTCAGGAAGGGGACATTCTCTTTGTAGATGAGATCCACCGTCTGAACAGACAGGTGGAAGAGGTGCTTTATCCGGCTATGGAGGATTTCGCCATTGATATTATGATCGGAAAGGGCGCTTCTGCCAGATCCATCCGGCTGGATCTGCCGAAATTTACTCTGGTAGGTGCCACTACCAGAGCCGGACTTCTTTCTGCACCGCTCCGTGACCGTTTCGGTGTGATCCATCATCTGGAATTTTACAGTAAGAAAGAACTAACCACTATTATTATGCGCTCCGCACAGGTGCTTGGAGTAGAAATAGATGTAAAAGGTGCTGGTGAGATTGCCATGCGCTCCCGGGGAACCCCTCGCCTGGCTAACCGTCTGCTAAAGCGTGTCCGTGATTTTGCCCAGGTAAAATACGACGGAAGGATCACCTATGATGTGGCATGCTTTGCCCTGAATCTTCTGGAAGTTGACCAGTACGGTCTTGATAAGCTGGATCGCCAGATCCTGACCACCCTGATCGTAAATTTCAAGGGTGGTCCGGTAGGTCTTGATACCCTGGCTGCAGCCATTGGGGAGGATTCCGGTACTCTGGAAGATGTTTACGAGCCCTACCTTTTAAAAAATGGCTTCCTGAACCGTACGCCGAGAGGCAGAATGGCCTCTGCTCTTGCCTATGAACACCTTGGTTTTCCTGTTCCGGAAATATAAAAGATAAACTTTTGTAAAAAATCCTATACTTTTCTACAATTTTCGATTATAATAGGAGTGCTTACATAAGTTATAATACGAAAAGAGAAAACAAACAGGCCAGGTTTGCCGGTTATTTGCGGAACTGTCCGTCGGTAATAAGGTAAGGAGAACCTGGGATTGTACAGTATAAAGATACAGGAGGCTTGAACGAATGGCGGTCAAGAATACAGCACAGGTGATCATCGGGGGGAAGATTATTACCCTTGGAGGATATGAATCAGAGGAATATTTCCAGCAGGTTGCATCATATATGAATAAGAAGATAGGAGAGCTGGAGACTGTGCCAGGATATGGCAGACAGCCTATGGAGACCAAGCATATGCTTCTCAGCCTGAATATTACAGATGATTACTTTAAGGCCCGGAAGCAGGTAGAGACCTATGAGCTTGATCTGCAGCAGAAGGATCAGGAGATGTATGACCTGAAGCATGAGCTGATCTCCCTTCGTATGCAGATCGAAGAAGCACAGAAGAACGAGCAGGAAGCTTTGGACGAGAAGAATCTTCTGGAAGGTAAAGTGAAGGAACTGGAAAAAGAACTGGATGAAATGCTGAAATAAAAGCAGGAGGGATTGCCTAGGTGATTCCTCTTTTCCTTTATAAGAGACTGTTATGCATAAAGGAACCAGTTGCGGACCAAGGCCGCTGTTTTCACCGCAGAAACTTAAGACTTTCATATAAAATTGGAGGACAAACTTTGAACCCTAATAATATAGAACTACTGGCTCCAGCCGGTTCCTACGAAGGCTTTGAGGCAGCCATTGGGGCAGGGGCGGATGCCGTCTATGTAGGTGGCGCAATGTTCGGAGCCAGGGCATATGCCCAGAATTTTAACGAAGAAGAGCTTCTTCACGCCATTGATGCAGCCCATATTCATGGCAGGAAGCTGTATCTTACTGTCAATACTCTACTGAAGAACAGAGAACTGAAAGAACAACTGGTTCCTTATTTGGAACCTTACTATAATGCCGGTCTTGATGCAGTGATCGTTCAGGACATGGGGGTATTTTCCCTTATTAAAAAGGAATTCCCGAAGCTTCATCTTCATGCCAGTACGCAGATGACCGTAACTGGCCCGGAAGGAATGAAATTTCTGGCTGACCAGGGAGCAACCCGCGTGGTTGCGGCAAGAGAGCTTTCTCTTGAAGAGCTTTCCCGTATGCACGAAGCCTGTCCTATTGAGATCGAAGCCTTTGTACACGGGGCTCTTTGCTACAGCTATTCCGGACAGTGTCTTATGAGCAGTCTCCTTGGCGGCAGAAGCGGAAATAGAGGCCGTTGTGCACAGCCTTGCCGTCTTCCCTATCAGGTGAAGCATTTCCAGACTAGGGATTATCAGAAGGGGGAGTTTTGTCCCCTGAGTCTGAAGGATATCTGCACCATTGAAATTTTGCCTGAAATCATAGACGCAGGTGTAACCTCCCTGAAAATAGAAGGCAGAATGAAGCAACCTGTTTACACAGCAGGTGTGACAGGAATGTACCGGAAGTATCTGGATCTTCTTTTCGAAAGAGGCCCTGAGAACTATCACGTAACCGGGAAAGATAAAAAATATCTTCTGGATCTGTTTAACCGGGGCGGTTCCTGTACAGGCTATTACCAGATGGGAAATGGTCCCAAGATGATGGCATTTACCAATGAAAAAAAGACTGGTGAGGTTTCCCTGAAACCGAAGCAGCTGAAGGTAAAGATAAAAGGTGAATTAAGTCTCACATCTGGTCTTCCTGCCCTTCTTCACGTATCCTGTAAGGATGCCGAGGCCATGGCGTACACAGGTGAGGTTCAGCTGGCTAAGAACCAGCCAGTAACCAGGGAACGGGTCCTTCAGCAGATGGACAAGCTTGGAAATACTGTATTTACATGGGAAAGCCTGGACATTCAGATGAATGATGCTGTTTTTGTTCCCATGAAGGTTTTGAATGAAATCCGTCATCAGGCTTTGGAAGAACTGACAAAGAATCTTCTAAAAAAATACAGAAGAAACGTGGGATTAGAGCGGATTGCACATGCCCCCCAGCCAAAGATTGGGGATATTGTGATCTGCGACAATGTTCCTCTTGGAAAAGAAGACTTTATTCCCGTTTACGCATCCTGTGAAAGTGAAGAAGCAGCAGAAATCCTTTGCCAGCAAAAGGAGATCCAGGGCATTTACCTGCCTTATGTTTTGATGGAGGACTATTTACAGAAGGGGCTTGCGAATGGAAAGGAAATGTATCTCTCCCTTCCTCACATCACCCGGGGCAATCCCCCAGAGGGATATCTGGAACAGGCTAAGAAGTGGCTGGAAGCTGGAATGACCGGATTTCTTGTGCGGAATCTGGAATCCTACAGCGTGCTGGCACAGATGGGACTGGCAGACAGATGTGTGCTGGATCATTCCCTGTATACCTGGAATGATGAAGCCATCCATTTCTGGAAAGACCAGAAGGTTCTTCGAAATACAGTCCCGTTGGAACTAAATGAGAAGGAGCTTCGCCACCGGGAAAATACAGGCAGTGAGATGGTAGTCTATGGGCGTTTGCCTCTTATGCACAGCGCCCAGTGTGTGCGCAAAAATACTTCTGGATGCAACCACCAGGAGGACAGGCTTGTGCTAAGGGATCGTTATGACAAGGAATTCCCGATAGTATGCTATTGCCGTCCGTGGAAAACAGGAAATACAAAGGAAACAGGTCCATGTTATAATATCATCTACAACAGCCTTCCCTATGGGCTTCTTAAGGAAGCAGGCAAGGTGAAAGAACTTGGCTTTTCATCTGTGCGTCTGTCCTTTACCATAGAAAGCGGGAAAGAGACGAAGAGAATTGTGGAAGACTTTGCAGCTGCATACCATGAAGGCCGGGTATCTGGTGAAGGTGAGTTTACAAAAGGTCATTTTAAAAGAGGAGCCGAGTAAAGGCGTATGATTAATATTGTTGTAGAATTATCCAAATATGTGATCCTGACGCTGATGATCGTGTATACAGTACTATGTTATTATCTGGTGTCAGGCAGGAATGCTTCAGGAAGAAAAGGGCTTTTGAGAAGCCAGATCACGTTAACTTTTTTCCTGGATTTTACAGCGTTTCTGGTAATATTTTTAAAAACCTTTGAGTTTAAGGTGGTAATCTTTTACGCTGGGATGATGACGTATTTTGCAATCATCCTGATCTTATACCGCAGGATCTATAAGAATGCTTCCCTGCTGCTGCTGAATAATATGTGCATGCTGCTCAGCGTTGGTTTTATTATGCTTTGCAGACTGGATATTGCTTCTGCAAACAAGCAGCTTCTGATCGTTGCATGCGGAAGTGCGGTGGCACTTGTGATCCCGGTTATGATCCGGAGAATGAAATTTCTCAAGGATCTTACCTGGGTTTATGCAGGACTGGGAGTGATCCTTCTTGGTGCAGTTCTGGTTCTTGCCCAGACCAGCTACGGTGCAAAGCTTTCCCTGATGGGAATCCAGCCCTCAGAAGTGATCAAGCTTACCTTTGTATTTTTTATGGCGTCTCTGCTTGCCAGAGAGGTGACTTTTAAGAAGGTGGTACTGGCCACGGTTGTGGCAGGGCTTCATGTGGGGATCCTGGTACTGTCAAGAGACCTTGGAAGTGCGGTAGTGTTCTTTGTAGTATATCTGGTGCTGATTTATGTATCTACCAGGAAGTCTGCATATCTTTGTATTGGACTTGCAGGCGGGGCAGTAGGCTCTGTAATGGCGTACCATCTGTTTGGGCATGTCAGACAGCGTGTCAGCGCATGGAAAGATCCTATGGCAGTTTACCAGAATGAGGGGTATCAGATCGTGCAGTCTTTATTTGCAATCGGTACTGGAGGCTGGTTTGGAATGGGACTTTGCCAGGGCTCACCAGAGAAGATCCCGGTTGTTAAGAACGACTTTATTTTTAGTGCGATCTGCGAGGAGCTTGGTGGGATTTTTGCCATTTGTCTGATCCTTGTGTGCATGAGCTTCTTTCTTACCATTGTACAGATTGCGTTGCAGATCAAGAATCCGTTTTATAAACTGATCGCCATTGGTCTTGGTACGGAATATGCATTCCAGGTATTTCTTACGATTGGAGGAGCTACAAAGTTTATCCCGATGACAGGTGTAACCCTTCCGCTCGTCAGCTACGGCGGAAGCTCCATCATGTGTATGATCCTGATGATTGCTATTATCCAGGGCTTATATATTTATAGAGAGGACGAGGACGAAGAAATTGAGAGACATCGACGAGAGGCAGCAAAGAGAGCGAGACAGAGAGCTGCTGAGGCAGCGGCAGAAAGAGATTACTAAAAAGCGCAAAGCCAGAAATAAAGAATATACCTTTGTTTCCATCTTCTTTGGAATCATCTTTATCAGTATGATCGGGTATCTGATTTATTTTGATGGCTTTAAAAGTGATGACTTTATCAACAGTCCCTATAATACCAGACAGGATTCTTTCTCTGACCGGGTGGTGCGGGGCAGGATCCTTTCTTCTGACGGCCAGGTTCTGGCCCAGACCAATGTAAGTGAAGACGGGACAGAGACACGTAATTATCCGTATTCCAATATGTTTTCCCATGTTGTAGGATTTGATTCCAATGGAAAGAGCGGTCTGGAATCAGAAGCGAACTTTACCCTTCTGACATCCCATTCCTTTTTCCTGACACAGATGAAGAATCAGTTCCTTAACGAGAAAAACACGGGAGATACCGTGATTTCTACCTTAAATGCCAATCTTCAGAGTGTTGCCTATAATGCTTTAGGGGACAGAAGAGGGGCAGTTGTAGTGATCGAACCGTCTACGGGCAGGAGGCTGGTAGAAGTGAGCAAGCCGGATTTTGATCCCAATACCATTGCGGATAATTGGGAGTATCTGGTAAATGATGAGAATGACAGCAGTCTTCTGAACAGGGCTACCAATGGCGCATATCCGCCTGGTTCTACATTTAAGGTAGTGACGGCTCTTGATTATTTCCGTAAGAAGGGGACTTTTGAGGGCTACAATTTTCTGTGCGAGGGAAGCATAACCCTGGAGGATCATACCATCCATTGTTATCACAATACCGTTCACGGACAGGAGGATTTCTATTCCGCTTTTGCCAATTCCTGTAACTGTGCTTTTGCGAATATTGGAGTGGATCTTGGCGGTGCATCTCTTCGCGAGACTGCGGAAGACCTTTTGTTTAATAAAAGTCTGCCGTTGAATTCCTACAGGACCAGCAGCTTCTCCCTGGATCGGAATTCCGTGACGCCTCTGGTCATGCAGACTTCCATTGGACAGGGAAATACCCTGGTTTCCCCCATGCATATGGCACTGATCACCTGTGCCATTGCAAATGACGGTGTGTTGATGAAACCTTATCTGATTGATGAGGTGGTAAATGACAATGGGGATTCTGTGAAGAAGACAGAACCGGCAGTTTATAAGAGACTGATGAGCTCCAATGAGGCAAATCTTCTTGGTAAGCTGATGAAACAGGTTGTAGATTCCGGTACCGCTTCCGCTCTTTCCGGAAGAAGCTATACAGTAGCCGGTAAGACCGGTTCCGCGGAGTTCGACGAGGAAGGACACAGCCATTCCTGGTTTATCGGTTATTCCAATGTGGATGATCCAGATCTGGTAGTAGCAGTGATCGTGGAGAACGGCGGTTCCGGCAGCGAAGCAGCGGTTCCTATTGCTGGACAGATTTTTGATGCTTATTATTCTAATTAACATATGACTGGAGTTCCCTTATATTCTGTGCATCGCGAAGCGTGTTACTGGTCAGGGCGTGGGCAGTAACCGGGATTTTAGATAGAATTGACATTCCCTGTTGCCAGTTTTCTGAAAAAGAGGTATACTATATACAGTTTAGAAAACACACGCATTACAGGAGGATTGCAGCATGATAGAAGCAACGAGCTGTGGCGGTGTGGTAATTCATCGAGGTAAGATTCTTGCACTATATAAATCTTACAAAAACCGTTACGAAGGCTGGGTTTTACCGAAGGGAACCGTAGAGCCTGGAGAGACTCATGAGCAGACCGCATTGCGGGAAGTGAAGGAGGAAGCTGATGTGAGAGCCTCCATTGTGAAGTATGTGGGCAAGAGCCAGTATAATTTCACAGTGCCGGAGGACATGGTCAACAAAGAGGTACATTGGTATCTTATGACGGCGGATAATTATCATAGCAAGCCTCAAAGAGAGGAATTTTTTGTGGATTCCGGATATTACAAGTTCCACGAGATTTACCATCTGCTTCGTTTTGCAAACGAGAAGCAGATTGTTGAGAAGGCGTATCAGGAATATCTGGAACTGCGAAGTGCCGGATTGTGGGACAAGCAGCAGAAATATTTCTGACTCATGGGGAGAGAATAAGGACTGCGTAGCTGATTTACGCAGCCTTTGTTGTATAACGATTTAGATTGTCCAAATGATGTTTAAAATTCCCAGGAAAGGGAAATCATTATTATAACAAAGGAGTGTTGTGTCCAATATGCTGAAATGGCGAGAAGACTATTATATAGGGGAAGGAATCAAGGATGCAGCAAAGGCACGAAGGCGAATTGATGCAGGAAAGATGGCTCTTGGTGTCTATCTTGTTACCCTGTCAGAGAATCCGGGGAACCTTCTGGAGATTGTGCCTTCCTATATGCTGATCCAGAAAAGTTATTATGCCAGATGCCCGGAAATCGTTGGCATGGCCAAGGGAAAAGATGAGGCCATTGACATGGCGGTAGATATTGTGAAGAATATTTATGGTGAGACTGGTGCATTTCAGGTAAAAGAATATTTTAAGAACAGGTGAGCGCATGTTACATATACTGTGGATCCTCATAAAATTTATATTGGTCGTACTGGGAATCCTGCTGGGACTTGCGCTCCTTGCGGTGCTTCTTTTGCTTTTCTGTCCGGTACGCTACCGGGCGCAGGCTGTGAAGGAGACAGACAGTTTCAAGGAAACAGAAGCGGAAGCCAGAGTCACCTGGCTGTTTCGGGCCATATGCGCCAGATTTTCCTTTCATAATGGGGAAGGAAAGCTGGTGATCACCCTCTTTGGGGTTTCCGTAGAATCCATAAAAGGCTGGCTGGGAAAATTAAAAGGCAATACCAGAAAGCGTTCAGGCAGCAGATACTCTGGAAGCGGACAAATGAAGAAATCTGTGCAGACGAAGGGAACACCCCAAAAAAATAGAAAAACGAAGCCGGCAGTGAAAGATTCTGCTGGTGATGCAAAAGCAGAGAAGGTGCAGCAGGAAAACAAACCGGCACAACCGCCAGCGCAGAAACAGGTGGAAACCGTACAACTGGAAAATACATCTATAGAATCTCAGACAATGGAGCAATCAGTGCCGGAGCAGGAGAAAGATACAGAAGCGAATCCAAAGCCTGGTTTATTTGCCCGTATCCGGGAAATACTAAGTAAAATAATCTGGCTCCCGGGAAATATCTGGAATAAGATTATTTCAATAATTAGAGGTATTATCGAGAAAATCAGAACGATAAAGAAAACACTTTCCAGCATAACAGGCAAACTTAACTGGTGGAATGCATTTCTCACCAATGAACGCACCAAGGCAGCTCTTTCCCTGGTGTGGAAAGATGCAAAAGGTCTGATCCATCACGTATTGCCAACAAAAGTGGAAGGTGCAGTTACCTTTGGCTGTGAAGATCCATCTATCACAGGCACAGTCTTAGCCATCCTTGGAATGACGTTTCCATTCCATAAGAACCGGATCCAGGTTACACCTCTTTTTGAAGGAGGGAACCAGCTGACAGGAAACGTATCCCTGAAAGGCCGTATCTATGGCATCATGTTCATAAAGGCAGCAATAGAGATTTACTTCAATAAAAATATAAAATACGTTATCAACCGATGGAAGCATAAGGAGGACTAAAAATGGAAAATGAAAACAACTTTAAAGAAACCGTAAGCTCCCTGTTTAAGGGAATGGATGGCTTTGTATCTGCCAAGACAGTAGTGGGAGATGCAATTCATGTAGGAGATACCATTATACTTCCACTGGTGGATGTATCCTTTGGTGTTGGCGCCGGTGCATTCGCAGGCGAGAAGAAAAATAACGGCGGCGGCGGTCTTGCCGGAAAGATGACCCCATGTGCAGTCCTGGTTATCCAGAACGGTACCACCAAGCTTGTAAACGTAAAGAACCAGGATGGTCTTACTAAAGTTCTGGATATGGTTCCTGACTTTGTAAACCGCTTTGCGCCTGGTGGAAGTGACACCGCAGAAGAAACTGTAAATTCTGAAGAGGAATAAGCATAAAATATAGTAAACCAAAGATGCGGGGCTCTATGAATCATGGGAAAAGCTCTTGGCTTTATGCTGTTCTTCATCGGACTAGGCATGGTAATCAGCTTACTTGTCTCCGAGACCACTGCACTTCTAATCACAGCAGCCCTATGTCTGCTGTGCGGCTATCACCTGTTTTGTAAATAAATGGGTATGAGAAGATTAGATTATCGGCTAATCCTCCCATACCCATTTTGTATTGTGCCACCATTATCAGTAACCAGAGCAAAAAAACAGCCCCCACAAAAATGTGAGGGCAGGTGTTTCTTAGGCTCTTTCAACGTTTCCGGATCTTAAGCAGGAAGTACATACGTACATTTTCTTAGCTCCGCCTTCAGTTTTAACTTTAACGGATTTCACGTTTGATTTCCACATCTTATTGGATCTTCTATGGGAATGACTCACATTATTTCCGAAATGAGCACCTTTTTCACAAATTGCGCATTTAGCCATGATAGCACCTCCTTGACGCTTTTTTTCAACAGTTCATATTTTAACAGATGGAAAACTATTTTGCAAGCAAAAAAAAGGAAAATTTTAAAACAATTTAAAATAAATTTGCTATTTGCTTAAATGCGTGCTAAAATTGGACATTGTGTAATGGAGAAAAAAAGGGTATAATATGGTATATACATTTTGAAAACCAAATTAATGGAGGTAAACCATATGAAAGGACGTATAGATTCAGGTCTTGGCCAGATCATTATTGATACGGATGTAATTGCGACTTATGCAGGAAGCGTTGCAGTAGAATGTTTCGGTATTATCGGTATGGCAGCTGTCAGCATGAAAGACGGTCTTGTGAAGCTGCTCCGAAGAGATTCCCTGCAGCATGGTATAAATGTTAAGATCACAGAGGATAATAAAATCCGCCTTGATTTCCACGTGATCGTGGCATACGGCGTGAATATCAGCACGATTGCAGATAATCTTGTAAACAATGTGAAATACAAAGTCGAGGCTTTTACAGGAATGGAGATTGAGAAGATCAACATTTGCGTAGAAGGCGTTCGTGCAATAGATTAGGATTAGAGGAGGAAACTTGTGGTGGATAGACAGACCATAGACGCCAAGATACTTTCCAGAATGTTCCTGGCAGG
This sequence comes from Blautia glucerasea, assembly GCF_020537505.1. GTDB lineage: Bacteria > Bacillota > Clostridia > Lachnospirales > Lachnospiraceae > Blautia_A. Next base: position 218,177 of record NZ_JAJBMO010000002.1, on the reverse strand, counting down.
AGCCAAGAACCTGGAAGCGAAGAAAGAATGGATCAACGAGCTGAATGTATTCCCGGTTCCGGATGGAGATACCGGTACGAATATGACAATGACCATCATGTCAGCTGCAGCAGAGGTAAGCAGCCTGGCAGATCCGGATATGGAGACACTTGCCAAGGCCATTTCTTCCGGTTCCCTGCGTGGAGCCAGAGGCAACTCAGGAGTTATCCTTTCCCAGCTTCTCAGAGGCTTTACTAAGGGAACCAAGGGATATAAGGAGATGGATGCAGTTGTGATTGCAGCTGCTATGGAGAAGGCTGTAGAGACTGCATACAAGGCAGTTATGAAGCCGAAGGAAGGAACAATCCTTACGGTAGCGCGGGAGGCTGCTGTTAAAGCTGCGGAGATCGCGGAAGAGTCAGCCAACCTGGAGCTTTTCTTCCGCGCTGTTTTTGAGCACGCAGAGAAGACCCTTGCACGTACACCGGAGATGCTTCCAGTTCTGAAAGAAGCCGGTGTGGTAGACTCAGGCGGACAGGGTCTTCTGGAAGTTTTCCGCGGCGCATTTGACGGCTATCTTGGCAAAGAAATCGACTATTCCGCATTTGAGAAGGCTTCTTCCGGTCCTGCAGTCACCAAGATCTCCCAGCAGGCAGAAGCAGATATTAAATTCGGATACTGTACAGAGTTCATCATTCTTCTGGACAAACCACTTCCAGATGAAGAACTTCATAGCTTCAAGGAATTCCTGACATCCATTGGAGATTCCATTGTTCTGGTGGCAGACGATGAGATCGTAAAAGTACATGTACACACGAACCATCCTGGACAGGCCTTTGAGAAAGCCCTGACCTACGGTGCCCTTTCCCGTATGAAGATCGATAACATGCGTGAGGAGCATCAGGAGAAACTGATCAAGGATGCCGAGAAACTTGCCAGGGAGCAGGAAGAGCAGGAGAAGAAGGAAGCTGCAGAGAAAGCAGCTAAGGAGCGAAAGAAATACGGCTTTATCAGCGTTTCTGTTGGAGAGGGACTTTCCACACTATTTAAAGAGCTGAATGTAGATTACATCATTGAGGGCGGTCAGACCATGAACCCAAGTACGGAGGACATGCTCAATGCCATCGCTAAGGTAAATGCAGATACGATTTATATTTTCCCGAATAATAAGAATATTGTTCTTGCGGCAAATCAGGCAAGAGACCTTACCGAGGACAAAGAGATTGTGGTAGTTCCTACCAAGTCCATTCCTCAGGGAATTACAGCTTTGATCAGCTTCCAGCCGGAGCTGAACGGGGAAGAGAATCTGGAAGCCATGATGGAGGCTGTATCCATGGTGAAGACCGGACAGGTAACTTATGCAGTCCGCGACACCAGACTGGATGAGAAAGAGATCCATGAAGGCGACATTATGGGAATTGGCGATCATGGAATCCTTGCAGTAGGCAAGGGCCGTGAGAAGGTTGCCAAAGAGATGGTGGCGGCTATGGTTGATGAGGATTCTGAGGTGATCAGCATTTATTATGGTGCCGAGACTACAGAAGAAGACGCTGAGAATCTTGCAGCAGAGCTGGAAGAAGCATATCCGGATTGTGAAGTAGAGGTAAACATGGGCGGACAGCCAATCTACTATTACATTATTTCTGTTGAATAAATAATTCGGCTATAAAAAGAAAAGGGCGGGAGATTTCCGTCCTTTTTCTTTTTAGGGAGCAAGGAGTCAAAGTTCATGTTTGCATGAGGCTTTGACCGCTGCTACAATAACGGGCAAATTCGCAGAGAATGTTAAGTATTCGTTAAATCAGAAAGAGGGGAAAAACAGTGGCAAAACTTCTTCGGGAACTAAAAGGTGTAGGAGAAAAAACAGAAAAACTATTTCAGAAGATCGGTATCACCACAACCGACGATCTGCTTCACTATTATCCAAGAAATTATGACGCATATGAGGCTCCAGAGGAAATCGGTTCTCTGAAGGAAAATTCTGTGGCTGCCATCTGCGGCACCATTACCACTGGTGTTTACGTAAACAAGATCCGCAACCTTCAGGTAATTTCCATTACAGTGGCAGATACCACCGGCAGACTGCCTGTCGTGTGGTTTAATGCGCCCTATTTGAAAAATACATTAAAAAAAGGCAGCTGTTTCATCCTCCGGGGCAGGATCTCCAAAAAGAAAGGCCGGCTGGAGATGGAGCATCCGGAGATTTTTACGGCAGCAGCCTATGAAAAAATCCTTCACAGCATGCAGCCAATCTACGGACTTACGGCCGGTCTTACCAATAAGCTGATCGTCAGGCTGATGCACCAGATCCTGGATGAGCAGAGCCTGCAGACTGAATTTCTGCCAGATGAGATAAAGGAATTTTACCACCTTGCAGACGACAATTACGCCATTTCCACCATTCACTTTCCGGCAAATATGCAGGAGCTTCTTGTTGCCCGGAAACGCCTTGTATTTGATGAATTTCTGCTTTTTATCCTGGCAGTGCAGATTCTGAAGGGCAAGACAGAGGAAGCCCCTAATGCATTTCCCATGAAGCCGGTATGGACGACAGAGCAGATCATGGAAGGCTTGCCTTATCGTTTGACCAGGGCACAGCTGAATGCCTGGCATGAGATCGAACGGGATCTTTGCAGCCACTCCCTGATGTCCAGGCTGGTTCAGGGAGATGTAGGAAGCGGAAAGACCATTCTTGCTTTTCTGGCTATGGTCCTCACTGTGGAAAATGGCTATCAGGCAGCTTTGATGGTGCCTACGGAGGTTCTGGCAAACCAGCACTTTGAGGCCTTTACGAAATTAATGGAAGAGCAGGGAATCACTTCCTGTCATCCTGTTCTTCTCACTGGTTCTGCCACCCAGAAGGAGAAAAGGAGAATTTACGGGGAAATTGCGTCCGGGGAAGCAAATGTGATCATTGGTACCCACGCGCTGATCCAGGAAAAAGTAATGTACGAAAACCTGGGCCTTGTGATCACCGATGAGCAGCACCGTTTTGGTGTGAAGCAGAGGGAAGCCCTGACCACCAGAGGCAATGCGCCTCATGTACTGGTTATGAGTGCCACCCCTATCCCCAGAACCCTTGCTATCATTGTATACGGAGACCTGGATATTTCTATTATAGATGAGCTTCCAGCCCTGCGTCTTCCTATTAAGAACTGCGTAGTTGGCACTTCCTACCGACCAAAGGCTTATTCCTTTATAGAGCGCCAGGTGCGGGAGGGGCGCCAGGCCTACGTGATCTGTCCTATGGTAGAAGAAAGCGAGGGCGCAGATGGGGAAAATGTAACGGACTATACAGCACGCCTGAGGGAGATCTTTCCATTCGATATCACCATCGGCATGCTTCATGGAAAGATGAAGCCCAAGGAAAAAAATGCCATTATGGAACAGTTTGCCAAGGGAGAAATCCAGGTGCTGGTATCGACTACGGTAGTAGAGGTAGGGGTAAATGTGCCCAATGCCACTGTGATGATGGTAGAAAATGCAGAGCGGTTTGGACTTGCCCAGCTTCATCAGCTGAGGGGACGTGTTGGACGTGGAGAGTATCAGTCCTACTGTATTTTTATGCAGGGAAATGAAGAAGAGGAAACCTCTAAGCGACTGGAGATTTTGAATAAATCCAACGATGGATTTTTTATTGCAGGGGAGGACCTGAAGCTCCGGGGACCGGGAGATCTGTTTGGAATCCGTCAGAGCGGACAGCTGGAATTCCGGATCGGGAATATTTATCAGGACTCTGATGTGCTGAAGGCGGCCAGTGATGCAGCTGGCGGGCTGTTGGAGCTTGACCGTGAATTGCAGCTGCCACAGCATGAAAAATTGCGGGAAAGATTAAATACTTATATGAAATATGACCTTGAAAACCTTGGATTATAGGTTTTGCATGGAAATAGGCGACGAAAAAAATAAAGAAAATGCCTCCATTTTTGGTAATAACTGTGCAAAGAAACAAAAATGATCTGGATTTTCAGATTTGAAACTGGGGATTTCTAAAAATAAAATGGGTTTGTTTGTGTATTTTTACCTATGAAGCTGCAAAAAATGCTTGTCAAGGGGGATTTTACCAAAACTTGCAAAAAAAATTAATTCGTAGTATCCTAACGTAGAAGCAAGATCGAAGAATATTTTCACCGTCAAGGAGGCTATTATAATGGCTACAAAGAGAACTACAAAAAAGGCAGAAACTATGGCAGCCAAGAAGGCAGCTAAGAGTGTAGCAGAGGTTAAGGCTACAGCTGCAGCAGAAGTAAAGGCTGAGCCATCCAAGGCAGAGGCTGTTAAGACTGCTGTTGTTGAGACTGTAAAGGCAGCTACTGAGACAGTTAAAGAGGCTGTTAAAGAGACTGCTAAGGCTCCAGTTAAGGCTGCTGCTCCGAAGGCAGAGGCTAAGAAACCTGTTGCAAGAAGAACTAAGAAGGCAGCGGTTGCTGCTGAGGAAGTTTTCATTCAGTATGCAGGTAAGGAATTCACTACTAAGGATCTGGTGGCTGAGGTTAAGAAGGCTTGGACAGAGATGACAGGCAAGAAAGAGGAAGAGATCCAGGATATTAAAGTTTACGTTAAGACAGAAGAGAATAAGGCATATTATGTAGTAAACGGTGAAGCTGAGGGACATTACGTAGAACTGTAATTTCCCGTATATAAAGGGCTTCGGGAATCTGTGAAAGCAGGTCTCCGGGGCCCTTTTTTTGTTGCAGGGCGGCAAATAAATAGCTGGACAAAAGGTAGGAAATACGGTAAAATATTTAGATAGGATTAGCCCCGTAGACCTACAGGGGTTCTTTTTATGAAAGGAAAAAAATATGTTTAATGAAATTGATTTCAGTAAGATAGATACAAGCACCAATCCACCTCAGGACGATACAGACCGCCAGTATTATTATATGGCGAAGCTGGCCACTATGGTGACATTGAAGGAGCAGGAACTGGGACACCCCATCACCTATTGTCTCCAGACTTTTGGATGTCCGACTGTTTAAGAAAACAAGACGTTGCAATCTATTTGAAAATACAAGACTTTTCCGAAGAAAGGAAAAGTGAAAAATGAAAGAATTATCCTTCAAAATTCAGGGCGAATTTGTGTGCCACCTGGCCCGATCCTGGTTCTGGGACGAAAACCGCGAATACGAGAAGTGCGAAGAACTTCTTCTTTCCTGTCTTATGACGGACGAAATATCCGAAGAAGAAAAGAAGAAAATTGTCGTTGAAATCCTGGAAGGCCGGAAGATCCTTGTCGGCGTGAATGAACTTGAACTTGTCGAGGATGGCGAACGGATCCGACCGCTTGCGGATAAATTCAAAGAGTACCAGAAAAAAGAAATGATCCGAAAAATCGAAGAAGACATTCAACGCCGGCCGCTGGCTTATCTGGATCCGTATTCTTGTGACAAAAATATAAATGAATACAAACCGGTTGACAATCTGGTTTTCGACGATGAACGGGACGTTCAGGAAGCTTTCGGCCGCCACTTGACGCCATATCAGGAAGTCAGATTGTGGGCCTATTCTTCCGAAAATTTATGGTATCATGCCAGCCGCCTTCTTCCTGGATTCTGGGACGAAAAGGAACGAAAGTATCTGGATAATGGCCTTTATTTAATTGAGCGGCCGAAACTTGTCTATGAACTAATTGGCGGCCCGGTAACAGATCAGAACGAAGAAAAGTTGTTCACGCTGTTAAAAAATCACTTGAAATCGCTTGTAAATAATGGGTTCGCCACCGGCGAGAAGGCGAAAGAAATCATACACCGCAATATGAAGTATGACGCGGCCATGAAAGAAATTAACCAGGAGCGCCAGGAACAGACAGAAGAAAAACCGAATTCCGATCAGTTGAATAGAACCACATCCCCGGACGATTTTCTTTCCGAATATGGATTGATAGATCCTTCCGGCAATTATTACAGTTGTTCGTTTGCTGGACATCATACGAAAGCGCATTATATTTTAAAGGCCAGGGAAAGAAAGTTTTATGATTTCGACGAAGCCCTGGACAAATTATATTCCGACGGCTGGGCGATCATTCGGAACCCGGATCCGCGCGGAAGTGTATTCTTTGATTACAAGGCCGACAGGCGACCGACAAAACGCCAGATCGACACCGCTTTCGATCACATGATAAGATTTAATGAACGCACACTTCCAGGAATTAAAGAATATCTTGAAAACGAATGAACCGAAGCCGCCAGAAATGGCGGCTTTTCACTTTATAGTGTAAAAAGTAAAGAAAATGTATAATAAATACTTGACATATTACACTATAAAGTGTATAATGTAATCAGAAGTTAAGGAAAGGCGGAAATAAAAAATGACAGTAGCAGAGAAAAGAGCAAAGAAAGCATACAAGGAAGACTTAATCAAACAGGGCATTGATAAAGAGTTAGCCGAAATCATGGCGAAGACCTTCATCGAATACCAGATTGTCAGACCGGTTGTAAACGGTAACTGTTAAAAAAGAAGGGGCGAAAGCCCCTTCCCATCAATCTTTCCCGTTTGGCCCATGTTCGCAAGCGATTAACTGTTCGCCGCAGATCGGACACCGTTCAATTCCACATTTCCAATGGTGCCAGCGGCCGGCCTGGGCGGAACATTCAGGACACACAGCACCGGAGACGCCCTGGAACTTGTCGCCTGGATCCCCGACTTTGATCCGGCGGTATGGCTTGCCGGCAAAATCGAAGGTTCTTGTCCGACATCCGCACGTCGAACCGATACGGCCGCCGCACTTCTGGCAGACTGGAAGATTCGCTGGGGTTGAATATGTGAATTCATGGACAAGACCGTTCACGAACCGGATCGACTGGACGCGGCCTTCCAGAATTTCGATCCTGTCGATTATCTGATCGACAAAATCTTTCAGAATTTCGTTGTCCAGGTCAAGGGCCATCTGGATATAATCGACGTGTTTCTTCGAAACGATTCTTTGAGCGACTAGGAACGCCGACGCCTTCCTGATGAATTCCAGGTCGGCCAGATCGTCCTTGTCGCCCGTCGCCTGGCTGGCTTCAATCTGTTTTTCATATCCGGCGATCTTATTCACAAGATCCTTTTTCTTCTTCGCGAATTCTTCTTTCGTCATGGAATCAGGATCGTAAAGATAAAGATCCGTCAACCGGTCAATCGCGGTCTTACACTTGTCAAGTTCGCGTTTCAGAATGGAAAGCTGTTCGGCCGCCGTGTAATCGTCGTCGCCGTCTGAAAGGTCAATGTCCGGCAGATACGCGCCTTTTCCGACTTCCTGGAAGGCCAGGGCGTCAAACGTCCGGCGAAGGCTTTCTTTGCTGACCTTCATATTTTCGAATTCTGGCCCTTTCAATAGTTCCTTTTCCAACTGTTCCAGGGTTTTAATGTTCTTAAAATTCTTCTGGATCCGCGCCAGGTTCGCCACATAGTTAAAGATAAACGGGCCGATATAGCTTTCGTTTACTGTCTTTGAGTTGTCGCAATCCATCATTCGCGACCGCTGGGCGCAACGGTACATTGACGGCCGCCAGCCGTTCGCCCTGGCTCTATCCTTCGACGCGATCATATTCGCGCCGCACTTGCCGCACACCAGGCGACCGGAAAAGGTGTGAACGTACTTCCTGGCCCGAAGTTCGGACGTGTCGCGGCTGGTTCCGTTTTCATCCATGATCGCGTTGCAACGGTCGAACTGTTCTTTCGTGATAATGGCCGGATGATTATTTTCCCGGACGATCCATTCGCTTTCCGGCTTCAATGGGCCACGACCGGACTCACGCAAATTATACCGGTATGTCCCGATGTAGAACGGATTTCGGATAATATCGCGGATCAGCTTCGAAGTCCACTGGCCGCCGCGCTTCGACGCGATCTGATTGTGGTTCAGATACCGGGCGATCTTCGTTGTGGAACGAACCCGTTCGTATTCGTCAAAAATAAACTGGACGATCTTCGTTTCCTCTGGATCCGGTTCCGGGAATTTGATTTCCGGGTTCCAGCGATAGCCGACCGGCATACGCGCACCGTTCCACAATCCCTGTTCCGCGCGATCCAGCATGATTCCGGTTACACGTTCGGAAGTCATGTTTCGTTCAAGTTCGGCGAAAATCAGAATAATTTTCAACATAGCTTCGCCGATGGCGGTCGAAGTGTCGAACTGTTCGTTCATCGAAATAAAAGTGACCTTGTGGTCTTTTAATTCCTGGTACATCGCCGCGAAGTCCAGAAGGTTTCGGGACACACGATCCACTTTCCAGACGATCAAGTGGGAGAATTCCCCGTCCCGGACGCGCGACATCATTTCTTGAAAATGCGGCCGATCGGTATTCTTCGCCGAATAGCCGTCGTCTTCGAAAATCACAAAATCTTCAATCCCTAAAAATTTACAGTATTCCTTTAATTTTTTACGCTGAAAAGGAAGGCTGTCTTTATCAACCTGATACCTGGTCGAGACGCGGACGTATAGGGCCGCTTTCTTTTTCGACCAGAATTTCAGGATCTTTTTCTTGTTCCTGACATAAGCCATGAAAAGCCCCTTTCCCCAGGAACCGAAAAAAGGGTATAAAAAAGAAAGCCGATTGCATTTCCTGGCCTTCTCTGCTATAATATAGGGTGCTTATTTCCAATATCAGAAGACCTTTTTCGGTTGCCTGGTATTAAAGCCGGTCAGTGATTGCAGTCGTTGACCGGCTGTTTTTATTTTATTATAAAACTACTGAATCAGCCCTTTAATTAAGGCCAGCTTGTAAATGTGCTTACAAGGTAAATGATCGGCCTTGAACGTGCCGCACTGACACATTCCCAGACCACACCAGACTTCTTCCTGGTCGTCCGGCGCCTTCATCCTGGCGAAACACTTCTTTTCACTTTCAAAGTGAACGGAAATGTTTTCTTCTTTTGCCTGGCGAAGTTTTTCTTTCTGGCCCGGTCGCTGGTGGACTTCATCGGCCCACCGGTGAAATGGCGCTTCGTCGCGTTCCTTTCTCTTTTGGCGTTTCAAGTATATGTGGATCTTCCAGGCCCATACGGCAAGGAAGACAGCCACACCGCCGACTATTACTTTCAAAATCATAATTCCCTTTCTGCTATTTATTACCAGTATCTTATATAACTCACAAAAATTATAATAAACAAGCCCGGCCTTTCTGGAAAAGGGGTGGTGCTTATGACAATTAAATACATAGATTACAACGACCGGCGTATATATGCGATCTGCTATCCGGCATTTAAGACAGTGTATTATAATTCAAATTTCGCTGGAAGAACGAAAATATATTTGTTGATCTGGTAGTATAGCTTTATAAGCAGAAGGCCGGGCGCTTTTTAGCGCCTAGCCCGTTTCCTTATTCCGATCTGGCTCTTTGGCCGGGAATTCCTTTTCCAGTTCTTCGGGCGTTTTTGGAGCGTTCACAAACGCCTGGATCAAAGAATCTTCTGAAAATCCAGCGGCGAAGTTTTCCGGGAGTGCCGCCGCACTTGGATCGACATCGCTTTCCAGGATAGCCTTCGAAATATCAAGGAAAAATTCAATCAATTCATTTCTTTTTTCTGGTTTCAGATTTACGAACTTTTCGATCGCTATATAAGAAGCGTTCGACAAATTATATTCGCTTGCCAACTGATCCAGCACGTCGGACGGAGCCGGTTTAAACATTTCACCCTTACCGTATCGAAGCCAGTCTTCGCTTACGTTGAATTCTCTTATCATTAGAGAAATGACGGAATCAACAGGATTGCTTCTTCCTAATTCATATTGCGCGATGGTGTTCCCTTTAACACCGATTCTTTCGCCGAATCTTTGTTGTGTTAGATCTAATTCTTTTCTTATTTTTTTTATTCTGTCACCAATATTCAACTTTTTCACCTCGCTTTCTGACCTGATTATATATCCAAAATTTTGTAAAGTCAATCTTAAAATATCATAAATACAAAAAACTTCATAAATACAAAAATTAAAGGTTGACAAACTTGTATTTATGAAGTATCATGTTCATAGATACAAAAAACACAGCACACACAGAAAGGAAGTGATTTCATGGGTAAGACCAAAAAAGAGTCTTTAACTTCCGAACAGATCACAGACGCTAGACGTTTATGTGAAGTAATCAAAGGCGTTCCTGGTGGTAAACGCCCACTGTTCGAAATCGTCATGCTGGCGTATATGAACGGTATGGAAGCCGGCGCCGCTTATGCGAATGACTTAGCCAAAACTGCAATGGCGGTCAGATAAAGACCGCCAGCACTTCGACATATAGCCAGGAAGCCGACTGCAATCGGCGGCAGATGTTGGAAATAAGCGAAAGGGAAAATTGAATATGGATAACTTTAGAATCTATGACACAATGTTCCGGTTCAATAACGAAACCGAACGACCTTCGGGCGTATGGCGGCGGAACCAGAAATTCGTTCACGACGCGTATTTTTGGAAAATCCTTAATATGCTGAAAGACGAAGGCTTCGACGTACACCACGACGAAAGCGTTTCGAAGATAATTCGAAGGAATTACATCGAAGGAAAACGAAGGGACTTAAAATTCAAGGCCCAGCGATTCCCGGCCGGATTCGAAATTGTTTTCTATCAGGACATTGTCCACGAAAACCCACACGGCGGTTTTTATGATTTTGATAAACGGCGAAAAATGCCGTATCTGATCGGGCTTCAATATGAAAAATATATGAACCTGATTGTCAAGAAATTAAAAACCCTTGTGGAAGTCGAAGACAAATCCAGTATAAGGACAAAGACCGCGGAAGAATGGGTAAAAGCGCGATACGTTGAATCGTGCCACTATCCGCAAACCGACATGAATTTTGATCTTCACGCGCTGGACGGGCAAGGCCACGAAGGCCAGTATGGCCTGGATCGCGACGGAAAAGAAATTCACAACGGCGACGTTAAATACTTCCGTTACTGGTACGACGGCCGGGTGTATCGCGGCCGGGTATATTACGATCTCAACATGAACTGGATTGTTATTTTGAACAAAAAGGACACACGCGTTATTTCTTGTTGGGAATTATTCGACCTTGCGCCGGAAGACAATCTTCACCGGATGAAGGATCCGACGCGATCAGAAGGTTATAAAAAGCATATGGCCCACCTGGAAAAACTGAAAGCCGAAAAGACAAAGGAACTTGTGATTGAGTTAAAACGCCGCGGCTATGCGGTGAAGATAGAAAGGAAATAAGCAAATGACAAGAGAAAAATTCCGGTTCGCCGGACAGACCGTGAAGGTCAGAAACGAGATCCCGAAGTTCGGCGGCGCCGACTTCATAATCGAAGACTACTGGCAGAATGTAACCGGCGGCCTTTCCTGGATGGATAGCAACGGCAACCCGGCCGCGATGATGTACGCGATCCGCACCGGTTCCCAGGGCTTTGACGTCCCGATCGACAACGAAGTCGTTTATGGAAAGATCGGTTCACTGGGTTATCTGTTCCATGTGTCCGAACTGATTCTTCCGAAGGAAGGAGAATAAGAGCATGGCACAGGAAAAGGAAATCAAGAATTTTGTTTTCAACTACACCGACGGCACAAGCGAAACCGTCGAAAAGGGTTTCTTCTGCAAGATCAAGGATGAACCGAACGGCGAATCGACGTTAAGTTTTGAAATGGTCGGCGTATCTGGAAAAGACCTGACACAAATTGTTCTGGGTTGCGTCGAGTTGGGCGCGCGCCTGGGAATGTTCGACAAAAAGGAAAGTGAGGAAATAAGCGAATGAGTAACACAAAGGAAAGCGTTGTTTTGAAATATGACGACATGGGGATTCCATCCATCATGTTAAAGGTTGAGAACACGGCGAAGACGCCGGAAGAAGCCGACAGAATGTTCTTCGTCCGTGGCGTTGAGTATGACGCCGTATATCTTAGCCGCTTCGTGAATTGCGTCCAGAACGGCCGCGCGTATTCGTTGCCGCTGATGGATCCGAAGGTATCTATCGACATGGACGACGCGATCGCGGCTTGTAGAAAGAAGGGCGCCGGCTGGCACTTAATGACCGCCATCGAATGGAACTGGTTAAGAAAGCACACGAACCAGGATGTCCACGGGAACACCTGGAAAGGACATTATTACAATGACGAAACCGAAGTCGGAATCGAAGTCCCGAACACCTGGCGGACACTGACCGGATCCGGCCCGGCTTCCTGGTTCCATAACGGGAACAAAGAAACGGGCGTCGCTGATGTGGTCGGCCTGGTTTGGAAAATGATCGCCGGTATACGCTTAAAGAATGGCGTCTTCCAGTATATGCCAGACAATGACGCGGCACACCCGGAAGCCGACCTTTCCAAAAGAAGCCAGGAATTCAAGGAAGTTCACATTGACGATCTTCCGTTCCCGGATCCGGTAAAGATTGGCCCAGGCGAAGACGGCTTGATGATTACAACGTCCGGCGAAGTGGAAGGCTGGGACGCGGTGAGACGCCGCGACGTGGTTGTAGATCTTCCAGCGGACAAGATCCCGGAGATCTTAAAGGATTTAGGGATCATCACCGAAGGCATGGACAAAGACGACGCCTGGTTCGCGGCTGACGCAGACCTGGACGAAGCGGTGTGTTACGTCTCTGGCAGTTACCTCAGCACTTCGAGCGCTGGCCCTTCCGCGTTGTCCTTGTACGGCCCTCGTTCGCACGTCGGGTCGAACCTCGGCTTCTTCTCCGCTTGTTTAGGGGAACCTGTTATCCGGTAACTGAAATCTGTATTCCGCGCGATAGCGCGTTAATTGGCCCGTAAGGGCCGGAAAGGTGGAACCATGTATAAACCAACGATCAACACGTCCTACAAGGGCGTATGCAGATTATACGAAACGTGCGGCCGTTCTGATTACTGTTTACGCGCCGCCGAAGACATTCTTTTTATTCACGGCTTCGATATTAGAAAAACGCCTGGATATGAAGACCTTACATCCGATCAGAAAGAACTGTTCGCCGCCCATTGCGTAAAGTACATGAACAGTGTCGGAATGAACACGAAAATCACTATGTACCCGAAAGCGGTTCATTTCGTCCGCGAATATCAGTATTGTTCTTTCCCGGAATGGGACGAAGAAATTCAGAAAAACATTCGCTGGCAGATCGGCCGCGAATGGATCATCTTAAAAGCCAACGGCCGGACAAGGAAGTTCAAAAAGTACCTGGACGACGACAGAACCGAAGCCGACATCGACAAGACGGTCACGAAGGAATTTGAATATCTTCGCGTTGACTGGCGGCAGAATGGAACGAATGTCTGGTTCCACGTTACGGCCCCGGATGAATACTATTAAGGCGGTGAGAGTATGAAGAAAACAAACGAAGGCCAGAACGGCCAGGTTGAGAACTTAAAAAGCATTTTAGAGGGTTTCGGAATCAAAACGCCGAAGGAACTTGACGCCGCACTTTCGGAAACCCTGGACGCCCTGACAATCGGCATTATGACAGACCGCGCGATCGGGGCGAAAAATTCAGCATAAAGCAAAGGCGCAACGTCAAAGATTGGAACCCTGACACGTTGCGCCCGATGTTGGCCGCGTTTTGGACACAGCCTTTAATAATTATAGGGGAAACGTGAAGAAATGTCAATCGTTAGAAATACAAGGGAAGCCCCGTATTGCATAGACGGAATCACAAAGGCAACGGATCCATTCTGGAAAGTCTATTGTACTTGTGGTTTCACATTCCTTTCGTGCATTTCAAACGGCAAGTGTCCGAAATGTGGGCGCGTGGAAGGTAAACGAATGTTAGGCGATAGAACTTTCGAAGAAGTCGTCGCGGAACGCGGACAGCCGCGGCCGCTGGAAGAATAAATCAGAATAAATCAGAGTTTATCAGAGTAAATCCGACTTTATCAGAGTTTATCAGAGTTTATCAGAGTTTATCAGAGCAAATCAGAGAAAAAAGGCGGTGAAACTTTGAACAGACTAGGCTTTATCGTTTTGTCAATCCTTTCCCAGAACGGGGCGACGAACAAATTATCTTCAATGTCGGTTCAGGAGATTTCCGACACGGAAGAATTCGGCTATAAGCCGAACACAATTTTCAAAAAAATCAAGGAATTCGAAGACGCCGGATATATCGGCCGCGGCTTGAAAGAAGGCCGGGCGGACACGTTCTTCATCACGGACACCGGACGGGAATTCCTGGAAGGGGCGAAGCATGAAACGAAGTGACGCCAGAACAGAAACGACAACCGGACGGAAAACGTCCGATAATACCACGAAGGGAGAATCAGAACATGAAAAATAAAATTGCTTTTGTAGCGGTCGGCCAGGCCGGCGGCAACATTGGACAGCTTTTCGAAGATCGGGGCTTTAATGTCCTTTACATCAACACGTCCCAGGAAGACCTTGACACCCTGGAACACGCAAAATATAAATACCACATTCCGGGCGGTGAAGGTTGCAATAAGAACCGGCGGAAGGCGAAACAGCTTGTGATCGACGACTTCGACCGTATCGCGGCAGAGATTGAAACCAAAATCAAGGCGGATCTGACGTTCGTTATCTTCGCCAGCGGCGGCGGAACCGGTTCAGGAGCCGGCCCGATGTTGATTGACCTTTTAATCGACGAAGGCCGCGCCATCGGAGCGATCACGATTGTTCCGGGGCAGAATGAAAGCGTGAAGGCGCATATCAATTCTTACGACTGTTTTTCAGAGTTGACAGAAATCGCCGGAACGGCCGCTTGCTTCATCCTGGACAACGACCGGGCGGAAAAATTGTCAATCAATACTTCCTTCGTGGACGACTTCTGTTCGTTCCTGGAAGTGCCGGAGAAACACAAGAGCGTGAAGGGCAATATTGACAAGGCCGAAATCATGGAGACACTAAGCGCCCACGGAATGGCCCTTGTGACGTCCAGAAAGGCCAAAAACAGCGCCGAAACGATTAAGGCTATACAAGATAACCCTTACGCCCCTATCGAGGGCGACAGAGCCGTTAAATACATCACAGCGTCATTGTCGGACGGTGTAACCATGCCGGAACTGGAAAAAGCGATCGGAACCCCGATCGACACCTTCCAGACCTTCAATGACGAAGGAATCACAATTTGTTGTATTTCGGGGCTGACTTATCCACAATCACGTCTGGATATTGTGTATAAAAAAGTGGATGAAAACAAAGAGGTGATCGAAAAGAACCTGACAGCAACCAGAGAAACCCGGATGAAGAAATCAATTAACTTCCTGGACGATCTGGAGCCGCCGAAGAAGGCGGCGGAAGCCCCGAAACCAAAATCAAAACGGGACATTATGAGCAAGTATTTATAAAGGCGGTGTTTTTATGGCGGAAATTAACTGGATCAAACTTCGTGTAGATATGTTTGACGACGATAAAATCAAAATCATTCAATCCATGCCGGAAGGCGACGCGATACTGGTCGTGTGGATCCGTATTCTTGCGCTTGCCGGTAAATGCAACGCGAAGGGTCTTGTCTTGATCGAAGACGAATTCCCATATTCTGACGAAATGCTGGCGACTATTTTTAATAAGCCGCTGGCAACCGTCCGCCTGGCCCTTACGACCTTCGAGAAGTTCCACATGATCGAGAGAACCGAAAAAGGGATCTACATAACCAACTTCGAAGCGAACCAGAACAGCGAAGGCATGGAGAGAATCAGAGAACAAAACCGGATCAGACAGCAGAGACAGCGCGAAAAGAAACGCGCCCTTCTGGGAATGTCACAGCCGGAAGAAAAGTCAGAACCCCAGGAAGAACCGGCGGTTTTGCCGAAAGAAGAAGCTGAAATCGTGACCGATGGCGTGACGCGTCACGTTACATCACGCGTGACAAATCGTGAAATCACGGAACAGAATAAGAATAAGAATATAGATATATATAATATATCTTCTAACGAAGATATAGTCGAAACTTCGGGAAAAAAATCCGAAGTTCCTGACCGCGAACCGGAAAAACCGAAGAAAACGGATCGGTTATCTTATGACCTGATCGTGGAAGACTTTCGAAATACCTGTCCAGCCCTTCCAGGAATCCGCGGATTGAATGATACCAGGAAGGCGAAGATCCGTTCCCTGGTGAAAGAACTGGACAAACTGAAAATCTTTCCGGGGCTGGAACCCGAAAAAAAATTACACATCATTTTCCAGGCGGCACAGAACAGCGACTTTCTTTCCGGCAGAAATGGGAAATGGAACGGTTGTTCCTTCGACTGGCTGATAAATAAAACAAACGCCTTGAAGACGCTTGAAGGCACATATCAAAACAAAGGGGGATCCGCAAATGGAAGAATCAATCCAGGAGACAATGAACAAAATGTTTCCCGACCTGATGGCACGACGAGCGCGGCGCTTGAACGGTTCCGAAGAAACGCCGGACGATCAGACACCGAAATATAATTGCCCGATTTGCCATGATAGCGGCTGGGAAATGGTGACAGGCCCGGACGGGTACGAATTTTGTCGCCGGTGCAAATGCGGAATCTTCGAACGCCAGGCAATCGAAAGAAAGCTGTCCTTCGCCACTATCCCGAAGGAATTTGAAGGCCACACGGTCGAGAATTTCAAAACCGACTGTTATAGCACGAAGGAGAATCGCGAACTGGCCCAGATGGCGAAGGTTATCGCTTCCCGGTACGTGGAACAGTTCGACGAGATCCGGGAAACCGGCAAAGGCTTATATTTTTATTCACAGACAAAGGGATCCGGTAAAACCAGGCTGGCCGTGTCCATTGCAAACGACCTGATCCAGAAAAAGATCATCGCGGCAAAGTTCGCGACCACAATTCAAATTCTGGATCAGATAAAAGCAACCTGGGGCGGCGAATGGAAGAACGAAGAAACCGAACAGAAATTGATCCAGGAAATCGTTTCGGTTCCCGTCCTGGTGATCGACGACATCGGCGTCGAAGCCGTGAAACCCTGGATCAATGAGCGTTTTTATAATATCTTAAACGGACGCATGATCGAAAAGCGTGTGACAATTTTTACAAGTAATTGCCGCATGGAAGAATTGAATTTCGACGACAGAATCATAAACCGAATTATCAAAATGGCGTTGCCGGTGCAGTTCCCGGACGAATCAATCAGAACCGCAATCGCCAGGAAGGAGAACGACGACCTTCTGGATCGTCTTCTGGGGGCGTGATTATAGCGGTTGACTTCGACGGCGTGTTATCCAGTGCCGGAAAGTGGCCGGAAGTCGGGGAACCGAACGAAGCCCTGATGAACTGGCTTTCAGATCTTCGGACTGGCGGCCACAAGGTTATTTTGTGGACGTGCCGCGTCGGGGAAGCACTGGAAAGCGCGGTCGCCCAGTGCCGGGAACACGGGCTTGAATTCGACGCCGTGAACGATAATATACCAGAAATCGTTGAAATGTACGGCGTGAACAGCCGAAAAATAACGGCTGATTACTACATCGACGACAAAGCGGTCGTCGTTAAATTCGAGAAAGGGAAAGAACATGAATGAAGCAGATAACAAGATCATTGACAAGATCGAAAAGCTGATCGCCTTATCCAGTTCGGATAATGAGAACGAAGCGAAGGCCGCCATGTTAAAAGCACAAGAGTTAATGGCAAAGTACGAAATCGAAATGAGCCAGATCAACCCGGACAAGGCGAAGGAACGCCCGGTTGTGTCCTACACGTCACCGTCGTTCCGCGACGACTGGGTGGTCGATCTTGGCTGTCTGATTGCCGGGAATTTCAGGTGTCGGGCGGTTATTTCGTCAAGACGCAGATCCGGCGGCGCGTTCCGGCTTAAATTTTTCGGGTTCGACGAAGACGCACAGATCAGCATTAACATTTTTAATTATGCCGTGAAGGTGATCCGCCGGAGAATGGCGACACTTCGGGCGATTTATGCGGAAGCCGGCCGGGAGTTTGGCCGGAATGAAAAAATGAACTACGTCGAAGGCTTTAACGCCGGACTTCACCAGAATTTCGAAGACCAGAAGAAACAAAGCGAAACCTTCGCCCTGGCTTGCCTGGTTCCGGCAGAAGTGAACGCGTTTGTCGATGAAATCCCAGGAATGGAAGAATACCAGGAACGGGAATTTGAAAGAAGCAGTGAACACGATCTTCTTCGCCAGTATGGCTATATCGACGGGAAGAATTTTCAAAACGCCGGCGACAAGGAACGCCTGGCAGAATAGAAACGGGAAGGTGGTTGAATGAATTTTGTGGAATGTAAAGAAAAGTATTTTATCATTGTGGAAGGCGAGGAAAGAGCGATTATTCGAGGGACAGAGAAAGACGCTGAAAGAAAGCGAAAAAAACTTGCAAAGTACAGCAAGGGAAAGAAAATTTTTATCTTCAAAGCCGTCGAAAGAAACTGACCCGGAAGCGGAGATCTACGAAGCTATTAACCGGATTGAATTTCAGTTCGGAAAGGAAACCCACACGGTCGGCGAAGTGAACTTGTTATTCGCCTATGAAGTCGGCCTTGACATGTTCGCGGTCTATGTGATAGCCCTTTCGGAACATTACGGAGCGATTGTCTTCTACTTGCCGGAAGACCTGACAAGGGAGATCGCGCGGCACTTGCCGCCGGATGAAACATTCCAACGCTACATAGCGAATCTGATCGAACGCCAGGCCGGCCTTCGAAACATTAACACAGTTTTGAAGGGCTTCGGCATGGGTTGCGAAGCGGCCGCGGAAGCATTACTTGAACTATCCGCCGCGGTCGGAAAAGTCATGGACAAGCCGATTGACTACCGGGAAATGCCGAATAACTGGCTGAAAATGCACCACAAACCAATGAGACGAAAAGGAAAGGGGAGAAAAAGCAAATGAACAAATGGCTGGGATCTGGCAGACTTACGGACAATCCGGTTTTGAAATACGACAGCGACCGGGCCGTATTTGCCACATTTACGATTATGTGCGTCCGGGACGGTAAAATCCCGGACGGCGGCCAGGCGGTCGATTTTATCGACTGCAAGTGTACCGGACATAACGCGGAATTCGCGAAAAACTTTTTAAGAAAAGACAAGAAGGTCGAGATTGTCGGCCGTCTGGAATCCGGGCATTATACGGAGCCTGGCGGAAGAAAAATCTATACAAAGACTGTCCGCGTCTATGAAATCAACTTCGCCGAAACGAAGGCAGAGGAAGAAACACGAAGACAGACCAGGGAAAACGAACAGGTTCCACCGCCGGCGCCGGAAAATAGTTCGTTTATGGACATCCCGGAAGGGGACGGGGAATTCCCGTTCCGTTAATGGACGACTTAAAATACAACGGTTCCGGTTATCGTGACGTTACGGCGGAACGCGCGATCCGAAAGACCGATAAACAGCCGCAGGAAGTAACCGATCTTGTGGAGATATTCAGGAAAATTGCAGAATTACAAGGCTATGAGATCCACGGCCGGATCGGCTTCAAGAATAAGCACACCGGCATAATTTACAAATAGCCAGGAAGGAAAAAGAATGATGGTAAAAACAATTTGCACTTGCGACCGGTGCGGAAAGACGTTCGATGAAGTAAATTCAAAGACAATCAAAATAGTTCCGGCTAGAGCGGAGAGAAAAAAGAAAAGTCAGGAATCGAAGAAAAACGGCCTGTTTTGCGGTCTTTTCGACTTTATCAACAGATACACGGTAAAAGATTTTTGCCCGGAGTGTATCGAAGAAATTAAGGGCTTTATCCAGAAAGGAGCGATCGAGAGTGAAAACAGTCCTGATAAGCATTAAGGAAAAATGGTGGAAGAAAATTCTTTCCGGGGAAAAGGAACTGGAAATCCGCAAGAACAGACCGAAGGGGATTGAATATCCCTTCCGGGTGGTCTGCTATGTGACCGGCCGCGGAATCATGGGCGCGTTTACTTGCGACTATATCAAGAAAACCAACGATTACAAGGAACTTTCGGAATGTTCCGGCCTAGAACCTGGCGAATTATTCGAATACGCCAACGGGGCCAACGGGAAAACCGATACTTGTCTTTATGGCTGGCACGTCCAGGAAGGAACACCGGTCGAATTCGACCAGGCGTTCAAGATTGACACGGCCGGAGTTGTCAGGCCGCCGCAAAGTTGGTGTTATATCCAGGAATACACGGCGAACCTGGTCGCGTATAGCTTCGATGGCGAGACTTACGGAGCCACCTATAACAACACGAAAGAAGCCTTGAAGGACGCGATCGCGGAATTTGAGGAATTCAAGAAATATCCACCGAAAAGAGGGATTCCGAATAAGATCTTCGTCGGCCAGTGTGAATTTTATCGTCCGTCGCTTTCAAATTCTGGTTACGACGTGATCGAAGCGGTTCAGTGCCAGGCCCAGGACGAGGGCGGCGAGTGGGCCGACGATTACCTGGACGACGCCACAAAGGAACAGATCGAAGAACTGGAAAACGGCCTTGAAGCTGTCTTCCAGGATTGGATCCAGAAATATAATTTTTACCCGAATTTTTACACGATCCCGGCCGCGGATGTCTACACTTACGACGGCGAACAGCTTATCCAGGAAGGAGACGCGAAATGAAAGCCCTGGTTATAATGGCCGCCGCCGTGGTATTCCTAGCGTTTATCTTCGCACTGGCCGCGGCCGTGTCACGTAAAAGCGACGATGAAAAGAAGGACGAAGATCGGGAACAGGAAGAATGGATCTTGAAGGCCAGAAAGGAAAAGAAATGGAAAATCAACAGGAAAGAATAAATAAATTTATGTCCCTTATGACCGAAGCTAGCCAGGCGACCGGGATCACCTACGCAGTGGAACAGGGACAGGCGCTTGTCGTTTTTGACCTGGTAAAGAATGAACCGGTTGAACTGGAAATCGTTGTCGGAACCGAAGCAGTCCGCGAGAACGGACAGACATCGTTTACAACCTTCGATCGGTCGAATGTCGAGTAAAAAGAAAATCGGTCTGATTGATGTTGACGGACATAATTTCCCGAATATCCCATTGATGAAAATATCGGCATACCACAAGGCACGCGGCGACGATGTTTCGTGGTATCAGCCGTTATTTTCGGGACACATGGATCGGGTGTATATGTCAAAAGTATTCAGCTTTACACCGGATTATGAATATTATATCGACACCGACGAAGTAATAAAAGGCGGATCCGGTTATTGTATTTCTTTGAAGGACGGAAAAGAAGAATTCGACAAAACGAAGGACATTCCGCTTCCGCCGGAAATAGAACATATTTATCCAGATTATGGCCTTTACGGAATAACCGACACGGCTTACGGATTTCTTACAAGAGGATGTCCGCGCGGTTGCGACTTTTGCCATGTGGCCGCGAAAGAAGGAAAATGTTCGGTCAAGGTTGCTGATCTATCCGAATTCTGGCATGGACAGAAAAATATAATGCTATGCGATCCGAATATTTTAGCTTGTCGGGATTGGAAAGAATTATTGCAACAGCTAATAGACAGTAAGGCGAGGATAAATATAAACCAGGGCTTAGATATTCGGCTAATGACCGAAGAAAAGGCGGAAATGATCGGAAAACTTCGCGTCGAAAGCGTTCATTTTGCCTGGGATAAGTACCAGGACAAAGAAACAATCCTTCCGAAGTTCCGCCAGTTCAAGGAAATAACCGGATGGGGAGCCAGAAAAACAAGTGTGTATGTCCTGACGAATTTTGACACCACATTCGAACAAGACCTTGAAAGAATCTATACACTTCGCGATCTGGGCTATGATCCTTATGTGATGATTTACGACAAGGAACACACGAAAGGGAATGATCCGGTTCGGCTTCTTCAAAGGTATGTGAATAATAGGCGGATATTCCGAACAATCAGCCGATTTGAAGACTATGATCCGAAAAAAGGATGATTAAGGAGTGGAAAACAAAGAAAAGAAACCAAAAAACGAAACGGAACCTTCGGGGATCCTGGATGATTACGAATGTGACGGCCAGATGTCAATTTATGACTTCCCTGAATGGCTTCCTGATAGCATGAACACGAAAGGAAAGAATGAATGAACACAAATGTTATGTTTTCCAGCAAAACGGACGCATGGGCCACACCGAAGGCGTTCTTTGCTGAACTTGACAAGGAATTTCATTTCGACCTGGATCCGTGTGCTGATGAATTCAACCATAAGTGCGAAAAATATTATACCATAGCCGACAATGGCCTTTTGAAAGAATGGGGGGGGGCATAGGGTATTTTGCAATCCCCCGTATGGCCGGGAAATAGGAAAATGGGTGGAAAAAGCCTTTCGCACGAATGAGGATCACGGAAACCTTGTCGTTATGTTATTACCAGCGCGAACCGATACAAAATGGTTCCACGATTACATATACCACAAAGCGGAAATTCGCTTCATACGTGGTCGCCTGAAATTCGGCGATAGTAAAAACAGCGCCCCTTTTCCGTCAATGGTCGTCGTTTACGGCCAGAAAGGAAACTAGAGAATGGGAAAGAAAAATAAACGCCCGGAATATGTCATAATTTGCCGGGAATTCAATCGGGCCGCGGCCAGGATTGATATAACAGTCATAGACAAAGGCGTCACCGATCACCTGACGGACAGCCTTATAAAACTTCATTTACGCGATCCACACAAGCGTTATTTTCTGACCTTGAAAAAGGATTTTCAGATTTACGGCGCGGTTTGGAAGAAGCAGATCGAAACGATGGACATTAAGAACAATAAAAGAATTGTTGAACTGGGGGTTGACCTGGAATGAGCCGCCAGAGATCCCGGAGTGTAAAATATTATTGCTGTCCGGTTTGCGGAAAGAATTCGACAGACCGGATCGCAATCGAAAAGCATTACCGGGAAAGACACCCGGTAAAAATCGACGAAGTGATTTACTGTAATATTTGCGGCGCCGGCTGGCGCGTCAACGCATACGGCGACCGCGGAGCCAGGGAACGGGCGGCCGCCTGTTATCAAAGCCATATTGACAACGGGGACATGGACGAAACGGCCGGAAGGGCCTTTTTCCTGTCTGGCGGTTCGTTTGGCTATGTGAATGTAAAGAAAGGGGGCTTACAAGATGGCAAGAAGGAAAAAGAACCAGGAAAACGTGAATGAAACCGAAGATTTCAAGCCGGCACCGCTAAACGATAACGATCCAGAACTTGAAACGGCTTATTTGAATTCTTATTCGGTGGAAACGAAGGATATTCCAAAAGACGCGAAGCTGATCGGAGTTATCGAAGCCCTGGCCTTCCCGGTGGAGATCTACCAGGACGCCGACGGGAATTATATTTCATGTGTACAAGAAAGGTGAGGAAATGAGCAAAGAAGAAGCGGTTCAATTACTGACCGCGGCCGGATATAAAGCGAAAGTCGAAAATTCGGTCGTGATTGCCAGGGTTGAGAATTTCACAAAGAAAGAATTTGAAAAAGTTCGAAAAATCCTGAAAGACGCCGGTTATAATAGCAGTTTCGGGATCAAGGAATCGAAAGGGGAAGAAAAGAATGTCCAGGACGAAGAATCCGCAGAAACTTAAAGCCGGCGACACGATAAAATGTCGGGACGCGGACGACGCGATCAGGATGTCCGAAGAACTTCTGAAAGCTGGGATCTATACCGATTTTCTTTATTACAAAGACGGAAAACGGGGCTTGTGGCTGGAAGTGGTGAAAGATTATGAAAACGGTTGATTTGACAAAAAGATTGTTGTAAAATAAAAGGACGGAACGCCGTTTCCGACTTCTCCGCCCACAAAACCTTTAATAATCATAGCACGAAGCGGCCGTGATTGCAAGGGGAAGCCTAATGGCGAAACCGTCTAATAACAACGAAAGGAACCTTTTTAGAGACATTGACCTTCAAATTATGTTGTGTAATGAGCGAATCAAAAATCACAGAAGGTCGATTGACAAGATCAAAAAAATGTGTGGGTGGAATGGCCCTTCTGGCGTTGGTGGAATTGACTATTCGAAAGAGTCTTCGCCTAGCACTCACATTTCTTTTCTGGAAGGGCTGGAACTGATCCAGCGCGACGAAGCGAACATCCGAACACTGACAGAGGAACGGAAGGAACTTCGCCGGAGCAAAAAGCGCGTGCAAAAGATTTATTCGAGCCTGACCGGCTACGAAGAAAAAATCTATTACAACCGCGTGATTTTGAAAGAGACACAGCAAAGAACCGCCGAAAAAATCGGTCTGTCCGTCCGTCAGGAACAGCGGATCGAAGGGGACATGAAAGACCGCGGCTTGATCTGAAAATGAAAATTTTTTGAAACGAAAATTTTTCAAAAATTTGAACCGGTTTTTGAAAGACCGAAAGTTCGAAAAACCCAGTAAATACACGGGAAAGTGTAAAAATGCAATGTCGTATTTCATGTCGTGTTTTATGTCGTAAAAATGTCGTAAAAGATGTCGTGGAAATGTCGTGTTCCCGTGTGCTATAATGTGTATGTTGATAAGTGGATCAATAAGACCTTCGAAAAGGCGTCGCAGAAATGCGGCGCTTTTTTCATGCCTGAAAAAGAAAGGGGGGCGTAAATGATGAACACGGTCGAACCGATCCGGGACATGGATCTTGTTATGGATCTGGCCGACTATCTGAAATCGAACAACGAAAGAGATTACGTCCTTTTTATGTTCGGAATTTATACGGGCCTTCGAATTTCTGACATCCTAAAATTTCGCGTGCGCGATGTAAAGGGGAAAGACGCGGTTTATATTCGAGAGAAGAAAACCGGGAAGGAAAAGCGTTTCCCGATAAATTCAGAGTTACGGCCAGTTATCGACGAATATATTTCCGGGAAGCGTGACTTTGAATATCTGTTCCGTTCCCCGAACTATCAGAATAAAGCAATCACACGCCAGCAAGCCTATAACATATTATCGGCGGCCGGCCGGAAGTTTGGCCTGGACAGCATAGGAACGCACACATTACGAAAGACGTTCGGCTATCATATGTACCAGCAGACACACGACGCCGTGACACTGAAAGAGATCTTCAACCATGCAGACATAAGCGTCACACTTCGGTACATCGGGATCAACCAGGACAACAAAGACAAACTGATTAAGGGCCTGACCTTCAAGCATGGCCGCAAATAAAAGAACACCCAAACACGCCTTGAAGACGCGCGAAGAATGGGAAGTTCTTTTTCTTTTTACCCTGTACTTGACACAACGGGCGCGTGACAAGTGACGGTGTAGCCTTTTGTTCGCACTATAATGAAAGCGGACGTCCGCCGACCATTTGACACAATAGTAAGATATGACAAGAGAGGGGAGCGACCGACGGAGCGACCGGCCATGATGGTTTTTTGAAAAAAATTCCCGAAAAAATTTTAGGTTCTTCCGCCGGACAAAATTTTGTTGCGGGTCTACGAGGCCCAAAATCTTCCCAGATACAGAAAAAAAATAACGAAAGTTGCCGTTTCCGTTTCGGGCGGCAGAAAGGGGGCCAGGTATGGCAAAACAGGAAACAGAATCAGCGAAAGTCACGGATATAGACAGCCTGACCGTATCAGCGGCCGTCCTGGGGAACATTTTCGGAGTCACCGACCGAAGGATCCGCCAGATGGCAGAAGAAGGAATCATCGTCCGGGCGGCGAAGGGACGTTATAACCTGGTCGATTCCTTGAAGAACTATATTCTTTCGCTGAAACTGGCCGTTGACAGCAACGACGGCGACAATCCAGACGGCGAACTGAACTTCGAAGAAGAAAAAGCCCTTCACGAAAGAGTCAAGCGTCATATTTCAGAAATGAAATTGCAGACCATGAAGGGAGAACTTCACAAGGCGGACGACGTTCGCCATGTTATGACCGATATGTTATCGTCCTTCAAAACAAGAATGATGAACATTCCGGCCAAAGTTGCCCCAGTCCTGGAAGACCGCGACGCCGGTTATATCAAGGAACGCCTGACGTCGGAAGTCACGGAAGCGCTGAACGAATTAAAAGACTACAATCCGGCTGATTTTTATAGTGACGAATACGTGGAAGGTGAAGACGATGAACAAATCTGACCTTCAAATCGACTTTAAAACGGTGAAACTGTTCCGCGAGATCGCCCAGATTGTGGCGCCGCCCCCGATCCTGACAGTTAGCCAGTGGGCCGACCGGTACAGAAAACTTTCGGCAGAGTCCGCCGCGGAACCCGGACAGTGGAACACAGACCGCGCCCCATATCAGCGCGAAATTCTGGACGCGGTAAACGATCCGGCGTGTGAAGAAGTGGTTATCATGTCTTCGGCCCAGGTCGGAAAAACGGAATTGATTTTGAACACGATCGGCTATTATGTTGACTACGATCCGGCGCCGATCCTGGTTGTCCAGCCTACCCTTGACATGGCGCAAGCCTTTTCGAAGGACAGACTGGCCCCGATGATCCGCGACACGCCGGCATTAACGGACAAAGTAAAGGATTCAAAATCCAGGGATTCCGGGAACACAATTCTTCACAAGAAATTTCCGGGCGGTCATATTACAATGGCCGGCGCGAATTCTCCGGCGTCCCTGGCGTCCCGTCCGATCCGAATTGTCCTGATGGATGAGACGGACAGATACCCAGCCAGCGCTGGCGGCGAAGGAAATCCGATCAAATTAGCGGAAAAACGAACAAATACCTTCTGGAACCGAAAGAAAATCAAGGTTTCAACGCCTACAATCAAGGGCGAAAGCCAGATTGAAAAGGAATTTCTTTCCGGTTCACAGGAAGAATGGTGTGTTCCTTGCCCGTGTTGCGGCCGGTTCCAGCCTTACGAATGGGGGCGGATTCATTTTTCCGACGCGACAATGGAATGTTCGTTTTGCGGTGAACACATTTCCGAAATGGACTGGAAACAACAGACCGGAAAATATATCGCGAAATTCCCGGATCGCCGCCGGAAAAGGTCGTTCCACTTAAACGAATTAGCGTCGCCCTGGAAACACTGGGAAGAAATTATCCGGGATTTCCAGGAAGCTAACAAGGAATTGAAGGAAAACGGCGACATAAACAAAATGAAGACCTTTATCAATACCAGTCTGGGCGAAACCTGGGAAGAACGCGGCAAGAGTGCCGACGACGATTCCCTTCTTTCACGCCGGGAACGCTACGAAGCAGAAATCCCGGACGGCGTTCTTCTTCTGACGGCCGGCGTCGATGTCCAGGACGACCGTTTCGAAGTGGAGATCACCGGATGGGGCCGCGGCTATGAGTCGTGGGGGATCCGGTATGAAAAGATCTTCGGCGACCTGGAAAAAGACGAAACCTGGGATCGCCTGGAAGAATACCTTGACCGGGAATTATATTTCGCAAGCGGAACATCCCTTCTTCTGGCGTGTACTTGTATTGATACCGGCGGCCATTTCACAACACAGTGTTATAAATGGCTGAAAAAGATGGAACGCAAGGGCAAGCGCATTTATGGAATTAAAGGAATGGGCGGCCCTGGAATACCACTGATCCACAAGGTATCGACAAACAACCAGTATAAAGTGAAGGTCTTTATCCTGGGCGTTGACAGTGGAAAAGAAATCCTTATGACGAGATTAAACACGGTTGACGAAGGGCCGGGGTATTGCCATTTTCCGATTAACGCTGAACGTGGTTACAATGAAACCTATATCAAGGGTATCAATAGCGAACAGCGTGTCGTTCACATTAAGGACGGCCGTCCAGTCATTAAGTGGGTGAAGAAATCGGGAACCCGAAACGAACCGCTGGATCTTCGCAACTATTCCACCGCGGCCGCGGAAATTCTTCGTCCGAACTGGGACGTTCTGGAAGGAAAAATCAAGGCCGGTATAAACTACATGAAAAAACAGCCGAAAAAGAAGGCTACCAAAAAAACAGGCGTCGCAAGCCGCGGCGTCCAGTTGTAAAGGGGGGTTGATAAGATGGCGTTAAGTAGAGTGAAACAGGAACGCCTGGAAAGACTGAAAAAGCGCTTAAATCTGTACTATGAAGCAGAAGAAGCCGTTTTATTAAACCAGGAATACGTGATCGGAACAAAAAGTCTGAAACGTGCGGACTTATCCACGATCCGGGCAACGATCAAAGACATAGAAAAACAGGTTGAACAGTTGGAAGCCGGCGGAAGGAATTTCGCCGGTCGTTTTATTCCACGGGATATTTGAGAAAGGCGGTGCAAAATTGAATATTTTCGACAAAGCGGTCGAGATTGTCAACCCGTCCGCGGCACTCCGCCGGACACAAGACCGGTTCAAATTGCAAATGATCCGTTCCTTTCAAAATTCCGGGTATGACGAGTCGGGCGCTTCCAGAAATAAAAATTCTATGCGTGGATGGCTGGCAAACAGCAAGACACCACAGGAAGACATCGACAAGAACCTTCCAACCTTGCGGCAGAGATCCCGAAGCCTTTATATGTCCGCGCCCCTGGCGGTGTCGGCCATTAAGACAAACCGAACAAACATCGTCGGCCAGGGCTTACAGTTAAAAAGCACGATCGACGGCGACTATCTGGGAATGAGCCGCCAGGAAAAAGAGCGCTGGCAGAAGGACGCGGAACGCGAATTCGCCTTGTGGGCGGACTCAAAGTTTTGTGATTCTACCAGGGTAAACAATTTTTACGAGATCCAACAGGTCGCGTGTATGTCCTGGCTGATGAATGGCGACGCTTGCGTCCTTTTAGAGTACGACAAGCCCTATAAATTTTACCCGTATGGCCTACGAATTCACCTGATCGAAGCAGATCGCATAAGCACGCCACACCAGACCGGAAACAGCGTGTATTTGTACGCCACGGATCCAAACACCCACAACCGGATTTATAACGGCGTGGAAGTGGACGATTCCGGGAAAATCGTCGCCTATCACATTTGTAGCACCTACCCGAACAGCACACTTCGGGCGGAAAAGAAATGGACAAGGGTAAAAGCCTTCGGAGATAAGACCGGATCCCCGAACGTGCTTATGATTTACGAGACGGAACGCGCGGAACAGTACCGCGGCGTCCCGTATCTGGCGCCGGTTATCGAAGCGTTGAAGCAGTTGACGCGGTACAGTGAAGCCGAAATGATGGCGGCCGTTATCAATGGTTTTTTTACCGTCTTTATTACATCGGAGAACGGGACGTCGGACATCGGGTTCGGCGGCGTTGTGGATGACGAAGACAGTGTTTCCAGTGATCCGACAAGCTATGAACTAGGCCCTGGCATGGTGAACGTCTTAAATCCGGGCGAAAAGGTCGAGATTGCGGACGCGAAACGACCGTCAACGAATTTCGACGCCTTCGTGACGGCCCTTGCGAAGTATGTCGGGGCCGCGCTTGAAATTCCGGTCGAACTTCTGACGAAATCCTTTACTTCCAGCTATTCCGCTTCCAGGGCGGCACTTCTGGAAGCCTGGAAGGCGTTTCGAATGAAAAGAACCTGGTTAGCGGCTGATTTATGCCAGCCGATTTATGAAATATTCCTGACGGAAGCAATCGCAACCGGACGCCTGAAAGCGCCCGGTTTTTTCCTGGATCCGATGATTAAAAAAGCCTATTGCGGCGCACAGTGGAACGGGCCTAGCCAGGGAATGATTGATCCAGTGAAGGAAGTCGCGGCGGCAGAAAAACGAATCAATGTCGGACTTTCAACCAGGCAGAAGGAAACCGTCGAACTGACCGGCGGCGACTTTGAAGCAAATATCGCGCAACTTGCAAGGGAAGGCGAAATGATGAAGGAAGCCGGCCTTGTATCAGTTCAGAGCGCGGAAACAATCACAGAAAAGGAGAAAAAGGAAGATGGAGAAGAAGACTAAACCGGCCCGGTTTACGAACGCCGTTCCGGCCACAGCTTCCCAGGCGAACAACAAATTCTGGAATTTCGTTGATTCCGGCGGTGACAGTGCGGAATTACAGTTATTCGGAACGATTTCGTCCGAAGAAGACTGGTGGAGCGACGATTGTGTCACATACCGGAATTTTATCAACGAATTAAAGGCCCTGGGCGACAAGAAAAACATTAACGTCCTGATCCAGTCGGGCGGCGGCGATGTATTCGCGGCAAATGCCATTTATACCGCCCTGATTCAGAGCAAAGCGACAATCACGGCGACCGTGATCGGTCTTTGCGCCAGCGCGGCGACGATTATCCTTCAGGCCGCCAGTACACGCCGGATCGCAAAGAACGGCGTCCTGATGGCCCACAATCCTAGCGTAACCCTTTACGGATCTTATACGTCCGCAGAGTTGGGAAAGTTGGCAGAAGTCACGGACAAGGTGAAAGAAAGCATTATGTCCGTATATCGCGACCGCCTGGGAAAGACGGACGATGAAATCGAAGAATTGATGAACAAAGAAAGTTGGTACGTCGGCCAGGAAGCGATCGACAATGGTTTTTGCGACGAACTGATCGAAGACAGCTTTCAGAATTCCTACACGGACAAGAATGTCCTGACAGCGAACGGGATCGGATATAATTTCAAGAATTTTGTAAATACATTCGCGCCCGATGAAGTTCGGAAGAAGGTTCAGAATCTTTCTAAAACGCCGCAGAAAGAAACCGGAACTTTTTCAAATACACCAACAACACAGAAAGGAAATAGTGAAATGGGAATGACACCAGCAACGGCGGCGCCGGCTATCCAGGACGCCGCACAGTTAAGAACCGCTTATCCCGATTTTGTAAATCAGATCGTGGAAGAAGCAATCAAGGCAGAACGTGACAGACTCAAAGACATTGATTCTATCGCGAACGGTATTCCGAACGACGTTTTGATGAAAGCGAAGTACGAAGAACCACTTTCCGCCGCAGATCTGGCCCTTGCACAGTTACGCGCAAACAACCAGGCCGGACAGAAAACATTAAACAACCTTACCGACGACCTGGCAAACTCCGGCGCTGGAAGCGTTGGAACCGTTCCGAATGTTGGAAACGACGGCGGAAGCCAGCAGAAGGCCGAACAGAGAGAAGCCAAAGTCGGCGGTTTAGTCAACGCCTTAAAGGGCGACAAGAGAAGGGGGAAATAATATGCAGTTATTCAACAAAAACGAAGGCACATTCACACCGGACGCGCTGATCGTTTCCCCTGATTTCCCGATCCTGACAGGGGGAATCGGCCTGAAACGCGGCCAGGGAGTATTGAAACGCGGAACCGTAATCGTGAAGGGAACTGACAAGAACGGCTATATCGCCGGAACAACGGTTTCTTCCGTGACAATGAAGGCGTTCGGTATTCTTACCGACGACACGGACACCGGATCCGCCGCCGAAGGCGACAATATTCCGGCAGTATGCTATATTACCGGCCATTTCAACCGCGGCGCCGTTGCGGTTAAGGCTGGCGCAACTATCGACACTTACGAGGACGAGTTGAAAGGAATCGGGATCCACCTTGCAAACGTCCAGAAATACGAATAAGGGGGTAAGAAGACAATGCCTGATTATACAACCCGTGAAATGATGGACGCGATCGACCAGACGCCGCCCGTCCGCACATTTTTACAGAAAACCTTTTTCCCTGGCGAGGAAACCCACGTCACCGAAAAGGTAGAATTTGACGTGAGAAAAGGAAAACGCGTCATGGCGCCGCTGGTAAGTCCTAGAGTCGGCGGAAAAGTAATCACACGCCAGGGTTTCCACACAAACAGCTTCACTACACCAAAAATCGCGCCGGAAAGACCGCTGACCGTCGATGATGTTTCTAAACGCGCGATCGGTGAGAATGTTTACAGTCAGAGAACACCGGAAGAACGCGAGGACGAACTTCTTTCTAAGGACATGACAGACCTGGAAGAAGCAATCGCAAGAAGAAAAGAGTGGATGTGCCGCCAGATCCTCTATGAAGGAAAAATCGACGTGGTGGACGAGGAAGAAGGCGTTGACGTTCAGGTCGATTTCGGCTTTTCGAACATTACTGTCCTGGGAGCCGATCAGGACTGGGCGCTTGCGACCGTCAATCCACTTCCTACCCTTCGCCAGATCAGAAAGAAAATCATCAAGGCGACCGGAAAAGCCCCGGACATTGCGATCTTTTCTTCCGACGTGATCGAGAAGTTCACAACGAACCCGTTCGTCGAAAAAGCTATGAATATGCTGAACATGAAGAACATCGTGATCGAACCGCGTGTCGTGGATCCGGCCCTTACTTTTTACGGCCGTATCGCGGAACTTGACCTTGATATTTACACCTACGACGAGTGGTTCTTAAATGACGAGGGCGAAGACGAAGCGATGATCCCGGACGGAACCGTCCTGATGGGCCATTCCGACGGCGAAGGCCAGATCGAGTATGGAGCAGTTACCCAGATGGAAGACAAGAAGTTCCAGACTTACGAAGGACGCCTTGTTCCGAAGCAGTACGCCGACGAGAAAAACGAGGTTAAAATGCTTCGCCTGACTTCCAGGCCGCTTCCGCGTCCGTTTGATGTGGAGTCCTGGGCGGTTATCTATGTAAACAGATCTTAATGAAGGGAGTGTCAACAGATGGCATACAGAACAAAAGTTGAAGTTCGGACAAATGGCAAGGTTTACGCGCCCGGATCCATTCTTCCGACCGATATGTCAAAAATCGACCTGGATTTTCTGAAAAAAAGAAAATTCATCGAGTTAGTGGAGATCGACGAGCGCGTGGCCGCCGCCGATGAAATCGAGGAAGACGACGAGGACGGCGCCGACGGCGATATGTTCGACGAACTGGCCCCTGGCGGCTATAAAAGCGCCGATGAAGTAAGAAAGATCCGCACAAAGAAGGAACTTTACGCTTACGCGCTTTCAATCGGCCTTGACCTGGGCGACGATTACGAGGAAAGAAAAGTGGGCGATCTGGCCGATGAAGTAATCAATTTCCAGGAAGAAAAAGAAGCCGAAGCCGACGCGGAGTAAGGGCCGGAGCCATGAAGTCGTTTAAGGAACAGCTTGAAAAAGACCTTGACAGTGTTTTCTTCAACATGAACGAATTCGCAGAAACCCACATGATCGACGGAAAAGAAGTCCCCATTGTCCTGGATAATGACCGCATTATCGAGTTGAGCATGGGAAAAACCGTCGAGACACGCGGAATCTTCACGGACGACATTCTGTTCTTCGTGCAGAAAAAAGACCTGGATTATGAGCCGGTCGCCGGCCAGCACATGGAATTTGACGGCGAGATATACCCGATTTCTGACGTGAAGGAAGATTTCGGCGGCTACACTATTATTTTAACGGGGAACCAGGATTGATCGTCCAGAAAATCGAAGTCACGGGAATTGAGGACGTCGAAAAGCGTCTGGGAAATCTGAAATCGAAGGCGCCGCTGGTCGTTGCCAGGGCGATCAACCGCGCGACAACCAACGTCAAAAAGAACATGGCGAAGGAAACTTCGGGAAAGTATTTCGTTTCCAGTGGCGACGTGAAGAAAACAATCACGGTCACAAAAGCGACAAAATCCAGCCTGAAAGCCGCGGTTATTTCGAACGGAACCGGGATCGCCCTTTCAAAATTCAAGGTAAGTCCCGGAACACCCGTCCGGTATCGCGGAAAAAACAGATCCCCAAAGGTCTACAAGGCCGGAGTTGAGAAAGCCGGCGGCGTAAAGCCATTAGACGGCGATCCGAAGTCGTTTATCGCGATTATGAAATCCGGCCACAAGGGCGTTTTTACACGTACCAGCGGCCGAAGCCTTCCGATCAAGCAGTTATACGGCCCGTCTGTTCCACAGATGATAAAAAATGAAAAAATTATGAAGGCTATTAACGACGACGCGAACGAAACGCTTCAAAAGCGAATTGACGCGGAAATCGCGAACCTGTTACGGAAGGGGTAAGAAATGCAGACAGACATTTTTTTACAGAAAGCCCTTGTCGATGAAGTGAAGGACGTTCTGAAAGGCTACACCACATTGAACAACGGGGAACCCGTGAAATTCAATGTATATCCGCAGAATTTACCGGCGAAGAAAGGGAAAAATGACGACGATCATTTTCCTTATGTGCTGGTGTGCCTTGATGAAGAAGTGATCCAGGATGAAGACGGCGACAATATTTGTTCGGTTTATTTCCTGGTCGGCCTGAACGACAAAAACGAGAACCGGCAAGGCCATTTTGACGTTGCAAATGTTCTGAATTTGATTTCAGAACGATTTTTGAAGAAGCGGCTGATTTCAGACCGTTTCAGAATTCAATTCCCGGTTTCAAAAAAGTTCCAGGAAGACGACACCTGGCCGAAATTCTTCGGCGGCATGACGACTTTGTGGACGGTAAACAAACCGATGATAGAGGAGACAGAATATGACTAATAAAAAAGTTATGTACATGGGGCCTACTTTGCGCGGCGTGGCAAGAAGCGGATCCGTTTTCGAAAACGGACTTCCGGCGAACCTGTCTAAACTGGCAGAAAAAAAGCCCATCATTAAAAACCTGATCGTTCCACTGGCCGAAACAGTGGAAACAAAGAAAGCAATCGACACGGAAGGAACGGCCGAAGCCGTGGCATACGACAAGATCGAAGCCCTTTCCAGAAGTGAGATTGAAAATATCCTGAAAGGAGAGTAAAAGCAATGTCTAATTACAAACATGGTATTAGAACCGGCCGTCAGGCGACCGCGATTTCAAATCCGGTCACTTCTGACGGCTGTATTCAGTGTGTAGTCGGAACCGCGCCGGTCAACCTGGCCGCCGATCCTTACGACACAGTGAACAAACCGTTCGCGTGTCTGAAAAAAGAAGACGCAGTAACCGCCCTGGGCTATTGTAGCGACTTCGCAAATTACACACTTTGTCAGAGTGTTTACGCGACATTCAACATTTTTGCGGTTGCGCCGCTGATCCTGATTAACGTCCTGGATCCGAAGAAGCACGTCAAGGCGTCTGTTTCTAAGACCTACACGGTCGAGGGTGGAAAGATTGTGATTGATGAAGAAGGAATCCTTCTGGATCAGTTAAAGATCGCGAACGAAGACGGAACAACGACCTACAAGGTCGATGAAGATTATGTCGCTTCCTTCACTTCTGACGGAACCGTGGCTGTTTCCATCGTGAAGACAGGCGCGGCGAAATCTGAAAAGAGTCTGAAAGCGTCCTTCGTTCAGTTAGATCCTTCCGCGGTAACTTACGAAGACGTGATCGGTTCCATTGACGCGGTCACAAAGAAGAAAACCGGCATGGAACTGGTAAACATGGTTTACCCGAAATATGGCTATGTTCCTTCTTTACTTCTGGCCCCTGGCTGGTCGCATATCCCGGCCGTGGCCCTGGCCCTGGACGCGAAGGCGTCTTCTATTTCCAGCCTTTTCACCGGAAAAGTGGTGATGGACGTCGATTCCGCAGAGGGAAAGGCCGATTCCATCGACAAGGTGAAGGAATTTAAGGATAACAACGCCATTTCCAGCCGCGGCGAAATCACTATGTGGCCGATGGTAAAGGTCGGCGACTATAAACTGTACTATTCCGCCATGATGGCCGCGAATTTGCAGTATTTAGCCGCAAACAACAACGGCGTTCCGTCCCGTTCCCCATCCAACAAGGACGCGAAGATCACCGGCTTATGCCTGGCGGACGGTTCCGAAGTCCTTCCTGATATGGACGAAGCAAACGATTATTGTAACGCTTGCGGAGTTGTTACCGCTATCAATATGAACGGCTGGAAGAACTGGGGCAATAATACCGCGGTTTATCCGTCTTCCACAGATCCGATCGACCGCTGGATCAACATTGTAACAATTTTCGACTACATCGAAAACAACTTCAAACTTACATTCTTCGAGAATGTGGACGACCTGACGAATTACCGCCTGATCGACGAGGTTGTTTCCGGCTTCAATATGCAGTTGAACGGTTTACAGGGATCCGACGACATCGCCGGCGGCGAAATCACTTTCAACCACGACGAAAACCCGATCGCAAATATCCTGAATGGTTCTATTAAGTTCCACACGAAGATCGGCGGATATACGCCGGCCGAAGATATTTACAATGTCTTCGAATTTGATCCTACCATCACACAGAACGCACTTGAAGGGGGTGGCGAATAATGGGCTATAAGATTCCAACAGTCTTAAACAACTTCAATAGCTACGGAGCCGGCCACAAGTACGTCGGGGTTTCCAACGAAGTAACACTTCCGAACTTCGAGTATATGACAGAAACCATCGACGGGGCCGGAATTGCCGGCGAAATCGAAGAAGCAATCGAAGGCGCTTTCGGTTCCTTGGAAACGGAAACAAGCTTCGGCAATATCAGCCGCGAATACTTCGATTTCATTACCCAGACCGGACAGATCACTTACCGCGGATCCATGCAGGTATTAAACACCGCAACCCAGACAAACGATTTTGAAAGCATTGTCGTAACGACAAAGGGAAAAGTCAAGGCGTTTGACCTGGGATCTTTGAAGAAGGGCGGCAAGGGCGAACCGAAAGTCACCCGTGAAGTTACTTACTGCAAGATCACAATCGCCGGAAGTACCGTCCTGGAACTTGATAAATACAACATGATCTGGAAGCTGAACGGCGTTGACCGTTTACAGAAAGTAAGAAGCCAGATTTAGGAAAGAGAGGAAATAAGCAATGAC
The DNA here is from genome assembly GCF_020537505.1 of Blautia glucerasea. Classification (GTDB taxonomy): domain Bacteria; phylum Bacillota; class Clostridia; order Lachnospirales; family Lachnospiraceae; genus Blautia_A. Next base: position 181,924 of record NZ_JAJBMO010000002.1, on the reverse strand, counting down.
AGAGAACAAAGAGCAGAAAAGAGAAGACATGATCGGCGGCGATGAAATCGCAGTCGTTCCGGCAAACGAGGAAATCGCCGACACCCTTCTTCCGAAGAAGGAAGAAGAAGACGAGTTGATCGTCAAATTCAGAAAGCCCTACAAATTCGAGGACGACACGTTCACAGAATTAGATCTTCACGGGCTGGAAGATCTGACCGGACGTACATTGACGGCCATCGAAAAGGCTTTCAACAAGACCGGTGTATCTAGCTTCGTACCTGAAAGCACAACCACATACGCGAAGATCGTCGCTACCAAAGTGACCGGACTTCCGGCGGAGTTTTTCGAAGATCTTCCGGCCGCAGAGATCCAGAAGATTAAAAACGCCGTTGTGGGTTTTTTATACAAAGACGAGTAAGGTACGATTCCGGGGCCGACATTCAAAAAACGGCCGTCCATCTTGCGATGGCAACAAACACCGGAATAGATTTTTTCACAGATCTTCCGCTTGACGAGTATATCGACATAGCAAAGGAAGTGAGCGAAATTGGCAAAGAAAACAAGCTACGAACTGGCGCTTGAAATCGGTGGAAAAATCCAAAGTTCACTCACGAAATCGGTTAGTGGAGTTAATAACAAATTAGATTCAATCGGAAAAGCCGCAAAAACGGCCGCGAAGATAGCAACAGCCGCCTTCGCGGCCGTAAAAATTGGCGATTTTGTCAAAGATGCGGTGGACACATATTCGGAATTTAACCAGGCAATGGCCGAAACGGCCGGTATTGCCGGAGCGACCGAAGATGAATATAAACAGCTTCAAGCGGCGGCCCAGGAGATGGGAAAACGCACGACTAAGACAGCCACGGAAGCCGCCCAGGCATTAGGTTATATGAGTTTGGCCGGCTGGAACGTGAATGATTCTATTTCGGCGCTGGAACCGGTTCTTCGCTTGTCGGAAGCTACTTCGATGGATCTAGCCACCTGTTCGGACTTGGTAACTGACTCAATGAGTGCGTTGGGCCTGGGCGTTGACGATCTGACAAATTACTTGAACGTCGCTGTCCAGGCGAATAACAAATCGAACACAACCGCGCAAGCCTTAATGGAAGCGATGATCGGTTGTGGTGGCGCCGCAAAATCGGCCGGTATGGACTACAAGCAGACCGCCGCGGCCCTGGGTATCCTTGCGAACAATGGTATCAAGGGAGCGGAAGCCGGAACGGCTTTGAACTCTATGCTGGTTCGAATGACAACGAAAGACGTCGCGCAGAAAGCATTTAAGGAACTGGGCGTTTCTATTTACGATAGTTCCGGCGCAATGCGGAATATGCAAGATATTCTTGTGGAATTAAACGGCGCGATGTCTGGATTGTCCCAGGAACAGAAAAACAACTACATGGCGGCAATCGCCGGCACGAACTATTATACCCAGTTCGGCTATTTGTTGGAAGGCGTCGCAGAAGGCGCAGACGGGGCCGCGTCCACCTGGACACAGCTAACGGAAGCCTTCGATAATTCCGACGGCGCCCTGGACGCAATGGCCAACACCATGACGGACACGTTACCGGGAGCAATGGCGATTTTTGGTTCGGCGGTCGATGACGCTAAAATTCGATTGTGCGAGGTATTTGCGCCACTTGCAAAGGACGCAATCAAAGGGGTTGCTGATGTGATCCCGTCGATTACTGACCGCGCGGTCGGCGTTGCACAGTCATTTTATAACACAGTCGTTCCGGCGGCGGAGAATTTCGCGAAGAAAGCAATCGCGGCCTTTAACCAGGCGAAGCCAGCTTTTGACGAAATTCGCACGAAAGCCACGGACGCATTTATTTTTTTACGTGATACGGGAATCACGGCCTTCGAGAATATCAAGGCGAAAATTGAAGAAAACAAGCCAGCGATCGACAAAGTGATCGCGGTCGCCCTGGATCTGAAAGACAAATTGTTCCAGGCATGGGAGATAGTGAAACCGGCCATTTCCCAAATTGCAACGGTCGCAATCCCGGCCGTTATCGGGGCCATGATGAAAGTTATCGGGGCCGCGGCGACAGTTTATCAGAAATTAGATGAATGGGGACTTCTTATCCCGATTATTACCGGAATCGCCGGAGCAGTTGCGGCGGTGAAGATGGTTGAATTCGCAAAGGACACTATGAACACGGTAAAAGCCGTCAAGGCCCTTGTGGTAGTGTTTGGCGCGGAAAAGAAAGCTATGATCGTGAACCTTGCGTTGAAAGCAAAGGACAGGCTGGAAACGGCCTATCTCTACGCATTATACGCAAAGGACGCAGTTGTTAAGGGAATCAGCACAGCGGCCACATGGGCGCAGACGGCGGCCTTGACAGCCTGGAACGCGATTTGTGCGGTCGGAACGGCCGTTACTTCGGCGCTGGGCGTGGCTTTCGCATTTCTAACAAGTCCGATTGGACTTGTATGTGTGGCAATCGCGGCGGTTATTGCGATCGGCGTGTTGCTATATAAAAACTGGGACACCGTGAAAGAAAAGGCGTCACAGTTGGGCGACTGGATCGTCGGCGTATTTAACAACCTGAAAGAAAAGGCTTCGGCCGCAATTCAGGAATTCGCAGACAAATTCCCGGTTGCTTTTGCGTTCCTTTCGTCTGTATTCGAAAGTTGGAAACAGACGATCACAAATATCTTTTCGGGCGTGAAACAGGTCTTCCAGGGCGTCGTTCAGTTTATTAGCGGCGTCTTCACGGGTGACTGGTCGAAGGCCCTTGACGGACTGAAAAATATCTTTTCAGGTGCATTTCGCGCCCTGTCTTCGCTGGCGCTGGCGCCCCTGAACGCGCTGAAAGGCGTCGTCGTGGGTGCTTTTAACGCGATCGACACAGCGACAGGCGGAAAGTTATCTGTAATCAAAAACAAGGTTTCAGACGCGTTTTCGTCCATCAAAAAAACAGCCGGATCCATCATGCAAGCGGCGAAAGATACGATTTCTGAAAAGCTATCGAATATCAAGTCCGCGTATGAGGAACACGGCGGCGGAATTAAGGGAATCGCCGCGGCGGCAATCGAGGGCGTAAAAGGCTACTACACGGCCGGATATACCTTCATAGATAAATTAACGGGCGGAAAATTGACCGCGATCAAGGAGAAATTCTCCAAAATCTGGTCGCAGATTTCCGAAAAGGTAAGTGAAGCCTGGACGACGATAAAAAATATCGTGAAAGTCGGGGTTATGCTGATCGGCGAAATCATTTCGGCCGCTTTTCAGATTATCACGCTTCCGTTCCAGTTTATCTGGCAGAACTGCAAGGACACGATCCTTTCAGCCTGGGAGTTTATCAAATCAACCGTTTCGGACGGAATTCAGAAGGTCAAAGACACGATTTCGTCTTTCCTTTCTCCGATCGTAAACGCGGTTTCGGGCGCCTGGTCGTCCGTAAAATCAGCCACAAGTTCGGCCTGGTCGGCGGTGAAATCCGCGACAAGTTCAGCCTGGACGGCGGCGACCGGTTATATTTCCGAAAAAATTAACGGCGCGAAACAGGTTGTTTCGTCCGTGACTTCAACGATCAAATCAACCGCTTCGGCGGCCTGGTCGTCCGTAAAATCAGCCACAAGTTCGGCTTGGTCGGCGGTATCGTCGGCAACAAACACAGCCTGGACGGCGGCAAGCGGCTATATTTCGAACAAAATTAACGCCGCGAAAGCGACCGTTTCTTCGGTTGCTTCATCCATTCGATCAACCGCTTCGGCGGCCTGGTCGGCGGTATCATCCGCGACAAATTCAGCCTGGACAACGGCGACGGGTTATATCTCAAACAAGATTAACGCCGCGAAAGCGACAGTTTCTTTGGTTACTTCGTCCATCCGGTCAACCGCTTCGGCGGCCTGGTCGGCGGTGTCGTCTGCTACAAGTTCAGCGTTTGAAAATGTCCGGGCAACTATGAGCAACAAAATAAACACAGCGAAGGCGAATGTGTCGTCGGCATTATCGGGAATCCGTTCGGCCTTTTCTTCCGGCTTATCCGCCGCGAAGAACACGGTCACAAGTATTTTCGGGAATATCGTGTCGGCGATCAGTGGAAAGATGGAATCGGCGAAAAACGCCGTATCAAACGCGATCGGCGCATTAAAAAGCAAATTCAACTTTTCCTGGAGCCTTCCAAAGCTGAAACTTCCGCACGTTTCTATTTCGGGCGGTTTTTCAATCAATCCGCCTTCTGTTCCCCATTTCGGGATCAGTTGGTATAAAAACGGTGGTATTTTAGACAAACCGACCATCTTCGGGGCAAGTGGAAACAACCTTTTGGGCGGCGGAGAAGCCGGCAAAGAAGCGGTTCTTCCGCTGACTGAATTGTGGTCGAATATGAAATCCATCGTCGCCGGAGTCGTCCAGGGCAACCAAAACGACGGCGCGGCTTCTATTTTCGACAGAATGAAACAGCTTGTCGGAATCCAGAGCAACGGCCAGCCGGCGGAATCAGTCACGAAACAGCTTTACAACAACGTGACAACCAGCAACACAACCAACAAAACGAAGGAAGATAATTCTTCAACGGATAGTTCGAAATTTGTCTATTCGCCTTCGGTTGTGATCCAGGGCAACGCAAGCAAGGAAGACGTGAACGAAGCCCTTGAAATGTCACAGCAGAAGTTTAATGAAATGATGGACAGATGGAAGAAGGGGAAGGAAAGGACTTCATTCGCATAAAGAAGGGGCCATGATATGGACGAAAAAAGATACTACACAACCGTTTCTGGCGATATGTGGGACTCTATCGCCTACGCTTTTTATGGCGACGTGAAATACATCGGCTTACTGATGGACAGCAACCCCCAACTTCTGGACATTTCCGTGTTTTCCGATGGCACTCCGGTTTATATCCCGGAGTTGCCGGAAGAAAGCGACGAAGACCTTCCAGAATGGAGAGTGTAAGCCATGCAAGCGCGACAGTCTTATGTTTCCGTGAAATACAACGGAAAGGACATCACAAAGAAAATAACCGATTATATAGAAGGCTTCGAGTATGTGGACAACGCGAGCGGTACGGCCGACACTGTTTCCTTGAAATTAAACAACCGAAGCGGCGTCTGGTGGGGCGGCTGGATCCCTATTCAGGGCGACTATGTGGAAGCTACCATCAAGACAACAAACTGGAACAAAGAAGGCGACAACCGAAGCCTGAATTGTGGTTATTTCCTGATTGACGACCTGGGATATTCCGGGCCGCCGCAAATTGCCACGATCGGGGGCATAGCGACACCGATCAACACGGATTTCAACGTCACGAAGAAATCGAAGACCTGGAAGAAAACATCAGTCAAAGGAATTCTTTCGAGCATTGCCGCAACGGCAAAGATCGGCTTGTATTTCTCCGGCCAGGACTATTCGATCGACGAAATGGAGCAATCCGACCAGACGGACGTTGAATTCGCTTTCAGTCTTTGCGCGTCTTACAACCTGGCTATGAAATTATATAACCGGAAAATGGTTGTATTCGATCAGACGGACTATGAAAAGAAGGCGGCCAGTCTTTCACTTGACCGGTCAAAATGTTCTTCCTGGTCGGCCACTAAGAGCATGACGCGGCTATATGACGGCGTTCAGATCTGCTATACAGATTCTAAGAAAAATAAGACGCTGAAATATAAATTTATGATGAGGAACGGATCAAGGATCCTGAAACTGAATGAAACCGCGGAAAGCCTTCAAGACGCGGAAATCAAGGCGAAGGCGAAACTGTTAGAGCATAACAGAAAATGCCAGTCTATTAACGTGAAAACAAGGGGCGATGTGAAGTATATCGCTTGTAAAAATATAAAAATGTCCGGCTTCGGCAAACTGGACGGGAAATATTATATTGACACCGTGACACACACAAAGGACGCCAGCGGCGGTTATACCGTAAACCTTGATATGCACCTATGCGTGATTGTAAACGGCGTCACAGTTGCGACCGTGGAGTCCGGGAACACTACAAAGAAAGCCGCCAGCAGTTCCACGAAGGCGAAGACCTACACTATTGTAAGCGGCGATACCTTGTGGAGAATTTCAACAAAATTCCTGGGATCCGGTGCTAAGTATATGCAGATTTATAACACAAATAAATCGACTATTGAGTCGGCCGCGAAATCACACGGAAAATCATCGTCAAGCAACGGTCACTGGATCTGGCCGGGAACAGTCCTGACGATTCCAGGATAAAGAAAGGGGACGCATGAGCGATATTATAAGAGTTGGCTATATTTCGGCGATTAACTACACGGACGGGACGGCCCAGGTCGTCTATAAAGACCGTGACAATGCCGTTTCGCCGTATATGCCGTTTTTCTCAAATGAATTTGATCCGCCACCGGTTGAAACCCTTGTGTATGTGGTACACCTGGAAAACGGCGGAACGCGCGGCGTGATTCTTCCGCCGCCGTATGCAGAAGGAAACCGGCCGCCGGAAGGCGTCGCCGGGATCTGGCGAAAAGATTTCGGGGACGGAAGCTATATCCGGTACGATAAGAAGGCGAAACGCCTTGATGTGGTATCGGATAGCGTGAACGTCGAAGGATTGAATGTTTCCGGGAATCTGACGGTCGGCGGCAATGCAACCGTAACTGGCAAGATCAGTGCCGGAAGCATTTCGGCAAAATCAATCAGCACGACCGGAAATGTCCATGTGGGCGGCAACCTGACCGTTTCCGGCAGTTATCCGACATAGGAAGGGCGGTGATGTAAATGATCGGATATTTCGGGGACATTATCTTCGAAACCAGCGACAAGAAAATCTGCAATTTCAATGATTTCAAACAGGCCGCTTCCGCGAACTATTCCGAACACAGTCGTTACCGGAAGAAATCGGAACGGGAATTCATCGGCCCGAACAACGAAGGCGTGTCGTTCACAATGAAGATCCGCGCCGGTCACGGTGTACGGCCCCGTATTATGAAGGACAAACTGATAAAGTATTGTGAAAGTGGAAAAGTTTGTCCGCTAGTAATTGGCGGCCACAAGATCGGCGGCGGAAAGTGGACGGTTGATTCCATCGACGCAAACTTTAAGGAAGTGTGGAACCGCGGCGAACTTGTTTCCGTCGAAATCGCCGTAACGGCCACGGAATACTATTAAGGGGGCGCGAACGATGATTGAAATTGACGGCGTACAAATTGTAATGAATAGCGAAGTGGAGCTTTCCCTTCGTCAAGAAATCATGGAAAAGGTGTCTTTTATTTTATCCGTTTTGAAAGGCACTATTCCGATGAACCGGGAAGTCGGGATTGATCCTGATGTTATATCGGCGCCGGCCTACCAGGCCCAGAACCTTTATACCATTTCGGCGATCGAAGTTGTCGAAGAATTCGAAGATCGCGTTTCGGTCGATGAAGTCCGGTTCGAAGCAAATGGAAACGGAAATTTAATTCCGAAGGTGGTGCTTGTATATAATGGCTGATGAAATCCAGAAACTATATGATCTTCCCGACGTATCGTTCATAGACGACATTACATTCGATCAGATCTTGAATGAAAATATTACAAACTGGCAAAATGAATATGAACAGGAAACCGGGAAGAAAAAGATCCTTCGCCCAGGCGATAAAGAATACATTCAGTTAAAGATTGAAGCCGGCCAGTGGTTCCAGATGTATAAACAACTTGACTTTGCGGCAAAACAGAACCTTTTGAAGTATTCAACCGGCGATTTTCTGAAACATTTAGGATCCATGAAAAAGACCTTTATCAACGAACCAAAGGCGGCAGTCACAACGGTTCGTTTTATTTTGTCTGAAATCCGCCGCGAAGTGGTTTATATCCCGGCCGGAACCAGAGTCACCGCCGGGGACGGAATTTATTTTGCGACCGACGACTTCGCAGAGGTCACGGCCGGCGCGGATCATATCGACGTCGATTGTACGTGTGAAACGGTCGGAACGGTCGGGAATGATTATATTGTCGGTCAAATTGAAACCCTGGTCGATCCGGTTCCTTATGTGGCCGAAGTTACAAACATAACGAAGTCAGAAGGCGGAGCCGGAGAAGAAACGGAAGAAAACTTCCGTGAACGAATTTTCCTGGCCCCGTCGTCCTATTCCACAGCCGGCCCGTCTGACGCTTACGAATACTGGGTGAAACAGTACAATTCGGCGGCGATCGAGGATGTGAAGATCTACGAGCCGGAAGACGCGGTTGTGGACATCCGAATTCTTCTGAACGGCGGAGAATTACCAACACAGACGTTTTGCAACGGCTGTCTGGCATATTTGAAAAACAACCCGATTATTCCGCTTACAGACAAAGACCAGATCGCGCCGCCTGACGTCGTGAAATATGATATTAAGGCGACTTATTATATTGGCCGAAGTGACATTAACAATCTGGCGGCCATTAAGAGTGCGATCGAAGCCGCAAAAGATACATATATCGAGTGGCAAAAAACAAAGATCGGCCGGGACATCAACCCGGACACCCTGACAGAATTTGTCAGAGCCGCCGGCGGAAAGCGCGTCGCTATCGAATCCCCGGCGTTCCAGGTTGTCCCGGAAACATCCGTCGCCCAGGAAAGAACGATCGAATTCATTTACGGGGGCGTTGAAAATGATTAGCCTTCACGATTACCGGACAGAAGACGCGCTTCCGGCAGAAATGAAGACACCTGAACGCCTGGCTTCGTGCCGGGTGTTTGATATTCAGAAAAAGAAATTCATGGAACGGTTGCGCCGGGTGTATATCTGGGCGGATCTGGATAAGGTCGAAGACGACAAGCTGGACTTCCTGGCAGTTGAAAGCCGTGTTCTGTTTTATAACACGTCGCTTTCGCCGGAAATCAAAAGAAGTCTGATCCGAAATTCGATTTACTGGTACATGAAACTAGGAACCAGCCAGGCCATGACAGAAATGATCGACACCGTGTTCGGCGACAATAACACATCAGTCGAAGAATGGTACACATACGCCGGAGCGCCTTTCCATTTCCGAATTGCAGTCGGAACGGAAGTGACGCAGACTTCCATAAAAGAATTTCTGAATTATTTGAATAAAGTTAAAAATGCGCGTTCCCGTTTCGATTACATGGCTTTTCAGAACGGGATCACGCTTAAATTTTTCGATAAATCAGAGTACCAGACGTTTTTCTATACCTTTTGCGGTGATTTCGAGTGTGGCACATATCCGGCGGCCGCGGTTGGATTTATCCCGACCGAAGTTCAGCTTTCGCTTGAAGCAGAGGGAGAAGAAGCGTTCGCAGAGTACACGCCAGCCGGAACCACGCCGGACATTTCAACCGGCTTGCATTTATCCGAAGTTACAGTCGATCTTGAAGGCGCCACCGACGGACAGACAATCGTTTATCCGACGGACAGCGACCAGGAAACCGGTTCTTATCCAGATCCGGCGACCGGTCTTGTGCTGGCGGAAAGCGGCGTTTCCGTCGCGCCTGAAAGCGAAGGACTTAACTTATATTATGACAGCACCGCGGAGAAATACGCCGCGGACGAAGAATGAAAGGAGATCGAAACAGCATGACAGAAGGAAACTATATTCCTTTAACGGACGAAGCAATCGACGACGTGAAGGAATATCTGAAAAAGGTTGTAGCTTACGCGGAATACCGTTCCGGGAACACCTGGACAAAAATTCCGATCGACCATGTGGAAACTTTATCCGATGGCCGGATCGCGATCTATGTTATGTTCGATCATAACGCCCCGGATTCTATTACAGGAATTCGCTTCTATCATCGCGGCGGCTTCTTATGGGCCGGCGGTAACGAAAGCCTGAACAAAGAGGAATTCGACGAAGGCGTCATGTATCGTTATACGATCAAAATTGTACAGTCTTCGGGGAATGAGTAGAAAGGAGCGATAAAAGATGTATATTCCGGTTTTTTGGAAAGACCGAATTGTCCAGTACCCTAGACGGGTTTCCGTCGTGGATCTGGGAAACGGTGTGAAAGAATGGACGCCGGCCCCTGGTGAGATCCACCAGAAAGGCACACAGCAGAGCGCGACCAACTTCGGAAACGAAGACATGGGAATCCTGGAAGGAAACCTGATCGCGGCCACGAACGCCATTCACCTTCGACTTATCCAGGAATCAGTTGACGATCTTCGCGGCCAGGTATTAACGGCGACACTCACAAATTCGCTGAAATATCCGGCGACCAATTCCGCGAAGACGATCACCCTTCCGAAGATTGTCAATAAGACCGATTACAAGGTCGATATTGAGGTCGCGGAAGCGGACGGCCCGGTCGAGTATGCAGAAGTATTCGACAAGGCCCTGAACGCCTTTAAGGTGCGTTACTATGGTAGCGCCAAAAATGTAACATTAAAACTTCATGTAATCGGGGGACTGTACTAATGCCAGCAAATGTAATTATTAAATCAGACGAAAGACGCGCCCAGGAATCCGCGATGTTACGCGCCTTCGGTGGCGGCCACGAAGGCAATTCAGCCGCCCAGAATCGCGAATACGCGGAAGAAATCAACGCGCGAATGAATGATGTAAAAAGAGAGGTGGGAATGAGACGATGAAAATTATCGAAGCAAACGAAGGCCAGAAGATTTCCTATTCCACAACGAAAACCTGGCTGAACGTCGGCGATCAGATCATGCTGAATCTGAAAAAATACGAAGCCGACAACGACGTCCATATCGACATTACTTCGGATATGGCCGGCAACCTGGAAACCGGTGTCGGTCTTCTTTATGTGGCACAGGTGGACATTCCGGCCAGAGCCTACACAGAAGAAGAAATCCCGAACCCGGACTATTCCGAAGAAACAGAAAACAGCCAGAAAACAATTATCAAGCGCGATCCGGTTCCGTTCTCTATGGACAACGTGACCTTGACACTGTTCGCGCTGAAAGAAGGTGTGATCTATGAATAATTACCAGTTTGACAGCCTGAAATTCGCCACGGAAGGATTGACTGGCGGCGGTTGTACCATTATTTCGGACGTCAAGGGCCTTCCGTCCTTTATGATCCCGTTTAATAAGCGCACAAACGCCCAGTTATTCGACGGCGGAAGCGAAAAGACGCATTCGGCCTTTGTGGTTGACGATGTGGAATACAAGCGCTTCTTTTTCAGCAAATTTATTAACTGTATTGTGGACGGCCTGGCCTATTCCTGGCCGCTGGTGGATCCGAAAGCGTCCATCAATTACGACGCGTCACACGCGGCTTGTAATGCGAAGGGAACGGGCTGGCATTTAGCGTCAATCCCGGAACGTGCGGTCATTAACCATTTGATCTATAAATCCGGTTTTATTCCGCGCGGAAACACCCAGTACGGAAAACACCACACATACACCTATGAGGTGGGCGAGACAACCGCAACCGAAAGCGACGGATCGGGCGGAACAAGAACAACCAGAACCGCGACCGGATCCGGCCCGGCGACCTGGTTCCATGACGGAACGCGAAACGGTATCGCCGACTACGTGGGCGACGTCTGGAAATGGATGTCCGGCCTTAGAATTTACAAAGGCGAAATCCAGATCTTCGTCGGCAACCTGGCCGCGAAACAGGTTTCACACCTTGCCACGTCCACATATTGGAAGGCCATTCTTCCGAATGGTAGCCTGGTAGAACCTGGAACACCTGGCACCTTGAAATATACAAAGGATTTCAAGATCGCAACCGATACCGGCGCGGCCGGCAGTACCTACACGGCAAACTTCGGAAATCTTGTGGCCGGAACCGGCGTGACAACGATCCCGGAGATCTTGAAGGAATTATTCCTTGCACCGGTAAGCGGCGTCACACATACCGGCGCTTTTTGGATCGACAACCAAGACGAACGCTTGCCGTTTGTCTCTGGCAGTTTCAGCAACCCTTCGGACGCTGGCCCTTCCGCGTTGCACTTGAACAACCCTCGTTCGAGCGTCCGGGCGGGCCTCGGCTTCTTCTCCGCTTTTATGGAGTTGGAATCTGCAATCTGATAGCCGTGTTCTGTTTGGGGCTACGATAGTAGCCCCTATATTTTTGAAACACAAGAAAGGATTGCAACAATGGGAAATATGCGAAGATACGGGGCGCCAGGAAATCCCGAAACCGACGAGGGACGGGAACAACGAAGCGGCCTGATAATTCTTCAAAGGTCAAAAGACCTTATGAAATATCTGTACACTTCTTTTGTGAAATATCCCAGAAGTGAAAAGCTGGGTTTTGTGGCGGACTATAAAAAGTGTCTGTTTCAATTCCTGATTCTTATAATCACGGCACAAAAGAAGTATTTCAAGAAAACGACACTTCAAGACGCGGACGTTCAGCTTAAATTATTGCGAATGTTCAATGATTTGTCGTATGACATGAAATTTGTAGACGAAAAGCGTTACATACTGGTTTCAGAAAAGTTATGTGAAATTGGGCGGCTACTCGGCGGCTGGATCCGATCACAAAAGGAAACCAGCACAAACACCGGAAAATAATTTCCGGCAGAGGGAACAGGTCAAAAACGCTTGCCGATTGTCTCTGGCAGTTACAACAACACTTCGAACGCTGGCCCTTCCGCGTTGAACTTGAACAACCCACGTTCGAACGTCAGGACGAACATCGGCTTCTTCTCCGCTTATCCTTTTAGCCAGACGGGAAAGTTTACGGACTTTTCACAGTGCAAGAAAGGGAAAAGGGATCTGTTTCAGTTCCGGCCATAACGCCGGAGAAATTAAATTTGCTGATAATGCGGTTAGTACCTGGCGAAAGCCAGTGAAGGGCGTAACGATCAGCGCCGCGCCCACGCCGAAAGCAAGGGCGCACAATTCCAACGAAAGGAATTAACCACAATGAAGACTTTCGACATTACGCACGAAGAAATCATCGACCCGTCGAACCTACTTGAAGCGGATCGCAACGCTTCCCAAGGCAAGCACAACCGCGACGAAAACTTGAAATTCTCCGCGCATAGGGAAGAAGAAATCATTGATCTCACGAATCGACTAACATACTACCCGAAAGACGGGATCCCAGGGAATCCGCTTGAATCGTCCTATCGTGTCGGTAAGTACCGCATGAAACAGATTTATGAGCCGAAGCCCAGAATTATCATGGCTTTACAGTACCGGGATCGTGTCGTTCAATGGGCGTATTACCAGAAACTAAACCCTTTATTCGACCGGCAGTATATAACACATAGTTACGGTTGCCGGAAGGGTAAGGGAACCGTCAAGGCAAGAAAACAGTTACAGATCTGGCTTCGGAAGGTCAACCGGAGTCCGAAACACTGGTACGTCTTAAAACTTGACATTGCAAAATACTTTTACCGCGTCGATCACGAAATCCTTATGAAGATCTTGAAAAAGCACATCAAGGACGAACTGATTCTTCGCGACCTGGACAAACTGATAAATTGCGAACATACCGCCTTCGGCCTTCCTTCCGGCGTCCAGCCGGAGTTGTGCAAACAAGAAGACTGGCTATACAATCGCGGTATGCCGATCGGAAACCTGACAAGTCAAATGTTCGCGAACATTTACTTGAACGAATTGGATCAGTTTTGTAAACACGTTTTTCATATCGAAAAATATATTCGGTTTGTAGACGATGTGATCGCACTTTTTGACAGTAAGGAAAAGGCGTTCGCGGCAAGGGATGAAATCGAAAGATTTCTGAATGAAGAATTGCACCTTGAATTAAATAACAAGACATCAATCCGACCGGCTTATCTTCCGGTAACATTTGTCGGCGCCCTTATTACGCCGCTGACAATCCGCGTTCGAAAATCGACACGACAAAGAATGTATCGCCGGATCCGGTTCATTCAGAAAATGTTTGAAATGGGCCAGCTTGCATGGGAGAAAGTCAACAACACTATGCAAAGTTATTTCGGCCTGATAAGCCACTTCACGGCCGGAAACCTTCTCCGAAAGATTATCGACGAATTTTCTTTCCGGGTTCCAGATAACAATTCATAGCCTGGCGTTTTGCCGGGTTATTTTTGTCTAATAATCAGGAAAGGGGGTTCACGGTATGGAAGCAGAATTTGAAAGAGAAGTTCTTGATCGACTTATCAAGATTGAAGGAAAACTTGACGGTTACAATAACGCAAAAGTCAAGACCTATGAGAACGAAAAAGAAATTCTTCAAATCAAAAGCGATCTTGAAGACGTCCAGAAGACCGTCACAGATCTTACTGAATCGAATAAATGGCTTTTCCGAACTGTCGTGGCGGCTATTATCGTCGCGGCCATCGGACTTTTAACAACCATTGTTCGAACCGGCGTCGGATTATAACTGAAAACTATTTTTACACCAGAAGGGAGAAAAACAACATGAACATTGAATTTATCATCGAAAACGCTTCAAAAATTATCCTGATTGTGGCCGCAATCTGTACATTGATTTCGGTTATCACAGAGTTTACAAAGGGGATCGGCTTCCTGGACAAGATTCCGACAAAGTTCCAGGTTCTTATTCTGTCCCTTGTAATTTGCGTGATCGGCTTCTTTGCTTACCTGTCTTACGCGTCAATCGCGTTCGTGTGGTATTACCTGGTAGCCGTCATTTTCGCGGCGTTCATCGTGGCGATCGTGTGTTGTAAGGGCTGGGACTATTTGTTCGAGATCTGGGCCAGATTTTACAGAAAGAAGGACTAATCAATGTCGGAAAAAGATTTTGTTACCAAAATCGCGCCGTATGCCATGAAAGACGCGGAAGCAAGCGGAATACTTGCTTCCGTAACAATGGCACAGGCAATTTTAGAAAGTGGTTACGGCTCTACTGACCTGGCCGTGAACGCGAACAACCTTTTCGGAATGAAGTGTTCTTTAAGTGGGAACACCTGGAAAAGCGTCTGGGACGGTACTTCGAAATATACGAAGACCACAAAAGAACAGAAGAAGAACGGCGAAGAATATTCCGTCGTTGCCGATTTCCGCGCATACCCGGACATTCAGGCCAGTATAAACGATCATTCGCTTTATTTGCTGGGCGCCATGAAAGGAGCCGCAAAGCGGTATGAAGGACTTTCTGGCGAAGCAGATTACAGAAAGGCGATCCAGATCATCAAAAACGGCGGCTACGCCACCGACGTAACATACGTCGAAAAGATCTGTTCCATCATTGAACGATGGGAACTTCACAAGTACGATGTAAAGGAGAGTGAAGACAAAATGAGCATTGAAATCAAAGAAAATCTTTTAACAAACAGCCCTTGTTATAGGGACGGCCGCAGAATCACACCGGCCGGCGGTATGCTTCACAGTATCGGTTGTCCACAGCCAGATCCGAAGGTTATCGCGAATAATTTTTCCGTTTCAACGGGCGCGTGTGTCCATGCGGTCGTCGGAAAAGCCGCGGTCGTTTTACAGCTTTTACCGTGGAACTTCCGCGCCTGGCATTGTGGATCCGGTTCGAAGGGAAGCGGAAATAATTCACTTATCAGTATCGAAATGACAGAGCCGGCAACCATCAAATACACGGGCGGCTCTTCCTGGATTGAAACAGGCGACGGAAGCAATACGAAGGCCCATGTCCTGGCAACCTACGCGAACGCTGTCCAGTTCTTCGCGTACATCTGCAAGAAATACGGCTTCAATCCTGAAAACAGCAATGTTTTAATGAGCCACCGCGAAGGCCACGCGAAGGGAATCGCTTCGAATCACGGCGATCCAGAACATATCTGGAACAAATACGGTCTGACAATGGATCAGTTCCGAAAGGATGTTAAAAAGGCAATGTCCGGCCAGACCGTCACAACCGTTCCTTCCGCGCCAGTAGACAACACCAGCGACGACAAGAGCAACCAGAAGATTAACGCCCTGAACGGAACTGTTACGGTCATTTACAAGGGCGCTGACGGCCTGAATATCCGAAAGGCGCCTAGCTACACAGCCGCCGTCGATCAGATCGTACACGAAGGCGTGTTCACGGTTGTTGGAATTTCCGCCGATGAAAAGTGGTACAAGCTGAAAAGCGGCCTGTTCATTACCACGATCCCGGATTATGTTTCCTTCAAGGCCACCCAGGAACAGAAGGAAAGCACAGCCGGAACCGGCTATTTCCGTGTTCGTAAGTCCTGGGACAAGGCCGACACCCAGATCGGCGCCTTCAAGCAGAAGGAAAACGCGATCGAACTTTGTAAACAGAATAGCGGTTACAAAGTCTTCGACAATTCAGGAAAAGAAATTTATCCTTGCGTTGCCGCCGCGAATGAATCCTTCGTGTTCCGCGTGAAGATTCCTGATTTACGGATCAGAAAAGGCCCTGGCACAACTTACGACTACCACAAGAAAAACGGACAGGCGTTACACACTGGCGTCGGATCCTTTACCATCGTAAAGACGAAGGAAGGCCCAGGCGCGAAGTTGTGGGGCTTGTTAAAGTCCTACGCGACGAACGAAGACGGCTGGATCGCCCTTGACGATGAATACGGTTCACGGGTGTAATACACTTTAGAATTTTGAATTTATAACAAATATTTACAACTTACACTTTACAGTTTATAAAATGTATGATACAATGGGCGCAAGGGAAGGGGGTATAAGGGGGAAACAAAATCCCCGGCCGATTCCCAGGCAGAACAGGCGGCGCGGAAATGCCCGTCTGAACGCGCCAGCCGCCCAGATTTGCGTTTTAATGCCGTAAGTGGACAAATACACAATAAGCCCCGGAAAATCCATTTCCGGGGCTTTTATGCGTTTATGGGATATATTCTGATATTCTCTGACAAACTCTGATTTATTCTGATTTACTCTGATCCTTCTTTTCCAGGGCGGCGTCGTTCACAATTTCGATGAATTGTGATTCCGGAATTCCGGTCGCCTTCGAAAATAAATCAATATACCGGCAATAATCGGCGTGACAGCGTTTGAAGTCTTCCTTGTCATCCGAAAAGATCGCCTTTTCCATTTTCTCATACGCGCCCACCGTCTTTTCGACGGCGGCTTCAAATGCTTCTTTCCATTCCGTGATTCTTCCTTTCCAGGCGGCCGGCCTGGCCGCCCTGTTCTTATTATGCTAATATTTCCGAAGCTACTTGTCTATAATGTTTCTGAATTGCGGTTGACGTCTTCACGGCCTGGCTGTCTTCGCCATAGTCCCAGGCTTCGCGCTGGATCTGATCGGTGAGATCTTCGGCCATCTGGTCAAAGTGTGCGGCAACTTCTGAACGGTCAATTTCGGTTCTGATTTCGATTGTTGCGTGTTCCTTGTTCCAGGTTCGCGCTTCGGCGGCTTTGAACCGGTCGCTGATGAAAATTCCGATCGGCCAGAAACAAAGGTTGTGCTTCGCCTGGCTGATTTTGCCGCGCTTTGAAATCTTGCGAAGGCTATGATCGGAGCCGCACCAGTCAGGATCCCCGGCGGAGTGTTCTACGAAGTAAAGTCCATTATCATTCTTGAAGAAGGCGTCCTTGATTTCCACGACCATTCCTGTTTTGATTTCCATTCCGTTTTTATCTAACATTTTGATTACCTCTTTTCTTTATCTTATGTTTATATTATACACTATAAAGTGTAATATGTCAAGAATAAATGTAAAGAAAATGATTAAAAACAGAAAGAAATATTTTCTATAATACACGGAAAAGTGTAAAAGAAAAGGGCCTTCCGGCCCTTTATAATTCGGTGACATATTCCATTCCGTCGAAGCTGACGAAGCCGCCGGCGTCCAGGATGGATTGAAGCGCCTTCTTTCCGCCACACGGAATATAAGGAACCAGGATCCCGAACTGGTCGCGGTCGTTACTGAAAGCGATCCAGCCCTTACCGGCTTCATAGAGCGCCCAGCCGGTCACGACTCTAGCAATCTTGTTTGTTCCGAATTTTGTATTTTTAAGTCTTTTGATTTCCATATCTACCACCATTTTAACCTTTCTACTGGATGTTTATTTCCTTTGCTTTATGATATTATAATACACTATAAAGTGTAAAATGTCAAGTATAAATGTAAAGAAAACGATTAAAAAAGAAAGAAATATTTTCAACTTGACATTATAGAGTGTATAAAGTAAAATGATACACACAACAGAAAGGGGTTGATCGAATGGATATGAACACGGCGGAAAAGATCCGCTTCCTGGCTGGCCGTCGAAATATGACAATGGGCGACCTGGCGGAAGGAACAAACCAGACGCGACAGAATTTTTCTAACAAAATGACGCGGTGCAATTTCAAGGAATCAGAACTTGCGGAGATCGCCGGCGTCCTGGGTTGCGAACTGAAAATTGTATTTGTAGACAAACAAACAGGCGATGAAATTTAACGAAAATGTAAGACATGAAAGGAAAAGTTTATGTATAATAAAATAGATTTGCGCGAAGTTCCGGCTGAAAGGCTGAAAGAAATTAGTCTGGATCTGGTAGACATTGACGTCAAGGCGCCAGAATTCGAACCGAACAGACAGTTCTATTTCATGGCGAAAGCCAGGGACTACGTGAAGCGGAAGTCCGCTGAATTAGGACGTCCCATGACCTTTTTTACTCAAACATTCGGGTGTCAGATGAACGAGAAGCAGTCTGAGGTTGTTGCGGGAATCATGGATGAGATCGGATTTCAGAGACAGGAGACAGAGGATGCGGATGTTGTAATTTATAATACCTGCACAGTCCGTGAGAATGCCAATCTGAAGGTGTATGGACGCCTTGGCAAGCTGCACAGCCTGAAGAAATCCAATCCGGATATGAAGATCGTCCTGTTTGGCTGTATGATGCAGGAGAAGCAGGTGGTGGATAAGATCCAGAAGGATTATCCGTTTGTCAATCTGGTGTTTGGAACCCACAATATTTTTAAATTTGCAGAACTGTTTTATGAAATGGAGAACCGGGACAGCCAGCTGATCGACATCTGGGAGGGGACGGATAAGATCGTGGAGGAGCTCCCTACAGAGCGTAATTATTCCTTCAAGTCTGGTGTGAACATTATGTTTGGCTGCAACAATTTCTGCAGCTATTGCATTGTGCCTTATGTAAGAGGACGTGAGAGAAGCCGCGAGCCTGAGGCAATCGTGAAGGAGATTGAGGCTTTGGTTGCAGATGGGGTTACGGAGGTTATGCTTCTGGGACAGAATGTAAACTCTTATGGAAAGACGCTGAAGAATCCGGTGACGTTTGCCCAACTGCTTGAGAAGGTGGAGCAGATTGAGGGCTTGAAGAGAATCCGTTTTATGACTTCCCACCCGAAGGATCTTTCTGACGAACTGATCGAATATATGGGAAGAAGCAAAAAGGTCTGCCATCATCTGCACTTGCCAATGCAGTCCGGCAGCAGCCGCATTCTGAAAATCATGAACCGTCATTATGATAAGGAAAAGTATCTTGGACTGGTAGAGAAGATCCGTGCAGCGGTACCGGATATTTCCCTGACTACGGATATTATTGTTGGATTCCCTGGAGAGACCGAGGAGGATTTCCAGGAGACTCTGGATGTAGTTGAAAAATCTGATTTTGATACTGCCTTTACCTTTATTTATTCCAAGAGAAGCGGCACTCCGGCAGCCAGGATGGAAGACCAGGTTCCGGAGGAAGTGGTGAAGGATCGTTTTGACCGCCTTCTGAAGCTGGTTCAGGAGAAAGGAAGAGCTGTTTCTTCCAGATTCCAGGGTGAGGTTCAGGAAGTGCTTGTGGAGACAGAGAGCAAGGAGAAGGGGATTTTCACAGGAAGAACCCAGTACAATCTGCTGGTACATTTCCCGGGAACTCCTGACCTTCTTGGAAAATATGTGAATGTGCGTCTGGATATCTGTAAGGGATTCTATTACATGGGAACCAGAGTATAAGAACAATTGCAGAAGAAGCATAGAGCACAACTACTGTATGAAACGCGCATGGGAAAGGCGGATTTTGTAATGTTTGGAGAACTGTGGAGGAAGTTTTGCTCCCTGTTAAAGAAAGAGGCCGTTCATGAGAACGAACCTCAGCGGATACTGTTGCTTCTTAGAATTATTTTACTGATCCTGTGTCTCTATTTTCTGAGCATACCACTGGTGCTGAGTGCAGTAGGACCAAAGACAGGTGTCTGGATCGGGTATATTTTTGCAGTGATGGCAGTGGCTGCTTTTTGTGCAACCTATCGTCTGAAGGTTCACACCAGTGTGCTCATTTGCGCTGGGGTACAGCTGGCATGGGTGATTGCATTTGTGATTTTGTATGGATGGGACTGCGGTATTCAGCATCTGATGTTTGAGATGCTGGTGCTGGTGTACTTTGCAATTTACAATTCTCTGGGATATAAGATTGGATATACCATACTGTTGTTTGCAGTGCGCTTTGGTCTGTTTTTATATTGCAGGACGGATATATCGGTATTAGCCCTGACAGAGACGGCTACCGTTGTACTGCAGATCATAAATACGGTGATCACCTTTGTACTTATGGCAGTCGCATGCAGTATGTTCAGCTCGAATGTGGAATCTGCGGAGAAGAAGCTGGTGCTGTACAATGCGCAGCTGAAGAAGCAGGCTGGTACAGATCCGCTGACTGGCTTATGGAACCGCCGCCAGATGATGCAGTATATCACAGAGAAGCATCAGAAAGAGCCGAATATGGCATTTACCCTTGGCATGGGCGATATTGATTTCTTTAAGCGGATCAATGACCATTGGGGACATGACTGCGGAGATGCAGTTCTGGTATGGATCACCAGGCACATGAGCCAGGAGCTTTCAGAGCATGCCCGATTGTGTAGATGGGGCGGAGAAGAATTTATCTTCTTTTTCCCAGAGATGAATGGAGACGAGGTTTGTCTCATTCTGAACAATCTCCGCATGAGGCTGGACAACGAGCCCTTTGACTGGAAGGGAGAGTGGATTCCCATTACCATGACTTTTGGTGTGGAGGAGAATGATTTTCATTCCAACATTGATACTTTGTTAAAAAATGTAGACGATAAGCTTTATATGGGTAAAGAACAGGGAAGGGACCGGGTGATTTATTAAACTCACCTGGTCCTTTGCCAAACAGGAATCTGGGACTGCAGGTGTGAAACAGGCTGCTGTGGAAACTGGGAACAGAAACTGTTTCGGAGAAAGCTTGTATAGAATATACAAGTTCAAGGTTGTATTTCTTGTAAAAATCCTTTAAAATCTATCTAACAAAAGCAATAAGCAGGAGAGTCGGACTTATATGTATAAGATGAAGAAATTAAAAAGAAAGTAAAGACAGGGACATGGACCAGAGAGGATACGGCACGCTGTATAGAGGATCTGGAGCAGGCACCTGATCTTACTGTATATACAGAAGAAATCTATTCCGTAAGTTATGGTGTTTTTGCATACAATTTCCGGGAATATGCCTTCCCATTGATCGAAATCTGCCGGGAAGCAGGATTTCATCTGGAGCGTTCTAAGGAGAAATCCAGAATTTATCTTGCCCTGGTAAGACTTTATTTCTGTCTGGGCTTTTCGCCGAAAATTGTGGAATATGGCCTGAAATATGCCAATTCCGGTTTCACCTTAAGATCTCCGCTGAAATCTGTTTACAACACCATTGTTGCAGCGTTTACAGACTGTGGACTGTTCCAGGAGGCAGACCTCTATCTGGAAAAAATGATGGATATTTCCAGACTGGATCCCTGTGGCAGCGGTGTGGACTTCTGGGATTCAGATACCTTAAATGAGCTGGTCTATTATGACAGCAGGGTTTATGTGAAGCTGGGAATGGGAGATCTTGCAGAGGCAGAGCAGGCGGCCGGGAATATGCAGGCCATTCTGGAAGAAAAAGAGCTTCCAGAGGACGGAAAGGCATTTTTCCTGCTTCAGAAGGAATTCACAGATATGTATCTCCGCCTTTACCAGCAGAAGGATAAGACTACAATTGCAGAAGAATTTAATACTTATATGAAGAAAATGGAAGCAGGGGAGGGTGCCAGAGATACTTTAAGCTTCTGTGTCTGCTATTTTGTGGAATTTCTTCAGGTAATGGCAGAGGAAGAACGCTGGGAAGATATCCTGCGGATTGGCAATTATATCAGGAACGCCAAGAATTTCAGCGGAAGCTTTTGCCCGGTATATAAGCTTATGCGTACGGCCGCGTACAGAAGCGATAAAGAAGAGATCCGCCAGCATATCCCGGAGTTTGAGAGGATGTATCTGAAATCCCTGGAGCAGGAGAAGGAGAATTACGATCAGATGGTGCGCCTGCTTGCAAAGGAGGAGCTTCGTATTGAACGGCTGAAGGAATCTATGGAGAAGGACACCCTGACCAGCTGTCTGAATCGCGCAGCCTTTGACCGGAACAGTAAGCGCTTTATCCAGAATCATGGAACTGGCAGTCTGGTATTTATTGATCTGGACTATTTGAAGGAGATCAATGACTGTTATGGACATGAGAATGGAGACCGCTATCTGGTGCATTTTGCAAAGAATGTGAAACGGGTTATAGACAGAGAGGATATGTTATACAGGTATGCTGGAGATGAATTTCTGATCCTGTCTGTGCTTTCCGCAGAGGAAATCCGGAAGCAGATGAATAAGATCCTGGAGGAGAATCCCATCCATTTTCATATTAACGGGGAATGCCGGCACATCAGTTTTTCCTATGGTGTTGTGGCATTTGAAGAAAAAGAGGGAAAGCTTGCGGAGCTGGTGAAAGAGGCAGATAGCCGGATGTATCAGTGCAAAAACCAGAACCACAGACGTATTTCCAAAAGGGGCAAGACGGAATGATCACGAGGGAAAATATTATTCATTTTTATACCAAATATAAAGAGAATCTGAAGAGAGAGGATCATATTCAGGAGAATCTGTTAAAGGCAGATGACCAGGAAATATGGATCGAGAATCTGAAGAACAAATCCAGGGTCATGCGCCGCCTTTATATTGAAAATGAGGCACTTCTGAATCTTTATATCCGTCCGTTCCTAGATGGAGAGGCAAGGCTCAGCGATGAGCTTGCCAGGGAGCTTCTGCATCAGATCCGCATGGCAAATGACGAGGGATACGAGGATAACCTTGCTATGCTGGAGGTGCTGGAGCTTCTGGATGAATATTTCCAGAACAGTGAGGATCTGGATTCTTATATCTGGACACTGAATCTGTTGGGAAATCTATATAACCGTCCCTTTGGCGACGAGGATGGAAAGAAGGGAATGATGTACTATAACAGGATTCGTGCACTTTCTGCCCATTATTTTGAAATTGAGGATTTTGACGTAAGAAAACGAATTCTTTATTCATATTATAACTTTCCAGTGGTAATGATGAATTTTAATCTTGGCACTGCGAAGGAGCTTCTCCAGTGTATAGATGAGGCACTGGTGTTTTATAATGACGGGAAGATCCGGGCGCTGGATGGGGAGCGGTTTGATTTTGACGGACTGATTGAAGAGTTGAATTATGATCTTCTGGGGAATTCTGTCCTTCGCTTTACAGTGCATGAGATCGATCCGGCTCTTCTTTCCAGGGCAACGGATGTATTAGGGTATTATTATCAGCAGGAGCTTGAGAAGAATCCAAATCCTTATGAGATGCTGGATGAAATCTATTGCAATTATAAGTCCTGTTTGTTCTATCAGGGCAAAATTACCTGCACAGAGCTTTTGGAGGATTACCGGAAATTTTGCGAGTACAGCATGGAGAATGATGGTCTGGACAGCCAGGAGGGCGTATCTTTTTCCGACAGCCGTTATTTCCAGGTGGTGATCAATCATCTGCCAACCATTCTGGAGCTGGTGGGAAAATATGGTGATGACTATCATGGAGCCCCGGATATCCGGGAATTCTGTGTGACGAATTATGTGAGCACCATCAGACGGTTATCCCGCACAAAGAACGATACCTTTGTAAATGATGTGGTGTGGCGTTCCCTTGGGGATGTTCTGAAATATGTGACTGGAGATGAGGTGGACACTCTGGTCCTTATGCAGATCATGTTAAGCCGTGAGGAAGGCACCGCTATGCACAGCGCAATGGTGGAGCAGATCGCCAGACATATTTTGAATGCGGTGATAAAGAAAAGGCCGGAGCTTCTCATTGGAACCCTGGGCTATGAGAACGTGGTGGAAGTACTGGAAAACCAGGAGAACCTTCTGGATTTTGTCTCCCAGTCAGCACTCCTTCTGGATCTGGGAATGATCCGGCTGGCTTCCATTGTAAATAAGCAGTCCAGACAGCTGACAAAAAGAGAACGGCAGGATATTCTCACCCATCCTGAGGAAAGTGCCAAATTTATTGAAGAAATCCCCTGTCTTCGCAAATATAAAGATGCGGTTCTGGGACATCACAAATCCTGGGATGGAAAAATAGGCTATCCTGCTGAGTTTGACAATACCAGATCGGATGTCCGTTTCCTGATCGAGATTATACATATTAGTGACTGTCTGGATGCAGCTACCGACTTTATAGGACGGAGCTATAAGCTGGCGAAAAAACTGAATCAGGTTCTGGAAGAATTTTCACAGGGAAAAGGCTCCCTTTACTGTCCAGAGCTGGTAGAGCTTCTGGAAGAGGATGAAGGGCTGCAGGCAGATCTGTCTTATCTGCTTGGTGCAGGAAGGATCCGCACCTGCTATTCTGTATATGGCAAGGCCGTAGATCCAAATGAAGCAGAGACAGCCAGATTTTTCATGGAAATGGAAAGCTGGGATGCAGCCAGTGAAAAACAAAGCGACAATGATGGAGAGACCATTCTTGATTTCCTTCACCAAAGCGGCAGTGAAACAAGGCAGCTTCTTCATGCTGTGGCAAGAAATTCATTGATCATCTTGTATGTGGATATGATGTCCGGAGAATATAAGGTTTCTTACAGGGGAAGCCAGAGACTTCTGGATAAAAAGATTCCGGACGGATATTACGGGGACTTTTTGAAAGAGTATCTGGCACCAAACTGTGAACCCTCCGACTGGGAAAAGGTAAGGCTGAAATTAAAGCTGTCAGAGCTTTCCCATACCTTTCTGGAGCAGGAGGAAAGCTATGAATGTGAGGCGAGGATCAAGGCGAAGGAAGCTTACCGCTGGGTCCGTTTCCAGTTTATCCGTCTGGACGACGAAAATGTTATGCCAGGCATGATGGCTTTGATTGCAACAGATGTGCAGGAGAGCCACAGCCGGAATGAGCAGCTGATGAACAGCCTGAAGGATGCCTACAAATCGGCGGAGGAAGCCAACAAGGCTAAGAGTGTTTTCCTTAGCAGCATGTCACACGACATCCGGACGCCTATGAACGGAATTCTTGGTATGACGCAGATTGCCATGAACCACTTAGATGATCCGGAGCGCATCCGGGACTGCCTGCAGAAGATCGATGATTCTTCCAGACATCTTCTGGAGCTGATCAATGAGGTTCTGGATATGTCCAAGATTGAAAGCGGGGATACAGTCCTCCACGAAGAGCCACTGTCCCTTATCAAGGCAATGGAAATTGTGGATGGAGTCTGCCGTCCTGCAGCTATGGAGAAAAAACAGATTCTGGATATGGATATGGAAGAAATCCGGGATGCCTATGTTCTGGCAGATCCGGTGAGACTTCGTCAGGTGCTGATCAATCTGATCTCCAATGCTGTGAAATATACACCGGAGCATGGACGGGTACGTGTGAAGGTGACACAGAGCAGCAGCCTGATGACAGGCAGGGCAAGGTATACCTTCGTGGTACGGGATAACGGAATTGGTATGTCCAGGGAGTTTCAGGAGAAACTTTTTGAGCCTTTTTCCCGTGAGGATAACAGTATGACAAACGCTACCCAGGGAACCGGACTTGGTCTTTCCATTGCCAAATCGATCATCAGCCAGATGGGTGGAAATATAGAAGTGGCAAGTCAGCAGGGAAAGGGTACCACTTTTATTGTGTGTTTGGAGTTGACCCTGGCAGCGAAGGAGAAAAAGATAGAAGCGGCTGTGGGAGAAACAGAGACCGGGGAAGAAAAGGAACGGGATCTTGCTTTCCTGAGGGGACGCCGGATCATGCTGGTGGAGGACAATGAACTGAACCGGGAGATTGCCTATGAGCTGTTGTCTGAGCCTGGTCTGATCGTGGATGTGGCAGAGAACGGACAGGAGGCCATCCGGCTTCTTGGCAGCCACCCGGAACATTATTATGAACTGATCTTCATGGATATCCAGATGCCGGTCCTGAATGGTTACGAGACCACAGAGAGCATTCGTGCCGGGGAAAGCGATTACTGGAAAAATATTCCGGTGATCGCCATGACGGCCAATGTCTTTCCAGAGGATGAAAACCGGGCAGCAGAGTGTGGAATGAGCGGCTATATTACCAAGCCTATCGATATGGAGGTTATTTATTCCGTGCTTGAAAAATGGCTTCCAAAGAACTATAATAGCTAATGCGTTTGAAAAGGGCTTTCTGTAGAAAGCCCTTTTAGACACGATTTTATGCATTTTCCATACAAATGTGTCTATACGCAGGAGAATGCTGTGGCAGAGAGAAAATTTTGCGGACAGTTTGAATGAGAGATGAGGGAGCGGTAGAGTTGAGTAAGAATAAGTACGAAATCGATATGTGTAACGGGACTATTATGGATAAGCTGATTTCTTTTGCGATTCCATTGATGGTCTCTGGAATTTTGCAGTTGATGTTTAATGCCGTGGATATTATCGTGGTGGGACGCTTTTCCGGCAGCCAGGCGCTTGCAGCAGTTGGTTCTACTACGGCGCTGATCAATATGTTCATCAATCTTTTTATTGGTATTTCCCTTGGCGCCAATGTTCTGGCTGCCAGATTTTATGCAGCCGGGAAACACAAGGAGATGTCTGAGACTGTGCATACAGCCATTACCCTGGCGCTGATCAGCGGGGTGTTTATGGCGGTGTTCGGGCTTGTTTTTTCCAGATTTGCGCTGGAGCTTATGGGAACGCCGGATGATGTAATTGGACAGTCTGCCTTATATATGCGGATTTATTTCCTGGGAATGCCGTTTTTCATGCTTTATAACTATGGTGCGGCGATTCTCCGTGCTGTGGGGGATACCAGGCGGCCGCTGGTGTTTCTGATCGTGGCAGGTGTGACCAATGCATTGATGAATATGTTTCTGGTAATTGTATTTCATATGGGAGTGGCAGGTGTTGCCATTGCCACGGTGATATCCCAGCTGATTTCCTGTTTTCTGGTGCTACGCTGCCTGTATCAGACTGAGAGCAGCTATCAGCTCCGGTTTTCCAGGCTGTGTATTAAGAAATGTTATCTGATACAGATCTTCCAGGTGGGGATCCCGGCAGGAGTGCAGAGTACGGTTATTAATTTTTCCAATGTGCTTTTACAGTCTTCTGTAAACTCTTTTGGGGCCACTGCCATGGCCGGATATACGGCGGCGAATAATATTCTGGGATTTTTGTATGCGTCTGTAAATGCAGTCACCCAGGCCTGCATGAGCTTTACCAGCCAGAATTATGGTGTGGGAAAATATAAGCGAATGGACCGGGTGCTGCTGGATTGTGGGATTTTGTCCTTTGTGATGGCTTTTGTGCTGGGCTGCGGTTCTTATATATTTGGCGGTGAGATTTTGAAGATTTATACAGAGGACGCAGAGGTGATCCGCTGCGGCGTGGAGATCCTTTCTATTACGACAGTGCCTTATTTCCTCTGTGGGATTATGGATCTTTTTCCTGGAGCTCTTCGCGGAATGGGGCATTCTGGTGTGCCTATGATCCTTTCCATTATTGGTACTGTTGGTACCAGGATCCTGTGGATCTTCTGGGTGTTCCCACAGCATAGATCTTTGTATACCCTGTTTATTTCCTATCCGGCCTCCTGGGCGATCACCATTGCAATGCAGGTGGTGTGTTTTGTGTTGGTGAGACGGAAGGTGCATGGGCAGCTGAAAGGAACGGCGAAGGCGGCGTAACCGCTGCGAAGGCCTTGGATGAAAGCCTGTAGAAGGAAATCTGTTTTTGATTAAAAAGTCGGTGGTTTATGGTGGCAAATGTACTGTAAACTGGCGGCTTTTTATATTTATGCGGGCAACGGGGCAAAATTTGCAGAGCATAGTTTGCTGTTATTTGCGGTACTATTTTTGTTATTTCACCAATTGACGGAATTTTTAAACATGGATATAATAACCACGAAAAACTTATTTTTTTATGGGCAAATGACAATATATGAGGAGTGTGACCGAAATTGAACGACATGAAGCGGCTTTTAAAGTATGCCGGACCGTATAAAAAGGATATGATTCTGGGAGCTCTTCTGGTTCTTATTGAGACCTGCTTTGAGCTGTTTATTCCCATTATGATCGCGGATCTCATTGATGTGGGCGTGGCGAACCACGATCTTTCCTATATTTATGGAAAAGGAGTGCAGATGATCTTCTGCGCGCTGATGGCGCTGATCACCGGGCTTTTGTATGCACAATTTGCTGCGAAGGCTGCTTATGGCTGGGGTGCGGAAATCCGAAAAGCGGAGTATGCCAAGGTGCAGCAATATGCGTTTTCCAATCTGGATCATTTTCTGGCTTCCTCTTTGATCACCCGAATGACCACAGATGTGACGGTGCTTCAAAATATGGTGAATGCTGGATTTCGTCCGGTGACAAGAGGCCCGTCACTTCTGGTGATGGGAATTCTTCTTTCCTTCTGGATAAGTCCCAGGCTGGCCGTTGTTTTCCTGGTGTGTATTCCGGTGCTGGGCGTGGTGCTGTTCTGGATCGTGACCAAAGTTGCGCCTATGTATACCAGACTGCAGGGCATTATGGACCGGCTGAACCGGGTGGTGCAGGAAGGCCTGACTGCTATTCGCGCGGTAAAAGCTTTTGTCAGGGATGAATATGAGGAAGAAAAGTTCGGAGAGGTCAATACCAATCTTACCAGTTCCTCGGAGACTACCTTTCATTATGCGGTGCTGAACTTGCCAGCCTTTCAGTCAGTGATGTACAGCGCCATTGTGCTGATCATGTGGTTTGGAGGAAATATGATCCTGAAATCCAATCTGGCGGTTGGTGATCTGACTGGTTTTCTCAGCTATGTCATGCAGATTATGAACTCCCTGATGATGATTGCAAACGTGTTTCTTCTGCTTACCCGTTCTCTTGCCAGTGCGCATCGAATTGCGGAAGTGCTGGATGAGGATGTGGAGCTGACTTCTCCGGAAAATGGAATTGGGGAAGTGGCAGATGGAAGGATTGAATTTGAAAACGTTTCCTTTAAATATCATAAGGATGCCAGAGAGTATGCCCTTTCCGGAGTAAAGCTCCAGATTCCGTCTGGCCAGACGGTGGGAATCCTGGGTGGTACCGGCGCGTCCAAGACAACTCTGGTGCAGCTGATCCCAAGGCTGTATGACGCTACAGAGGGCGTTGTAAAGGTTGCGGGAAAGGATGTACGGGAGTATGATCTGCATGCGCTTCGTGATGCAGTTGGGATTATTTTGCAGAAAAATGTGCTGTTTTCCGGAACTGTGAGGGACAATCTGCGCTGGGGCAACCCACAGGCCACAGATGGGGAAATCTGGGAGGCATGCAAAACTGCGTGCGCAGATGAATTCTTAAGCTGCATGCCAGAGGGGCTTGATTCCATGCTGGAGCAGGGGGCAGGCAACCTTTCCGGTGGTCAGAAGCAAAGGCTGTGTATAGCCAGGGCACTGGTTGGAAAGGCGAAGATCCTGATTTTTGATGATTCCACAAGTGCTGTGGATACGGCCACGGAGAAGAAGATCCGGGAGGCACTGGCGGCACGTAAGGATGTGACGAAGATTATCATTGCCCAGAGGATCACTTCTGTGATGAATACGAACCAGATCGTGATCCTGGAGGATGGAAAAGTGCATAGTACCGGGCAGCATAAGGAACTGCTGGCTCATGATCCAATCTATCAGGAGATTTACAGGTCACAGATGAGGGGGGAGCAGGAAAATGCGATAGAGGAACACGGGCAGTGGGATGAGAAACGACAAATGCCTGATACACAGGAGCGGTTTTTACAAAAGGATGCTTCTTGTGTGGAAATAAAGGGTGGATTTGTCAGTGAAGTTTGCGAAAGGAGGGGAGAATAATGGCAGCGGGAATCTATAGCGGCAGGAAGCCAGAGAATATGAAGAGGACAGTGGGCTATTTTCTCTCCTATATGGGAAGGCACAAGCGGATGCTGTTTGTGGTAGCCGTTCTGGTGTCGGTCAGTGCCTTGTGCAACCTTCTTGGAACCTATATGATACGTCCGGTTGTCAACGGCCTGGCGGATGGAAATGTGCGTACACTGTTAAAAGGAGTGCTGGTGGCTGCTGTTATTTTTGCCACTGGTGCACTGGCCTCCTGGGGATATTCCCAGACGATGGTGAAGGCATCCCAGAAGATTTTGTTTGATATTCGAAGAGACCTTTTTTCCCATATCCAGACCTTGCCCTTGAAATTCTTTGATAGCAACGGACATGGGGACATTATGAGTCTTTTCACCAATGATATTGATACCATTTCCGATGCCCTGAACAACAGCTTTGCCATGGTGATCCAGAGCTTTATCCAGATGGTGGGAACCCTGACCATTCTTTATGTGCTGAACTGGCGGCTTTCCATTATTGTGACGGTGTGTTATGGGATCATGCTGTGGTATATTAAATTCAGCGGCAGCAGGAGCAAGACTTATTATGCCAGGCAGCAGAACAGCCTTGGGGCGTTAAACAGCTTTATTGAGGAAATGATCAGCGGGCAGAAGGTGGTGAAGGTATTTAACCACGAGGATGCCAGCTTCCAGGAATTTTGTGAGAAAAATGAGGTGCTCCGCCAGGCGGGAACCGGAGCCCAGGGCTATGTGGCGACTATGGTGCCGGTGGTGGTGAGTATTTCTTATATTAACTGTGCAATTGTGGCAGTACTGGGAGGACTTCTGGTACTGCAGGGGAAGGCAGACCTGGGAAGTCTGGCCAGCTATCTGGTGTTGGTCCGCCAGGCGGCGCTTCCCATCAACCAGTTTACCCAGCAGAGTAATTTCCTTCTGGCGGCGCTGGCTGGTGCGGAGCGTGTGTTTCAGGTAATGGATCTGGAGTCGGAAGTGGACGAAGGAAAGGTGGAACTGGTCCGGGCAAGGATCCAGAATGGAAAACTGGTTCTTTATGAAAAGGAAAATGGAAAGAGTACGCGCAATGGAGAAGCTGATTCAAAATCTACAATCGATGGTTCTGCTACATTTTCGGAAGTGGAAAATGCAGTTGTCTGGGCCTGGAAGAAGACGGATGGAGAGCTGGTACCGTTGAGAGGGGATGTCCGTTTCGAGCATGTGGATTTCGGCTATGATTCTGAACGGATGATTTTGAAGGATATCAGCCTGTACGCAAAGCCAGGGCAGAAGATCGCCTTCGTAGGCTCCACAGGCGCAGGCAAGACCACCATCACCAATTTGATCAACCGTTTCTATGATGTGCAGGGCGGTTCCGTTGTTTATGATGGGATTGATGTGCGGGAGATCTGCAAAGAATCCCTTCGTCATTCCCTGGGAATCGTTCTCCAGGACACGCATCTGTTTACAGGGACTGTAGCAGACAATATCCGCTTCGGCAAGCTGGATGCTACCCAGGAGGAAATTGAGAAGGCGGCGAAGATCGCCAACGCAGATTCCTTTATCCGCCGTCTGCCCCAGGGGTATGATACCATGGTAACCTCCGACGGCGCCCAGCTGTCCCAGGGACAGCGACAGCTTCTGGCCATTGCCAGAGCGGCCGTAGCCGATCCTCCGGTACTGATCCTGGATGAGGCTACGTCCTCTGTAGATACCCGTACAGAGGCACTGATCGAGCGGGGCATGGACCAGCTGATGGAAGGCAGAACTGTCTTTGTGATCGCCCACAGGCTTAGTACAGTGCGCAATTCCAATGCCATTATGGTGCTGGAGCAGGGCAAGATTGTGGAGCGGGGGGATCATGATGACCTGTTGGAGCAGAAGGGGAAATATTATCAGTTGTATCATGGGATGTTCGAGCTGAGCTGAGGACGATAAGGTTAAGGGATTGGTTGAGGGTGTGGAAAAAAGAAATCTGGAAGCTTCCGGCGCCTTTTCATGGCGGTTAGAACGGTAAGAGCCAGGGAAAAGCGAAACGCTTTCCCTGGCTCGATTTAACTTCCGTTCCCTCTGAGCTTCACGGAAGATACGATATAATTGAGTTTAAATTAAGTTTGATATGATTCTGTCTCCCTCTTTGGCACCAGCTTCCTCCCATTAAAGCGGTGTTGGAGTTATTTGTGTGGGCATTTTACGTAAGTTGTTGTGCTAATTAATTCTAAAAGAACAATATCATTGCATTTTTTGCATCGTTTAGCTTTGTATGTTTTGACAATACAACCACCATTGCTTTTTGACACATGAGTATCGGCAGTACCGCTTTCATATACATGTGTACACAGGATTGCTCGTGGAGAATTTTCAGTGTCAATCATAATAGTTTGGTTAGAAGTATTAAAATAAACCTCTGAATCCTTCCATAAATTCTCTGTTGACTGATTGGACGAAAAGTTTACAGTTTCAATATTTTTGTCAACTGAATTATTCTTTTCAGTTCTTACAGTCTGCATCGGTGCATACGCAAACACCGTACTGCCACTCAGAATCATAGAACCCAATACCGCTGCAACAGTCCCAATCTTAGACACTTTTCTATTTCTTGCCATAATCAATTCCTCTCTCCTTTTTATAGTTTGTTTCTTTCCCCCGAAGTTGCTTCTCCAGACTACAGGAACCTGTCTGGTTTTGCCAGAATGCGTGACGAGGGCGGCTGCATAAGCTTTGCAGTCTTGCAAGGTAAAACCTTCTGTGGCTGCTTCATCTGCAATGTATTCAGAAAATCTGGTGTAGAGTAAAAGCGTAAGCAAAGTTAACGGGTTATAAAAATGAAGGCAAATGGCTAACAAGCAGAGCAGTTTTATCAACGAGTCATGGCTGCGCAGGTGTGAATATTCATGGCGTATGATCATTTCTGACAGCCTGGAATCTTCAAGGCTTTCCGGAACTACGATAAAAGGTCTCACGAAACCAATCGTATACGGTGAGCCAATTTGCGGAGAAATGCGGTATTCCACATCTCCGGTTCCAGGCAGGAAGCAGGTTCTCTTTTCGGTAATTCTTTTCAGCTTTCGCGTGAGCTGATGGTACTTTACGAACTGATAAATGCTGAAACCGGTTAAAAGAAACAGCCAGCATAATACGATCATAAGAGCCCAGTCAGACATCCAAATAGAGATTCCGCGGTAAGAAAGTGCTTCTTTATTGTCAAAATTTACATAGTCCACAATCACATCCAGAGAGTCGGTACTCTCCAGCACATCCAAAGGCATAAAGTATTTAATTAGTTGAAATGGTATCAAATACCCCGCCAGACTCAGAAACACCAGGTTCCGGCCAAGCCGGTAGGAAAAGTTTTTCCGTCTGATCATCATCAGCAGGACACAGAGCACTAATGGCAAAGTGCCTGCTATACCCATACAGATTAAAAGCATGCAAGTCCCTCTCTTAAAATTTGTTACGGTTCACTTTGTGACCAATAACTAAAATTTGTCTATAAATTCTAGTAAGTCCCTCTGCTCATCCTCGCTGAGTTTTCCGTCCTCAGCAAAAGCACAAAACAGACAGGTAAGAGAATCTTTGAACTCCTTGGCTGCTTCCAAAGAGCCCCCGCAGCTGGATTTCTGGTATGCCAGAATGCTTTCCCTGAAATTCCGGATCAGCTGGTTTTTCATTTCTAATTTGCGGTGCAAGTACAAATTATGTGCGAAAAAACCAAAGGCGATCAACGGAAAACCAAAGGATAAGGCAATGGCCTTCACCAGATAAAAGGTTGCAGCTGGCTGCTCAAAAGTTGGAATTCCACTAATCATACAGATCAGCAGCGAGCATCCGGTAAAAATCACAAAGAAAATACCGGACAGTGTTAAAATTATTTTTTTCATTAAGGACCTCCTCATTCTACGTAGAAGCGGGATTGTGAAATAATTTTATTTCTTGCTCCCTTCACTATATATACGAAAACCGGGAGAAGAAATAACACGAAATTTGAAATTTTTTGTAAAAATTTTCGGGAATGGTAGATTTTATGCTATAATGGGCTTCGAAAGGCTGAATTAGGTGTATACAATTAATATCAGAAAAAGATTGTATAGTGGCTGCCTGACTAATAGTCATGTAAAAAAGCAGCATCACAGAACGGGACATTTCAGCCATAAAAAGACGAAAAGCTGATTGCTGCAAGCAATAGCAGCATTATTAATAATGAACAAAGGAGAATTGCAATGCCTAAATTTCTTATTATCGACGGTTCCTCCATGCTGTCTACCTCCTACTATGGAAACCTGCCCAAATCCATTCTTTTCGCAAAGACAGACGAAGAGAAGGAGAGACACTACCAGGAGATTTTACACACCTCCGATGGAAAATATACCAACGCCATGTTTACCATGCTCCGCACCCTTCTGGCAGTCTATAAGAAGGTGAAGCCAGAATACGTAGCATTTACCTTCGATATGACAAGGGACACCTTCCGCCGTACCCAGCTTGGCGCAGATTTTTACAAATCTAACCGTAAGGAGACGGCGCAGCCTTTAAAGGAGCAATTCGTCCAGATGGAAGAGTTCCTGAAGGTCATCGGCTGCCCGGTATTTATGAGCCCGGAGTATGAGGCAGATGACTATGCAGCCTCCCTGGTGGAGAAATTTCAGGGACCAGAGCTTCAGACTTATGTATTGACCAAGGATCACGATTATTTCCAGCTGGTAAGCCCCTATACCCGTATGTGGAGAGTGGTAACCAAGGATAAGCTGGAAACCTTAAAAGATGCCTATGGCCTTTATGGAAAAGATGCTTACGAGGCCCTTCCGTCCAACGTGTTTGAATATACCCCGGAAACTGTACATTCTGAGGAGGGCGTATACCCGGAGCAGATCCCGGTGCTTCTTGCAATCACAGGCGACCCGGGAGATGGTATTCCTGGCTGTAAGGGTGTTTCCTCAGCTGCCGCACCACTAGTGGAAGAGTACAAGACATTGGATGCAATTTACCAGGTAATTGAGGAATGCGAAGGCGCAGCTAAGAAAGAAAAAGAATTAAATACTTTCTGGAAAGAAAATCTGGGAATCAGCAGAAGCCCGCTAAAAGCGCTGAAAACGAATAAAGAGATGGTCTACTTAAGCGAACAGCTTGCCACTATGAAACGCGATATTGAAATCCAGGAAAGTCTGGATGACATGCGGCTGAATATCAATATGGATGAATTAGTGAAACAGCTAAAAGCATATGAAATGAACAGTATTCTGGCAGAAGTTGAGAAACTGAAGACGGAAAGTTAAGAAAAATAAAAAAGAGAACCGAATGAATTACAAGTGGTGTGGCTGTTTATTAAAACAAAATAAAATACACAAGTAATTATTGGGTTCTCTTTTATTTTACGCGAATCCTGCATGAGAATCTGGCGTTCGCTGTGATAACAAGTTTGGTTTGCAATCTTGTTTTGTGGTGCTTATCAAGGTTATAGGGTTATAACCCTTCCTTTACCAATTTCCCATTCTCTAGCTGCAGGATCCTCTGATTACTGCTTCCCCGAAACTGAAGGGAAATGTCCTTCAGTTCCTGAATAAACTCCCCATCCACCAGAATATCAATGCAGGAGAGCATGCGGTCTGTGTACGGTGTGTAAATCCTGCCGCCTGGAATCATATCTTTGTCGAAAAGATAACCTGAATAGCACCAGATGGATTTATCCGGATAAGTGCGTCTGATCGCTTCCAGAAGATCCGCAAGTACCGGCTGGTTCTCCGGCTCAAAGGGCTCGCCGCCAAGAAGGGAAAAGCCCTCGATATAAGACGGAGAGAGCAGTTCCAGAATCTTATCCTGTGTTTCCTGGGTAAATGGCTCTCCGTAATTAAAATCCCATGTAGGGGCGTTAAAACAGCCTTTGCAGTGGTGCCTGCAGCCTGACACGAACAGGCTGACCCGCACGCCAGTGCCGTCTGCGATATCGTAGGATTTGATGTTTCCGTAGTTCATAATTAAGTTCCTCATTTCATCCTATGCTGAGCCGTTAAACATATTATTGCATAAGATGCGCTTTTTATCAGTAAAATTGTATAAAAGAAATTGCTTCGCCCTACATTGCAGAATTTATTTTACAGGTGTAATACGCGGTCCTTGATCTCCTGGGTACGTCCCTGGTTCCAGAACTGGGTGCCAATGTAGCCACAGGTTCTTCGGGCAACACTCATCTTATCCTGATTGCGGTTGCCGCAGTTCGGACACTCCCAGATCAGCTTGCCGTTCTCATCCTCTTTGATCTGGATCTCTCCGTCATATCCGCAGACATCACAGAAATCGCTCTTGGTATTCAGCTCTGCATACATGATGTTATCATAGATAAACTTCATAACAGAGAGAACTGCCGGGATGTTCTGCTTCATATTCGGAACCTCTACGTAGCTGATGGCTCCTCCTGGGGAAAGCTTCTGGAATTCGGACTCGAATTTCAGCTTGGAGAAAGCATCGATCTCTTCGGTAACGTGAACGTGATAGCTGTTTGTAATGTAGTTTTTATCGGTAACCCCTGGAATGATGCCAAAACGCTTCTGCAAGCATTTGGAAAAACGGTAGGTGGTGGACTCCATTGGAGTACCGTATACAGAGTAGCTGATGTTCTCAGCTGCTTTCCACTGGGCGCACTTGTCATTGAGACGCTGCATAACCTTCATGGCAAATGGACGAACCTCCGGATCGGTATGGGGCCTGCCGTACATTCTCATGCACATTTCGTGAAGTCCTGCATATCCAAGTGAGATTGTGGAATATCCATCGTAAAGGAGCTTGTCAATGGTCTCCCCCTTCTTAAGACGGGCAAGAGCACCGTACTGCCACAGAATCGGGGCAACATCGGAAACAGTGCCAAGAAGACGCTCATGTCTGCAGCGGAGTGCTCTGTGGCAAAGCTCCAGACGCTCTTCCAAGATCTCCCAGAATTTATCAAAATTGCCCTCTGAGGAGCAGGCTACATCCACAAGGTTGATGGTAACAACACCCTGGTTGAAACGGCCATAGAACTTGTAAGAGCCGTCCGGGTTCTTCTGTTTCTCTTCAACGGTAAGGAAGGAACGGCATCCCATACAGGTGTAAACATTGCCATTCTTTAACTGGCGCATGATCTTGGCGGAAATGTAATCCGGAACCATACGCTTGGCCGTACATTTGGCAGCGAGCTCAGTAAGATACCAGTACTTGGAATCCTCGTGGATGTTATCCTCGTCTAATACATAGATCAGCTTCGGGAAAGCAGGGGTGATCCATGCACCACGTTCGTTCTTAACGCCCTGCATACGCTGCTTCATTACTTCCTCAATGATCATTGCCAGGTCGTCACGGGTACGTCCCTCCGGAACCTCGTCAAGATACATGAACATAGTTACAAACGGAGCCTGTCCGTTACAGGTCATAAGGGTGATCAGCTGATACTGGATGGTCTGGATACCGCTCTGGATCTCGTCCTTCAGTCTGCGCTCGGATACCTTCTGGATGATCTCATCATCAAGGGACTCGCCGCAGGCCTTGCGCTCCTCGATCACTTTGTTGCGAATCTTCTGGCGGCTGATGTCTACAAATGGAGCCAGGTGGGAGAGTGAGAAGGACTGTCCACCGTACTGGTTACTTGCTACCTGTGCAACGATCTGTGTGGTAACGTTGCAGGCAGTGAAGAAGCTGTGTGGCTTCTCAATCAGTGTCTGGCTGATCACAGTGCCGTTCTGGAGCATATCCTGAAGATTGATCAGGTCACAGTTATGCTCACGCTGTGCATAGTAATCGGAATCGTGGAAATGGATGATTCCCTCGTTATGGGCCTTTACGATCTCCTCCGGAAGAAGAACACGCATGGTCAGATCCTTGCTGACCTCGCCTGCCATGTAATCACGCTGGGTGGAATTAATGGTCGGGTTCTTATTGGAGTTCTCCTGCTTGGCATTCTCATTGATCTGGTCAAGAAGAGCAAGGATGCTGTCGTCTGTGGTATTGGACTTGCGGGTAAGCTCTCGCTTGTAGCGGTAGCGCACATATTTCTGGGCTACCTCGTAGCCGCGCATCTCCATGATCCCGGTCTCAACCATATCCTGGATATCTTCTACATTTACTGCGTGGGAGGATTCCAGGGCACGAGTTGCAATCATGTCAGCAAGTGCCGTGATCTGGTAATGGCTCAGCCGGTGAAGCTTGGGAACCTCCTCATTCGCTTTTTCGACGGCGTTGATGATCTTCGCCTTATCAAAAATAACTTCCACGCCATTTCGTTTAATGACGTTTGCATTGACCTCAGTGCTCATATTGTTAAATCCCTCCATATATTGTGTTCAAAAAATAATCACATACTAGATGTTGTGCACTATCAATATTACAGTATTCTACAGAAAAGTCAAGGTGAAAACCATTGATTTTAAAAATCTGTGAAATGTGCTGAAATTTCATGGGCAGAACAGGGAAATAATCCGGTCATACCCTGTATAGAGTTCCCGAAATGTGTGAATTAATCACGATTCTTCACTATGTGAAATTTTACAGTGTACAATAAAATAGTTACTGTGAACAATGTTCGCAGTAACACAGGAAAAATGCTGCCATGCAGAAAGCCTTTTTCAAACAGGCTCCAGCTGCGGCGCGGTGTCCAAAAGGATATTTGTCGTGCCATGGCTTCTGTTTTTACAGATAGTGGCATGAACAAAGGGCTGCCATGGGCAACCCTTTCTCGCGTCCGCATCTTTCTCTATTATACTTGGAAAAAAATAAAAATCAACCCTTGACACCACCAGAAGTGAGTCCTCCAACAAGATTTTTTTCGATTCCAACGAACAGGATCACAACTGGAACAATTGCATAGAGGGAAGCAGCAAACAGATACTGCCATTCGATCATATTGTAGCCGTTGAAAATATTGATACCAACCGTCAGAGGCTTGAAGGTGTCAGTAGAGATTAGTGTCAGTGCCACGGTATATTCGTTCCAGGCGTTGATAAAGACGAAAATAAGCGCTGTGACGATACCAGGTGCAGCAACCGGCAGAAGGATCCTTAAAAGGGCGTGTACACGGTTACAGCCGTCAATGGTGGCCGCCTGCTCCATCTCCGGGGAGATGCTCAGGAAGGTACCGCGGAGCAGCCAGATGGCAAATGCCTGGTTAAATGCAGCATTGATAAAAATAAGTCCGATAATACTGTTGGTAAGATGGAAAGCCATCATAACCTTGTAAATACCGATCAGAAGTACAACTGGTGCAAACATCTGGGAAACGATAACAAATCCCAGAAAAGCGGTCTGACCTTTGAATTTCATTCTGGACAGGGCATAAGCAGCCGGAATGCCGCAGAGCATAGCCAGAAGAGTGGAGCCGCCTGCAATTACAATGGAGTTCAGCATGTAATTGCTCATTGGTGCCAGTTTCCACACATCTGTGAAGTTGGACCAGATGGCCTTGATGGGGAAAATGGTTCCATTCATGGAGAAAATCTCTGCACGGCTCTTAAGGGCAGTACAGATAGTTACAAAATAAGGATATAACGTAAAGAGACAGATTGCGATGATTACTACATACAGTAAAACACGCAAAATTGTGTCCTTCGTATTTTTTTCTTAAACGTAATGAAATGCAAGAGTACGGGATTGGCAAATGAGGACAAATCTGGACAATCATTTGGTTAAAATGTGGTTTGACATTTTATAGAAAAATATTATACAATGTCATTTAAATGGGAAACTTTATGAGCATTCAGATTTAGAAGGTAAAGTTTTCAAAAGATAATAAAGGAAGGGAGTGTGCAGCAAAGAGAAGTGGCATACAGATTGCGGGAATGATTTTTCAAACACGCTCTAGTGCCCAGACTGCTGCAGATCATAAAATGGAAGAATTATACGCTGCAATTGAGAAAAAAATCAAAGAGTCCGGCTATCCCCGTGAAATTTCCGGCGCAGATGTGTACGATGATATCTGTGACCAGATCGAGGGCAAAGAGAACGGAAGCTATATTCTGCTTTCCAAGTTTGAGGATGATGTGATCTTCGAGTATCATATCACTGTGATGGAGGATGATTTTAACCTTGGTGTGCTCACTATGCGAACACCGGAGGGGGTATTTGAGACAGACTTTGATAAATAAAAAAAGTATATAAAATACATTTAATAGGAAGCTTTTATGTAACAGTTCAGAAGAGGGTATACTGTGAATCGTGTAACGGTGAAGCTGCTGAACAGTTACCATTCTATTATAGAAAGTGTGTAAAAAATGAAAGTATTGGAAATTATTCTGCCTGTATTGGTAATGATCCTTCTGGGAATGGCATGCAGAAGGCTGAAGCTGCTGGACCAGCATGGAATTAACAATATGAAGGTACTGGTAACCCAGATCATGCTTCCAGTGGCAATCTTCCATGCCCTTGCCACTGCCGGGTATAATAAAGAAACTGGAATTCTGGTAGGGATCATGTTCGTTATGCTGGTGATCTCCTTTGGCATCGGATTTTTGCTCCGTCCACTTATGACAGAGCGCTATCGGAAATATCTGCCTTTCATGGTCAGCGTATACGAGGGTGGCTCTATGGCATATCCCCTTTATACCAGCCTTTGCGGAGCGGAGAATCTTTCCCAGATCGCAGTGCTGGATATTGCAGGTCTTCTCTTTGGCTTCAGCGTTTACATGGGAATGCTGGGCCAGGTCGAGAATGGGGATAAGATAGATGGTAAGAAGCTGTTTATCAGTGCCCTGCATACACCTGCCTTTATTGCAAGTGTGCTTGGAATCATCGCCGGGCTTACCGGGGTGGTGCAGAAAATCCTGGCTGGGCCTTTCGCTGGTTCTTATACAAGTGTGGAAAACATTCTGACCACCTCCATAACTTCTATTATCCTTCTGGTGGTAGGATTTAGTATTGAGTTTGAGAGAAAGCTGTTTGGCCCTTGCATCAAGACCATTGTGCTCCGTATCCTTCTTCAGGCTGCCATGATCGCAGGAGTGCTGCTTGCAGTCCATTACATCGTGGGAGATCATCTGCTTTTGAATCTGGCAATCATCAGCTACATGTCCGCACCAGCCACATTCAGTATGCAGACCTTCCTAAAGAGCGAGGATGGAAGCGCTTACGTTTCCACCACTAATTCACTGTATTGTCTGGTATCCATACTGGTTTATGTAATTATGGCAGTTGTTGTATATTAAAAATGTTAAAATCTCTCCGCGGAAACCTTGTTTGTCAGGTTTCCGCAGAGAGATTTTTTTCTGGAAATAGTATCCCCCAAAAATACCATGCAAGTCACGTTATAACTTTACCATTCGTGCTATTTTCCCACGTTTCATGACAAAAGGATTGAATTATTTTCCGATTTTTTTATAATGGGTTCAACAAAGCAGTAAGAAACGGAGGGGATTCTGTGTACGGTATCGCTGTATTGACGGACAACGGGCATGATGGAAAAAGCTATGCAGAGTGTATGAAGAATTACTGCACCAGTGCAGGCATCTTTCCTTTGGTTGAAATATACAAGGATGCGGAAATGTTTTTCCGGAAAATACAGGATACGGTACCGGACCTGGTATTTTTAATGGATATCATACAAACATTCAGGAGGAAAACAATATGAAGAAGAGAGCGTTTATTATTGCCATGCTGGCATGTATGGTTACAGCAACAACTGGGAGCCGTGTAAATATGGCCTATGGGGAAGGGGTTCAGACCGGGGAAAGTGCTGCTGATACCAACGGAGCCGGGCAGGCAGCCGAAACCACGGAGATTCCCATAAAGCCTCTTGCGGCAAAATCTGTGGATGAGAATCCATACATGGCAAAGAGCGATTCCAACATCCATCACGACTGCTACAACACAGACTCCACAGATGAAGTTTTGCCAGTGGGAATTTATTCCGAGATCAATGTTTCTTATGAAAAAACAAATGCAAATGCATCCCCGGCTATCTTTTTTGACACCTATGGACATGCGGTGGTTCCCTTTTTAGGCGGGCTTGCCATCCGCGATATTAATGCAGGGGAAACAAAGACGGAAGGCTATTTTTCCCCGAAAGAGCAGGACGGAGGCGGCTACATGATCCAGAGCTCCTACTCCTTCGTGGACGAGAGCAACCGCCTGGTCTGCCCTACCAGCAACAATCATGTGCTTATGCTGAAGACGACTGATGAGGAAGGAAATGTACTTCCGCAATTCGAAAAAGTACTTGATATTGATGTAAAGGCAGCGGCAGAAGAGGCACTTGGAAAAACACTGGACCAGAATCTTTTGTCTGTAGTCTTCGATTATGAGGGAAATCTCTGGTTTGCAACCGGCGGCTTCCGTATTTATCCGGACCGTCAGCAGCAGGGGGCAATGGGATATATTTCCCGGGAAGCGATTGAGGGAATTCTGAATGGGAAGGAAGTAATCCTTTCTGACTCCGTATTTGTATATGAGCTGGCTCCAGGGGAAGGAGCAGAAAACGGCATTGCAGCGTCAAAGGACGGAGCTGTGATCCTGACCAACCAGAATTGTTATCTGCTTCAGGCAGACAATGGAGTAAAAAAAGTGTGGGAAACACCTTATGAGAGTGTTGGCGCCAAGGAAAGTGAAGAGGGAGATGACACCACAGGCGGCGGTCTTGCGTGGGGCGGCGGCTGCTCCCCGTCCCTGACTCCGGATCTGGTGATGTTTACAGACAACCAGAGCCCGGTCAACCTTCTTGCTGTAGACATGAAAACAGGCGAAGTAGTTGCAAGTGCACCGGTGATGGAGGCGCTTCCCAAGGATGCCCAGGTTTCTGTTGAAAACTCTGCAATCGTCTATGACAATGGGGAAGGAACGGTAAGCACCATTGTATGCAACTGGTTTGGTGCGGGAAGTGCCAGTCTTGGAAATGCAGACAGCGATTCTTCTATACAGAGCTACGCCAATATCTATGATGAAAACTGGCTGAGAAAGGGCAACAAGATGATCACACCAGGAGTGGAACGTGTAGATACCATTAAAACGGATAACGGCTACGAGATGAGGAGCATCTGGTGCAGAAGTGACCTGTCGGATACTTCTATGCTGAAGCTTTCCACAGCCACCGGATACATTTATGGTTATGTGCAGAATCTGGAAACTGGAATGTGGCAGTATATCATGCTGGATTTTGAGACCGGCGAGACGGCATTTGCCATGGATGTGGCCAATAAGCCGGGATACAACAATATGGCCATTGGCATGTATGCGGGAAACAGCGGAAACGCCCTCTATTGTCCGACTGGTTATCTGGAGCTTCTGAGGCTGCAGGACAGATTTGTTTACCTGCCGGAGATGCCCTATCGCAAAGTGGATCTGGATCAGGCGCGGCGAAATGTGCTCAGCCAGGAAACCTTTGAGGCAGATGGTGGTCAGGGAATGGTGGCAGGATGGTTAAATACAGTAACCGTTGAAAATGTCCATCCCAATACTACAGTGGCACTTCGCATGAAGGGGCTTTCTGGAGAAACAGCGGCATTTAAGCTTTATGCATATGGCGTGGACGGAAAGCTGGCAGAAGTTCCGGCCGAGCTGTGGCATATTCAGACAGAGAGCGGTGAGAGACCGGAGGCGCTCTCGGGGGACACTTTGTATGAAGTACATATGACAGTGGAAGATAGCGGCAGCTTTGATCTTAGTGAGACAGAAAAAGAGATCCAGGTATCAGCGGTTCTGGGAAATTAAGAACCTGTATCGATGCAGCGGGTAGGTATCCGCTGCATTGATGGTTTATTACATTTTTGCGAAAAAAGTCACAAATAGGGCAGGAAATATGGTAAAATAGATAAAAATTTGTTGCCGGTGGTTGTGGACCGTAACAAAAATTCAGAGACGTCAGAAGCCGCAGGGAGGAAAGAGCATGGATGTGAGAAAATGGACATTTCGCATTGTGGGAGTAATTGTTGCACTGCTTGGAGGATTTGTGCTGCTGAAAGGCTATGAATCCGTGATCCTGATCACTGTTGCCACGATCCTGATCATTGCAGGCGTTTCACTCTGGATGGCTGCTACCCCGGAGAGTTATAACGCTGGATCCTCAGATATGGTGATGATGATCGGCATGGGCCAGCCCAAAAAGATAGAGGATATTTATGAAGCCTACAAGAATGTGGAAACACCTCTTGGCTCTGCCTGGCTTGGAAAGCTTTATACCATGAGGGCAAAAGCTATGATATTCGGTCCAAACGTCCATGGCGAGTATCTCTATTTCTGGCTGACGAGGAACGGCAAGATTGGTTATCTTGGATATTCCAATCTGGATAACTTTATTAGAAAACAGCTCACCCAGCCTGTCATTCCACTCAAAAAGGGAGCTGGCAATGAGACAAAGGATTATTTTATCATTACAGATCTTCAGAAGGAACTGAAGGGAAATATGGAGTATTACATTAAGACTGGAAAAGTGCTTCCATTTTCCAAAATGAGTTTATAATCATCAGAAAAAGAAGCGGGCCTGTAGCTATTCAGGCTGGCTTCTTTTTTGATGTTTACTGCGGCGGTATTCCATGGCTGTCATACCGCAATATTTCCGGAAACTCTGTGCCAGATAGCTCTGGGAGGAGAATCCTGACAGGTGGGCGATATCGGAAATATCGTGGTCTGTATTTTCCAGAAGATTCTTGCAGACTTCAATCCTGCGGCAATTCAGATAGTTAATAGGAGAAATCCCGTAATACCGTGTAAATTCATGACTTAAATA
Source organism: Blautia glucerasea (assembly GCF_020537505.1). GTDB lineage: Bacteria > Bacillota > Clostridia > Lachnospirales > Lachnospiraceae > Blautia_A. The sequence goes on along the minus strand of NZ_JAJBMO010000002.1, from coordinate 137,447 downwards.
ATATTTGTTCAGATGGCTTAATGCGGCCAGCTGATCCAGATTGATATCCTCCCCGTAATTGTAATCCAGGTAGCGCCTGATCAGAGCGCACTCTTTGCTGGGATGAAAAGACGGCACCAGCTGAAAGCCGGAATCCGTGATCCGCCGGAGCTGGGCGATGAGAATGGATAAGGTATGCCTGCAAATCTCTTCGTAGCCCTCCCTTTTTTCATCTAATTCCTGAAAAAGAGAGTGGAAATAAAACAACAGATCCGTACCTGTTTTCCGGCAGTTAAAGATCCGAAATTCCCTCTGGTCACGGAAGGAAAAACTGATTCCGTCCACCCCGACAGTATAATAAGTAAGAGGCATGGAGCTTTTGGAGGTTTCCGTGTGCGGAATGTGAGGATTTACAATGATCAGATCATCTTTTTCAATGGAAAACCGTTGATCTTCAATAAGAAATTCGCCGCTTCCTCTGGAAACATAAAAAAGCTCTGTGAAGGCATGGGTGTGTGGAATGCTGGGCCAGTCTTCTTCGTATCTGGAGGAAGAGGCATTTACCAGAACTGCTTCTGTGGAGACTGGACTGTCATTGGAAAAAGAAAAAGAACGAGTGCTCATAGCTCCTCCTTGTGTTTCAAAATAAACTGTTGTGAATTATTTTAAGAGTATTATTCATTCTGTTCGCTTTAGATTTTTTACCGGATCTGGCCTGCCAGGGAACTTCCATAGTAAAGATACCATAAAAAAGAAAATACCGCAAGATTTCTAAAAACAATAGCAACAACCCTGTTGAAAATGGAAAGTGAAAAACGTATTCTTATACTATAGGTAAAATGAATTGGTGAAACCAGAGTCAGTTTGAAAATCATAACTAAAAAAGATAAAGTGAGGTCGCAAAATGGAGCAGAAAAAAGGCAGAGTTACAATTCCTACCAATCTGGATGTGATAACGGAAACACTGGATATTATGGACGAGTGGGGTGCAGACGCCATCCGTGACTGTGATGGAACAGAATTTCCCCAGGAATTAAAAGACAGTGGTGCGAAAATCTATGCCACCTATTACACCACCAGAAAGGATAACGCCTGGGCAAAGGCCAATCCGGATGAGATCCAGCAGATGTATATTATGAGTTCTTTCCACACCGCAACATCAGACAAATTAGAGATCCACCTGATGGATCACCTGTATCCGGATATGTTGAAGGTGAATACCCACGATGATATTACCAGGTGGTGGGAGGTCATAGACCGTACTACAGGAGAAGTAGTTCCGGTAAGCCAGTGGTATTATGAAGAAGAGAGCGGAAACGTGGTGATTACACCTGCCAGGCTTTTTCATGAGTATACGGTCAGCTTTCTGGCATATATTATGTGGGATCCGGTACATATGTACAATGCAGTGGTAAACGACTGGAAAGATGTGGAGCCGCAGATCACCTTTGATGTGCGCCAGCCAAAGACAAGAGCCCATTCCCTGGAGCGCCTTCGCAGATTCCTTGACACTCACCAATATGTGGATGTGGTACGTTTTACCACCTTTTTCCATCAGTTCACCCTGATCTTTGATGAGCTGGCAAGGGAGAAATATGTAGACTGGTTTGGCTATTCCGCATCTGTCAGCCCCTATGTGCTGCAGCAGTTTGAAAAAGAGGTGGGCTATCCATTCCGCCCGGAGTACATTATCGACCAGGGCTACATGAACAATACCTACCGCATCCCATCTAAGGAATTCAAGGACTTCCAGGCATTCCAGCGCCGTGAGGTTGCCGCACTTGCCAGGGAGATGGTTGACATTGTCCATGAATATGGCAAAGAAGCCATGATGTTTATGGGGGATCACTGGATCGGCATGGAGCCGTTTATGGATGAGTTTGCTTCTATTGGATTGGATGCGGTGGTTGGAAGTGTTGGCAACGGCGCAACCCTGCGTCTGTTCAGTGATATTAAGAATGTAAAATACACAGAAGGCCGTTTTCTCCCGTACTTTTTCCCGGATACCTTCCACGAGGGCGGCGACCCGGTGAAAGAGGCGAAGGTAAACTGGGTGACTGCAAGACGTGCAATCCTTAGAAGCCCCATCCAGAGGATCGGTTATGGCGGATATCTGAAGCTGGCGCTTCAGTTCCCGGATTTTGTCCGGTATATCAAAGCGGTCTGCCAGGAATTCCGTACTCTCTATGACAATATCCAGGGTGTGACTCCATACTGTGTGAAGCGTGTTGCCGTATTAAACTGCTGGGGACGCATGCGTTCCTGGGGCAACCACATGGTACATCACGCAATCTATTATAAACAGAATTATTCCTATTTTGGAATTATTGAGGCGTTAAGCGGGGCTCCTTTTGATGTCTCCTTTATCAGCTTTGATGATATTCTGGCAGATTCAGAGCTGCTGAAGAAATTTGACGTTGTGATCAATGCTGGAGATGCAGATACTGCACAGAGCGGCGGCGGGTACTGGGTAAATGAGACCATTATCACTGCTGTGAAAGAATTCGTCTATAACGGCGGCGGTTTCATTGGAGTTGGCGAGCCGGCAGCCCATCAGTGGCAAGGCAAGTTCTTCCAGCTGGATGATGTGCTGGGTGTGGAAGAAGAGAGAGGCTTTAACTTAAATACAGATAAATATAACTGGGAGGAGCATAAGGATCATTTTATACTGGCTGATACAGAAGGGGAGGTGGATTTTGGGGAAGGAAAGAAGAATATTTTCGCCCTCCCGGAAACCAAGATCCTGATCCAGAAGGACCAGGAAGTACAGATGGCGGTGAAGACCTTTGGAAAAGGCCGTGGTGTTTATATCAGTGGACTTCCATACAGCTTCAAGAACAGCCGTGTGCTCTACCGGGCAGTTCTCTGGTCTGCATCTGCGGAGGAGGAACTGAACCGCTGGTATTCTACAAACTACAATGTAGAAGTTCACGCTTATGTGAAGAATGGCAAATACTGCGTAGTTAATAATACCTATGAGCCACAGGATACGGTGGTATACAAGGGTGATGGCAGCAGCTTTGAATTACATATGGAAGCAAATGAAATCAGGTGGTACCAGATCTGATAAAAATCAGATTTCAGAGTAAAAGAGATTTGAGACGTATAGAAATTGTAAAGTATTGTGCAGTTTTTCTGGTATTCTTATTTCTTCTATGGTAAAATAATGGGAAATTAATTGAGGAGAAAATATTATGTCTTCAGATAAAGCGCAGTTAACTTTTGAAGAAAACTATTCAAGCTCAAAAGAAAGCCATGTTTTGAAGAAATTGCTGCCAGAATATGTTTCTCTTTACCGGATCGAACTTAATTCCGGCGAATACGATATTTTGCGTCTTGCTTCCAATACAAATGCCAGATATATTGCAGAAAACAGCTCCAATTTTAAGTGCTTTGATGAATATGCAAGGCAGTATGCAGATTCCTTTATCCTGGAGGAAGATAAAAATGAATTCCTGGACTGGCATTTATGTAAAAATATGAAAAAAAGGCTTGGTAAGGATAATAAGATCACGTATCATTACCACAGCGTTTCCAAAGAGGGGAATGACAGTTATTACGAGGCGTATGCGGTAAAGGAAGTGATTACAGGGGATCGTTTTGTCATTTTTCTGGGCTATCGGAACATAGACAGCATTCTTTATAAAGAAAGAGCCATTCAGGAGAAGCTGAGAAAGGCCCTGGAGGAAACCAAACTGCAGAATGAGATTATCTCCGCCATTGCCAAAACCTATCAGTATATTTCCCGGATCGATATTGCAGAAGACTGGTTCGAGGAAATTACAAACAGGGATAAAGTGAATCTGAAGTTTGCAAATTACGGTGTAATGTCGGAGGGAAACAAGAAGGTTTGTAAGGATCAGATCGCAGAGGAATATCAGGAGGCTTTTTTCAGGTTTACAGATCTTTCCACACTGCCAGAGCGAATGAAAAATGAACAGACCATTGACATGGAATACCGGATGAAGGATGGAAACTGGCATAAGCTTCGTTTTATTGAGAAAAAGCGGGATGAAAATGGACGTCTGACCCATGTGCTTTGTGCTATTCGCAGCATCAGTGCTGCCAAGAAAAAGGAACAGGAGCTTTTGTATCAGGTTGCAGAGGCAAGGAAGGACGCTGCTTTAAAAAACAGATTTTTATCTAATATGAGTCATGATATCCGAACTCCTATGAACGGAATCATTGGAATGGTGAATCTGGCCAACCGTTATCCAGATGATCCAGAGATCCAGAAGAATTGCAGGGACAAGATTATGGAATCCTCGAAATACCTTGTTTCCCTTGTAAATGACATTCTAGATATGAATAAACTGGAATCCGGGGATCTGGTGAACCAGGAGATGGCTTTTGATCTGGCAGAACTGCTAAGCCGGACAAATGCCGGAAAACTGACACAGGCAATGGAAAAGAATATTGAATATGTTGTGGATTGGGAGAAGACAGATATCCGGCATGCTTATGTGACGGGAAATCCTCTTTACCTGGAGCGGCTTTTAAATGCCATAGCAGATAATGCAGTTAAATTCACTAATCCAGGCGGATGTGTACATGTCTGGTGCAAGGAAAGTGCGATAGATGATATACATGCGGAATATAAATTTTACTGTGCGGATAATGGGATCGGCATGAACGAGAGCTTTCTGGAACATGCTTTCGATGTATTTTCCCAGGAAAATGAGACCAGCAGATCCACGTATCAGGGAACCGGGCTGGGGCTTGCTATTGCAAAGAGGCTTGCAGAAAGGCTGGGTGGAACCATTGGGATTGAAAGCCACAAGAATCAAGGAACAACTGTGACGGTGACGGTTCCATTTAAAATAGGAGAAGAGAAAAGAATGTCAAGGCTAAAGAGCCAGGATGAGGTAATCCTTACGGGAATGCGGGCTCTGATTGTAGAGGATAATGAACTGAATATGGAAATTGTTAAATTCATGCTGGAAGAAAATGGTATCCTTGCAGAGGGCGCGGGGGATGGCGTGGAAGGCGTTGAGAAATTTGCTGCATCTGCACCTGGGTATTATAACGTAATCCTTATGGATATTATGATGCCAAGGCTAAACGGCTGGGACACCACCCGTAAAATCCGCTCCCTGAATCGGCCAGATGCAGCCACGGTTCCCATTGTGGCGATGAGTGCAAATGCGTTTGCCGAAGATATTATCAACAGCCGGACCTCAGGTATGAATGTGCATCTGGCCAAGCCGCTGGATGAGAAGAAGCTTATGGAGACTCTTCGGAGTTTATTTGTATAATAACTTTGTTAATATTTACGTCAATAAATGATTTAAATATTTCATTCCCTATATCCCTGATTCATTCCCTGTATCCTAAAAAGGATTATTTTTATGTGGCAATGACTTGACAGCCCGGGGAATACTCTGCGTTTCTGGGAGTATTCCTGAAATATAAGGAATAATTACCGTAAAAGCAGGAAAGAAAAAAGCTTACTGCACCGTAACAGTCCCTGGAATTGCCAATGTGAAATCCTCTGCCACCATAAAAAAAGGAACCGCTTATATCACTGTGAAAGCAGGAAGCTTATCCGTAAAATGTAAAGTGACGGTGAAATAAGAAAATATTTTTTAAATACCCTTTAGGAATCGAAATAAACCTAAAGGGTATTTTTCTCTTAAGTGATATACAAGGGAGGATTTGCGTTTGAAAGTAAAAAATGCTGATTATATCCGGAGCATTATTTTTGCAGAGAAAACACCATCCTTATAGGTAAAGTCACAGGCACCGCCGTTTTTGTCGGTAATGTGGCGGACGGATTCGATTCCTATGCCGTTTCCGGAGCGTTTGGAGGATTGGAAAATATTGTTTTTTTGCTGTATTTTGCCATCGAAGGTGTTCTCCACATGGATCAGAAGCAGATGATTATGGTGGGGATAAACCTCCACATTAATCTTTCTGCGGGTGGGCTCTGTTTTTGCGCTTGCCTGGATGGCATTTTCCAGCAGGTTGGAAAATACAAGGCACAGATTAATCTCATCTATGGAAAAATCAGCAGGCAGGGAAACCAGTGCATGAAAAGGAATGTTTTCTCTTTTTGCAAGGGTGGAATAATATCCGAAAACACTGTCAACAGCCTGATTTTCACAGAAATGGAGATTGTAGTCGGAGATTTTTCCGATTGCAGCCGAGAGATATTTTTTAATATTTTCCATGTCACCCTGTTCTGCCAGAGAGGACAGCCGGACAAAATGATGGCGGATATCGTGACGTGCCTGTCGTGCTTCTTCAATGGCCATGCAGAGATTCTCGTATCTTTCCTGCTGAAGGGAAAGAAAATGGTTCTCCCGCTGAAGCCTGGCATTTCTGTTCAGGATGACTGCCATCATAAGAAACATGGCATAAAACAGGAGCAGGATTATGAGCAGTACAAGACTTAAAACAATATAACACTGCAGGACCCGCCCGGTATATAAAGTAACGCGGTATTTAGGAATTATAAAAAGATTCACTCCGATGAAGATTACCGGAAGGCTCCAGAATACATACCAGGTTTTGGCAAAGTTCTCGTCTGCGACCATTGCCTGTACACAGTGGCGGGCAGGATACCAGGCTGCCAGAACAAACAACAGGCAGATGGCATTATAGAAAATCCCGGCACTGGTACGAAACCACAGTTCATTTTCTGCAATATGCAGGTCAGCAGTTATAAGTGCATTGACCGCCCGGGACAGACTGTTGACACACGCAAAAACTGCGAAGACTGCCAGAAAAATACTGACGGATTTCCAGACAGAGATTTTTAATGTTTTATGGTAAATAAGCATAATGACAGGTAGCAGAGGAAACAGGACCCGTCTGGTGGGAAGGCGGAGGGCATAGCAAAACGCTCCTCCTAAAATACAGATTCCAAGAAGAAGCGGAAGAAGCCATGCTGTCAGCTTAAGCGGTGTCTGCCGCAGATAGCTCTTTACAGGCAGATATGCCAGCAGTATACCGGGAATGATTACAGAAAGTTCAAGTACAGGGCGAAGTATGTCAGTCATTTCAGGACCTCCTTTGGAACAGAAATTCCATAAATGTCTGTCTGGCGTTTTTGATCAGCTTCCGGCTGACTGGGATATTGCTTCCGTTATCAAGACGAAAGCCTGATCCGTCAAAATCAACAGCATGCTCCAGATTGATCATAACGCCCCGGTTACACTGATAGAAACGTGAGTCCATTTTCAGGGAGGCTGTGAAGGAATCAAAGGACTGGCGGGTAACCAGTTCCCTTTCACCGGCAGTGTGGATGTGGATCATGTGGGAAAAATGTTCTGCGTAGATTATTTTCCGGAAAGGAATCTGAATATTACTTCCGTTTACCTTTACATCTATGTATTTCCCGGAATCCGGGATGCGGGAAAGGATTTCATCTGCCAGTGCGGAAATATCATTTTCGTTGTAGGGCTTTACAAGATAGTGCAGAGCCCGGACCTGAAATCCCTCTAATGCATGGTCAGTGGAAGTTGTTGTAAAGATCAGCAGACAGTCAGTGTCTGATTTTCGAAGTTCTTTTGCTGTATCAATTCCGTTAGCCCCATTCATATAAATATCCAGAAACACTACAGTGAAAGGGCATTCCTTCGCTGAAGTGAGGAAAGTTTCTCCATTTTCATATTCAAATATATCTGTATGGACATTGCGCCTGGAAAACTGAGATTCCAGTCTGCTTCGTAGCAGTGTCCGTTCTTTTGAAATATCATCAACAATTGCAATTTTCATTCTAAATCTTCCTTATATATATTTATAAAATTCCGTTTGCTGAGACTTTTTCGTAACTGTTCACTGGGTTCCTGGTAACATTTTTTCATCTGTGCAATCGGATTCGCAGACAAGCAGGGGGTAGTTATTTCGAAAACGCTCTGGTAACAGTATATCACAAAATAATACCCAGGAGTTGCAATTCGTGTCATTTTTTGTCGTTTCGTGACAGAATTGTTGAAATAATTTCTGACTTTTTTATAATGAGAATAATAAATAAAAGTACATTAAATGGAAAGGGAGAGGTGTCTTGTATTGTATTGCCATATTGACCGACCAGGAACAGGAAGGACAAGACAGTGCGGAATATATTAGAAATTACTGCACAGAGAAGCATGTTTTTCCGCTGATTGAAATTTATCAGAATCAGGAACAATTTTTTGCACGGACATTGAAAACAGTACCGACAGTAGTTTTTCTCGCATTACCGGGCGTGTCCGGCCTGAATGCAGCAGAACATCTTCGCTCCCTGTATCCGAAATGTGGAATCATCTGGTGCAGTGACCTTGATTTTTCGCTTCATGCGTTCAGGCTGCGGATAGAATATTTTTTTATGAAACCTGTGGAAGAGCAAAAGATAAAAGAAGGACTTTCCATCTGGCTTGAATGTAAAAAATAAGATAAGAAAGACATTCAGGAGGAAAACAACATGAAAACAATCATAAAGTATGAACTGGTCATAAATGAAGCACTTAGATCCGCACTCAATTACCATACACCTGACGAGCAGATTAATGAATTTATCCGCTTTTTCGGCAGACATATCGGTTCTGACAGAATATATATTTTCGAAGATTGTAAAGAAAGGCATGGCACAGACAATACGTATGAATGGTGTGCCGAGGGAGTGGTTCCCGAAATAAGCAGATTGCAGAACGTAAATATGGACATAATAAAATGGTGGTACGATACGTTTTCCAAAGGTGAAAGTATCATTATCACGGATATAGAAGATATCAAAGAAGAACATCGCATATCCTATGATATGTTAAAAGCGCAGAATGTGAGAAATGTAGTGGTATGCCCTTTACGTTATAAAGACGAGATAAGTGGATTTTTCGGTGTGGACAATCCTCCCAAAAGTGATTACAAGGGACTTACTACTTTTCTGGATATGATAGGAACGCTTCTTATCTCATTTCTGAAATTGCGTAATTCATTTATAAAGTCAAATAAAGAGGCAAAGCTCAGCAGTTATTCATCCCTCTCGAAGATCTATATATCTATGCATTTGATTGATGTGCAGACAAAAAGATATCATATTGTAAAAATGACAGATCAGATTGCGGAATGCTTGGGAAATGATTTTAAGAAAATGGGAGAATATGAAATCAGGGATGATTTTTGCGGACATATCAATGATATGGCTGAGAAAATGTGTATAGAATCACAACTTCAGGAAGCACTGGAGTTTGTCGATATCAGTACGCTGGAAGAACGGCTTCTTGGAAAAAACAGCATAACACATGAATTTACAGATAAAATATCAGGCTGGTGCCGAAGCAGATTTATTCCTGTAGACTATGATGAAAATGGAAGGCTTCTGCATGTGCTTTTCTGTATTGAATGTATAGAAGAAGAAAAAAAGCGTGAGAACAGGTTGATTTATTTGGCGCGGACAGATCTTATGACAGGATTATGCAATCGTGGAAGCGGAGAAAAAAGGATTACGGAACTTTTAAAGGAAAAAACAGGAGGATTGCTTTGCCTGATCGATTGTGACAAATTTAAATCCATCAATGACACTTATGGGCATTCTGTGGGAGATAAGGTGATTATAGCCGTTGCGGAAAAGTTGCGGAAAACATGTCGTGACAGTGATGTGGTTTTGCGGCTTGGAGGCGATGAGTTCGCAATATTTATGCCGAAAATGCTGGAGCGGATAGTAGCTGAGAAATTTTTCGAACGCCTTTTTGAAAATGTCCGGCAGATTGACATCATAGAGATGCAGGGAAAGAGTATAGAAATAAGCCTGGGTGCGTGTTTTTATGATGAATATGAAGAGGTTTCTTTTGATCAGCTATACAGAAAGGCTGACAGGGCAATGTATCAGAGCAAAAAGCAGAAAGGCTGCAGTGCTGTAATTTATAGGGAGGAGATGTGAAAAATTCTGGAAGATTCCCGGTTATGAGCTGTGTGGCGAAACAGAAAAAAGGAGGGGGCTATGAAAGAAAAAAAAGTAATTGATTACACCAGAACCTATCGAAGAATTGAGGTAGATAAAAAGAAATGTACTTTGTATATTGTCATACTGCTCCTGCTTGGTTTTCTGCTTATGTGGACTCAGATTGATGATCTGACCAGGATGATCTGTAAGATATGTGCCGGTGTTTTAAAGAAATATGAACCGCATATGTATGTAGGAATTCGTTCAGAAGCTTATCCTCTGTTTGGAAAAATCAGCTATCTCAGTGCAGAAACCGTATATCCGGGAATACAGATAAGCCTTATAAATACAGGAATTTCTCTTGGGGCAATCATTCTGCTGGCAGGACTTCCATGGAAGGGCCGCCCTCTTGCCATTTATCTGATCCTGTGCAGTGCGGTTCATCTGATAAACAGTCTGTGGTTTGTGTTTGGGGAAAAATATTTTCCGTATACTTTAACCGTTTATTCAAATTTATATATGCTTCAGGAAGTTGGCATATGGGTGATGTTTTTTGTCATGACAGTTATAGTTACCGGAATTATAGGAGACCGGGGAGTGATCTATAAGCTTTTGACACTTCTTGCGGTAATGCTGTATTCCATTGTATTTGGAACTGTTCGCTATGTGATCTTTATCTGGCTGTTGTACCGATTCTCTGTGATCTATATGGCGTTCTTCTACTTTATGATAGGTCCTATGTTTGACTTTTTATATCTGGTTATGATTTATGCAGTGTTTGTTAACTGCATGATCGGTGTTTACGATTCAAGGAAGGGAAGGGAGGTATGGAAATGGTCGTAGCTATTATGAAAGGTTATACTATTTTTGTGATTATCCTGATGCTTCTGTACACAGCCAGACATTTTTATTTTACAATTGTAAGACTTCTGGGCAGGCAGCGCCTCTATTACAATGATATTCTTACCGACAGGATGAAAAGTATTTCCGTACTGATCCCTATGCATAATGAGGAACAGGTGCTTTCTAATGTTCTGGATTCTCTGCTGAAATGTGAGTATGACAGGGACAGACTTGAAATTATTCCGATCAATGATAATTCTACAGACCGTACAAGGGAAATGCTGGATGAATATCATAGAAAGTATGAGTTTATACGTCCCCTTCACAGAGACTGTCCGGACAGAGGAAAACCGGTAGGTCTGAATGATGCAATGAAGCTGGCAAAAGGGGAAATCATCATTGTATTTGATGCGGATTACAGACCTGCCAGAAACATGCTGAAACAGATTGCACTTGGATTTGAGGATCCGCAGGTAGGTGCAGTTATGGGGCGGGTGATACCGTATAATACCAACACAAATATGCTGACCAGACTTATTAATCTGGAACGGTCCGGAGGATATCAGGTAGATCAGCAGGCACGATATAACCTGAAAACAATTCCGCAGTATGGTGGGACAGTAGGGGGATTCCGCAAAGATTTTCTGTTAGAAACAGGTGGCTTTAATCCAAAGGTTCTGGCAGAAGATACGGAACTTACCTATCGGCTTTTTACCAATGGCTGGAAGGTTGTATACGCTAATTCAGCAGAATGTTATGAAGAGTCTCCGGAAAGCTGGAATGTGAGAGGCAGACAGATCCGACGCTGGTCAAGAGGCCATAATGAAGTATTGTTCCGCTATCTGATCCCTACGATCACAACTCCTTATATGGGACTGTTTCAGAAAATAGATGGCTTGTTTCTGCTTTTTATCTATTCAGTGCCGGTATTTCTGCTTCTGGGTTGGGTAGTTTCCCTTGGATTATTTTTCCTGGGTGAAATGCAGCTGCTTAGTGGCTGGTGGGTTATATTGTTTTTGGGAATCTATAATTCCCTCGGAAATTTTGCACCATTTTTTGAGATAGGTACCTCGCTGATCATAGACGGACTTCCCGGAGAGGCATTGCTTCTGCCTCTTATGATGTTTAACTTTTTCTTCTACATGTGGAATATCTCTCTGGGCTTCTGGGATGCAGTGGTAGATACTGTTACCGGAAGAGGTGTGAAATGGGATAAAACAGTGCGGTTTACTGTGCAGAAAACGGAAAAGGAGGCTGAAAAATGAAAGTATGGATTTTGATTTTTGTCTGTATGTTCGCTATGCCTCTGTTGGCCGCAGTATTGTATTTCTGGACGAGAAAAGGGCAGATCCTGAAAATAAAGCAGGATTATGTGAAAAAAGCCAGATATTTTGGCCGAAGCTTCTCTTCCCTGGTGGAAAAAGCCCTTCCGGAAATGAAGAATGGTATGATCATGCTTTCAAGACAGGAAAAGGTGTTGGAAATAGATGGAAACCAGGAGTTTATGCAGCCTGACATTGAAGATCTGGTCATTGCCAGAAATACCATCTTCTGTCCGCAGCAAGGGGATTTACATTTCCAAAAAGAAATCTACAGTGAAAAGGATGCGTTGTTTGTGAAAGAGAACATACAACTCCGGGCTGTATACAGCAAAAAAAGACTGCTTTTTGGAAATAAGATCCGGCTTCTCAGATGGGCGGACGCAGAACATGCGGTTGCAGTTTATGATGGATGCGATCTGGGTGAAAGGGTATCAAGTGGAGAACAGCTTGTGATAGGCTTTGATAATATTTTTCATAGTCTGTATGCACCTGTGATCCGTCTGGGACAACGTCCGGAGGAACCTGACCGGTTTATGGAGGGACGTGATCCCAGGATATTTCGTATGCCGGTAGTGAACAGTCATGAATATAACAGGCATTACATAGATGATGATATGGTTACGGAAAGTGGGACAGTCCCGTATACGCTTATTTCCCGTGGGAATATAAAGGTGATAGAGGACATTATCCTGCAGGGAGATATCCACAGCGATGGGGCTGTGAGAATCATGGAAAACGCATCGGTGCTTGGAAATATTTTCGCAGAGAAGGATATACTTCTGGAAAAAAATTCAACCGTGCTTGGCAACATTTTTACACAGGGTAACATTATATTTGAAGAAGGTGCCAGTGCAGGTCAGCCGGATAAGATTGCTTCAGTTATTGCCCGCGAAACAATAACATTTTATGGCAGTAATTATGTTTATGGATATGTGGCTTCAGAGGGCGGCGGAAAAATCCTGAAATCAGACAGGGAGATGTTGGGAGAGTATTGTTTTCCAAAAGAACCTGTTCATGAAGAAAAGATTACTTTCCATGATCTGTCGGAATATGAAAATGTTGATTTTCAGGGATTTCGGGGAGATATATATGCAAAAGAAGCAGTTATTCCTGAAGGTGCATCAGTTATTCCGAAGAGTCAGTTTTTTGGATGCAGAAGTCTTGAGAAGGTGTATCTGCCGGAGAGCGTTTCTGTTATTGAAGACTATGCATTTGCTGACTGTCATGTATTAAAAGTATGGGAGAGTATGGAAAAGCTTTCACTGAAATCAGTAGGGATATCAGCTTTTGAAAACTGTTATGCACTGGAATTTATAAGTCTTCCGGATTCCCTGACTGTGATTGAAGGAGCTGCATTTGCGGAATGTGTGTCCGTTAACAAACTGATATTTTCAGATACCTCGCTGTTAAAGAAAATAGGGGATCATGCTTTTCGCGGGTGCAGGAATCTGAAAGAGGTATACCTGCCGGACAGTGTGGAATATGTGGGAGTCAGTGCATTCAGGGATTGTATTTCTCTTGAACAGATTTCTGTATCAGAGAAAATAAAAAATCAGCCGGGTATTGCAGAACTGGAGAAAAATTGTCCAAAAGTAAGAATCAGGTTCAGGGAGGTGGATTCAGTTGAAAAAGAATAAAACCGCAGAACTGTTTCTTGTTTTGCTTATTTTGATCGTAATGTCTGCCGGAATGCTGATCCTCCAGAATGGAATGGAAAAATTGCAGAGTGTTAAGCAGCAAAGCGTATATGTTCCGGAAACAAGAGATTTATATAATAATTATGGCTTAAAAAATGACCAGACTCTTTCAATAACCAAAATCCTGGAAACACAGGACCAGGTGATCTACACAGACCGAATCTTTAATATTAATCAAATCTCTGAGGATCATATTTCATATGCTGCAGATATTATGAAAGCATTACAGAAAAAGAGTGGAAAAGATACTTATATTATGCCGATACCGGAAAGAGCAGTATTTGAAAACGGATATGAAAATGAGAAGGAAAAATACAGTGATTTTATAGAAAAACTGGAAGCCTCTTTTTCAGATTCTTCTGTAGTTTTAAATCCGCTGTCTGAACTGGAGAAGCATCAGTATGAATATATTTATTTCAGAACTGAAAATAGCTGGACAATGCGTGGGGCATTTTACGGGGCGCAGGTGCTTTTGGGAGAACTTGGATATAATAAGGAGAACCTGGATGCTTATCGGGAGTATGTTTTTGGAGCTTTTGAGGGAAACCTTCTTTTGGAAGCGTTACAAAAGTGTACAACAGACGAAATTAAGAAAGATATAGAAAACATGGAAAAGGAACCATTCTATGTTTATATCAATGGTTCAAATCCCAATCGCGAAGAATTAACCTTTGAAAACAAAGAAGGGCAGCTGCAGACACTAAAAAGACAAATGATACAGTTTAATAGCACCGGAAGCCATGCAGTCATTGGTTCAGATTATGAGCATAGTGTAGTTGACGGAAGAGGAAAAGGACAAACAGAAGGAAATCTTCTTCTTATTGCAGATACAAGAGGGAAGCTGATGATCTCTTATCTTTCAGAGATCTTTGAAAAGGTTTATGTGTCTAATATTTATGAGGATGCAGATCTTATACAGAATCTGGATGAAATACTGGAAAAATATAATATAGAATATATTGTATGGGTACAGGATGCTGCTGAAACAGGAAATATATCCTATATGAGAGCATTGAATCCACTTTTAAAGGAAGGAGGGAATGCCTGATGTCGGAGCTGATTCTTAAGGGAACTGACCTGTTTATGGAAAAAACAGGAAGCGCAGACAAGCTTCCTATAAGCGGAAACACAGAAAGAATGCTATTTCTGTTCCTGGGGATTCTGCTTGTTTTTGCAGGAGCTAAGGTGTACCGTCTGATCGTTTCCTTCATAATGTTCTGGGGAGTGACGATTGTATTGTGTACTGTTATGAATGGAAAAACCGGATGGGGGACGATCGTAACTGCATTTACGATACTTGGATGCCTGATGGGATATATGGCATTCAAGTGGAAAACAGCAGATTCCATGATCCTGTCTGCTATGACTGCTGCGGCAGTTGTATGGATGTGTTATCCGTTCTGGTGGGCTGCAGTTATTTTCGCTGCAGGAGCTGCAGCTGCAGCAGCCTTTTTTCCTCTGGAAGGAGCAATCCTTTCTTCTATTGCAGCAGGAATGTTTCTTCTTCATGAGACGGGAGCCAGATATGTGGTTTTGCTGACAGTATGCGGACTCCTGCTCCAGATCGTTCTGTTTGAACGAAAATCAGAAAGGGGGCGTAAGATTTGGAAACGGTTTTTCGTAAGGAAATCAAATATCTGATCAGCCGCAGAGAGGCCCTGATTCTTCAACAGAAGCTGGATGGCATTATGGAAAGAGATATCCATGGAGAAAATGGCAGATATTTTATCAGATCTCAGTACTATGATTCCATAGACGATCAGGATTTATGGGATAATCTGGATGGAATGTATGAAAAAAGGAAGATCCGTTTAAGAATTTATTCACTGAGTGATTTATCTGCAAAGCTGGAGTTTAAATGCAAAAACGGATCTGACGGAGTGAAATATTCCATACCTGTCAGTCGTGAACAGGCACTTCGGATGGAACAGGGAGATGCGTCATTTCTTCTGGAATGTGAAACAGAGCTGGCTATGAGATTATATTTGCGGATCACACAGGGCTGTTATCGCCCAAAGACGATCATAGATTATCAGAGGCTGGCATTTGCTTATCCTGCAGGTGATGTAAGGATCACTTTTGATACGGACATCAGAGGGGCTTTATATCCATATGGGCTGTTTGAGGAGGTTGGAACAGATGCTTTGGGCAGTACAGAACAGGTACTGATGGAAGTAAAATACACAGGATTCCTGCCGGATATGATCGCTGAGACATTGAAAGAAGCGGATGAACTGTCAACCAGCCACAGCAAATATTCCAGAGCCAGAATGATGTGACTGTAAGTTTTACATACGGCAGACCGGAGACCGATAGTAAACCGGATGCCGGGATTGGAGAGAAATATGAGAGAATTTATCGTAGAAAATCTGACAAATACAGAAGCACTGAGTGTGACTGTAATCTTAATGAATAATGTGATCGCACTGATCGTTGCCTTTTTTATCATGTTTACTTATAAAATTTCTTATGCAGGACCTGCATACAGCAGGAAATTTAATATTTCAATCGGATCGATCACCATCATCACAGCTATGATCATGAGCATTATCAGTAATAATATTGCATTGTCCCTTGGTATGGTCGGTGCTCTTTCTATCATAAGATTTCGTACAGCTGTAAAGGATGTAAGAGATGCCACTTATATTTTCTGGGCAATTGCGGCAGGCATTGGCTGCGGTGTGTCTCAGTATGCGCTTATTGTTATTGGTTCCGCTTTTTTACTTCTTTTTCTTATTATTACAAGAAAGGGCTTCACATCCTGTAATAAGCTGCTGGTTGTTCAGGGAAAACCTGAATGCTTACATAAAACAGAGGCAGCAGTGGATACCTTTTTTGCAGGAAAGGTACATGTTTCTATGAGAAATGTTACAGAAAACAGCTTTGAACTGGTTTATTCTATCGGAGAGGGAATTCTGTATAAAGCTGCAAAAGAAAATCAGATGGATATTTCAGAGAAACTGATCAAAATCGACGGTGTGAAAAGGGTAAATATAGTTGACCAGAAGGATGAACTTTCGCAGTAAAAAGGCTGACTGACTGAGAGGTGTTGCTATGAAAAGGATAAGGCGTATCCTTTTGTGTATTCTGATGATAACAGTTCTCTGTGGAATATCCATTGTGGGAAATTTTGTTGTAAAGTCAGAAAATAAGTCAAAGGAAAAAAAGAAAACAGCTATCACGAAAGAAGAAATGAAGGAGTGGGCTGCGCCGGACGAGGAGCTGCTGGAATACTATGATCTGGGAAAATTTTCTACTACATTTCCAGTAGTCTATATGAATACGAAGGGGCAGCAGATCCTGAAGGAGAATGTGATCTGGGGAAATATTGCTCTGCTGGATAGGAACGGAGAGGAGCAATCTGTTTTCTCTGTCCCCAATTCGATATACCGTGCTACGATCAAATACAGAGGAGCATCTTCTTATAGCAAATTTGATAAAAAGCAGTATCGCATTAAATTTTATAAAAATGAAAAAGACAGTGCAAAAAAAGTGTCACTTGCAGGAATGGGAGCAAACAGTGAATGGGTGTTAAATGGTCCTTATCTTGATAAGACACTGATCAGGAATAAACTGGTATATGATCTGGCAGGGGAATTAAATGGATGGGCTCCAGACACCCGATTCGTGGAACTATTTGTTGATGGAGAATATCAGGGAGTTTATCTGGCAGTGGAACCTGTAACAAATGGAGAAAGCAGACTGCGTCTCTCGGAATTTGGTTTGTTGTCCGGAGAAACTGCATATGTTGTAAACAGAGACAGAATTGATACAGGAGCTGAAGCACTGGAAACCTGGGGTAAGACGGAAGGTTATACATATAACGCTCTGTATATAAGATATCCATCAGAAAATAAAATAACGGAAAAACAAAAAGAATATATAAAAAATGATATCTCTGAATTTGAACAGATTTTATATGGGAAGAATTTCAATAACAAAAGAATCGGCTATCAGGCATATATAGACATGGATAACTGGGTGGATTATTTTATTATCAATGAATTTGCCATGAATTATGATGCTGGTAATCTTTCTACTTATGTGTATAAAGAACTGGGAGGAAAGCTACAGCTTGCTGTATGGGACTTTAACAATGGATTTGATAATTATCAGTGGTTTCGTACAGAAACAGATGTACTTTATACTGTGAAGAATTCATGGTTTGAAAGGCTGTGGCAGGATAAAACCTTCAGAGAACATGTCTGTGAAAGATATAGACAATTACGAAAAACGACTCTCTCCGATGAATATATCTATAACAAAATAGCATCTTATCAAGAGGAACTGGGAGATGCTGTGGACAGAAACTTTAAAGTGTGGGGATATTCTTTTGAGGAGAATTTGCTGGTAGGAAAAAACAAAGCCGGAACGTCGAGGGATATCGGAAGTTATGAAGATGCTATGAAGCAGCTGACAGATACTATCCGCGAAAGACTTGCGTATCTGGATAAAGAACTGGGAGAAAATTAAGAATGAAAAAAGTACTGGTGATTTTTGGAACAAGACCGGAGGCAATTAAAATGTGCCCTCTTGTTCTTGAACTGAAAAAAAGTGAAAAACTGGAAACTCTGGTGTGTGTCACAGGACAGCACAGGGAAATGTTGAAGCAGGTTCTGGATATTTTTAAAGTGGTTCCGGATTATGATATGGCAATCATGAAAAAAGGGCAGGATCTTACGGATGTGACAACGGCCATCCTTACCGGAATGAGGGAAATCCTGAGAAAAGAAAAACCGGATATTGTGCTGGTCCATGGAGACACGTCTACCGCATTTGCCGCATCTCTGGCCTCATTTTATCAGCAGATTCCGGTAGGACATGTGGAAGCGGGACTTCGTACTTATAATATGAACTCTCCCTATCCGGAAGAATTTAACAGGCAGGCCATTGGACTTACTGCCAGCCTGCATTTTGCACCGACTCAGAAAGCAGCGGATGCACTGCTGAAAGAGGGTAAGGATCCAGCGCAGATTTTTGTCACAGGAAATACAGGAATTGATGCTTTGCACTATACGGTGCGAAAAGATTTTTATCATCCGGAGACAGAATGGGCAAAAGGCAGCAGACTGATTGCTGTGACAGCACACAGAAGGGAGAATCTGGGAGAACCCATGCGTGATATGTTCCGGGCTATACGCAGGATCGTGGAGGAATTTACAGATGTGAAGGTTATTTATCCTGTACATTTGAATCCACAGGTCAGAAAAATCGCCGATGAGGAATTCGGTGGATGTGAGAGAATACATCTGATTGAGCCACTGGATGTGGTAGAATTCCATAACCTGATGAAAGCCAGTTATCTGATTATGACTGACAGTGGCGGAATCCAGGAAGAAGCTCCTGCACTGGGAAAACCTGTACTGGTCATGCGAGATACAACAGAACGTCCGGAAGGTGTGGAAGCAGGAACCTTAAAGCTTGCAGGCACGAAGATGGAGGATATTTACAGAGAATGCAGGCAGCTTCTTACAGAGCCGGAGCTTTATAGGAGGATGAGTGAGGCCAGAAATCCTTATGGTGATGGGACTGCAAGTATTAAAATCAGAAAAATCCTGGAGGATATAGATGCATGAGCATAAACACAACCAATGCAGAAGAAAAGTGAAACATCGAAAGAACGCGATGAAACTTATTATATTTTGCATAACTGTGGGGATTTCACTTATGTTCATTTATTATCAGAACCTGAGAAAAGAAATATCTGCCCGGCAGAAATGGCTGGAAACAGTCCTGACCGGAGAAAAAAAGTGGATTCTTGAGAATCAGGGCCCTGAGGGTGAATTTTACATGAATGGAAGTAAAGCCGGAGATGTTAATCCGTACTTTGCATGTATGGCTGCACTGGGGCTTTTGGCAGAAACCAAGAATTACCCCATTACTGAAACAGAGAAAAAAGCTGTTGGCAGTTATCTGGACTGGCATACCGGGATTTTGCTGGAAACAGATGGTAAAATGGGAATCTACAGGAAAGAGAGTGGGAAACTTATTTATAAAGAAAAGGCTGATTCCGAAGACGGGTATCTTGGTATGTATCTTTTTCTTATGGGAAAATATCTGGAAAAGACAGAAAGTACAGATCTGCCGGAATACTGGAAAAAGGGAATCAGCCTTGCATTAAAAAAGATTCAAAGCCTGATGCAGGATGGAATTACACAGGTCTCAGAAGAAAATACAACAGTTTATCTGATGGATAATCTGGAAGTATGGAAAGGCCTGTACGAATTGGAACTTGCAGGGCTGGAAGATACGCAGGCAATCAGTGAAATTCGTAAAAAACTACAGGCACAGATAGAAAAGACATTCTGGGATGATGCAAATCAAAGATGGAGAATTATTGAAAACAGTGATCTTTATCACCAGAAGGAATTTTATCCGGAAGGAGTTGCTCAGATTTATCCTCTGATCTATGAATTTCCAGTAAAAGAGAAGAAAAAGCAAAAGATATTATATGATCAGTTTACGGAAATGTTTCAGTGGCAGAAGCTGAATAAAAAAAGAAATGGCTTTTTGTGGGCAATGACAGGAATGGCTGCTGCGCAGATGGGAGATATCAAGAACCTTGTGGAATTAATAAGAAATTATGAAGCAGAATACTGTGAGAACCGAAAATATCCGCTATACACAGGCGAAGCAGGATGGATATGTACGGAATGCGAGAAATTGTATAGTTTATATGAAATAAAAACAGGATTTATACTGTGTGCATGATCTTGCGCAGAAGATTATCTATTCTCAGCGACAATGGATAGTTGTCTTTTTGGGGTCTGGGCATTTGAATCATCCTTTCTCTTCGTAGTCAGCTTTGCGTTCTTCAATGTACTTTTTCAATGCAACAGTAGCATCTTTCAAAGTAAATGCAACGGGGTGTTGAGTTTACTTTGAAAAATTTCTTACTACTTTATAAAGGCGTTCTTTCCGGCGAAACTCTTGACACGACTAATCACCCTCTTTATAATGAACTTATATTTCGTTCGAGATTGATAATCGTAAATGGGGGAAAGTTTTTTGACAAAAGAAGCAATTTATAAGTACGTAAAAGAGCAGTACGGGACAGAGCCAGAATATCTTTGCAAAAGAGATCCAAATTCTGCTGTACTCAGACACAGAAACAGGAAATGGTATGCTGTGTTTATGTGCGTAGAGGGAAAATATCTCGGATTACGAGAAAAAGGCAAAGTCGATATCATGAATGTGAAATGTGATCCCGAAATGGTTAGTCTGATCACACAGACTTATGGTCTTTTGCCTGGATATCATATGAACAAAAAGCACTGGATCAGTGTTTTACTGGATGATTCTGTGGGAGAAGCCAGGATACTTGACTTTCTGGATATGAGTTATGATCTGATTGACAATGAAAAAATGAAGAAAAGGTAGGCCGGGCAGAATAAATCTGATCTGGCCTCTCATTTTGTCTATATTTCCAATTATTCTGTTCATAGACAAAAAGAAACATGCTGGTATATACTAAAGCAGATTTACTAGAACGTAACGGCAAAAGGAGAAAAAAGGCTATGAAGATTTCGTTTGCACCTTCAGTTATGGGATGTGAAAAACTAAAGGCGGGAACAGAGGCATTACTGGAAGAGATGAAGCAGATTCCGGAGAACCTGGAAGTAAGGGTTGAATTTAACGAGAATCCACAGCTCACTGCAAAACGGGTGGGAAACCAGGTTCAGATTACTTGTAAAGAATCAGCCCATTATTATAGGGGACTGAACCAGGTGCTGCATCATTTAGACACAGATACATATGAAAATCAGGAAACGGTATATTTTGAACGGAACGGATTTATGCTGGACTGCTCCAGAAATGCTGTGTTTACAGTAGAAAAAGTAAAATTTGTCATTCGGACACTTGCCAAAATGGGAATGAACGTACTGATGCTATATACAGAAGATACCTACGAAGTACCGGGAGAACCCTATTTCGGCAGCTACCGCGGACGCTATACAAAAGCTGAAATCCAGGAGATGGATGCATACGCTTCCATGTTTGGAATCGAGCTGGTTCCCTGCATTCAGACACTGGCGCATCTGCATAATGCTCTGAAGTGGCCGGGTAAAAATGAAATTAAGGATTCCACGGATGTTCTTATTGTGGGAAAAGAAGAAACCTACACATTTATTGAGGAGCTCCTTCAGAGTGTAAAGAAAGCGTTTTCTACACGCCGGGTACATCTTGGCATGGATGAAGCTGTTCTTCTGGGACTTGGAAAATACCTAAAAGAAAACGGTTATGAGAAAGGTTCTGTTCTTATACGGGAGCATTGCAAACGTGTGCTTGCCATCTGCAAGAAGCTTGGCCTGGAGCCTATGATTTGGAGCGACATGTACATCACAGCCAATACAAACGGCGGATATTACGAAGTACCTGCTGATGCAGATTGCTCTTCCTGGGAAAAGCCGGAAAAGGGGCTTGGTCTGGTATACTGGGATTATTATCATGATGATGAGAAATCCTATGAAAAGATGCTGAATATTCACAAGCAGTTATCCGATGATGTGATCTTTGCAGGAGGGTCCTGGATCTGGAATGGAATCGCACCAAATTATTCCAAGACATTTGCCTGCACAAAGGCTGCCCTTCAGACCTGCAAAAAATATCTGATGAAAGAGGTGCTTTGTACCGCATGGATGGATAATGGCGCAGAAACTCCGGTAGATGCGGTATGGCCAGGCGTGGCGCTGTTTGCACATCTTGGCTTCCATTTGGAATACAATGAAAAAGTATTAGAAGAAGAGTTTAAGGAGTGTGTGGGTGGAAATCTGAAAGATTTTATGGCTTTGGATGCTTTCGACTCATTGTTCTTAAATGGAAAGGCAAACCAGGAAGCACAGAATCCATCCAAATATCTTCTATATCAGGATCCCCTGGCAGGGATTTTTGATCAGGAGGTGGTGAAGAGCGGCGTTGACACTGGTGCCTACTATAAGAAATTAAAGAAGATGATGGAAATCTGCCAGGAGAATTCCCCGGAATATGCTGCTCTATTTGCCTATTATGAAAAGCTGGCAGCAGTGCTGGCAGATAAGGCAGACCTTGGTGTCCGTATGAAAGCAGCTTATGATAAAAAACAGTTGCTGGCTTTAAAAGAAATCTGCGAAAAAGAAATTCCGGAGACCATTCAGAATTTAGAAGAAATGAAGGTCTTAAGAGAAGACCTGTGGATGTCAGAGGCAAAGCCCTTTGGCTACGAACTGATGGATGTGAAACTTGGAGCTGTGATTACCAGACTTAACAGCACCATCCGGAGAACAAAAAAGTATCTGGATGGAGGCATCCCATGCCTGGAGGAACTGGAAGAAACGCGACTTCCATACTTTGAGAAAAATGCGGACAAACGTGAAAACCGCTGGAGCCAGATCATTAGTGGAAGTGATCTGATTGATACCATCTAAAAAGCAGACAGCCCGATATTTTCGGGCTGTCTGTCATTGGATTAAGGAAAGATATGAGGCAGGAAATACAGTCATTTTTTGCAGCATATCTTTTTTTGTATCATTTTGTCTATATTTTAAAGAATCCTGTTCATGTACAGGGGTTCATCAGTTGGTTATACTAATAAAAAGCGGATGTGATAGTTTATGCAGAAGAAAATCCGGCCGAATACCGGAATTTTCTTCTGGCATTAGCGGCAAACTTTATAATAGTTTGCGTAGAAATTCATCACATATAAGATATAAGCTTTTAAATTTTTCATTTCGTTCACCTCTTTTCTTAACTTACAAGTGCATTATAGATCACCTGAAAGCGGATTACGTGCCAAATGAAAAGAAAAAACAGACAAAATTTGCAGAGGAGAGAAATTATGTTTCCGGTTTATGAAGAGAAAAAAGAAAACCTGCATTTACATTCCCGCATTGCCAGACATGAATCCCCTCATCTGCACAATTCAGTTGAATTCATCTATCTTACAGAAGGATGCTTGGAGCTTGGAATGGGCCAGGAACTCTTTCACATGGAGGAAGGTGATTTTGCAGTCCTTTTTCCGGAAGTGATCCATCACTGCCAGGTCTTTTCAGGAGAGAATAATAAGGCATGTTATCTGTGGGCGCAGCCCATACTTTGCGGACAATTTGCTTCTGTTATGCAGAAATACTGTCCGAAAAATCCTGTAATTAAAAAGCCGCAGGTCCACCGGGATATTGTAAATGCAATTCGGTGCCTGAAGCTCGATAAAAAGGAGCAAAATCCTAACCTTGTTGTGGAACAGGCTTATGTGCAGATCCTTTTGGCCAGAAGTATCCCGGCATTTAACTTACAGGAAAAGAGCAGCGTGGAGAGCAATGATATCATTTATCAGACGGTCTCCTATATTGCAAAACATTTTAAAGAAGAAATGTCCCTGGAAAAGATGGCAAGAGATATGGGAGTAAGTAAATTTACACTTTCGCGTGTCTTTTCCGGAACTTTTCATAGAAATTTTAACCAATATTTAAATGAACAGAGATTAAACTATGTCTGTGTTCATTTAGAGTGTACTGACAAAAGCATTACGGACATTTCCATGGATGCAGGATTTGAAAGTCAGCGGACTTTTAACCGGGTTTTCAGGGAACGCTACAAAATGACACCAAGAGAATACCGGAATCTGTACAGAGAAAAGTTTGTTCTGCAAAATGAAATCATATAGAAAAGAGAGGATAAAAATATGCTGAGTGAGAGTATTGCAAAACTGGTACAGTATGGAGTCGAGACGGGACTGATACCAGAATGTGAGAGAAATTACACAACAAATCTTCTGCTGGATGTATTTTACGAGGATGATTACACTGCACCGGAACAGGAATTTCAGAACATTGAACTTGAGAAGGTTCTGGATGAACTGTTAAAAGAGGCAATTGATCGGGGATTGATTGAAGACAGTGTTGTCTATAAAGACCTGTTTGATACCAGACTGATGAATTGCCTCATGCCACGACCTGCAGAAGTACAGACAACGTTCTGGAAAAAATATGGGGAGAATCCAAAAGCAGCGACGGATTATTTTTATAAACTGAGTCAGGACAGCAATTATATTCGTCGTTACAGGGTAAAGAAAGACCAGAAATGGACAGTAGACAGTGAATATGGAAAACTTGATATTACCATCAACCTTTCAAAACCGGAAAAGGATCCAAAAGCAATCGCAGCAGCCAGAAATGTAAAATCCGGAAGCTACCCGAAATGTCTTCTTTGTCCGGAAAATGAAGGCTATGCCGGAAGAGTCAACCACCCGGCAAGACAGAATCACAGGATCATTCCGATTACGATCAATGACAGCCCATGGGGATTCCAGTACTCACCCTATGTATATTATAACGAGCACTGCATCGTGTTTAATTCCTGTCACACCCCCATGAAGATTGAACGGAACACATTTGTGAAGCTGTTTGATTTTGTAAAACTGTTTCCACATTATTTCCTGGGCTCCAATGCAGACCTTCCAATTGTAGGCGGTTCTATTTTAAGCCATGACCATTTCCAGGGAGGACATTATACCTTCGCAATGGCTAAGGCACCGATTGAAAAGCATGTGACCATTCCTGGATTTGAGGATGTGGAAGCGGGAATTGTAAAGTGGCCGTTATCAGTGCTCCGTATCCGTCATAAAAATCCAGAACGGTTGATTGACCTTGCAACACATGTGCTGCAGGCATGGAGAGGCTATACAGATGAAGCAGCCTTTGTATTTGCCAATACGGACGGAGAGCCACATAATACCATAACCCCAATTGCCCGTAAAGTGGAAGATGTATACGAGCTGGATCTGACACTTCGCAATAATATTACGACGAAAGAACATCCACTTGGTGTATATCATCCACATGCACAGTACCATCATATTAAAAAGGAAAATATCGGACTGATCGAGGTAATGGGGCTTGCAGTTCTTCCGGCCCGATTAAAAGAAGAGCTGGAGCTTTTAGAGGAATACATTTTATCTGGAAAAGATATTTCTTCAAATGAAAAAATAGCAAAGCATGAGGAGTGGGTGAAAGAATTGCTGAAAAAATATCCGGATATTAATGCAGAGAACATTCAAGCAATTCTTCAAAAAGAAGTAGGACTGGTGTTTGTACATGTGCTGGAAGATGCCGGAGTTTATAAATGCACACCAAAAGGAAGAGAAGATTTTATGCGTTTTGTGGACAGTTTATAGGACGTATTCTGACCGTGATTATAATGAATGCTGTAGTATGAAGTACAAAACTACAGAACAAGAAAATATTTTATAACAGCAGTTGCAGCCGGTATCTCATGATATATAAAATGAGAATATCGGCTGCTTTTCATTATTTTTACCCCTAAAAGGTAATCTTCTGAAAACCAAAACTGTAGTTTGGATCTCAACTGAAAAGAATTAAATTTTTTTGTTACCATCCACTATTTTTTACGATATATAATATGAATGGAAATTTTTTTATTCAAAAAGGCGCCTTATCTGTTGCTGGTCAGATTATGAACAGTGACTTTTATCTTAAAGAAACCCGGAGGACAACCTGTAAATGAATGATGATGAAATTATAAATCTGTTTTTGAAAAGAGATGAGAATGGAATTATAGAACTGAGTACTAAGTATCATCCCTATTGCTACAAGATTGCCTGGAATTTATTAGCGAATAGAGAAGATGCCGAGGAATGTCTGAATGATACCTGGTTTTCAGTATGGTCACAGATTCCTCCTACGCATCCTCCTGTATTGGCACACTTTTGCGGACGGATTACAAGAAATCTTAGTATTGACCGTTTAAGGAAAAAGTTTGCAGGCAAGCGCCCGGATGTTCATATGGTAGATGTTATAGAGGAAATGGATCAGCTAAATGTAACTTATACCGTGGAAGAACAGCTGGCGGAAAAAGAACTGATGGAAATCATAAATCTTTTTTTGGAAGAAATGTCTCCAAAGGACAGAAATATTTTTGTACGAAGATATTGGTTTTTAGATCCTGTTTCTGCAATATCCAAAAGGCATCATATGTCAGCGGGAAGCGTGAAAATGAATTTATACAGAAACCGGAAAAAGCTGTTGAAACTGTTGGAAAAAGAAGGAGGACGCATATGAAAAAGTTTGATTTTTCAAAAGAATTTGGTAATATTGATCCGAAATATATAGAGGAAGCAGAGCGGGAATGGAGTGAAAAAAAGGAAAAACGGAGACCGAAAGGGTGGAGCAAAGCAGCAGCTGCCTGTGTGATCGTCGCCTTGGGTTCTGTTATCTTTTCTAATCCACATATCCAGGCTGCAATAAAAAATATTACATTGTCCATAGGAGAAACCCTTGGTTTCCCAAAAAGCATTGAATCTTATACGGAAGTGTTGAATACCGCTAAGGAAGACAAAGGAATTACTGTAACATTAAAAGAAGTTGTTCTGGATAATGGGGTTCTGTTAACAAAGGTGCATGCAGAAAAAACATCTTCCGGGCAAAAGGGCACGGATGATGTCCAGGATGCCTGGACCTTTGCCAATACACAGCTTGATATTGATTATCAGAAAACTACAATAAATGGACAGAAAATTGAAGAATACGAAAGCGGACACTATCTGCCGTATTCGGATGAGGATTTGCTAAATACTGGACTGGATGAAAATGTCTATGATGCTGTTCTGGAATCCCGATTTTCCCTTGATGGTGAGCTGGGAGAAAATCCGGAAGTACATTTGGTACTTGGTGCCTATCAAAATGAAAATCTTGGCGAAGATTATTTTGCAAAGTTTGAGTTTGATTTTTCTATTCCCCATGCGGAGCTTATGAAACAGACAGTTCATAAAAAGCTGGAAGATGTTTCTGTTAAAACAGAAGAAGGAACCGTAAAATTAACAGATTTTTCCATGAATAAACTGCAAAGTATAATTACGGCAGAAATTCCGGAAGAACTTGAGGAAAAGCTGTATAATGGTAATGAGATGATGCTTATGGGGACAGACAGTAAAGGAAATCAGGTACAGTATGAACTGCGCAGTAATTCAGCAGATGGTAAATCTCAATGGAGTTTTAAAACCAGTTTCTGGGGCATGTATCAGCTGGATTCTGACGGTCCGGTTCTTTTACTCCCGGATATTGACAGCGATTATCTGGAATTACAGCTTTATACCAGAGAACCTTATATGGCTGCTGCAGACACTGTCTGGGTTGATGACGATTTTGTAGAAATTGGTGAGACTACAGAAGAAGTAGAAGAAGTTCCAGAGGATACTTTGGAGGGAGAAAATCCGTCAGATGCAGAGGAGCCGGTTGAAACTCAAATTATCGGAGGGGCAGCAGGTCCCACAGAAGTAAGGCTTCAAGACGATACAGACCAGAAAGAAAATACCGACGCAGCAGATAAAACGGATGAAGATTATGGAACCGAAGAAAGCGCATATGATGGAACTACAGGTGAAATCACTGCAGAATCTGACTGGACACCTGTCGGTGAAAAAATAAGGATTCAGATCGTGCGATTTGACCAGATTGTGGGGAAAGCTGTTGTAAGATACTATCCTTCTTTTAAGTGGTTAGGATAATAAGAAACGCGAATATCAGTGGCTTATTAAGTACTGGAGTATTCGCGTTTTTTATTTGATTTCACTAAAATCTTATATTTTCAAATATATGTAATCAGTTGGCAGCCGGTTTCCTAAAAAGATTAAAAATTCCTGTCTGTTCAATCAATCTTGTGATGGTAAAGAAGATAAAGGAATCAATTGGCCACATGATCAAGTTCTTTACAGTACGCATTGGGAGGATTGCAAGGAATCCTTTTCCGTAGAGCATGTCCAGCCATAAGGTATTTAACAGAACATTTACAATCAGAACGACAACCAGTTTTGCAATCAGCACGCGACGGAAAGTGAGCTTATGTTTGTAGTAAAAACATCCATAAATAAATGCCGCGAGCATTGCGTTAAAGGTGAACCCAAAGAAAAATGGACCATCAGGGCGGATAAAGAATTTCACAATATCCAGCACACCGGCAAACAGACATCCGGTAATGGGTCCAAACAGATAATCAGCAATCTGGTTTGGGATACCGGAAAATCCAATTTTTACATAGGGACCGATATTGATAGAAGCAACTGAATTTAAAATCAGTGCCAGGGCAGCAAGCATTGCACAGACTGCCAGTGTAGAAGTGGTTTTCAGCTCTTTGGCTGAGGTGAGAAACATGTTCTTTGTTTTCTCCATAAAAAAATTACCTCCTTTTCTTTTTTCGCTCACAATAGGAGATAATTTATGGATTCATATTTATCTTCTGTTGCAGCGAGAAGCAATCCACGAACCGCAAGATTTCTCTTTTCGTCCTCCGGCAACTCTCCATCCGGAAGGCACTTTACGCTCATGAATTTACTCTGCATTACTTTACATGGGGCAGTATATAGCAGATTATTGGAAAAAGCAAGAAAAAAATATATAAAAATATAAGTTTTTGCAATTAAGAAAACAGACAAGAAATCGTGGCATTTTCTCCATATTTTCTAAAACTTTGTCCATATGTTTTTACAAAAATCAGACTATAATAAAAGAAAAAACCGTTCAGGAGGAATCATTATGGCAGTTTTAGTTACAGGTGGTGCTGGTTATATTGGAAGCCACACGGTAGTGGAGCTTCAGAATGCAGGATATGATGTTGTGGTACTGGACAATTTAAGCAATGCAAGTGAAAAAGCACTGGACAGAGTATCAAAAATCACAGGAAAACCAGTGAAGTTTTATAAGGCAGACATTCTGGACAGAGATGCTTTAAATGATATTTTTGATAAGGAAACTATTGAGTCCTGCATCCATTTTGCAGGTTTGAAGGCAGTTGGAGAATCTGTGGTTAAGCCCTGGGAGTATTATGAAAATAACATAGCAGGCACTTTAACTCTGGTTGATGTAATGAGAAAACATAATGTAAAAAATATTATTTTCTCTTCCTCAGCAACTGTATATGGAGATCCGGCACAGATTCCGATTACAGAAGAGTGCCCAAAGGGACAGTGTACGAACCCGTATGGCTGGACAAAATCCATGCTGGAGCAGGTACTTACCGATATCCAGAAAGCAGATCCAGAATGGAATGTTATGCTTCTTCGTTACTTTAATCCAATTGGCGCACATAAGAGTGGAACAATTGGAGAGAACCCAAATGGCATTCCCAATAACCTTATGCCATATATTACACAGGTAGCAGTTGGTAAGCTGAAGGAACTTGGTGTATTTGGAAATGATTATGATACTCCGGATGGAACTGGTGTAAGAGACTATATTCATGTTGTGGATCTGGCAAAGGGGCATGTAAAAGCGCTTAAGAAAATCGAGGAAAATCCTGGGCTTGCGATTTACAATCTGGGAACCGGAAAGGGCTATAGTGTTCTTGATATTGTAAAGAATTTTGAAGCTGCAACTGGTGTGAAAATTCCATATGTGATCAAACCTCGCCGAGCCGGAGATATTGCAACTTGTTATTGTGATGCATCTAAGGCAGAAAAAGAGCTTGGCTGGAAAGCAGAAAACGGTATCCGTGAGATGTGTGAAGATTCCTGGAGATGGCAGTCTAATAATCCGCAGGGATATGAAGAATAGGATGTATATTTAAAATAAGAGAGCTGTAAGATGCAGCCCTCTTATTTTTTTGAATAATTGACCTTATGTTATAAATGAACGCATTTTTTATCATGAAATGTTCTATTTTTTAAAATTCTACAATTTTGTGCATGTTTTGTTAAATGTTGTTTATGTAATTTTGGGAAAGATAAAGATATAATCATATTCGGATTAAGGAAGTACGAAAATAAACCTGAAAAAACAGGAGAAAGAGAAGGAAAACATGGAAGAAAAAAGATATTTGAAATGGTACAACAAAGTCGGATACGGTTCCGGAGATGTGGCTGGAAATGTGGTATATGCATTCCTTTCCACCTTCGTAATGCTCTATCTGACCAATACTGTTGGATTGAACCCGGGTATTGTAGGAACATTGATTGCAGTATCAAAACTGTTTGATGGAGTGACCGATATTTTCTTCGGCTCTATGATTGATAAGACAAAAACAAAAATGGGAAAAGCAAAACCCTGGATGCTGTATGGTTATATCGGCTGTGCAGTTACTTTGATCGGTGTATTTGCAATTCCGGAAAGTCTTGGACAGACAGCGCAGTATGCATGGTTCTTTATTGCATATTCCCTGTTAAATGCAGTGTTCTATACAGCAAATAACATTGCATATTCAGCTCTTACAGCTCTGATTACCAAAAACAGCAAAGAACGTGTAGAAATGGGATCTTACCGTTTTATCTTTGCATTTTCTACCAGTCTTTTGATCCAGTCTGTTACTATCAAGTTTGTTGAGATTATGGGAGGGGGAGCTGCTGGATGGAGAATTGTAGCAATCATTTATGCCATCATTGGACTTATTATAAATACAGTTTCTGCATTATCTGTAAAAGAGCTTCCAGAAGAAGTCTTAAACGAAGATGCATCAAGCGCAGTAGATGAAAAATATAGCCTTATTGAAGCTGCAAAACTGTTATTTTCCAACAGATTTTATATTATGATCTGCGTAACCTACATTCTGCAGCAGATTTATTCCGCAATGCTCAGTATGGGTATTTATTACATGATGTATGTATTGAAAAACGAGGATCTGTTCCCGGTATTTTCCTGGGCAATCAATATCCCGTTAATCATTGCACTGGTTATTACACCATCTTTAGTAGCAAAATGGAAAGGGTTATATAAGCTGAATCTGGTTGGATATGCCATTGGAACCATTGGACGTGCCCTTGTAGTAGTTGCTGCTTATATAGGAAGCGTACCGCTTATGATTGCCTTTACAGCCGTTGCTGCATTTGGTATGGGACCATGGCAGGGTGATATGAATGCGGTGATTGCTAACTGTTCAGAGTATACTTATCTGACAAAGCATAAACGTGTAGACGGAACCATGTATTCCTGTACTTCCCTTGGTGTGAAACTTGGAGGAGGACTTGGAACTGCGATTACAGGCTGGCTTCTGGAATTCAGCCACTTTAACAGTTCACTTGCTGTACAGCCGGATTCCTGCCTTAGCATGCTTCATACTATGTATCTGTGGATTCCAGTTGTGATTTGTGTAATCATTACTTTTATTATGTCACAGATGAATGTAGAAAAGGCAAATGAAGAATTAAAGAACAGTAAAATGCTGGAAACAAAATAAGCATTAAGATAACGAAATATAGCAATGGGATGTAACAATAAAAATGTCTAGAGGATGATTATGAACTATAGCGACTTAAAAGAAGACAAAAGATTAATTGAAGCAGTACCGACCGCAAGACAGATTGCATATGAAAGCATGGAATTTTTCTGTTTCATTCATTTTACAGTAAATACCTTTACCGGAAGAGAATGGGGCGATGGAACAGAGCCGGAATCTATTTTTAATCCGACAGAGCTGGATGCAAAACAGTGGGCGAAAACAGCCGCAGAGGGCGGTATGAAGGGACTGATTCTTACCTGCAAACATCACGACGGATTCTGCCTGTGGCCATCAAAATACACCGAACACAGTATCAAAAACTCTCCATATAAAAATGGAAAGGGTGATATTGTAAGAGAAACAATGGAGGCTTGCAGAGAATATGGCCTGAAGTTTGGTGTTTATCTTTCTCCTTGGGACAGAAACAATGAATCCTATGGAAAAGGAAAAGAGTATGATGACTATTATGTGAATCAGCTTACAGAGCTTCTGACAGAGTATGGTGATATTTTTGTAGTATGGTTGGACGGTGCCTGTGGGGAAGGCGCAAACGGAAAGGTACAGAAATATGACTGGCAAAGATACTACCAGGTAGTTCGCAAGCTGCAGCCAAATGCTGTGATCTCTATTTCTGGTCCTGATATCCGCTGGTGTGGAAATGAAGCTGGTGAGGTACGCCCAAGTGAATGGAGCGTGGTAGCAGCAGATATGAAAGATCCGGCTCTGACCGCAGAGTTAAGCCAGCAGGAGGATAATGAAGAGTTCCGTGAAAGACCATTGGATGAAACACAGTCTGATCTGGGAAGCAGGGAACGTCTTGCAAAGGAAGAACGACTTGCCTGGTATCCGGCTGAGACAGATGTCTCCATCAGACCGGGCTGGTTCTATCACGAAGAAGAGGATGATAAGGTACGTTCTTTTGAGAATCTGAAGGATATTTACTTAAAATCAGTTGGTGGAAATACTACACTTCTGTTAAACATCCCTCCGATGAAAAACGGAAAGATCCATCCAACGGATATTCAGAACCTGAAGCAGTTAGGTGACTTTATCAAAGAAAGCTTTTTCAATAATTTAGTGGAAGAAGCTGGTATTACAACCATTCCACCACTTGACTGCCGGGAGATGTCCCCAGAAGTTCTTAGAACCGATGATTATGAGACTTATTTCCTGAATGAGGCTGGAACCAATAAACTGGTTATCAAGATCAAATGGATTGAAAGAAAAAAACTACATTATCTTGTTCTGAAAGAAGCAATTCCGCTTAGCCAGAGAGTTGAGGCATTTAATGTCTGCTATGAAGAAAACGGCAGCATAAAAAAATGCTATGAAGGAACAACTATCGGATATAAGAGAATCGTCGATTTGAAGGGAATCCATACAGATAGTCTGGCAATCGTAATTGAAGATTCCAGAGTTGCACCTGCGATGGCATTTGTGGGAGTATATTAAAATAGAAGAATAAGAAGTACATATGACTAGGGGAGAGCGTATGTAGAATATTAGTAATAAAAATAAATCAATTAAAAGCCCAGGCAGTTTTTGAACCTGGGCTTTCGTATACAGATCATTTCTTTTCTGGTTCAGTCATCTGATTCTCTTCATTTTGCCGCAGTTGTTTCCGAAACTGTGACGGCGAAGCGCCAAACTGTTTCCGGAAAAAGCGGCTGAAATATAATGGATTTTCATATCCAACCAGATTGGAAATTTCTGTAACATTGTAGTTTGTGGTTTCCAACAGAGATTTCGCATTTGAAAGACGCAGGTTCTGTATGTACTGGGCGGGTGTTGTATTCGTATATTGTTTGAAGTTCTGGATAAACCAGCTAACACTAATATTTTTCGAAGCTGCATATTTTTCAATATTAATCTGTTTATTGTAATGCATTCGGAAATAATCAACTGCCTGCGCCATGTCATCCATGATCATCGGATTCTTCTTGTGAGGTTTTACAAGAATCTGGCGGTGAAGAAGGATTAAAAGCTGCATAAAGTAATACACAAGAAGCTCTTCATAGTCTTCTTTCCGCAGCTGCAGTTCTTCAATCATGTTCATGTACAGATGCTTGTATTCCATGGAGACTCCGGAATAAATCACATGAACGCCATCTGCAATGCCGTATTTGCGGAGGATATTTTTGACGTTATTCCCAGTAAAATGAACCCAGTACACTTCCGGATGGTCGGCACCATAATAGTAGTAGCGCTGTTCTTCTTTTGGACGGTACAAAACCATGTTTCCAGCAGAAACAATTTCCTCTTTTCCATCAAAATAGAAATGTGCTTTTCCAGAAGCAACGTAAAGAAGCTGGTAATCAAGCCGACCTCGCGGCCGGTGCGTTGGCAGCTTCTTTATTGTGTACAGACGGTAAGTACCGCAGCTCCCTATAAAAATAGGATGTTTTTTATCTTTAAAATCCAAGCGTGTCTGGTGCCAGTAAGCGGAGTTTGTGTACAATATAAATTACCTCCTTGTAAATATGCACGATTTTTATCGGAACAGATTGTACATATTTCAAAATTAATAAAAAAGTGTATATTTTTGTGTCTTTACTTGTTAAATTATATCATTTTGTGCATGTTTTGTCGAACAGAGTTTATGTAATTTTTTTTAAAAACAGGTATAATCATATCAGATGTTAAAACAGAAAAATATATAATATTGGAGGAGCAAATATGATCGTACCAAAACACTACGAAAATCTGAATGTGTTACATGAAAACACCATGCCCCATCGAGCATACTACATGCCTGCATCAAAGGATATGGGATCTCTTGTACATGACAGAGAGAAATCTGACCGTATGGAGCTTTTAAATGGAAACTGGAAATTCCAGTTTTATAAGAGCATTTATGATCTTCAGGAAAAATTTTACGAAGCAGGTTATGACACTAAGGGCTTCGACGAAATTCCAGTTCCGGGAATCTGGCAGAACTATGGCTATGACAGCCATCAGTATACCAATGTCCGTTACCCAATTCCGCTTGATCCGCCATATGTACCACAGGAGAATCCTTGCGGAGCGTACGTACACCAGTTTGAATATAAGAAAGATTCCAAAGCACCAAAAGCATACTTGAATTTTGAGGGTGTAGATTCCTGCTTCTATGTATGGATCAATGGTGTCTATGTAGGCTACAGCCAGGTGGCTCATGCAACCAGTGAATTTGACGTGACCGATCATCTGAAAGAAGGAACAAACACTTTAGCGGTACTTGTCCTGAAATGGTGTGATGGAACTTATTTAGAAGACCAGGACAAATTCCGTATGACAGGAATTTTCCGTGATGTATATCTGTTAAAGCGACCAGAAAGTGTACTGTATGATTATTTTACCACTACATCTATAGGGGAAAATGGTGTAGAAATTGAAATTCGTGCGAATTTTCTTGGGGAGAGCAATGCAGCAGAAAATACTAAAATTGTAATCCGGAATCATGAGGCAAATACGGTGGCTACAGGTACATTTAAGAAATGTGACGATGAAAATTTTGCTTACAAAGCGGTATTAGATATCACAAACCCTGTACTCTGGAATCCGGAACAGCCATATCTGTATCAGGTGCTTTTCATTTCCGAGAATGAGGTGATCATAGACCGTATCGGTATCCGTGAAATCCACTGTGAGGGAAGCGTAATCTATATTAATGATGTAAAAGCAAAATTTAAAGGTGTAAACCGTCATGACTCCGATCCGATAACCGGTTCCGCAGTAAATATGGAGCAGATAAAAAAAGATCTGATCATGATGAAACAGCACAACTTTAATGCAGTCCGAAGCAGCCATTACCCGAATTCTCCTTATTTCTATCAGCTTTGTGATGAGTATGGCTTATTTGTGATCGCAGAAGCTGATAATGAGAGCCATGGAACCCAGACACAGTACTTGAAAAATTCAGAGTGGGAAAATGTAGTTGAGCAGTGGAATAAAAGAATTGCAAATAACCCGGATTTCATTCCGGCAACCATGGATCGTACCAGACTTTGTGTGGAAAGAGAAAAAAACCGCCCATGTATTGTAATGTGGTCTATGGGTAATGAATGTGGATATGGATGTACCTTTGAGGAATCCTTAAAATGGACCAAGGAATTTGACCCAACCCGTCTTACGACTTATGAGAGTGCATTCTATCAGAGTACAGACCGTGAGTATGACTATTCCAATATTGATGTAGTTGGAAGAATGTACCCAGCTTTTTCTGAGATTGATGAATACATGGAAAAGAATCCGGATAAGCCTCTACTTCTGGTAGAATATTGCCACGCCATGGGAAATGGACCTGGAGACCTGGAGGATTACTTTGAACTGATCCAGAAGTACGACAGTCTTTGTGGAGGTTTCGTATGGGAGTGGTGTGATCATGCTATTTACAAAGGCCAGGCTGAAAATGGCAAGGGAATCTATTATTATGGAGGAGATCATGGCGAAGAAATTCACGATGGAAACTTCTGTATGGATGGACTGGTTTATCCTGACAGAACACCACATACTGGGTTAAAAGAATACAAAAATATATATAGACCGGTAAGGGTTCTTTACTATGATCAGGAAACTGGAGATATGGTTCTTCATAACTATATGAATTATGTTGATCTTAAAGATTATATTTATCTTATATATGAGGTGAGCGTTGACGGAGAAGTTGACTGTGTAGGACAAATTGAATTAGATGAAAGTATACCAGCTCATGAAGAAAAAACAATCAAACTTCCTGTTTCAATACCAGATAGTGGAAAATGTTACCTAAAAGTATCTTATTGTTTGAAAAATAATACTCAGATTTTACATTCGGATGAGTCTCTTGGATTTGATGAAATCCTTTTAAAGAACATAGATGGAAGAAATCAGAAAGCCATTGAACTTCTTGCTGAAATGAATACTGATAATATTTTTACTGTGGAAGAGTGTGACAGATACTTTACAATTCATGTAGGGCAGGAAAATACTTATCGCTTCAACCGACTGACAGGATTATTTGAAAGCATTACTGTAAAGGGAAAAGAACTTCTGACTCGTCCTATGGAATTAAATATCTGGAGAGCACCAACTGACAACGACCGGAAAATCAAATTAGAATGGATGAATGCTCATTATGACCAGAGCTATGCAAGAGCATATGAAACTTCCTGCATTACCAAAAATGGGAAACTACACATCTTAGGAACGTTAAGTGTTTCTGCACCTACCGTACAAAAAATTCTTGATGTGAAGTCAGAATGGATTATTACTTCGGATGGCGCAATCCAGGTAAAAATGGATGTAAAGAGGGATTTGGAATTTCCAATGCTTCCGAGATTTGGAATCCGTTTATTCCTTAACAGAGATTTTGACAACGTAGAATATTACGGAATAGGACCTGAGGAAAGTTACGTAGATAAGAGAAGAGCCGGCAGTCATGGAAAATATGATGCTAATGTACTTGAAATGCATGAAGATTACCTGCGTCCACAGGAAAATGGAAGTCATACCGACTGTGACTACCTTATCTTAAAAGGAAAGGAAAATACTTTTGCAGCAGCAGGAGAAAGGACATTTTCCTTTAACGTATCACCATATACTCAAGAGGAACTGACGGCAAAAAGACATAGCTATGAATTACAGCCTTGTGGAAGTACGGTCGTGTGCCTGGATTATGTCCAAAACGGAATTGGTTCTAACAGTTGCGGGCCTGAGTTGTCAGAACGGTATCGTCTTGATGCAGAACAGTTCAATTTTGAAATTAAAATGATAATTAAATAATACAGAATAAAGAAGCTGCCAGCTTAAACGGAGCAGGCTATGGCAGCCATTTCCCAGAAGGAAATCCGAATGACTATTACTGTATTTGCTTCTCTGCCAATCTTCGCACTGTATCCATTCATGCAGAAGTATTGTAAGCGCTTAGATCTTGGGTAGCTTTACTGTCTGCGTTTTTAAACTCATAATGATAGTAAATAGATTTTTACTACACTCCGCTTGATAGGAGATAGAAATTTACTACATTTGGAGGTTTCATTATAAGTAAGAAACCTGGCTCAATAACCAGTCAGAACATGGGGGAATACCTGCGGCTAAAAAAGAAAACAAAGCACTTATTATCGAAAGTCCAAGAGGGCTGCTTTCTGTAAAGGAAGTTTGTGAATATACAGGACTTTCTGAAAAAAACAGTAAGATCTTCGTTGATGCATGGAAATGGATTAATGGTTAAAATTGGGCGAAGGACGCTTATCCATAAAAAAGCGTTTGAAAAATGGCTGACTGCACAAACCGGAAGAATATAAAAATATAATCTTGAAACTCGTTTTTGGGCATGTTATTATAATGCCGTGCTGTGTTTTCTTAGGAGAAACATGGGAAAAGGATTAAATGGAAAAGAACTAGGAAAAGGAATTCGCCAGCGAAAAGATGGAAGGTATGAAACCAGGATATATAATCCGGGGACCCAAAAATATGTGTCTCTTTATGATACAAACCTTCAAAGACTGAAAAAAACAAGAGATGATGCATTATTATACGCATATTGAAGATGATTTTATGAAGAAAGAATATACGAAATTTACGAAAATATATACGGAAGAAAGAGGAAATTAAATTGCCAACAAAGGAAATTACTCAAAACATCAATCAGAAAACAAATAGGGGTAATATAGGGGTAGAAAACGCTTCCGTAAAGCCGGAGATCCGCATAAACAGCGGGTCTCTGGTTAATACTACCAAGTTATCACCGATGATGAAGGGGTATTATTTATAAAATCTGAGTATCATTAAAGTGTAGAGTTTTCAGTACTTTGGAGATTAGTAGGAGATTTCTAAGATGGTACAGAATGGTATGGAATAGTATGGAATTATCTCAAAAAGGGTGTCAACGTGGGTGGCAAAAAACAACCTAGAAAAATTTTTTTAAGACCAGATTTCAAGTACTATCTGGTTGTAAGAACATAAGACCAGACTGATTTTAATGTTCTTATTTTGAAAAAATTGAAGGTAAAAAAGGTGATTGACAAGAATAAATGCGCCTGTTACACTTCGTGTAACAGGGATAATCATTAAAGTTTGTGGCGAAGTGTTATGGAAAATCACTTCGTTTTTTTTTATACAAAATTAGTTGTACAAATTATGCGAACTCTAAAAAATTTGTATTATAATTTGATCACATCTGTATAAAACGAATGCAAAGCATGTATATACTTTTTTATTGCACTGATGTATTGAATCCATTTCTTATTAGTTTCTTTTCAAAATCGAAAAAATCTTAAAAAAATCGCAATTTTTTTCCATCTTTTTACACATTTCAATATTTTTTTCCATTATTTATTATAGGAGAGTATAGTACCACTCCATAATTTAGAAACGGAGGAATCAAAGATGTGGTATTTTTGGCTCTTTTTCTTGGTCTTGCTGGCAGTGGCTATTGTACTCATGTATTGCTGCCTTGTTAGAGCCGGAAAAATGGACGACGAGATGGAGGAGACATTTAGAAAACTAAGTGAAAAAAGAAAGGATGAGACAGAGCTGTGGCAAGGGGAAGATCAGGAGTGATTTCGAAGGAGTATAAGGGGGAAGAAAATACTGCCTATCATGACGTAATAAAACTATTTAAAATTTACCGGGCGGTAAACTGGCAGATGCAAATAAAAATCAATCAGGTTAAACGGCGTTTCCATATGGAGTATGGTACAGATGTAGATGAATTTTTAGATAGTATTTATCAAGCTGGAATGGATGTGGAAAGAGATTTGGCATCAGAGAAGGAACGTGTTGAGGCAATCAACCGATCCAATCAGTATTTGCGTTTAATTGATGAAGCCGTAGATCTTATGCGAAGGTATCATCCGCAGGGCGAGCGATATTATTGGGTACTCTATTATAGTTATTTATCATCGACGAAACCAGAGAACATTGATGAAATTCTGGATAAGCTGGAACCACATTTTCCACAATATGCCAGGATTCATAGAACCACATATTTTCGGTGGCGTGAACAGGCTTTTGGGGCTGTAGGAAGCATATTATGGGGCTATGAGGGAGAAAGTGAACGTGTACTGAAGCTGGTTTGCGAAGATTACGAAGAAAAATAATTATTTCCAAAATCCTATTGACACAGATTTTCCAAAATCTCTATAGTGAAATTGCAAGGACGCAAAAAAGGCGTATAGCAATACTATATTTGGATTTTGAAAGGAGAAATATATGATTATTTCAGTGGATACCGGTAATAAACACATGAAAACAGAGAACTGTGAGTTCAATTCTGGAGTGGAAATTTTGGATACACTGCCAGGAGAGTTGGAAGAGGTGATTGAGTACGAAGGAAAATATTATATGACAACGAATAGAAGAATCTCGTATATGGAAGATAAGACCGCAGATGATCGGTATTATATTCTGACATTATTTGCCATTGCAAAAGAATTATCTTACCGCGAAAAAAATGAAGGTCTGCTTCCGCAAAATCTGCAGGAGATTGAGCTTCTGATAGGACTGCCGCCTGCGCATTATGGGAAACAGCGAAAAAAATTCAGGGAGTATTTTTATCGGAATGGGGCAGTAGTTGAATTTTGCTATAAAGGCATTTCATACCGAATTGTTTTCAAAGAAGTAAAAGTTTATATACAGGCATATGCCGCATATTGTCTTCTTGCTGTGAAGAAACAGTTATCGGTAATACCAAAAATTTTATTAATCGATATTGGTGGCTTTACCGTAGATTATATGGTTTTAAGATTTGGACAGCTGGAAATGGAGTATGTCGATTCATTAGAAAATGGTGTCATTCGGTTATATAACAGTATTAAAGCTGCGATAAGACAAAAATACAGTATTCTCTTGGATGAAGAGGATATTGACAATATTATATTGGAAAGAGGTGGTTGCTATAAACCAGAGTTAAAAGAACGTGTACGTGAGGTTGCTATCGGATATGTGACAGAATTACTTGGAAAGTTTCGTGAGCTTGGAATTGATTTCAATACGACA
Organism: Blautia glucerasea; assembly: GCF_020537505.1. Classification (GTDB taxonomy): domain Bacteria; phylum Bacillota; class Clostridia; order Lachnospirales; family Lachnospiraceae; genus Blautia_A. The sequence goes on along the minus strand of NZ_JAJBMO010000002.1, from coordinate 96,588 downwards.
CAGACAGTATTTCTTGGAGGAGGTTCTATTTTATTGGCAGATTTCATCCAAATTGTATGGAAACGGTTCGGTGTAGAATACAATATTATCAATGATACAAAAGCAAATGCAAAAGGGTATCGCTTACAGTATCTGGTTGAGAAAAAGGAGGAACAGAAATGAGTAAGAAAAATGAGTACCGTTTCAATCTCCGTTTTGATGAAACCGATGAAGATCATCGGAAAGTCTGCCAGTTTTTGAATGATTACTGTGGTAGCAGGAAAAAAGCCAGATATATTGTTAAAGCAGTACTGGCCTATTGGACAATCGAAAATAAATCAATTGAACAGATAGCCCAAAAGCCGGTTTTTTCTGATCAGCCAAAGGAACAAACAGTTCCTTTGGCACCAGAAGATAAGAATGTGGAGGATCATTTTGTAAGTATAGATGGAGAGTATGAAGCGAATGATGCGGAGGTTTCTTTAATGCTGAAGAATTATAAGCTGTTTGATAATTCTGAGGAATAGACAGGGAGGTGCAAAAAGTGATGGAACTTAAAATATTGGGGAGCATTTGTTTTCTGGAGGCAGTAGGGACTGTCGGAAACATTATGGGATATCATTTGGGAGCAGGAATCTGCCTGGCAGGAACAAGTTTGCTGACAGTATATACAGTTTATCTTGGAATGGAAAAAACACATAAGAAAATCTGTCCGGAATGTGAGTGTGAAATTCGGAAGTCGTATAGAATCTGTCCGGAATGTGGAAATGATATATATTAGCCATTTAGTTTTAGATGTTGACATGAAGGCATTGGTAAAAGAGTATGGAACTGGAATCGAGAGCATTGATTTTTCCATTTCCGAGAATCTGGACCGGCTATCGGATTCCATAAAATTGTACAGGGAGAAAATGAGAGATATAGGAACCAGGAGGCTGATCCTCCATGGCCCGTTTCTGGATGTGAACCCCTGCGCATACGACAGTCTGGTGCGGGAAGCTACCATGACAAGATTCAACCAGTGCTATGAGGCAGGGCTTCGCCTTGGCGCAAAAAAGATTGTTTTTCATTCTGGAATGAACCCTTATGTTTATTACAAAGAATACTGGGCGGAGCAGGTTGCCAAATTCTGGCAGGAATTTATGAAAAACAAAACAGAACTTGAAGTCGTGCTGGAAAATGTATTTGATGATGATTGGCGGCTTCTTTTGGATGTTTATGAGAGGGTGAACCAGCCAAACTTCAAGCTGTGCCTGGACATCGGACACGCGCACTGTTATTCTTCTTTGGATGTCAGGGAGTGGGCGAAAAATCTGGCTCCCTATGTAAGTCATGTCCACATCCACGACAACTGCGGAGACCGGGATTCCCACATCGGGCTTGGAAGCGGAAACCTTCCCTGGGAGGAAGTGCTTGGCTATCTGCCGGAAACAAAAGAACGTACATGGACCATTGAGTGCATGCAAAAAGAAGATATAAAAAGATGCCTTGACAGCCTGGCTGAAAAATAAGTTGTGGAACAGCACTATTGATAAATTGCTTTATATCGTCAGGAGAATATGGAAATTATGATGAGATGAGGGATAAGCCCCCGATAGTATGGATCTTTGGAACTATGCTGCCGGGGGGCTTTTGATTTACGGCTACTTATAAAACGCCAAGACACAGATTATAAACGGATCCTGTTTGTGTGCCAAATTAGGGCTGGAGGTTTTGAGAATAAAATAAATTATTTTTAGCAAGGATGCAACGGATACCGAAATTTTACGTGATATATAGTGAAAAAGGAATAACGAAACTTTGAAGGGAGGGCTCTAAAAATTTTTATTTACAACTTATAGGGAAAAATTTAAGAAAACGAGGTAAAAAGGATGAGTGGATTAAAAAAGTGGATGGCAATTATTATGACAAGTGTTACAATTATGGGAAATATGGCAGGGCAGGGTATCTCTGTAATGGGTGCGGAAAATGAAGCGCAGGAAGTAATTTCCAGTGGAAACATTTATGTAACAGAAACTGGTGCTAAGGAAAGAATTGTCAGAATAAATGAAGATGGATCTTTTGTAACAGAACCAATTGAAGCGATTTCTTCCTATGCGACAAATGCGCCATGTGAACATCCGGCGAGATATTTAGAAGCTGTTGGTAAAAAGACAGATTTTCGAACAGTTGGAACAGCTGGAATCTGTTACAAAGAACGGCTGATTATCTCAAACAAATGTAATAAATGCCATCGTAGGGGGATAAAAACTTACACTCCATGGACATATTGCAGTAAACATAGTTATCCGTTTTTGAAGAAGACCTGTAGTATTTGTGGATATAAAAAATAATCACGGTTAAGAGAAAGGAGCAGCATGATGAAACGAAAAAAGTTTTGGATTGGAGCGGCAGCGTGTATGCTGATTGGAACAGCTTCAGTGGCTGCCAGTTCTGGAGTTGAATTACATGAATTTTTCAATGCAAATGGAGAGAGGGTAATGTACCCGCTGGCCACATTTGACGAAGATCCGGATTTAAGCACCAGCGGACCACAGGATCAGGTATCAGTGGGGCAGATTATTGAAACAGAAGACGGAAAAGAAATAGTTACTGCGGTAGATGGTCAGGGAGCTTATATGACAGAAGTAATTGACCAGTAAATGGAAATGCAGAAAAGGAATTAGGAACGAAATATATTTCATTTCCTTTTCTGCAAAAAAAATAAAAAAATTACATTTTTCATGCGACCAATTAAAATAAAATACGTGATATAAGGTGAAAAAGGAGGATAGCTTAGGATGGATGATGCACAGATCATTAATTTGTATTTTGCCAGAGATGAAAATGCAATTGTAGAGACCAAAAATAAATATCAAAATATGTGTTATATAGTTGCACACAATATTTTATACAGCAGGGAGGATTCTGAAGAGTGTGTAAATGATACATGGCTTTTTACCTGGAACAGCATTCCTCCAAGAAGACCATCTATTTTGTCTTCCTTTGTTTCAAAAATAACAAGAAATACAGCAATCGACCGTTATCGGAAAAGAAATGCGCAGAAACGGGTGGATTCACATATGGAAGATATTGCTGGGGAAGTGGAAAAAATTGGAAGTGCAATTTCTTCTGATATTGAAATTTATTTAAAAAAGAAAGAACTTGTAAAATTATTTGACCACTTTTTATCAACGCTTTCGGAACGTGACCGGGATATTTTTATTAGACGCTACTGGTATATGGATCCTGTAAAAGCGATAGCAGACCGACATGCCTGTGGGGAAAGTAAGATCAAGTCAGTTTTGGCTCGTAGCAGGAAAAAACTTTATGGTTTATTAAAGGAGGCTGGCTATGAGGGATAATAAAGGATGGGATTTTTTAACGGCATTTGAGGATATAGATGAGAAATACATTTATCAGGCGGCGAAACCGTGGAAAGAAAATAAAATCGTAAGAGTCAAGCGCTACATACGGGTTGCAGCAGCCTGTATCATATTAGTGGCTGCTATTGGTGGTGGACTTACACATCAGAATGAGGTAAAAGCAGCCTGGTATAAAATGACTTCTCTTATTGGCCGGATTTTGGGAATTGAGAAGGAAACAGATGAATATGTGAAAACAATTCAAAAGACAATCGAAAAAAATGGGATTGCGGTTTCGTTAGAGGAAGTCGCTGCGGATGCAAAAAGCCTTTGGATTGCATATTCCCTGACGGATGAAAAAGGCGAAAATGATATTTCCATGAGCAGCATTCAGGTCGCAGTTGATGGCGAGTCATTAGCGTTAGAAAATCAATATTCGCTTGATAACAGTAGCGGATCAGAAAAAGTGACTTCCAAATACTTTGCAGCGAAATTTAATCGAAGTAGAGCTGATCATTCCCAGAAATTTGAAATTCAAATAGGAACCTTCCAAAATCAAAATGAGCAGGTTGAAGAAAGGGATGTATATAGTTTTTCATTTACAGCAGATCCAGAAGCACTGCAGGCAGACACAAAAGAAATTGACATTCAAGTGTCTATCCCAATTGAGAAGGATCAGACGTTTTTGATTTCAGAAATGAAATATAATATTTTCGGATGTACCATTTCTGGATCATATTCCGATATGACGGAGGACGACGAATTCTGGCTTCGCGGGAAGGACGATTTGGGAAATGAATATGTTTTTAATCTCACTTCCTATGATAAACCGAATCTAATTTTTGAATTACAAGATTGGAGAATTTTGGATCATGCAAAACAGTTAACGCTGCAGCTCTATCACTATTCAGGAACTACAGGAAAAACGGTTTCCTATGAGCAGAAGGAATCGGAAGATGCTTACATAGAAGAAATAGGAACAGTATATGATGAAGACCAGGCACCGGAAGACCTGGCGGTTCCAGTTGGAGATGGTATTACTGTTGATTTACAAAATTAAATCGGAAATGTAGTGGGAATGGGAAGGAGGGGAGAAAAGAATCCATTTCTCGATTTAAAAATAGGATAATTACAAAGGAGGCTCTTTATGAGAAAAATGAAAAGTTTGTTGTGTGTATTATTAACCATGATTATTTCCCTTGGTAGTATGGTGACGGTAAAGGCAGATACTGAAATCAAGCCATATGAAAATAAGGAAAATGCCGTTTTACTGAAAAGGGAATACATTGATCTTGATGAAGATACGGTGATTGAAATTGAGTCTTATGAAGAAAAAATTCCGTCTCTCGCAAGAGCTGGATGGAAAACCACATCAGCTACAAAGACTTACCGGGTAAAAGATAAAAATACGAATACGGTGTTTGTAAAATATATTTTGAAGGCTACTTTTAGATATAATGGAAAAAAGGCAGAGTGCACAAATGCAACTCCTGACTGCAAGATTCTTGTACCTAATGTTTATAAGGTGATTACAAAAGATGCTTCAAAAGCAGGTGATGTTGCGCTTGGATATTTTTATTGCCAGCACATAAAAACAGGAAAAGGTGCTGGAGGAACATTTTCAATTAAGTGTGCCGCAAACGGATCAGTCACTATTAGTTGACGCAGGAGAAAATAAATTTTGTTTCGCTGTTATATAAAAATATAATGAAACATGTAACGGAGAGAAAGATGGTTGTCGTTAGCCATCTTTTTTTCTTTTATGATAAGAATGCTTTATGCAACTTCGGAAAAACACGAAGGCTACATTGCAATTACCACGCCGGATTCCAAATATCCATTAAAAAGTATTTTAACATTTATCCGTGAAGTGGTTGAAACAGATGAGAAACTGAAATGTGATAAATACTGCCATCTTGGAGTAATGCTGGTGAATAAGAGAGAATTTGGAGATGACAGATATGGGTATGGAATGATTTGTGAGAATCCGTAAACTTGTATGATATATTTTTCTATCAGCAATTGTTGCAATGTCATAATTATGGTATGATAATCCTATCAAAGGAGGCGCCTTATATGCCACAGATTATTCCGATTAAAGACTTGAAAAACACAGCAGAGATATCCGAACTTTGCCATAGAAGTGAGGAACCAGTTTATATAACCAAGAATGGATATGGCGATATGGTGATTATGAGTATTGAAAATTATGAAAGAGCCATGAAGAAGCTAAGAATGTATCAGGCGCTGGAAACTTCCGAAAGGCAGATTAAAGAGGAAAGCGTAAAAGATGCCAGAGAATCGCTTAGCGCAATGAGGGGGAAATATGGTTTATAAACTAATTGTTACAGAGCGTGCGGAAGAACAATTAGATGAATGCCTATATTATCTTGTATATCGGCTGGGGAATAATATAGCGGCAGAACATTTGCTGACATGTATAGAAAAAGCATATGATCGCCTGGAAGAGAACCCATATCAATTTCCAGAATGTCGGGACGCATATCTAAAATCCTTAAAATACAGGTAAGTTATTCTTACGGATATGTCCTACTTGATGATTGTCAAAGTAGTTGATTTGGAGGTATATATTATTGGGATATTTCTTCAACTGGAGGATTACCGGAATAAATTATCATAAAGAAAACATGTTTCGTGAAAAAAACTGATTCGTATTGGAATATATAGCAAATTTTGGGAAGTGTTGAAGAGATAGCACTTCCCTTTTTGGTGGAACATCAGAGTAAGCGCGTTATGAATTTTTTCCAGAAACATGTAAACCGGATGGAATTGATGGAAAACTTATGAAGGCAACTACTCTGGTTTATATGGCGGTGAAAGAAGTAATATGATTCCGTCCGAAAAATTGCAAGAAAGTCTTGCGCCATTATTGGTAGATTGATATTCTAATAGTAAGAGAAACAAATTTTCATAAAATAGACAGAACCGGAGGGCTGTTATGCAGGATTATAAAAGGAAAGAATACAAGGTATTTGAATTATTTGATAAGAAATGGGCGCTTGTGACAGCTGGGAATATACAGCATTATAACTGTTGTACGGTAAGCTGGGGAAGCCTTGGGAATATCTGGGGGACAGCTGGGAACAGTAGGTCTACGGTAACCGTATATGTTCACCCTGCCCGTTACACAAGTGAGGTATTAAAAGAAAGTGATATTTTTACTGTCAGTTTTTATCCGGAAACCAGCCGTAAGGCATTGGGATATCTTGGATCACACTCCGGACGGGATGAAAATAAAATAGAAGCAGTAGGTTTTACACCTGTAAAAATGGGACAGGGTGTCACGTTTGAGGAAGCAGAGTGTACATTTCTTTGCAAGAAGCTGTATCAGCACCAGTTCTCAAGGGAAGATTTAGCCCCGGAAATCCAGGAATATTATGCGGCAAAACCAGAAGTCTATCCGGATTTTAAGGGTGGATGGCAGCCGCATTATGTATTTGTGGGTGAAATCATAGATGTAAGGAAAAAAGAAGAAAATCATGTTGAATAATGAGACATTTATGAAGTTGCCATTTTTTATATAAGGAAATGGGAAAACGGTTACTAAAAGACGATAGGTACAGGTTGAGAGGGAGAAAAGATGCTAAAGAAAATATTAATGCCAGTAACTGCTGCCATGTTGCTTTTGGTTTCACCAGTGACACTTTATGCTGCCGATAATACATCTGTTGGTGAAGTGCCAGCGAAATTTAACTTAGAAAGAGATTCCATCTTAGAGAAACCTAAGATGGATGGAATACAGCTTACCAGTGAGGATCTAAAAGGGCATTGGCTGGCAGCAGAGGTAGAAGATTTTAATGCGGCAGATTTTGATTCGAATGGGGACTGCCATATTACGATCTTCCAGAATGGAAAAAACAACGATCTTTGCATTCATCCAGATGGATCTTATGAATCAGAAGAAATAGAGGATGAAAAAATTGATCAGTTTCAAGTCCTGAAATCAAATGATTTTATTTTTTACTATAGTTTGGTTGACGATTCTTATGGTGGATTTCTGTTTATGAATGGGGAACAGTCGGACCGGGCGTATGTGATTGAGGCGGAATCAGATTTGTATTTGTCTGAAGACAAATTTATATTGATTGAGAATCAGAAGGCCTACGATTATGAACTGATCGAGAATACCATTCTCTGCCTGGATGAGAATGAAATTATGGGACTGGAAGTAATTGCCTATTCACCAGATCTGGTTGTGTGTAGAGATATTCAAACGAAAACAAGTGGAGTTGGGGAAATGAGTGATCTTATAGTATTTGTTCGGGAAAACGCTCTGGAGGCAGAATAAAATGTGCGGCAGGTATTATATGGATGAGGAAACTTATTTGGATATCCAGAAAATTGTATCTGAAGTAGAGGTATCTTTTGGGCGAGAACTGATAACTGGCGACATTCATCCCACAGAAGCTGCACCTGTAATTGTAAGCCCCGCTCATAAAAAACTACAGTTGTGTAAAAAAGCCTGGGGGTATCCTGAATGGCAGAATAAAGGCGTCATTTTTAATGCCCGGGTGGAATCGGTGACAGAAAAAAGAATGTTTCAAAATGGAATCCATTATCACCGGACCGTGATTCCTGCTGCCGGATTTTATGAATGGAGTAGGTTAAAAGAAAAAAATACATTTTACCGGAAGGATAGAACCCCTCTTTATTTGGCTGGATTTTATGATCGGTTTGGTAAGGAAGATCGGTTTGTGATTTTGACCACTGCAGCGAATGCTTCCATGAGCCCTGTTCACGATCGGATGCCCCTGATTCTGGAAAAAGACCAGATTATCCCCTGGCTATGGGATGAAAAATGTGCAAAAGAAATTCTATCCCAGACACCGGCTCTGCTGGAACGGTATGTCCCCTATGAACAGCAGAGGTTATTTTAAATAAGAAAATACGATTTTAAAAGTGGCTGCTATGCGATAAAACCAGGATAATCAAAGTTCTTGAGGGTTTGCCCCTCACGAAGAGAGACCCTCAACAAGTTTGATTATCCTAAAACCAACCTGGCATAGTAGCCTTTTTCTATGTATTCGTAACGATCGGAGCGAAAAAAGAAATTAACAGGTGTTGTTTAATAGGTTTTGTCCCGATATTCGGGGCTAAAGGGATTTTGGAGAAGATTACCACTTTACATTCTGCCTTGGAGTAGATATAATAAACAAAAAAGAACAAACGTTCGAGAAAAGAGGCGGGAAGTGTGGAACGTACCATCTTACACAGTGACGCAAATTGTTTTTATGCCAGCGTGGAAATGTTATACCACCCGGAGTATGCCGGGCATCCCCTTGCAGTAGGCGGGGATCCGGAAGCAAGGCATGGGATTATCTTGACAGCCAATTATACAGCAAAGAAAAAAGGGGTGAAGACCGGAATGGCGCTCTGGCAGGCAAAAATGGCATACCCGGATCTTATTATTGTACCGCCACGGATGGATCTGTATCTGAAGTTTTCTTCTATGCTAAGGGAAATCTATGGAGAGTACACGGATCTGGTCGAACCGTATGGATGTGATGAAGCCTGGTTAGACGTTACAGACAGTGCGATTTTAAAAGGGGATGGAAGAAAAATAGCAGAGGAAATCAGCTGGCGGGTGAAAAAGGAACTGGGAATTACAGTTAGCATCGGTATTTCCTGGAATAAGATCTTCGCAAAGCTGGGAAGTGATTATAAAAAGCCTGATGGGATTACAGCGTTTTCAAAGGGAAATTATAAAGAATTGCTCTGGAGACTTCCGGCTGCGGATCTTTTGTATGTCGGACGTTCTACCAGGAAGACTCTGGATCGTTATGGAATTAAAACAATTGGTGAGCTTGCTTTGTCGGATCCTGAGTTTTTAGAGCGTTTATTTGGAAAAATGGGCCTGGTTCTTTATTCTTTTGCAAATGGATGGGATGACTCTCCGGTATCGTCCCAAGGGTATGAGGCGCCTGTGAAGTCTATTGGCAATAGTACGACTACGCCAAGAGACTTAGTAAACAACCTGGATGTGCAGATTGTATTGATGGCGTTATCAGAAAGTGTTGCAGCAAGGCTAAGGAAACATGGTTTTAAATGCAAGGTGGTGTCCATTACAATCCGGGACAGCGGGCTGTTTTCATTTTCCAGGCAAAAAAAGCTGGAGTGCCCTACGGATATTACAAATGAAATTATGGCTGCTGCCAACGCGCTTTTTATAGAACATTATAACTGGCAACATCCGATCAGAAGCCTTGGTATCCGCGCGGAAAAACTGGTACTGGCGGATATACCAGTACAGCTTGATTTGTTTATAAGCGAGGAACAACGGGAAAAGCAGGAAAAAATGGACCAGGCTGTAGATGAGATTCGCAGAAGGTTTGGGTATTTCAGTATCCAAAAAGCGTTTGTGTACCAGGACAAAGCTCTGGCAAGCTTGGATGCACAAAGTTCCCACACGGTTCATCCGGTAGGCTATTTTAATGGGAGGTGATTGGTAAATGGAAAATGCAAAAGTATATGTAGAGGTTCTGGTGAGTTTTGATAAGGACGGAACTATGAGTCCAGTGGAATTTATCTGGGAAGATGGAGAAAAATATCATGTGGACCGTATCCTTGCAAGGGAACGCTGTGCAAGCCGAAAAGCAGGCGGAACCGGGATCCGTTATACGGTAATGGTGAATGGGAAAGAGAGCCACTTATATTACGAATTTGATAAATGGTTTATGGAGAGACGCTGTTCCTAATAGATTGACTGAAAACAGGATAACACACAATATATGGAAATATAACGTTGACACACACTATATATTGTGCTATCCTATAATCGAATTATCGTTTATGCATAGCACCCTATGTAGAAGAATTTAGTCCTGGCAAAATACCGGGAGCAATCATTTGAGACAATAGATCTGAGAAATATAGGAAGACATCAAAAACCTGGAATGGATTTTTGGTGTCTTTTTTTGTTGTCAAAAATTTCAGAATCTAGGCAAAGGGAGCAAATACGAAAGAAAGGAGAAGAGGGATAGTTCAAAAAATAAAAGATTATCGGAGGATGAACGTGGAACAGAAAATTTTGCAATATGAAAGCGAGTTTGGCAAGGAAGAAATCATGCTGCAAGTGCGTCCCTATGGGTCTGGAAGCAGACTTTATATTGGAATGGCAAAGCCGGGCGAGGAAGAGGCGTCATATGGTGATTTAACGGTAAATTTACCATATGAATCAATAGAGGTGAATGAAGCATTCATTTCAGACGCTTCTTGTAAGCATAAACTTCAGTTTATCCGCAAGTATAAGCTGGGAAAAGTCCTGCAAAGAGTGGGGCGTTCCGGATATTGTGCTTACCGCCTGGTTCAGTTTGATTTGAAAAAACTGGCAGAATACGATCCGGAAGGCATGGAGAAGTTTCTTGCTGAGCATGAAAAAAAGGGAGGACAAGCATAAATGGAAAATGCCGGAAACCGAAAAATGTTAGAACTATAAAGAAGGTGATGGCATAAGAAATGAAGAGTATGCAGGCTATTATTGCCTGGTACTGGCAATCGTGTGTGGGCTGAACGCGGCGGAGGCCTGGAAAATCTATCAGTATGGACCAGACCATCCACTAAGCAAAAAGATACTGAAGCGCAAAATCAGGGATTCCTCCCTGAAAAGGATGAAGAAAAAAGAGCAGGAGAAAATGATGAAAAAGCTGTTTCTGGAAGGCTACAGTAAAAACGCAATTGCAGATGCGTTTGAATGCTTACCGGAAACTGTAACAGCGAGAATCAAAAGAGCAGAGGAGGACATGAATGGAACGTAGAAATATAAATACAGTTGGAACGATATTTAATGACTTTTTAGGTTTGTACACAGGAGAAAGACCAGTTGGGATCCGTGAGCTGATCCAAAAATATGACAAACATCCGGTCCTGATGGGATTGTTGTCCAATGTGGATTCTATTATCTACGTGGATGTCAAAAAGGCCATGTATGAGATTTATCCGCTTTATAAGAAATATAGACATTGTGCGTTGGACGATGAAGCATGGAAAGCCATTGTGGAGAGTGCGGAGGCGCTTGAAAAGAAGTGGAATGGAAACCTTTGGGTACGCCGGGTAATCCTAAATCTGGTAAATGAGCTGGATAAGGAATCTAAGGAACTGCAAAGAGCGGCAGCTGGCGGAAATGCAGAAAATCACGCCTCCAAAGCTGCATAATGACGGGAGGAGTTTTATATGCTGGAAAAATTAGCCAAAAGCATAGAGGAAATAAATGTCCTGGCGGAACATTACCGAACCTGTCATAATGTAGCGGCAATTGAAAGTCTTGCAAAAGAACATTCCATATCCAAAGAGGACATGGATGCTTTTATAGCGGGAAAAAGGAATTTTCTGCTGAAGGTTTTGTTAACCCGGCAATCTGCGTCTGCAACCGAAAAGCTGACAGAAGAAATGCTTCTTTTGCAGGATCCTGGGTATGCGACTGTGATTGGCACGTATCTTTTAGACCTTGCTAGAAAAGATCCTGTTATGAAAGAGGTGATCCTCCAGCACCATAAGACGTTGCGGCGCTGTATCGAATATGTCCATGAAAAGGCATATGAGACGGCACTTAAAAAGGCAAAGAAAGAGGGAAAAGCTGGTGTGGGGCAAAATACTGGTATTGCGATTGGCTCTACAGAGGTATTTGCCTGGGTAATAGACTATTACCTGTTGGATGACCGTAAGGATATGGAGAAAAAAGCGCAGGAAGAAAAGGATACAATAAAGAAAGCCTGGAAGAAAGCGGAATCTATCAGGGCATTGTCAACAAAATCAAATGATTCAGATACAAAGAAAGATGTTTCGGAAGAGGCGCTGGTGGCAGCAAAGCCAGTAGCGAAAAAGAAAGAGGAACCGGAGCAGCTTTCTTTATTTAATTTAGGGGCATGAGAAAATGATTGCGTATAAAGGCTTTGGAAAAAATCTGGTGTGTCTGGGTTACCAATTTAAACGATATGGGATCAATGAGACAACGGAGGCAAATTGCAGACAGAATGGATTCCATTGTGCGGAAAATCCGCTGGATTGTCTTGTTCACTATCCGAATTGGAGAAACTCCAGGTATTTTGTAGTGAAAGCATTTGGAGATCTGGATGAAGATGACCGGGATACCAAAATCTCGTGCACAAAGATGGAACTGAAGGAGGAACTGGATTTTTCAATGCTTTTACTACGGGGAGCTGCGTATATGGCAATACATCCGGACCGCCCATGGTGCAGCCTGGTTTGCAAAGAAACAGGTGTGGGCAATAATGGATTCGTAATTGTACGCGGCAAACAACCAAAAGCAAAAGGAAGGAAAAATGATCTTCTTATTCTTGTCCAGGAAGAGCCTGACAGCAATGAGATTATATATGTAAACCAGCTCTGTGTGGATGGCATAAGATATAAGGAAAATGAATGGTACGGAATTGCAGATTGAAAATTGGATGCTGGATCAGCGGTCATAGAGAAGCCGCAGAAAGGATTATTACGATGAAGTTAGGATATTTGGAATTTGTTGAGGTATTAAGAAAACAGCTTTTAAATGCTTTGCATTTACAGGAACAGCAAATATTTTTTAAAAAGAAAGCCATAGATAATAAGGATCGCTTATTTGTGGAGGCATTTGAAAATTCAAGTGGAAAACAACTGTGCGGTATTGACGTGAAAGATTTATATGAGCGTTGTATGGAAGGGAGTTCGATGGAGTCAATTTCATATTCTGTACAAGATGAAATCGAGAAACTGAAAACGGTTGGCATGTTAGAGGGCGAGATGACTCCAGACAGTTACCAAAAAATCAGAAAATACCTTTTTGTAAAACCGCTAAACAAGAAAGCGCATTCGCTTGAGTTGGAAGATGCAGTGCATAAGGATGTTGGAGATATCGCTTGTGTCGTGTATATGATGCTTAGTAATACGAACGAGTATTTTTGCGTGAAGATAAAAAATCAGCATTTGAAGCAATGGAAAATGACAAAAGAGGCTGTTATGGAAGAGGCGTTAAAAAATACCTGCCAGATGACACCCCCTTTCATTTATACAAATGGTAAGAACAAGTCGGGAGGATCCTTTATGGACAATGGAGCATTTTGCTTATCGAAAAGTGATAAAGTTATGGGGGTTCAGCTCTGCACCAATGCAAAAGAAAATGGAGCGGTTTCCGTATTTTTCCCTGGTGTCCTTCAAAGACTGGCACAGCTTATGGAAAGTGATTTGTACATTTTATTTACAAGCAGAAACGAAAGTTCAATTTACAGTGTAAATGAGAGTAATTTAGAAGATATTAAGGATGAACTCCATATAATGGAAACCGACTATGATAATGGTATTTGGTATGAAGATTCATTGTCAGAAGAACTCTACTACTATAGCAGAATCGAAGATAAGCTTTCTGTATATATGGAAAAAGTAAAGGTTAACTTTACTACGGTTAATTTAAAGGAAGCGCACTGATTATTAGAAAGGTAGATAAGGCTGTGTAATAGTTAAGTGGTAAGCAGTATCTGTATAATCCTAACGAAAGGAAATGAAAATACTATGAGTGAAATTATTAAAACACCTCTTACGATTGTACGGGGAAATGCAGAACTACTTTCAGAGACTGAACTGACCACAGAACAGAAGAATAATATCACTTATGTTTTGAACGGCACAACACAGATACAAAGTTATGTAAAACAGTTGATAGATGTCACAAAATCATGGAATTGCAGTGATGTTACCTATACAACGGTGAGGTTAGAAGATTTTTTCGCAGATATAAAGGAACAGGCACTCGGACTGGCAGAAATCTATCACCAGATAATAGATTGGAAGGCGGGACAAAGTGATAAAAAGGTAACGATTGCTTATGATCCAATGTTTCGAGCCGTAATGAATATGATTCAGAATGCAGTGGAGCATACAAAAGAAAATGGAATCATTTATATTGACGCAAAGGAGCAGGATGAACGGCTGACATTCATTGTGGAGGATAGCGGATCAGGATTTACAAAAGAAGCATTATTGCATGGCACAGAGCAGTTTTTTATGGATGACACAAGCAGAAATGGCGAAGCTCATTATGGGATGGGGCTATTTTTTGCAAAAACTGTGGCTGAAAAATATGGTGGAGGTATTAAACTTTCAAATTCTGAAAATACAGGTGGGGCGAGGGTAGAAATATTTTTCCTGAGTAGTCAAAAAACAGGCTAAATAGACCACAATTAAGCTATGTAAAAGAAATTTTATATGCTTTTATCTAATATGTAAAAGCCTTTTGATAGACGTTACTACTACGTTTGCTGTAATTTCATGGAAAAAAGAGGTATACAGAAATATGATAGCTGATAAAATTAAAAATGCTCGTACTATAAAGAAACTTACACAGGAACAGGTTGCTGAAGACCTCAATGTTTCCAGGCAGACTATTTCTAACTGGGAAAATGGTGTTTGAGTTATAATAGGACCAAGTTAGATGAAAGCCAGTAAAATCAAGGGGTTATGCCTAATTTAGTCCTTATTTTTATACCAATTTAGCGGTAGATTAAGGCAGCGCTGTTATATCAAAACCGAAAATCCAAGTCAGTATCACAGATGTCCGCAATCAGTCTGAGAGTGAATCTGTGTGCTTAGATTAGGTACAATTTTATATCAAAACATTTAGTGAGGACTAAATTAGCACTTGAGATGGAATATTCCATCAGCTGGTTTGCTCCTCTTTTTATTTGAGAGGAGTGGTCGAATGGGCAAAGTGTTAATTTGGTTCGTAATCATTATTAGTACAGTGGTACTCTATTGTCTTATGAAAGTTAAGGCAGAGAGTGATGAACTGTATGAGGAATTAATCGTGTATATCGGGAAGGCCTAGAATATAATGAATTTACAGGCCAATTGAAATCTATCATTATGCCAGTATACCAATCCGCACAAAATTGTGGTTTTGGAAACTGGATTTACGAGGTGAGCTAGATGAAGGTACATAACAAATTAGTTAGAGATAAAATACCGGAAATAATAGAAAAAGACGGAAAGACTTGTGTAACTCATATTCTCTCAGGCGAGAAATATATAGTAGCATTGGAGACGAAGCTTAACGAAGAGGTGGCAGAGTATCAGGCTGATAAGAACCTTGAAGAAATGGCTGGTGTACTTGAAGTTCTTCAGGCGATATGCGTGGCAAGAGGTTATAGCTTGGATGAGCTTGAGACGATGAGAGCAAAGAAAGCTGATGAACGTGGTGGATTTAAGGATAAAGTATTTTTGGAATATGTTGAATAATGGGGAATGATTATGCATGAGCAGGTTGCAGGCTTTAAGGACATTCATACAGATATGCATTTCCTTCAATATCAACGGGAATATATAGTTTTCCTGTTGAGTTGGCAGCAAAGATTGCGGTACATACAGTAAACCGGTTCTTGCAGGATAATCCGGATTGTTTTGACCTGGTGGAATGGGTGCTATTTGATACTCATACTGAATCAGTGTATGAAGATGAGGTTGATAAGATATATTAAAAGATTAATCGGTTTAAGATTGGTTTGATTTACTCTGCTTAAACCGATTATTTAACCAATCAAGACTCCAAACTGCTATAAAATAGGGCTTATGATTGGTTTAATAGGGTCAAATTTAACTGATTTAAAAAGTTGCAATCTATTTACGGATGAAATAGGACATTTCTTTCTAAAAATAGTATGTTTATGGTATACTAGTATAATCCACTTTAGATAACAAACTATTTTAATACATATTCCTATTATGGTACAATTGAACCATCGGAGGTGCCAATTATGCCACATATCACATATTTGGCGTATCAGAAGCATGAAGCATGTTTCGATATTCCATAGGCGTACATCCGTATTTCTTGCGGAATAGCTGAAAGAAAAAGCTGGTATTCTGATATCCGACGGCAAGGCTGATATCATTTGTGGAAAGTGCGGTGCTCCTTAACAGTTTTGTCGCCTGAGAAAGCCGCTGTGTCTGGACCAGCTCTTTGTAAGTGGTTCCGGTATGCTGGCGTATGTAGGAAGAGAGATAGTTTGGGTGCATATTAAAAAACTCAGCTGTAGAAGAAAGGGTACAGTCCGCAAAGTTTGTTTCGATATATCGGAGTATGGTATAAATCTGATCCACTGAGGAGTGATCCAGAACCATACCGTGCTGGAACAGATTGATCATCTCACAGGTGATCAGTGTAAAAAGACTGTCTAAAAAAGGCCCGGATGTTACGGACGGAGAATAAAATTCACAGAGAAACTGGTTGGTAAGATCTGCCAGCCGGTTTTGTTTTTGTTCCGGGGAAAAGACAATATACCTGCTTTCCTGCATCGTGGTGTTCAGAGCCTCAATGAAAAAGTGTGTAAGGTAATTATCCTGAGACAGGCGTTCAAAAAAAGTACCGTTCAGATATTCGCGCGTCAGCAGAAAATTGATGATAATATCATTTTCTGAACATCTTTTGACAGAATGAGGTGCATTCTGGCTGATCAGAACCATCTGCCCGGATTTTAGCCTGAATGTAGTCTTATTTATCGTCATTGTGCAGGCGCCAGAATAAATATAACTCAATTCCAGCCACTCATGGATATGCAGAGGTACGTTTTCAAAACGATCCTGTTTTACAACAGCGAAGTTGTAATAACTCGGAAGAACTTTCTTTGAAAGAAATAAAGAACGCAGATCTTCAAGGTTCGTATCAAAACGGTAACAGGGTGTATCAAACTTACCTCTGGCAACAGGAAATTGTGAATAATCTTTCTTTACACCGTTCAGACGCTGGGTTTCTTCGGGAGTGTGCTGCTTCAGAAATTGATTCAATGCAGATAATGTCATCATATATATTCTCTCCTTTTCAAGATATGAATGAACTGTGATTATAGTCATCAGCAGTTTATTTAACCTGTCTAAAATATACCATATTGGGGGCAAAGGTGTACAGAGTAATCTCGGATATTTATTAAGTTTGGTCGGTAAATCACTTATGTTTCGTTGATGTAATTTTAGTCTGTATAATGTAAGATATCAGTAAGAAAAGGAGGCATAGGTTAGGATGAAGATATTTTTTGCAGTAGTGGTGATTGTTTTATTATTTGTAATCGGTGCGACATTATATGTCTACAAAAAAAGTGCCATGTTTTTACCGGCACTTCTTGGCATCTGCGGATTTCCAAAAATAAAGGAAAGCAGCTATTACGATGAAAACGGACATTTCCGTCCGGGAACGGGGGAGGACAAAGTTGGATTTTTCATGCAGCATCCGGTATTCGGCGGTTTTAAACATATGTTTTTCAATGTGGAGGACAACGTGCTGAAAGCTATTGCGCCTGTAAAGTATAAGGATTTTTTAAAGGCGCAGGGTCGTGAGGAACAATTGGATGCAGCCTTGGAATCTTTCAATTATCTAACCGGACTTGTTGAGAAAGGTCAGGCAAGGCTGGTGCCGGATCTGTATCCTGCGGAAGCAGTGAATAGTCATCCGTACAGGTCACATCTGACGGGAATGTTTTATCAGGGACAACAGGGAAAACCACTTGCCATTGTAGTTCCGGGAGGCGGATTTATCAGTAATGTAACTGATTGCGAGGGGTATCCTGTGGCGATGAAGCTGCATAAAATGGGATATTCTGTTTTCGTCGTAAGTTATCCGGTCGGCAGACAGCTGGGTGAGACAGAACAGGTAAAGCAGGGACAGGCTGCCGCGAGGGAACTGACACAAGTGATCCGATATCTGACGGAGCATCAAAAACAGTTTTCTGTAAACATGGATGATTATGCCATCTTTGGTTTTTCAGCAGGAGGACTTATGACCACGGCGTATTCATTTGCCAATTATGAGGACTGCTGCCACAAGAATCATCTGCCAAGACCGAAGGTGATCTTCCCTATGTATGGTCTGGACTGGGATATCAAAGCTTTGCCGGAGGACAAGGGACTGGCGGTATTTTCTATCGTAGGGCGGGATGATGAGTTCGGTTTTGCAAATGTGGAAGATAAACTGCCGGAATTAGAGAAGGTACTGGGCAAAGAAAATGTGTCGGTCAGAATCGTTGACGGACTGGGACATGGATTTGGAATAGGAAATGAAACAAAAGTGAAAAACTGGCTTCAGGAAGCAGTCATCTTCTGGGAAGCCCACAGATAGGAACAGATAAGAATTTATTTAAGGAGGATTTCATAATGAGCAGAAACCTGAAAGAATTGATCAGACAGATGACACTGGAGGAAAAGGCAGAACTTTGTTCGGGAGCGGATTTCTGGAACACAATGGGGATCGAAAGGTTAGGGATTCCTTCCGTTATGATGACAGACGGCCCGCACGGTCTGCGCAAACAGGAAGGAACGGCAGATCATCTCGGCCTGAATAAAAGTGTGAATGCAGTCTGCTTTCCGGCAGCCTGCGCCACGGCATCCAGCTTTGACGTGGAACTGATGGAACGTATGGGACAGATCCTTGGGGACGAGTGTCAGGCTGAGAACGTGAGCATGCTCCTCGGCCCTGCAGTTAATATCAAACGCAGTCCTCTCTGCGGAAGGAATTTTGAATATATGTCCGAAGATCCATATCTGACAGGAAAGATGGCGTCTGCATATATCCGGGGCGTACAGTCGAAAGGCATCGGAACCAGTATGAAACACTTCGCCGCGAATAATCAGGAAACAGACCGTATGCAGATATCGTCGGAAGTATCGGAACGGGCTTTCCGGGAAATTTATCTGCCGGCTTTTGAGGAGGCGGTGAAGAAAGCGCAGCCAAAGACTGTGATGTGCAGCTACAATAAGATCAACGGAGTATTTTCTTCAGAGAATAAGAAACTTCTGACAGATATCCTGCGGGATGAGTGGGGATTTGAAGGATATGTGGTCAGTGACTGGGGAGCTGTAAATGACCGGGTGAAAGGACTGAAAGCCGGTCTTGACTTGGAGATGCCGGGATCAGGAGGATATAATACAAGAAAGATTATTCAGGCAGTGGAGAATGGAGAACTGGAGGAAGAAATTCTTGACAGAACGGTGGAACGCATACTGAAAGTAGTCTTCTCCTACACAGATAACAGGAAAGCGGAGACTGTATTTGACAGGGAAAAGGATCACAAAGCAGCGGCAGATATCGAAACAGAGTGTGCCGTACTTCTGGAAAACAGGGGAGTGCTGCCGCTGAAAAAAGAACAGAAAGTAGTCTATATCGGGGAATTTGCAAAGAAACCGCGATACCAGGGCGGGGGATCGA
Source organism: Blautia glucerasea (assembly GCF_020537505.1). Taxonomy (GTDB): domain Bacteria; phylum Bacillota; class Clostridia; order Lachnospirales; family Lachnospiraceae; genus Blautia_A. The sequence continues at coordinate 77,070 of NZ_JAJBMO010000002.1, read as the reverse complement.
GTCACATCAATACGGACAGCGTAGTGTCGGCTCTGGAAACTGCGGTGAGAAAAGGCAGGGCAGTGGAGTACGTGAAAGGCTTCTCGTCAGAGCGTGACGAGATGACAGAAGAGGAGCTGAAACAGGCGTGTGAAGCAGCAGCAGGTGCAGATGCGGTTGTAATTTTTGCCGGACTTCCAGACAGTTTTGAGTCGGAAGGATATGACAGAAATTCCATGGAACTACCAAAGTGCCAGAACCGTCTCATAGAGGCTGTGGCAGAGATACAGAAGAATGTGGTTGTGGTTCTTCATAATGGAAGCCCCGTAGAAACTCCATGGGCGGAGTCTGTAAATGCCATTCTGGAGATGTATCTGGGAGGAGAAGGCATTGGGGAGGCCAGCGACCGGTTGTTATTTGGGGAGGCAAATCCGGGAGGACGTCTGGCGGAGTCGTTCCCATATCGTCTGGAAGACAATCCGAGTTACCTGAATTTCCCTGGAGACGGCAGGACTGTTCTCTATGGAGAAGATATCTTTGTCGGATACCGTTACTATGATGCGAAGAAAGTACCGGTGCGCTGGGCATTCGGCCATGGACTGTCATATACGGAATTCAGCTACAGCAATATGAAACTCTCTTCTGCGGAAATGAAAGATGGAGATATTCTGAAGGTGAGCATTGATGTGGAGAATATAGGAAAGAGACCAGGAAGTGAAGTGGTTCAGCTCTATGTCAGCGGCAAAAACAGTACAGTGCCAAGAGCAGTGAAAGAACTAAAAGGGTTTGCGAAAGTATTTCTGAATCCGGGTGAGAAGAAGACTGTTACAATGGAGCTTTGCGCGAGAGATTTTGCTTACTACGAGACAAAGATTCACGACTGGTATACTCCGTCAGGTACATATGAGATCCAGATCGGGCATGCCAGCGATGAGATCAGAGAGGCTGCAGAACTTACATTTACCACTGATGTGCTGCTGCCGTTCACTGTGGATATGACCACTACAATGGGGGAATTGATGAACCACCCGAAGACAGCAGGGAAAATGATGGAGTATCTTGAGGGAATATCACAGGGAGAAGAACCTAAGAAAGAAGATGGGGAGGTACAGCTTGTGACTCCGGAAATTATTGCGCAGATGCCGCTGAAATCATTTTTAAGCGTTATTCCGGGCGAAGCGATCGAGCAGATGATCGTGGAGTTAAATGCTCTGTGTGCAGAAGAGGGAAAGTGAGAATAAAATATGAATCAAGATAAGATAAAAATGAGAGAAAGTGAGAATAAAATATGAATCAAGATAAGATAAAAATGAGAGAAAAGCTGTCATTTGCAATGGCAAACTTTGGAAACATTCCGGTTATGACACTGATCAACGGATATTTACTAATTTTTTATACCAATATATGCGGCTTGAGTCCTGCTGCATGTGCGACACTGTTCCTGATCGCACGCTTTCTAGATGCCATTAACGATCCGTTAGTTGGATTTATGATCGACCATCTTCCGACCAGAAAGATGGGACATTTCCGACCAACATTGATTCTGGGAACAATTCTGTGTAGCGCCAATTTCCTTCTACTTTGGTTTGGACCTATGTTATCAACATCGGGGAAACTGGCAATCGCATATGTATCGTATATTCTGCTTGGTGTGTTGTTCCCAGTCATGGATATTTCGCTGAACAGTCTTCTGCCGGTTATGACAGAAGATATGAAAGAAAGGAACAGCTTAAGTTCAATCAAAGGGCTTGCATACGTGATCGGGGCGCTTGTAATCGGTGTGGCAGCTCCACTTATTCTTGGAGATACTTCTAACAAACAGGGATATATTAATCTTGTTCTGATCATGACAGCAGTGATTTTTTTCTTCTCTATTATAGGAACCATGGGAGTAAAAGAACGTGTAAAACCACAGATGGAGAACAGCTATTCTGTAAAAGAATTATTCAAGATTCTCAGTCAGAAGCCGGTGTACATTACATTCCTTGCTGTACTGTTATATTCGATTGGAAGCAATATCGTGAATGCAGCAAATACATACTTTTATACATATATTTTTGAAGATCTGACGTTGGCGTCTATTATTACGCTTATTACATGTGTTACTGTTTTTCCGGCTACAATGGTCATTGGTAATCTGATTGGAAGGTTTGGAAAGAAGAAAATGTATGCGATTGGACTTGCACTTGCAGGACTGACACCAATCATCCGTCTGTTGGATGTGAGGAGCATTCCCCTTCTTATTGTCTCTGTATTGATTGCAGGAATAGGAGCCGGCTTTGCAGCACCTCTTAATTATGGAATACAGGCAGATAATACAGATTATATCGAAGTGTCTATGGGAATTAGGGCAGAAGGTGCTGTCGCATCTCTTTCCAGCTTTGTCTCCAAGTGTGCAATGGGAATCGGTGGTGCGATTCCGGGGTATCTGCTGCAGTTAGCAGGATTTGACAGTAAGGCGGCAGTACAGAATGACGATGTGATTAATATGATCGTCCTCTGTGTGCTAATATTGCCGGCAATCGTAAATGTGGTGGCCATTGTGATCTTCTCAAAAGGTTATCCTATTACCAAGGAAAAATTGAATGAGCAGATATGTCTGATGAGGGAGAAACGGTCAAAAGCGGGTATAAGTGAATAAGAATGATAGAGAAGGAGTATCAGCATGGGAAAGATTTATGCAGCAAAAACAAATCATATCACAAACCCTTTAGGGTTTTATCTGAAACCGTTGGTATTTTCATGGAAAGTGAAAGGATGCAGAGGACAGGAACAGAAATATGCAAGGATTGTAATCAGCAAGAACAAAACCTTTACAGATATCTGTTACGATACAGGTGAAACAGAGTTGGACAGCCTCTCTACAAGAGTAGAATTTGAAATACAGCCGTATACAAGATATTACTGGAAGGTCATTGTGACAACAGATGTAGAGGAAGTAATCGAATCAGATGTACAGTTTTTTGAGACTGCCAAAATGGATGAACCATGGACTGGAAGATGGATTACCTGTGACAGCAGTCAGGAACGGCATCCGATTTTCTCAAAGAGAATTCGTCCGGCAAAAGAAGTGAAAAGCGCAAGACTGTACATTTGCGGCCTGGGATTGTATGAGGCATATTTTCTCGGGGAAAATAAAGAAAATCCGGAGAAAATCGGTGATGAGTATCTGACTCCGTACTGCAATAATTATGACCAGTGGATCCAGTATCAGACGTATGACATCACGAAACAGGCAGAACAAGGCGGTGTGCTGTCTGTTCTTCTCGGAAACGGCTGGTATAAAGGCAGGTTCGGTTTCAATGATCCGGAGCGGGAAGCATATTACGGTGACGAGTGGAAGCTGATTGCGGAGATTCACATAGAGTACAAAGACGGAACGAAAGATGTAATCAGTTCTGATGAAACCTGGTCAGTTACAAGAAGCAATTTGTGGTTTTCCAATATCTATGACGGTGAGAGAAGAGATGATACGCTGCCACCGGTAGAGGAGTCTCCTGCGCGGATCGCAAAGGTTCCGAAAGGCCGGCTTATGGAACGGTTATCTCTTCCGGTTAAGGTACAGGAGGAGATGAAGCCGGCAGAACTGATCCATACGCCTGCTGGAGAAGATGTATTTGATCTGGGGCAGGAGATCGCAGGGATCTTCCGACTGCGTGTACATGAGCCGGCGGGGACAACTATCAGGATTCAGACGGGAGAGGTGCTTCAGGACGGATGTTTCTATAACGAGAATTTAAGAACTGCACTTTCGGAGTACATTTATGTTTCTGATGGTACAGAAAAGGTGATTACACCTCATTTTACATACTATGGCTATCGATATGTGAAAGTGACCGGGATTAGGGATCTTTCATGTGAGGATTTCACGGCGCTTGTTCTTTACAGCGATTATGAGAGCATCGGGGCAATCGAGACAGGGAATGATCTTGTGAACAAATTGATCTCCAATATCGAATGGGGGATGAAAGGAAACTTCCTGGATGTGCCTACAGACTGCCCGCAAAGAGATGAGAGAATGGGCTGGACAGGGGATACACAGGTATTTTCTGCGACTGCAAGCTATCTGGCTGATACCTACGCGTTTTACCGGAAATATTTATATGACATGTATCAGGAACAGCTTCTGGCGGACGGAATGGTTCCGGAGATTGTCCCCACATTCGGACCGACAAAATGTTCCTGCGCATGGGGAGACGCTGCGTGTATCATTCCGTGGAACGTATATCTGTTCAGCGGGGACAAAACAATCCTGGAAAGCCAGATTGAGAGCATGAAGGCATGGGTTGATTATATTCGCAGGATTGACGGAGATCATCACGGATGGAGACAGATCTTCCATTATGGAGACTGGCTGGCTCTCGACCGTACAGGCGCTGCCGCGAACAGTGTGTACGGGGCGACCGATGAAGCATATATCGCGGATATCTACTATGCGGCAAGCGCCCAGACAGTCGCAAAGGCGGCGGACGTGCTTGGACTGGAAGAAACGAGACAGGAATATCAGGAAATCGCAGACCGTCAGTGGCGGGCAGTGAAAGAAGAATATTTTACTTCCACAGGAAGATGTGCGGTGAAGACGCAGACAGGGCTTATCCTTGCGCTGAAGTATCATCTGTCTGAAAATGAAGAACTGACAAAGCAGATGATGAAAAAACTCCTCCGGGACAACAAAAATAAACTGAATACCGGGTTTGTGGGTACGCCGCTTCTGTGCAACGTGCTGACAGACCACGGGATGACGGATGCGGCGTACCGGCTGCTTTTGAACGAAGAATATCCGGGTTGGCTTTATGAAGTGAAGCTGGGGGCAACGACCGTGTGGGAGCGTTGGAATTCACTGGATGAGAACGGCCATGTCTCCAGCACGGGAATGAACAGCCTGAATCATTATTCATATGGCGCCGTACTGGAATGGATCTTCTGCCATGCGGCCGGGATTGATGTGACGGAACAGAGTCCGGGAGGCCGGGTGATGCGGATCAGCCCGAAAGTGAATCGCGGACTGGGATATGTAAAAGCGGTTTATGATTCAGCATGCGGATGCTATCAGTGCGGTTGGGAGATATTAGGGGATAATAAAATCACTGTCACTGTTACAGTTCCGTTTGGCGGAAGGGCAGAAGTGGTTCTTCCACTTGCGCCGGAATCTGTATATGAAGATAAAGAAAACCCACTGTTTGAAGATGTAGAAAACGGAATTTGCCGTGTGAAAGCCGGAGAATATGAAGTCGCTTATGAGGCGTCACAGCCTTTAAAGAGGAAATACAGCATAGATTCGACAATGGAAGAACTGCTGAACCATCCGGATATTCGCGCGTTTCTTTCTCAAATGATGGAAGTGGATATGATTCCGGATATTGCATATGGACTTTCGCTTAGAGATGTCGCGAAAACATTCGCAGGAGAAATCAAACCAGAGGAAGCACAGATGCTGGATATTGCACTGGCAAACTTCTAATAAGGAGCAGAGAGATGAAGAAAGAAAATCAGAAAGTAAAATTATCTGAAAAAATAGGGATGTTGATGGTATGTGCAGGAAACATACCGCTTATGACACCTTTTATCCGTATATTTTATGATCTATTACACAACTGTGGTGGGACTGGATCCCAAGGCGCTTGCGACCTTGTTTTTAATCTCTAAGGTAATGGATGGAATCAGCGATCCTGTCATGGGCTTTATTCTGGATAGATTTCCCGTAACAAAAATGGGAAAATTTCGCCCTATGCTGATTCTGGGAACCATTATCTGTGTCATAAACTATATTCTGCTGTGGTTTGGCGCTGTCTGGAGTCCTGTAGGAAAATATGTGATCGTTTATGTTACCTATTTGCTGTTGGGATGGACCTTTGATATCATGGACATCTCCAAAAACAGTCTTCTTCCGGTTATGACTACAGATGATAAAGAAAGAAACAGCCTGTCTCTTTTCAACGCATTAGGATCGATGATTGGAGGAGCGGTGATTGGAGTATTAGGACCTGTTATAGTAGCAGATGGAAAACTGGAAAGTTATTATGTATTAATCTTCGGATCTATGGCTCTGACGCTCGTTCTTTCCATCTCAGGTGCACTCAGTGTTAAAGAACGTGTGGAGTTCAGGGAAAATAATGAGGAAAAGTACAGTTTAAAAGAGATGCTTCAATTTCTGAGATACAAGCCTATATGGGCAGCGTTTGCAGCTACTTTAATAGTAGGGACAGGAAGTTCAATAGCTGGCGGAGCAGGAGCATATTTTTATACATATGTTTTAGGGGATATGAAACTGATGTCGGGAGTTTCTGTTATTGGCTTAATTGCATCACTGGTTGGAATTGTGATGGGACCATATCTTGCCAATCGGTTTGGGAAAAAGAAAGTTTACCTGACCGCGGTCATAATATCGACAGCGCTTAACCTGCTTCGACTGCTGGATGTGACGTCTATGATTTTAATATATATCAGCGCTCTTATCGGAGGCGTGGCAGGAGGATGGATGGTTCCGGTCAATACCAGCATACAGGCGGACAATACCACTTATGTACAGTATAAAACGGGTAAACGGGCGGAAGCAGCCATCGCTTCACTCACATCCTTTGTCAGTAAGGTCGCGCAGGGGCTGGGAGGAGCAATTCCAGGGTATGTGATCGCAGCATATGGATTTGTTACCGGCGCATCTGTCCAACCTGAGAGTATCAATACAGGCATTATCCTGTGCGCATTGATCCTGCCGCTGATATTTGGAATATTAGGGTTGCTTATCTTTGGCACACAGTATACGCTGGATCAGAAAGCAGTAATAGAGATGGACGCTAAAATCAACAGGAATAACTAATCCGGCAGGGAGGTTGCTATGGAGCTTACAAGACTTAAGGTAAACAGTCAATACAGACCATGCGTGGACGAAGTACCTTATTTTTCATGGGTGATCATCAGTGACAAAAAGAATGTGATGCAGACATCCTATCATATTACAGTGACAAGTCTGGGAGAAGTAGTGTGGGATTCCGGGGTGATAGAAAGTGATAAAAGCACTTTTGTAGAGTACAACGGGAAACCATTGAAAAGTCTCAGTGACTATAGCTGGACAGTGAAAGTGACGGTTAATAACGGAGAAAAGGCGGCGGCATCCTCATCCTTTGAGACGGGATTTATGAAGAAAGAATGGACGGCCGAGTGGGTGAAATCTCCGTTCCCGATGAAAAAGGTAAAACCTGGAACCGGCGGGCAGAATCCGGCAGAATATTTCCGCAAAGAATTTGACGCACGAGACGGTATAAAACGGGCACGCGTCTATGCCACATGCCACGGAGCATATCAGCTCAGCGTGAACGGAATACGTCCGGACGACAGAGAGTTTGCTCCGGAATTTACCGTCTATTCTAAATATCTGTGTTACCAGACTTATGATGTGACTCCATTCTTGAGAGAGGGAAGAAATGTCATAGGAATGTTAGTGGGGGACGGCTGGTATGACAGTGCGAACTTTAAACCGAGAAGCAGGAAGTTTAAAGCCGAACATTCTGTGTTATTTCAGATAAAGATTGATTATGAAGACGGAACGAGTGAAATTGTTCTGTCCGATGATGCTGTGAAGGTTTCGGAAAGTCCGGTCCGGTCTTCCGATTTGTTTGCAGGCGAACTCTATGACGCACGGATGGAACAGGAAAACTGGAACTGCTGCGGATTCGATGACAGCAGCTGGAAAGCAGGTATCCCATGCGGAAAATCTTACGCGAACCTGGTAGCTCAGTACGGGGAACCGGTGCGCCCGGTAAAGGAAGTACCGGCAGTCGGAATGACAGTCAGCCCGAAAGACGAGACGATCATTGACTTCGGGCAGAATCTGGCGGGGGTTCTGCGCGTAAAAGCGAAACTGCCTGCCGGAACAAAAATGGTATTAGATCATTTTGAAACTCTGGATCAATATGGAAACTATTTCAATAATATTTTCATGTCAGAGAAAACAGGACACAAACAAAGCGATATTTATATTTCAAACGGGAAATTTACAGAATATATACCGCATTTTACATATCACGGTTTCCGCTATGTGAGAGTGACATGCGATCAGCCGGTGAGTCCGGAGGATTTCACAGCGATTGTCCTGTCTTCTGACAATGAGGATCTGGGAACTTTTGAGACGTCCAACGAAGATATAAACCGGCTTTACGAAAATACAAGATGGTCTCAGCGGTCGAATCTGTTCTCAATCCCCACGGACTGTCCGCAGAGAGAAAAAGGCGGATGGACCGGAGATATCCAGATTTATGCAAGAACAGCCATGCTCAACGAAAATGTAACCCCTTTTCTGACAAGATGGCTGCGTAATATGACCTGCAGCCAGCAGAAAAACGGAGCGATTCCCAATGTGATCCCCCTTACCGGAATCTATGAATTACTGGAGAAACTGAATCGGATCGTATACCGCAATTTTGAACCGGTGGGAGAAGCGGGATGGGGAGATGCCGCTTGTATCGTACCGTGGAGCATGTATCAGCTTACAGGAAATATCAGGATACTGAGAGAGCAGTATGACACAATGAAAAAGTGGTGCGACTATATCATCAACACTGCAAAGAAGCGTAGAGGCAAGATGAAACATCCAAAAGAAATTGACCAGTATCTGTGGAATACAGGACATCAGTACGGGGAGTGGCTCATACCGAGCCAGACAGTAGACGGAGCAGACCAAAGCGCTGCAAAACCTATCAATACTTCTGTATACTGCGCGCCAATCTTTGGATGGAATTCCTGTCGGATCATGGCAGATACAGCAGCACTCCTCGGGCATACATCAGACGAATTATACTATGATGACATTGCGTCCAGAATGAAATCTGCCATTCAAAAAGGACTGATCGATGATGATGGGAAGATGCCTCTTGATTTTATGGGCAGTTATGTGCTGGCAATCGCATTTGATCTTGCTCCTGAAAGGAAGAAAAAAAGTATCGCTGGACATTTGATCCGCAAGATAGAAGAAAACGGGGATTGTCTGGATACAGGATTCCTGACGACACCGTATCTGCTGGATGCACTCTGTAAGATCGGCAGGATGGACAAGGCATATAAAATCCTGCTCCAGACAAAGTGCCCGTCATGGCTTTATGAGGTGAAGCAGGGAGCGACAACAATCTGGGAAAATTACATTTCTTACAAGGAGGACGGGTCTCCGGTTATGACAAGCCTGAACCATTATGCCTTTGGATGCGTGGACGACTGGATGTTCCGGAAGATAAGCGGCATTGATATGGCTGCTTCCGGATTTAAGAAGATTGTGATTGCGCCGGAGACGAATAATGCGTTTACAAGTGCAAAACGTACCTATATGAGTGAGTACGGTAAAGTAGGGGCAGAGTGGAGTATGGAAGAGGGGAAATTTAAATTGAAAGTGGAGATTCCCTGTAACACAACTGCCACTGTAAAACTGCCGGATGGCAGATTGTATGAGGTGGGGAGCGGAATATATCAGTTTGAATAAAAGTATCAAAGGAAATAAAATGACAGTATTTGTGAGAACTGACCGGCAAAAGCAGACGGTCAGTTTTTCTTAATACGAAAGTTGAAAATAATACGAGGAGTTTAGGATTATGAAAAAGAAAATATTGAAGATTACCTTAAGTGTCGTTTTAATTTTGATTCTGGCTGTGGGTCTAGGTCTGGCATATTTAGTAGGGGCGGCAGGCGGTGGTGGACCGTTTGATTTTGTTTGGAAGAACAAACTGAAAAAAATGCCAGGAAACGCAGAAAAATACAGTCTGGAAAATATAGAACCGTTAGAAAACAGCCCTCTTGGAGGGAAGCGCATCTGCTACCTTGGATCATCTGTAACATTAGGTCTGTACTCAATGGATGTTTCTTTTGCAGATTATATCTCTTACAGAAATGGCTGTGAGTATGTAAAAGAAGCCGTCAGCGGCACTACTTTAGTAGATAACGGAAAGACGTCTTATATCCAGAGGATGAAAAATAATATCGGTACAGATGAGAAATTCGATGCATTTGTCTGCCAGCTTTCCACGAATGACGCGTCGAAGGAAATGCCGATAGGAGAACTCAGCCGTTCAGAAAATTTGGAAGATTTTGATACACAGACGATAACAGGAGCAATGGAATATATCACTGTATATGCAAAGCAGACATGGAATTGTCCCGTGATCTTTTATACTGGAACAAAATATGACAGTAAACAGTATCAGCAGATGGTAGATGTATTATTTGAGCTTCAGGATAAATATGGAATAGGCGTGATCGACCTTTGGAATGACGAGGAGATGAATGACGTTTCTGAAAAAGAATATGAAGTTTATATGGCAGATCCGGTTCATCCGACGCAGGCAGGATATCTGGAATGGTGGACGCCTAAGATGGAAGAATACTTATATCAATTTTTAGAAAGATGATTATTATATTAAGTTTCGTCGGTAAACCGCTTATATATCGTTGGTGATTTGCCCTTTGGGATTATTTATAATTGAATCAAACAATGAAAGGACGGATAACGAAATGGAAAATGCAGTTACAAAAAGAGAAAAAATCAGTTATGGTTTGTATTTTATGGGACAGAATGTATTCTATGGACTGATAGGATATATGACTACATATTTTACAGATATCGGCATAACGGCAGCATTGGTTGCAATCGTGGCGCTGATCACGAAAGTGTGGGATGCCATCAACGATCCGATCTTCGGTATGATCATGGATAAGGTAAATTTTAAGAAAGGGAAATTCCTGCCGTGGCTTCAAATATCTGTCATAGCGATTCCGGTGGCGACCATTCTTCTTTTTACAATACCTACCGGGATTCCCATGATGGCTAAAATCATATGGGCAACACTTGCTTATATGTTATGGGATACAGCCTATACCCTTTGTGATGTGCCGATTTTTGGTATTGTCACCACGATGACAACGGACCAGAAGGAACGTATTTCACTAAACAGTATAGGAAGGATGTTTGTTATTTTTTCAGGTATTGTTACAGGAATTGTCCTGCCGTTGGTACGGCAGCGGTTAGGCGGCTGGGCGACAACAGTAATTGTGTTATCTCTTTTGTCAGTTGTTATGATGATTCCAATCTGTCTGTTCGCAAAGGAGAGAGTAATTGAAAAAGAAAGAGCACTGGACGAAGGGGCAGAAGATAGTTATACGTTGCGCGATATGGCAGAATGTCTGCGAAAGAACAAATATTTATTGATTTTCTTTGCGGCTCCGCTCATCAGCAGCCTGCTTAATGTTGGTGCAAATTGGGGCTTATATGTTGCCCGGTACTGCCTTGGCGGTGAAGAAGCTGCCTCATATGTTTCGATGACGGTGATTATTCCGACCTTAATCGGTGCGGTTATGGCAGTAGAATTATGCAAGAAATATGACAAATTTAAAGTCTTCTATATTTCATATGTTTTCGCTTTACTTCTGGGAATTGTAAGATTCATGGCCGGGTATGAGAATATGACGGTGTATGTGACTTTAAATGCCTTAGGAGGAATTCCGCTGGGAATAGCAGTTATACTGCAGTATCAGTTTACGCCGGACTGCTACGAGTATGGACAGTACAAGACAGGATTAAAAATGCGTGGTGTAACGTTTGCAGCGCAGACATTTTTTACAAAATTAAATGGAGCGATCGCAACAGCAGTCAGTGTGTTTGCGTTAACTTTAATCGGCTTCCGGGAAGGAGAAGGCGTTGTTCAGGCGGCAGGATTTGCCGATAAATTATGGACATTCAGCTGTCTTGGCAGCATTATCGGGGGTATTTGCACTCTGCTTATGCTTCGCCTTTACAAGCTTAATGACCATGATGTCCAGCTGATGGCAAAATGCAACAATGGTGAGATTAGCCGTGAAGAGGCAGAGTCACAGATGATCAATCAGTATTAAGAAAAGAATGGAGGACTTTTGCGATGGACAGAATAAAGGAACTGATTTCAAAAATGACGCTGGAAGAGAAGGCAAGTCTCTGCTCGGGCGCTGATAACTGGCATACGAAAGAAATCAAACGACTGAACATTCCGTCAGTTATGATGGTGGACGGCCCTCACGGACTGAGAAAGCAGGAAGGGGAAACGGATCATCTGGGATTGAATGAAAGTGTGAAGGCCGTTTGTTTCCCAGCAGCCTGTGCAACAGCCTCCAGCTTCGATGTTGACCTGATGGAACGGATGGGAGAGACGCTGGGAGCGGAGTGTCAGGCCGAGAATGTAAGCATGCTGCTTGGCCCGGCGGTGAATATTAAAAGGAGCCCGTTATGCGGGCGGAACTTTGAGTATCTGTCGGAGGATCCATATCTGGCAGGTAGGATGGCATCGGCATATATCCGCGGAGTACAGAGTCAGGGCGTGGGGACAAGCATTAAGCACTTCGCACTGAATAACCAGGAAACACTCCGTATGACGATATCTTCCGAGGTGTCAGAACGTGCGCTCAGGGAAATCTATCTGCCTGCGTTTGAGGAAGCGGTGAAAGAATCAGCTCCAAGAACCGTCATGTGTAGCTACAACAAAATAAATGGAGAATATGCTTCGGAAAACAGATATCTTCTGACAGATATCCTGAGAAAAGAATGGGGATACAAAGGCTGCGTCGTCAGTGACTGGGGCGCTGTAAATAACCGTGTGAAAGGACTGCAGGCCGGACTGGATCTGGAGATGCCTTATTCCGGAGGATACAATGACAGACAGATTGTGAAAGCAGTACAGGAGGGAAGACTGGACGAAGCTGTGCTGGATGAAGCGGTGGAGCGGGTATTGAATGTTGTATTTGCCGGTGAAGAGCAGCATTGTCCGGAAATTATATCTGATAAGGAAACAGATCATAAAAAAGCAGCGGATATTGAGACGGAATGTGCGGTCCTGCTAGAAAATAACGGTATACTTCCGTTGAATACAGACAGAAAGGTTGCCTATATAGGGGAATTTGCCGAAAAGCCGCGGTATCAGGGCGGCGGCTCCAGCCATATCAATCCGTTCATGGTTGTTTCGGCATTAGATGCTGCCGGAGAAAAAGGGCGTAGCGTGACTTATGCAAAAGGATTTTCTATGGAAAATGACGCGATGACGGAACAAGAGCTAGAAAAAGCGCTTCGGACTGCTGCAGAAGCAGACGTCGCGGTGATCTTTGCCGGTCTGCCTGAGATATTTGAGTCGGAAGGGTATGACAGAACATCTATGAAGTTGCCCCAATGCCAGGACCGTCTGATCGAAGAAGTGTTGAAAGTACAGCCTAATGTTGTAGTTGTACTCCACAATGGAAGCCCGGTAGAACTGCCCTGGGCTGATAAAGTAAGCGCGATCCTTGAAATTATCTCGGAGGTCAGGGCGTTGGCGAAGCCTGTGACCGGCTGTTATACGGAGAAGCGAATCCGTCCGGCAGGCTGGCGGAGATATTCCCGTACCGGCTGGAAGATAATCCGAGCTACCTTCATTTCCCAGGAAATGGAAAGCGGGTGTTATATGGTGAGGATATCTTTGTCGGGTACCGCTATTATGATACAAAGAAGGTTCCGGTGCGGTATGCATTCGGACATGGGCTGTCTTACACGGAATTTGCTTATGGGGACTTGAATTTGTCATCGGCTCAAATGACGGATGAGGATATCCTGACGGTCTCCTTCAAGGTGAAAAATACAGGAAAGACAGAAGGAAAAGAAGTCGTACAGCTGTACGTGGCTGACCTGTGCGGCATATCGGAGAGACCGGTCAAGGAATTGAAAGGATTTGCCAAAGTTCATCTCCTGCCGGGAGAGGAAAAAACGGTGTCGATGGAAATTTTGGCGAGGGATCTTTCCTATTATGAAGAACGTCTCGGGGACTGGTATGCGCCATCCGGAACATACCGGATCCTGATCGGCCATGCTTCTGATGACATCCGATTACATGCTGATATTGTATTTGAAACACAGAAAGAACTGCCCCTTCGCGTAGATTTCACAACAACGTTCGGAGAATTATTGGATCATACGAAAACCGCTCCCGTTATTACGGAACTGCTGGCTCCATTGGCAGCAGCAGCCGCATCAGCAGAAGGTATGAGTGACGAATACAAGAAGCTGGGAGAGCAAGTTATCCGGGAAATGCCGATGAAATTTCTGCTGGGACAGATGCCGGGAGAACAGGTGGAACAGCTGATCGGTCAGTTGAATTGCTTACTTGCACAATAGGATAATTGAGGAAGGATGTTCAAAAAATGAAAAAAGAACACGAAATTTTATTTGAACCATTTAAAATTGGAACGGTAATGATTAAAAACCGTTTTGTTTTGGAACCAATGGAAGGTACAAACATGATAGACTGCTTACCTATTTTTAAAATTGGTGAGGATATCTATGATTATTATGTGGAGCGTGCAAAGAATCATGTAGGTTTAATTATTCCCGGAATGGTTACTCTGCGTAGTATGGTGGGGAAACAGTGGCTTTATGAGCAGAAAGAAATATTCGAAGGACTAAAGCCGCTTTTAGCAGAAATTCATAGTTACGGTGCAAAAGTGTTTTTGCAGATTGGTGCAGGATGGGGACGAACATTTACCATGCCGCTGGCATTAAAGGAACTTTATGAAAAAGAGAAGGAAACCGGACAAAAGTCCATGTTTGACTGGGATAATCTTCTTGTAGCCCCTAGTGAACTGCCTAACCGTTGGCTTCCAGAAATTATACATAGACCACTGACGGAAGGAGAAATTCTTGAGTATGTGGATGCCTATGGTAAGACAGCCAAACTTTGTATGGAGACAGGGTTTGACGGTGTGGAAGTGCATGCCGTGCATGAAGGCTATCTGCTGGATCAGTTTACAACGAAGTATACGAATCGGAGAACAGATCAGTATGGGGGGACTTTTGATAACCGCTACAGGTTTGCGAAAGAAGTTGTAGAGGAGATTAAGCGACAGTGCGGTGACACATTCCCTGTATCCCTTCGGTATTCCGTAACCAGTAAGACAATCGGCTTTGGTATCGGGGCAGTTTATGGTGAGAAATTTACAGAAGCCGGCAGAGATCTTGAGGAAGGGCTGAAAGCCGCAAAATATCTTCAGGATGCAGGATATGATATGCTTAATGCGGACAATGGGACTTACGATTCATGGTACTGGGCGCATCCGCCTGTATATATGCCTTTAAACTGTAACATGGCGGAGGTGACACGATTAAAAGAAGTGGTAGAAATTCCTGTGGTATGTGCAGGAAGAATGCAGCCGGATGAAGCTTCAGCATCTATATCAGAAGGAAAACTGGATGCTATGGGAATCGGACGTCAGTTCCTGGCGGATCCGGAATATATTGTAAAACTGGAACAGGAGAAATTTAGTGACATTCTTCCTTGCATTGCATGTCATAATGCATGTCTTCCGATTTATCATTATGAAGGCGTTGGCTGTGAAATCGATGAAGAGGATGGAAAAACACAAGGGCATTGTGCGTTGAACCCTAGGACATTCTGTGAGCAGAAATATGATTTTGAGAAAAAAGCAGCTGTAACGAAAAGTATTGCGGTCATCGGCGGGGGTATCGCTGGGATGACTGTAGCCCGAATTGCGGCAATACGAGGTCATGAGGTAACTATTTATGAAAAGAGTGACCGGCTCTGTGGTGTGTTTAATGCTGCAGCAGCACCTGAATTCAAAGAAAAAGATAAAGAATTTATAAGATGGATTCAACAAGAAATAGAAAGCCTGCCGATTAAAGTGGAATACAACTGTGAAATTACAACTCTGGCTGAGCTGACAGAAGATGAAATTATCATTGCTACGGGCGCAAAACCTAGAAAGCTAGATGTTCCGGGACAGGAAAAAGCTATTGAAGCAACGGAATATCTGCTGGGGAGAAAAGTAGGAAAGGACGTCGCTGTAATCGGCGGAGGTTTGACGGGCTGCGAGATTGCCTATGACCTTGTGCTGAAAGGAAAACGACCGGTTATTGTGGAAATGGCAGACGATATTTTAAAGACCAAGGGACTCTGCATGGCAAACTCCAGTTGTATGAGAGACTTATTGCGGTATTATGAAGTTCCTATTTATAAAAACGCAAAGCTCTTAGAAATCATTGAAAATGGAATTGTTATTGAGACAGCGGAAAAGACAATACAGTTGGAATGCGACGACGTGATAATGAGCTGTGGTTATATGCCAGACACGAGGCTTGTTGACGGCGGAACACAACAGGGGAAAACGAATATTCATATAGTCGGCGATGTTAAAAAGGTTGGAAATTTGAAAACAGCAATCTGGGAGGCTTATGATTTAGCATTTTCTTTGTAAGATTAAACTCTTAAGCGGACAAAGAGGCTTTTAATATATTATAGAAACACTGCTATAAGAATTATTGATACCATTAGGCTGTCGATTTTTGAGGGATGTCATATACAGAATTATACTGACTAATATTAAGTTTTAATCGGTATTTCAATTTGTGTGATGTAATCATCAAAGGAGTCAATGAAGAGTTCATTGATTCCTTTTTCATATGCAAAATCGCAAAATGTAATACCATGCTTGTTGGGCCGGCTCTATCAAAGATGATAAGCCCTTTTTCCTGTCTCAGAAACCTGGATAGGACTTAGATTTCTTACCCAGTTTAAGATAGTTGACTTTGCTACGCCATATTCACTTGATAACTGAGGAAATGAGTAATTTCCTGTATTGTACAAATCCACAATTTGTTGCTTAAACTCTTGTGTGTACTTCTTTTGGTTTTTTGCCATGTTGAACAGCTCCTTTACATTATTATGATTATTATAGGCTGTTCAACTTTTTATGTCTATGGTTATATACTAACACCAATAAAAGCCAAAAGAGAAGGCATAACAAGACAGGAAGCAATAGAAAAAATATTGGCATTACGGGAGAAAGGTACATTGTAGTAGTTGAATTTGATATGTGAAAGGAAATGTAGGTATGAGAAAAAAGAACGATATAAAGGAGGAAAATGGGAAACTTCTTCTTTCAGTAAAAGAAACCTGTGAATTAACTGGGTTATCTGAAAAAACAGTTCGTACTATAATGGCTGAAAATGATTTCTGCGTCCGAATTGGGCGCAGAACACTTGTACACAGAAAAAAATTTGAACACTGGTTGGAGGAACAGGACACTTGAATATTTTTTTAGAACGTGTTAATATTCTGATGTACTTGAAATCTGGCCTGGAAAGGATGAATACAGTATGGGAAAATCTTTGAAAGGCAAAGAATTAGGAAGTGGACTTTCGCAAAGGAAGGACGGACGTTATCAAGCCAAATATTATATACCCGGTTCCCCGAAACCCAAATATTTATATGATAGAAATTTGGCAAAACTAAAGAAAAAACGTGATCTGGAAAAAGCAAAATACATTCTGGGTTATAATGATAAAGCGAAAAAATATAAAGTTTCTGAATGGTTTGATGTATGGATGAAACTTTACAAAATTGGGCGAATTAAAGCTAATACGGTTCGTGGATATGTAGATGGATTTGAGCGGGGTGCAGATTTTATTGGCTCTGTGAGGCTTGATTGCCTCACACCTTCTCATATCTACAATATGGTTGAAGGAATGCAAAGCGATGGCTATGCGGAATCATCAGTTGTCCATACTTTATCAATTGTAAAGCAATTACTTCAAAGTGCGGTAGATAATCAAATGATTCCAATGAATCCCTGTAAAGGGATTGCAATAGAAAAATCCGAAAAAGTAACAGTTGATCCAATATTGGAGGATGAAAGCAAAATACTTCAACCAGAGGAAATTAAAACATTTCTTGATGCAGCAAAAAACACGAGATATTATGAACTATTTTATATTATTTTGAATACTGGAATGCGTATTGGCGAAATTACAGCACTTTGCTGGTCTGATATTGATTTTGAATGTCATCGAATTCGTGTATATAAAACACTGAATAGAACGACGATTTATTTTGATGAAGGAAAAAATCGATTAGAAAAACCAGAGTCAGTTAAACAGATAACGACGCCTAAGAAAAAGGCAAGTTATCGTTGGATTCCTATGACAGAGGGTGTTGAATTGGCATTTCACTCTTGGGAGAAAAAGCAGATTGCGGATAAAGAAAAAAGCGGATCATCATGGGGAAAGGAAAATCCTTTCCTCAAAGATTTTCCGGATCTTGTATTCACAACACAACCAGGAGGGGTTTTTCTTCCTCAATATGCAAACGCGGAATGTTCACGTATTATAAGCATAATTGAAAAAAAAGAGATCGAATTAGCTGAAAAAGAAAATAGGGAACCTCGTCTTTATGAGGTATATCCCCATAAATTTCGGCATACGTTCGTCACCAAACTGAATGAGTCTAATATGTCTCCATTTACGGTGAGTAAGATTGTGGGACATACAAGCGTAAATATGACGAACTATTATACACATCTGGAACAGGATTATGTGGCAGATGAATTTAGAAAATTTGCTGCAAAATACGATGAGGGAAAAGTTCCGGCGGTGCCAGAAAAAGAATAAAGGAAAATTATGAAGAATACTACTGATAACATACAAAATACTAACCGGGGGTCAAATGGGGGTCAAACTACTATTTCAGGTGCTTCAAACCCGCATAAATTAAGGGTTTCAGCGCAAACCATGAAACTATCACCCATGATGCAGGAGTATTGTAAAACGAAGGAGAACTACAAGGATGCTATCCTTTTTTACAGGCTCGGGGACTTCTATGAAATGTTTTTTGATGATGCGCTTTTGGTGTCTAAGGAATTGGAGCTTACGCTTACGGGTAAGGATTGCGGTCTGGAAGAGCGTGCACCTATGTGCGGAATCCCCTTCCATGCAGCCGATACTTACATCAACCGTCTGATCGAGCGTGGACATAAGGTTGCAATCTGTGAACAGGTGGAGGATCCCAAGAAGGCAAAAGGGCTTGTAAAACGTGAAGTTATCCGTGTGGTTACTCCAGGAACTACCCTGGATGCCACCTCATTGGATGAATCCAAGAACAATTACCTGATGTCAATCGTCTCCATAGCAGATCATTTCGGTTGTGCCATAGCGGATATTACCACAGGTGACTGCTTTCTTACAGAAGTCCCAAACAGTCAGAAGCTGGTTGATGAGATCAACAAATTTGGTCCGGCTGAGATCATATGTAATGACTCCTTTTTTATGAGCGGTGTTGACACAGATGACTTAAAAGAACGCCTTGGAATCTGTATTTTCTCATTGGACGCCTGGTATTTTGACGACGATACCTGCAGGAAGGAATTAAAAGAACACTTCCATGTAACCAATCTGGAAGGCCTTGGAATCAGCGATTATGACAGTGGAATCATTGCTGCCGGAGCGCTGTTTTTGTATCTTAAGGAAACACAGAAAACGGCTCTTTCCCAGATGACGGCGATCCGTCCATACACAGCTGAACGTTATATGCTCATCGACAGCTCCAGCCGCCGGAATCTGGAACTGGTAGAAACTCTTCGGGAGAAGCAGAAAAGAGGCTCCCTCCTCTGGGTACTGGATAAGACCAAGACAGCCATGGGGGCCCGTACCCTTCGTTCCTTTGTAGAACAGCCTCTGATCGATGCCCTGGAGATCAACCGCAGACTGGAAGCTCTTGAAGAATTAAATGAGAAGCCAATGCTCCGCGATGAGATCCGGGAATATCTCAATCCTGTTTATGACCTGGAGCGTCTTGTCAGCCGTATCAGCTTCAAATCTGCCAATCCTAGGGATATGGTAGCATTTGCTTCTTCCCTGGAAATGATTCCTTATATCAAACAGGTTCTGAAAGATTTTCAGGCTCCCATCTTGAAGGAAGTTTATGAGGAAATGGACAGCCTTGAAGATATTACAGATCTGATCAAGCGGGCCATTGTAGATGAACCTCCCCTTGCCCAGAAGGACGGAGGCATTATCCGTGAAGGCTTTAACGAAGACGTAGATAAATTCCGCAGCGCCCGTACCGACGGAAAAAAATGGCTCACAGAGCTTGAAACAAAGGAACGGGAGCGTACCGGAATCAAATCCCTGAAAATCAAATACAACCGTGTATTCGGCTACGCCCTTGAGGTTACCAATACATTCAAGGATCTGGTACCGGAGAACTACATCCGCAAGCAGACACTTACCAATGCAGAGCGTTATATTACCGAGGAACTGAAAAATCTTGAGAACATGATTCTTGGAGCAGAGGATAAGCTCTATGCCCTGGAATATCAGCTGTTTTCCGATGTCCGTGATAAGGTTGGGGAAGAAGTCGTACGGATCCAGCGTACAGCCAAGGCAATTGCTGGTCTTGATGTATTTGCATCCCTGGCTCTTGTGGCGGAACGGAATCATTATGTACGCCCGAAGGTAAACGAAGGCGGCGTGATCGACATCAAAGGCGGCCGCCATCCGGTTGTAGAGCAGATGATCGACAATGACATGTTCATCGCCAACGATACATATCTGGACAGCAATAAGAAACGGATTTCCATTATCACCGGTCCAAACATGGCAGGTAAATCCACCTACATGCGTCAGACGGCGCTGATCGTTCTGATGGCGCAGATCGGAAGCTTTGTCCCGGCGGATAAAGCTACGGTGGGAATTGTAGACAGGATCTTTACCCGTGTGGGTGCATCCGACGACCTGGCCAGCGGACAGAGTACCTTTATGGTAGAAATGACCGAGGTGGCCAACATCCTTCGAAATGCCACTGCAAAGAGTCTGCTGATCCTGGATGAAATCGGCCGCGGAACCAGTACCTTTGACGGACTTGCCATTGCCTGGGCGGTGATCGAGCATATCAGCAATACCAGGCTCTGCGGTGCGAAGACCTTGTTTGCCACTCATTATCACGAGCTGACAGAGCTGGAGGGAAAGCTTTCCGGAGTTACCAACTACTGCATTGCCGTAAAAGAAAAAGGGGACGACATTGTTTTTCTCCGCAAGATCGTACAGGGCGGTGCCGACAAGAGCTACGGAATACAGGTGGCGAAGCTGGCAGGTGTGCCGGATTCTGTGATCAATCGTGCGAAAGAACTGGTTGAAGAGTTAAGTGATGCAGACATAACGGCTGCGGTAAAGGACCTTGCTTCTCCAAAGAAGAAGCCAAAGGTCGAGATGGATATGGCACAGATGTCTTTATTTGACACTGTGCAGGATAATGATATTATTGAAGAACTGAAAAGCATTGACATTGGGAATCTGACTCCGATGGAAGCTTTAAATACTTTGTACAATCTTCAGAATAAGATAAAGAACAGATGGTGATTGGTAGCTGCTGTTTATGGGAAAAGCCTGTCAAACAGCAGCAGTCAGCCTGCTTTTATATGGAGAGAAAAACTTGAGAAAAATCGCAGTTTTAGACAAACATACCATTGATAAAATTGCAGCAGGTGAGGTGGTGGAGCGTCCTTCTTCTGTTGTAAAGGAGCTTGTAGAAAACTCCATTGACGCTGGTGCTACCGCCGTAACTGTAGAGATTACAGATGGGGGAAAGAAGCTGATCCGTATTACAGACAACGGAGGGGGAATTGAGGCTGCTCAGGTACCTACAGCATTCTTAAGCCACGCCACCAGCAAAATTGAAAAAGTAGAAGATCTGGAAAACATAGCCTCACTGGGATTTCGTGGTGAGGCTTTGTCCAGTATTGCCGCAGTTTCCCAGGTGGAACTGATCACAAAGACACCTTCTGCCATCAGCGGTGTGCGTTACGTGATCGAAGGCGGCGTAGAGCAGAGCCTTGAGGAAATGGGAGCACCAGATGGAACGACGTTCCTGGTGCGGAACCTTTTCTATAATACACCGGCCCGGAGTAAATTCCTGAAATCCGATTCCTCAGAGGCCAACTATATTGGAATCATGATGGAACAGCTGGCTCTTTCCCATCCGGAAATTTCGTTTAAATATATTCAGAACAAACAAGTGAAGCTGCATACCTCTGGCAATTACAATGTAAAAGATGTGATCTACAATGTATATGGCAGAGATATGGCAAAAGCGCTTCTGGAGGTTTCCTACGAAAATGATTTTATGAAAATTGAGGGATATGCCGGTAAGCCGGAGGTTTCCAGAGGAAACCGGAGTTTTGAGAATTACTATGTAAATGGCAGATTTGTGAAGAATAATATTATTACAAAGGCCATTGAAGACGCATATAAGGGCTTTGTGATGCAGCATAAATTCCCCTTTGTGTCTTTACAGATTCAGATGACGGGAAATGATCTGGATGTAAACGTTCATCCCCGAAAACTGGAGGTCCGTTTTGCAAGAGGTGCTGAGGTTTATGATGCCATTTATGAGGCGGTGCACAATGCGCTTCTCCATAGAGAGCTGATCCCGGTTGTTTCGGTTGGAAAAGAAGAGCAGGAATCAAAGACGGCAGCAGTGAGCCGCGGTGCAGTTCCGGAGCCTTTTGAGAAAAGCAGGAGAATGGAGTTTGGCCGTGGAAATGTGAACGGAAATGGTTCTGCACAGACTGGAAATTCATTTTACCAGAATGCGGGTAAAACTGGAAATTACAGCAGCACTTCCAATTTTCAGGCAGGCAATATGCTCCGGGAACAGGCAGTTTATCAGCCCAAAACGTTCAGCAAAGAAGAGGATGCTCTTTTTGCAGGAACTTTGAAGGCTGCTGTGGAAGCGGATGAGAAAGCTGCTGCAAAGAGCGCAGGAGAGGCTGGAAATCAAGCTTCCGCTTTATCTGCGGCAGGGAATACAGAATCATCGGATACTGAATTTGAACCAAAAGAATTAGAAGGGGTACAGCCTTATGGTGAGAATTCAGCACAGGCGATTCGGCAGGACATGGATGTACAGGGAACGCAATTGCAACATGAAGATACTGGGAACACAGTACAAAATAAAGAGAAACCGCCCCGGCAGCTGGAACTTTTCCAGGAGAAGCTTCTTGCCCCGGAATCCAGAAGCCGCCACAAGCTGATCGGACAGCTGTTTGACACGTACTGGCTGGTAGAATTTGAAAACCAGTTTTATATTATTGACCAGCATGCTGCCCATGAAAAAGTAAACTATGAGCGTTTTGTAAAGCGTTTTAAAGAACAGTCTATTGAATCCCAGTATTTAAATCCGCCTCTTGTAGTAACCCTGAACATGGACGAACAGGCGAAATTAAAAGCCAATGAAGAATATTTTACAAAATATGGTTTTGAGATTGAACCCTTTGGCGGACGGGAATACTGTATCAGTGCAGTTCCAACCAATCTGTACGGCTTCCACGAAGAAGAACTGTTTCTGGAAATGCTGGATAGTCTGGGCAGCGAAGGCTCGAAGGATGCATTTGATCTTTTCACAGCGAGACTTGCTACTATGGCCTGCAAATCCGCGGTCAAGGGAAATCACCAGATGTCCGCCTTGGAAGCAGACAGACTGATCGACGAGCTTCTCACCCTGGACAATCCATATAATTGTCCCCATGGACGTCCGACGATCATTGCCATGACGAAGACGGAAATTGAGAAGAAATTTAAGCGAATTGTGTAACTGCTTTGCAGAAAGTGCTTCGTGAAATCTGTAACGATGAAGAAATTGAAGTGTTTAGTTTAGGAGAGATTATGAAAAAACCTCTTATTGTTCTCACCGGTCCAACCGCTGTGGGAAAAACCAAACTGTCTATTTCCCTGGCAAAAGCAGTTGGCGGGGAGATCATATCTGCAGATTCTATGCAGGTTTATAAATATATGGATATTGGCTCTGCGAAGATCATGCCAGAAGAAATGCAGGGAGTTCCCCATTACCTGGTGGATGAGCTGATGCCAGAGGAAGAATTTCACATTGTGCGTTTCCAACAGATGGCAAAGGATGCCATGGAAAAGATTTACGTCAAGGGACACATTCCCATTCTGGTGGGGGGAACCGGCTTTTATATTCAGGCGGTGACCAGAAACATTGATTTTACCCAGGCCGGGCAGGATGACGGATACCGGGCCGGTCTGGAGGCACTTGCCCTGGAAAAGGGTGCCGCATATCTTCATCAGATGCTGGCAGAGGTGGATCCCAAAAGTGCCGAAGCGATTCACGAAAACAACACGAAGCGTGTAATCCGCGCGCTGGAATTTTATCATCAGAACCATAGCCCTATTTCCGCACACAATGAGGAGCAGCAGGAACGGACCAGCCCCTATAATCTGGCATACTTTGTGCTGAATGCACCCCGGGAGCTTTTATATAAACGCATTGATAAGCGGGTGGATGAAATGATGGCCAGCGGTCTTGTGGCAGAAATCCAGAAGCTGAAGGACATGGGTTGTCACAGAGGTATGGTTTCCATGCAGGGCCTTGGGTATAAAGAAATTCTGGCCTATCTGGATGGAGAAATGCCGCTGGAAGAGGCTGTGCGGATCTTGAAGCGCGACACCCGGCACTTTGCCAAACGCCAGCTCACCTGGTTCCGCAGAGAGCCGGAAACAGTGTGGGTGAATAAAGATGAGTTCGGGTATAACGAGGAAAAAATGCTGGAGTATATGCTGGGCATTTGCCGCGAAAAGGGAATGCTTAGCTAACACAAAAAATGGAGGAATACCGTCAGACAGACGGAAAGAATTATTATGAAAGAACTATATCAGCAGCTGGGAATTTCTTCCCAGGTTTACGATTTTTGCCATGAAATAGAGGAATCCTTAAAGGAGCGTTTTGAACAGTTTGATAAAACTGCGGAATACAACCAGATGAAGGTTCTTCTGGCAATGCAGAAAAACCGTGTCAGTGAGGAGTGCTTCGGCTCTTCTTCCGGATACGGCTACAACGATTATGGCCGTGACACTCTGGAAAAAGTATATGCAGATACCTTCCATACAGAGGCTTGTCTGGTGCGTCCACAGATTGCCTGTGGAACCCACGCCCTTGCCATTGCCCTTTTTGGAAATCTGCGCCCAGGAGACGAAATGCTGGCACCGGCAGGAAAACCATACGACACTCTTGAAGAGGTGATCGGCATCCGTCCTTCTAAGGGATCTCTTGCAGAATATGGGGTTACTTACCGTCAGGTAGATCTTCTGGAGGATGGCACCTTCGATTATGAAAATATCCGCAAAGCCATCAACGAAAAAACAAAGCTGGTGGAGATCCAGCGTTCCAAAGGCTATATGACCCGTCCATCCTTTTCCGTGAAGCAGATCGGTGAGCTGATTGCCTTTGTAAAGAGCATTAAGCCAGATGTGATCTGTATGGTAGACAATTGCTATGGCGAATTTGTGGATACCATCGAGCCAAGTGATGTTGGAGCGGATATGATAGTTGGTTCCCTGATCAAAAACCCAGGCGGCGGACTTGCTCCTATCGGCGGTTATATTGCCGGAACCAGAGAATGTGTGGAAAATGCTTCCTACCGTATGACCTGTCCGGGACTTGGAGCAGAGGTTGGTGCTTCTCTTGGAGTAAACCGTTCCTTCTACCAGGGATTTTTCCTTGCTCCTATGGTAACCAAGGGAGCGTTGAAGGGCGCTGTTTTTGCAGCCAATATTTATGAGAAGCTTGGATTTGATGTGGTTCCCAACTCGACAGAGCCAAGACAGGATATTATCCAGGCTGTGACCTTAAACAGTCCGGAAAGACTGATCGCATTCTGTAAAGGTATTCAGGCTGCTGCCCCGGTTGACAGTTATGTGGATCCGGAACCATGGGATATGCCAGGCTATGACAGCCAGGTCATTATGGCAGCAGGTGCATTTGTGCAGGGATCTTCTATTGAGCTTTCAGCAGATGGACCGGTAAAAGAGCCGTACGCTGTATATTTCCAGGGGGGACTTACCTGGGAGCATGCAAAACTTGGTGTCATGATGTCTTTACAGAAACTTGTAGAGCAGGATTTAGTGAAATTACCGTGAAAAATATGGAAAAAAAACGTGTGATCATAGTTGGCGGCGGAGCATCCGGCCTGATGGCTGCCATTGCAGCTGCCCAAAATGGAGCAGCCGTAACCTTATTGGAACAAAACGAAAAACCAGGGAAAAAGATTTGTGTCACCGGAAACGGCAAATGTAATTTTACCAATATCCAGGAGCAGGCGGATGCTTACCGGGGCGAAAATCCAGATTTCTGGCAGGAGGCTCTGAAACGGTTTCCTGTGGAAGCTACCGTAGCTTTTTTTACAAGACTTGGAATTTATCCTGTGAATAAAAATAACGGGTATTTGTATCCTCACAGCGGGCAGGCCGCAAGTGTTGCAGAAGTATTATGTATGGAAGCCCGAAATCTTGGAGTTAAGATTAAGACCAACCAGAAAGTGCAGCGCGTTTTTCGGGAAACGGATATCTGGAAAATCCAGGTGGAAGGCTGGACATATGAAGGAGATGCCGTGATCCTGGCAAATGGTTCCAAAGCATCTGCAATTTCTGGTTCCGATGGCAGCGGCTATGAGCTGGCTGCTGCATTAGGACATAAGATCATAGAGCCTCTTCCGGCTTTGACAGCCCTGAAATGCAGGAATACCGGTTTTTCCGGCTGGGCAGGGGTTCGTACAGAGGGCAGAGCCACCTTACTTGTGGATGGGAAAAAGACGGCAGAAGAAACAGGCGAACTGCAGCTTACGGATTATGGCGTATCTGGAATTCCGGTATTTCAGGTCAGCCGCTACGGAATCCGTGCACTGAAACAAGGGAAGAATGTGATATTGAACCTGAATTTTCTGCCGGAATTTTCCAGGGAGCAGCTGAATACATTTTTGAAAATGCGGAAGGAAAATTGTCCATATAAAGGCAAAAAGGAATTTCTGACCGGACTCTTCCCAGACAAGCTAGCCAAGGTGCTTTTGGCAGCAAAGAACCTGGAGGAAGCTATCTTCAGCTATTCACTTAGAGTAACTGGCTATCAGTCTTTCGAGCAGGCCCAGGTGTGCTCCGGTGGTGTTGATACCAGGTCGGTTGACAAAAGGACTCTGGAATCCAGAAAAAATCCAGGCTTATATTTTGCTGGAGAACTTCTGGATGTAGATGGAAAATGCGGTGGTTACAATTTGCAGTGGGCATGGTCCAGCGGTTATGTGGCAGGAATCAATGCTGCCAGACAGCAGAAAAATACTTAAAAGTAAAATGATCAGTAACTATTCAGCGGCAGTATTCCGCCAAGCGTATAACTTTGAAGGCACTGAACAGTTGCAATTACCAGATGTTACATATATGCAATCCGGAAAAAAGGAGAACAACATGATCCGAATTACCCAGCTGAAGCTTTCAATCAATCATACCCAGGAAGAGCTAAGCCACAAGATTCACAAGGCGCTGCGCCTGAAAAATGAGAGCTTTACTTACGAAATTGTGAAGCAGTCCCTGGATTGCCGTCATAAAGATGACAAGAAATTTGTATACACAGTGGATGTGGCTTTGCAGGAAAAAAATCTAGAGAGTAAGATTGTCCGAAAGGTTCACGATAATAATATTACGTTAACCGAGAAAAAAGAATATAAATTTCCACAGCCTGGGGAAGCCCGGCTGAAGCATCCTCCAGTGATCGTAGGAAGCGGTCCGGCTGGAATTTTCTGCGCATGGTATCTGGCAAAAGCCGGATATCGTCCTTTTGTTCTGGAACGGGGAGAGGAAGCCCATGTCCGTCAGAAAACTGTGGAAAATTTCTGGAAAAACGGAGTTCTGGATCCAGATTCCAATGTACAGTTCGGAGAAGGCGGCGCTGGTACTTTTTCCGATGGAAAGCTGAATACCCTTGTGAAAGATCCTTCCGGAAGAAATCACGAAGTCCTGAAACGATTTGTACAGGCGGGTGCTCCGGAGGAGATCATTTATCAGCAGAAGCCTCATCTTGGTACGGATGTGCTGGTTGGGGTTGTAGAAAAGCTTCGCCATGAGATTGAAGAAATGGGTGGCAGCTTCCGATTCCGCAGTAAAGTCACAAACCTGTTTTTTGAAAATGACCAGTTAAAAGAAGTGGAAGTGAATGGGGAACAGCGGATTTCGGCAGAGGTATGTGTGCTGGCTGTTGGACACAGTGCCAGAGATTCCTTCTTTATGTTTGAAAAGAAGGGCATCTATATGGAGCCGAAATCCTTTGCCGTGGGTGTGCGTATGGAACATCCACAGTCCATGATCAACATGGCCCTTTATGGGGAAGAGGAAAACGAAAGGCTTGGAGCTGCTGCATATAAGGTTACCCATACCTGTGAAAATGGCCGTGGAGTATATTCCTTCTGTATGTGTCCGGGAGGCTATGTGGTAAATGCTTCCTCAGAACAGGGAATGCTTGCTGTAAATGGCATGAGTTACCAGGCCAGAGACAGCCGCAATGCCAATAGTGCACTGATCGTGTCTGTGACACCGGCAGATTTTCCAGAAGAAGGTCCATTGGGCGGCGTTGCCTTTCAGCGCAGCCTGGAACGGGCGGCATGGAAGGCTGGAAATGGCAAGGTTCCGGTACAGCTGTTTGAAGATTACCAGAAGCATAAACCAAGTACAACCCTGGGAAAAGTGGATCCATGTATCAAAGGTGCTTATGCTCCGGGAGATGTGCGCAGTATTTTTCCAAAAGAGATCGGGGACTCTATCGAGGAAGGGGTTCTGGCATTCGGCAGGAAGATGAAAGGCTTTGACCGGCCTGATGCTGTGTTGTCCGGTGTGGAGAGCAGAACTTCCTCCCCAGTACGTATTGTCCGGAATAAAGAATCTCTGGAGGCAAATTATGGGGGAATATATCCATGTGGAGAGGGCGCTGGCTATGCAGGCGGTATCACTTCAGCTGCTATGGACGGCATAAAAGTAGCGGAAGCTATTTCTAAAAAGTTTAGAAATTTTTAGGAGAGAGTGTACATCTCTCCTTTTTTATGCTAAAATGAGTCTGCATTGTGAAGAACAATGCAGGATAAAAGTTGTAAAACTGTCTGTCTGCCCCGGGGAATAAGCGAAATCCGTTTATTGTGGTATACAGGCAGCATCCTACCTGTCAGCCCTGGAGAACTGCAGGTAAAATAAATGAATGAAATGAAACAGACAATCAGAGAATTGCCAGAGTCCTCCCGTCCTTATGAGAAATGTCTGCAGTGGGGACCATCCGTGCTCAGCGACAGTGAGCTTCTGGCAGTGATCCTGAGAAGCGGCGTACAGGGAACCAACTCCCTTGTACTTGCCAACCAAATCTTAAGTCTTACGAAAGATACCTCATATCCGGGACTTCTGGGACTTTTACATATGTCCATTCCAGATCTGATGAAGGTGAACGGAATCGGGAAAGTCAAAGCCGTCCAGCTGAAATGTATCGGGGAACTTTCCAAGCGGATGGCGTCTGCTGTTGCCAGACCAAGACTTTCTTTCAATGAACCCATCACCATAGCGAAATACTATATGGAACATCTCCGTCACGAAGAACAGGAGGTGCTGATTGTTATGCTGCTGGATGGAAGAAATCATCTTCTGAAGGAAGAAACGATTTCCAGAGGAACCGTAAATGGTACATTGATCACTCCAAGGGAGATTTTTATGGAGGCACTTAAGTATCATGCGGTAGCTGTGGTACTGGTCCACAATCATCCCAGCGGTGATCCGACGCCAAGTGAATGTGACCGGGAAATTACAGAGCGCGTCTATACATCCGGAGAGCTTCTTGGGGTAAAGCTTCTGGACCATATTGTGATAGGCGACCAGAAGTATATAAGCTTCCGGGAACAGGGAATGCTTGACTACTGATCCTGTGAGGACACCTTTATGTAGGAGAATGATGAAGGGACAGATATATGCTGTTTGAAAAAACATATGGAATAGACCTTGGAAGCAGTTCCGTCAAGGTTTATTCCATGATTCGAAATAAAAGCTACATTGAGAAGAACATGATTGCGGCGAAAGACCGCAAAATCATAGCCGTGGGCAACGAAGCGTATGAAATGTTTGAAAAAGCACCATCTGACATTTCCGTAAGTTCGCCGATGGCTTTTGGTATGATAGCCAATCTGGAACTGCAGGAAATTGTACTTTACAGTATGATGAGAAAAATTGATAAAATTTTAGGAATAGGCTCTGTTATGTATTTTGCCGTTCCCCTGGACATGACTGCTATCGAGAAAAGGGCTTATTATCAGGTGGCGAACGGCCACTGGCTTCGCAAGAACCGTGTTTATATGGTGGAAGCGCCCATTGCGGATGCGATCGCCATGGGGGTGGATCTGGAGAATAATGCGGGCAGCATGGTGGTAAATATTGGTGCCCAGAGCACGAATTTCTCTATTATCACAGGTGGACGTATTATCATCAGTAAGAAGATTCCCATTGGCGGACGTCAGATGAATGAGGCGGTGTGCAGCGAAGTGCGCAAGCGCTATAATCTTCAGATCGGTACCCGTACCGGGAAGCGCCTGAAGCTGGTAATGGGACGTCTTGCCGACCAGCATAAGCAGGCACGTAAGGTTGTGGGAATCGACAGTGTATCCGGTCTTCCGCGGGAGGAGATTATTTCCGCTTATGTGGTAAATGCAGGGATCATGAACTGTGTCAATGAGATCGGTGCCCAGATGAAAGTTTTCCTGGAGCGTATTCCCCCACAGATTTCCTATCACATAGCGAAAGAAGGAATTTATCTCACTGGAGGAAGTACCAGGATTCCACACATTGATACATATCTGGCAGGTTATACGGGATATTCCTTTAATCTGTCGGAGCTTTATGAGACTTCCGCAGTGAAGGGGCTTGAGGAGGTCATCCATAACAAAGACCTTCGCAAGTGGGCTCAGCCGATCAAACAAAGAAAATTATAAATTTTTTAGGGGTGCTATTCCATGAAAAACCTTAAGAAAAAATTTCGGTTTCGAATAAATCTGAAAAGTAAGCATTTGCTGGCAATTATGACTCTTTTCTGCTTGAGCTGCATTGTAGCCACCTTTGCATCGGGGATTTCCACAGCTCCTTTGCAGGAGACTGCCGGAATTGTCATAGTTCCATTTGAAAAAAGCATTGAAAAGATCGGATCCATGGTCCGTTCTGTAAGTGACAGCTTTAAGGACAAGCAGGATCTGCTTTTCGAAAATGAAGAACTGAAGGCAGAACTGGACAGTCTGACCACACAAAACAACAAGCTGATCCAGGATCAGGGAGAATACCAGAGATTAAAAGAGCTTTATAATCTGGATCAGACCTATGAGGACTATCCCAAGGTAGCTGCGACCATCATTTCCAAGGATCCGGGAAACTGGTATGATACGTTTATGATCAATAAAGGATCAAATGACGGAATCCGTGTTGACAACAACGTAATCGCAGGAAAGGGCCTGGTAGGAATTGTAACAGAGGTTGGCTCCTCCTGGGCGACTGTGCGTTCCATAATTGATGACAACAGTAGTGTCAGTGCCATGACGGTGAGCACCTCTGACAATTGTATCGTAAATGGTGATCTGGAACTGATTGATGAGGGAAAACTCCGCTTTGAGCAGCTCTACGATCAGGAAAATAAAGTAACTGTAGGAGAACGTATTGTTACTTCCAATATCAGTGAAAAATTTGTAGAAGGACTTTTTATCGGTTATGTCAGCGAAGTACAGGTAGACAGCAATAACCTGACTAAGACTGGTACCATTGTGACGCCTGTAGATTTTCTTCATCTGAAGGATGTGTTTGTCATTACCGTGAATAAGCAGGATATGATAGAGGGAACAGCTGTCACAGAAAGTGCATCTGGCAGCGGCAGCTCCAGTGATGGTACTTCCCAGGACAGCAGCGCTGCCATAGATGGACAGGAGGGTGCAGATGAAGAGTAAGATCGTATTTTTTCTTACCATTGTGATATGTTTTCTTCTGCAGTGTACCGTAATGAATCTGATTTCCATTGGATCAGTAACTCCCAACCTGATGCTGGTCCTGTGCGTTTCCATGGGCCTTATGCGGGGGCGCAAAAGTGGTTTGTGGACAGGCTTTTTCTCAGGACTCTTTGTGGATCTGTTTTTTGGATCCGTGTTTGGATTTTATGCTTTGATCTATATGTATATTGGTTATCTGAGCGGGTATGCACACAAAATTTATTATGATGATGACGTGAAGGTCCCCATGTTTCTTACGGCAATCGCAGACCTTTTATATAATTTATCGGTTTATGGACTTCAGTTCCTTTTAAGGGGAAGGCTGGGACTACGGATTTATCTCTACCGGATCATCATACCGGAAATGTTTTATACGGTATTTATTACCTTGATTGTATATCGGATTTTCCGCCACATTAACTATCACTACATGAACATAACCAGGAAAGAAAGTGAGTCAATTTGGGTACTAAAATAAAGCGAATTTTTAAGAAAATTAGTTTAAAACGAACATCGGTTCTGATTCTGGCATTTGTGGTAATGTCCGTGATCCTGGTCCGCAGACTGTTTGATCTTCAGATTATCCAGGGGCAGGATTATATCAGCAAATTTCAGGCGAGGACAACGAAAGAGCGCGTGATCAAGAGCACCCGTGGAAATATTCTGGACCGGAACGGTGAAATTCTGGCTTCCAATGTGCTGTCCTATTCCCTGACGCTGGAGGATAATGGAACCTACACTTCCACCAGGGAAAAGAACCTGACTTTAAATGGTGTGGCGTACCAGGTGCTGCAGATCCTGCACCGCAATGGAGATGATATTACCCATTCTTTTCATATTGTTGTTGACAACAATGGGGAATATGCCTTTGATGTTGCAGAAGGCTTTACCCTGAACCGTTTTCGTGCAGATATTTATGGAGAGGCATTGATCGATAATCTGACAGAGGAGCAAAAAAATGCAACGGCTGCCCAGATGATGGAGTTTCTTACAGGCTCTGATAAATTTTCTATTGTATTAAGCGGAGACGGAGCGTACACAGAGGAGGAGCTGACCGCTCACGGTCTGCCACTTACCCTCACCAGGCAGGAAATGCTGGACATTGCTACCATCCGTTATGAACTGAATACCAACAGCTTTAAGAAATACATGCAGGTTACCATTGCTACAAATGTAAGTGAGGAATCTGTTGCTGCGATCATGGAGAATAAGACTGGCCTTCAAGGAATTGACGTTGTAGAGGATTCCATCCGTCAGTACATTGACGATGAAAGCATGGCGCCGATCCTGGGGTATACAGGGAAGGCTTCTTCCGAAGAGCTGACAGAGCTTCGCAAGCAAAATCCAGATTATTCCAATGATGCAGTTGTGGGTAAAGCGGGAATTGAGCAGTATATGGAGCTGACTCTTCAGGGAACAGACGGTAAAGAGACCGTTTCTGTAGATAACCTGGGAAAAGTCCTGAAAATTGATGAAGATACCAAAGTGGAGCCTGTTGCAGGAAATGATGTGCAGATTACCGTTGATACAGACTGGCAGTCTGCAATTTATCAGATCCTGAAGCAGCGTGTTGCCGGTGTGCTTCTGACGAAAATTGATGCTGTGAAGACCTTTGACTATTCCAGTGTTACCGATGCCAGCCAGATCCGTATTCCAATCTATGATGTATATAATGCGTTGATCTCCAATAGTGTCATTGATATTAACAAATTCAGTAATGAAGATGCTTCTGACGTAGAAAAAAATTTATATGCCAAATTTCAACAAAAGCAGCAGAGTGTTTTTGATACAATAAGCAAGAAGCTGAATGGATCCAATCCACCTGCCTACAAGGATGAGGATGAGGAAACCCAGGAATATCTTTCCTACATCTGTAATGATCTTCTTAGGGATACTCTGGGAATTATTTCCAGAGATGCAATAGATACTTCAGATGCCACCTATAAGGCATGGACAACGGATGAGAGCGTCAGTCTGAAGGATTATCTGACTTATGCTACAAGTCAGGGCTGGATTGACATCAGCAGCTTTTCACCAGAGGGAGAATATCTGGATTCAGAAGAAATCTACCAGGCTTTGACAGCCTATATTATTGATTATCTCAGCACAGATACCGGATTCTCCAAGCTTTTGTATAAGTACATGCTCCTCGGAGATACCATTTCCGGTCAGGAGATCTGCCTTGTCCTTTACGAGCAGGGAGTGCTGGACAAGAACGATGGCGTATATGAGAGTCTGGCTTCCGGCGCGATCGGGGCGTATGATTTCATGATCAACAAGATCTATACCCTTGAGATTGAGCCTGCACAGCTGGCATTGATGCCATGTTCTGCTTCGGCAGTAGTGGTAGATGTAAAGACAGGAGATGTAGTAGCTCTGGTTTCCTATCCGGGATATGACAATAACCGTCTGACTAACGACATGGATACAGAGTATTATGCGAAGCTGGCACTTGACCAGTCTAGTCCGTTCTTTAATAAGGCTACCCAGCAGACTACAGCGCCTGGTTCTACCCTGAAGCTTCTTTCCACCATTGCCGGTATGGAAGAAGGGGTTATTGACGAGAATACTTATATTGAATGTACCGGAACCTTTGATTATGTGGATCCGCCTATTAACTGTTGGGATAAGAATGGTCACGGGGGGCTTGATATCCGTACAGCTATTGAACAGTCCTGTAACTATTTCTTTAACATGATCGGTTTCCAGCTTGGAAAAGTTGGGGATAATGAATTTTCTGA
Source organism: Blautia glucerasea (assembly GCF_020537505.1). Lineage (GTDB taxonomy): Bacteria > Bacillota > Clostridia > Lachnospirales > Lachnospiraceae > Blautia_A. Next base: position 42,703 of record NZ_JAJBMO010000002.1, on the reverse strand, counting down.
GGTACAGAGCTTAAGCAAACTTCAGGAATATGCTTCTTTGATCGGTCTGGACCAGAAAACAGGAATCGAGCTTTCCGAAGCATCTCCCAAGGTATCAGATGCGAAAGCAGTTCCATCCTATATGGGACAGGGAAATAACCTGTTTACAACCACAGAGCTTGCACGTTATGCTACTGTGATGGCTACCTCCGGCAATATTTTCAAGCTGACGCTTTTGGACAAGGTAAGCAATCCAAAAGGTGAAGTGATCCAGGAATATGAACCAGAGATTCAGGATGTGGCAGACATTTCTTCTAATATCTGGGATGTGATCCATGATGGTATGCGCCGTGTAATTCAGACACATACACAGTTTGATGGCCTTGGTATAGAAGTGGCAGGTAAGACCGGTACAGCTGAGCTGGATCTTCGCCATCCAAACCATGGACTTTTTATTGGATACGCACCTGCGTCCGATCCAGAGTATGCCATAGCAATCCGTATTGCCAATGGTTACAGTTCTGGTAATGCATGTCTGGTTGCTAATGATATTTTTAAATATATGTACAATCTTGCGGATAAAGATTCTATTCTCACCGGTGTTGCTTCCACAGATACCAGTGATGTATCGAATGACTAATACTGTTTATGCCTGCCAGGAGTGCCCTGGCAGGCATATCCATAAGAGAAATACCAGAATTTTGGAACATTTTGTTTAGGAGGAATCAGAAGAAATGGGTGAAGTCATTGTCATTACATCCGGAAAAGGCGGTGTAGGAAAAACTACTACCGTTGCCAATATAGGAACCGGATTGGCTATGATGGGTAAGAAAACAGTAGTTGTGGATACCGATATTGGTCTTCGCAATCTGGATGTTGTGCTTGGACTGGAGAACCGGATCGTATATAATCTGGTGGATGTGGTAAATGGAAGCTGCCGCATGAAACAGGCCCTGATCAAGGATAAGCGTCATCCGGAACTGTATTTGCTGCCCTCAGCACAGACGAAGGATAAAACAGCAGTATCTCCGGAACAGATGATCAAATTAACAGATGATCTTCGGGAAGAGTTTGATTATATTCTGCTGGATTGCCCAGCCGGAATCGAACAGGGATTCAAAAATGCCATTGCAGGTGCGGATAAGGCTCTTGTAGTGACAACTCCGGAGGTGTCCGCGATCCGTGACGCGGACCGTATCATTGGTCTTCTGGAGGCAAATGATCTTCGGGATATTCATCTGATCATTAACAGGCTGCGGCCGGATATGATTGCCAGGGGAGATATGATGTCTGTTGATGATGTGACAGAGATTCTGGCAGTGGACCTGATTGGAACTCTTTTGGATGATGAGCAGATCGTAGTAGCCACCAACCAGGGAGAGCCGCTTTCCGGAAAGAATTCCCAGGCAGAGGAAGAATACCGCAATATCTGCAAAAGACTTATGGGAGAGGATGTGCCTTTTGTAGAGATCAAACAGAAGAAAAGTATGTTCTCAAGATTGTTTAAAAGACATTAAATGAGATTTCGCCACACTGCCAGATATCTGCTGGAAATAGATTATGAAATGTATAGTTGTCAATAATAATGTTATGTAAACAAATAATCGAAAACGGAGGGATTTTGCATGAAACCTTTTTTTCACGATAAAAGGCGTTCGGCAGGATATGCCCGTGACAGGATGAAACTGCTCCTGATCTCGGAACGCATAGAGTGCTCTCCACAGATGATGAAAATGTTAAAAAGTGATCTGGTACATACAGTAAAAAAGTATGTAACCATAGAGGAGAATAAAGTAAAAATACAGATATCACAGGAACCGCCGGTTTTGATGGCATATATTCCGGTGATAACGAAAAAGGACAGATAAATTTATGATTAAACAGTATAAGCTTCGTTTTTACAATTTTAAACTGGTAATTCTCCTGACTGCGATCAGTCTGTTTGGAGTACAGCTGGTGGCCAGCGCTTCACCGGATTTAAGAAACAAACAGCTTTTGGGGGTGGTGATGGGACTTGTGATCCTTGTGATCCTGTCCTTAATGGATTATTCCTGGATATTGAATTTCCAGTGGATTATGTATGGCTTTAATCTGCTTATGCTTATTGGTGTGCGTTTGTTCGGAAGTGAGGCTGGTGGTGCCTCCAGATGGCTGGACATTGGAGGCTTCCGTTTTCAGCCTACAGAGCTTTCCAAGATCATTATTATTTTGTTTTTCGCTAAGTTTTTCATGGATCACGAGGATGATATCAATACCTTTAAGATACTGGCAGAGTCTGTACTTCTTTTGGCTGTTCCGCTGGCGTTGATCTATGCACAGCCTGATATGAAGAATACCATTACAGTAACCATCATTTTCTGTATTCTTCTGTATGTGGCCGGATTGAGTTATAAGATCATTGGGGGTGCGATCCTGATCGCTGTTCCGCTGCTTATTATATTTTTGTCCATTGTTGTGCAGCCAGATCAGACACTGATCAAGGATTACCAGAGACAGCGTATTATGTCATTCCTTTATCCAGAAAATGAGGAGTATCAGGATGATATTGAACAGCAGAATAACTCCAAAACTGCAATTGCTTCTGGAGAGCTGGTGGGAAAGAAGCTTTCAGGGGATGATCAGGTTTCTTCCGTAAATGCAGGAAACTTTGTTGCAGAGAACCAGACTGACTTTATTTTTGCAGTTGCAGGAGAAGAGTACGGATTCATAGGATGTATCACTTTGATTGTTTTGCTATTGCTGATTTCGGTGGAATGTATCCGGATGAGTCTGCGTGCAAAGGACCTTGCAGGAAAAATAGTCTGCTGTGGAATTGGCAGTATTGTGGCGATACAGAGTTTCCTGAATATCTGTGTTGCCACAGGACTGGCACCGAATACAGGTACACCCCTTCCATTTGTAAGTTATGGTCTGACTTCTCTTGTCAGTCTGTTTATCGGTATGGGACTGGTGATGAATGTAGGTCTGCAGAGCAGTGCTTATAATAAAGAACTTAAGAAAAAAGAAATCGATAAGAAAGAGGAATACTTATGACAGCCGCAAAGAAGAACAGTTCCAGGCGCAAGTCTGCAAAATACCGCAAAGCAAGAAGGTGGAGAATAAAAAATACCATTCTTTTGCTTCTGCTTCTAATCATACTAGGTGGTGTGGGAATCGGAGCAATTTACCTGCTTCGAAGTGGAAGCATTTTTGGCAAATTGGATGAGCCATACACCGCATCCAAAGAATTTTCCGGAGGGCTAACAGATTCCGACAATCTTAGAGCAGATGGATTCGCCAAGAATTTATGCGTGGTGGTATCAGATGTTCCTATGGATGGAGTATCCCTTGGGGAAGAACAGAAAGGGCTTCTTCTGGATCTGGATGACCGAAAAGTCCTTTATTCAAAACAGGCTCTTCAGAAAGTGTATCCGGCAAGTATCACCAAGATCATGACCGCTATGCTTGCTCTGAAATATGGGAATATGGATGACGTAGTGACGATTACACAGGAGAACCTGAATCTGGAAGAAGGTTCCCAGGTCTGTGGTTTCTGGGAAGGAGACCAGGTTACCATGGATCAGCTTCTACACTGTCTTCTGGTGTATTCCGGCAATGATGCTGCTGCAGCCATTGCAGAGCATGTAGGTGGTTCTACAGAAGGGTTTGTGGAGATGATGAACAGCTATGCACAGGAGCTGGGCTGCACAGGAACTCATTTTACCAATCCCCACGGTCTGCAGGATGAGAATCATTATACCACTCCTTATGACATATATCTGATGTTAAAGGAGGCTTTGAATTATCCGGAATTTACCAATATCACCCAGCTAGGATCTTATACGGTAGAGTACACACATGCTGATGGAAGCAGTGCAAGCACTACTTTAACTGCTACCGATCACTATCTTACCGGAGAAGCTACCCCGCCAAAGAATGTGACTATTTTAGGTGGCAAAACCGGTACCACAGACAATGCAGGAAACTGCCTGGCCCTGCTCAGTCAGAATGCCTACGGAAAACCCTATATTTCCATTGTAATGGGAGCTGCCACCAAGGATGAGCTTTATCAGCAGATGTCTTCTTTGTTGCAGAACATTAACTGAGGGGGAGATAATACGGTCTGTTAGAGGTGTTTGCCTGACTTGTGTTGTTCCTGTGATATTTTACAAGGAATCCGGAATCGTAGCCACAATTGAGAAAAATAGACAGAAATATTAAAAAAACTCTTGTGTTTTTAGAAAAATTATACTATAATATGAGACATATTAAACAAGGTTTTTGGTAAAAATTTAATATCATATTGTCTAAGGAGGAAAACATCATGGTTGAACTGATCGTAGGAAAGAAAGGCAAAGGCAAAACAAAAGTGCTCTTAGACAGAGTAAACAATGCAGTGAAAGAAGCTAACGGAAGCATTGTTTATCTTGACAAGAGTACCAAACACATGTATGAGCTTAACAATAAGGTACGTCTGATCGACGTTTCCTCTTATCCATTGAAGAATGCAGATGAGTTCGTAGGTTTTATCTGTGGTATTATCTCCCAGGATCACGATCTTGAGCAGATTTATCTGGACAGCTTCCTTAAAGTATCCAAACTGGAAGATGCAGACGTTACAGATACTCTCGGACAGCTCGATAAGATTAGCGAAAAATACGGTATTTCTGTAGTTGTTAGTATTTCCCTTGATAAAGAAGAATTACCAGATGCATTACAGGATAAGATTGCAGTAGCATTATAATCTCAGATGATATGATATTGCAGCTATAAATTATTCAGTAAAACCAAAAGAAAGTACATAAGGACATGACTCACAGATTGAGTTATGTCCTTTTCTTGTTGTTATCGCATACAATAATTAAAATCCGTAAGATATGTCATGTTAACCATAATAATATTATGTAAATAACTATTAAGATGCTAATCCTCGCGCAGTTTTACGGCAGTGGCCGCCTGACGCCGTCTGGAGTCGTCTAAGGCCGCATAATGCTTCTTGGTAGTATTGACATCCTTATGACCTAAGACGTCCGCTACAAGGTAAATATCGCCTGTTTCCTGGTAGAGCGCGGTACCGTATGTACTGCGGAGCTTATGCGGGGTGATCTTTTTGGTTGTGGTAACCTGTCTGGCGTATTTCTTGACCAGGTTTTCCACAGCCTGGACACCGATCCGTTTCCGCTGGGTAGAGTAGAAGAGAGCGTGCTCGTGGCCTTCTACAGGCACAATATTCTTGCGAACCTCCAGGTAGTTTTTTAAGGCCTTTTCGACTTCAGGACCAAAGTATACAACCATTTCATTTCCACCCTTTCGGGTGACTTTGATTCCATTATTTTTGAAATCTACGTCCTCAATGTCAAGCCCCACGCATTCTGAAACACGAATACCTGTTCCCAGCAGGAGAGTAACAAGAGCGAGATCGCGGTCCTTGGTTTTTTCATAATAGACTTTTTTCTGCCCGGTAAGATCGTCACCTCCATGTTCAATATAATCCAGCAGCATAGCTACTTCATCAGCCTCCAGGCGGATAATGCTTTTCTGATGAATCTTAGGAACATCTACAAGAACCGTTGGATTGGTATGGATCATTTCCCGTTTAAAATAATAAGCGTAAAAGCTTCGCAAGGAAGACATTTTTCGTTTCAGCCCACGTTCACCATTGGTTTCAGTTTTTTCCCCAGCCTGGTAAACCTTCAGATATTCTTCGTATTCCTCGAGATCAAGAGCTGTGATCTGATCCAGAACATCGACGGTAAAGGCATCCATAGACCAGTCCCTGAAGGCTGGATTTTGCTCCAGAAGAAACTGGAAGAAAATCCGAATGTCATAGGCGTAGGAAATGCGGGTCTTGGTCGTGGTGCGTGGTTCGATGGCACGAAAGAAATCCTTACAAAAAGGTGGTATGGTTTTTAGAACGTCGCGGAGACGTAAAGTATTTTCAACATCAGTTTGTTCGTGGTAGGTAATTTTTTTATCCATGAAGAATCTCCTTATTTTTGAGTTAAAACTTTAAACAACAGGATGAATTGGAAATTCATGCATTTAAACAATGTAAATTTGTTATAGGTTATAAAAGGTGGTATATAGTGAAAATCCTGGAAAATCCATGAATTTCGGGGGAAGTGGCTCCTTTCCACAGCCTATCTATATGAAAAACTCGGGTTTGTCGTATAGATCCAGATGCGGGATATAACGCCGGATCAGCCACTTCTTCCGGGCAGTTCCGGCGTTTTTCTTAATTATCACATAATTGATTCATCCAGCATTACGGTAAAAGGTCCGTCGTTCTCCAGTGAAACCTTCATATCAGCGCCAAACATACCATGCTGGACAACTGGTACAACCTTTGCAGCTTCCTTCAGCATATACTCATAAAGCTCATTGGCTGCATCTGGTGCGCCTGCCTCTGTAAAGCCTGGTCGGTTTCCCTTCTTGCAATTTGCGTACAGGGTAAACTGTGAAACCATTAAAAGCTCCCCATTTACATCTGCCAGGGAAAGGTTCGTTTTGCCGTTTTCATCTTCGAAAATACGAAGCCCAAGCATTTTTTTCAAGTATTTGTCTGCAATCTCCCTGGTGTCGTTTTGCCCTACACCGACCAGAACAAGAAAACCTTTTCCAATGCTTCCGATCATTTCGCCATTTACCTTCACATTTGCGTGGTTGACACGCTGTATTAAAAGTCGCATGTTAATTTCCGTCCTTTTTACTATTCTGTTTCTCTTTTATCTTCTGTTGGTACTCTTCTACTAATTGTCTGACTTTTTCAAAAATTATTATGGAATACTTCTTAACAAAAGCCCAGATGGCAATCAGAATCCGCTGGATTGTTTTAAACAAAGTAAGAGTAAATTCCAGCATTGCAGTACGCCTTGGTGTTTCTTTTTTTACGGGCTCTTCCACCGGGAAAAGAATCGGTTCGTGTGTGTCTGGATCCAGGCAGTCAATATTGGTATACTTCTGTTCTTCATCTGGAACCTTTTTATAAATCAGGCTGATATGGACCAATTTGTCAAGTGCAGCATAAAGTACTGCGAAAACAGGTACTCCAATGAGCATACCAGGGATTCCAAAGATACCGCCGCCAATAAGGATCGCTACAATAACCAGGAAGCTGGAAAGTCCAGTAGATTCGCCAAGAATCTTTGGTCCAAGGATGTTACCGTCAAACTGCTGCAGAATCAGAATAAAGATGGCAAAATAAATGGCCTGTAGTGGATTAACCAGCAAGATCAGAAAAATGCTTGGAATCGCTCCAAGGTAAGGTCCAAAGAAAGGAATTACATTGGTCACACCGATGATCACACTAATTAAAAGTGTATACGGCATATTCAAAAAGCTCATGCCAATATAGCATAGAACTCCGATAATTGCAGAATCCAAAATTTTTCCTGTGAAAAATCCAATAAAAGTTTTATTGGTAAAGCGCATGGAATGAATAATAAAATTGGCATGCTGGGTGTTAAAAACTGCGTAGGTGAGCATTTTTGCCTTAGCAGTAAAGCCTTCCTTATCTGCCATCAGATACAGGGAAACAATTGCTCCGATCAGGAAATTCTTCAGAAAATTGATCAATTCAAACACACCTGCTGAAATATTCTTAAGCATCTCCTGCATCTGAGGAAGGATATTGGTAGTCAGATACTCCTGTGCAGTTGTAATGGACTGGTTTAAAGTGTTCAGTGCATCGCTGTTTAGATTCCATTTTTCAATAAAGGACTCCAGCCACTTCTGGATAACCTTCACATAGGAGGGAAAACTGTAGATCAAGCCCATAACGCTTCGTATCAATTCCGGCAGAATCATCATAATAAGTGTATAGATAAGAGCAAGGAAAAGAGACATACATAAAATGACACATGCCCAGCGGATTGCCTTGCGTCCCTTCTCTCCTACGAATACTTCTTTCTTGGCAAGAAGAGGATAAATAATTTTTTTTTCAAAAAAATTTAGTAGAGGGGTAAGTAAAAATGCGATCACAACACCATAGATAATTGGTGTCAGAATCCCCAGGAAAGTCTGGATTCCAGTGATCAGTGTTTTCATATGGAAAACACCGTAATAAAAAAGCATACTGGCTGCAATTACCAGGAAGGCAGTCACTCCCCAGCGAACATGTTGGTTGTCCCAGCGTAATTTCATATTGTACTATCGTCCTCCTGAAATATGAATGCATAATGCGTGTTGCTGTTTACAGCCTGCACAGTAACGAATAAGTATCTGTGCTGTTATCTGTCTAACAGCAATTTCCTTTTATTATAGCACAGTTTCTTCATAATGTCTTATTAAAAAAGTATAAAGTGGTAAAAATAAGGAGCTCTCTTTCGAGAACTCCCTACTCTTACATAATCTGTATAAATTATTTCTTAAGGTCATCAAAAATATGTATGGTATTGATAATCGCCTGTGCAGCACCCTCAATACCAAGTACACTGCTGTCAACGCTTAAGCTGTAGCCTGTTGCTGCGCCCCATTTCTTATTGGTGTAGTAGTTATAATAGCTTGCACGGCTCTTATCTGTCTTGGAAATCATATCCTTGGCTTCCTTGGGAGTCTTATTGTATTTGCCTGCAATACGTTTGATTCTCCAGTCAAGGTCTGCGTGAATGAATACGCTGAAACAGTCTTTGTTATCTGCAAGAGCATAATCTGCGCAACGTCCAACCATAACACATGGACCCTCTGCTGCTAATTTCTTGATCGCTTCAAACTGTGCCAGGAAAACCTTATGGTTCATAGGCATGTCTGTAAATCCAGCAGAAGAATATCCAAAAGAATAAGTATCCATTACAAGAGAATACAGGAAGCTGTTTGTTGGCTTCTCGTCGTGATTCTCAAATAATTCCTTGCAAATACCGCTGTCGTTTGCGGCATGCTCCAGAAGCTCTTTATCGTAGCATTTGATTCCGAAATATTTGGCTACTTCCTGGCCAATCTGTCTGCCGGCACTTCCATATTCACGTCCGATGGTAATAATTGAACTTGTTGTATTGTTCATATCTGCCACTCCCTTCTGCAATTCCTTTACTGTGAATGGCATTTCACAGATAATTTGTAAAATTATTATACACTACATCAGGGTGAAATGACAACTATTTTCTTAATTTTTCTAACAAATTGAGAAAATATTCTGGCAAAGGAGCGGAAAACTCCATATACTCTCCTGTCCTTGGGTGGATAAATCCCAGAACCATTGCATGAAGGGTCTGCCCCTGCAGGTGATACGGGTTTTTACCAGAACCATATATTTCATCACCAAGAAGGGGGTGTCCAAGACTTGTCATATGGACACGAATCTGATGGGTTCTGCCAGTTTCCAGGCGGCACTCAATGTAGGTGGCATTTCCGAAACGCTCCAGTACCTTATAATGAGTGACAGCGTCTTTTCCATTTTTATAATTGATGGCCATTTTTTTGCGGTCAATGGGGTGACGGCCAATGGGGCCTTCCACAGTTCCCTCGTCTTCCTTTAGATTTCCAGCTACAATGGCACGATACCGGCGTTTGATGGTGTGATCCTTCAGTTGCTGGGCAAGATCGCGGTGTGCAGTGTCGGTTTTACATACCAGAAGAGCGCCTGTGGTATCCTTGTCAATGCGGTGGACGATTCCTGGCCGCATAACACCGTTAATGCCGGACAGGTTCCCCTGGCAATGGTACATAATGGCATTTACCAGAGTTCCGCTGGTATGTCCGTTGGCGGGGTGAACAACCATTCCCTTTGGCTTATTTACTATCAGTACGTCCTCATCCTCATACAAAATGTCCAGAGGGATATTTTCCGGAAGAATATCCGGTTCGGTCAGATCAGGCAGGGTTGTCTGTACCAGATCCCCTGCCTGTATTTTATAATTTGCTTTTACTACTTTCCCATTTACAGTAACGCTCTGATCCTTCAGAAGCTTCTGTAGGTAAGAACGGGAAAGCTCTTCGTATTTATCAGAGAGGCAGCGGTCTATACGCACCCCTGCCTCATCTGCTGTTGCTGTAAATTCCAATTGTTCCATATATTGGTAAAACTCCTCTCTTTTAAGAAAGTCTGCTTCGATTATTTCGCAGATTTATGCCCTGGCTTTAAGAAGTCAAAATCATCCTCTTCCTTGTAACGGAAAAACAGGAGAAATACCAGCGCTGCAATCCCGCAGGTTACATAAATATCTGCTACATTAAAAGTAGGGAAATCAATCAAGGAAAAATAAATAAAATCTACCACATACCTACGGAAAACACGGTCAATAAAGTTTCCCATGGCTCCGGAAAACACCACGGCAGCGGTATAAAGCAAAGGCCTGTAATAAACCGTTGCAGGTGTTTTTATAAAAAGATAAATAATAGCTGCAAAAAAAAACATACAGATCAGCACCAGAAAAAGAATCTTATTCTGAAGCAGTCCAAATGCCATGCCTCTGTTTTCCAGGTAACGAAGTGTCAATACCTGGTCAATAAGGGGAATTCCTGAGGTTCCCTTTAAATATAAGATGGCCAGATATTTTGTCCCCTGATCCAGAAGCACCAGAAAAAGAATAAGCAGAAATCCCTTTATCCTGGGTGCCTTCAGAGGCGTATCAATGTGGTTTGAAGATGTTGTCGTCTGCATGAATCAATTACCTGCAGATGGCCCGGATTCCAACAAGAAGCTCCTGGTCGGTAACTGTCTTGTCAATAAAGCTCTTTCCAAGACCATCCATAAGAATAAACTTAATCTGTCCCTGTTCCATTTTTTTATCTTTTTTGGTGGCTGCTAGAATATCTTCGGGTGAAAGACCTTCTACATACAAAGGCAGATGATAGACTTCAAGTCCATGGCAGATCTGCTCATACTCTGCATCTGTAAGAAGACCTCGTTCCCGGGAAATGGCAGCTGCAGCTACCAGTCCGATTCCTACGCACTGTCCGTGAAGAAGATGAAAGTCCATCAGCTTCTCTACGGCATGTCCCACCGTGTGACCAAGGTTTAGAAGTGCCCGCTCGCCCTGCTCCTTAGGATCACGCTCTACAACCCCTGCTTTGATGGCACAGCATCTGCGGATCATAATGGCAAGCATTTTAGGATCCATTGTGCGTATAACTTCGTAATTGGAGCATACAAAGTCGAAAAAAGCCTTATCGCAAATTAGTCCGGTCTTCAGGATCTCGCCCATTCCACAGCAAAATTCACGCTCCGGAAGGGTCTGTAAGGTGGCCATGCTCATATAAACCAGCCGTGGCTGATGGAAAGCGCCGACCATATTTTTGAACTGTCTGAAATCAACGCCAGTCTTACCGCCTACGCTACTGTCAACCTGTGCCAGAAGTGTGGTAGGAATCTGGATAAAATCAATTCCCCTAAGGTAGGCTGCTGCGCCAAATCCGGATAAATCCCCTGTTACGCCGCCACCAAGGGCGACCACAAGGCTTTTGCGGTCAAGCCCATTTTCAATCAGGCACTGGAAAAGATCCTGAATAGTATCCAGGTTTTTATGGGCCTCTCCAGCTGGGAAAGTGAACTGGCATACCTGATCAGTAACTTTCAAAAGTTCTGTCTTCACCTGGTCTGCATAGAGAGGTGCGACTGTGGAATCGGAAACGATACACATGTTTTTCCCTGCAAGCCCCTCATCCGATAAAGCCTGTGGAAGAAAAGAAAAGTCATTTTCAAAATAAATGGGATAACAGAAATCCCCGTCACGTTTTACAAGTAATTTTTCTTCTGCCATAGTTAAATCCTCTCCCGTTTTATTATTATTTATGCGTTGATATGCAGTTCAGATATCTGCAGTTAAGCATCATAGAAGTTTATTTATACGTATTTTCTGAGGCGGACGCCAAGCCGTCCTTTCCTGGTCTGTCTGGAAACGCCGTCAAAGATAAAGCGTCCCTTGCCGCGGACAGAGATAATATCCCCCTCCTTAGGCTCATATCCATTGGAGGTAATCAGCTTTCCATTTATGAATACAAGACCGTTTTCAATGAAAGTTATCATACTGCTCCGGGAAGTCTGGAAGGCCAGTCCAATGAGAGCATCCAGTCTTACAGAAGCACAGGTGCCGTTTATCATCTCAAACTCAGGTTCAGGAATCTCTTCTGCCTGATCGACTCTGGAAACAAGCACTGTAGTATGTCTTACCCGAATCAGGTTCTCAATGAAAAAATCTGACATCTTATGAAGACAAAAAAACCAGGCTTCTTTATTCTTGATCAGAATATCTCCCACAACGCTGCGGTCAACACCAAGGTTCAGAATTGCTCCAAGATAGTCCCTGTGTCCCAGATCTTCGGAAAAACGAAGAGCTTTAGGCTCTATTTTCAGGCAGTCAATGGGATAATCCCAGGAAAATCCAAGACTTTCCGGACAAAAGGCTGCCATCTGGCGTTCTGCGTGTTCATAGCCTCCAAAAAGCTTCACATCCACACCCATCTGATGAAGCTTCAGGGTAGCCAGCATATTTTGTTCGTTTAAGTTAAGAAAATCCGTAAAGGTGACAATATCTCTCTGGTAAGAGAGATTTGCCAGCTCCCGGATTCTCTTAAGTAAAAATTCATCCTTATCCATAAAAATTAATATCCAGCTCTTACAGAAGGGGTAGCGCCGCCAAGAATATTCTGGAGATCGCCTGTGATATCAACAGAAGAAGGTCCAAGTACGAAGATATAGCTGGAGATCTTCTGAAGGGAACCATTCAGGGAATAACATGCACCGGATGCGAAATCAATGATACGCTGTGCAAGCTCTACGTCGATACCCTCCAGGTTCAGGATTACAGTTGCATTATCAAGCAGGGTGTCTGCAATCTCACGGGTGTCTTCCATGGATGTTGGCTTGATCACACAAACCTCCATAGAAGAAGCCTGATTGGCACGACGGCTGCTTCTCATAGGGGTAATCTTGGAAGAAGTGACTGGGCGCTGTTTCTCTTTCTCAACAGGCTGTTTCGCTGGAGCCTTGGCAGCAGCTTTCGGTGCAGCGGCTGTATGTACTGGTTCTTCGTCGATATCCTCTGGCTCAGCAGCTGACTCTTCTTTCCTACGGCCAAATTTTTCAAAGAATTTTTTCTTAGGTTTGTCATCCATCAGGTCGTCATCAAAGAAATCGCCTTCTTCGTCATCATCCATCAGATCTTCATCTAAGTAATTATCCTCATCGTAATCGTCGTCATTCAGCTTAATAGAATCTAATAATTTATCAAAAACGCTCATTTTCAATCTCCAATCTTCGTCTTCTTAACGTGTGGCATAATTACGCTCACCGAAAATTCCGGTGCCCACACGTACCATGGTTGAGCCTTCCTGGACAGCAACCTGATAATCTCCGGTCATACCCATACTCAGAACACTCATATTAACATTATTAATGTTTTTGGCGCTAATGTCAACACTTAATTTCTTTAATGTGCGAAAAACTTCACGATTTTCTTCTGGATTTTCAACAAATGGAGCAATTGTCATAAGCCCCATTACTTTGATATGGGAAAATGTGCTGATTTCCTGTAAAAGAGGAAGAACTTCATTTACCTTTAAGCCAAATTTACTCTCCTCTTCTGCAACATTTACTTCCAGAAGAACAGGCATGATAAGATCCTTTTTGGCAGCCTCCTGCTCAATAGTCTGGGCCAGACGCAGGGAATCTACTGAGTGGATCATGGCAACCTTGTCAATAATGTACTTTACTTTATTGCGCTGAAGATGGCCAATCATGTGCCACTGGATATCAGAAGGCAGCTGGTCGTATTTATCCATAATTTCCTGAACCTTATTCTCGCCAAAGACACGGGCACCGGCATCATATGCTTCCTGAAGCATAGATACTGGTTTGGTTTTGCTTACCGCAATCAATGTAACCTCGCCTGGGTTACGTGAAACAACTGCACAGGCTTTTTCAATATTTGCATTTACCTGCTGTAAATTTTCAGCTAACATTCATAAGCCTCCTTAAATTTGTATATCTGAACAGAGTATCTCTTTCATTTACCGTAGTGGGGATCTCCTGTTATTTCACCTGGGAAGAATCCCTTGCAATACGGTCATATCTGGAAAGTCCGTAAGAAGTATTGCTGGAAATGATGGCATATTCTTCGTTCTGATCCAGTATTTCAACATGCCGGAATACTGCATACCCCTGATTTACGCAGTAAACACCCTCAAGGGAATCTGTTTCACCAACGATAAAACGTTGATTGGAATTATCCTTTATAATGGCATCTCCCTCTAGGAAAATACTCTTATCTACATAATAATTGTAGGATTCATCCTCTGGATCATCGGGATTGGCCTTTACCTTGCCGTATATGGTGGCGTTGACAAAGGTTTTGACATTATTGCCATCAGAATCCCTGGAAACCTTGTTGAAACCTATATTTTTGCTGTCTGGATCTTCAGTGGCGTATTCAGCAGGAATTACGTAAAAATCTTGAAATACCACCGCAGAAAGCGGAATTTTAAGACCGGTTACCGTATTGGTTACCAGTTCAATATCAAGAAAACGATCGGAAGCATAGCGGATCAGCCCACGGCTGAAGTCTATTTTGCCATATTTTTGCCCATCAATTTTGATAATGGAAAAGTCGCCGCTCTGCGTCATATCATCCTTGAGAAACTTTACACGAATAGTAGAACGGCCTTCCAGCTGGGTTGCCTGTTTGTTGCTGAGTGGAATGACCAGACTCCATAATTCACTGGTAATATTGGTGTAAATATTATCTCCAGCCTGTACCTTCCCATCTGTTTTCAGGTCAGTTTCGTGGTATGCTGTCTGATCAAAATCCTCGGCTGTAAGATTGTCTACAGTTTTATTCTCATATCCATCCATGGAATACAAAATAATACCATCTGTCTGTGCTTTACTGATATTCTGCCCACCGATGGTCACAAATTGGGAACCTGCATTTCCGTCAGTAGAGATTCCCTCATATTGAAGAATGCTTCCTTCCAGCTGATTCTTAAAGCTGTAAGTATTATTAAATTTGCTGCTTGAAAAGCTTTTGGAAAAGCTGAGCATGGAGCTGCGGATTTTGGAAAGCTCTTCAGGGGTTAATGCAGTAACGGAATCAGCAACCTTACCGGAACTTAATCCATAAACAGCGCCCCCTGCATTAATCTTACTTCCTTCTCTGGCGTAATAATTCACATATCCGGAAGATTCAGCTTTATAAACACTTTCTTCCCGGAGGGAGATTCCTGTATAGGTTTCATTTCTTGATAACGGGCTGGTTGTTACCTGGTAAGATTCGATATGGGTAGAGGTAACAAGCAGAACCGCGGTAAAAATCATATATAATAACAATACACCAAAAGCAACGGTGGCGATATTCAGTCCGAATATTTTCTTCAGCTGCACAAAAAGTCCTGCCATTTTGCCAGGTCTGTTGGATTTCTTCTCGGACAAGCAGATTCCCCCTTTGTTTTTGAGTCAGGCTCTGAATTTTTCATACCAAACAATTGTACCATTTTTTGCCTGGGAACACAAGGAAAACAAAGAAGAAAACTCTGTAATAAGTCTGTGAACAAAGAAAGAAAAAACGAACATATTTTCAGAATATTTGTTTGCTTAATTCAAAAAAATATGGTATGATAGAAAAAAGTTGAATGAATTTTGGAGGAAAACTCTTATGACATATGGTAAAATCAGCAAAAAACAGCAGGAAATCCTGGAATATATAAAAAGTGAAATCTTAAACCGTGGCTTTCCGCCAGCAGTTCGTGAAATCTGTGAGGCTGTAAACCTAAAGTCCACATCATCTGTTCACGCCCACTTAGAAGCTCTTGAGAAGAACGGTTACATCCGCCGTGATGCTACCAAGCCTAGAGCCATTGAGATCATCGACGACAATTTTAATCTTGTCCGCCGTGAGGTAGTCAATGTACCTTTGGTAGGTACTGTAGCCGCTGGACAGCCTATCCTCGCTGTAGAGAATGTAGAAGGCTATTTCCCTATCCCATCCGAATTTATGCCCAATGAACAGAGCTTCATGCTGAAAGTAAAAGGCGACAGTATGATCAACGCCGGAATCTTTGACGGTGACCAGGTTCTGGTGAAACAGCAGCCTACAGCAGAGAACGGCGATATCGTGGTTGCCCTGGTAGAAGACTCCGCCACAGTGAAGACCTTCTATAAAGAGGAAGGCTACTATCGTCTCCAGCCTGAGAACGATACCATGGATCCTATCATTATCACGGGAGAGATCCAGATTCTGGGTAAGGTATTCGGCGTAATGCGTTTCTATCAGTAAATAAAATCCGAATGTGCAGCGAAGCCCCAACACCCGCCTGGCAGGCTTGGGCGTTGGGGCTTTTTAATAAATTTATTTTTCTAAAAATTCATCCATCTCCAGCACTTTTCCATCTCTCCAGATTCTGTCCAGATCATAGAAAAGTCTGTTTTCCTCATCGAATACATGTACGATTACATCGCCATAATCCATAAGGATCCAGCTGGAATTGCGGTTTCCTTCAATCTGCTTAGCCTCAAAACCGGCACGTCCAAGCTGTTCTTCCACATTATCTACGATCGCCTGAACCTGATTGGAGTTTGTACCGCTTGCAATTACAAAATAATCTGCAATTACAGAAACATTGTGAATATCAATCACCTTGATATCCTGTCCCTTTTTATCGTCAATTGCCTTGCAGGCAATCTGTGCCATCATTTTCTCTGTACTTTCTGTACTCATTCTGATCTGCTCCTTTCCGAATAATGCCTATACTGCTTCAAAAGATTTTATTTAACAGTAAAAAAATCAGTTGTCAGTACATGGCGGAGTATTATTTATCAGATACGTTATTACGTTTATTATGCAATTTTTTATAATAAATATAAGCCTCCTTAGAAGTTGGCTCAATATCATCTGCAGAATCCTCTTCCAGATACTCCAGAGTATCCTTCAGGATTTCATACATACACTCATCCAGATCCTCAAAAGCCAGCTTGCGAATCGCTGGCAAACGGCTTGCCTTATAGCGCATAGGCTCAATATAATCCGCAATATAAATAATCTTTTCCAGAAGGCTCATCTCCTGTCTGCCAGTTGTGTGGTAGTTAATGGCGGAAAGAATCTCCTGGTCTTCAATCCCGTATTTCTCATGGGCAATATAAGCTCCAAGCCGGGAATGAAGAAGAAACGGATGCTCTTTTTCGAAATCAGAAACCGGAATATTGTGTTCGCTGCACATTTTCAGTTTCTTTTTATTAGGGATACATTTGGCACAGTCGTGAAGAAGACCAGCCACCTGTGCATCCTTGATGTCATATCCGTGAACCATAGCCAGACATGCGCTGGTGTACATAACGCCCATGGTATGCTGGAAACGGTCCTCGTCCAGATATTTAGCAAGCTTTTTCTCTATTTTTGCAAAATCGTAATCTGCCAAGGTTAGACTTCCTTCTTTCTGTAAATTCCATTCTCTTTCATGTAAGAGATAACTGGATCCGGAACGTAATACTTCAGACTTTTTCCTTTAGAAACCCAGCTGCGGATCTGATGACTGGACACATCAATATTCATAGTGTCCAGAAGGGTAAAGCGTCCCTCATATTCCGCAGAAAGACGCTTGATTTCCTGGTTTAATTCATCAGAGGACGCATGATCACGGACAGCCACAACAAGGGTGCAGGCCCTGCAGATACGTGCCGGTTCCTTCCATTCATCAAAGGTGAAAAGGGAATCCGCTCCAATGATAAAGTAATAGTCTGTATCCGGATTTTGTTCTTTTAACTCTTCCAGAGTCCGGTAGGTATAGGTATACCCGGTCTCATGCATTTCTGCAAGAGACAGCTCAAAATGGGGATTATCTTCGATGGCAAGCCGGACCATATCCACACGCTGGCCATCAGAGGCTCTGCCAGCCCGGTTCCGCTTATGAGGCGGGTTACCGGAAGGCATAAACAGAACCTTGTCCAGGTGAAGCTGTTCGAAGCTCTGTTCACCAAGGATCAGATGTCCCATATGGATGGGATCAAAGGTACCGCCCATGATCCCGATTCTTTTATGATTATTTTGGCAGTTCAATTTTCTTCTTCTCTTTTTTACCCTCGCGGTATAATACGATCTTCTTACCGATTACCTGTACAACCTGGGAATGGGTACGCTCTGCAAGTACCTGCGCCATTTCCTTAGGATCCTCCAGACAGTTCTGAAGCACGCTGATCTTGATCAGCTCTCTTGCTGCAAGTGCCTCGTCAACAGCCTTGGTGTTCTCCGGTGTAAGGCCGCCTTTGCCAAGCTGGATGATGGCATCCATTTTCATTGCCAGGCTTTTTAAATATGCTCTTTGCTTACTTGTCATAATTTATCTCCTGAATCTTACAAAACGATTACTTATAATAATCAAACTCAAATCCATACATACGGACGGTATCGCCCTCCTGGATTCCAGCAGCCTCTAATTCCTCCAGAATGCCGCCCTCCTTTAAGAAACGTTGGAAAAATGCAAAGCCCTTCTCAGAATCCAGATTGGTATAGCCAAGCATTTTTTCAATACGCGGTCCCTCTACGATGAATACAGACGGATCTTCTTCATCTGCCTGAACGGTAAATGGAAGGCTCTCATTGATCAGCATATCTTCTGGGAAGAACTCCTGCTCAAATACAATAGCCTTTTTCGGACAGCTGTCCAGAAGCTCTTTAATATGGAAAAGAAGCTCACGTATACCCTGTCCGGTAACTGCGGAAATCGGGTACACCTTGATACCTTTTGGCTCAAATTCCTTACGAAGCCTATCTACCGGATCCGCCTGTCCGTCGTCAAAAATACAGTCCACCTTATTGGCTGCGATTACCTGGGGACGTTTTGCAATCTCTGGATTGTATTTCTCTAATTCCTTAGTGATCTTATAAATATCATCAATAGGATCCCGTCCCTCTGTGGAAGCTGCATCCACAATGTGCACCAGAACTCTGGTACGCTCAATGTGGCGAAGGAACTCATGACCAAGGCCAACTCCCTCAGAAGCGCCCTCGATCAGTCCTGGGATATCTGCGATGATAAAACCGCCATTCTCCGTATCTACAACGCCAAGGTTCGGACTTAAGGTTGTGAAATGATAGTTGGCGATCTTCGGCTTCGCATTTGTAACACGGGAAAGGAATGTGGACTTACCAACATTAGGGAAACCTACCAGCCCCACGTCTGCGATCACCTTCAGCTCCAGGAGCACCTCAAGCTCCTGGAATGGCTGTCCCGGCTGGGCATATTTGGGAACCTGCATGGTAGGGGTTGCATAATGCTGGTTTCCTTTACCGCCGCGGCCACCCCGCAGAATCACCTGACGGCGATTGTCGCCGGACATGTCTGCAATTACCTTGCAGGATTCTGCATCCATGATAACAGTACCTTCCGGTACCTTTAATATGATATCGGCTCCATCGGCCCCGTGGCAGCGCTTCTTGCCGCCCTCCTGACCGTCCTCAGCCTTATATTTTCTCTTATGACGGTAGTCTCCGAGGGTATTCTGTCCCTCGTCTACCTCAAAAATAACGTCTCCGCCCTTGCCGCCGTCACCGCCATCTGGACCGCCGTCAGGTACATATTTTTCCCTGCGGAAGCTTACATGGCCGTCGCCGCCCTTGCCGGAACGGATATATATGGTAGCTCTGTCTGCGAACATTAAATCTCCTTTATAAGAAAAGGCTCCAAACCTTTATAGATTTGAAGCCCCTTGCTCAACTAATTACTCTGCCTCTACTGGCACGATAGAAACCTGTTTCTTATCGCGGCCTTTTCTGGTGAATCTTACAACACCATCGGTCAGTGCAAATAATGTATAGTCTTTTCCGCATCCTACGTTCTCGCCTGCATGGATCTTAGTTCCGCGCTGTCTGTAAAGGATGTTGCCGGCTTTAACAAACTGTCCGTCTGCTCTCTTCGCACCTAATCTTTTGGACTCGGAGTCACGACCGTTCTTTGTAGAACCAACTCCTTTTTTATGTGCGAATAACTGAAGGTTCATCTTCATCATTGTTGTTACACCTCCTTGACTCTTACTGTCAAATATCGATTGTTATAACTATGCTCAATTTCTGTTAATCCGAGAATCAGGGAATCCATAAGAAGCTTCCCTCGCTCAGTATTAGGATTTGTTTTAAAATGGATGGATACATAGCCGTCATCCTCTCTCACTTCAATCTCTTCCTCTGTAAACTCGTCAAGGGAATTTACTGTAGTGACGATCAAAGCAGATACGGCAGCACATACAATATCCTGTCCCTCTTCGGCATAGCCTGCATGTCCTCTGGACAAAAAATCCAGATAAGAGCCATTTCTCTTCTTAACTGTAATATTGATCATAACAGCACCAGATTAAGCGTTGATCTTTTCGATTTTAACTTTGGTGTACTGCTGTCTGTGACCGTTTTTCTTGTGATATCCAGTTTTTCTCTTGTACTTGTAAACGATGACTTTTTTAGCCTTTCCGTTTTCAACTACAGAAGCGGTAACACTGGCATCCTTAACGTCTTCTCCAACTTTTAATCCCTCATTGCTAACTGCAATTACGTTATCAAAAGTAACGGTTTCACCAGCTTCAACTCCGAGCTTCTCAACTCTGATTACGTCGCCTTCAGCAACTTTGTACTGTTTACCACCTGTTGCAATAATTGCGTACATTTGTGGCACCTCCTATAGACTTTACTCGCCAAATATGGTGGCCTCTCGGCTCTTAAACCTCTTTGTGCGGCATACTCGATTATAATAACAGGGAGATTTGGTTTCGTCAAGAGGTTTTGAAAAAAAAATTGTAAAAAAATAAAAATGAAAACCCATGTTTCTGGTTTGCTGTTTGTAATAATTTCGAAAATACGAAAAAGGAATTTCTTATAGTTTTACTTAGAGCGAATTCGAAAAATCTCCTGACTGTATCTGCCTGATTTCCTCTATAACTGGTCTTCTGACCTTCTTGCGTGTCATCTCCAGAATGTGAAGCGGCGTAATATCTATGGCTTTGCATTTCACCGGATCCTTCCTCAGATATTTCTGCAATACATGAAAAAGCTCGTCATTATGATCCGGGTTTGTCATATTAATAAAATCGATAAGAATAATTCCGGACAGGTTGCGAAGCCGTAGTTGTCGTGAAATTTCCTTAGCTGCTTCCAGATTGACTTTTCGATAGGTTTCCTCGGCTTTCTTTTTTCCAGTAAATTTCCCGCTGTTTACGTCGATGGAAACAAAGGCTTCTGTCTGCTGGATTACAATAAAGCCTCCGCTGTTCAGCCAGATTTTTTCCTTCTGAATCTCATCCAGCGCGTTTTCCAGGCGGGAAAGCTTGTATAGTGGAAGAAGCTTGTCCTGATAAAAACGGGCTTTGCTTTCTTCCTCCGGACTTGTTTCCTTCAAATAAGAAGTGATCTGCTGAAAAATTTCAGGATCATCTGTTACAATGTCCGTAAGATTTTCGCTGTAAATATCACGAAGAGTGGTAAGGTAAACCGGTTCTGTTTCGTAGAGAAGGCTGAAACAGGTGCGGCTTTTACCGTTGACAGCAACTTTTTCATACAGTGATTTCAAATAAAAAAGCTCCTGAAGGATTTCAGCCTTTTCAGCCTGGGCTGCGTTAGTGCGGACAATCAAGCCATAGTCCTTATCCGGACGTGCAGCCTCTGCTTCCAGCCAGCTGGATAAAATGTGGCGCTCCGTACCGGAGAGTTTTCCAGAAAGTCCAAATTTTTTTTCTCCTGTGGTGAGCACCAGATACTTACCTGTAAAATTTAAGTTTGCAGTCAGCGCGGGCAGCTTGCCCTTCATGGCATCACGGCTTACCTGTACCAGAATCTGGTCACCTGGACGCAAGGGACTGCCAGGTGCCTTCCCGGAGGCATAGATAACCTGCTCTGCTTCCTGAAGAGGAAAATAGCCGCGTACGCCAGGTGCAATAAGAACAAATGCTGCCTGGATATTAGAAGCAATATTTTCTACCTGACCCACATAAATATTTCCAAGAATGGACTGTCGGGCGGCTGTTTCCAGGCGAAGCTCCATAATCTGACCTTCTTCCTCAATTGCACAGGCATGGCATTTGTTACCGATAAGTTCCATGGTTGTTAGAATTAATTTTGTCACTTGATTCACCTGATTTAAGTCTATTGAACTTCCACGCCAAGGGATTCCAATGATACAAATTTATGTTTTTTCTCATTCCCAAGATCTGCATATACTTCCAGACGATGAATCATGCAGGCAAATTCTGGAAGCTCCTGTCCAAGCCAGGCGGTAAATGCATCAATTACGGCATCTGGTTTGGTATAGTTGGCACTTGCAGAAGCAAGACTTAAGAAAATGCGGTTGTTATTCTGTAAATTCATTTTGTAAATAAAAGGTCTGATGTCTACCTGTTTTTCGCCTTTTTTTGTTTCTTTTGTAACAAGGATCTCAGGCTGCTTTAAAAATTCCGTAATTCTTGTCTGCCATCCATCTGCCGGTGCTTTTCCAGGACGGAACTCTACCAGATAATCAGCTGCTGCCACCAGGGACATTGCCTTGCTTGCTTTTCCATCTTCCACCTGACGGGCACTCAAAACACGAATACCATCTACCATCTGGCTGTTAAGACGCTGACAGATTTCATCGGTTGGAATCGTAACGGTAAGCTCCATATCGAAATATTCCCCTGTGCTGGTCACGCCAACTCCAAGAGGGGCAGCAAAGGACATGATCATATGAGGGCTGTAACCTCCTGAAAAAGCAATTGGAAGCTCAGCGCGGCGGATGGCTTTCTGGAAATAGCGCATGGTGTCAAGATGACCTACAAATTTCATAGGCCCTTCTTTTGTAAATTTAATTCTTACCTTCATAACATACGCCTCCTTCATAACGTCTTGCTCCGCAGCCTGCACATTTCTGACGGCAGTTTGGTGTAACTACTTCGCCTTTTGCCTGTTTCCACTCACGGATCAGGAACTCCTTGGTAACACCTGCATCTATGAAATCCCATGGGAGAATTTCATCCGTGCTTCTCTCTCGGAGTGTGTAGAATTCAATGTCAATTCCTGTTTCTGCAAAAGCCTCTTTCCAGATGTCGTAGCGGAAGCTTTCTGACCAGGCATCGTAGAGGGCACCTTTTTCATATGCTTTTAAGATAACTTCAGAAGCACGGCGGTCACCTCTTGCAAGGAAGCCTTCCAGTGTAGTTACATCCGGTTCATGCCAGTTGTACTTAATACTCTTCTGGTTCAGCTGTGCACGGATTTCTTCTTTTACTACTTTTGCCTTATCAATAAAATCCTGTTCTGTATACATTGGAGCCCACTGGAATGGGGTAAATGGCTTTGGCACAAAGAAGGAGGTGCTGACTACGATCTGAACCTTTCCATGGCGTTTTTTCTTGGGAACGGTATCGTAATATTCTTCTGCAATGCGCTCAGCCAGGTGTGCGATTCCCTTCATATCTTCTTCTGTTTCGGTAGGAAGTCCCAGCATAAAGTAAAGCTTTACACGGTTCCAACCGCCAATGAAGGCTTCTTTCGCGCCGTGGAGGATCACTTCCTCTGTAAGCCCTTTGTTAATTACGTCACGAAGTCTCTGGGAACCTGCTTCCGGGGCAAAAGTAAGGCTGCTCTTCTTAATATCCTGTACTTTGCTCATAACATCCAGGGCAAAAGCATCGATACGAAGTGACGGCAGGGAAATATTTACACCTGCGGACTTAAATTCGTCAATTAGAAAGTTTACCAGCTCTTCCAGGTGTGTGTAATCGCTGGAACTTAAGGAACTGAGGGAAATCTCCTCGTGACCGGAGTTCTTCAGCATGGCTCTTGCAGACTCTTTCAACTCCTCCACGTCACGTTCACGGAGCGGTCTGTAGATCATACCTGCCTGGCAGAAACGGCATCCACGGATACATCCACGCTGGATTTCCAGAGTGACACGGTCCTGGGTGGCCTTGATAAAAGGAACCACTGGTTTCTCAATTGGACAGTATCCCTTGTCCATATCCACGATCAGCTGCTTCTGGACCTTCTGGGGAACTCCTGGGCGGTTGGGAGCAAAGGAAGCAATGGTACCGTCTTCCTTATAGGCAACATCATAAAAGGCTGGAACATAAATTCCCGGAATCTGAGCTGCTTTCATAAGGAAGTCTTCCCTGCTGCCTCCTGCTGCCTTATTGGCCTTATATGCGTCAAAAAGAGCATCATAGACAGTCTCACCCTCTCCAATATAAAACAGGTCGAAGAACGGGGCCAGTGGCTCTGGATTATATGCACATGCACCGCCGCCAATGACGATAGGACATGATTCATCTCGCTCCTTTGCCATAAGCGGAATCTGGGAAAGATCCAGTGTCTGCAGCACATTGGTATAGCACATCTCGTATCCAAGTGTAATGCAAAGGAAATCGAACTCTTTCACCGGATCCTGGGACTCCAGGGCGAACAAGGGGATCTTCTGCTCCCGCATGATCTTGTCTAAATCAAGCCATGGGGAATAGACACGCTCACACCAGACGTCTGGGCGTTTGTTGAACATATTGTAGAGTAGCATCATGCCAAGGTTAGACATTCCTATCTCATAGACATCCGGGAAGCTAAATGCGACTCTAGTGGTCACTTTATCCTTGTCTTTCATAATAGAGTTGACTTCCCCGCCGATATAGCGGGCTGCTTTGTCAACACTAAGCAATATTTCGTCACTAAGTGCTAATTTTCTCATACTATTCCTTTCGATAATTGTGCATATACAACAATAAAACCATGAATTTTTAGGAAATGTAACTTGCTGTAATATGCGTTTTAGGACTCAAAAATCTGTCTTTTCGTTCTAAAAATCTGAAAAACAGAGGGGCACTTTTAAGCCGGTTTTTTGGTTAAAAATGGGTTTGGTCACTTTTTTCTATTTTCAAGCAAAAAAATAACCTCAGCATCTGGAAATGCGTGAGACCATTTTGATACCGGAAAACAGGACCATTAACAGTGTTTTTATTATAAACAGAAACGCTTAGAAGTTCAAGTATATAATTTTTATTCGGGAAAATTCAGAAAATCATGGGATTTTTCGCATTGAAATGACCATTATATAGAAAATCCGGCTAGAATAACAGGAAAAAAGTATAAAATATCGGGTAGTATCAAGGAATGCTATAAAATGTTATTTAGTGCTATTTCGTGTTATTTCGTGTTATTTAGTGTTATTTATTATATCTTGTTAGGATTGACGGAAATTATAAAATTCCTGTTTGGTCACTTTCCTGCTGTAAATATTTATTCCTATATTATGAAGAAAAAAATGAAAGCCATCCCTTTTAAACACGCATGATGAAATGCGGTAGTTTTCAAGAGATGGCTTTCATTTTGCTTTCATATATTGGCTGGCTGATTATTTCATCAATTCTATCAGGTCACTTCTGTCAATTGGAATTTTTGGAATCTCGCGTGGCTGAGGCTGTCCGGAATTTTCAGCCCCAAGGGTTTCGGCAAATCGTTTCATGCTGCTGGCTGATAACTTTATTCTTCGAAGTTCTTTCCACGGAAAGGTAGGAAACGGACATTTGGCGCAGATCCTGGCGTAAGGCTTGTTGATAAAATTATTTTGTCTCTGGAAACCGTTTCGTCCCCAGATCAGGTATCCGGAAGGATTGAAATCCGGGGCTGTTTTCTGACAGGCTTCCAAGCGTTCCCTCTGGAGCCGGATCTCGTCCATCACAAAATCGGCCAGGTATACCATTTTCGTGTTTTCTTCCGGGATGGTGATGGTATCCGTTCGATTGGGAAGATCATCTTTTACGGGAAGCTGCAGGCAGATGGTCTGGTTGTAAAAATGAATATCCCGGAACGTGACCGTAAGGATTTCTGAAATCCTCAGGCCGGCAGTGGATGCCAGAAGCATGGGAAGATAGAGAACCGGTGTTTCCAGTTTGCAGATCTGCAGCATTTGGAGAAGCTGCTGTGGAGAATAGGTACCGGAAGGGACTTCGTAATAATTATGCAGATCCTCTTCTGCTTTTTTTCTTTCTTTCATTATGCGGACTGCATCCGCACTGTTATCCTGCGTTGTACAGTAATGGTTCCGTGCATCCCGGAAAAAACAGGTTACAGCATCACATACCCTGTAAAATTCGGAAGATGGAACTTTTGCAAGGATATCCATCAGATCGCTGGCAGTCACGTTGTCCATGAAATGTTTTCCGAGGACCGGAAGAATATAAGCTGCAATAGACCGGTTGTACGCATCGTCAAAACAGTAGGAATGAGTCCAGTATGCATGGAATTCCTGTACGGTACACTTAAAAACAGTAATCCGCTTTTCTTCCACCTGTTTTTTGTAAACTGGATACATAGCCTCGGCTTCTGCTTCTGTATCGTAATATTTCGTCTGAACCATTTTGCGGCGTCCTGATTCGAAGGTGCAATTCATACGGTAAC
Organism: Blautia glucerasea; assembly: GCF_020537505.1. Lineage (GTDB taxonomy): Bacteria > Bacillota > Clostridia > Lachnospirales > Lachnospiraceae > Blautia_A. The sequence goes on along the minus strand of NZ_JAJBMO010000002.1, from coordinate 16,421 downwards.
AATACTGGTTTCGGGCGGTAATGTAAAGCGGATGGGCTGAAAGCGTTGCCAAGACCAGGTTTCCGTTTGAGAAAATGTCTTTGAGTTTTGTCGGGTTGATCGTGTTCTGTGGCATTTTATCATTTTCCTTTCTGTTATGGATTTTTATGAGGTCCCTAAAAAGCGTTCCATTTTAACCCCTCCGGTAAGCTTTTGGATTTCTTCCCAGGGGCAGTCTTTTTCTAACAGGATCCAGACAAACATATCACGGAGATCATACATGGTGATAACGGGAAGTCCATTCTTTTCCGTGACGTATTTTAATCTTGTATTAAGGGTTTCCAGGGTTTTTACTTTCCCACGGCTGCTGATGCAGAAGTTATCATTATCCTTTTTATCCGGATGGGTGCGAAAGAAACACATATTTTTTTCCTGCCGGAGGACAAGTTCCTCACAGACAAAATCCGGGATCTGAAAAGAACGGTACCGGTCTCCTTCCAACTTCTTACAGCTGTATTTGGAATCTGCTGATTCAGAAGGAAGGCGTCCATCTTTTGTATATTGTTTATGGATGTTTAAGGTTTGGGTGCTGGAATCGAAGTTGTTATAAGTAAGTCCAAGGATCTCACCAGGACGCAGTCCGCAGAACAGTGCCAGAAGAAACTCCAGGCGGTGTGCATATGGATCTTCATGTATGGCATTCAGGAATAATTTCAGCTGTTCTTTGGTATAAATACGAAGGCTGGATTTCGGTTCTTTGCGTTCTGTGATGTCAGATGCCAGGTATGTTTCAAGGAATCCCTGGTTCCAGGCAGAATAAAGAATCCTGTATAATAATTTATAGACGGCATATTCTGCACTTGCACAATAGTTCCTGCAGGATTCGATCAGGTTTTCAATGTATTCTGCATCTGCATATGGAAGAAGCGGATCGGCAGTGACCCGGGGCAGAATAATATGGTAGATGATCCAGTGGTATTTTACTTTTGTGCTTCCACTGGTACTCGCCGGGACGTAGAGCTTTTCATACCAGTGTTTGAGATATTCCGTGAAAGTAAATGGACACGGGCTGGATGCTTTCAGCTTTGCAAGCTCTTTTGGGAAAAGGCGGCTGGTTTTCTCATACGCTTTTTCTGCATTGTCCCGTGTCAGAAATCCTGTGCGGGTACGGTGTTCAATGGTCTTGGCGTTAAAGTTTACAACCAGAGTATGGCAGCACCATAAATTTTTGTGTGAGAAAAATACATTCTCTTCTGCTTTTTTCTGCATAAAGGACCTCCTGCTTATATAAGGCGTAAAAACATCAGTGCCGACTGATGGCTGGCATTCGAACCAGTATTTTTCTGCCTTTATTACTATTATGTCGGATTTTGAAATCCTGTTTTTGGAAAAAAATAATTTAGCTGATTTATCTTTTTAAATAAAATCATTTTATAGACATATATAATATGTATGAAAATGATAGAAAAGGCTTATTTTTATAAGAAAACATTGGAAAAACTAAGTTCGGCTGAATTGGAGTCAAAAGCGCCTGTTTATACAGAAGAAAAAGACACACAATATAACAGATTGTTACACTGTGCGTCTTATAAAGAAATGAAAGTTTAAATTTTATCCGAAAAATATTTCATATATGCCGAGTCGTCCGGAAGGGCATACATCTTACGGCTTCTCTTTGCAGGGGATTCTGGCAGAAGTCCATAAAGTAAGACATACTCTTCCATCTGTCTGCTGAGGTCATAGACCAGTGGCTGATGCTCTACATATACAGTATTGGTAAAATCCGGACTGGAATGCCCAAGGTTTTTTGAAATGGCTTTCATGCTGACTTTTTCGTTGGCCAGGATGGTAGCATTGGAATTGCGCAGTTTTCGCCAGTCGATCTTTGGAAAATTGTATTTCTTTAACAGACGCTGATACGGCTTTTTGTAAAAATTTTGTCCATAGGGCAAACCATTTTTGCGGCAGCAGACATAGCCCAGATCACAGAAATCCGGTTCTGTGGCCCGGTTGTGTTCATAACGCTGCCGTTCCAGCAGGATCTCTGTCAGGACATAATCAGGCAGTACAATTTTCCTGCGGCTGTTTATCGTTTTCAGCTTCTTTTCCTGGAATTGCATGGAGTGGTAGTTTTTATCAGGATCTGCATCCTTTGTGCGTCCAAGCTGGGTTTCGATAGATGCGCATTTGTTCAGAAAGTCAATATTCTCATATTTCAGGGCCCTGAGTTCCGAAACCCGGAGCCCGGTTGCAGTCGCCAGCAGCATGGGCAGGTAAAGGGATGGTTCTTCCTGCCGGCATACATTCTGGAAACGGCTCAGCTGCGCAGAGGAATATACTTTTGCAGCCTGTTTCCTGGCTGCGGGTGTGGACAAAAGACGCTGCTCTTCTGCCCTCTTCAGCCGGTTCACTTCTGCGGTGATTTTCATGGCAATGTTACAGGAAATATAATTTCTGTCCCTGGCAATCTGCATGGAACTGCTGACAACCGCACAGGCGAGCCTTCGCACATTGGGGGACGGAATCCCAAGCAGAACCTGGATGAGATCTTTCCGTTTCAGGGAAGGCAGGGAAATGGTACCCAGTGCAGGATCAATATAATTCAATATTATGTTCCGGTATGTCATATAGGTATTGTATGAAATATCTTTTTCGTCCCACATATAATACCAGAGCCAGTAATTATAAAATTCTTTTACGGTATAAGAATACGGGACAAACTGCTTCCGGCAGATCTGAATGAGTGCTTCATCTCTGGCAAGCTGGGCAGCTTTCCGGGTGGGAAAGCCACTGCGCTGGATCGATTTTGAAACTCCCGACTGGAAAACAAGTTTAAAACGGAAACTGTATCTTTTACGGGACTTTATATAACTTATACTTCCTCCGGGAAGACAGGAGACAACGCTTCCTAAAAAGAAGGTATCTTTCACAGATGGTTTTTCAATGTATTTTCCCTTGGGCATGGGAAACCTCCTTTCCCAGACTGCCCTGGATTTCAAAAACCGGATCCAGGGTGTTGTTTAATGCGTTTTCAATTTCATTATTTTCATCAGTAAAATCGCAGCAGAATGCGATGGTGGAACTGAGTTTTGTGTGTCCAAGGATATGGGAAATGTTTTCGATATCCACTCCCATTTCTGCCAGTATATAGGCAGACATATGGCGGAGATCGGTCATACTAAGAGCTGGCAGAAGGGCCGCCCTTGTGATGTCTCTAAGTGCTGCACCTGGGGTAGAGGTGGATTTTATTCTGGCAGTGGCGCCAAGGCAGACATAATCCTGAAATTCTGTTGTATCAGGATTGGCTTCCAGGATCAGCCGGTTTTCTTTTTTACGTTTGGAAAGCTCCTGGAAAATGAAATCTGGTATTTTCAAGGTTCGGTTCTGGGCAGTTCCAAAAAGGTTCTTAAATGTTGGATTGTCAAGATGAGCCCTGTTATCGGTACAGAGCCGCTGAATAGTTAAGGTATGTTCTTTGGAATTGAGGTCTGAATATTTCAGTCCCAGGATTTCTCCTGTAGAAAGTCCGCAGAAAAGGGCAAGGAGGATTTCCAGATAAGAGGATGTTGTGGAAGCCTGATCAAGCAGTTTCCGGATCTGTTCGGTGGAAAGGAATACGGATTTATGCTGAGGATTCGGATAGTGTTTTAGCTTGGGAAATTCTTTTTCCGGAATATAATTATTCTGGTAAGCGGACCATAAGATGATATTTAAGAGTTTGTAGGCATAATAGCCTCCATTCTGGCAGTATCCCTGGCAGGAATCCAGCAGTTTATTCAGAAACTCCTCGCTGACGCAGTCCAGGAGTATGTCATTCTGAAGATGTGGAAGGATGATCTGGTATAGGACCCAGCGGTATTTGAATAAGGTACTTTTGCTGGTGGAATAAGGGGTATAGACTTCACGGAACCAGTAGTCCAGATATTCAGAAAAGGTAAACGGGATCTTCCGGGACTTTTTCAGCTGCTGGATCTGGCTGGAATAGGCCTCCAGGGATTTCTGGTAGCTTTCTTCTGCTTCTTCTTTTGAAGGAAAACCGGAATGGCATTTGTATTCGATGGTACAGATAAGGGGATTTACTGTCTGGGTGATATGTCCCCATGAACCGTCTTCAGCCTGGAATACAGGTGTTCTTTTTTCTTGCATTGTTTTGCGCTTCTCCTATGTGTATTTTTATGTAAAGGAAAAAGGACGATAAATAAAAAATGTATAGTGCAGTGGGAACACTATACATTTCAAAAATTCCTTTTTCGCCAAACATACTTTGGAAATTTGGGAATATGTTACCAAAACCATTCCTTCAGTTTTCCTTATTTTCCAGAAATTCAATGGCTTCAAAAACATTGGAAAAGGTCATACATTTTCTGAGCAGCCACTGATTTCGTATGTCAGTATCTTCTAAACATGGCATACCTTCATCCAAAAGTCTTGCCAAAGTCTTTTTGGCATATTTCACTGCAATCGGATAATCTTTTGCAATCTTTGCAGTGATTTCTCTATTTCCCTTTTTATATAAAGGCTCTTCTAACTTTAGGTCAGAAATCACTTTCTCTTTCTCAGCAGTAGTTTGCAAAGAAGGCGTATAATATCTGCGGTGCAGCATGAACCAATATTCAATACACCCCGTTGTCATTAGCAGACGAACACGCGTATTCTTATTCCTGCCAAATTTCCTTAAGCGTTTTATTATTTGATACCGTTCATTTACTTTATCAATATCCTTTGTTTCAACATCAAAGAAGAACCAAATTTCGTTAATAACCTCTTTATAGTCTCTGTACAATGGATCTTTAGCAAAACGATCACTTGCTCTGTCAAATAGCCCAGTTTCTTTCGGATACTCAATTACAGCCACATCACTGAATTTATGCTTCAAAAATTCAGTATATGCCTGTTCACTTTCTCCTTCACAAAACACTCTGATAATAACTTTACCAGATCCTCTGCCTCCAGTTTTTCTTGCCATTATTCTACCTCTTCAATCTCAATGTTAGGAGTGGCACCATATTTTCCAACCAAATAGCCTTTCCGGATATTATCGGTTGTCTTGGTAACAAAATCAGTCACGCTGTAAAGCTCAGATGAGCCATCAGACCTTTTTTTATCTGCAAAATAAATCTGATCTTTTCTCATAAACTCTAAATTCATAAGTTCAGTGTTATGCGTGGTGAAAATAATCTGGCCACCATTGGGATTGCTTTTTTTGCTTTGAAACTTTGCAATAATGAAATTAACAAGCATAGGGTGTAATTCCCTCTCTAATTCGTCTACTAATAAAATGCCTCCTTTATTAAGGACAGACTCAATTGCAGGTGCAATTGACATCAATTTCCTTGTTCCATCTGATTCATCCTCCAATTCCAGATGATATAGTTTGTCCTCACCTGCAGCATTAATGCCCTTATGCCTGGTTTTCGCTTTTACCTGGCTCATTTTCAGCTGTCCTTCCGAATTGTTGGAAGTCTCAGACAAAATCTGGATAAATGATGTCAGCGCAGCCTTCATGCCTTCTGGAATATCATCAGGAAATTCAAGATTGTTTCCAATTTCCTTGTTTTCTACCTCAAACTGCATCTCTTCAATTCCAAAGTCTGCTGTTTTTGCATAATCCGAAATAGCTTTAAGCATATTGCTGTCATTGTAATATTCCAGCAGCTGCCTCGGAATGTCGGTATAATCCCTGGAAAAGAAAATATCTTCCCGAAACCATTTCATTGCATTAATACATATCGTATCATTCATTGTACACGCAACTGAGAAAAACAGCTGGTTTTCAGCTACCGTTTCACTTATTAATTTTCTCCTTGCTTTATCCTCAGTAAACGTAAATTTCTGTCCTTCTCTGACAAATACCTGGGCTTTTTGTCCTTTGGGTGCATGATATAAAGACTCTCTTACTATTTTTTGCTTCGTTGCAGAAAATGAATACCAATATTTTATACCGCCATTAATATAATCAAATTCAAACTCTGTTGGTTCATTTGCAGAATAATCATTGAGTGCAAAAGGTACTACGGGAACCGCAGCTTTTTCATGCTGTGTTCTCTGTGCATTTCGAATAAACTGAACAGCTAACCAAAATGCCCGGATTACGTTACTCTTGCCTCCACCATTTTTTCCATAAATGGCTACACCTGGTAATACCTTCATATTATTTTGTTCGATCAGACAGCTTTTAAACGATGCAAGTCCAACTGCCTCCATAGAAAGAATAGCTTCATCCCTGAAAGATCTATAATTTTTAAATCGAAATTCTACTAACATATTTTTGCACCTCCGATATTATTATATCCATAATATGCAGGAAATTCAATTTAAATTATTATTATTTTGATTTTTTTCGCCTTGATTTCTTAGATTTTTCTTTATAGTTGTTCTCTTCCTTCTTCCATAATATTTGTTGCTGAATTGGAATCCGAGCTTCCAGTTTGCAAGTTTAAGTTCAGATTTAGCTAATCGCTTGCAAAAGTAAATTCTGGCAAATCAAAATATCATGATTTTTATGGAAGTTAGTTTTGCAAAGTTCTTCAAAACTGGAATTTACTATTAGAAACAAGTTGTTTTATGCTTCATATGCTGATATTCTTTTTTGAGATCTTAATCCTCTGAAAAAAGAGTCACGTTAAGCGGAGGTCGAATTTTATTTCTTTTTTCGCAAGATCAAATTCCACCCCTCATTCGGTTCAGTATTTCTTCCGAATGGCGCTACGTTTTCTTATTTTTCAGTAATAGAGATGTAAGGCTAATCTCGTTAGCGGGAATGGATTTTATTCCTAACTTGTCAAGAATATCCCCGCCATTAATGAAGCTGAACAACTGGTGTGCCGACTGGTTATTCAGTTTTTTTCTGTTATATGAGTTGATATGACTCATCATAAGATTGATATCATCCTGAGTTAAGTTATCAAAAGAGGTTTTCTTCGGAAGCACACGACGAATCATCTCATGTGTAACTTCACAACCACCTTTTTGATCAGAACGCTGTGGATCACAATAAAAGATATGTGTTCTGCGACCATTGCCCTTATTAAATTCGATTGCCAGCGGGTTAGTAAATTCACTTCCTCTGTCTGTCAAAATCACCTGGAAGAGGCTAGTGAATACTTCATGTCTTAACTGTTCATACAACCAGTCAAATATTTCTGTAGCTGCTTGTTTTTGATATACTGGTGATGGATTTCCAGCACACGGGTACAGGGAGTGAAGTCTTTATAGGTAAGGCCAAGTATCTCTCCTGTATGCAGGCCGCAGAACAATGCAAGAAGGAATTCCAGACGGTGAGGGCAGGAACTGCTGTATACCGCATTCAGAAAAATTTTAAGCTGTTCGCTGGTATAGAGTAATACGGTTGTTTGGGGCTTTTTATAAGCGGCAGGTGAAGGTGCGGGATTGCAGCTGACTTCTCCGTGTTTCCATATATCATCTGAAAAAAGCTGCAGCAGTTTGGCTACGGCATATTCGGTACCTTTGCAATAAGCTTTGCAGGCATTGATCAAATCTTTTAGATATTTGGCATCGACATTGTGAAGAAGCGGATCTGTTGTAATGTTGGGATCGATTAGGTTGCGGATGACCCAGCGATTCCTTATAATTTCATTTTTGCTGCAATTATATGCAAGGTATATTTTATAAAAATAATAGCTCAGGTATTCGTTGAAAGTAAAAGGGCAATGGTTGGCACTTTTCAATTCCACAAGTTCCTTTGTAGAAATACGTGCTGCTTCTTCGCAAAGTGTTTCAGCTGTACTGCGCTGCAAAATGCCGTTATGGGTAACGGAACGGATTGTCTGCGATTTAGGGTCTACTGTTCTGGTGCGATAGCTCCATAAATGTTCATGTGATAAAAATACGTCTTCTGTTCGGTTCATAAAATCCTCCTGAAAAAATAGATAAGACAAAATGTTCAAAGGTAATCTGCGGCAGGCTGCCCAGGCAGGAAAACGTGTTGCCTTCATCATAAATATGTCTGATCATGACTTTTTTGAAATGATCTTCGTCCAGAGCGGAGGCTGTATCAATTATATCTTCGACCGTAATATTTCCATGCAAACAGGAGATATCTGTATTATGGCATCGGATATTACCCATTCTTTAAGTGCTTTCCATGATAAAGACGTCATTATGAATATTCTTATACGAAAAAGCACTTTTGAACAGTCGTTTTTCGGACTTCTGGATGATAATACCATTCTTTCTGACTTCTTCAAAAGAACTTTCTATCAGACTTCAGAAATTCCCTATCTTCTTTTTCATACAGGAAAAGATTCCGTTCTTTCTGACCTCATTGACCGTGCATATACGGAATGTGCACAGCCAAAACGATATAGAAAACAAATGGTCAATACTCTGCTTTCTCTGTTTTTCATCAATCTATTTCGCCGTCATGAACAACATACAGAGCTTTCTGGTATCCATCCGAACTCTTCAGAGAAAAATCTGATGTATATTCTCCGTTATATGCAGGCTAATTATAAGACAGTTTCACTGAAAGAACTTTCTTCAATTTTTAACTACAGTGAACGTCAGTTACAGCGTATTATTCAGAATGCTACCGGACATACATTTATTGAAAATATTCAGAATCAGAAAATGAAACAGGCCGCTGATCTTTTACAAAACAGTACACTTCCTGTTTCAGAAATCAGCGAACGAACAGGTTTCCAGTCCTTGAATAACTTCAGAAAAATTTTTTTCAAATATTTCAATATGACACCATCTGAATACAGAAAAACGTGCACCACAAAGCACACGTTATCCATAAGTTTGTAGAAAAATCCTATAGCAATAAACAAATTAATAGAAAGATATTGCTTGCAACGTTCCTGCAATTTCAGATCACCGGAAAATATCCGCACCGACATGGATTCGTTGCGACTACGAAATTGATACAATTTAACGGTGCACACCCTTGTGAACACCCCTGTTCGCCTTTCGTTAAATAATTAAAATAGGCTACTCTTTTGCATATTTCTGATCAGCCTGTTTCTTCCATAAAAAAAGAGACATTGACATAATTTGATCAATATCTCTTCTGCTGCTTTGCTGAGACATGTTCTTCCGACTGGATATACTCTCTCAGGGAAGCATCAAATTCATCCTTGACGGAATCCAGTCCATAATAAAACCGCTACCACACCGAAACAAAGGATATGTCTCTATTTTTGGTAAAACCATAGATGTAGGTTAATCATGTTTTTTTTAATCAGCGTTTTGATACTCACTGTCTTCCCCAAATAGCTACCGAATTTGACCTCACGATCAATTCTTCGACAGGCAGACCAATCGGGCAAATGTTATGGCAAGCTAATGATTTCCCGCATCCCTCAAAATAATTTTCCTTATATTGAGTTGAAACCTCATTCCGATGGCTTATTTCCTGTTCTTCATTCAGAATCCGAAAAGCGTTGACCGCTGCAACCGCTCCAGCAAAAGTACCCTTTGAAGAAAAGTTTGGACAAACCTCAAGGCAGCACCCGCACATCAGGCAGCGAGCCGACTGATACCTCGGTTCGTGTGTAAATTCAATCATATAGGCTTCGCTTTCCAACCAAAGGTTTAGTTTCTTCAAGTTCTCAAACAGGAATGACCGGTCAACAATCAGATCCCTGACAAGAGGAAACTTACTGAGTGGTTCCAGTGTAACGGTACTGCTCTTTAGCATATTCAAAAATGTAGAGCAGGCCAGCCGGGGAAGTCCGTTGATCAGCATGGCACACGCTCCGCATTTACGTACCATACAACCGCATTCCCATCCAATAGGAGCAGCCGTATTCCCACATGCATCTGTCAGTGGGCTACGACTATTCAATTCGTTTAAGACAGCGGCAATAGAACTATTTTCACTTCCGCCAAACTCAAATTCCTGCCAATAGCTGTCTGATTTCTGATTCTCTTGTCGCCGAATCCGTACTTTATATACCAAGTTAATCACCGCCTCTCTGGAACAGACATAAAGGAAATTTGTATCTGCTTTCCGTCAAATCGTGCCACCGTCGTTTTGAGAAAATCCCTGTTGTTGCATTCAGGATAATCCTCCCGCCAGTGCGCTCCCCGGCTTTCTTTTCGGGCAAAGGCGCTTTGGAGAACTGCAAGACCAAGCAACGGCAGAGTTCCTTTTAGTTCCTGCACTTTCCGAATCCCTTTTAACAGGGAATTTCCATTTCTAACAACCCCAAGAGAATCCTGCATAGCCTGATTTAATTGTTTTGTTCCCACAATTTCCTGCACTGGTGGAATATCTATCTGCGCCGCACAAGATAAAACTACGCCGTCAGCTTGTTCGCAGGCTGACTTTGCCGCAACACGTCCTCCGTACAATGCGCCCAACAGGGAATTACCACCCAGACGGTTTGCACCATGATATTGGGCACAGCATTCCCCGGCAGCATAAAGATTCTGAATCGACGTTCTGTGCTGTTCATCCACAAGAATACCACCCATGAAGTAGTGGATTCCTGGCAAAACAGGCACCGGTTCCTTCCGGATATCCTTATGCAGATATGTCATGCAGTCATCTGCTAAGCCAGACAGCTTATTTGAAATGACCTCCTTCGATATTTCCGTCATATCAAGAAATACCTCGGATTCATGGCTGACCTTCCATATTTCTCTGGCGGTAATATCACGGGGCATCAGATTTCCAAGCTCCGGGTATTTTTCCTCCATGAAATACCACGGCTGATTGTTTCTGAGAGCAAACAGCCTGCCGCCTTCCCCTCTAGCTGCCTCGCTGATAAGCATACGTTTCCCGCCGCATTCCACAGTAGTCGGATGATACTGGATCATTTCACCATTTGCCAGAGGAACACCAAGCCGGAACAATTCTGCGGTTACTTCTCCCGTATTGGACAGCGAACCTGTTGTATTCCCAAACAATCCGTGCATACCACCGGAGGCAACAATGACCGCATTCCCCGGTAATTCCACAATTTCCTGACTGTATTCATCCCTGATTACGCAGCCACAACAAATATTGCCACACAGATGAAGTGTTAGGAAAGAATGATGGCTGAACCGTTCTACCATACCAGATGCTTCTTTCCTGCGAACAGCGTCTATCATAGCTGTCATAATCTGCTTCCCGGTATCGCTCTGTGCAAAAGCAGTCCGTTTCTTTTTCTGCCCGCCAAAATTCCGCAGATCCACATCATCATAGCCACTCATGTTAAATTTAACTCCAAGTTTTAGCAGCCAGTGCACCAGCTCCGGTGCTGCCTGTGTCATTCCCCAAACTGCATTTGGATCTGCCAGACCACATGCTGCCTTTATTGTATCTGTAAAATGTTCTTCGGGACTGTCGTTTTCATCTTTTGTATTCAAAGCTGCGTTGATACCGCCCTCCGCCATAACAGACTGTGCCCGCTCTGACGGAAGGGAGGAAACCAGTTTTACATTGCATCCATTTTCCGCTGCCTGCAAAGCCGCTGAAAGTCCTGCCAGTCCAGCACCTATAATAATAATTGTCTTACTCATAGATATTGCCACCCAATATAATATAAAATAACCGCTCCCGCTATAAAAAGAAGAAGCACCGAAAGGATCAAATAAATATCACTCCTTCGTTCTTTATAACTGATGATTCCCAGTGATACGAGCAATGGGCGGATATTGATAAAAATATGGACAAAGATTGCCGCTACGAACAAAAGCTGAGTTACCATCTTTACAGTTGTAAAAGGGAACAAAATATATGTCCCATTCTGCACCTTTCCAAACAAGCCAATATGGAATAACAGCAGAATCAGTATTGCCATCCCACTGGCTCGTCTCGCCCAAAATATGACGTTTTGTTTCAGATACATTTTTCCTGATTGCTTCGCTGTCTGTAAACTCTGAACTGTCAGGATGACACCAATCACCGTATGCACAACAAGAATACCAACACCAATCCATGCAAGAAGTTTCCCTGCACTACTTCCAACTCCGTTCAGCATAAAGCTGCCCATGATTCCATGAATCATAAAAATGAGAAGCATTAAAACAGACAAAATCGTATTCCATTTTCTCATAAATTCCCGCTCACCTCATTTCTTCGCTGTCCATGATCATATAGTCCATCTGTGTTAGCGTTGTAACGTCAATAAAATCATCCGATGCCAGGAATACATCATACTTTCCACTTACCACTCTTGATAGCATCATTGTGTTACTGTACTCTTTCAGATCTACGGAAAAACCGGCCTGTTTCAACCTGTCACAGAGTTTCTTAGCATAACTGACAAGCGGATAATCCGTCTCAGATACATATAACCGAAAACTAATGTCCGTTTTCATGAGATCTGTTTCATTTGTTTCTGAATCGTCCAGTGCCAATTCTTTTAATTTATTCCGGGTGTTCTCGTTGTCGAGACCATCTGACATCATATTAATACCGAGAACATAAGAGCCTTCCAACTGTGCGGAGGCTTGAGCCGCCTTTTTTGACTTCGGTGTTGCTCCTGTGATTGCATCAATCATAGAGGGCGGTGAGTGCAAAAGTGCACCGAAACCTGCAAGAAAAACAATTGTAACTGCTAACAGAATCAATTTCCGTTTCACATTGCCACCTCGTTTCTTATTTTTTCAAAATCCTCATTGCGTTCAAGACGGCAATTATGGTAACGCCTACATCACCAAATACAGCTTCCCACATTCCAGCTATACCCAGAGCACCAAGGATCAGGAACACACTCTTAATTCCAAGGGCAATCACTATATTCTGCATGACAATTTGCTTTGTCGCTTTTGCCACATCAATCGCATCCACCAGCTTAGATGGTTCATCTGTCATCAGAACCACATCCGCAGCTTCAATGGCCGCATCTGAACCAAGACCACCCATTGCGATACCAACATCCGCACGAGCAAGGACAGGAGCGTCATTGATACCATCACCAACAAAAGCTAATTTGCTTCCCTGTCTCTTTTTACTGTCTAAAAGCTCAACCTTTTCCACTTTTTGATCGGGAAACAGTTGTGCATAATATTCATCCAACTGCAATTCTTCCGCAACAGCCTTTCCGATTTTTTCATCATCACCAGTAAGCATGACTGTTTTTTCCACACCGATATGTTTCAAATCAGAAATTGCTTTTTTGCTGTCCGGCTTTACTTCATCTGTTATCAGAATGCATCCGGCATATTGACCATCTACTGCTACATAAACCTTTGTACCAACTTTTTCACAGGCTGTGTACTCCACATGCTCTGAATCCATAAGTTTCGTATTGCCGGCATAAACTTTCTTCTTTCCTGCCATGGCACTGATTCCATATCCGGAAATTTCCTTGTAATCAGAGATAACTGATTGGTCAATTTCTTTTCCATAAGCAGAGAGAATGGATTTTGCAATAGGATGGTTAGAAAAGCTCTCTGCCTGGACCGCATACTCCAGAACCTGTTCTTTTGAAAATCCATTTGCAGGCAGAATATCAGTCACATTGAAAACACCCTTTGTAAGTGTTCCAGTTTTATCGAACACAATAATGCTGACATTATTAAGCGCCTCTAAATAATTACTTCCTTTTACAAGAACACCTCGTTTAGATGCCGCACCAATACCTCCGAAGAAAGTCAGCGGGATTGAAATGACCAATGCACATGGGCAAGATACCACAAGGAAAACAAATCCTCTGCGAATCCACTCTGTCCAACCTCCACCAAGAAGGATCGGTGGCAGAATTGCCAGAATAGCTGCTAAGATTACAACAATAGGAGTGTAATAACGTGCAAATGTAGTAATGAAATTTTCTGTTGGTGCTTTTCTACTGGACGCATTCTCCACAAGATCAATAATCTTTGAAGCAGTAGATTCACCAAATGCTTTCGTTGTCTTAATCGTTAAAACACCCGTCTGATTCATACAACCGGAAAGTGCTTCGTCTCCTTTATGAACGCTTCTCGGAACCGATTCTCCAGTTAAAGCCCTCGTATCCAGCATAGAATCTCCATCCAATACCACACCGTCTAATGGGATTTTTTCACCAGGCTTTACAATAATAATTTCACCAATGGCAACACTTTCAGGAGATATGGTAATCAATTCTCCGTTCCTTCTGACTGTAGCACAATCCGGACGTATATCCATTAAATCTGATATAGATTTTCTGGAATGCTCAACAGCCAATGATTGGAAAAATTCACCAACTTGATAGAACAGCATAACAGCAACTGCTTCCGGATATTCACCAATGACAAAAGCACCAATCGTAGAAACGCTCATCAGGAAATGTTCATCAAACACACGTCCCTTTGAAATATTCCTCACAGCTTGCCATACAACATCCCCGCCAAGAATAATATAGGAGACAATAAGAAAAACTAACTCGACAGGCAGTGGCACTTTCGCAAAAACTGTCAATGCCATACCAATACCATAGATTGCTGCGCCAATCGCTAAACGAATCGTCAACTTCTTGTCCTCATTATTATAGGATGTATTGGTATCCTGTTTTTTTGCAGGTATATAGTATTCCTGTGCAATTTCGGAAACTTCTACATCTGGCTCATGGCTGTGGACAATCGTTTCAATCTGACTGGCTATTGTATTTGCGGCAACTGGAGCAACATTGATTGTCAGCGTCTGCTTCATCAAATTTACAACTGAGGATTGTACTCCATCCAATTCTCCGACTTCTTTTTCAATTTTTGCGGAGCAGTTCGGACAGTCCAACCCTTTTAACAAATAACTCTTTGTAACGGGGATAATTGTTTCTTCCTGAACCTCCACACCCGGCTCATGGCTGTGGACAATCGTTTCAATCTGACTGGCTATTGTATTTGCGGCAGCTGGAGCAACATTGATTGTCAGCGTCTGCTTCATCAAATTTACAACTGAGGATTGTACTCCATCCAATTCTCCGACTTCTTTTTCAATTTTTGCAGAACAATTCGGACAATCCAATCCTTTTAACGAATAACTCTTTGTAACATTCATAACGGTTTCTTCCTGAACTTCCACATCGGGCTCATGACTATGAACAATCGTTTCAATCTGACTGGCTATCGTATCTGCGGCTGTCTGAGTAACATTGATTGTAAGCGTCTGCTTCATCAGATTTACCACTGAGGATTGCACTCCATCCAACTCTCCGACTTCTTTTTCAATTTTTGCGGAACAATTTGGACAGTCCAACCCTTTTAATAGAAATATGCGTTTCATGATAATCTCCTTATAATTTGTTTAATTGTTCAATTACTCAACTATAATATTAAAAAATATTATTTCTGCCAAAGATGCTCAAATCCCTTGTCAATAATCTCTTTCACATGATCATCTGCCAGCGAGTAGTAAACTATCTGTGCTTCTTTACGGAATTTTACCAGATTCGCTAGGCGTAATGCCTTTAACTGATGCGAAATTGCAGATTTTGTTACCCCCAGTAGCACTGCAAGATCACATACACACATCTCACTCTGTTCTAGAGCGTGTAAGATTTGTACTCTAGTTCCATCTCCAAATAGCTTAAACAAAGAAGCCAACTGGATATAATCATCTTTTGGCTGCATCTTGGATTTCACATCATTCACAATATCCTCATGAATTACATCGCAATTACAAATATAAGACGTTTTTGACATATATTCACCTCCAAATAATAGTTGAACAATTACTCAACTATTATTATACTTATTTTTAAATTAATGTCAATAAGCTGATGTTAGTTCCCCATAAATTTTACAATTAAAACCAGCTCTTTATTCTTTTCTTAATCTTTTTTTCCCAGTATACCGTTTTGGCTTTCTTGTCACACTTCCTGTAAATTCCGATTGAGATTTCACCTGTTTTAAGAGATTTAATAACTGTTATATTTTGTTATTAAATTCACTGTAAATCCTTGAAAACACTGGATTTATCGCAGGTGAGCTTTCCCTTATTGTTTCCCTTGTGTTATATCTTCCCGTATAAGTTTACGAACTCTGATAAGGGAAAATACAAGGGCAAGAAAAATCTATAAAACAGTATAACACAAAATAAAACTGACATGGTGAACTGATTGAAATGCTTCTTAATTTTTACAATTAATGGTTGATTGAATAATAAGGAGATGGGATACGATGAGAACAATATTTGCAGAATACAATCCACAGTGCAACAGTATTGATGTTTATACCAGTGCCGGCTATATGCTTCGCATTGACTGCTGGGAAGCTGAAAAGAATTTAAAGACTACACCTGGATCAGAATGTGCTTTGACATCTCTTGCAATTGATGAGCCATTAGAATATGCAAGGTTATATCTTGATGGAAATTTGCAGATGTGGGTAGATGCGGAAGATTCACTTGAACTTTAATATTTCGAGACTGTGAGAAAAAGTCTGTAAATAAGATTCTTCTATGATATGCAAGGGTGGTGAGCTTACAGTTTGAGCTTTTCACCCTTGTTTTATATATAACAGTTGTTGAATGGCATGTCAAGAGCAGGCGGTTTTCCGCCTGTCTTGATCGTCGGTTTACTCGTTAT